>NZ_WTWX01000002.1:0-85473 GCF_009870785.1 Paenibacillus sp. An7
TTGATGATTATATGGACCACTATAACAATACAAGAAAGCAATGGACATTAAAAAAAATGACTCCGGCAGCATACCGAAGCCATCTCATTGCCGCTTAAATAGCGGCACATCCTTTTTTTAAAACTGTCTACTTAATAGGGTTCAGTTCAAGATGCGCGTATCTGTTCTTCTTATTATTCAATATTCCGCTTTCTTATCCTTCAAGCAGCAGTGATTCTGGGTCCTCTAACAATTCCTTCACCGTTACCAAGAAGCGAACTGCTTCACTGCCGTCAATAATACGATGATCATAAGATAGAGCAATATACATCATTGGGCGATTCTCCATACGTTCATCATCAATAGCTACAGGGCGGACCTGAATCTTATGCATACCCAAGATTCCCACTTGCGGAGCATTCAGGATTGGAGTAGATAAGAGTGAACCAAATACTCCGCCATTTGTGATGGTAAATGTTCCGCCTTGCAGTTCATTTAGAGACAAGGTATTCGAACGCGCTTTAGATGCAAGTTCTCCAATGTTGCGTTCAATCTCAGCAAAGCTCAGACGGTCAGCATCGCGGACAACCGGAACAACAAGTCCTTCTTTAGCAGATACAGCTATACCGATATCATAGTATTTTTTAAGAATAATATCGTCGCCGTCAATCTCCGCGTTAACTGTTGGGAATTGTTTAAGCGCCCCTACAACTGCTTTCGTAAAGAATGACATAAAGCCAAGACCTACATCATGTTTTTCTTTGAATTTATCTTTACGACGTTTACGAACGTCCAAGATGGCAGTCATATCAACTTCATTAAATGTAGTTAGCATAGCCGCAGTTTGTTGTGCCTCTACCAGACGCTTCGCAATGGTTGCGCGGCGGCGAGACATTCTCTGACGTTCTACTGGCTTAGTGAAGCTTGCTTGTTCTTTTGGAGCAGAAGGAGCACTTGCCGGCTTACTAGGTGCTGCAGTAGGAGCCGTTTGCACCGAACCATGAGTTTTCACATCTTCCTGGTAGATACGTCCAATAGGATCGCGGCTCTGTACTTGATCAAGATCGATACCACGTTCACGGGCAAGCTTGCGTGCAGATGGAGAAGCTTTAGGGCTTCCGCTCTCAGCAGCATCCTCCTTTTGCTTGCTTTGTTCAGGAGCTGGTTCTGGCGACGCTGCAGGAGCCGGAGCTGCAGGAGCCGGAGCTGAAGCTGCTGCAGATTCCTTAGCGCCTGCGCCTGCTTCAAGCAGTGCAATTGCTTCCCCGATTTGCACCGTATCTCCTTCTTGATGCAAGATGCTGGTGATTACACCGCTCTCTTCCGCACTAATCTCGATATTTACTTTATCGGTTTCAACTTCTAGAAGTACATCCCCTTGATTTACAGAGTCTCCTTCTTTAACGACCCATCTGGATATTGTCCCTTCCGTGATGGATTCCCCCATAGCCGGTACTTTAATTTCGCTCACAGCAAGCTACCTCCCCAGTGGTATGTTTTTCTTCGAATTTTGTTTCAATACTTTAGCGATAATTTGTTGTTGTTCTTGAATATGAACGTGCTGGAATCCCGTAGCTGGGCTTGAATGCTCGGTACGTCCCGCATACTCCACTTTAACACCTTCTGGTGCAAGACCGCGCAGTTTGGGTTCCATATAGTTCCAGGCTCCCATATTTTTAGGTTCTTCCTGAGTCCATACGAGTTCTTTCAGATTGCGGAATCTAGCCAGTATCCGTTTAATCTCCTGTTCAGGGAATGGATACAGCTGTTCTACACGGATAATATGAAGCCAGGACCAGTCTTTTTCCTTATCTTTATCAATAGCCTCTTCTAGATCAATAGCTATCTTGCCGCTGCATAACAATACACGTTCCACTCCCTCTGACTGTATACCGAGGTTAGGTTGTTCGAGTACTGCCTGGAAACTGCCTTCGCTAAGCAGCTTAGCTGGCGATGCTACTCTAGGGTTACGAATCAGGCTCTTCGGTGACATGAGTACGAGCGGCCTTGCGTCTTCGGTTTCCGTCAAAGCAGCTTGGCGACGAAGTAAGTGGAAGTATTGCGCACTGCTTGAGAGATTGGCAACAATCCAGTTATCATCCGCACTCATCTGCAGGAAACGTTCTAATCTTGCACTTGTATGTTCAGGTCCCTGTCCTTCACTTGCGTGAGGTAAAAGCATAACCAAACTCGAATTCTGAGACCATTTCGAACGGCCAGAAGATATAAACTGATCAAAGACAACTTGAGCACAGTTAGCAAAATCACCGAATTGCGCTTCCCAGATGACAAGCGTCTCTGGAGAGAAAACATTATATCCATACTCAAATCCAAGAACAGATTCTTCTGATAAAGGACTATTATGAAGAGCAAATGACGCTTTAGCTTGCGGCAGACGATGCAGCATGTTGTACTCTTTGCCTGTCTCCGTATCATGTAGAACCAGGTTACGATGGGCAAAGGTTGCACGCTGTGCATCTTGCCCCGTCATTCGAATCGGTTTACCATCCGCAAGGATCGAAGCAAAGGCCAATGTTTCAGCCAAACTCCAGTCTACCTTTTCTCCCTCATCCAGAGCATTCTGACGACGTTGTAAAATTCTCTGCAGCTTCGGATACACCTTGAATCCTTCCGGCCATTTCAGTAATTCTGAATTGATCTCACGAAGTTTTTCTAACGGTACCCCAGTCGGCATATTCGTCATTCGTTCTGGTCGATCCAGACGTTTACTGCCCGCATCCACTTTATTATGAACTTCTTCATGACTTACCGTTCCTTGTTTTACTTCCTCGTAAGCCTGTTTCAGAACACGCTGCGCTTCTGTACGATACTCAGCCAGAAGATCGGATGAAATTCCCTTTTGGCTAAGATACTCAGCGTACAATTCAGTAACTAGCGCATGCTTTTTCACTTTTGCATACACAGTAGGTTGTGTCGTTTCCGGATCATCGGTCTCATTATGACCATAACGGCGATAACCAATCAGATCTATTAAAAAGTCTTTCTTATAGCGGTTTCGGTACGCTGATGCAAGTCTCATCGCAGCAACACATGCTTCAGGATGATCCGCATTAACGTGGACAATCGGAATTTCATAACCTTTTGCCAAATCGCTAGAATAAAGCGTAGACCGTGAGTCATCGCTGTTCGTTGTAAAACCTACTCGATTATTTACGATAACATGAAGTGTTCCGCCATTCTGGTACCCCTTCAGTGCTTTAAAATTCAAAGTTTCAGCTACGATACCCTCACCAGGGAAAGCAGCGTCACCATGCATTAGAATCGTTGCGGCTTTAGATACGTCCTGTTTAGGATAACCTGACTCGCTTCGATCTTCTTGCGCAGCACGAGCGAAACCTTGAACGACAGGGTTCACGTACTCGAGGTGACTCGGATTATTTGCAAGAGTGATTTTGGCCTGAATGTTATCCGCTTTTTTAAGCGTGCGTGTAGCACCTAAATGATATTTTACGTCACCCGTCCAGCCATAGTTCACACCGGAAGATGATTCCGAAGGAACAAGATCCTTGTTGATCGCTTGATGGAACTTGGAGAAGATTTTGCCATAAGGCTTACCAAGAATATGAGCAAGCACATTAAGTCTACCCCTATGAGCCATCCCCATTAGAATATGACTTGAACCTGCATCCGTCATCGTATCAATAAAAGTATCAAGCATAGGGACAAGCATGTCATTGCCTTCAATAGAAAACCATTTTTGTCCAACGAATGTCCTGTGCAAAAATTGTTCAAACTGTTCAACTTCTACCAAACGTTTTAAAAGTCCTTTTCGTTCTTCTTCCTTAAGTTCCTCTTGTAATTTGCCCGACTCGATATATTCATTAAGCCACTTTCGTTCTTCTTCGTCCTGAATATGCGTGAACTCAAAAGCGATCGGCCCAGTATATAATTCATTTAGACGCGTGACAGCATCTAGAGCTGTTTGGGTAGTCTGATCTGCATTCTCCCACACAATAGAGGCAGGCAATGATCTTAAATCCTGCTCGCTGAGACCGAAATGCCCAGGAGATAGAAGATCTGTATCTGTATTTTCACTGATTCCAAGAGGATCAATATCTGCTTTTAAATGACCGAATCTTCGTATATTTTGTACTAATTCACCTATTGTAACCGCTTTCCTTAAAAGGTGGATATCAGCTACACCGGAAGCAACCGTACTCCCTGTCTCATTATTACTTGTTTTTTCCTCTACAGGAGGAGGTCCCCATTGCTCAAAGAGTAAACGGTATTCAGCATCTACCAAATCCGGATTTACTATATAAATATCATATTGTTCTTGAACATAACCCATATTAGGTCCGTAATAAGCTTTCCAAGGGCTTTGCATATTGCCATCTTCGTTAGCCATAAATGTTCCCTCCGTCAATTATTTTGGATTGTTCCAGGACGGAATACCATATAAAAATCTGATTAATTAAAAACATATTATAAATCGTTAATATGAAGAGAATATGAATTAACTTCAGTAATGAATCGCTCTTTGGTCATCCTCATCTTTCATTACATAGCTACATAATTCATGAATTACGGGCACTCACAATAGAAAGGTGAGTTTCTTTATTTCATATAGTAGATGTAAACTGATGCTCATGTTAGCCCAAGGCGGTCACCTCATTTAATTATTCTACCGATCCCAAAGGATGGTTGTGGTTCCTGATTCTATTCTATAAAGATTTGAAGCGAAGAGCATTTCCAATTTTAAAGGTAATTGATGCATTAATTAGATGAATCATTATTTACGTTTCAATACACCAATTATATATTCTACCAAATAACGAGTAAGAAGACAAAAGTCTTGGAAATCTCCTCTTTTAAAAAGGTAGTTACTATATCTATAGTACCCTACTTTTCACGATTTGAATGGATTTTATACTTTTTAGCCAACTGTTGAAATTGAGCTAATGCTTTTACGATGGAGAGTCTCTTCATTTGCGGAGTAGAATTATATTCTTGTTAACAAGAATATATATAAAATCATTGGTTTCATTCCGGCATATTGTGGTAACCATAAGGCAAGAGTAATTTCATTAATCAATGGATTTGGCAAAGGAGGAATGATGCTTGGAACGTACAATTAAAATCGGAATCATTGGAAGCGGAGGTATTGCAAGAGCTCATGCAAATGCCTATAAACAACTTGACTATGTAGAGGTTGTAGCTGTTGCGGACATTATTTCAGGCAAAGCGTCCTTATTCATAGAACAAACAAATCTGCCTATGGCAAAAGCCTTTGATGATCATCAACATCTGCTGGAACTGGACCTCGATGGTGTCAGCATCTGTACACCGAACTTCTCCCATTACAATATTACTATTGATGCACTGAATGCAGGAAAGCATGTCATGGTAGAGAAACCGATGTCAGTAACACTCGATCAAGCGATTGAAATGGTAGAGGTCTCTAAACGCACGGGAAAGATGCTTACTGTCGGATTTCAACACAGATATGATCCAAATATGCAGTCCATTCGCAGCCTGATTCAAGATGGACAGCTTGGAAAGGTATATTATGTCGAAGCAGGCGGCGGCCGTAGGCGCGGTATGCCTGGGGGTACATTCATCAGAAAAGATCTTGCCGGCGCAGGAGCCATGGCAGACATTGGCTGCTATTCTCTAGATATGGTTCTCCATGCGCTAGGTTATCCAAAGCCGCTTACGGTATCTGCCTATACCTCCAATTATTTTGGCACGAACCCCAAATATCACCCAGAAGCAAATATGTTTAACGTAGAAGACTTTGGTGCGGCGATGGTTCGATTAGAAGGCGATATTTTGCTAAGCTACAAAATCTCCTGGGCTATGCATATGGATACACTCGGACCCTCGATGTTTCTTGGGACGGATGCTGGTTTAAAAGTTACTCCTGCAGGAAGCGGTCCTTGGAGCGGAGGCTGGGAAGGCCGAATCGGCAGTATGACGCTGTATCACGACATTGCTGGTCATCATACAGAAAGTCCTCTTCCTATTCAACATCATCAGCTCAATTTATTTCATGCAAAGATATTTGACTACGCTAATGCCATTCAAAAACGGTTACCCGCTCCCATACCGGGTGAGCAAATTTTATATAATCAGGCGATCATTGACGGAGTTCTCCGTTCCTCAGCAGCAAGAAAAGAAGTGACGATTGAAATTCCTGATTTATAGCAAAGCAATAAAAAATCACAGCAATAAGAAAAACAAAAAGCCATCTATCCTGTTGAGGATTACGATGGCTTATTTCTCATAATTCAATCTTCTCACTGCTTCAACTCTTTAACCTGTTCTTCGAGACGCCTTATTCTTTTGATCAAACTATAAATAATAGGAGTATAAGCTGCACAAGTAATGACTAAAATCTCAAGAATCATAGGCTACACCTCCTTGGATAGACGCAGCATATCTACACAAGGTATACCATTTTCGATAATAGGGTCAGGATAGTGTTTAATAAAAAAATCACGGTCAATTCCCGTAATTCGGAACCCTTCTCTTTGATACAATCCGAGCTGATCCAGACTTGAATTGCCAGTACCGATCTCAATAGTCAAGGCTCCCTGATCCTTTGCATGATCAAATGCACAGCGCAGTAATGCTCTTCCTATGCCCTTACCCTGATACTCCTCTTTCACTGCCAAATTTACAATCTCATACGTTTGCGGTCTGGTATGCAGCAGCACCACAATTCCTATAATCGCTCCATGAGATACGGCAACGCTTATTTGTCCGCGGGGAAGGTATTCGTCTATCACAGCTTTCGATGGATCAGCGAGGAGTAATAGATCATAAGGTACGAGATCTTCCTTCTCCATTGACCGGATCGTGTATTCCATATCTGTTCCCCCTTGATGCATCGGAAATGCGAAAATGCTTTTATAGTTCACTATTTACAAACTAACCTGCACGAAATGCTCTACTTTTGGAAAAGGATCATAGTAGTGATGCAGAATCCCTTTCCACTGCTGATATTCTTTCGAACCTCGAAATCCAATCGTGTGATCCTCCAGTGTTTCCCATTGAACTAACAGGAGATACTGATGATCTGTTTCCATACATTTGTACAATTCATGATGAATATACCCTGTCATGCTTGATATGATCGTAGATGCCTTAGCAAAATCTTGTTCAAAAGCAGATTCATTCCCTTTCGTTACATACAGCATGGCACTTTCCAGAATCATCGTGCATCGTCCTCGCTATAAAGGTTTAGACATATCTTCAAGTTGTTTCATATGATGGCGATCGTGCCAAATAAAATCTTCAACATAACTTTGTACCGTAAAAGGTCCGCCATCAAGTCCCTTATATTCTTTCGTCCAATCCTCAGCAGGCAGCTCATGAAGCGCACGGATAATCTGCTCCCGGTATTGGAGTGTTTCTTGCACTAACTCTTCTATACTGATCGTATGTGCATGTTCACGCGCCGCCTCATTAAATATATCAAAATCCAGATGCTGAATTTGCAGCTGTTTCTCTTCTCCCGAAATGATCAGAGATATCGCACCTTCCCAAAAATAACGATCCCAGCGCATCATATGACTAACCAGCTCACGAACTGTCCATTTCCCTACTGCAACCGGGGTATCCCAAAGCGTATTCTTCTCTATACTCCACTTGTGGAACCAGTCATGCCATTCGTGAAAAGACACAATCAAGGAATTTTTTTGCAGTGTATTCACTTCGTCTTCATCCCCTCGCAGAAATAGATTGGAATAGATATCAATTCTGAATTCATTCGTCAAGATACAAGAAATTCCCTGCTTTTCCACAAAATAAAACTTATTTCAAACGTGAATTTTCAATAATCTTGATGATTTCTGATATCGGGTCTTGTCGATCATAATCCAGCATCTGCGCTTTGATTTTTTCTTTATTCTCATCCAGTAAACGAATGGATTCAAGCAAGGTATCTTCGGCTAGATCTTCTTCCCATAAGATATGAGCATAACCAGACTTTTCAAAGGATTTGGCATTCAAAAGCTGATCTCCACGGCTTACTTTCTCAGATAATGGGATCAGCAGCATCGGTTTATGTAAGGTTAAGAATTCAAATATTGCATTCGAACCTGCTCTTGAAATCACCATATCCGCTAATGCAAGCACATCGGGAAGTTCATCCTGAAGATATTCAAATGCCTTGTAGCCTTGTACCGAATCCATCTCTAAGTCCACTTGGCCTTTCCCGCAGAGATGTACAATCTGATATTTTTGTGTAAGCTGGGTTGCTATAGCCCGCAAAGTATCATTCATCTTCTTCGCACCGAGGCTGCCACCCATAAATAACAGTACCGGCTTCTCTTGCTCAAAACCAAGCCATCTTCTGGCTCGCTCCTTGTCGCCTTGCCGTAATTCTTCTCTAACAACAGCCCCTACATGGATTGCCTTATTTCCTTTTAGATGTTTTACCGCTTCTTCAAAGGTGGTACATACCTTCGTAGCAAAAGCCAGAGCAATTCGGTTAGCGAGACCCGGGGTAAGATCCGATTCATGAATAACAACGGGGATTTTACGCATCCATGCAGCCATAACAACGGGAACAGAGACAAATCCGCCTTTCGAAAATACAATAGAGGGTTTCACATCTCCAAGGTACTGGTAAGCTTCACCCACCCCTTTTAGCACTCTAAAAGGATCTTTCAAATTCTTAACACTAAGGTACCGGCGTAGTTTCCCTGTTGCTATTGCTTTATAACTCACCTCTTCTAGAGACTGGACAAGTTCTTTTTCAATACCATCTCTAGAACCTATATAATGTACCTTTTCACCCTTTTGCAGAAAATAAGGAATAAGTGCCAAATTCACGGTTACATGTCCGGCTGATCCTCCCCCGGTAAAAACAATCGCTTGTTGTTCCATTTATATGCTCCACTCCTGTCTCATTGCGTTCATACCTACTTTATTAGATAATAATCATTATTACTTGCTATGCTATATATTGTGTTGGAGGAAACTAAATAATGAATAAAAATACGACAAATCATGATCATCCGCTTCATCGCATGATTGACCGCAGAGAAACACGTTCTGTGAAATGGGATGGAATGGAGTCCCTTTTTGGGGTAAAAGAAGCCATTCCCCTCTGGGTTGCAGACATGGACTTTACAGCACCAGAGCCGGTCCTGCAGGCAGTACGTGATGTAGCAGATCATGGAATACTCGGCTACGCTGCACCTAATACTTCATTTCAGCAGTCCATTGCGGACTGGATGCAAAAACGCCATGGCTGGAATGTAAGCCCCGAGTGGCTTGTTTATACACCAGGTATCGTCCCCGCCCTTAATATGGCAGTAGAAGCCTTTACTGAGCCTGGAGATCATATTATTATACAGCCTCCTGTTTACGGACCTTTTCACAAGTTAGCATCTAACCATGGACGAGAACTGGTGTTAAACCCTCTCCTTCACGATGAGCTTCATTATAAAATGGATCTGGCTCATTTGGAACAAGTTGCAAAACATGAAAAAGCTAAAATGCTCGTATTATGCAGCCCTCATAATCCGATTGGACGTGTATGGACCAAAGAAGAACTAGACAACGTAATGGAGATTGCTGCTAAGCATGACCTAATTGTTATCTCCGATGAGATTCACGCAGATCTCGTATTCAAAGAAGGACTGCATACGCCTTACGCTATGATATCTGAAGAAGCTAAAATGCATTCTGTCATCTGTACTGCCGCAAGCAAAACATTCAATATTGCTGGTTTACATACGTCAAATGTCGTCATCGCTAATGAAGAACTGCGCGAAAAGTTTAAGAAAATCATTGAAAAAAATGCACTCTCTTCAATGAACATCTTCGGTATTGCAGCAACGGAAGCAGCATACCGCGAAGGTGAACCTTGGCTTATAGAGACACTGGATTACATTCATGAAAATATGGTATATGTAACCGAATTTATTCATACGCATCTGCCGGAATTGAAAGTGGAACTGCCTGAATCAACTTATTTGCTGTGGATTGATTTTCGTAATCTGCAAATCCCTCATAAAGAACTCTATCAATTTCTGCTTCATGAAGCCGGTCTCGTCTTTAGCAGCGGCACCGACTTTGGTGAACATGGTGAAGGATTTATGCGCATGAATGTAGCATGTTCAAGGCACTTGCTGGAAGAAGCCATGAATAAGCTTAAAATTGCTTTACAGTCTCGATAAAAGATCAGCATGTACTCCATAATGTAGGGTGGGAAACCGTCTAACGGCGAGTTCCCACTCTTTTTTGTTTGTTTTTCTTTATTTCAGACATTTTGTTTCTTTTTATTTTTGTGCTGAATATATCATTTTTTACGATCAATACAAGAACCCTCCACCTAAAATGTTAAGAAATAGACCTATAAAACACTGTTAATTAAAGATTCCACTTTAATAATGAATTAATTTAAATAAACGGCAATCAAAATCAAATAATATACATTAAAAATAAATATTGACAATGAAAGCGCTTATTCGGTAGTATTTTGTTTACAACACAGATGTTCACAGATATTTTGATATTGTTTATTTCCGATTCATTATATGTACCTTAGGGGGAGGAATCAGAACCATGGGAATGAATAATCCCTTGGCTGTGAAACAGACGGTTCAAAGTAAAGGAGCCATGCATTTTTTCAAGAGAGAATGGCGCCGTAATAAGTACATTTATTTAATGCTTGTTCCTGTTTTAGCTTATTACCTGATCTTTTGTTATGGACCCATGTATGGGATTCTCTTATCATTCCAAAGCAGTTACAGCCCCGCAAAAGGAATTATGGGCGGAAACTGGATTGGTTTTGATAACTTCACCATGTTCTTCGAGAGCTATAATTTCTGGAGACTCATGAGTAACACCCTAATCCTTAGCTTGTTAAGTCTCGTTATCGGATTTCCCGCGCCGATCATTCTTGCACTTCTGTTAAATGAGGTGCGTAACCGATACTTTAAAAGCGCCGTACAAACGGTCAGCTACCTGCCTCACTTTATTTCGGTAGTCGTTGTTGTAGGTATGCTAAAAACCTTCTCATCGTTAGACGGTGGACTATTTAATATAATCCGAGGATTCTTCGGTTTTGAGGCGATGATGTTTTTTACCGATAAAGACATGTTTCGTCCTATGTATATTCTCTCTAATGTGTGGCAAGGTGCAGGATGGGCCTCCATTCTATTCCTCGCAGCACTCGCCGGCATTAACTCAGAGCAATATGAAGCTGCAAGGATGGACGGCGCAGGCAGATGGAATCAATTATTACATATTACATTGCCGGGGATCATGCCAACGGTTATCATCCTGCTTATTTTGCGGATGGGCAGTATTATGAACGCAGATTTTCAGAAGATTTTACTGATGCAAACCGCTGCTACGTATGAGACATCCGATGTTATTTCTACTTTTGTATATAGACAAGGGATGCTTCTAGGCGATCAGGCATACTCTACCGCAATTGGTTTGTTCAACTCCGTCATTAATTTCGCCTTACTGCTTGGTGCCAATTACATTAGCAGAAAAGCAAATGAAACCAGTCTGTGGTAGAGAGGTGAACCCAACATGAAAAAATCCTTTGGCGAAAATGTATTTGACGTTATCAATATTTTTCTGCTGCTTCTCGTAATGTTACTTTGTGCTTATCCTATGCTCTACATATTTAACTCTTCTATATCTGATCCGCAGCAGCTTCTAGCAAGTCGATCGCTTATGCTGCTCCCAGAAGGATTCTCCATAGAAGCTTATACAAAAGTATTTCAGAATCCCAAGATTTACAGTGGCTATATGAACACTTTGTTTTATGTTATTGTAGGAACTGCGCTTAACCTATTAATGACGACACTCGCTGCATATGCTCTTTCAAGACCTGATTTATACGGACGCAGCTTCTTCATGAAACTAATTACCTTCACTATGTTTTTTGGAGGCGGGATGATTCCTACCTTCTTGCTCATTCAGAATTTAGGTCTGCTGGATACGAGACTTGCCATGATTCTGCCGACAGCCATCAGTACATTTAACTTTATCATTATGAGAACGAATTTTATGAGTATCCCGCTCCCCTTGATCGAGTCTGCTAAAATCGATGGGGCTCATGACTTTCGAATTCTGTTTCAGATCGTTGTTCCTTTATCCAAGCCGATCATCGCCGTAATGACTCTTTATTACGCTGTGGATCATTGGAACGATTTTATGGGTCCTCTCTTGTACTTGAGATCTCAGGATCTATATCCGATTCAAATCATTCTTCGAGATATTTTGCTTAGTAACAGTACCGAAGCGATGGGTTCAGCGAATGACACCGGGTTTGCGATCGGAGAAAACATCAAGTATGCTACCATCATTGTTTCGACACTCCCAATTTTGCTGATCTATCCTTTTATCCAACGTTATTTTGTTCAAGGTGCACTGATTGGAGCCATTAAAGAATAGAGCAAAGTACTTGCATCATCTTTACATCATTCGTGGTGCAAGTAACAGCTTTATCCTATAGATTGTTAAGGAGGGTTTATATGAAGAGGGTCATGTCTATCATGCTTGGTTTGGTAATGACAACAGGGCTTCTTGCAGGATGTAGTGGAACGAAAGAGGCGGAGGGCCCTAAGCCAGCGGAGGGCGAGCAGGCGATTACCGAAATTTCTCTTCCGATTGTAGATGAACCAATGACAATCAATTATTGGAGAGCAAATGACGGGAAAATCGCTTCAGGCAACGGATTCAGCGATGTGAAAGCTTACCAGGAGAAAGAAAAACGCACCGGAATTAAGGTGAATTTCACGCATCCTCCACTCGGCCAACAAAAAGATCAATTCAATCTTTTAGTCACAGGTAACCAGCTTCCTGACATTATTTATTACAACTGGGCTGATGTATCAGGCGGACCGGAGAAACTGCTAGCGGACGGACGCATTATAAAACTTAATGAGTATATCGACCTTTATGCTCCAAATCTAAAGAAAATCATTGCAGAAGATGAAGAAGTTCGGAAACAAATTTCACTCGATGACGGTACGATCTTCATGTTCCCTTATCTACGTACAGATTCTGTAAAACTTAATGGGACAACAGGCTTGATTCTACGTCAAGATTGGCTTGATAAGCTAAATCTGAAAACGCCTACAAATATCGACGAGTGGTATACCGTACTAAAAGCATTTAGAGAACAAGATCCGAATGGCAACGGTAAAAAAGATGAGCTTCCTTTTACGGCTAACTGGGGTCCAGGTAACATGAGTAAATTGAATGATTTTGCACCTGCCTTTGGCGTCCTTGCAGGTTTTCAGTTGAATGGAGAAACCATTGAATATGGTCCGATTCAACCAGGTTACAAAGAATTTTTAACTACCATGAGAAAGTGGTATGAAGAAGGTCTGATCGATCCAGAAGTCATGACCAATGACGGAAAAGCTTTTGACTACAAAATTACGAATAACCAAGCTGGTTCTTACTATGGCGGTGTGTTTAGCGGTATGGCAAAATACCTTAATATGATGGCTGAGAAAGACCCTAACTTTAACCTTGTTGGCGCTCCTTGGACGAAAGATCAGAATGGTGTATCTAGAAGTACTTTCCGTTTTGATACCAAAGTATTAAGTTATGGTGAAGCCATCACTACTTCTGCGGACAAAGACAAACTGAAAGCCATTGTCCAGTGGATGGATTATAACTACAGTCCGGAAGGACATGATCTCTTTAACTTCGGTATTGAGAATGAAAGTTACACTCGTAATGGCGACGCTATCGAATTTACAGATACGATTCTTAAAAACCCGGATGGACTGACTTATGACCAGGCACTTGCTAGTTATGCACTTTCTATTATGGATGGACCAATGAACCAAGATACGCGTTATCTAGATGCACTGATGACATTTGATCAGCAAAAAGAAGCAAATAATTCATGGATGCAAGCAGATTATTCAATGGCTCTTCCTAACCTGCGTAAAACAGAAGATGAAGCAAGAAAAGAAGCCCAAATTATGGGTCAGGTTAACACCTATGTTGATGAAATGGTTACGAAATTTATTCTAGGTGATGAACCTCTTACAAGTTACGAAACCTTTGTTGAGACCATTAAAGGCATGGGTATTGAAGAAGTAATTAAGATCCATCAAGATGCTTACACACGATACCAAGCACGTTAATTCCACAAGAAAGAGAGTGGGCAAAAGGGTGAAAAACCCTTCGCTCACTCTCTTTTTTATTTTATAATGAAACCGTTTCTTCTTTAGCTGACGTAAAAAAACGAATGTATTCTTCTACTAGCTGTGATGTTAATTCAGCTGATTTTCTAGGATTCGATGTTTCTAGGCCGTGACCTGCTTCCAGCACTTGATGGACCTTCAGTTCAGAACATGAGGCGAGCTTTGCCCTGCTTTCTTCGCTAAATAAAGAATCCTTAGCCCCGTAGATCACCATACCTTTCGAATGCTCCATATACTTGAGTGTACTATCCAGCGGTGTTAGGTACAGGTGGCGGATGGAGTAATCTGTGAGATGTTTAGCCGTGTACCCGGCAAGCAAGGTCCCCAAACTTTTACTCACAAAGATGAGCTGCTCATACCCCTCACTCCCGCGTCTAACCATCTGTAATATTTCTTCTTCAAGGATGGAACGTTGTTCTCTCTCCAGTGCTACACGAGCACTTTGAAAGCCGTACTCCAAGATCAGGGCATCCATGCCCTGAGAGGTAGCGCTTTGAACAGCGTAGTACAGAACAGGCAGTTCACAAGAATAATTTTGCCCAGGAAAGAAAACCACGAGCGTACTGGAACCTTGTGTAATGTGTCTTAATCGAACGTCATGTCCCCAAAAGGATTCTTCATAGATCAAATGATGTTCCAAGAACTGCACCTCTCCTCCTTGTATAATCTATACCATTATATATGAAATCAGGAAAATATAGTGATTTAATTGGATCGATTTAAAAGTAAAAAGCACCATCTCCGTCTCCAGCCACAAGTTCGTAACTTGTAACCTTCCATTACTGAAGATAGTGCCTCACCCGTTTAAGATTTATAACTAACTTAATACGATTCCAACCCTGCACAAACCTTTAGCGGTCTACTCCGCAGACCCCATATTAAACAAACTAACATCAGACAATGTGATGATGGTATTACCATCTTCTGCACCCGAAATATTACCCATATCAAGTGAAATTCTAGTATTTCCATAGCCATTTTCTTTTGTATTAAATGTAAAGGTAAAAAGTTGTTCCTCCGTGGTCAAATCCACCTTATCCCCAAAGAATCCATGCCATTCGTAGTTGGATGCTGCATCGACCCATCCGATGCCTATGTTCATTACTCTGGGCTTATCCGTTTTCGCCTTAAACGTAAGTTTGTACTTGGAATTTGGCTGAATGCCAAACCCTTCGTTAATAACCTGACGATCCCATGGGTTCTGCCCAACCGTTCCAATTTTGGCTTGAAGCTTCTGATCACCAGCACTTATCTGAAGCTCCTTGGCATCCCCATTCACATAAGTAAACCATCCATCGGTTCCTTTGGAAAAGTCGCCGTTTGAAATCAGGTTTACGTTAACAGGCTGACCACCCTGATCGGCACTTGGGTTTACCTCAATTAACGATACATTATGGATGGATACAGTATGATCCCCGATCGATGACGGATCACCTAACCCAAATGCAAGTACAGCAGCGGGGTCCGAAGCACCATTCATCGTAAATGTATACGCATATTGTTGCGTACTTTCGGTTAGCTCGATTTTTTCTTCCATATATTTTGTATAATCGCCTTCATTTTGTGAGACGACGGCTTGTACCGATTTCGGACTGGATGCAGATGCCTCGAATGCGAGCCGGTATGTCTTTCCTTCATCCAGCTTTATCTGTCGTTGCTGCAGTAATACATCCCACCAATTCTTACTTGTGCCGGGTAAATGAATCAACACCCCTCCGCCATCGGCATCAGAAGTTACTAGTTTTTCAGGAGTCTTTTCCCAATTCCCCTCAGCTAATGCCAGCTTTCCATCTTTCACCTTATTCTGCGAAATATCCACCCAGCGGGTATTATAATCCTTACCTTCAAAGTCTACATAATAATTTTTGCCCGCTTTTAAAGAAACAGCTGGAAAGTACACTGTATTGTATTTCTGCCAACTGCCCGTGTTCCCAAGAGCGTACACAGACTGTACAACCGTAGAGCCCTCTTCATCCTTGACGCTGAAACGGATACTCGAATCATCTTTTGCACTAGCCATTCGAGCCGATATTACATAATCGGCGTCAGCAGCTACATTAATCTTGTACTGAAGAAGATCGCCTTCTTCCATGTGACTGATATGCTGACCGCCTTCATCGGAATTTTCAAGTTGTAGGCCCTGCATGGACCAGGCTTCCGTTGCAGGTATATGTGCGTAGCCATCAACGGAAATAGGATTTCCACGTTTTGTTAGACGGACATTGTCCACATAGACTTTGCCTGTAGAGCTGCCGAATAACAGTCTAAACGTGGAAGTTGTATCTGGCTCAATATCACCAATACGAATCTCCCCGGTATACGTCTTCAAATCTTTACCCAGCTGAATACTCTGACTCTGATGACTTTGTTTGGAATCTGCTCCACTGCTAATCAGATCAATGTTCACCGTGTGCGGCGCATCTGCTTTGGCTTCAAAAGAATAACCATAGGTGGTATTCGCCTCCAACTTCAACTCCCCTTGAGTCACCACAACCTGCTCAGAGTCTCCATTCGTTTTCTTCACATCTACAACCAGTTGACGTTCCATGATCGGGAATTTCAAGAAGTTGTTCACGCTGATATCAGCTACAGCATTTTCAGCAATATGGCTTGACCAGAACCCAAGACGGTTCTTGCCTTGATCAAATGTTCCATTGAAGATGTAATTGCCATCAGGCAGCGGCTTCCGCTCTACAGTCAGCGGATCTGCTTCTCCTACCTCGCTCAGCTTAACATTAGAGATCAGAACGGTATCATTATCCAATCCTAAATTAAATTCAAATCTGGCATTATTGTCTGTTCCATCTCGCATGTCAAACGTATAGTCGTATGTTTTCCACTCTGTCGTAATCTCAAATGGGTGATCCCCCGAGTAATTTGTCCAACTTTTTTCAAATTGGGTCACCTTAGAAGAGATTGTACGATCAGCAGACGCCTTCGCATCGAACTCTATCTTGTATTTTTTATTTTTCTTCACATAGATCGGCATCTGTGTGAGCTGAACTGAATAGTTTTGAGTCCCCTCTTTGTCAATCGTCACCTGTACTGCTTTTCCTTTTTCCTTATCTTCTACAACCTTAACACTTCCTGATCCGCCTTCGTTCGTAATGAACTGCCACTTCTGCGGAACACCGTTTGTTTCAGTACCATCCAGGAATTGATCATTGTAGATCTGGTTGCCACCCTTTTGTGGTTCACGCTGTGCTTCAGGTTCAATTGGATTCGTTGTGACATCAGGCCATTTGTCTAATTTGTCATAAGAATATACGCGAACAAAATCAACGTTCATCGCTTCTGAAGTAAAGTCATCATTAGGTGATCCCGGCCAATCTCCTCCAACCGCCAAATTCAGAATCAGGTAGAATGGACGGTCAAAAGGGGCAGGAAACGTATAGTATTCCGGCTGACCTGGAGCCTTTGTCTGCCAATTAGTCACTTCATGATGCACCTTGCCATCAACAGAAAACCGTATCATTCCCGGGAGCCATTCCACTTGAAAATCATGATAATCATCAGCGAATGATTCTCCATCTGGAAGTGTGATGCTTCCCTGATCGTGTCCATGAGACCCATCAGATTTCACACTGTCATAATGCAAGGTACTGTATATTTTGTTGTGGCTATCTTCGCCGCCAATGAGCTCCATAATGTCGATCTCTCCAGAGGCAGGCCATCCTCCATAGTGGGCTTCATCTGTCGGCATCATCCAAAAAGCGGGCCACATGCCTTGTTCTTTAGGGAGCTTCGCACGTACAACAACTTTACCGTATGTGAAGTCGCCTTTCCCCATGGAGATGAGTTTACCGGAAGTGAATTTTTGACCGCTTTTCTCTTCGCGTTTTGCTTCAATTTGAAGAACGCTTCGATCCTCATCTTTTACAATGCGGGTATTATTCGGACTATAGTATTGCAACTCATTGTTATAGACTAGACCCGTGTCCTGTACGGTCCACTTGGTATCATCAATAACAGGTCCGTTAAATTCGTCATTCCAGACAAGCTTCCAGTCTTCATCAGGAATTGTCGTTGGTGGCTTCTCATTTGACGGGCTATCTGGTACGGATGGTGTTTGTCCACCTGGAGAAGATGGACTAGAAGTACTCGAATCGGTTGTTGAATTACCAGGCTGAGAGGGAACAGGCTGTGTAGATTCTCCTTTAATAGAAGTAACAAATCCTGGTTTTACTGTTTCGCCATTAACAACCACATTTGCTGCATCGACTTTCAGTTTGTTAATTTTCCCTTTAGAATTAATCTGTGTGTGATTTGCTTTTGTGAGGACCGTTAATGAATCGATCGAGCTGTCTGAGGAAAGTTCCACACTAGCTTTCTGCATAACGGTTATTTCTTGTACGTTACTGCCTTCTTTAATTTTTACACTTACAGGCTCTCCGCTTTTGTCAATCACGATCCGATTCAGCTTGGAGTCGCTGATGTCTATGGAATGACTGCCGCCGCCTTTAACAATGACGCTACCCGTAACCGTTACCCCTTGAAGCACTACTGACCCTTCCCCAATTCCTTCTGTAAGCAGTAAGTTTCCTTTTATAATTGTGTTTTTGAGTGTAACATCGGAAGACCGAACAATCAGATTTCCCCCTACGCTAGATTCATAAGTTCCTGGAGAGGTTTTAATATCCGCGATCATCGCAGCCAGGAGACTTGCCGTCTCTGCACGTGTGATAGGAAACTTGGGATTTAGCTTTCCCTGATATCCTTTCATGATATGGTTACTCGTTAGAAAGGTAAGCGCTTTCTTAGTGTAGTTGGAAATATCATTCGCATCATGAAACTTTGATAGTTCCTTTTCATCTTCCACTCCGCTCGAAAGCTGAAAAGCACGATCCACCATTACGGCAGCTTCCTCACGAGTTATCGGTTGTTTAGGAGACAGACGATCCACATCGGTTCCTTGGATAATTCCTGACCCGTTTGCTCTCGTCAGCGCATCATAATACCAATCCCCTGCGGTAACGTCTGTAAATGAATGAGTTTCTG
Source organism: Paenibacillus sp. An7 (assembly GCF_009870785.1). Classification (GTDB taxonomy): domain Bacteria; phylum Bacillota; class Bacilli; order Paenibacillales; family Paenibacillaceae; genus Paenibacillus. The sequence continues at coordinate 19,140 of NZ_WTWX01000002.1, forward strand.
TGCCGCCTGTAAATCCAAACACACGATCGAGTATCATAACAAACTCAGCTCGGTTAATCTCATGATTCGGCTTAAATGTACCATCTGCATAACCTTGTAATAAATCCATATTTTGCATACGAAGTACTGCAGACTGGGACCAAGAACTGCCCAGGTCTTTGTAGGGAACAGAAGCTTGCAGGCTTTTCGCCTGCAAGTCTCCTTTCACCTGATTATCTACACCCTCTGCCCCAGAAAATGTTGGGAAAAAGAGTGAAGCTGTTAAACATCCCGTAACAATACATGCCAATCCTTTTTTCATCCTATATCCTCCATTAACCAAGTTTTAGTTGCTTAGCCTTTAACCGCTCCAATGACGATTCCTTTGACAAAAAAGCGTTGCAAAAACGGATATACAAGCAAGATCGGCAGCGCACCGATGAAGATTTGTGCTGCACGTACAGTACGCTGTGAGATATTCTCCAGCATAGATGGGTCTACATTGATTTTACTGAGATCTTGCTGAACAATGATGGTTTGCAGCAAGGATGCAAGTGGATAATCTTTAATGTCAGACATGTAAATCATGCCATCGAACCAAGAATTCCACTGAGCTACCATTGTGAACAAAGACAAGGTTGCGATGGCTGGAAGTGAAAGCGGCACATAAACCAAAACGAGTGTTTTGAGATGTCCTGCTCCATCCAAATAAGCAGCTTCTTCCAGTTCTTTTGGTAATCCGCGAAAAAAGTTCATCATGAGGATGACATTCCACACGGACAAAGCTCCTGGCAAAATAAGTGCCCAGATTGTATTCATCAAACCAAGCTTTTGTACTAGAATGTAGCTCGGAATAAGTCCGCCGCTGAATAGAATGGTGAACACAAAAAACCAAGTGTACAATGAGCGCCCTTTGAAACTAGTATCTTCCTTTGATAAAGGAAACGCTGTAATCAGCATGATGACGATACCAATGATTGTAGCTAGTATGGTTCGATTGACAGATACCCAAAGGGAATTGATAAAGTTTGAATTTCCGAATGTTTTAACGTAGGCGTCCGTTGTAAAACCAATCGGCCAGAATGTGACCATATTGGAGGAAGCCGGCGCCATACTGCTGAATGAAACAGCTAATATGTGAATGATTGGCAGAATACAGAGTAACGATAAAATACCAAGGAACGTGTAGTTGGCTATGCTGAATATTCGATATCCTTTTGTTTTATAATACAAGCTTCGTTTCTCCTCTCTCTAAAAAACTCTATAGTTGGCTAGTTTGTAAGCAAGTCTGTACGATACCACAATCAAAATAGTAGCTACCACGGATTTGAATAATCCTACCGCTGTAGCAAAACTCATCTTCCCGTTCAAAATCCCGAGTCGATAAACGAAAGTATCAATGATATCTCCTTTGTCATACACAAGCGGATTGTACAAGTTGAATACTTGGTCAAAACCGGCATTGAGAATATTACCAATGGAAAGCGTCATAAGCACAATTGTGATCGGCATCAATGCCGGAACCGTAATGTGCAGCGTCTGCTTAAACCGGTTAGCCCCGTCCACTTCGGCCGCTTCGTAAAGCGCCGGGTTAATCCCTGCAAGAGAGGCAAGAAAGACGATTGTTCCAAAACCAAATTCTTTCCAGACATCACTGACGATCAGCGTTACCCGGAACCACGTACCATCTCCAAGGAAAAAGATCGGTTTCCCTCCAAATGCTACGATCAGCTGATTCACAATTCCTCCTTGCGGAGACAAGATGTCAAGCAAAATCCCGCCGAGTATAACCCAAGAGAGAAAATGCGGCAGATAAACCAGTGTCTGGCTCACTCTTTTAAAGCCAACCAGTCGTACTTCATTTAATAAAATGGCAAACAACAAAGGAGCGATCAGCCCTGCCACGATCTTGAAAAATGCGATAAAGAGTGTATTCCAGACGACTTGTCCAACGTCAGGATATAAAAACAGATATCTGAAGTTGTCCCAACCTACCCATTCAGATCCTGAAAATCCAAGGTATGGTTTGTAATCTTGAAAAGCGATTACAATACCGCCCATTGGTATGTACTGAAATACCAGCGCAAGTAATACGGCTGGAATGAGCATCATATGCAATGGCCAGTTCCGCTGAAAATTCCAGCGCTGTCTCACCCTGGTAGAACGCTGTTTATGCGTTGTTTTTAAAGTATGTTCCTTCACCCCTGCATCCCCCATGTTCTAATATTTATGTTTTACAAGTTAACCCAAACTTGTATAGTAAAATTATAACAATGGGATTTTGCGATCTATATCCTAATATTGCAAGAATGATATGAATATTTTAACGAGATGAGGAGGCAGTGCTTTGCTTAACCGCTTAAATGTTTTTACTAAAATTGCATTGTTAGTTGTGATCCTGCTTATTCTAGTTTTGTTCCTCTATACCTACTCGAATAGAGAAAGTGTAAGAGTCATTGAATATGAAATTCAGAACAACACGAAGAATCAGCTATCGACTTTTGCAGAATCCGTTGAGTCCAACATCTATCAGTTGTCCCTTTACGGGATGTCGATTGGACAAGATTCCAGTATTCAGGATTATCAACGTCCCGACTACAAAGATATTCCCTATGAGCGTGCCAAAGCTGGAAGTGCCATTCTAGAGAAGATGAATCTGTATAATGCAGCAAGCAAATGGCATTCGACCATTACCTTGTACTTCCCCCGTATGGAAAAAGTGATATCAACAGACTATTATGCTTATATACCTTACAGAAAGAATGAGTTTGCAGAACCACTCTCGCAGACCTGGACTTATGAAGACAATCAATTTATTTGGCATACTACCGATCCGACGACAGCGATGAGCAATCCTAGTAAGGCCAAGTTGATCACCAAAATTAGTTTTCCAGTTCACCATCTTAAATTGCTGCTTGATCAAAATAAGTTAAACAACAAAGGCGACCCTTTTATGTTTCATCCTGACTTCGGCTTAATTAGCAACAGCACGGAGAAGACTACCTTGAAATCCATCCTGCCTTCACTAGAAAGTGCAGAACTGCAAGCTAGAGGCGGATTCAGAACAACACTGGATGGAACCGAATATTACGTCTCCTATATTGAGTCCAAGAGTCTCGGTTGGTACTATGTGGACTATGTTCCTATGCAGCAAATCTTAAAGCCGATTACGATCAGCCGGAATCTGTTTTATGCCTCTATCGCTGTCTTAATCGTGATGAGTATCCTGGTTCTGTATACGCTGTTCCGCAGTGTTCAAGTCCCTCTCCTTCAACTGGTGAAGGGAACAAATCGCTTGTCCGCCGGTGACTTTTCTGTGCGGCTGAATCAAAATGGACATAACGAATTCAGTCTCTTGTTCGCGAGGTTCAACATCATGGCGCAGCGCATTCAGGAGTTAATCGAGAATGTGTATGAGGAGAAACTCAGAAGACGCGAAGCAACCCTGAAGCAGCTGCAATCACAGATCAATCCGCATTTTCTCTATAACTGCTTGTTCTATATCAAAAATATGGCGAGAATGAAAAATGAAAAAGCGGTTGTGGCCATGGCGCTAAATTTAGGAGAATACTACCGGTACATAACAAGATCAGAAAATGACATGGCAACCATACGAGAAGAATTAGCCATGGTGAAAAATTATCTTGAGATTCAGACGCTTAGACTTGAACGTATGCATTTTACAATCGACGTTTCCCATGCTATTTTAGATAAAACGGTACCTAGGTTGACCCTGCAGCCTATTATTGAGAACGCTGTCATTCATGGACTCGAGCCGAAAGCAGAGAATGGGGAAATCAGAATATATGGGGACTGCAAAGATGATGTATATACGCTTACGGTGGAAGACAGCGGGCTTGGCATGTCAGACAAACAGCTTGAGCAAATGAAATATGATCTCCTTAAACCGCTGGATGAAAATATGGGCTGCGGCACATGGAATGTTCATCAGCGTTTATCTTTTCTTTACGGTGAAGGAGCAGGTCTAACCTATAACCATTCTTCACTAGGCGGGGTTAAAGTTGATATCATATGGCACGACAATACTAACAAGTAGGTGAACTACCCATGCTGCAAATTTTATTAGTAGATGATGAACGTTCAGTGGTCGAGACGTTGGCGGAAACTATCCCTTGGGAAAGCTGTGGAATTGGCACTGTCCACGAGGCATTATCTGGAAAGTTAGCACTCGAAATTATGGAAAATCATGATATCGATATTGTGATCAGCGATATTCGTATGCCAGAAATATCTGGCATAGCACTCATTACAGAGATCCATAAAAGATGGCCCCATGTACAAACTATTCTGCTGTCAGGTCATGCTGATTTCGAATATGCAAAACAGGCGATGGCTCAGGAAAGTTTTGATTATCTGCTCAAGCCTGTAAGTGACGAAGACCTGATTGAATCAGTCCAACGTCTCGTGAGTAGAATTCAGGTAAAATGGGAAACCGCGGCATCTTATCAAAAAGCACTTAACGCGTTTCAAGATAATCTGCCGCTATTGCAATCTACGATGCTCCATGAGCTGTTGACTGGAAGAACCTATGATCAAAAAACGCTGCAAGATAAACTCGAGCTGCTGGAACTTCCCTATACTATAGGAGAAGATTTAGCAATGTTGATTATTCGTATGGAAGAGCATTTTTCCGAGATGGGTAGCAGCGATATTGCACTCATGGAGTATGCCATCTGTAACATCATTAATGAAGTTGTGCAAGACCATTTTCATATCTGGCATACCCGAGATGTTCATGATTATATCGTTGTCCTGGTGAGTTTGAAGGACCCTAGTAAGTTGTCCTCGAATAAACACGTGACGCCTCAGACGATGCTGGAACATTATGCTGCCCAGATTCAAACGAATGTTCAGGCGTACTTAAAGGGAGCGATATCGATCTCTGTCTCCCATTGGGGAGAGTTTCCGAATGAGATCGGTGAAATTTATGAGCGATCCGTTATATCCATGCGTAAGCGGATGGGACAAGTTCAAGGCTTGTTCGTAACCGCTTCCGACGAAAAAGATGTGCCCTCTCTTTATACGATCAGGTCGCTTTATAAACCGCCGACTTTAATAAGTCTGCTTGAAGCCGGACGTTTTCAAGATGCTGAACTGAAGATCGAGCAGATCTTTGAGGATTTGCTGCATTCAAATGAATATCACGATATCGCAGAGTCAACGATTGAAGTGTACTACGCTTTAGCCGGAGCATTTACTTATATCATACATAAAAATGGGAAACAGCTCTCTTCCATTCTACCAGTAGAGTCCTATCGTTACTTTCAAGCTCCTAGCTATTCGACGACAAAGCAATTAATGGACTGGTCTATCCGAACACTCCATTACATCCGTGATGACGCTGAACAAGAGCTGAAGGACAATCACAGTACCATCGTTCGCAGTGTACAAAGTTTTGTCGATCTTCATCTAGCTTCCGATGTGTCTCTGCCAGCGATTGCTGATCATGTACATTTGCATCCTGTCTATTTGTCCAAAGTCTATAAATCAGAGACGGGAGAAGCACTTACAGCCTATGTCTACCGATTAAGAATGGAGAAGGCTGCGTATTATTTACGAACTTCAACGGCCAAAATATTTGAAATCTCTGAGCTCGTCGGTTACAACAATACTGCCTACTTCATTCGTGTTTTTAAGAAATTTTATGATGTTACTCCACAGGAATATCGGGAAAGTCTGCCCGTTTAAAGAAGAATCAAGATTAGATTTAAGACGTTACATCTATGTTATCTAAAATGCGAAAAGGCATTGTCGGATTTTCCCGACAATGCCTTTTTTGCGATGTTAACTTTTCGCTCGAAATTTGCAGTTTATGTGTAATCCACCTTCCCTGCAATTCTTACTTTCCGCTAACGGACTCGTACCATTCGTTTACTTCTTTTGTCATCTGATCTCCACCTGAAGACTTCCATTTCTCTACGAAGGAATCAAATGCATCAATTGAAGTTTTGCCATAGATGATTTGAGAGAATGTATCCTTCTCCATCTTCGTGAGAATATCATTATTCATCTGCATTGTCATCGTTGGCGCACCAGTAAACATTTGTTTAAGAGAGATATCTTTTTGATCCAAAACAAGTTTCGCTGCTTCCAGCATCTCTGTTGGAACACTTGCATCTAACTTTTTCTCAAATGGCGTTGATGGCGTCTCACCATTTGCCAGCTTCGCCAGCGTATTCATGCTAAGACTTGGAATCCGTGCCCCATCAAATGCCAGTGTATATTTCTCAGGAGCATAACCTTCAGTCAGGCTAGGATCGATTGACGGTTTGCCGTCGACCAAAACATAATCGTATCCTTCAGCAAATCCATATTCGAATTCACCGCCTACTTGTGGGTTAGCAAAATTCTCAAACAAATAATTTTGATAAGTGAAAAATGCTTCCGGATCCTTCATATTCTTATTAATCAGGACAACACCATTCTCATTCGGTGTACCACGTCTGCCTGCTTGGCCATCAGGGCCAGTAGGAATAGGATATGCCTTATATTCAGCATCTGGATCGTTTTTCTTCACGTCTTCCAGCGGCCAAGTTGGCATCCAGTGAGGGCCAACCACAATTCCTGCCTTGCCGGCAGTAAACTCTTCAGCAGCCTTCGTCTCGTCGTATACGCCTGCTTCCTCTGGGATGTATCCTTTGCTCATCCAACTTTGTAATGTAGCAAGTGCCTGTTTTGCTCCAGGTGTCACTGAACCGTATTCAAGTTTTCCATCTTCTGTAAGATTCCATTGGTTTGGCATTGTGCCATATGCTCCAAAGACCCACCCAGCGTCAGACATCCAGGTATTGACCCAGTTTTTGAATCCAATGGTCAAACCATATGTGTCTTTTCTGCCATTTCCATCCGGATCTTGATTTGTAAACGCATCCATAACAACTTCAAGATCTTCTAATGTCTTCGGTCCTTTCAGGTTAAGCTTTTTCAGCCAATCTTCTCGAATCCACATCACTGGGTCACCATTATAGGAATAATCCAGAATCGGGATACCAATGCGTTTACCGTCTTGCATATACGGATACCAAACGGTAGGATCTTCGTTAATAGCATCTTTCCATGTATCGTTCGCATATTTATCAAATAATTCACCTGCATCAACAAACATTCCGGATTCAATCAACTCACGGACCAAATTAAATTCACCACGATAGGAGATAATATCCGGCATTGCTGCATTAGAAGCAAGGGATAGACGAAGCTTCGTCTCGAATGCATTATTGGTAGATGGAGAAACCCATTCATTTTTCAGCTCAATGCCGAGCTTCTCTTTCGCCCATTTGGTATGAACATTATTATCTTGATCCTCGCCTGACTTAAACGTAACGTCTGGACCCCACGGCCGTAGATAGCTTATTGTCACCGGCGGATCGTATTTCCCATCTTTAAGCTCCAAAGGTGCAGATGGAGTGCTTGATTCAGCTTCCTTGTCCCCTCCATTACCGCATCCACTCAGTACCGCAGATAGGGCTAGCATCCCTACCATTACCATACTGCCTAATCTTCTTCTCTTTTTATTTGTGTCCAACATTGCTTCCCCCAGTCTATGTAATGTTGCTTACCGTTTAATCATAATGAATAATAGATACATATGCCCATACTAATATTGCAACATTTATTGCATTAATTTAGGATATTTGAAATTGAATGTATATATTGGATAAATGATATTTGGGTAAATCTATTATTTAGATGTATATTTCGTTAGAAATTTATCGTTTAAATCGTTTAATGAGTTATAAATAGTATCCAGTTATGAAAAAATCAAAAGCAGCCAGTGTCGGCTGCTTTTATCTTTCTAGTTACTCGTATATCGAACCCAGTCATATTCTGCGGTCAATGGATTGGCACCGTTATAAGAACCTAACCATTCATCAACCCCTGCCCCGTTCCAAATATTCATCATAATTTTTCCAGGTGTTTTGGGAATATTGGTAGTTGCTGTATGTTTTAATACTCCGTCCACATACCATTTGATATACCCTGGCTGCCAGTCGAAAGCATACGTGTGGAATCCTTGCGATGCATCAAATCCTAGATTGATAATCTTCTCATGATTACCTACCCCATTCGTATAGTAATTAAACTGTACTTTTGTTGTATCTTTACCTAAGAATTCAATATCAATCTCATCCCATTGTGTTCCATGAGCAGGTCCGGTATAAGTAAAGAAGGAGGAGACGATCCCAGGGTTCTTAGCAGGTTTCATACTCACTTCATAAAGTCCGTAACCGTGACTATCCTTGGAACGATACTCACCGCAATCAAATTTGTTTTGAGCTGAACTAGTTAGACCAAGCTTAAGTTTACCATCACTTGTAAAATTAACATTGTTTGCTCGCCAAGTGCAGTTAAACATACCACCATTAGAATATCCATCTGCCTTTTCCCATGTGTTTGAGTTGAAATAGCTTAATGGTTCATAGAAAACATAACTTGCAAAAGCACTTACCGAGGTAAATAAAGAAATCATCATAACCACCACCAACGTGTACCAAGTCTTCTTTTTCATCCACACACACCTCCTGAGAAATTTCAAACATGCACAAAGTTCGGGTAACTGATCTATTAAAATTAGATAAATCATCTTACCTGTAAAACAACTTTTAAAGCGCTTACATGTTTGTTGTTTCCATTTTATATGGATTTCAATGTGGTAAAAATAATAAATTTTTAAGGTTATGTATTCATTTCTAAATATATCGTCCTAAAAAAGAGCTCTTTTCCTTCGCTTACGTTAAGGTAATTTTTATTACTAAATCAAAAAAAGCCGCGATTTCGCGACTTCTTATGTGTATAGAGATCTCTTCTTCACTAATCTCTACACCGTGGATATTTAAGATGAATCCGTCATTCTTATAATAAAATTTATAAGTTCAAATACTCTTTAATGCCATCAACAATGCCCTGAGCTACACGGTTCTGGAAATCTTCTTTGAACATAGCAGCTTCCTCCGCTTTGTTAGAAAGGAAACCAATCTCCAGGAGTGCTGCCGGCATTTTTGTATTTCTTAACACCGATAAATTACCTGATTTCACTTTACGGTCTTTAAAACCCGTTGCACTGACCAAATGTTTATGAACGATCGTAGCTAAAGCTTTATCTTGATTTTTGTAATAAAACGTTTCTGTCCCGCTTGCTGATGAAGCCGCAGAGTTGGCATGGATGGAGATGAATACATCCGCTCCGAGGTCATTTGCTACCTTCGCACGACCTGTTAAAGAAACAAATGTATCATCATCTCTGGTAAGAATTACATCAACGCCAGATTCTTTTTTAAGTAACGCTTCTACCTTCAAGATCAGACTGAGGTTTAAGTCTTTCTCTAATTTGCCTGTCACTCCTACTGCACCAGAATCATGATCTCCATGACCTGCATCTAGAACAATGACTTTATTGCCGTTATTTTCGCCAGGTTTCGCCGTGTTCGGCGGTATAACAGGGGTTGTCCCCGAATTGTCGGTACTTGGTGTAGATGATGAATCCGAATTTAAATCAATGATAAGCAGGCTTGTCCCTTCTTGCGCCACATGGTACCCAGAGGACTGCGTTAAATCGATAACAATGCGTACGGTAGAAGGTTTATCACTGAACAGGGAGTATCTAATTTTAGATACGAGCGGGTAATCCGTAACTTCTAAAGTACCTGCTCCCTGCTGATTCAGATCTTGCCCAAACGTTGAACTGAATTTAGAATTAGGCAGATCAATGACAATTCGATCAGGTCCAGTCATCGTGAATACTTTTGGTGTAATTGTGCCGCTTGTTGCAATCAGCAGATGATTCTCGCTGAAGCTGAGCCCGCTTATTTCAGTAAGACCACTAGGATTTATTACCGTACTGCTTTCCCCTTCGCTGGGTGCTGTAGGTGAACCTGCTGGGGGCTGACTGCCTGCACCGGATCCACTCTCATCCTCCAGGTATACTGTCTTTGTCGTATTGTTCCATTTCACTTTCATTCCGAACTGCTCGCCTATAAAACGCAGCGGAACCAAAGTTGTTCCCTTTCTAAGAACGGGTGCATTGTCCAGCTTTACGGACTCATTATCAACCGTAGCATTTTTATTATTTACGACCATTTTTATGGTGGAGCCATTTTGTTCTATCGTAACGGTGCCTGTTTTTTGTTCCCACTTTACGCCATAGCCAAGTTCCTCTGCTACCATACGGATTGGAATCATGACAGATTTATTAATAATCTCGACTTTCGTATCTCCCGTCGTTCCAAGCTGTTTATCATTAAGATAAATCTTAGCTTGTCCACTGTCTGCATGACTGAGCCCAGGAATCACCCATAACCCTACAAACAACAACATGAATAGAACAATTTTCTTCAAACCTTCACACATCCTTTTGGTCGTCTAGTAAACTCGCCAGCATCCAACATTTTTTTACATTCACTACTATAATGAACGCAGAAATCGGGTAATAGTTGCGCAATCATGACCTTTTCTTTTCCGATCTGTCATAAAAATGAAACCGAAAATCCCTTATATATATCGGTTTTTTCACTCTTTTTCTAAATACTGCATTTCTTCTATGTTTCGGACCAATTAGGAGGCCTTTGTCTCATATCGTTTGAATAATAGATATCCAATAGAACCACCGATTACATTCAATAATAGATCATCAATATCTCCGGTTCCCACTCGTAGCAAAGTCTGCATACACTCAAGCAAAAGGATCAAAGAACTAAAGATGAGAATGAACCTTCCATAGGACCAAGGACGAGACAGCGATGCAGGAATAAGAAAACCAAGCGGGATAAAAACGGCAATGTTTCCAATCAGGTTTATTGCTGAATCAATTGCATGATCTAGACTCAGATTCCTCACATAAGCGGATATCGTATGTAGTGGGATTAGATTATAGCGATAGTTATCATGAACATAGCGATGAAACCCGGCAAACATAAAATATAGGAGCATTACGGTATATAGAAAAAGGATCACGCGAAATAAAGTTTGTTGCTTCAACTCTTACATTCCCTTCTATCTACATCAGGCCGCTCAGCGGCGTAAGACGGCTCCAAGTCGATCTTGTGTAACCAAGCTGCAATCCTGCTCGCTGCATATTCCGAAAACTTGAAGACAGATACGAGGCTTGTCCAACGATAAGATTACAACCTTCCTGAACTGCATCTCTCATTCTCCGCTCAATTAACAGGGTTTGAATCCCTCTATTTCGGTATGCCGGCAAGGTAGTTGCAAAGGTCAATGAAGCGGTACTTCCTTGCATATATGCTACCGCAGCGCCCACAGGTTCGTTATTATAATAAGCTACATAATACTTCCAGCCTTTTCTTCCATGAAGAATCCGGTTGTTATCTGCAATATGCCGTATCCCTGAAATCGGTAATCCTGTTCCTAGACAGTGAACCGTAGCATAATCATCAAATTGATGCGAATTAATTTCTACAATTTGAATATTTTCTTCGTTGCTTGTCCTTTTTTCTAAAGAAGAGTTAGTCTCTTTCTTACATTCTGTATATAACGTGGCATGAAAGGAGGACTGGAAAAATCCATGTGCGGTCAGAGATCTAAATAGTGTAGGCTCTGCTCTAAGAGGAGTAATCTTAATATGCGGATTTCGATCCCTAGAGCGATAAAACATCACTATTTCAGGCAAATAGGACTCTTCCGCTGAGCTGATTCCCTTCACTGTATTAAACTGGGGCCAAGGCATCTCCCTGCTATAAAAAGCGACAGCTTCTCCAAAATACTGGGTCTCAATGCCCATTGGATTCCCCGGCCGTTCTTCCATTGCCCTCATACGATCGATCATATATTCCATTTCAGAACGTTCAAGTCGCTCGGCAGTGCTTACTTCAAGTACTTTACCTTGCATAATCTGACACCTCCCCCGTCTCTTTGCTTTTTTCGCCTTTTATCTATCATAGTCCAATCCCTATATTTTGCCAATTATTTCCGACCTTTTTATACAGGAAATTATTCCAGTATCTTTTCGCCCCTCTTTTCTTATATTACAGAGGTAAATATGACATGAATGAGGTACAGAAAAAATGGGCGATAATAAAAACAATAAGAAACAAGCATCTGAGACAAAAGGAAATTTATCATGGTGGCAACTTTCTCTGCTTGGTGTTGCCGGTACCATCGGAACGGGGTATTTTTTAGGTTCTGCTCTTGCAATTAAGGTGGGTGGTCCATCCGTTATATTTACTTTTGTACTGGCTGCTCTTGGTACATATTGTGTATTTAATGCACTCGCCGGTATGACAGCTGCTGAACCAGAGCAAGGGTCTTTCCGATCCTATGCGAAGAAGGCCTATGGTAAATGGGCTGGATTCAGCAGTGGATGGGGTTATTTTTCTTCAGAATTACTGATTATGGGAAGCCAGCTCACTGCCTTATCCCTATTTACGAGATTTTGGTTTCCGGCTATCCCAATGTGGGTATTCGCATCGGTATATGCACTACTTGGTCTCCTGATCATCGTAATTGGTACGAAGTTGTTTGATCCGCTGCAGACTACAGCAGCCATTATCAAACTTTCCGCTATTCTTATGTTCATTGGTCTAGGAGCTGCTGGTTTATTCGGCTGGTTATCCGGCGGTATAAAGCCTCATGCCCCGCTTCGTCTCACTGAGATATTCCCAACCGGCATTACAGGTACATGGGCAGCATTACTCTTCTCCTTTTATGCCTTTGGCGGAGTCGAAGTCATGGGGCTTATGGCACTTCGCTTGAAGGAGCCAGAAGATGCTCCAAAGTCCGGTCGGATCATGATAACGGTACTTGCCGTAATCTATGTAACTTCCTTGGTTCTTGTTCTTACCTTAGCGCCTTGGCAGAGTTATGGAACAAAAAAGAGTCCATTTATCCAAGCACTAGCCACTTATGAACTTCCTTTTATTCCTCACCTATTTAATGGTGTGCTGATTGTTGCTGGTTTCTCGACGATGGTTGCATCTTTATATGCGGTAACGACGATGCTGGTTACCCTTGCTCAAGACAAAGACGCCCCTTCTCTTTTCGGCAGAAAAGTGAAGGAACGTTTTCCTATTTATGCCTATGGATTCAATGCTGTGCTTCTCGGTATTTCGATCCTAACAGCGCTGCTGTTGCCAGATACCATCTATGAATCAATCACGACTGCGGCAGGACTCATGCTCCTGTACAATTGGTCCTTCATTCTAATTACATCAGGCAAATTGCTTAAGTTGACCCCTTTTGGACAAGTCAAAAGATATGGAGGACTACTTCTCATTCTACTCGCTGTAACGGGAACACTCTTTCATAAGACGGGCAGACCTGGCTTTTGGATCAGCTTTCTGTTTATCGCATGCATTGGTCTCATAACCCTGTTTATGCAGAAAAAAGTATGGACTGCGGAGAAGCCTAAACGAACTAAACCCGATCGCAAATTGATCCAAAGCTTAAAATCCAACAAATATCGCTTCCCGGGAAGGGTTAAAAAAATAAAGCCTTGACAGCTTGAACACCAAAGTATAACCCAAATCCTAATAAGGATAGACCCGAAACTACAGAAATGGTCTTCAAAAGTGTGGGACTTAAATAGCGGCGGAAGAAACTGGACATGGTAGCAACGGCCAGGTCCCACACAAAAATACCAAGTATGATGGCAGAACTAAAAATCACTACATGCATTACGCTTCCAGAGCTTGTCTCTTTCGCCAGTACGGAACCATAAATGCCGAGCCAGAATAGAATGGACATCGGATTAAAAAGCGATAACCAAAATCCAGACATCATTGATTTACCCAAAGGTTCTTTATGGTTAATTTCCGTTTCTTTAATCTGACCCGTGCTAAGAATACTTTCTATTCCTGTGTATGAAAGCACAAAAAAACCAAACAACCATAAAAACGTTTGAATAAAGGGAGCCTCAAGTAAATGGACAACTCCCAAATACACGAAGAGCATGTACAAAAGATCAGCAAGCACTGCTCCCAGTCCGAAAAACCAGGAATGAAAAAAACCACGTCTGATTCCAATGTTAAGCTGGGCAGCATTGAGCGGACCAATCGGTGCAGCTATCGAAATTCCAAGCAGTATGTAACCCAAAAAAGCACTTGTAATCATACAGCCTCCTCCTCCTTGAATAAAAAGACAACCTATTGCTCATCTTATTCAAGAAGGAAGGCATGTACGACAACTAAGTGAATGAGAGAAAAATTAAAATGGTTACTTAGGTAACTTAATCACGCACAACTCTGTGTTTCAGATAATATTTAAGACCTGCTCTATCAACATTACTAAACTGCAGCGGATTCTGATCGATCATCGTACGAAGACTTTGCAACGTTTTCCATGTAGCTCCCTTTGTCTCGTCTCCTTGTTCAAACAGTTTACCTTCTGCCTTACAGATAAAATACATACCAATGGAATCAATCGGGCCCTTAAGGGTCTGGTATACACAAAAAGGCTCAATACATTCGACCTCAAAATCAGGATTGATCCCTACCGTATCTATCCTTTTTGAAGCGCCTTCAATCCGAGTAACAGTTAGACCTGTTTCTTCCTGGACTTCTCTAATTAACGCTTTGTGTACGGATTCGTATAGTTCAATTCTCCCGCCTGGAAGTTCAAGTGCTTCCTCTCCCGGCTTGTTACGGGTTTGAATGACGAGCTCGGTTCCTTGTTTTCCTTCTCTTTCAATAAAAGCTCTTGCATTAACATAGAACATGAACATCCTCCTCACAGGAAACTCCCAATCCTCTTTCCGATCTTGAGTTCAATAATACCATATATATCCTTTTTTAAGCATATTGGTTCCCCTTATTATGTAATTATCATGTAATTTTTTTATGTTGAAAATAAAGGCTGCCAGCATAGAAAAAAGGATGGTCACAAGGATCATCCTCTTCTCACACCGCTCTGTCCTATGTAGACCAAACCTCACTCAATAACCCGGCATACTCTAAGCCTTTACGAATTCCGCTTTCATCAACTGAACTGGTCACATGATTAGCATATGATTTCACTTCTTCATTGGCATTTCCCATTGCGATTCCCAGCCCGACATATGACAGCATTTCTACATCATTCAGTCCATCGCCAAAAGCAACTACTTCTTCTTTCGATATTCCCAAAACTTTGAGTACTGCCTCAATACCTTTGGCCTTGGAACCACTCGCAGGAATTACATCCACAGCATAAGGATGCCATCTAATAAACTGAAGATCCTCAAAACCAGCTTTCTCCGATGTATAGATATGCTCTTCGTGTTCTTGACAATACAGCAGCGCCTGATAAATCGGTTCTTCTTTCCAATAAGAAGTATGATAACCCGGTACTTCGACACGAAGAGTCTCAAAAGACGTCTTAATAAAATCGTGCTGCTTCGTGTTAGAGAAGCTCGCCTTCGCACCTTGCATCACAACCGGATGATTGTGGCTGAGTGCTGTATTTTCCAGTCTTTCCATTGTTGATTTGGAAATAGGAGCCTTATAAACAGGCTGTCCTTTATACACCACATAGGATCCGTTCAGGCTGACAAAGGAGTCCAGACCAAGCTCTGTTAAATATTCAGTAATATAGTAAGGTGCTCTTCCTGTCGCTATAAAAACATCAATTCCACGAGCTTTCAGCTGATTCACCGCTTCAACTGCATCTGCAGGAATAACCTTCTCATCATTCACCAGCGTACCATCTATATCAAAAAATACGGCTTTATAATTAGTCATTCTTATGTTCCCTCCATGATTGTACATATGATGATTTCTCTATTTATTTACGTCCATAATCTGCTTTTATTTCTCCCCACAACTTCGTTTGCCATTTCACAATTTTGTTCTGGTACGTATGTGTTCTGAGCCATTCTTCAGCTCGCTCAACCAAATCCCAAACCTGTCGGGTTGAGGCATCTTTTTTCAAAGTAGTAGCTGCTTTCTTCTGTCTAACCCATTTCATCGCATTTACTGAGTCGCTATAAATCGTCTTATTACTTCCTTGTTTTTGAAGATAAGCCAGCGCATGAACAATAGCAAGAAACTCGCCGATATTATTTGTACCATTCGGTATAGGTCCTACACTGAACAACACTTCTCCTGTCTTCGTATCCACGCCTTTGTATTCCATCGGGCCTGGGTTCCCCCTGGTTCCTACATCAACCGAGATACTATTGTAGTCAACAGGCTCTATGGGAGCTGAATCATCAGTTCCATATGTACGCTTGCTAGAACTCCCTGCAGATTTCCCCGTTCCTCCTTGCCCATAGTATCCTTTCCAGCCAGCCGTATAGGCTTTCTCGGCCTCTGATTTGGATTCAAATGCCTTGTATTTAGCACCATTCACTCCGTTAACCTGCTGCTGGCATGCAGGCCAACTTGTATAAATACCCGGGATTTTCCCTTCCCAAACCACATAATATTTTTGCTTAGCCATGTCCACTGGTTCCCTCCATGCTTACCTTTTCACATTACTTTCTACAATACCTTTTCAGACGAAAAGATGCAAAGTCATCTGTTATTTCAAGACATAAAAAAAACCTGAGTAATAACCCAGGTTTTCATGAGAGCCATCCTTTTTTTCATTTCGTAAGACTCAGCATACGTATGCTCCCTGCTCAAACTCATAAAGAACAGAGATAATTTCTATGAATACTAACTCACGATATACTTGACACCCTTTCCAATTTCTAGCACATGAAGCTCGGGAACCACAAATTCCGGAACAACATGGTGCTGCCTAAGAACATCAAGATCAATCCATTTATATCTATATTCTTTATTTGTACCTGTAAATTCACCATCTTGATTGAAGATCGGATGTGGGTATGGAAGTTCCAATACGAAGAACATTCCCGTCTCATGAACCCGCATATTGTGCCCCAATGGTAGATCGACAATATTCTCAATCATCCATACTTGCTGCTCTTGAATTACAGGCACACCAAGCTGTTCATATATCATCTTAGCGATTGTATACTCAGGTGTATCATCTGCTTCTACACTTCCGCCTGGTAAAAACCAATACGGCTGGTTTTGTTCTCTTTGCAGAAGAACTTTACCATTCTGAATAATTATTCCTCCTGTAGTTGTGTGATACTCGATGGATTCATGGTTGTAGGATATCATCATCACTATTCCTCCTTCAGTACAGTCCGCTTACTCATTTTGGTTTTATTGCGTATATACTCACTTCTTACAATGAATGGTTGATCAGGAATAGCTTGCCCCAATCCAGCTCTTACCATGTTCTAAAATGAAGCACCGAATCATAAACATACCCGATGTTCGTCTTTTGCTTTTAATGACACCATTTGGTCAAAAAATTAACAACGGATGATCACAGCTTTCGGAGCTGCCGTAAGCCCTATCTGAAGGGCATCCGTCAAGAAGATATTTTCCATATTTCTCACAGGAAACCTCCGTTCATCCTTCCTATCTCACAGCGAATTTAGTCCGCTTTACGAACTCACATTTTCGATTCAGAATTCAGTTAAAACAACGTTCAGTAATATAATAACAAGCTTTAAGAGGAAATAGTTTGATTTTCCAAAAAAATATTTATGAATTTCAATTTTACTGCTGACTCGCTAATTTTCACTCCTATTTCGTAGTTTATATGGAATAAAAAAGAAGTTATGCAGGCCGCACAACTTCTTAATACCCTTATATTGTAAACACATACGTTTTGTTTATAAAAATTGAAATAGTTCGGTTATTTTTTCATTTACTTTCATAATGTAAGCGGTTGTAGTTGTCTTCTCATGTCTTATTCTAATTCCTTTAATCTTCTCTCCACCATGACAAATACAAGGAGATGAACGGTCAGAAATACGCCTACCAAAATACCAAGTCCCTGGATACCTTGAACAAATTTAGCAACGATCAATCCAATAAGAATAAAAAAAATCCCTACATAAATCATCCACATCGCACTATAACGATTCGCTTCTTCCCACATTCGTTGATTCTGAGTTGACCGATGGGTTCGATATCCAAACAAGCTGTTTATTCGCTTTGGAGGCTTCCATTTCATTATCACACCGATGATAACGAAGAGGATCCCTACAAAACTGAACACGACCAGATTATCCAAATCCATGGCTACCTCCTTCTAATACAACAATACAATCACCTTCAGACTTCTTGCAGTATAGAACGCCCGCTTGTCCATGTCCATTCTTCATGGATGCGTATTTTTCCGTTCTCAAGTAATTCGGGAGTTGAAGTGCATATCCCTGTCATGATCTCATTCTTTTCATTAACATGATGATAACGCATATCTAAAGCCCCATCGTCCCCCATTGTCGCAATCAGGTGGCCTGCTATAATACCGCCTCCTGCATAATTAGCCCACACGAGATTTCCGTCCTGAAAATAATGAAAAAGTGTCTCTCGATTGACCTCCCCATTGCCGGAATTCTCCCATGACGTAAAGATTCGCCCATTGTAATCTATGTTGTTCATCACTGTCAGCCTCCCTATCCTACTTAAGAAATTGTTGACGTCATTCCTTTCCTACAGGATTCGTATAAATATCCCGGGAACATATCAAAATATCTCCGCGCCGTGTCCATCCAAGACCCGTCCAGAATGATTGGCCACTCTCATTGGAACCCATCACCATAATATGAGCTCTCTCGATCCCTGCGTCTCGAAGCCGGTCCAGACAAGACTGTACAAGGATTTTGGCAATCCCTTGTCCCCGGTATTCAGGCTTGACTGCCAAATGGTATAGATAGCCTCTTCTTCCGTCATGCCCTGCCAGCAGAGTCCCTATGATATCTTCATTCTGAGCGGCTACATAACTGAATCCTTCATTACGTTCCAAATAATTTTCTATGGCTTCCCTGGAATCTGCATTACTGATGCTCATGCCTTCCGTTCTTCTCCATAAACCAATACACTGCTCATAATCACGGGCATCCATCTTACGGTATTCCAAGTTCGTTACCTCCTGCCATCCATTTAGGTTATGCTCTTTTCTATATCAAGGTTTCTTCCTTATCATGCACCATCTCATTCATTGCTACCGGGATCTAGACGAACATAACCCTGATCAAGCACTTTTTCAAAAGACATATCAGCTGCACCCCTTTATTCTAATCCCATCATTTTACTGCATTTTCCAAAAATATGTCTAGCAGTTTCGTATCTCGATCTACTTGGTATTTATAAAAAAATGCTCCTTTTGTATACACAAAAGAAGCATCTCTTCGACCTTAATCTATTTTCATAACTTTCTCATAGTCCACTATCGTTAGATGGTAATGATATCGTGGTGACGATAAGGATAATCCATTTGCTTACGAATATTGTGAACTTCTTCTTCTTTAAGAAACAGGCTTACAATATATAGGCCCAAATCAATGGATGTGGCTACACCTCCGCCGGTAAATATATTTCCGTCTCGAACAAGGCGACATTTCACCACTTCCGCACAATAAGGGACTAGCAAATCATAATGCATTGGATGGGTGGTCGCTCTCTTATCTTGAAGAAAACCTGCTGCACCAAGCAATAATGAACCTGTACATACTGATATTTTAAATTTAACTTTCTCTGCACTCTTCAGCCACTGGGTAAAATCATGATCGTATTGAAGCTTTCTCGTCCCGATCCCTCCGGGAACAAACAGCATATCATAGGAAGAAAGATCTGGTTTTACCTTATTAACCTTCATTGTCATTCCAAGTTCATCCGTTACTTCCTCTTGCATTCCGCATATGTCCCATGTCGTATTTTTCGTTTCAGGAAAATAGGCAAGTCTTGTAATCACATCATAAAATCCAGCAAAATCCAGAAACGTAATTCCGTCAAAGACAACAAAAGCAATTTTCATAGGAAGTTCCTCTTTTCTATTGAAATGAATTTCAATTGAGCTACTCTCTATTATAGAGTAATACAGTATCTTTTCATGTAAGAAAAGCACCTTCCTCAGAAAGGAAGATGCTTTCATTATCATGCTTCATTCATATTACCTAAGCCATTTCGGTTCAAAAGGATATGGACAGGTAGCACTGGCTACCTTGGCTTTCAAAGGAATGAGACACCCACAGTATTTACAAGTGGTTCCGTATTTGAATCCATCACATGTACGGCAGATTGCTAAACGCTCTTTGTACAGCTCCTGAACAGCCTGCTCTGACATTCCTTGCTCAGATGTAACAGTGGACTGTTCCATAACGGCAAGTTGTGATTCGCTGACATGCACACTTGCCGTACAACCTTTGCATTCGTTATCAGCTCTTGTTGTCATCCTCTTCTCTTAGCCTCTCTTTGGCACAATCTTAATTACCGCTACGGAAGCAGCAGGCAGTGTGAAACTAACGTTTCCTTTCTCAGCTCTGATTCCTTCAAGTTCTTTCGGTGCAACCTGGGCCGGGTTATCGAACGAGTTATGTGCATCCAGCTCATCAGATGAAACCAGAACTTGGCCGCTTACCACTGCATCTTCAATCCCTTGCAGATCAAGTTCTACATTCAAGGAATCTGCATGGCTGAGATTACAAGCAGAAACATGAATATGCCCTTCATGATCTATAGAAGAAGATAGGCTGAGCTGCGGAATTTCTTCGTCACCCATTTTATAAGATGGACTTACATATTGAGTCTCAAGCAAATGTGCATCCTGATGAACTTTATACATATCAAAAACATGATATGTCGGTGTCAGTACCATATTAGCACCTTCCGTCAGGATCATTGCTTGCAAGACATTTACGATCTGTGCAATATTCGTCATCGTTACGCGATCGGAGTGTTCATGGAATAAGTTCAGGTTAATTCCCGCTACGAGCGCATCACGTACTGTATTTTGTTGATATAGGAATCCTGGATTTGTTCCTGGCTCTACTTCAAACCAAGTTCCCCATTCATCAATGATCAGTCCTACTTTTTTGTCTGGGTCATATTTATCCATAATGGCTGAATGCTTTACAATCAGCTCTTCCATGTATAGAGTAGCTTTCAGTGTTGTAAACCATTCTTCACTTGTGAATCCAGTGGCACTGCCTTTTTTCTCCCATACTCCAGTACCTGTCGTGTAATAGTGAAGACTAAGACCATTCATGAGATGATGAGCTTCCCGCATGAGAACTTCTGTCCAGTGATAGTCTGCTGTATTAGGTCCGCAAGCAATTTTGTATACCGGCTCTGCACTGTAATTCCGCACATAAGTGGAATATCTTCGATACAGATCAGCGTAATATTCAGGACGCATGTTCCCGCCGCAGCCCCAGCTCTCATTACCTACTCCAAAATACTTCACGTTCCACGGTTCTTCTTGACCGTTCTGTGCACGAAGACTTGCCATTGGCGACTGTCCGCCGTTATTCATGTACTCCACCCATTGCTGCATCTCATACACTGTACCGCTGCCGACATTACCACAAATATAAGGTTCTGCCCCAATGAGTTCACAAAGTCTCATAAATTCATGCGTACCGAAGTGGTTATTCTCTTCTACTCCGCCCCAGTGGGTGTTAAGCATACGCGGACGGTTCTCACGAGGACCAATTCCATCTTCCCAGTGGTACTCGTCAGCAAAACAGCCGCCTGGCCAGCGCAGTACAGGTACTTTTAGTTGTTTCAATGCTTCTATTACATCATTTCGGATCCCGTCTGTATTTGGAATGGGTGAATCTTCTCCAACCCATATTCCTTCATAAACACAACGTCCTAAATGTTCAGAAAATTGACCATAGATGTTTTTATTGATTTGGCTTTTTCGTTTCTCTGTATGTACAAGAACTTTTACCATAATAATAACCTCCACCTTATTGAAATGAATGGTTCTGCGTTTGTTCCCTATCGTCTTTGAATTAATTAAAATATAAATCCTGGTTGCTATCTTCTTTCTATCAATTACATAATAAACCTAACCAGTTAACTCTGTAAACGCTTTTTTAAATCTAACTATAAAATAATATTAAAGTTAATCCAGCGGAAAAAGTACGTTTGGAACATATAATTCATACATTTAAGTCCAGCAAGGAATCATTTGACAATTTTTCCGTCATACCTTTAAGTTAAAAACAAGCTTACTTGAATTCATTACATAAATATCTGTAGTTACTGTAATGAATTACGAAAATTAATTCTCTTATTAAAAGGTTGTCCCTCTATCTCACTTACGAAAGGTGTCCTTATTTTAATGAAGAAACTACTTCCTTTTCTCAAACCCTACTGGGCAGCGAGCTTACTCGCTCCTCTGCTTATGATGCTCGAAGTTTCCATGGATTTGCTTCAGCCCAGGCTCATGGCAAGTATCATAGATGAAGGGATAACAAAAAATAACCTTGATCATATTCAAGAAACCGGACTCTTTATGATCGTTGTCGCGCTGATCGGTCTAGTGGGCGGAGCCGGCTGTACGATTTTTTCAAGCATTGCTGCACAGCATTTTGGAAAAGATCTGCGAATTCGATTATTCGAACAAATCCAATCCTTTTCTTTTCGCAATTTGGATGAACGAAAAACCGGCTCACTCATTACTCGTTTAACGAATGATGTGGTACAGCTACAAGCTTTTGTTCAGATGATTCTAAGAATCTTTGTCCGTACGCCGCTTATGCTGATCGGAAGCTTAGTGATGGCCATTATGCTGAGCCCTAATCTAGCGTTCATCTTAGTAGTGTCCGTGCCTGTACTTTTCTTCATTCTCTATCTCTTAACCAAACGGTCTTTTCCTTTATTTACGAAAATGCAAAGTAAGCTCGATCAGGTAAACACCGTTCTTCAAGAAAACTTATCTGGTGTTCGTGTCATCAAAGCTTTTGTTCGCAATGATTATGAAGAGCAGCGATTCAACAAAACAAATGACGATTATAC
Organism: Paenibacillus sp. An7; assembly: GCF_009870785.1. Taxonomy (GTDB): domain Bacteria; phylum Bacillota; class Bacilli; order Paenibacillales; family Paenibacillaceae; genus Paenibacillus. Next base: position 41,903 of record NZ_WTWX01000002.1, read on the forward strand.
CCAGGCAGCAATTCGGGCTAATCGGCTGATGGCGCTCAGTATGCCGCTGATGACGCTTGTACTGAATGTCAGTATCGTAGCGGTGCTCTGGTTCGGAGGATTGCAGTATTATCAAGGAAATCTTGAAATAGGTAAACTGATCGCTTTTATTAACTATGTCACCCAGCTCCTGATGTCAATGCTGATGCTAAGTAACATGCTGGTTTTCGTATCTAGAGCAAAAGTATCTGCAGACCGGGTAAATGAAGTGCTAAGTACATATTCTGAGCTTGAAAATCCGGTTCATCCAAAACATGCGTCAAGTGTTCATGAAGGATCTATCGAGTTCTCTAATGTTAGCTTCTCTTACCATAACCAAGAGGATGACCTCGTCCTCACTGATATCAGTTTCAAAGCAGAATCGGGTCAAATGGTAGCGATCCTTGGAGCGACGGGTGCTGGGAAAACTACCCTAGTCCACCTCATTCCAAGACTTTACGAAGTATACAGTGGAGAAATACGGGTGGGGGGTGTCCCCGTACAGGACTATGATCTGGAGGAACTAAGAAGCAAGGTTGCCGTAGTAATGCAGCAAGCAATTCTATTTAGCGGAACAATTCGGGATAATATCCGCTACGGTAATCCTTCAGCAAGTGACGAACAAATCTTGGCCGCTGCAAAGGCAGCCGAAGCAGCTCCTTTTATCGAACGGTTGGAACTAGGGTATGACACGGTTCTTGGACAAAAAGGGGTAAACCTGTCTGGTGGGCAAAAACAGCGGATTTCCCTCGCGAGAGCACTCGTTACGGATCCTTCGATACTTATACTGGACGACAGTACAAGTGCGGTTGATCTCAAGACAGAAGCTAACATACTAAAAGCGATGGAACAACAAAAAAGCAACATCACTAAGATTATCATCGCACAGCGTATTTCTTCTGTAACAAAAGCAGATCTGATTCTTGTTCTACACGATGGAAAGATCGCAGCTCAAGGAACGCATGAACAACTTTTGAAAACAAGTTCCGTTTACCAAGATATCTACCGTTCACAGCGCAAGGAGGATAGATCCTATGTCTAGTCAAATGCGTTCCCGAGTTCCTGTGCATCAAATGCCAAAAGTAAGAGCGAAACATACCGGTCCTACGATAAAACGGCTTTGGAATTACTTAAACAAACAGCGCGCCGCACTGCTCATGGTTTATATTTTCACTGTGCTAAGCTCACTTACTGCTCTACTAGGCCCCTATCTTGTTGGGGTAACGATTGATAATTATATTATCCCGAGAGACTATATGGGACTAATTAAAATATGCTTGATCATGCTCGCTATTCATTTGTTCGGTTCGGTGGTTACCTGGGTGCAGGCCTATATTATGACCGCGCTCTCTCAGAAAACGGTGCTTCATCTGAGAAAAGATCTGTTTTCAAAGTATCAGAAATTGCCGATTTCATTCTTTGACAAGCGCAGCACTGGAGAACTGATGAGCCGTGCAACAAATGACATAGAGAATGTATCAAGCACACTCAATCAGAGTGTTACTCAACTGTTGAATAGTATCGTGACACTCATCGGTTCCCTTGTAATTATGATTATTTTGGATATACCGCTTACTTTAGTAGCACTGATTAGCATCCCGCTCGCTCTTGTCGTAACTCGGAATATCGCTAAATACACAAAGAGATATTTCAAGGAACAACAGCAGCATCTGGGGGATCTCAATGGAATGATTGAAGAAACCATCAGTGGGCAAAAAGTGGTGAAACTATACCGTCAGGAAGAAAAAGAAACTCTGCGCTTCAGGGAAATTAGCGAACGGCTTAATCAGGTTGGAATTAAGGCGCAAATGATGTCTGGAATGATGGGACCGTTCATGAATGTCGTCAACAATCTCAGTTTTGCCCTGATTGCGGCTGTCGGAGGCTGGCTCGTATTCCAGGGTCAAACCCAGGTCGGCATTGTCGTCAGTTTCCTAAGTTACTCTCGTCAATTTGGACGCCCCATCTCTGAACTTGCAAATCAGTACAACCTGATTCAATCTGCTGTCGCCGGTGCAGAGAGAGTATTTGAGATTATGGATATGAAGACGGAGCATGAAGGCGAACATGGAAAACCGATCACGAATATACAAGGTGCTGTACGTTTCGATGATGTGTCTTTTCATTATCATGCGGATAAACCTATTTTGCAAAACATAAGCTTTACTGCACATCCAGGTGAAAAGGTCGCTCTTGTTGGACCCACGGGAGCAGGTAAAACATCGGTCGTAAATCTATTAACCCGTTTCTACGATATTGTGGATGGAGCAATTACGATTGATGATGTGGACATTCGCCAAATCGACAAAGATCATCTCCGCAGGCTGATGGGGATGGTACTTCAAGATGCCCATGTTTTCTCAGGGACGATTCGGGAAAATATCCGCTTTGGCAAACTCGATGCAACCGACCAAGAAATAGAACAAGCAGCTGTACTCGCGAATGCAGACACATTTATTAGACGACTCCCTCAGGGATATGACACGATGCTTAGTACGGAAGGCAGCAACCTGAGTCATGGACAGCGGCAACTGTTAACCATCGCGAGAGCCATCCTGGCCGATCCGGCTATTCTTATACTGGATGAGGCAACAAGCAGTGTAGATACAAGAACCGAAATGCATATTCAGGAGGCAATGAAGGTACTTATGCGAGGAAGAACGAGCTTCGTTATCGCCCACCGGCTAAGTACGATTCAAGATGCAGATACCATTCTTTACCTTGAGCATGGTCGTCTTGTAGAACAAGGGACACATGAGGAATTATTAGCAGCAAAAGGCCCTTATTATGAGCTGTACCAAAGTCAGTTTCAACGAGTTGTATCCTAATAGATGATTACTGATGCAAGTTTAAACTCCGAGGTCTTGTGGTAAATAGAGTTTTTGACTGAAAACTTCTACTAGAATTACCCATGACTAAAGAGGTGCCATATCATTTTGAATCCAAACAATCAATCAATACCCAAAACAAGAACTTACATCGCACAGCATCTAAAAAAAGCTTTTCGCATCAATAAAGTCCCGGTTCCTTGGGGATCGGCTGTTATTGCGGGGCTTAGCACCGGCATTCCTCTGCTAACTGGTATCATCTTACATGAACCTGGGCTTGGAATGCTGGCAACAACGGGTGCTTTTGTGAATGTATATATGAGGGATGAAACCGCAAGACAGCGTTTTGTGAAACTGAGCTGCATTCTGTTAGGGCTTGCTTTCAGTATTATGCTGGGTACCCTTGCGGGCCCTTCGTTACTGGCAAGTGCAGCTGCCATTAGTTTCATTGGTGCTGCAGCTACTTTTTTGTGTGGAATATCAGGCGTTCTGCTTCCTGCAGGATATATGTTTGTTCTCGTCTGCGGTATGGCAATCAGCCTTCCCGCAGATCCAGATTTATTCGCCTATCGGGGGCTGACTGTGCTTCTTGGCGGCATTCCTGCACTCCTATTATGTATGATCCCCCTAGCGTTTCATCGTTATGGGCCAGAAAAAAGAATGCTCTCTTCCCTGTACCAAAAACTTGCAACGATGCTTGAGTCTTTGAATACGAGCGACTATCCGCTTCTTCGCTTGGAGACGGGGGAACTTCTTCAACAAACGAAAAAGAAAATTTATCAAAGTATGATTTCTGGACGAAAGGAAAATCGCTCCCTTCAGCAAATCTACGAGATTACAGCGGCTGCGGATCAGCTGTTTTGGGCTCTTGTTTCTATCGAAGATCAACAAATATCTATTCCTGCTACCTACCCTCGTATGCTGAGAACGATAGCCCGTACATTGCCTAAACGACCTTCAACTTTGACTTTGGATCAGCAAGTTTTTGGCAACATAAAAGAAGAAGATCATTTTCACCCTGCCTTACAGGAAGCATTTGTTTACATGATGGATGCGACCGGGAACCCTTCTTCCAAACTCGAGGTGTCCACTCGTTCACTAAAAGAAGCGATTGGCACCAGGTGGAGTATCCGAGGTCTGTATCACTACACAACGATTTTCTCTGCCTCAATGAAAATGGGGCTGCTCGTTCTGGTTGCTTATGGAGTGGCGATTATGATCCAGGCACCGCATCCTTCGTGGGTTCCCATAGGATGTGCTTCTGTCCTGATCGCTGCTACAGCAACGGCCAGTTTTTATCGCGGAATTCAGCTTATGATTGGTACCTGCATAGGAGGATTACTCGCGTCTCTGCTGCTATTCTTAGAATCCACAGGCTTTGTGATCGTACTGAGTGTTGCTATCATGCAATTCATTATTAAAACGCTGGCTGTCAAGAATTATGCCCTTGCTGCGGTATTTATAACACCCATCTCTCTTCTGCTCGTATCACTGGCACATCCAGTAGATTTACCGATTTCCTTTGTAAATGTAAGAATTATAGACATTATGCTTGGTTGTTCTCTTGGTTTAGCCGGGATGCTTGTAATATCACCTCATTCGGCTTCAAAAAGGCTGAATCGGACTTTTGCTGCCGCATTGGATGCCCAAGCCAAGCTGCTCAAGACTTATGCAAAAAAACACCATAACCAAGAAATAAAAATCTTGTCCAATATCGTACTTCGGTCGCTAAAAAGAACCAGTACCTTATATGATCAAGCTTTTAATGAAATTACTCGTCGTCCATACCATGTGGAAGAAGACTTTCCTATCCTGATTCGGATTCAAAAAGCGGGTTATCTTACGATTGATACTATTAGGAATGAGCAACTAAAAGAGAAGAAAGAGGAACTACTTGCATGCAGCGAACTGCTGACAGAAATGTCTGCCTATTTTAAAACAGCCCCTAATTCTTATAAAAGAAGAATAAAATGGAATCAAAACCTTGGTGTTTCTTACTTAATAGAAGACAAATCGATCCCGCTCTTCACGGCAGTTACGGATCTATATCAGGAGCTTCTGTGAGCAGAGACAAATACGAGTCCAACCCCTTGATGTAAACCCATTGATACACAAAATAAATAATCCCACATCCTCCTTCTAGGATCGTGGGATTATTTATTTTGTTAACTTTAGATTTCAACAGCGATACCAAAATGATCTGACACCACAGGGCTACCCTTTCCATTCAGTACGACTTTTGAAGATTGGACAGGGATGTTTTGATTCGAAAAGACATAATCGATTCGCAGTTTCTGCTTATTATCTTCCCAACCCGCGATCGCCTTAACAACCGTGAATCCGTCATCTTTTTGAGTTGCAAGATCATAACAATCATGCCATCCACTCCCTGTCACCAGGGAATATCCTTCGCCCTCAATGTGAGCCGCATTGTTGAAATCTCCCATAATAAAGGCAGGCAGAGAATGAACATACTTGTCCATCACAGCAAGAGAATATTTCCACTGAGGCTCGAATGGTTCCTCTTCATCATGCCACCAATTATAATGACCATTCACGAACCAGGTATCCTTACCGGAGACTTCCGTTTTGATTCCCAGCAGTTTGCGTGTACGGAAGTTGGCATAATCCCGCATATCCGATACGTAAGCACCGAACGCTTCCTTAATCGGCGTCTTAGACAGAATAGCCAATCCTTCGTCGTATTTAGCAAATCCAACATGGACAGGTATGTACGTCCAGTAGTATTCGGTGTGAAGCTGTTTACGAAGGACATAAGCATAATTATCTGCTTTGATAAGCGTATTCTCTTCCGCTTCATGAAAATAGTTCATCTCCGAAGCAGGAAGTGCTTCTTCCTGCATGGATTGATTGACTTCCTGAAGTGCAATCACATCAAAATCGTGCTCGTTTATAAAATGAGCAAGCTGCTCTATTTTCTCAAGCTGATTTTCTTCAATCCATGCGTGTGTGTTCAGTGTTAATATTCTCAAAATTTCATCACCCTAGCTTATCTTGAATATCGGATTTGAGTACATCCGCTTTCGGTCCATAGATTGCCTGAATTCCATTATCCTTCTTGATCAGCCCGAGTGCTCCAAGTTTCTTCCATTCCTCTTCATTACCCACGGCATCCACGTTATTCACTGTAATCCGCAGACGCGTCATACATGCATCTACATCGACAATATTTTGCGGTCCACCGAGGATATTAATGATTTTAGAAGGAAGATCATCCCCTTCAGCACCTGCAGCTGATTTTTCAGAAGCAGGTGCTGAACCCGCATCCTCATCTGCTTTATCAGACTCATCATCCGTATAATTCCCAAGTCTGCCCGGTGTAGCCAATTTAAATTTGCCAATCATAAAGTAAGAAATAAAGTACGATGCTCCAAAGAATACAGCAGTTGTAATAACAAAGTTAATAATATCTGCGACAAGGCCCGCATTAATCGATAACGGGATCCGTGTTAATAATTCAATCATACCGAAGGAATGGAGACGCAAATGAATTAAATCTGCCATACCAAATGCAAGACCCGTAATGACTGCATACACACCATACAATAATGGTGCAGCAAACATAAACATAAACTCAAGCGGCTCTGTTACCCCTGTCAAAAATACAGCCAAACCTGCGGACAGGAACATTGATTTATATTTGGAACGTTTATCTTTATCTACACGGCGATACATGGCAAGGGCAATACCCATCAAAATACCGGCTCCTGCGATCATTTGTCCTACTTTAAAACGTGCAGGAGTAACCGTGGAAATAAGCTGCTGATATGCTGCTGGATCTGTTCCTTGCAAGTTCGCAAGGTCACTTGCCCATGCAAGCCAGAGCGGGTCTTGTCCAGCCACTGTTCCACCGGCATTCGGTCCAGTTAGTACCGTGTAAATGCCTCCAAGCTCTGTGTAGTTTACTGGAATAGTAAGCATATGATGCAGACCGAAAGGTAAAAGGACCCGTTCCAGCGTACCATATAAGAAAGGTGCAATAAACGGTGCTGTATCTCCTGATGCAGCAAGCCACTTACCAAAACTATTAATTCCCGTTTGTACGAAAGGCCATACCGCAGACATCACAACGGCAATAATAACAGACCATAGAATGACCACGAAAGGCACAAAACGTTTACCGTTAAAGAAAGCTAATGCTTCCGGCAGTTTACGATAATTATAATATTTATTAAAGACTACAGCTCCGAGGAAACCAGAAATGATACCGACAAAAACACCCATGTTCAGTGCTGGTGCACCCAGTATGGAAGTAAAGTAGCCCGATACTAGAATCTCCTGACCGAATAAGGTCGTTGTCGTCGCTCCTTCCTGTGTGAGCATGTCGCTGCTTACGCCAAGAATCGTTCCTGTCGTAATATTAATTAAGATAAATGCGATCAGTGCAGCAAAAGCTCCGCCTGCACGCTCCTTCGCCCAAGAACCACCAATAGCAACTGCAAAGAGAATGTGAAGATTGTTGATAATTCCCCAGCCGAGATTTTCCATAACACCGCCTGCAGTTACCAGGAATGAAAGATCTGCCCCGAACATGGCGATTACTTTACCCAGTGAAATCATAATACCGGCTGCTGGCATAACTGCGACAACCACGAGCAATGCTTTACCAAACTTTTGCCAGAACTCAAAAGACAATAATTTTTTCATAATGAGTACCTCATGTTCTATTATTTCGCAACCTTCACTTGATCCATTATGACTCCCCATTTAGCATAATTGGAATTGATATTGCATTCAGAAACCCCTTACAAAAGTGTATTACTACAGTTAAAGTACATAAGCTGGATCTAGTGCCCACTCCTTAAGCGTTTACAGTTTGTTTTTCTAGACTTGTTAGGGATTCATACAGATTTATTGCAACATGGTGCAATTCAGTGCAATCGGTTGCAAACTTATTATAGATAATATCGCTTTCATTTTGCAACCCTTTTTTATAAATGTGATTTTGGAGCCTGGTTTTACCGTTGTTCATTTGCCACGGGATGTGTATGATATAACAAAAGAATATAGTAAAGGAGCGTTATCGATGGCAGTAACCATTAAAGATATAGCAAAGCGGGCGAATGTTGCTACCTCCACCGTATCACGTGTCATACAGGATAGTCCTAAAATCAGCGAAGCAACAAAAGCCAGAGTAAGGAAAGAAATGAAAGCGCTTGGATACGAACCTAATTTCTCTGCACAAAGCCTGGCTAACAAAAAAACGCAATCGATCGGAATTATCATGCCAGATGCAGAAGTTGCTATTTTTCAAAATCCATTCTTTCTAGAGAGTATTCGAGGAATCAGTGAACTTGCGAATGAGAAAAATTTTACGATGGCCATTGTGACTGCAAGAAGCGATGAAGAGTTGCTTGATCGTGTCAAAATGATGACCAGAGCCAATCGGGTAGACGGCTTCATTATCCTATACTCCAAATCAGAAGATCCGGTAGTCGACTATTTTCATAACGAAAAAATTCCTTATACTGTCATCGGTAAACCTCAGCAATACGTAAATGAAACCACTCATGTAGATAATGACAATTTTCAAGCGGGTAAAGATGTAACAAAATACCTAATAGAGCTTGGTCACAAGCACATTGCTTATGTGGGAGCGGATGTAAGCCGCACGGTTCATAAAGAAAGGGTTCGCGGGTACAGAGCAGCATTACAAGATTTCGGCCTCATTGCTGATGATTCGTATGTTCTAGACTCCAGTTTTACTAAAGCAGATTTAGATTCACTCTTTAAACAGCCAGCTCGGCCAACGGCCCTTATTGTCGGCGATGATATGCATGCTCTCCCACTGCAGACGATGCTGAGTCAGCTGGGCTTTTCACTGCCAGAGGCTTGCTCACTTGTGAGTTTTAATAATCTCCGTATTGCTGAGATGCTGAATCCCCCGCTCACCTCGGTTGACATCGATATTTTCACTCTGGGATATCAAGCAGCTAAAAGTCTAATAGAGAAAATTCTAGACCCCAAAGAAATGACGAAACATATCATTGTTCCCCACCAAATTGTTGAGCGTGCTTCTTCACAGCGTATAGCAAACGAAATATAGTACGGGGACAAGGAAGTTCATAACTTTCTTGCTCAACACACTAAAAGAATGATCGCGCATTTGATTTTACATTAAGTTGCTTATATTAAAGTATCCTGTGAATTCAAATACGAGATTATTCTTTTTTTAGGTTGACAGGGCAACCGGTTGCACTATATACTGAAAACGCAATCAAATGACAGCACTTTCACGATCCAACATCGTACGTTCTTAAAAGCAAATGATCAAGGTTATTCATAAGATACTAGATATGGATTTTGACAAATATAAGAGAAGGCTTTCACAGTACGATGAGGTATCACAGTTTACCAGTGATTAACTAACACAGGAGTTGTGGAGACTCACACTCTTCAAGGAGGATTATCATGTCATACAAACGTATTTTTGACACTCATGCCTGGAAACTCACTACAAATACCCTTCATAAGGAAGATCTGCGCCTTCAGGAAAGCATGACTTCCATTGGTAACGGATACATGGGAATGCGAGGGAATTTTGAAGAAACGTATTCCGGAGATCACCATCAAGGCACCTATATTTCTGGGGTTTGGTATCCTGACAAAACAAAAGTTGGCTGGTGGAAAAACGGCTACCCTGAATATTTTGGCAAGGTTATCAATGCTATGAATTTTATCGGAATTCGTGTCCTAATTAATGATCATGAAATCGACACTTATCAAGATAGAGTTACTGACTTCTATCAAGAATTAGATATGAAAGAAGGAATATTACGCCGCTCCTTCACCGTAAATGAACAGGTGCGCATTGAAACAGAACGTTTTCTCAGTGCCTCCTTCCTTGAACTATGTCTCATTAAATATAACGTAACCAATCTGACAGATGAGAATATTAAGGTCACTTTGATTCCGTACTTGGACGGAAATACGAAAAATGAAGACGCTAACTATGAAGAAACATTCTGGGTGGAAGCAGATCGTAAAATCGGCGAACCTTACATCAGTCTTTCGGCTATGACGAAAGAAAATGCTTTTGACATCGAGCGCTTTACCATTAATGCAACGATGGGTATTGTAACTGAACATGCTTTATCTAAGACAACAGAAGAAGCAGGCCTTTATGCAGCGGCTCATTATGAATATGAAATTCCTTCTGGTGCTTCTGCGGAAATTCAGAAATTTGTCGTGGTGACCACTTCACGTGATATGGAGAAAGAAGAACTGATCTGGGCAGCGGAACGTCTGATGGCAGATGCGATGAACAAAGGATACAACTTGCTTCAAGAAGAACATATTCAAGAGTGGGCTCGGCGCTGGGAGAAAGCGGATATTACTATTGAAGGTGATGTAGAAGCACAGCAAGGAATTCGCTTTAATATCTTCCAGTTATTCTCGACTTACTATGGACATGATGAGCGCCTGAATATCGGTCCTAAAGGCTTTACAGGTGAAAAATATGGCGGTGCAACTTACTGGGATACTGAAGCTTACGCGGTTCCAATGTATCTAGCACTTGCTGACAAACGTGTAACTGAAAACTTGCTGCGCTATCGCTTCAATCAACTGGATGGTGCAAAACATAATGCCCGTCAGCAAGGCCTAAAAGGTGCGCTCTACCCGATGGTTACCTTCACTGGTGTGGAGTGTCATAATGAATGGGAAATTACGTTTGAAGAGATTCACCGTAACGGAGCGATTGCTTACGCCATTTATAACTATACGAATTATACGGGAGACAAAACGTATCTCCAAAATGAAGGTATTGAAGTATTGACCGAAATCAGCAGATTCTGGGCTGACCGGGTTCATTTTTCAAAACGTCACAATAAATATATGATTCATGGGGTAACTGGACCTAATGAATATGAGAATAACGTAAATAACAACTGGTACACCAACACGATGGCAACTTGGGTGCTGAAATATACGATGGAATGTCTTGCAGATATCGACGAGCAGAGAAAAGAACAGCTGAATATATCTGCTGAGGAACTCGCTCACTGGCAGGATATTGTGGACCGGATGTACTTCCCTTACGACGAGGAGCTGGGTGTCCATGTACAGCATGATACCTTCCTTGATAAGGATTTGCGTCCTGTATCCTCCTTGGATAAAGCGGATCTTCCGCTCAATCAGAAATGGTCATGGGATAAAATCTTGCGTTCTCCATTTATCAAACAAGCGGATGTTCTGCAAGGAATTTATTTCTTCAGCGATGAGTTTACAATGGAAGAAAAGAAACGGAACTTTGACTTCTATGAGCCAATGACCGTTCATGAATCTTCTCTCTCCCCTTCTATTCATGCCGTACTTGCTGCTGAACTGAAGATGGAAGAAAAAGCAGTTGAGATGTACAAACGTACGGCAAGACTTGATCTTGATAACTATAATAACGACACGGAAGATGGTCTGCATATTACTTCCATGACGGGCAGCTGGCTCGCTATTGTACAAGGATTTGCCGGCATGCGTACGCATGGAGAGACGCTGCGCTTCTCCCCATTCCTGCCAAAAGAATGGTCTAGCTACAGCTTCCACATCAATTATCGTGAGCGCCTGATTAACGTAAGTGTAGATCAGAACGAAGTGAAGATCGCACTTGTCTCCGGTGCGCCGCTGACGATAGAGCTTTATGATAAAGAAGTGCTCATTACAAATGAAGAGCCACTCATTACAAAAACCACTTCCTAAGTGAATCTGAAAGGTGGAGAAAGAATGAAAGCCGTTATTTTCGACCTCGACGGGGTCATTACCGATACAGCAGAATATCATTATCTAGCATGGAAAAGTCTAGCTGATGAATTGAACCTTCCTTTTGATAAGGAATTTAACGAGAAATTAAAAGGGGTCAGCCGGATGGAATCCCTGGAATTCATCCTGTCCCTAGGTGACGCTGCTTACTCCGATGAAGAGAAAAAAGCACTTGCTGAAAAGAAAAACGATCTCTATAAAGAAATGATCGCAAAAGTCACACCTGCTGACTTGCTTCCAGGAATTGAAGCGCTGCTAAAAGAGTTACAAGAAGCTGGCATTGGCACTGCCCTTGCCTCCGCAAGTAAGAATGCACCGTTTATTCTGGATCGTCTGGGAGTTACCCACTATTTCAATCATGTGGTTGATGTGAACTTGATTAAACAAGGAAAACCGGATCCGGAAATCTTCTTAACGGGTGCTGCTAAACTTGGCGTTCTGCCTGAAGAATGTGTCGGCATTGAAGATGCAGAAGCAGGGATCGAATCTATTCTCTCTGCTGGTATGTATGCGGTTGGCGTAGGTACCCCTGCTCAGATGCAAAAAGCGGACCTTATTGTTTCATCCACAGCGGAGTTGTCTCTCTCTTTGTTGAAAGAGAATTTCAAGCAAAAAACAAAGTAATGTATTGTAGATAAATAAAAGACGCGAGTGAAATGGTCGTTCTTTGCGCCCCGTTCCACTCGCGTCTTTTTTATTTTTTATTTTTATGCTGGCGCTGTTCCTTAATTCCTATTTGGTATACGATGCATGGATATTTATTCTTCCAAGTGACGAACAGGGATCCTGTAGAGAACATATTGACCTGTCCACATTTCACTATGTACGATTGCAGAAGCTTCCTTCTCGGTGCTTACTCCACTTTCCTTGCCAAAGAAATAGCCTGCTCCCTCCTGAGTTTGATACGTCCATCCTTTAGACTTCATGAAAGAAATAACGGCCTCTGCGCCATCACCTTGGTTGCCCTTAAATCCGTACCAGCGCTTACCGTCCTCTTCTGTCAAATAGATCAGTTCTTTGGAAGACGGTTCTAATGCTTGAACCGCTTCTTTCTTGCTTATTGCTGAGAAAGGAGCAGCAGGATAATATGTTTTACTCGAATAAGCAAAAGGCAGGAGGATGATAATCAAAAGAAACGGTAGAAGAAGTAGCATTCTAGTAAAAACTTTGCGTTTTTTTAGTTTCATGAGCGATCTTCCTTTCTATTATTCATTTAAAAAGAAGTCCCATTATGCCAGTACGAATACCTCCTCTCTCTGTCACCAGAAATCCTTAAACCGATAATATAATTCTTCTTCATAATAAAAGGCTTTAGCGAAAGGCAAGGTTCGTTTCATGTAGATCTCTATCGCTTTTATATCTTTCGCAGGAAAAACAAGCTGAGAAAAAAATCGAAGCAAAAAAGATTCAATAAAACCAAAAAACTCCGTACCCCATTTCTCTACATCTGAGGTGATATAGGTATTCCACTCAAAGTTCTTCACTTCAATGACACCAAATGAATCGAAAACATCAGAATAGTCATAATTATAATCATCCGTATCTTCGATAATACTTGCCTTCATCTCCTTAAGAATCGGAGATTGTTCCTGTGACAGGTCAAGAATCGTACATCGACAAGTGAAGTCATGAGCACCTCGAAAAAACAAATGTGCTTCGTTTCGATTTTTCCCCGGTGATACATGTATGGAATGATCTTTATGATATCTTTCAGCAAATAATTCAGACCCTTCGTTCCCTTCTGTATACTCTATATTTTTCGTGGTCAATGGAAAGTGGTATTTCTCTTTCTCACTAAATTGATATACTCTTGTGACACAATCTATAAAAGAAGGATACCCCATTGCTTCCATTTTCTCGTCAGTCCATGTTTCAACCTCTAACAGAGTCTCGTAAGGATTACCTTCTAAATCCATCAGCTTAGCAAAAGCCGGTTCTGTTTTATATCCTTCTCTTTTAAGAGAACGTACATGTTGTCTAAACTCTTCAATATAAAGACGAAGTATGCGGTCTTCGATCACCATATGACGATAGGCATTCTGCTTAGTGACCGGAATGGGCTGTCCAAATACCTCAACCTCAAACTGCTCAAGCTGGAAGTTCGCCTTCATTCTTCTGATGTCGTTCACTATTTTGTCCGTCAAGATAAAATCCTGGAAGTCTCCAAATTCACTTCGTAAAAGTCGTTCAAATGCCGAAAAATCATGCACCTCACAAATAATATCGAGATCACTGCCTACAATATTGATATCGATCGGAATCGTTCCTGTAAGGATAGGAGTATATGGAGATAGAATCTCCATAACGTTATATTGTTGCAACACATGGTAGGCCGCTTGTTGTACTTCACTGCCACTAAGTAGATAGGTCAAATCTTTGTACCGAATATGATTCACTGTTGTCTTTCTCCCTACAGTTTTGTTATGGTTCGCTTTTGTGTCTCGTTACGCTTTTCATCCCATAGAGCATAAATTTCAAAGGTTCCATCTTCAAAAAAATACGTAAGTCTCTCTCTAAACCAATCTTGCATTGGATAATTCATAAGTTCGTTAAGCGGAATCCACCGAAGTTCTCCTTCAGGAGGATTGTCCAGCAAATCTCCTTCGAAAGTATCCGTTATATAGTTAAATACCATATACCGGTATTTCTCATTCACATCAACAAACTCATCAAGACCTTTGTATATTAGATTACTTACCGTAAGACCCGTTTCTTCCTTTACTTCGCGTATGGCGCCTTCGGTTAAGCTCTCGGGAAAGTCCACTTTCCCTCCTGCAGCAATCCATCCTGGAAATCCGTTTTCACTTGGACGGTTCATTAATAAGATTCGATCTCCGCCACGTACTACGCACATCGTGTACAGTTTAATTTCAATATCATTTGATCCGTTTGTCATTCTATTATTTCTCCTTATGAAGAGTAAATTATATGTACTCTCTATGATTCTAGCATCTTCTTTAACTGCTTATTACGGTATTCCAGGAAATTCTTCATATACAATTGTAAAATAAAACGTTCCGCAAGCCTTCCTACCCATCCATAAGGAGCTTCAAGATAAAGCGTGTCCCTAAGCCGTGTTGATCTTGGACCAAGGACGTCGAACTCGTGAATGTGTATCATGCTGCGAAATGCGCCTTTTTGCATTTGATCTGTAAACATGTAGGGTGGCTCAAACGCTACCACTTTAGAAGTAAGCTTCTGACGAACTAAGAAGTGAGTTGCCTCAAAGGTTACCATCTCACCATACCCGATCAGCTGTCCATCTTTACCTCCAGTGGATGAAATGACCTTCTCGTGAGTATGTTTCCATACCGTTCGGGTATGCAGATCCAAATCTCTTGCTGCATCAAAACAGCAGCGTATCGGTCTATCAATCGTGATCTCGGTCTGAATACTAATCAGAGGTCATTCCCCCTTATTGAATGAATCCACCTGTTTATTTTGTATATCTCTCATTGTTTTCAAAGAAACTCTTCACGAGATCTGATTCTCCATGTTCCTTATATACTGCTTTCATCGCAGCGGTCCAACTATTTTCAATAGAAGGATAATTTCCACTGATCATCCGCTCTTGATCTAAGTTATTTTCCATGGTCAGGAAGATCTCTTTTAGTTCTTTCACAGCTTCCACTTTAGCCTCATCATCATCCGAGAGAGCTATATATTTCAGTTTGTAGGAGATATAAGTTAAGAAACCTGTGATATCATTTGCACCTATGGGCTGATCATATGTGTAATTCCAATGGGTATTCGCAAGTGTATATTCAGCGAGCTCAGCTCTATCCAAATTCTTAACAACATTCAGAAGTCCATTCTCAAACTGTATCATCGAGATACTGCCTCTATCGAGTTCCTTCAACAACCGATTTAGTTCACTGTAATTACTCATACCATTTGTTACTAATTCGTGATTCATTAATGACAGCACATATCTGTGTGTATTTTGATACTGAGCATACTTTTTCTTCGCTTGTAGAGTTCCAAAGATCAGTAAAATGGAGGTAAGAATCAAAATAAGGTTCTTCCATTTATTATTCATCGTGTAGCCATGCTCCTCTCTAGGATGTAATGTACTAGAATCTATCTATTCTACATGATTATTAACGTTACCAGTAAGTGCATTGTTTCATAGAATCTCTAACACAAAAAAATAGCCGCCCTCAGCAATAGGCTGAATGGCAACTATTTATGTCTTCATTTTATATAAGTTAAAGCACTACAACTCTTGGTCTATCCGATTGTTTGGATTCTTATGTTTACCGATGTAAATATCAAGCGCAGTTATCCCTCTCCGCGCCAGTTTCACGAATAACACAAAACAATAGATACCTAATCCGAGACAAACGATATACCAAATGACTAAAAATATAGATAAAATACTGAAAACACCTACTCCTTGATCCATGAGCATACACTCCTCCTCTAATATATAATAAAAAAGGACTTGCCTCTTTCCCTCAAGCCCTGAGCAAACAACTTATTCCTAATTGTACCATTTTTATGTAAATTCTTATATGTTTATAACTAATTAAATCCTCTTAAAGCGTAATTACTTCTCTCCATCATCAATACTTCCTTGATCAATAGCCTCAAACATCTTGGAGTAAGCAGACTGAATATTACTTTTGCTCCGCCTGTCATTATAGACTCCAAACTGCCAGTATCCCATTTCATTTCCTTGCTGGGGAACGAGTGCAGTCGCATAGCTAAGATCAACCGATGTATCTGGCGCATCTTCATAACTAAGCTCTTCATAGAAGAAAGGAATGTAACTCCGCTCGGATTGTAAAAAGAACACAGGGATCTCTAATTCCTTATATACTTTTGCAAACGCTGGTGCAGCAGCCTTTAATAAAAATTCTTTACTAATAAAAATAGCATCCAAACGGCTGCTTTCCTCCTTCATCTGCTCAAGATTTATTTTATGAAAAGAAACCTGCTTCTCGCGTACCACGGGTGCTTCACCTACCATACCAATGTGGAGATCCCTCCCATCATAAGGCTTATTATGGCTTGAATTCGTAGTGTTAAGACTATAAGATACAATCACATACGCAAGTAGAGCAAAAAGGATAAACATTCCTGCTACTTTCATCGTCGATTTCAAGTATTGTTGCCTCCTTGCCTAAAACTTCCTTATTTCTTCTTGTACATCTTTCCTAATCATCGCAAACTGAATCTGGTCCACAAATTCTCCTTTGATTTGAGACTTTTCTCGAAGTATGCCTTTCTCCTTCATCCCGACTTTTTTCATAATCCGGGCTGAACTTAAGTTATCTATGTTCAATTCGGTTTATATTCATATGACTAAACCCATATTTAACCACTTCCTTTAGTACTTCAGTAGTGATACCCTTTCCCCAATATCTACTAGAAATTGCATATCCGATTTCTGCACAGCTATGTATCTCGTCCAAATGAATAAATCCAATTCTTTATTAATCTTCGTTCCGTCTTATATATAACAGCCCAACGATATGCTATTTTCTCTATACATGATTTCTGTACATTCTCTAAGAACACTCGGGTGTCCTCGGTAGATTCATGCCGATTCCATAATGTCCATTCTGATACCAACGGGTCTGAAGCAAAACGATAGTATTCTTCCAGGTCATCCATATCTAATCTTCTAAGTATTATTCGTTCCGTTTCAAATATCGGTTCTTCTGTGAACAGTACCTCTTTATTCAATATAACGATCCTCCTCTGTCTGTGACCTTCTTCTTGTCATTATCACATAAATCCTTCTTCTAGGAGAGTGTACAAAAGCTAGCATATTAATTCCAATTCACTAATATACCCTATACTTTTCCTACGCCTGACAACACTATTACTGTCGGATAACCAATAACTTTACCATCATTGGTTTGATAATTAAGTCCCTTGATTGCCTCCTCCATCTCCTCTGCTGTCTGCTCGTTTCCAAAATTAAATTTATCTCGCTCTACTTTGGTAATAAGCCATTTTTCGTTACGCTTCTCCAATGTATACTTCTTAGTAGTTGCGCTGAATGGTTGATCTTTCAACTCTTTATTTTCCATCGTGTATATATTGACTTGATTAGACTGATCCCCTTCATACACATCCGATATGCGCACCGTTGCACTAAGTTTATCCATACCAATTCCATGAATTAAATTAAGCATATGTTCTTTATGTTTGTCATACTCCTCTTGAGGCATATTCACCAAATCATCTCGGGTGTATGTTACACTATCATATCCAAATATAATCTCACCACGGATTGATGCCCAGTATTCTTCACTTACAATTTCATTTATAGCGTTATGATATTGTTTATAAGATTTGTTAAAGTAAATAAGGTCATATTCGCTCTCTTCTACTGTCTTCATATGTTCCACGATCTGCTGTTTCTCCGAACTTCCCATTGGCGAATTAGAGGTACACGCCACTAAAATGGCAGCAAACAAAAGAAGCAACCCACACAAATGACTTATAGATTTCATTCAAATCCCCTTATTTTTTGTACTTTAGCTTAATCAAAATAAGCAAAAAGCCCGAAGTTTGGTGTTCGTTTCGGTCACCGAAAATATGCACGAGATGCCTAACATACTCTACTTATACGACATCGTATTCTCATTTTCCTTGCTGTCTAAATAACGGAACTGAGCTAAATTAATGTTGCGAGTAGCCTGCCGATATTTTCACTTGTACGTTCGACATTACGAGGACCATTGGCAAGCAGTTTATCAATCTCGTGAGCACCAGGAACAATACCAAAAATCGCATCGATCCCTTCTTCATAGAGAACCTCCACGCCTTCTCCAATGTAACCAGCAACAGCAATAACAGGGATTCCCTCTTCTTTTGCAACTTTGGCAACACCATAAGGAGTCTTACCGAATTTAGTCTGAAAGTCCATTCCCCCTTCTCCTGTAAAGCAGTAATCAGCCCCAGCAAGTTTCTCGCGCAGCCCCGTGTATTGAATAATAATATCAACCCCTTTTTGAAGTGTGGATTTTGTGAAAATGAGTAATCCTCCACCAAGTCCGCCTGCTGCACCTGCCCCGGGAACATCACGGATATCTTTGTTCAGCACGTTCTTCACTACTTCCGCATAATGAGCTAGATTGTTATCTAACTGAAGGACCATTTCAGGGGTAGCTCCTTTTTGTGGACCAAAAACATGTGAAGCACCATTCTCACCGCACAGTGGATTGGTTACATCACAGGCAACGATGATTTCCACCTCCTGAAGTCTGGGATCAAGTTCCGCCACATCAATGGTATAAAGCCGACCAAGACTACCGCCTCCACGAGGAAGTGTTTCCCCTTTCTGATCAAGGAATTTGGCTCCGAGTGCTTCCGCCATTCCTGTTCCGCCGTCATTGGTTGCACTGCCGCCGATACCGATAATAATTTTCTTTATACCTTGATCAAGACATTCACGGATTAGTTCTCCTGTTCCATAGGTGGTCGTAATCATCGGATTTTTCATATCTTTTGTTACATAGTGAATCCCGCTTGCCGAAGCCATTTCAATGGCAGCCGTTGTGCCATCCCCCATAATGCCGAACTCAGCAGTTACTTGGTTCCCTAAAGGACCTGTCACTTCTTTTTCGAACATTGTTCCGCCTGTTGCATCTACCAAAGACTGAATTGTGCCTTCGCCTCCATCTGCCATTGGAACATGAAGATAATTCGCTTCTGGAAAGGATTTTCGCAGTCCCTTCTCCATAGCAATACATACTTCTTTAGCTGTCATACTTTCTTTAAAAGAATCCGGTGCAAGCACAAATGTTTTTGTCATCTAAATCACCTCAACCTGTATTATAGAAGAAACCCAGACATGAGCGTTGCTGCAATCATCATCGTACCACCAACAATAGCTTATTATGGCACAAGGTTCATCCGCTGTTTAATTATCATATTCAACCGTAGCCGTTATTTTATTCAGATTGAATGCAGAATAATCCAAGATCTTGTTTGTTTTTCCATAGCAATCATTCGGATCACATCAGCGAGAGGTAAAAAGCGCATCTGCTTTAAAGCTATTTAATGCATCTATCCCAAGGATAGCTCCGATAGATTAATCATAAGAAGCACAATAGCAACGAGCGGAGCAACAATAAGGGAATGGACGTTTTTTATTGTGCAGATGTGCAAAAAAAAAATGGATTGCTCAATTAAAAAACCGATAAATTACAGTTAAGAAACTATAATTTATCGGTCACTTTATATAAGGAAGAACATTACTACCCAATCATTCTAAGCTGCTCTTTTATTTTTATTATAGATATCGAACGCTACCGCTAACAAGAGAACAAGTCCCTTAATTCCTTGCTGCCAGTCTATACCAAGACCAATCAATGACATCCCGTTGTTCAGTACGCCCATGACGAGTCCGCCAATGATTGCACCATACACCGTTCCGATCCCGCCGGAAGCAGATGCTCCACCAATAAAGGCAGCTGCAATGGCATCGAGTTCAAAGTTTGTTCCTGCTCTTGGAATGGCTGCGTTTAGTCTTGCCGTAAAGATGAGGCCCGAGATAGCGGCAAGAACGCCCATATTAACAAACACCCAGAAGGTTACTTTCTTTGTTTTCACACCAGAGAGACCTGCGGCTTTTTCGTTTCCTCCGATCGCATAGATATGACGACCCATAACTGTTCTGTTCATGATAAAGGAATACCCGACAATCAGCACAGCCAGGAGAATGAGAATGTTTGGAATACCTGCATAACTAGCAAGTGCAAAAGAGAATACGTTAATGACAGCAGCAATAACAACCATTTTAGCAATAAACAGAGAGCTTGAAATCGTCTCGAACTGATACTTCTGCTGATTTCTGCGATTTTTCACTTCACTCATCACGTATAGAATCGTTACCACAATACCGGCGAGCAGCGCTACCAAGTTTGTCTCCATATTACCGAAGTCTGGGATAAATCCCGCACTGATCTTTTGAAATCCTTCAGGCAAAGGAGAAATGGATTGACCTTCCAGGACAATCATCGTCATTCCGCGGAACAGTAACATTCCTGCTAAGGTTACAATAAAAGCCGGAATTCTGACATAAGCAATCCAAAAGCCCTGCCAAGCCCCTATTAGCGCACCCAGTAATAAGGAGAGAATGACAGCAATGACAGGATGAAGATTCATATCTACCATCATGATTGCAGCACATGCTCCTACAAGAGCTGCAACTGACCCTACTGATAAATCAATATGTCCCGTTATGATGACCAGCACCATTCCGATCGCTAATACAAGAATATAACTATTTTGCAATATAAGGTTGGTAATGTTAATCGGCTCAAATAATAATCCTCCGCTGAGCAGTCCAAACAAAATCATGATCAAAATTAGTGCAATAATCATACCGTACTGACGAATGTTATTTTTAAACAGCTTTATTAATGTCCCCATCTTAAGCCCCTCCTGTTCCCTTGCTCGGTGTCTTGGTCATATATTTCATGAGCACTTCCTGATTCGCTTCACTCCGGTTCACTTCCCCGGTAATTCTCCCCGCGTTCATTACATAAATCCGGTCACAGATACCGAGGATCTCAGGCAGCTCTGAGGAAATGACAACGACAGCCTTCCCTTCGCTGGCAAGCTCCTGAATGATCGAGTAGATCTCAAATTTAGCACCTACATCTATCCCCCGTGTCGGTTCATCCAGAATCAGAATGTCAGGCTCGGAATAAATCCATTTGCTAAGCACGACCTTCTGCTGGTTTCCACCGCTCAGATTCTGAACTTCCTGCTGGATGCTGGAAGTTTTGATTTTCAGCCTTTTACGCATCGTTTCAGCTACTACAATCTCTTCATTCTCGTTAATAATCGATGCTTTTTGCAGCTTAGGAAGGCCGGTCAGCGAAATATTACGTTTAATATCCTGTATCAGTACCAGCCCATAATCTTTGCGATCTTCTGTGACATAAGCAAATCCATTATCAATAGCTTGACCGATGCTGTTATTTTGAATGACTTCGCCTTCCTTACGAAGCTCACCCGATATCTTCCGTCCATAAGCTTTACCAAAAATACTCATTGCCAGCTCAGTCCGCCCTGCGCCCATGAGTCCTGCAATTCCAACAATTTCGCCGCGGCGGACACTTAGATTTACGTTATCCAGCACTTTGCGATCCGCATGGTGCTCGTGATACACCGTCCAATCCTTAACTTCAAGCAGCATTTCTCCTATGTTCGGCTTGCGCTCCGGATAACGATCCGTCAAATCACGACCGACCATCCCTCTGATAATGCGATCTTCTGTCATATCCTTCGATTTCATATCTAATGTTTCTATTGTTTTGCCATCCCGAAGAATCGTGACTGAATCGGATACCTCGGATACCTCGTTCAGCTTATGGGAGATTAAGATACAAGCAATCCCTTGTTTCTTAAATTCGAGCATTAACCGGAGCAAGTTTTGGCTGTCGGTTTCATTAAGCGCTGCCGTCGGCTCATCAAGAATGAGCAATTTCACTTTTTTAGAAAGTGCCTTTGCAATCTCGACTAACTGCTGTTTGCCGACGCCAATGTTCGTGATCAGCGTATTAGGATTTTCACTAAGCCCCACTTCTTGTAATAGTTCTCGGGTTTTCATAATGGTCTCATGCCAATTGATAACCCCTTTATTTACTCTTTCGTTACCTAAAAATATATTTTCCGCAATAGAGAGATAGGGAATGAGTGCCAGCTCCTGATGAATGATGACTATTCCTTTTTCTTCGCTGTCCTTAATGGTCTTGAACCCGCATACATCGCCTTCAAAAAGAATATCGCCCTCATAGGTTCCATGTGGATAAACCCCGCTGAGCACTTTCATAAGCGTTGATTTACCTGCCCCGTTCTCCCCGCATAAAGAATGAATTTCACCCGGCTTAACTTTTAAATTTACATTCTCCAGTGCCTTTACTCCTGGAAAAGTCTTTGTGATTCCGCGCATTTCAAGAATATATTCAGCCATGATTTCACCTTCCCGCGTATAAATTCCCTTGTCCTTTTATGAGCTTCTATTTCAATCCAACTTCTTCTTTTGTGTAATAACCAGAACCGATAATCTCTTCTTCCACATTGGCAGCATCAATGGATACCGGCTCTAAAAGATAGGCAGGTACGATGCCTTTTCCGTTATCATAACTCTCTGTATCGTTCACTTCTGCCTCTGTACCATTTAGGACGCTTTCAGCCATACCGACTGTCCGCTCTGCAAGTTTGCGTGTATCTTTAAAAATAGTCTGCGTTTGCTCCCCGTTAACGATCGATTTAATGGAGGATAGCTCGGCATCCTGGCCTGTAATAATCGGTAATGGTTTTGTTTTACTTCCGTACCCTACCCCTTTTAAGGAAGAGATAATGCCTAGGCTTATTCCGTCATACGGGGACAAGACAGCATCAATTTCTTCGCCAGAGTAATGGGCACTAATCAGGTTATCCATCCGCTTTTGAGCTTCGGCTCCATCCCATCTCAGCGTGGCGATCTGACTCATCGTTGTCTGCTTGCTCCGAACGACAAGTTTCCCGGAATCGATATATGGCTGCAGAACCGACATAGCCCCATCAAAGAAGAAATATGCATTGTTATCATCAGGAGATCCGCCAAACAGCTCAATGTTAAACGGCCCTTTCCCTTCTTTCAGTCCCAGTTTCTGCTCGATATAGGACGCCTGAAGGACACCAACCTGAAAATTGTCAAATGTCGCGTAGTAAGACAAATACTCCGTATTTCGAATCAAACGGTCATAAGCAATGACTTGTATACCTTCGTCATGTGCCTTCTTGATCACATCTGTCAAGGTATTACCGTCAACCGAAGCGATAACAATGACGTCCACACCTTTGGTAATCATATTTTCAATCTGTGCGATCTGATTTTCAACAACGTCTTCGGCATACTGCATATCTGTCTTGAAGCCTTTCTCCTCAAACAATTTCACCATATTCTGTCCGTCTGCTACCCATCTCGCTGAAGACTTGGTAGGCATTGATATGCCAACATAGCCTTTACTGTCGCTTCCTTCCGTTTCCGCAAGGTTGCACCCGCTTAAAGAGATGACGAGCACGAAGAGAAGCAGAATTGATAATCCTTTCTTCATCGGTCCCACCCTTTCGCTTGTACGATTCATATAGAAGATATATGGATACGAGGCTTAAGTTAGCGCTTACATATCCAGTTATTCTTTGTTCGTCTATTATCATAGCACTACAGTAAAAAGACCGTCTTTGCACATTTACAACCTTTTTTATAAAAATCAAACCTTTCACTACATAAAAAAAGAACACCTCACGGCGTCCTTTTGAGTAGATTACATGTCGATGAATACACAGCGGAGGCTCGTTCATTCATTTTGAAAAGCCTCCCCTTTCCGGTATTTATTCGGTGATATCCCAATTACTTTTTTAAAAGCGGTACTAAAGTAATGCTGACTCTCATAACCGGTCTGTTCAGCAATCTCATGAATGCTAAGCTCGGTACCGTTGAGAAGCTGAATGGCTTTGCGGATGCGAATCCCTGTCAGTAAAGAAATAAAAGAGTCTCCCAATTCTTTTTTTAGCATTCGGCTCAAATATACGGGCGAAACGGACAGTTCGCTTGCAGTCAGCTCCAGGGTTAGTGCTTGGTCGTGGAAATGTTCATGCAGATAATGTCTAGCTCTGCGAACCAGCGGGGAGACGGATGCTTCCTGATAGATGTTATCCCTGATCCGCTGGTAAGCTTGTGAAATGTCGAGTAATGTACCCCCTGCTTCTTCATAAGCAGTATGAACGGTAATTCCTAGGCTTCCTTTTGCCGCATCTTCTATCTTCATCAGAAGCTCAGGAGTAATCTGAATCCAGGTAATGCCCACAATCAGGTCATCTGTGTATTTAAAGATCAGTGCACTGTCACTTCCAAGCAGTTCTTCGGTTATATTTTTCACCGCATACATATAAAGTTTTCGATCTCTTTCTGTTAACAAAACCTTCGTTGTGGGCATCTCCGGCCAGCGAATAACGAGAAGGTTGACAGGCTGTGCAGAAGGAAGGGCCAGCAGATGTAACTGACTGATAATTTCTCCTTCGCTGAATCTTCCTTGTATCCATTCCTGACCTAATTGTTCACGCAGGATATCTCTTTTCTTCTTCAAATGTTCACTCGCTGCTTCCTGTTCTTCACGTTGCCTCTGCTTCTCATCAAGTGATAATTTGATGCGGCGAAGCACTTTCTCCAGTTTAGCCGGATCTACCGGTTTCAAAATATACTCATCTACGCCAAGCCCTATCGCTTTCTGGGCATAACCAAATTCATCGTATCCCGTAATGATTACACATCTTGAATCCAAATTGTTCTCACGGAGCGACTCGATAAATGTAATGCCGTCCATAATCGGCATATTCATGTCAACGAGTATGATATCGGGTACCTGCCGTTCCGTCATTTCAAGTGCTTCTGCACCGTCTTCGGCAAGCCCCATCACTTCCATCCCAAGTAGACGCCAGTCTATGGACTCGAAGATACCTTCACGAATGATGGGCTCGTCATCTGCAATCAGAACCTGATAAGGGTGCTTCATCTCTCTTCTTCCTCCATCGCATGATCTAATATAACTTGCGGTTTCGTTAATATGGGATGTAATATCGTTATTATCGTCCCTTCTCCTTGCGTGCTGTCTAATGTAATACCATAGGTTGGTCCGAATGTGAGCTGGATTCTAGCTTGTATATTGAGTAAACCATAGCTCCGGCCTGGCAGCTGCTGCTCATTATGTGTCTCTATTGTGGCCAAAGGATCATCCAGTTGCTCTCGTAACTGACGAAGCCGATCTGCATCCATTCCTGCTCCGTTATCCGATACCGTTATAATCAATACTTCATCTTGCTTCCTGACTTTAATTAAAATCGTACCTGCACCGCGTCTAGCCTTAATTCCGTGGTATATCGCATTTTCTACCAATGGCTGCAGCATCAGCTTAACAACATAACAATCAAGCAGATCGTCCTTGATATCTATATGACACTCAACCCGGTCCCTGTAGCGTGTTTTTTGAATTTGCAGATAGCTGGAGATGTGTTCTATCTCTTGGGATAAGGGAATCATACTGCTTCCTTTACTGAGCCCAATTCGGAACAATTTTGATAAAGACTGGATCATGACCGACACATCATCTGCTCCCTGCTTATGCGCCATCCAGTGAATCGTATCCAGCGTGTTATATAAAAAATGCGGGTTAATATGCGCCGTCAGACTCCGCAGCTCTGCCTCCTGCTTTTGTTTCTCCTTCTGCCGATTGATTATCATCAGCTTTTTAATCTCTTGGAGCATACGGTTAAAGCTGGTACCCAGTTGTCCAACCTCATCTCCCCTATTGCCTAAATAGCGCAAGGTCATGTCTCCCTTTTCCGCTTTTCGCATCAAAGACATCAGATGATGGATAGGCCTTGAGATCGATTGAGACAGCACATAAGCTGCTATTAAGCCAAACATGCAGACTATAAATAAATAGCAGACAACATAAAAATGAATTTCTCGGACGGCAAGTGCCGCATCTCCCGTATCAAACACCCCGATTGTTTGCCATCCTGTATAGGATGAGGTCTGATATTGAAATTGAAAGTTTTCATTACCAATTTGCTTGTTCAACGTTCCAGATGAATTGTCGTCAAACCAGGAAGCATCGAAATGCCTAAGAACGGAATTCTCAGGCGCATAGATCTTTTCCCCTTCCTTATCCAGAATCATCAGATATCCATTTTTGCCTAATGTAATATCTCGAACAATCCCCGATAGGGAACGCAGCTTCAGATCAATTAATATGACTCCCTTGATGTCCTGTGTCTCCGAATCAACAAAAGCTCTGGCCACAGAAACAACTTCCTCTGGCGTATAATTGACATGGGTCGTTACACTTCGATTACCAGGATGTCCGATAACCGTAAATATCCCCTTCTGCTCCGCTGCTTGTTTGAACCACTCTTCTTTTGTCAAATCTGCATCACTATATGCATACATCTCATTGCTCAGATAAGCTCCCTGCGAACTTACAACCATGATTCCTGCTATTTCTGGATACAATGTTGTAAAACCCTGAAAGAAGGCACTCATATCTTCGGTTAACTGACGTGAATCTTTCACATTACCGGTTTCTTTGATAAACGCTTGGACATCCTCATCGAATTCAGCGAGATAGGTAATGGTTTGCAGATTATCAATCGACTTATCAAGGGATTGATTCACTTTTCCAATCAATTGGAGCGTATTATCTTCTACCTGTCTTTCTACAATTCGATCAACCGTAAAGTTTACGAGCACGCCAAGCCCGAGAGCAGGGACAATACCAATCAATAAAAATAGAATCGAAAGCTGATATCTTAGAGGCATTTGACTAAAGCGCAGCTGCTTCCATGAAGGTATAACCCTCTTCTTACTTCGCATAATACTGCTCCACATTCTGCTGGTTCACGACATTAATCCCCGTATCTACCAGTACCGGAAGCGGAGATACTACGTCGGTAGCGGAAGGTGCCGGCGTAGTCAGCTCGTGGTGCAGATGGAACAAGTATTGTAAAGACCAATACCCCATATTCCAGGTTCCTTGCGCAATGCTTGCAGATATGGTCCCGTCCTGAATCATATCCAGCGTTCCTTTATTCGTGTCGAAACTTATAATATGAACCCTGCTCTTCCCTGCTTCCATCCGCGCTTTAACCACTTCTCCAACGCCGACGCCCCCAGTTGCTTCCGTAATGAAAATCCCCGCAAGATTAGGATGCTTCCTCAGCAGTTCTTCCGTCTGTTTTCTTGAAACTTCTATACGTCCTTTGCCATCCACTGTATCCACAACCTCGATATCCGGATAGGACTCTTTCATTGTCTCCGTAAATCCTTGGGTCCGTTCGATATGATTCTGTTGCCCAGGCAAGGTAATAACCGCAACTTTTCCTTGTCCGCCAATGAACTCAGACATTTGTTTGGCAGCGGTCGCTCCCGCATTGTAATTGTTCGTGGCCAGCAGGGAGTATGCTTTGCTATTTGGGGCTCCTGCATCGAATAACACGACTGGAATTCCTTCATCCACCGCACGATTAATGACGGCTGTAAGGGCATGGGAATTCATAGCGGAAAGCGCAATACCTGCCGGTTTTTTGGCAATGACCTGCTCCAGTACGGTAATCTGTTCGTGGATATCGTAATTGGTTGCTCCCCGGTATTCGATGGATACATTTAAGGCATCCGCAGCTTCTTCAAAACCTTTAAGTACGCTTTTCCAATACTCAAGCCCTGATTGAAAGGTAATCATGACATACCTCTCCGAGATCTCTCCTCTTAATCCAATACCTGCTGCATCTCCCTGTTTGTTATCTTCTGATATATATTGAAAGACATAAATTAGAAAGGCAAATATTAAAAGCCCATATACAAACAGCATCTTTTTCATTGTGATTAATGCCACCTCCTCATTCCCAACCTCATTTTACCACCACCTGTGATTAAACGCTTTCATAAAATTATAAAAAAAGAACGTGCTTACCACCTAAAAGACTCAGCATATACCTATGTACCGGTGAAACACACATAAGAGGATGAACTCCAACGATTATCCGGAGTCATCCTCTTACTAGTTAAGCAATATTATTATCTTTCACAAGTAATCTATTTCATTAACTTCAATAGAACAAGTTTTTGGAAATTCATTATTATGAGCGAGAACTTGCTTGTCCACCCTTACGGCCTGCTTCTTCCCGGCTCATTTTACCATCATTATTAGAGTTGTTACGAGCTTCTCCGCCCTTTTCACCAATCTCTTGGTAGAACTCTTTATCATGATTTTTAGATGTAGCTTCTCCACCCATACGTCCTGCTTCCTCGCGGCTCATCTTATCATTTCGATTATTATTAGCCATTTGAAATCACTCCTTATGTTGGATTTGATTACAGAAAGTAATCTTACCTCCTGCATGTCTATTAATTAACCGTCTTATAAATTATTAAACTCTTTCACTGAATATTTCATAGACTCGTACCATTCAGCTTACTTTTGGTTTAATGATCTCGTAATGTCTCTTTAAAAACCCGACTTAAGATATTAAAATCTTGAAGACCGGGTTTTTCATTCATTACAGATGAAAAGCGTTACATACAGGATATGAGAACAAGGTTGAAAATAAGAACAAAACCGTTATCACTGTTCATTTTATACGATTAAAATACTCACACGCCTGCTTCCCGCATACGTTCCAGAATACCCACAATTCGCAGCCCCGAAATATCCTCCACCCGAATCCCATACTTCTCCTGAATTTTGGCGATTTTCCGCTGGGCTTTTTCTTTTGTATCGCAGAAATCATACAGCGTCGTATCATCTGATATAAACATGCCGTAATAATCCAATCCAAATATCTCTTTGAATAAAATAATGCCTTCTGGCTCTAAATAGTTAATCTGATCCACTGAAGTAAACACCATTCCTGATTTACTTCCTGGTCTAGGCAGATCATTTCCTTTTGCCTGATAATCTATAAAATTCTCTTGCAGTGCCTTAAATGCTTCTTGCTTCGTATGTCCTTTTCCGCTCATCCAGTACCAGTTAATAATCCGTGCTTCCCAAGGAAACTGCTCTTCTCCCGTATCTTGGCCAGATATCTGTCTATATTCGGTAGGATAGTCTTGTATGGACCAACTTTTCTTAAAATAGGACGATACTAACTTGGACGCCGTCTTCCACGAACTCATCAGAAATTGTTGTCTCATTGCACAAGCACTCCCTATCTATAAATATAAACGCAGCTATCACACACGGTTTATCGTGTCCCGGTCATTACTCGCTATTATGCTCCGTTACCCCTATTATAACAAGACAAACCACGTTTACGAATATTAACCCATCAAAAGATATCTCGTTTTTGTTACAATACGTGAAGGCACCACTTTTCTATATCTAAAAACACCGATATATTTACATAAAACAATCAAAATCGCAGGAGGAATACCATACCATGCCGAATACAGAGAAATCCCCACTTAAAATCATTCGCCCCAAACTGCCTCATCAGCTGAATACACTTGATCTCTCCCGTGTGATGATAGACGACCGAACGGAATGGATCCAGTCGGTATGCGAAGAACAAGAATTATCCGATGTTACAGCTGAAAAAGTTCTTTTTGATCAGATGCAGTTTAGCCATGTTACATTTAGCCAAATATCCTTTCCGAGTGCCGAACTAACGGATGTTGTATTTACTCACTGCGACTTATCTAATGTGGATTTTAATGAGGCTGTTCTTCACCGAGTACGATTTGAACATTGCAAAATTATCGGGATGGACCTCACAGCTGCCACTCTTCGAAACACCCTATTTCAAGATTGCGCAGGTGATTATGCTGCGTTTCGATTCAGTAACATGAAACAGGTATCTTTTGAAAACTGTTCTTTGCTGAAGTCAGACTTCTATCATTCGGAATTCACAAAGGTAGAATTTGATCGTTGTATGTTAAACGAGTCACAGTTCTCTGGAGCAAGCCTTAAGGGAATTGATCTCAGTAACAATGAATTTTTCAACCTGGGTGTTACGCTTGAAGATCTTCAAGGTTGTATTATTTCTCCAGCACAGGCTATTCTATTCACTAAGATTTTTGGACTTGTTATTAAAGAATAAGCGGATTTATTCCCGGATAAAAGGAGAGTTGTGCAGTGGAAATTACTGACCACCTCGAATTAGCTGATTTACAGCGTGATGTACAGAAGGTGTTTGGTACTCAGTATGTAGTCGAAAGTGTGTCAAGAATGCACGGCGGCGCCCAAAAAGTAGTCTACAAGATCAATTGCAGTAATGGGTTCTCCTTCGTACTATATGTCTGGGATCTATCCATGAATTATTTTAAAGAAGATATAGTCAATAATGATATATACCAACAATCTTATGGAAGCAGTCTATTTGAACTAAACAATAATTATCTTATACAAAATGGAATTCAGACCCCTTCTCTTTATGAGCTAAATAAAGATAGAACACGTTATCCATTTGATTACGCGATGGTTGAATACATTCATGGCGAAAAGGCTGAAACTTATTTTCATCATTCCGATCCGAGGGTTCAAGATAGAGTGTTTCAGCGATTGGGAGATATGCTTACTGTCATGCATGGAAACAAAAGAGAGGTGTTTGGCAAAGCGAATCAAAATAATAACAATCCTGAACCATGTCATATGGAGCAATTCAATAACGCAAAAATCCAGCTATCCTATTGTGCTCAGTATATGGAGAATATCCGAGCACATCATGACAAAATAATCGATACTTTATATACACTTGAATCGAAGATCAAACCTAGAACGCAGTATGGGTTTATTCACGGAGAACTGGGTCCTGACCATGTACTAATCAATAAGAATCTAGAACCCTATTTGATCGATATTGAAGGAGCTGGATTCTTTGATATTGAGCATGAACATAGTTTTCTAGAATTCCGTTTTGGAGATTATTACCGATACTTGAAAAATGGTGCGCTAGACCCTGATCGAATGTTATTCTACAAGTTCCATCATCACATCTCGTTAACCTCGGGTGGTCTGAAGCTGCAGCATCGAGGCTTCTCTAATTCCCAATTTGCCATAGATTTAGCTAATTACCATGCAGACTGCCTAATGCAGTTTGTGGAAGGCTAGAAGAAGCCACCATTCAATGCTGCTGACAGTAAAAGAAAAAACTAAAATGATCTACTATACGAATCTTGTAAAGTCATTCGAGAAATACAGCGGCTGGCATATATAAATACACTAGTTATCAGCAGCACAATGCCTAATTTACTTTCACCCTTATTAGACTAGCTCAATTCGATCTCCGGCTGATCTTGGTGAAGAGATAACGAGAAACTCTGCATCTTCTCTTTAATCAATATGCTATTTCACCATGGGTACCTCCTTTTCATCAGTTTATCTAACAATTTATGGATTATCTATGTTTTTATTGTTCATTTATTAGAATACAAAAACACCCTTGCTCAAAGCAAGGGCTTAAGTATGTAGCTCAATTTATTATATATAATGTGATTATCCTAACCGCCAGTTACTGTTGTATAGTTACCAAAGTAGTTCATCAAGAATGCTGCTATGATAAGAACCACTGCGATTATACCGATGATCGACATATTTCTCTTGCGATTTGTCGGGCGCTCTCTATTGTCTGCCATGTCTGTTCTCTCCCTTTACATTTCGTTGTTGTTACTTAATTAAACGTATCGAAGATTTTATAAACGATAGATTATAATGTCCCAAAATCCGTTTGATTCAGATATAATGGAAAATATTGAAATCTGGCTTTGTTTTCATCTATCTTTTGAAAGGAGTGCTCAGTATCAGAACCATTGTTATCAGTGATTTACATGGGTGTTATAACGAATTTAACGCCTTACTCCACAAAGTAAAATATCAACCCGAGCAAGATCAGCTTATACTATTAGGAGATTACGTCGATCGCGGCCCGCGCAGCAAAGAGGTCGTTGACCAAATTATGACACTTCACCGTGATCACGGGGTCATCGTTCTCAAAGGCAATCATGATCAACTGTTTCTCGATGCGATACTAAAGGATGAAGATGCTCGGTGGATTAGAAATGGTGCTCGTCAAACGTTAGCCAGTTACTGTGATTTATCCTATGCTAATGAAGAGCTGAATCAGGAAACTTATGAACAAGCAAAAACTTATATTAAAACTCATTTCTCCCACCATTTAGAATTTCTTTCTTCCTTGCCTTTATATTATGAAAACGCTACCCATATCTTTGTACATGCAGGCATCAATCCTTTTTATGCTAATTTTAAGGAGCAACCCGAAGATGATTTTATATGGATTAGAGAGATGTTTCATGATCAGGCCACGAATCTCGACAAAATCGTTGTCTTTGGTCATACGCCTACCGTCCATTTACACGAGCGGGCTGATATTTGGTTTCAGGACGATAAAATTGGAATTGATGGCGCCTGTGCTTATGGAAAACAATTAAATGCATTAGAAATTAGAGAAGATGGCAGCTGCCATGTTTATTCAATCCCTGCAGGGACCGTAGCGGTCAGCAGTGAAACGACTACATAAATTAAGGAAATGAAATTTATATATAACTCTTAGTAATGAGTAACATGCGAAAATAGACTTTTCCTTCTCACCTTCTGTTATAAAGAATTCATATTCGGGTATTAATCTAATAATACAAGGTACATAGAATTCAAATTCAGGAGGTGTCATATCTAATGGAAGAAACAAGATCATTTCCTAAAGAAGAAGGATTAGATAATACGCTAAACGTTCTCAAAGAAGGTTATTTATATATCACAAACCGTTCGATTGGATTTCAATCTAATCTGTTTGAGACACGGCTGCTTGGGGAAAAAGCAATCTGCATGCGCGGAGAAGAAGCAGCTCAGCTTTTTTATGACAACGAGAAATTTATTAGGGAGGGTGCAGCTCCCAAGCGAGTATTAAAAACACTTTTTGGTGAGAACGGTGTGCAAACCTTAGATGGAGAAGAACACCATCACCGGAAAGCAATGTTCATGTCTCTTATGTCTCGGGAAGGTCTGCAGAAAATAAGAGAGATTGCGAGCAAACATTGGGGCCTTGCCGTGGGCCGCTGGGAAACTAAAAAAGAAATCGAAATCTATGAGGAATCACAGCAACTTTTGTGCCGTATTGCCTGTGAATGGGCAGGTGTCCCTCTATCAATGGATGAAGTGAAAGAAAAAAGTGAATGGCTCGGTGCCATGATCGAAGCAACTGCCGCGATAGGCGTAGCGCATATGAAGGGTAAACGAGCACGTTCCAAAGCAGAGAAATGGATAACCGGTCTTGTGGAAGAGGTACGAGAAGGCAAGATTCATCCAGCAGAAGATTCCGCGCTCTACGCCTTCTCATGGCATCGTGACTTAAAGGGAGAGCTGCTCGATCCGGAGACGGCATCGGTTGAAGTTCTTAATATCATTCGGCCCATTGTAGCAGTCTCCATCTATATTACTTTTACAGCTTTAGCTGTGATTCAGCAACCGGAAGAACGTGAAAAACTAGCCTCCGGTGATGAAACTTACTCACAAAACTTTGTGCAGGAAGTCCGCCGTTTTTATCCATTCTTCCCTTTTAGCGGAGCAAGAGTGAAGGAAGATTTCACATGGCAAGGCTATGAATTTAAGGAGGGTGAACTTACACTACTCGACCTGTATGGTACCAATCACCATCCTGATTTGTGGGATCAGCCGGAACAGTTTAGACCGGATCGTTTTAAAGACTGGAGAGGAACCCCGTTTAATTTCATCCCGCAAGGCGGCGGTGATTACGATACAGGACATCGCTGTGCTGGGGAGTTTATTACGATTGAGATTATGAAGGAAAGCCTTGATTATCTTGCGAACAAAATGAGTTATGTGATCCCAGAACAAGACTTCAGTTATAGCTTTAACGACATTCCATCACTACCACACAGCAACATTGTGCTTCAAAATGTAAGATCGAAATAAAATTTGTTTAATCTAGCTGAAAGAATAATGTCATTACAAAGAGGAATCAGAATTCATTCTGATTCCTCTTTTTT
Source organism: Paenibacillus sp. An7 (assembly GCF_009870785.1). Taxonomy (GTDB): domain Bacteria; phylum Bacillota; class Bacilli; order Paenibacillales; family Paenibacillaceae; genus Paenibacillus. The sequence continues at coordinate 76,055 of NZ_WTWX01000002.1, forward strand.
TGACTTTCTACTGAGGTTACTTACTAATTTGAATTCGTGTCGTTTGGTAACAATTCTTCCGTTAAAAATTCCTTTACTCTGCTTAGATAGGGAGTTTCTAATACAATTCCTTCAGCATCCATGACCAAATACACGGGAAAATCCTTAATACCAAGTACCTTGGCCCATTTCTTATAAGGTTCTATGTCTTGATTCCAAAATTGAATTTTATTAATGGTATCTAGAAAAATAGGATGAGAGTTATGAAAGATATTTAATTCATTTGTTTCCGTCATGGGCAAGCTATCCTCGTAAAACAAATGCACAGCATACTTTTCTTGCCCGGAAGGTTCTAAATGATTCATAACATCTTGTCTACTTGGACCGCCACAACCTGATATTAAGAATAGGCAGGTAATCACGGTCAGAATAAAAAAACTACGCTTTGAAAAAAAGTTCATACATATCCTCATTTCTGATACTCTCTAGTTATATGTAAAGCTTTAATTAGCATCTCACGAAAAATGAACTTCTACTTATTTTCCGAAGATGTCTCTTTTTCTGAATATGGATCTACCTTTACTTGTCTACGTATGCTCAGATCCACCACTTCTTTATGGATCTTTCCACTTTCGTCATCCCATATAATTTCAGCAAAAGTAGACTCATAGGCGGTCTCATCCTTTTTTAACTCGTCATAAGAATACTCATGAATGTTAGTGCCGAGGTTTTTTGCATTTTCTAAAATATTTAGAGGGTTGTCTACCGTTCTGCTGTTGCTGACTAGATGATACTCCCGCGAAAAAACTCCCTCTTTCTCTTGTCCCTCATTTATTTCGTAGAAACTAATTTCAAAATTCCGTGTTTGAGCCAGATCGCTTGGATCTCCTGTGTACGTAAGCTCTGCATTACCTCTTAGGATTTGTCCATTGCTGATTAAGATCATATAGTCCTGGACCTCCCACCGTTCTCCAACGCCATTCATTAAATACAGTTCTGTCTTTTCTATGGGGATCATCTGGGCTGTGGTATGAATCTCCGTCTCCTTCTCGTTTTTTGAGTTACTAGAAGATAGAACAAGGAAGACACCGATCACAACAAGTAACACACCCACGCCTATTTTTAGTTTGCGAGCCGCTTGTATCCTCATCTCTCTACTTCCTTTCCGGGCCTCCATACTGCACCGCCGCAAGGTGTAAACCCACATTCTTTATAAAAGGACTCATGTTGCTCGCTGTAATTTGACAGTCACAATAGAAATTCCTTAATAAATTAGTTATAGACTCTCTTTTAATATTTGTTATATAATTCCAATAATAATATTAGCTTGGTTATATTCATGAATAGTAAAGGAGTTTTCCCCATGATCATGATCGTCTTGCTTTGTATTGCCCTGTTATTCTGTGTCTTGCTCATTTTCCGAATGGGAAGCCAGCATTATTTGAAGTATTTTTCTTTACTCGTGTTGTTCACTTCTACAATCCTTTCTTTACAAGCCGGTCATTGGAGAGATCCACTTACTATCGTTCAAATCATCTCGATGCTTAGTTATTTCTACGCTGTGGCTGTCCAGAAGGAAAGTGAAAATTAAGAATAGGGTTTACGGTGTACTGAATTCACGCTCGAATAGTAACCGAATTTGACCTGTAAAAAGCTCGTTTGTTTCATAATAAACATCTTCTATGGATTGCGGACTAAACCAAAGTTTTCTATCTTCACCTTCGTAGAATCCGATCACATACATCCCGCCGACACTTCCCTCCTGATTCTCTTCTGGAATGAGTACCACATCGTTTAAACCTCCAATCCATAGACGGATCTCAACCGGATCATCCAGCCATTTCGTTCTACCCGTTGCTCTATCAAGCAGTTCTACTCTGTCCACCTTTGTTATATCACCTGGGTAAATCTCGGATAATGTTGTCCTCTGAAGATCAGGACGAGAAGAAGTACAGCCTTGTATAAACACAGCACATAGGAAACATACGAATAAAAGTAGAAAACCACCTGATCTCCGCATTCTGTCCTTCCTTCTCACGCTCAACCTCCTACCTATTAGTCCTTATAGCTGGAGCATTGCATTCAGCCCTTCAAGGTGATCCTAAGCTTGCCCCTGCTGTTCATTCACCTCATTCTCCGATTTCAAAAATGGCTGATACATCATCAGCGCATGATTCTCTGTAATATACTGATCATCAATCAGTTCCTCCTGCTGATTCCATACACGCCGGTATAGCAGGTTATGTCTCATATGTCCTCCCCAGTGTTCCTGGGTAATCCGATGCTCCTTCTCATACACTTCATAGGTCAGCTCCTGTGGAACTACACTATTCCATGAACCGATTAGAAATTCATCTGTGATTTGTAGAGTAAGCTGGTACGGCCGGTCAGTGGGATTGGTAATTCTCAAATCGAGATAGTTATAGGCGCAGGTTGCTCCACTTCCAAATGGCTGACTGCGACCTGAATCGGGAAATACGTCATAGCTATGTCGATGCCTCTCCGTTATCTGCAGAGGGGTATGTAAAGTAATCCAGTAGAGGAGATTAGACAACTGACACAGCCCGCCCCCAATTCCGGGTTTAAAGCCACCATAGAACAAAACCATTCCTTCCACATATCCCTTTCTGCGGTTAGGATTTCCGATTAGCTTCCAATAAGAAAATGTTTCCCCAGGCTGAATGATAATTCCATTCAAACGTTTCATCGCAATCTTCAAATTGATGATCTTGTTATGCTGCAGCCACATATCTACATCCTTTAACTTTCGTAAGAGCGGAGTCTTATGGGATGCAACTTTATATGGCAATACGGTACTGCTTTGTTTTTGAGCGAAACGAGTTCCTCCAAAATACCACTCTACATATCGTCTACTGCGATAATAGGCCGTTCCGAGCTTAATACGGAGTTTAGACCTTTTGATCGGCTTCATGATATCTTCCCCCTTTCATTAATTTCTTTCAAAAAAAGTTCCGAGTATCCCTACCGTGCTAATCTCATATACTAATTCGTTATAATCCATATCGTAATATTCCATATCTTTTATTGTGAAAAACAAAGCATTTCGAATATGTCCTGTTTCATACATTTGTTTCCCATCTTTAACAAAAGTTCTTCCATCCATATAATCGTACTCTTCGAGTGTAATTCCATATTCTCGCTCCAGCCAACCATAGTACCTGCCTTCAGCCGGATTGAGCAACACAAAGACTAACATGATCATACTGAGCGTCAGGAGCCACCTTTTAAGAGTACTATGCTTGCGATTAGAACCATTTACCACGATGAAAATCCTCTCTTTTGATGATTATCTTCGTACAACCTCTGTACCGGCAATGAGATCATGAATGGAACGTTTATCTTTACGAAAAATGACAAAACATCCACTGACCATCTGAAGTATTCCTAATGTAACAGCGTATACTAGCGTACCTACAAAGATTCGCAGAAACATGTTCCATAAGGTTGGAGGCAATTCATCCTTTACTCTTCGAATCTTAATGCCACATATATACTTGCCTGCCGTAAAACCATTCCAAAATACGGGTAGTAACAAGAAATATAGAATGATTACCACTTCTGTAGCTACATTTTCTACCGATCCAGTAATCAAACTCATTGGAATGGTAAGAAGTAGTGAATCTATGAAGAACGCTCCCAAGCGTCTCCAAAATCCCCCAGGTTTACCTGTTGCCACACTCATGTCACTCACTCTCCGCTCTATTTTGTTTTCTCTTTTATGATTAGCTCATATGTAATAACAACAATAGAGCGGGCGTAGTTACTTCTTCAATGATAAAAAACGTGATTATCTTACAGACTGCTCTACTCGCTGCACTTTCCTGCTTTATACGTACGAAGGACCTTGAACCGCTCCCCATCCCAGGAAGCCAGGAGTACATCCGCTGGGGCACCTACCTCCATTCCACGTGCTGAAGACAAGCCCATCTTGGAAGACGGAATTACCGAAGCCATATCCCAGGCACGTTCTAAACTGCAGATCCCGCTTCTTGCAAGTTGTTCGATCCCTCTAGTCAGCAGCTGTGCAGAGCCAGCAAGCAGTTCAGGGGACTCGGCTAGATGTAGTCTGCCTTCGGGAGTAAGGACCACTTTGCCCCCAACAGGTGTATCGTAGTACCCTGGCGGCATTCCGCAGAGGGCAACGGCATCACTTACGAGCAGCGCCTGATCTCCTTTTACCTTCAGGGCTACTTTAAGCACTTCCTCTGGAAGATGAAATCCATCCGCAATGAGACAACATGATAATTCCTCTGCTGCGAGCTGAGCCCATAGGACATTCGGATGACGAGGAAGCTCTGCTTGTATACCATTACCAAAATGGGTTGACATCGATGCTCCAGCGGCAACCGCTGTCTTGATCTGTGAGGAGGTCACTGAGGTATGGCCAATGGAGACGGTAATTCCTGCAGCTACACAATGACGGATAAAAGCTTCTGCATTCTCCCATTCTGGTGAGAGTGTAATTAGCTTAATTCTTCCTTCTGCAGCTTGTTGCCAGCGTGTAAATTCGTCAAAATCCGGCTTTCTCACCCACTTCAAAGCATGTGCTCCCCTAGCACCATCCTTAGGCGAGATATAAGGGCCTTCTACATGAACTCCGGATATCATGCTTGCCACTTCCAGATCTTCCGCGCAGGCTGTAGCTATAGTGCGAAGGGCTCGCTCAATATGTTCGGAACTCTCTGTAATTATTGTCGGATAATAGGATGTAACGCCCTGCTGCCGCAGTAACCTTGTTACCGACTTAACCGTTTCCGAAGTTAGATGCCGATGATTGAAGTCGTAGCCTTTGAATCCATTAATCTGAAGATCAACGAGTCCCGGACCGATCAGAGGCAGGTCCTCCTTCTCCTCACCAAAAGGATGGCTCCTCTCCTTACATTTTTCCTGTGTTATTGGTAAGACTTTGATTTCACTGATCTTTCCATCTTCACAAAAGAGTCTGATTCTCTCCCCTGTCTTGTAGTGAATACCTTCCAAGACTGTACCGCTATACTTATTCATAACTGAAGAATCATTCCTTTCCAAGACCCAGCTCAGCATCATAGGATGCTTCATCTAGGAATAAAATCGCTCCTTGATGCGTTCGCAGTATAGAGGCGGGGCAACTTGGTTCTATCGGTCCCGTTAAGGTTGCTGTAACGGCTGTTCGTTTGAGCGGGCCTGGAACCATACAGTAGATATATTTTCCGGATAGTAGTGCTGGAATAGTAAGGGTTAACGCATGGGTTGGAACGTGCTCAAGACTCGTAAAACATCCATCATTCACCTGTTGTTCACGGCATGCCTCATCCAGCTCTACACGTTTCATCCAGACGGGATCAGAAAAATCTGCGACTGGCGGATCGTTAAAAGCGATGTGTCCGTTCTCCCCAATCCCCATACAGACAATATCGATCGGAGAAGCAGTCAGCAGTTGCGTATACCGAATGCACTCTTCCTCTGCATCCTTAGATGGATTAATATAATGAACATTCCCAAGAGGAACACGATCAAACAAACCACGCTTTAAAAATAGACCAAACCGCTGTGAAGCAGACTCCGGCAATCCTACATATTCATCCATATGAAAGGCATCAATCCGTTTCCAGTCGATTCCTTCCGCTTTTCCCAGCGCATCCAAAAACTCATTTTGAGACGGAGCTGCAGCAAAAATCATGCGGACTCGCTCCTGCCTTTGAAGCAGGGTTCTCATCTGATCTGCCACAAGGACAGCTGCAGCAAGTCCCATCTGTTTGCGGTCCGCATACACCTGTACTTTTAAACTGTCACGAAAAAAAGTCATGCTTGATGTGGTTTGTTCCATCATTCATTCCTCCTCTAAGAATCGTCCCTAACTCAAACTCTGTCCTTTATGATCTATTTACTTTATGACTTCATAATTACGTAAATGACGGGGTTCTTTGTTTTTCTTTCGTGACTGGGGTACGACTATCCTGTATAAAATCGTAAAAAAAAGACCAAAAGCTTTATATCGCTCTTGGCCTTATTTATTAAGATATTTTCTTATGCGTATATTGTTGGAGCTGATGTACAAATGCCTGTTCTTGTTTATCGTCCGCAAAAGCACGTTTAGGAATGTTGATCGCCTGAACACTATTGACGAAAATATAAATATATTCCTTATCAGATTTAATCGCTTCGATCTCTTTCCAGGAATACTCTAGATTATTATATTCAGTAGTTTCGTACACACCTTCTCCATTAAGTTCAATAGTATGTTTACCGACCGTTCCCGCGTTTGTTTTTACAACCCTCATGACCTTGCGTTTGATCGAAAAAATCATATAAAACGCAGATAATGCAGTCACCAGGATTCCGATAATGATAGAATATGTCCATGAATAGTCCAGCACGAAACGGAGCAGTGCAATAATAATGGTCGGCAGGCTGATGAATGTGAGCATCAGCAGGTTTCGGTATTTCGGAATATGAAACATGACATACTTGTTCATATTCCAGTAATCCTCTTTTGTTAAATCAATCGTAATTTTCATGAATACGGTGTATCCCTCTCTTTTCCTATATAGATATTCGTCGATCCTGTTCTTATCATACGGTACATCGCAGACCTAAACCACCGTTTTATTCTAATTCATTGCAAGAGCATATCTCACAAATAAAAAAAATTCTTGTTGTATGTATCATTCTTACAGTGTGTTGATCACGCTGTGACGTGTAATCTACTTCCCCTACTTTTCTCCTCTTTGCTCAAGTAATTCCTTGATATCCCTAAGCTCTTGCAGCATTTCTTCATTGTATTTACTCTGTTTTGAATTATCCATTCCGAACTTCACACATAACACACCTATTAAAAATGAAAACACCAACGTGATAACAAACAATAACTTTTCACTCCTTTTACTTATCATACGGAAGTTTACGTTGCTCATTTACCATAAAGCATCTTCGTTAACGAATCGTCTACATCCCTTTTGGAACTTGCCGGACCATAAACATACCCATCATCAAGTTGATAACGGCTATTAAGCTCACTTGAACTCAGCCATACCTGATCTAAGTTTTTAGAAATATGGATTACCCCAAGCGTACGCTGATTTCCACTCTCGTCATAATAAGGAACCATATACACGTACTGGTTTCCGTCCAAATCGGCAGTAAAGTGATATGATAACTCTTCGTCCACCCTAATCTCTCCTGAAATCCGGTGTTTCCCCGATAATCTCTTGTATTTTTCCCCATCAAGTATTACCGTTGTCTTTTTCTCAAATGTTGTATCTGGAGAATAGATTACTGCCTCTATATTGTGATGGAAGGGTAGATCCCGATGATAATAAAATGTAGCAACAATACAACTAATTACGACTGCACTGATCCATATATAAATCCTGTTCTTCTTATGACTTATCATTTTCTCTGCTTCATCTCCGGTTCCAGCTCAAATACTCGCTCTACATAAGCAAGCAAAAGCGCCTCATTGGAATGGCCATCTTCTGATAAAATCGTGTATAACCAAGAATATACAATCATAATCGCAGGTAACAGGCTTACGCTAAGGAGAAACATTTCAGAAATAAACGGAGGGCCCATGAATAAATATATACATAGAAAAAGAAACATCGTGTATATATAAGAAAAGGGATCTGTCCAACCTTTATATAGACGAAAACGAACATAGGTTTTTCCATCTTTTACAGAAATCCGGCCTACCGCCTTATTACGAATGATTCTTCTCCTTTTGTGTTCCCCATCGTTATACGCAATGCTAAAAATACCGAACTTCGTCCATCCACGAAAGAATTCGTTATAAAAATCAAAACGAATAAAATCCATATTTTCTTTTATAAAGGATAGGCATTCTTTTCGGGAGAGCTTTGTTGTATACCTTCTCTTCTTCATTAATGAATTTCTTCACCCCTTATAAATTTAAAAAAATGAACTACAAGCTTTATTTTCCAAATTATTATAGTTTTTATGATTCCACATCTATAATTAATATTCAACCTTTTTATATATTAACCAGTTATATACTGTAAAATAGAATCTTGTCTTGCTTAAGTTATGGGATATAAAAAAACTTTGTACACGACGATATATAAATAAGAGTTATTACTGAAGTCTAGTTGATGGAGCGATGGTAATGTACAACATGATCCTACAAATTATATGTTTATTTATCCCGTTTTTAATTTTATTCGCAATGGGAATTGAAGTTTATTTCAAAAATCCTCGAAGTACAATAAACCGCTTAAGCATGTTGCTATTGTTTTCGCTTAGTTTATTTTTTCTCGGAGAATTTTGGGCAACAACACTGCCGATTGAATATGGTTTATATGTAACGATGTATGTAAAGTACATCAGCGTTTTTATAACCATGACGCTCGGGCTTTATCTCTATAGCTTGGTTAGCAAAGTACGAATAAAGCCGATATTCCGGCATCTGCTTTGTTTAGTCCCGTCGATCGGTATCTTTCCCATCTTAATAAATGCCCCGGAAACTTCGGTTTCTAGTACACAAAGTATATTATGGCGTTCTGAACAATTGGACTTTTACCTGTTAGTAATGATTATGGTGATATCAGGTTATAATTTTTTGATGTTGTTTCTCTTTTCATGGATTGGCAATCGGCAGCGAAGATATAAGAAATGGTCGCAAAAAGAACACCTTCGTCAGCAAAGAATCAAACAAGGACTTGTCTTCAGTCTCATATGGGCTGTCATCTGGACTGGGATTTCCTTATTAAAAGATTCATTTGGCTCTGAGATTCTTTTTAGAATACTCCCTTACGAAATCATGCCTGCGTACTGTATACTCATTTGGGCTTATTTTATCCGTTCCGCCATGGTTCATTATGATTTTCTAGCTTCTCCTAATCGCAGGTTTGAAGTTCTATACTCTTTATCAAGACAAGGCATTGCACTTGTAAACGAATTTGGATTTGCCGTAGAAATGAATGACGCCTTTCGGATATCGCTTGGAATTCCGAATTCGATTTCAGAAGAAGGGGTTGATCTAATCGCCCTTATCCCTGAGGAAGATCAGCAAATGATGAAAGAATTATATAAAGATCGATTTGGCACGATGACACCTATTCATATCGAACAGAGGATCAATACATTTTTACATGAAACAAAGATCGTGGAGATCGACAGCGCCTATTTGGAAATCGATGATCAAATTTTCTGTTATCTAGTTACACGTGACATCACAGAAACAAAGGATGCGGAGGCAAAACTACAAAAACTGGCTTATGAGGATAATTTAACAGGACTCGGAAATCGGCTTCATTTCATGGAAAATTTAGAGCAGTCACTTCAAAACTCTAATTTAGAAGATCAGCAGACAGCTGTCATTATGATAGACCTTGATCAATTTAAATGGATAAATGATACGCTTGGTCACTCGGCTGGGGATTTTTTACTGCAGCATGTTGCACATCAGATTCGTGATAGTATGC
>NZ_WTWX01000002.1:85483-497835 GCF_009870785.1 Paenibacillus sp. An7
GCCGTCTTCTGCAGTTATATCCCGGCTGGGCGGGGATGAATTTGCCGTAACCGTGCCTATAAACCACAGTGGTGAGGCTATTTGTTACGCTAATCAGCTTTTATCCTCTCTACAGCAGCCCATTCATATCTTTGGAAAACCATATACCGTTACTGCATCAGTCGGTATTAGCATAGCTCCTGAGGACGGCAGAACCATAGAAGCATTGTACAGCAGTTCAGACACTGCGATGTATGCTGCAAAACAAGCAGGACGTAACCAATACTATGCATATACTCCAAACCTGAAAGCCATGGCCGAACGAAATTTAACTATTGTGAATGGCCTCAGCACTGCTCTTGCTAATAATGAATTCACATTATACTACCAACCGCAGATCGATACGCATACAAATCGTATTCTTGGATTAGAAGCTTTAATTCGGTGGAAGTCACCTGAACTGGGATTTGTATCCCCTGCTCAATTCATACCGATTGCGGAAGATACAGGTATGATAAAATTCATTGGTGACTGGGTTTTGAATGCTGCTTTTAAACAAACGAAGCAGTTGGTAGATGAGGGATATGTTGATATTTTGGTTTCCGTCAATTTGTCTGCTCATCAGCTTAGAGAACCTTTGTTTGCAAAACGCGTTGCAGAGTTGCTTCAGCAATATAAACTTTCCCCGCGGAATATAAGTCTTGAAATCACGGAAAGTACAGCAATATTCGATTTAAAAAAGTCACTAGAAATCTGCCGTGCTTTGGTAGAACTGGGTATATCACTATCAATTGATGATTTCGGGACGGGGTTCTCTTCACTAAGTATGCTGAACCGCTTTCCATTCAAATATATTAAAATTGACCGTTCACTCGTTCAAGATATTGCCATGAACATAAATGAAGCAAAGGTTGTACAGACAATTATTGAATTAGCAGACCGACTAAGTATGCGGGTTATCGCTGAGGGGGTGGAGACAGAGCAACAACTGTCCTTGCTGCGTAAACTAGGATGTCATGAAATTCAGGGCTATCTCACTGGCCGTCCTATGCCTAGAGAACAACTTATGGTTTTTTTAGAAGATTATGAGAAGTAAAGAGAAGGGATCCCATTTTGTGGGTATCCCCTCTCTTTTTTTATAATAAAGACTCCAAGTTGATTTCACTCAAATTACGATAGATGTAATCTGGTTTATAGTGATCCGGCAGCTTTCTACCAAGCCTATTGATCCAGATTGCTTTGATGCCAAGGAGCTGGGCTCCCTTAATATCACTCGCAAGAGAATCCCCTATATGAATCACTTCATCCGCTGTACATCCACTTCTGCGTAGTCCCTCTTCAAATAATTCACTTCTTGGCTTGTAAGATCTCACATCTTCACTCGTAATTACGTCTGTTACCGAAATCCCATGATAGCTCATGGCAGCCGTAATATCATCCCTATCAATATTAGATAAAATGTAAATAGGGGTTCCTACTAGCGATTCCAGAAAAGGAATCGTATCTTCGTATAATGGGGGCTGAATCCAGTTATTAAACTGAGTTTGAATGATATCTTCTGCTACACAAGATGAATTAAAGTTACGAACCGTATCCGCTAAAGACTGAATTCCAATCTCCCTTTGCCTGAGAAACGAATCGCCATAACTTTCTCGCGACAGGTGAAAAAACGCAGTAGACCAGTGCTTTCCAATATGATTTACTTCTACATCATCAGAGCTAGATCGTTTTACTTTATCATAAATGAGAGGCAGGATACCATCGTCTTCATGTACTAATGTGCCATAGAAATCGAGAAATACCGCTTTGAATTTCATCTATTAGCCCCCTGATTGGAAAATTATTTATCGCAAGATAGAGAAAAATATTCTATAATTGGATAAAAAAGACGAGGTGAAATGGATGAGGCTTGAGGATTATGCTCCAGTGATCGTAATTGCTGAATTATTTTTTCTGCTGGCAGCCTGTATTTGCTTTCCTTTTTGGCTGTATGCGAAGAAAGAAAAGAACGTGAAATTATTTCGTAATTTAATGATCTTATTTGTTGTTCTTCTACTTATCGGCGCTCCTTTGTACTACCAGGTGTACGATCAGATTATATCAATAGAGACAATCTCCGATTAAGTGAGTTTGCTTTGATGCTCTTTGCGAAATACCACGTGTCAAAGCAAGATACGAGTTCCCAGCCATCCAGTCCATGTTCATTCAATTCCTGTTCGAACTCCTCTTTATCTACTTTTCCTCCCAAGAACCCACCTGTCTTATATTTCATCGTTTGTAATCCCATTGTTCCATCTTCGTTTTCACCTCTCATTTTTGCTGAACTGCAATTAGATTCTTACCTATAACATTAGGAGAAATTGGATTCTTCTGAATTCCTTTTTCTCTTGCCCAAACAGATAGCTGTCCCATGTGATGTATTTGGTGTGCTATGATATGACGCATTACTTCGCCCCAAGCATCACGGTCAAAACTACCATCAGGCCTATGATCGTAAAATACTCGGGTCTCCATCGAATTGTCCCATGCAGCAACAAATGCTTCCACTTCAGGTTTGAATCGCTGATCAAGCTCCCTTACCTTCTGAAGTGTAGCGTAATCATCAAAATTCTCCTGATCATCCGGTTTACCTTGTAGTATACGAATCCAGCTCCACTCTACATCTACGATATGAAAAAGGGTCTGTAAAATACTTCCGACTCCTCCCGTTCGTGGACGCAATAATTCCTCTTCCGGCAGATCCTTACACCACTCGTACCACTGTTCTCTTACGATCCAGTTATATCTGAAAAAAGTATGCATTCCCTTCCCCCTTTCAAATTTGTTTATTGTTTTCTGGCTTCCGTTTCTAAAGCTGTATGTACTCTTTACCAGTTCGTATACCGCGGCTCAGCTATCACGATACTTTTCTACTTCTTCCACACTCACAAAAGGGGTCACCTCAAACCCTTTAGCTGTCTCAAATTGGGTAAGGATGACATCGATCCAGTAGCTGCTCCGTAGAAGATCATACTCCAGTTGACTTAATTCTTCGTTGTAAATCTTCCGAACCTCCACCGGGTCCTTCTGAACCTTGTGCTCAAAGTCAGCATAAAGTGTTGCCCCTTCCCTTGCATGAATTGCATCTGGTGCAATACTTCCCAGTAAAAAAGCAGGGGACGCAAAATCTAAAACCAGATTCTATTTCATAAAATCTGTCTCCTTATTCCTTCTACAAACGGTGTCACTTCCAGTTCCATTAATTCTCCTTTATAAAACCACTTTGCTCCAAGAGAATCATGGCCATCTCCACTTTCCTTTAAGATGTAATTCTCATTCTTAATACGAACGCTGTAGATTATCCCGATATGATGCATTTCCTCTAACTGATTTTCTCTAAACGGATGAATAAGAGTATAGGATGGAGCACTATGAATAACTGCTTCTATCTCTTCAATCCCTGTCTCTTCTAAAAACTCTCTTTTCAGCGTAAATAAAGGTTCTTCGCCAAACTCAATGGATCCACCAGGAAGATCCCATTTTCCTTTATGCGGGCCTCTCGATTTTTGAACGAGTAAAATCTGTTCATCTTTGACGAGAATGCCATATACACCAAGGTGAGTATATTGATCCATCATTCACACCTTCTTCTCAAGGATTAAAAACGAGTCCGATCTTCATAGATTCACTGTACTAAAAAAGAAAATTTATAAACTCTGTATCAAAGTTCACAAAATGTTCACTTACGAAGAAATTTTTATGTCACTATACTAAAGTTTATCTGCAAAACGAAAGGAAGAAATGAAATTGCCTAGTAACAAAAAAGAAGGAATTATTTTCGGATTAATGATGTGTTTTGGAATGGTATGTGTCATGTTCTTTTACAATATGTATTTGAATGGTTTGTTAACCACATTACCTATTTCTGGTATTTTATCACAATTTGCCTTAACATTTGTAATTGCTTTTTTAGTAGAGTCTTTTATTGTTGGACCTATTGCTCGAAAAGCCGCATTTTCCTTGCCATTTGATAAATCCAAGAAGCTATATGTCATTCTTGCTACTTCGACTTGTATGGTTATAGGTATGGTGCTCTGCATGTCGGTATACGGTCTTATTACATCCATGATTATGAATGGTATCGAAGGTTCGATCATCGCAAACTATGGACGGACGGTTCTCAAAAATGTCATTGTTGCCTACCCTGCTCAATTGCTAGTGATTGGTCCTTTGGTAAGGTTCCTATTCGTGAAATTCGTTAAGGATGAGCCCGTAGTCAACTTAAGTACATCGAACAGCTCATTGTAAATATCGCTCTCTCTATGAATGTAAACTGTAAACTTATTTCTACATTAATAAACCCGATGAGTATGAGACTCATCGGGTTTATTTTATTTGCTTTATTTTCGTTCATTGTACCAAGATTAGCGTCTTGGATGGTGGATCGCATTATCATTTACTGTTCCACGGTTAAGTCCTTTTCGATCAAGATTTGTAGCCGCATCAGCATTCACAGCGGGTTCACCTTCACGAGAAATGCGAGCTTCCTCACGTTTCACCGTATCTTTAACTTGTTCCGTATTTTGAACGGTTTCTTTATGAATTTCCACTTCTCCTGTAACTACATTACGTTTATTTAATTCTACTTGTTCTTCACTTACTGGAATACGAATACTTTCATCTTTTCCAATAGGTTCGTTTGTCGTATGATCAGTAACCGCTTTGCGCTCAATAACGACTTCTTCATGACTTACAGGAACATCAATCGTTTTCTGTTCTTCGACAACTTCTTTATGAACTTCTACTTCGCCAACTTTAGCCTTGTTTTTAGATACGTCCAATTGTTCCTCGCGCAGACGCATTGTCTTTTCATCTTCACCGGAATCAAAACGGCCATTGCCAACATTCTCAGGAGTTACTTTACGATCTAAATCCGTTGCTGTTCTAGGGTCCGCGTTTGCAGCTGCTGTATTCGGAGTAGACGTTACGGAAGAATTGCGTACTTGTTTATTATTAAATAGATGTGCATTTGTCGCATTATTATTACGGAAGATATCGTGTACACTATTTCTAGTGTCCTCTTTGTCTTCTACCAGTACTAAGATTTGTCCTTCTTTTACGTTAGACTCGTATTCTTTCGCTTCTTCTTCTGGGATACCCAGACCAATCAAACCACCAACGAGTCCGCCGGCACCCGCTCCCACAGCCGTACCTGTAAGTGTTACTGCGATTGGACCTGCTACCATGATTGGACCAAATACAGGAATAGCCATGATTCCGAGTCCCGCTAATAGACCAGCGATTCCGCCGACAAGACCGCCTGCCGTTGCACCTGTAGCAACACCTTCAGGAGCTTTCGTCCCTGTCTCTTCACTAATTGCTTTCATATCTTTTCGATCTTTAGCAATAACTGAAATTTCGTCAGTGCTGTAACCTTTCGCTTTCAGCTCTTCAATAGCTCGGCTTGCTTCTTCTTCTGTTCTAAATGAACCTACGATTCTTTCATTTGCGTGTACCTTATCCGTTTTCTTTACATCTTCCAAATGGTTTGTGTTTTTGTTTAACATAATAATTTCCTCCTTGAGATTCTCTCTTTTTTTGTTTTGGTAATTCGTATTTTTAATTTTTTGATTTCTTAGTAACGCTTGCTTGTTCTAGATTTAAACACCTCAAAAAATTTTAAAACATTTTACTTGACATTATTAAAATTACGTTATGTATGATTTGATAATTCTTAACTCTTTCTACTCCATATCCAAAGCATATAAAAAAGTTGATTTCACAGAAGAGACGGCTGCAAAATCAACTTTTATTTATATCTGTTTACTTATCCATTCTTTTTCGTATCATTCGAATCTGCCCTCGGTGATTGATCTCATCTTCAAACACATGAAACCACATAAAATAATAATTGGCTTGCTGCTGAGCCCAAAACTCTTCTTCTGTGTAGAGCCATTCATCATTTACCGTTCTAAATAATTCATAAGTTCGCTGTCTCACTGCTTCTAATTGCTCAGTATAATAGCTTAGTTCATTTCCTTTAATCTTTTCTCGCCCTTCTTCCCCAAGGCTCAAGGCAGCACCCCAGATCGCTATTTCTTCCTCATTCAATTCCCGTTTCTCAAACGTTCCCACCTGGTATGCATATTCCACTGCTGCAAAATGCATTAACAGCGCACCTATTGAATTACTATTAGAGTCCGTTAAAAAATCTAAATCCTGAACGGTTAAATCCTTTACCTCTTCTATAGTGGTAAATCTGGCATAGTTCATCATCGATAGTAAACGGCTGATTTGGGGGGAGTACCCAGGAATATCGGTAATAAGAAAGATCTGCTTCATGTCTATCATGTAAATGACCTCCATGTATTTAGGTGATGTTATACCACAAAATTTGATAATCGAAAGAAAGAGACATTCCCATCTTTTCCGCCAGGCGCACTGAACCCACATTCTCTGGCATACAATCCCAATATGGCTCTACTCCCTTACGTTTGCACTCTTCTATATATGCTTCAGCTACTGCTGTTCCAACATGTTTATTTCTATACTCATCTAGTGTTTCTATATCTACCGCATGGGTGTGGCCATCTACAAAAGCAGAAAAACATAAACTTATCACATTATGATTATGTTCTGCCATATAACCAAAACCGTGTTGTAGGAAGTCCTCTTTCGATTCCCAGAACCTAGCAATCTTCTGTTCTAGGAATGCTTTATTTTCAAATCCTCTAGACTCAAGTAAATCTCTATCTATTCTATGAATCAAGGTATCCTGCACAAGATTACTACTTTGTTTTGCGTCATTATAATTCATTTCGAACACATATTGATTATCATTTAATAGATTTCGCTTTTTAAATATAGTTTGCAGTGTTTCTGCCCAACGATCATTTTCCACACTTATTTCCACAGCATCAATATTCAACTTTTTGAGTCTAGGTTCAACTTCATTGATCATGTAAGTCTCTAAATGCGTCAAGAAAGATTCACTCTGAGGATCTCCAACCATATGAAACCCGGACTGACCTTGAATCCAAATCATAGCGGCAGTAACATCCGTCCCATGATCTACATAAACCGAACCGGGATTCATCCCATTCACCACTGCTCGAACTTCCAAATTTCTACACTGATCCGTGATAGGCTTCACCTTATAAAACTCTTGTATATCTAGTTCCGTTATCATAAGAACACCAGCCATTCTAATGAGTACTTTGTTTAAGTAATTTATTTAATTTCTCAGAAAAGCTGTCCCAATCGCCACTATAACCGATGTTCATTCCCCAGCCTGCTTTAGGGAGATTGCTTGCTAGTATTTCTAGCTTTTTTCGATCTGCAGAACTTAGAACTGTGTTAGGAACACCTGTATAATCGGGATATTCGGATACATAGTTATATAAAATAGTCAGTTCTTTTTCTTGTTCTTTTGTTAATCTTTCTAAGCTTTGACCTAGTTTCATGAACGAATTTAATTCTTCTTTAATATCTTCCATTTTCTCTAAAACAACGTTATCATCTTGCCAAATATGATCCATTTGATAATGAATTGCGCTCTCTAGTTCCACCAAATCGGTTTGAACTTGAAAAGTATGGCTTGAAATTGCATCATCGATTCTGTTGTTTTTCATTATCAACATCGTAATTAATATCATGTTCAGCAACAAAGATATGGCCGCGATAAATGTAATGTATTTAACTTTTTGAGTATTGATTTGATTACTCCTCTCTAAATCGTTGAAATTCTGAAGTCACCCTAGTTAAGCATGACTTATTACACCTCACTCCCTGCGTTATCGATTTTTTCTAACATATAAGAAGCAAACTCAAGCAACCGCTGGTCATCCTGCTTAATCGTATCATCTTTACCTTGATATGCAGCAAGACAGTCATGTATGATATCTGCATATTTCATAGGTACAACCTCGGCAGCCCATTCTCCGCCCTCTTTTTTGGAAGACACAATCTCTTCTTTGAGAAAGAATAATGCTCTGCATAAATTTAAGACAAAGTACACCGGGTTCTCGGTAATCCCTTCTGTCGCATCCTTTACATCGGATTGAATCGATGCGATAAAGTAGGATCTATCAATCGCTGAAAAAACTTCTTTAATGGGTTTTCCATAAAGTACGATCCCTCGATGATAGGTAACTACGAAATGAGCTGCTACGTCCGTATCTTCGTAACCACCACATAGATAATCCGGGTCCGATTTATATTTCTCCTTATGTGCTAAAGAATAATGAAATTCAAATGGAGTAGGATATACGAATTCATCTGTATATTTCTCCATTACAACACTTAACTCTATACCTTTTGTCAGATGTAGTTCTTCCTCAATCTGAATAAGTCCTGATGCTATTCTCTTATATGTATCTCTGGTTTGTTTCGACGTAACGACCACTAAGATGTCTATATCGCTATGATCTGGATGAAAACATCCCATCGCCATTGAACCATGCAAGTATATGCCAGTAAGAGAATCTTGTAATTCTTCCTGAAAAAGATGAACAATGCCGTCTAAATTAATGGATCTATTCATTTCATTCTCCTTTACTTTTTCTACCATAATTATACATATGACTCTTGAGCATTGATAGACTTTAACTTGTTTTCTCCCATGGGCTAAGAACTCGGTATGAATCACTCAAAAAAAGAGCAGCTACATTCAGCATGTAACTGCTCTACTTTTATACTTCTGCAAAAAGACCGGGTACGGATAGGTAACGCTCGCCTGTATCTGGGAGTAGTACGACAATTTTTTTGCTTTTATTTTCTGGTCTATTTGCAATTTGTATCGCGGCGAACGTCGCTGCTCCAGATGAAATACCTATTAGTAACCCTTCGGTTCTCGCTAACTGTCGTGTTGTTTCATATGCATCTTCGTTTTTCACTTGAATGATCTCGTCTACGACTGAATGATGAAAATTACCGGGTACAAATCCAGCACCAATCCCTTGGATTTTGTGTAATCCCTTATTTCCGCCGGAAAGAACCGGTGAATCGAATGGTTCAACCGCAATAATTTTAACCGATGGATTTCTCTGCTTCAGAATTTCACCTACGCCTGAGATGGTTCCGCCTGTTCCCACACCACCAATAAAAATATCCACATCCCCATCCGTATCTCTCCATATTTCTTCTGCTGTTGTCTGCCTGTGAATCTCAGGATTAGCAGGATTCTGAAATTGCTGCGGAATATATGAATTAGGAATCGTACCGGCAATTTCTTCGGCCTTTTTGATAGCTCCAGCCATCCCTTCTTGAGCAGAAGTGAGAACTAATTCGGCACCCAAAGCAGATAATAATTTTCGGCGTTCCATACTGAAACTTTCGGGAAGCGTAATCATTAACTTATATCCTAACGCTGCAGCTGCAAAAGCAAGCCCTACTCCCGTATTTCCGCTGGTCGGTTCTATAATGACTGTGTCTTTGTTAATAACGCCCTTCTCTTCCGCATCTTGAATCATGGCAAGTCCAATCCGGTCTTTCACACTGCCCGCAGGATTAAAGTATTCTAATTTAGCAATAAGGTTCGTCTCTAGATGATGGTTCGAAGAAAAATTAACAAGTTCTAATAACGGTGTGTTACCAATTAAATCAGTAAGATTCTTTGCTATTTTTGCCACTTTGGTTCCTCCGTTCAATTTTCAAGTACACAAGATCGTTTATTCTGTAAACTCGATAAGAAAAGGGTGCTTCTCTTTATCTAATGCAAGATGAATTATTTCTTTGAAATTCTCCCAGGTTATTAACTGATCTGCTTCTTCTAGTGAAAAATAGCCAACTTCGTCACTCTCTATACTTGTCGTAAGTTCACCGCCAATCGGTTTTCCGGTGAAAATATGATTACATACACCTTGGGTTATATTGTGATAGGTACCACAAAAATCAATCAATTCAATATCAATTCCTGTTTCTTCTTTCACTTCACGAATAGCTGCCTGACGTATGGACTCACCTTCTTCTACACAACCCTGAGGCATCTCCCAACCTCTGCGACCTCTCATTAGTAAAATCTGATTACTCTCATTCATTACAATGACACTTGCCGAAACGATGAACTTCATCTAATCACCCTTTCTGTCCGATTCAAACTTGTTGTAGTTTACTTATAAAAATAAGTCATATGCTCTTCATCGTATACCTCGCCCATATACTCTAAAGCATGCTTTTCAACACCATATGACTCGAACCCTAGTCTCTTATAGAGTTCTACAGCAGATCTATTTACCGTGATCACACTGAGATTGATCTGCTTTAGCTCTTCACTTTCTTTTTCTCGGTTTAATATATCTACCATGAGACTCTTGCCGATTCCTTTTCCTCGATATTCGGGCGTTACATACACTCCCCATACCATACCTTTATGTTTAAACTTCATTCCTCTTCCTTTTCTGAAACCTGCAATACCTACGATTTGATCGTCTTCTGTAAAAGCTCCTAAAATATACTCGTCATGTTCATTCTTGATCTTTTTCATAACTTCGCTGATTGGCGTACCAACAGAATCCTCATACGAAATTCCAAATGCCTCCGGGCTTACTCTTAATGATTCTAGCCTTATTCTCCAAAACTGTTCTGCTTGTTCTTCTGTTATATTTTTGATGCACATCTCTCGCTTGTTCAGTTTTTTAGTTAAATAAAGAGTAAGATCATCATTGATTGCAGCGACATCTCCGTATTCAAGATACTCTTGACCATTATGTATTCCTCTGCCGTCGGGGATATAACCTCGTTTTGCATATAAGATTTGAGCGTTTCCGTAATCCGTAAATAACCCTACCCCTATTCCTGCAAAATCAGACCGTTCTTTAATGATCTCCTCTGCTTTATCCATCAATTTAGAGCCAATGCCTAATCGGCGATACTTCATTAATACATTGAGATCATTAATTTCAGGAATCCCTATTTCTCGAAATGAAGGATAATACGAACTCCATAACACATTAACATATCCGGCAAAATCACCATCCACTTCAGCAACAATCGATACGCGTTCACCACGTTTCTGTTCGTCCGAATATCTTACATATAAGTCTAAAGGCTTTTCCCAGCCTTGTTGTTTAAAAGCATTCGAAATGATCTCCGGATCTCTTTCGCTCAGCTCTCGTAATTGGATATTCATTTTTTCTTCCTCCATGCATCAATGTTTACAATGAACTCAGCGGTTTATTACATATATATAAAATCAAAACAAAGAGAGGTGTCGTATCATGGCTAAATCAAGCGCAAATAAAGTTTCTTCTAAGAAATTGTCTAAGAAAGCATCGCATGTTTTGCAAAGTAACTCTGCTAGTAAAACCTCAAAATCTTTAGCAGGGTCTGTACTCGCTCAATCAGGATCTGATAGTAAATGATTTTCTATCCTCCAATATAGTTTGGAGGTTTTTTATTTTGCTCAAAAAAGTTCTCATATGCTGATAAATACTTCTTGACCTATCTGTAAAAACCCTCTATCTAATCATTAAAATGGAAATTTATATTCCATTTACATAAAATTATAGAATTAAAAACCGCCTTCCTATGGAAGACGGCTTCATTGTTAACCAGCTGATAACAGCTTTACTATCATTTTATTAGACAATTCCGTGAGCGAGCATTGCATCTGCTACTTTAAGGAAACCTGCAATGTTTGCCCCAGCAACCAAGTTACCTGAACAACCGTATTGTTCAGCTGCTTCAACGCTGCTGCTATAAATGTTACGCATGATCTCTTGCAGTCTGGTATCCACTTCTTCAAATGACCAGCACAAACGCATGCTGTTCTGGGACATTTCAAGTGCTGATACGGCTACACCGCCTGCATTAGCAGCTTTTGCCGGTCCAAACAAAACGCCATGCTCATGGAAAATATCAATCGCATCCAGCGTAGAAGGCATGTTAGCTCCTTCACCGATTGCTTTTACTCCATTTTTAACTAGCAAAATAGCAGAATGTTCATCAATCTCATTTTGAGTTGCACAAGGAAGTGCAATGTCACAAGGGATAGACCAGATTCCTTCACAGCCTTCTGTATAAGTAGCATGAGGATGCTCTTTTACATACTCGCTGATGCGTAGACGTTCTACTTCTTTTAGATATTTCACTGTCTCAAGATTGATACCTTCTGGATCATATACATATCCACCGGAGTCACTGCAAGCCACTACCTTCGCACCAAGTTCTTGAGCTTTTTGAATCGCATAGATCGATACATTTCCGGAACCCGAGACAACAACCGTACTGTCTGCGAAGCTAAGATCTTTCGATTTCAACATCTCGTCAACAAAATACACACATCCAAATCCAGTTGCTTCCTTCCGTGCAAGACTGCCGCCATACTGTAGTCCTTTACCCGTCAAGACGCCGGATTCATGACTGCTTGTAAGTCGTTTATATTGTCCAAACATATAACCAATTTCTCTTGCGCCTACACCGATGTCCCCTGCTGGAACGTCCGCATCTGAACCAATGTACTTATATAGTTCAGTCATGAAACTTTGTGTAAAGCGCATAACTTCCATATCCGATTTCCCTTTTGGATCAAAATCAGAACCGCCTTTACCACCGCCGATCGGCAGACCCGTCAATGCATTTTTAAAGATTTGTTCGAAGCCTAGGAACTTCACAATGCCTGTGTACACAGAAGGATGGAACCGCAGTCCGCCTTTATAAGGTCCGATCGCACTGTTAAACTGTACACGGAATCCGCGGTTTACCTGTACCTTACCTTGATCGTCAACCCATGGTACGCGGAAAGTAATAACACGTTCAGGTTCTACCAGCTGTTCAAGCAAGCTGTTTTCCCGGTACTTTGGATGAGCAGCGATAACGGGAATAAGAGAATCGAGAATTTCTTTTACCGCTTGGTGGAATTCAAACTCCTGTGGATTTCTTGCAACAACCGACTCATAAACGGAATGAACATACTCTGTAGCAATAAGCATGTTTTGTTCAGTATTTTCTCTCGTTATCATGGACACTTTTTCGATGCACTCCTTTGTTGTATTAAAGTCTGTAGGCTTCTCTTTGTCAAAACGCATAAAAGTTTGTAGTTAAATATACAGGATAACAAAATAAAATACGAGATAAAAATCCATAAAATGTTTTTAATAATGCTATTAAAATGTTCTATAGTACTTATAATGTTACCTTATTACCGCTAAATCACTGCATTTTTACAGCTTTTCATACAGATTAGCGCTCCATCCTTCTCCATTTATTGTTCTTATATAGTTAAAGCCATAATCTTGATAGTATGCATTTAGCTTGTTGTTAGCGGCCATGCAGTCCAGTCTTACAAAAGTTTTTCCTTTGGTTTTAATCTGCTGTTCCGCTGTTTTTTGGAGGGTATACCCAATTTTCATCCCTATGTAATCTCTATTTACTGCATATCGGTGAATATATCCTGAATCATTATTATCCAGTTCCCCCCAGATATACGGGTCTGACCATGTGATAATATAAGTTCCCACTGCTTCCGAATTTAGCTCAGCAATATAAACGTCAGAACCATTTGTTAGAAATTCTATAACCTGATCGACTTTAAAAAACTCCGGGCGCCACTGGTATATTCCTTTAGAATTAAGCCACTTAGCTGAATTTTGCCACAGGTTTAGAATGATGGGTGCTTCTGATAATGAAGCTGACCGAATAGTAATTGATGAATTTAACGTTTCTAAAAATGTTTCTGATGATGTTTCTGACGGTTTCATTTCTTCTCCCCTCATCACAAATCAGGTTTCTATTTCAATTCTATTGAAGAGTTTCTTTGTAATTCGTTCATTTGCGTATACAGCTGCACCAATCATGCCTGCTTTTCCGCCCAACTGAGCCTCCTGAATCTTACATGCTTCGTTGGATAACTTTAATGCATGCTTAGCAGTTGTCTCCCGAACGACATTCAGCAATCGATCTCCTGCAGCAGACATGCCCCCGCCAACAATAATCACTTCAGGATTATATAGATTAATGACATTAGAGAGGCCAAATCCTAAGATTCTCCCCGTCTCATGCATCACTTCCATAGCTGTTTTATCTCCCAAATCATACGCATCAGAAATCATTTTAGCCTTAATTTGGCTTTGATCTTGTTGAACCCAATCTTGAATAATACTTTTACGGCCATCATTCAGCCGTTCAATTAATGTATTCACCATGCCTACAGCCGAAACATATCTACCCAAGCAGCCTGAACTGCCACACTTGCAAGGGCGACCTTCTCTGTACATATTCATATGGCCTATTTCCCCAGCACTTGAGGTCTTTCCATACAATACATTGCCCCCACTGATGATTCCTGACCCCAGTCCTGTTCCTAAGGTAATTAACACAACATTATCGAATCCAATACCTGATCCAAATCGCCATTCACCATATAGATTTACACGAACATCATTGTCAATAAAAGTGGGAATGCCAAAATAACGCTCCATCTCATTTACAACATAGATGTTCTCCCAGCCAGGAAAATTAGGGGAGAAGATCGAGAGCCCTTCATCCGGATTCAAGAGACCGGGGATGCCCATTCCCATACACTTTATGTCAAATTGCGATAAATTAGAGGTTTGCAACATTTCAATGATGGTTTCTTTTACTCGATTTAGTACATGTGCAGGGCCATGGATTGCTTCCGTTTGAACGTTTTTTTCAACTACCGTTTTATATTTTTCATCAAAAATAGCTGCCTTGATGTTCGTACCACCAAGATCGATTCCGATCGTATACTGACTCATGTGTTAGCTCCAATCTCTTCGGTTCATAAGTGTAATAGCACTTTCTAAGACTTCATGGGTTGTCTATTCTTCCACTTCAAATATAGAATCTACAATGATGGGAAGATTATCTCTTACCGATACAGCTCCTAAAACGGATCTTGCGTGAACTCCTTTTTCTCCAAAGACTTCATACATAAGATCAGATGTCCCATTTAACACTTTATGGTGCTCTTCAAAGCCAGGTTCTGCGTTCACAAAACCTTGAATCTTCACAACACGCTTCACTTTGTCTAAACTACCTAGTGCCTCTTTTAGTACAGCTAAAATCTCAATTCCTGTTGTTCTAGCGAACTCATATCCTTCCTCCGTTGTGTATGTAGAGCCAAGTTTACCCTTCGGCTGACCAGATGGTCCTTTACCAGAAACAAACATGATTCCATTAACAATAACATAATTTGTATACTGAGCAGCAGGATTACTTGAAGCTGGCAAAGTTATATTCATTTCTTTTAGCTTTGTTTCAATGGATTGTACCACATTCATCTCTCCTCCTATTTGTGCCTATATGGGCATCAAGTATCTCCATGATCCTCGATACCGTATGTTCCACGAATTCATCTACTTCACTTTGTGTGAGATATATAAAATGATGATCATTCGGAACTGTATTCTCCAGATAAAACGATGTGATCCGTCTAATCTGCTCAGCCACTTGTCCTTTAGGGAAAATATCTAAATAATCCGGAAAGTCGGTAATATTTTGAAATGTAGTCCAGAAGATATGATCTTTGTTGTTATTCAAATACTGAAAGTCAATGCCATACCAATCTCCTTTAACTAAACTCCAATATTCAGGTGTACCTAGTATATTTTGATATAGTGGTTCACTCTTTTTCGCTTGATAATGTTTGTTCCACTCCTGATCGGTCACGAGATGAAGATAATAGCCCAGATAAAAAGATTGCTTTTTCGTATGAATATCTTTCTCATGATGAAGAAGGTACTGATTATAAAATGAGTCTGCATCTATTTTTCTATCGATTTGAAAATGAGTTATTTCCTTTGGTGGAATGAATCCTTCTCCCTCACGGTAAATTCCGCAATCCGGACCAATATTCCCTACTAGAAATTCTTCTTTACTTACTGATAAACCTATATCTATTAATCTCTCAGCAATTCTAAAATGAGTAACCCAAGTCGCCATGATTATGCCTCCATCATCTTATTTGTTTCGCGCCTATTACCGAATCGGATAAATAAATTCGATAGGGTCTTTCCTTAATTCTTCTTCAAAAAAATAGTTATGATCTGCTCCTACTGTACATAGAATTCTTTTGTCCGGATATTTATCGTACGTATTTCTCACTCTCTCAACCATAATCTGATTACGAATATTCCACCTGAGCTGATATGATCTTTCATTAAGATCCTTTAGCCATGCATATTTCTGTTTTGTTATCACATCAAATTCTTTGGAGTTAAATGGAATCTCTCCATGCAATGACGTTTGCAGCTGCTCTGTAAACCAATCTTTCTCCATTAATTCATAGATATTCTTTTGATCATCAGGCAAATTTACAAAAGGACCAAAATTATTCCATACATCTAGTTCAAACCAATCAATCGGGACAAATTGTATTTGTTTTTCTTCACATAATGGAAAGATCAGATCCCAGTATTCACTTGCCGGCTCTCCCCAATATCCCTTATCCGTGTTATCTTGCAGGTATCTCTTCCAACTAAGCGGATGAACTTCACCGCAGATCACATCCGGGGCAAAATCTAATATAGCTTCTTTATAAAGCGGTAATGTACAATGATATTTCTGTCTGAGCTCTTCATCATGTATCATTCCAAGTAATCCTACAGTAGCCATCCGTTTTAGCCCCCCTCCCTCTTTCAAAATTCCTTATTTTGTATTTTAAACCATATGAAAGAATTTATCTTTACCTAATTGCTTCATATTGTATAAATGAAAAAAGCAGCTCAGCAAAAATCATGTTTTCGCTTTACTGCTTAAGAGACTAATATTAAAGTGTGTCTTCTTTCGTTAGATAGAAGTTGATTTGTAGCCTTCATTTAGGCACAGCTTCGCAATGTAGAAGATCTGCCCCATATGCTCGGAATAATGAGCTGCGCACTGATGCAACATGTCTATATTTGTTCGTTCCTTATTCCTGACTACTTGCGTTTGCTCTAATTCCCGATCTGTCAGTTTACTCACGATATCCGTTAAAAAGCCCAAATTTTCTTCTACTCTTGTAGTTAACTCGGCTTTCGAAATAAATACAGCTGAAAATTCAGCTTCCCGATCTCGGACTATGTTTTGATTTAATATCCCCTTGGCGATTCTTTCTTTTATATTCCCTTCTATATGAAGGACTAAATTAGCAATACTATGACTCTGCTCATTCGGCTTCCAATTCAATTGTTCCTCACTGAGCTGTTCCGTGACAAGGAGAATCCGTCTCTCTATCTCCTGAAATTTCTTAACAAGCCATTCTCGGTTGAACGGATAGTTCATATAACAACCCTCTTTTCCTTTATTAGATATTATGTAGAGGGATTGCATTTAATCTTCCATTATATAATGCATTTTCTTTAGGTAGTTCTCTATATCTTTTGTTGTCTTTTCAAAATAAACAGGTTCTCATGCCTTCCATAGTTAAAGAATCCATGTTCCATACCGTCATAGGTCAAAAATCGTATATCATTACCGGCTTCCTTCATCTGGTGAATGAATTGTTTATTCTCTTCATATAAAACGTCTCCAGTCCTACACATCCACAAGGTCCGCGGTAAACAATGCTTGATATGATGCTTAGGCGAGAACGCTAACGACATAGGTACCAAGTCAGGAAAAAGCCGAGTTGTAATATCTACCGCATCCATACCCGCCGCAAAAATAATCAGCTCACTCACGTTATAATCGGTTGTCTTATTCATTTCATCATCGATCTCTGGGAACATGAAAGCCGAAACGGTAATATATCCGCCCGCCGATGCACCGCACACCATAATACGATTCAGATCTATTCCTAACTCTAGGTGGTGATCCTTGACCCACCGGATGCTGGATTTCACATCACAGATCGCTTGTACAGGTGTAAAATCATCATCCGATCCATTCCGATAATCAACACAAATACTTACAATCCCTTTACTTGAAAAATGTTTAGCTTGATACTGAAATTGATCTGGAGTTATTGGATCCTTCTTAAAACTCCCACCAGTGAACTACCCACCACTTACGCTACGCTTAGAAGTGGGGGCTTCTTGGGAAGTAGAACCTTTTGATAGCGTTCTATATGAACCAAGCTAACAAGGTCGTTCCGACCTCTAAAAAATAGACCATCTTACATAGCTAATTTGACCAAATTGAGAGAAGCGTTATAATCTCGGTCATGTTGTGTGTGACAAGAGGGACATATCCATTCGCGCAAGTTGAGATTTTTCACGTCTGCATGTTTGTACCCACAACTCGAACATAATTGGCTGCTTGCATAGTTTTTGGGAGCGATGATGACATCTCGACCTTTCCACATTGCTTTGTACTCAATCATGGTTCTGAATTGCGACCAGGATACTTCACTAATGGCTTTCGCCAATTTGCGATTTTTTTGCATATTCTTCACTTTTAGGTCTTCCATCACAATGACTTGGTTTTCGTTCGTAATGACGTGACTAATACAGTGAAGATAATGGGCACGTTGATTGGCGATTTTTTCATGAAGTCTCGCTACTTGCAATCGCATTTTATAGCGATTGCAAGACTCTTTCTTTTTGCGAGAAAGGGAACGTTGCAAAAAAGTCAATCGTTTTTCCGCTTTACGAAACCATTTTGGATTTTCATATCGCTGCCCGTTTGATAAGATGGCGAACTCTTTCAACCCCACATCAATGCCCACTTGTGTGTCCAATTTCGGAAATAATTGCTCGTTTTCTTCCACCAAAACGGATACGAAATACTTATTTGTTGGGGTTTTCGAAACGGTAGCCGATTTGATAGTACCAAAAAATGGACGGTGTTGCCTGATTTTGACAAGTGATTTGAGTTTCGGTAATTTCAACTTCCCATTTTCAATTGAGATGGTACCTTTTTGGTTATTGGTTGTATAGCTGTGATAGTTTTCTTTTTTACTTTTGAATTTTGGGAATCCGACGGATTTATCCCGAAAGAAATGAGCATATGCCTTGTTTAGATTCATTTGGGCGTTAGCTAATGCTAAACTATCCACTTCTTTTAACCATTCAAATTCTTTCTTATATTGAGCGGGTGTCGGATATTTAATCGTTTTATCTTCTTTTTCATGCAATTCTTTATATGAAGAAATTCTGTCCGCTAACATTTTGTTGTAGACAAAACGAACGCAACCGAATGTTTTCGCAAAGAATAGACGCTGTTCGCTGTTTGGATAGATACGATACTTATACGCTTTTAGCACGTCCTGCACCTCGCTTTTCGCCTTGATTTTCAATATATTTTTTGATGACATCCAGTGTTGCACCGCCCGTGGTCAGCAGACAAAAACTTCTCGACCAGAACATTTCTTTCCATAGCTTCTTTTTTACTTGTGGGAAGTCCCGTTTTATCAGTCGAGAACTTGCACTTTTGTACGCATTAATGAATTTGGTTAATTCCGTATTCGGATGCGCCTTGAATAAAACGTGTACATGGTCACTATCATGATTCCATTCCATCAATGTTACGTTGTAGTTTTTAGAAAGACGTAAAAATATGTCTTTTGCGTATGTTGAAAGTGCATCATCAAACACCATTTTTCTATATTTAACCACTAAAACCAAATGGTACTGCAATAAGAAGACTGAATGGTTATTACTATCTAATTTCATTTATACACCAGCCTTTCACACTTATAAGACTGATTATATCATTACATACCGAAATCAAAAACAAACCCCTTTTGGCTTTGCCAAACCGAATTTCATCTCCCACCTAAACATGGGGCTATTCGCCCTTTCACATGTTTTGAGGAAGGAGAATTCTTTCGGAAAGAATGTTAAAGAATAATAAAGCCGGTTTATTTTCTCCTTCTGATTCCGGTGTGCTAATGTACAAATATAAGTCACGATGCGTCTTTTTATAGACTCTTATTACCATAGGAACATCAAAAGTAAACTGTTTCATTATCCCAACTCCTTAAGATTCGTAATCTACCTAGAGTCTATTTCAAATTGTACTTTTAATGTTTGGTCTCTGATTATTTCTTTCTTTTCATTACAAATGCTTTATCTGCTTTTTCAAATCCTAATCGAGGGTAATACTCTACTGCTCTCGGTGCAGAAAGAAGTACCAAAGAACACTCATCACCAATTAGAGCTTGTACACGATGGACCAGTTCTGTTCCAATTCCATCCTTTTGGTAGGCTGAATCTACTGCTAAATCAGATAGATAACAGCAATACGAATAATCCGTTATCGCTCTTGCAACTCCGATCATTTTCCCGTTCGTCCAAGCTGTAATTAATAGATCCGCGTTATCTATCATTCTTTGTATTCTTTCGTAGTCTTCATGAGGTCGTTTAATTCCGGAATTTTTAAAAACTTGTGCTACATCGCTCGCATTCTGTACTTTTTCCTCTGAATAAATAATCATGGGAACATTCTCCTCTAATTGTGGGGTACATAATGTTTCAGCTTTGATTTCGTCACTCCTTTTTCCTTACCTTCTTCAGTCAATCGGTAGTCAAATTGTATAATTTCATTATGAGCAAAGTACACATATTCCACATAAGGTTCATCCTTAAAGGTCACGAGAGTATAAAAAGAAGGTAACTTCTTTCCCCAAACCCCTTTTACAGATTCTATATCTTCTCTACTGTATTTTTCTTCCTCCAATAGATAATTCGTTACTCTATCCGCATATTTGTATTTGTTTACCTGCACGTATGTGACAGGTGTTAAGACAACGATAATGATAATAATCGCCATGAAAATAAGTAACACTCGTCTTTTTATAATCTCAACCATATCCTTTAATTTATATTGTCTAAAGTTCCTAGCTGCTTAGATTATTGATATTCCTTTATCAACTGATCATCCCAGATCTGGACTTCAATATATCGTTACGGTCCTTTATCTGAGGCATTCCATACTTGTCTATTACTCTTATAATCTCCTGCTTTGTGTAGACTTGTCTGCGATAGGGTTTATCATCCTGAACTCGCATGGTTGGGAAAAGATCACCGTATGTAAAACTAATAGATGACTCTGTGAAATCATCCCAATGTAGTACAATCCAAGCCGGATTGGTGTACCACGTTTTAAGCCAATCACACGCTCCTAAAGTCATATAATGAGGGAATGAGTTTTTTGGTTTACCGCCTTTAGCAATAAACTGTTCTCTTGCGAGCATTTCAAGTTTTCTTCTATTCTCGATATAATCAAGAGACCTTTGACTCGCAAATGTCTTTCCTTCTTTATTAATCTGTTTAGATATATCTATTGCTTTTTGGAGAGGTAAACTTGAAAGATTCCTAAAGGGTCCTATTTTTCTATCAAAATAATGATATAACGAGTAGTTCATATGCGTTTTCCTTTACGTTCTTATTTCCAATTACCTCTCTTGCTTGTCTGAATTCTTATCAAAAGCCTCAAACACTTTATTACCAAATTGTCTTATATCCTCCAAATAGTTATAACCACTCTTGTTGTGTACTTGATTATACATCCGTACCGCTACCGCTTGATATTTAGGAATGACCAGACAAGCACAACCGGTTATACCAAGAATTTGATATGACCCATCAGGTACGTTACTGCCTATTTGATCTAGGGGTGAACTACTTTGCAGCCACCATATGAAGCCCTGTCTTGGTAAATGAGATGGCAATGTCTCTGGTGTATGAGTAGTTGTAATTCTATTAAAAATAGTTTCTAGGAAAACCTGTTTACCCTGCATTTTTCCTTTGTTGAGATGCAGATTTCCCCACAATGCTAATTCCCTGGCACTTACAAAAAGATTGCTCTGCTCCCCTGCAGGACTGTCATTCGGTCCAACACAATTATCCTCGTCACGATAGTAATTATAGATTAATCGTTCTTCATACTGAGTTCGCCAGCCCGTCTCAACTAGTCCCGCTGGTTCTAATAATGTATGTTGAATATAGTCGGCTAGTGATGTACCTGTTACACATTGAACCAACTCAATTAGAAGGTTAATACCCAAATTCGTATAAGCCCAGTCTGTACCAGGCAAAAAAGAGCTTACTACCTTCCCTTCACTAATATGGAGACCATGCGTATGAGTTAAACAATGCCGTATGGTTATTCCTTTTATCAGATCTAGATCTTCATTTATGTAATGTCCAATTTCATCATCTATGCTATGAATCATTCCAGATTCGATAAGCAAACTATTCGCAAATCCAAGGTAGGTCTTTCTCACAGAAGCCACGTTAAATTGGGATTCTGCATCAACCGTTCTAGATGAAGAAAATGAGTCATGCCGTCCTGAATACCACTCATTAACTACTACATCGTTTTGAATAATATAGGTTGCAGCAGCTGTAGCATTAATCTGTCTTTGGATCTCAGATACATATTGATTCAGTGTACTAAATTGTATGGAAATCACCTCTCATCATTAGTCTAATACTCCATCTGTTGTTATCTTATTTAATAACCTTTTAGCCTCTATGGGGCGTTTAATAATGATGATTTTCTTATTTACATTTTCCTCTAGCTTTTTTAATATATTCGGTCTCTTATCTTTCCTGAAATTCCAGCCATACTTAATAAACGGCCAGTCAATCGACTCTGGACAACCTTCATTTAAATCAGGCCTTGTCTTACCATGATATTGTACTCTGCGTTTGATTACTCGGTATGTCGTGATCACAGGTGATATATCGAAAAATAGAATAACGTCCGCTGCTTGTAACCGTATATCCAGCGTTCGTCCATAGTGTCCATCTATGATCCACTGATCTTTGGCAACTAATTGACGGTTAAAATCATCCCATCCCTCGGGGTTTCAATCCAGCCTGGCTTCCAATAGTAGAGATCTAAATGATACACAGGCAAACTCAATATTTCTCCAAGTTTTCGTGAAAATGTTGACTTACCCGAACCGCTTGAACCAATGACCATAATCTTCATTATTTTATTTTCCTTCTTTATCTATTAGATATTCTTCAAGAGGTTGATTCCTCTGGTTCATTCATTAAATGTTCTATTGAGGCAAAACGATCAATTGCATAATTCTCACCATCATAAGTAAGTGTAGTAACTGAACACTCAGAAACTAGACTGCTTTGTTCCGCAACAAACTCGGGATGAAAATGATGAAGCACATCCTCTGAAAATGTATTCACAATATAATCAGTAATGAGTCCCCCAT
This sequence comes from Paenibacillus sp. An7, assembly GCF_009870785.1. Taxonomy (GTDB): domain Bacteria; phylum Bacillota; class Bacilli; order Paenibacillales; family Paenibacillaceae; genus Paenibacillus. Next base: position 108,504 of record NZ_WTWX01000002.1, read on the forward strand.
GGGTAACAATGATAATATTACTTCCAGAAGGATATTCTTCTGCAAGACTCGTTAATAAAGAGGTCATTCTTTTACAAGCGGACTTCACAGAATCTCCTATTGGAGGAATATAGTCGGGTTCCAGGGTGCATTTATCCCACATCTGGGTAAATTCCTGAAATGTCTGTTCCGGTAGATCTCCCCAGTTCGCACGCTCCCGTAAACGGTCATCTACGATGATCTCTACATTTGTTTTAGCAGCAATATACTCCGCCGTTTCTATCGCTCTTCGAAGCGGACTAGAGAGGATTGCATGGATCGGTAACTTACTGATATGCTCAGCAGTAGTTTGTGCTTGGATGATACCTTGTGGAGTGATTGGAACGTCTCCAATCGCTTTTTCCTTTATTCCATGCCTTACGAGAAAAAATGTAGTTCCCATCTCCCTCACCTCATCTCATTATTAAATGTTTACCTAGTAAGCCAAGTTTCCAAGGTAGGAATCCATCCAAGTTCATCGCTCTTCTTTCTCGTTTACAATCTCCATCATCGTCGCTTTGGCCTTCTCGTCTAATATGTAATGTCCCGTATCCTCATGATCTATTTTTTTCATAGTCATCTCTACTCTCTGATACTTATGTTTCTGTTATTTCTTTAGTATGTTGTTTTTGATTTCATGCGGCGAATAAATGAATTCTCAAATATTTGACTAAAGAATTTCCCGATTCCATCCATACTCTAATCTAGAAGCAGTTTCTACAGCTCGCTCTTCACCTAATAACTTGGGATAACATGTAAAGAAACATCCATTCCAGCCGTAACCCCTGCGGACATCACAATTTTGCCGTTGTCTACATATCTAACATCTCTTACAATTTCACAATCCTTAGGTGCGACTTGTGCTAACAAGTCCATAGCCCGCTGATTCGTTGTTACTTTAAGTCCACTTAACAAATCAGCCTTTGCTAGTAGTAGGGCGCCTGTACATATGGATAGTACGATTTCTGCATTTTCCGAGGTACACCTAATCCACGATGTCAATTCTGAGTTATTCATTTCCGTCCTAGCCCCTATACCTCCAGGAACGACTAGAATATCGGGCTTCGGACAATCACTAAAGTTATATTTAGGAGCAACAGTAAAAGAACTTATCGTATTTATTAACTCTGACTTCTCGCTGACCGTATACGTATAAAAGTCTTTTCCCCAATCGCTTGCGGTGGCAAATATATCGTATGCTCCGCAAAAATCTAATCCATCGACATGTTCATACAGTAGTACGGCTACATTTCTTTTTCTTGTCACCAAGATCAGCTCCTAAGTATATGAATTTTCAAATCATGAACCAGGCTTAATCGCTCTCCAAATGAATTTATGTTCTCTAACACCAATTCTTCCGTTCATGATATTTTCATTTAATTTCTTCTCTAGTGCCTCTTTCAGCTCTGCCTTTGTATAGTCTGGATTACCAGGGATGTCGGATAGAAACTTAGCAAACTCTTGTTCATTCGGAAAATAAGTGACAGAGTCGTTGTATTCTTCAATTTCGATTTCTTGATAACCCTTTTCCATCAATCTTACTTTTACCTTGTCTACATTCGTATGAATTCCAAGTATCATTCCACCCAGTCTTAATAATCGATTATGATTAATAATGGATGTCGGTCCCCTGCGGTCATAAATCAGATCAAACTGGCCATCTTCAAAAGGCATCTCCGATTTAGTTGTAGCGTAAACAAAGTCAACATTTTAACGGAACTGTTTTGTAATAAAGTATGTGCAATCTTGATGAGTTCTTGAGAGTTATCAAATCCGATGATGTTATTCGTGTACTTGGACATCTTTAACGTAAACTCCCCGTGACCGCAGCCTGCATCCAGTACAGAAGAATAGTTTGGAATCAAATCAATTAATCGCTCTTCAAAAATGTCTTCCGCAGAACGACCTTCGAGCTTCTATTAAATTACAGATATATAATTCATCATTTCTCTCATCGTTTCTTCAGGAGTATGATTTTTCGTATAAATTATATGTTTTGCTAGCCTTTCATTCGATTCATGCTCAACAAAATATCGATTAAAATCAAGTTCAGAGCGTTCACATAAAATCTGTGCCGACTCTTCTTTATCTATCGAAGGGATTAATAAAAAAACAAAAGGTTCGTTATGCAGCGCCCGGTCTACTTTATGGAATAAAGCTTCCTCCTCATAAACAGAATGACCTGCGCCAAAATCAATAATATGATCTTTGTATTCTTCGAGAACTCGAACAACCAAGTGAGCTTCAAAAGGCTTCCAATATTTATACTTCTCCCAAAAACCATACTTTTCTTGCAATTGCAGTGCATGATCGTGATCATAATTTAATTCTTCGTAATATTGATATCTTATGTCATCTAGCGAACATCTCGGCATTCCCGTATGTTGAGCTAATAACTCAGCCACCGTTGATTTCCCCGCACAAATGGGTCCGATTAAAATAATGTTTGCCATTCTTTTTCTCACCTCTAGGGATAGTCTATATTGTTAGCGAATATAAATTACTCCTTCTCCTCTTCCACACTCAAGATCATCTCATTGATCTCAATTCCCTCAGGCAAATCTTTCTTCGCCACACTGATCAGAGCTCTTATAGTGACTTCTCCATGTACTTTCTTATCCATCGCGTCTTCATAAGACACAGGGATAGCATGTATTCTTAAAAAGCTTCTCTCTGAATTTATTTCGTGCATAGCTAAAGAATTAATCTTAAATCCCTTAGTTACGGACTCCTTCTCTCCAAAATTCACACATATAAAATATTCAGAAGGCGTTTCTTGTATCACAAATCCGCCAGGTACTGAATTCGCATAACTATCATATCGATCTATGATTTCCTCAGGCAGTTCCTCGGTGCTCCCTTCCCAGGAAAAATCAGATGAAGCCTTAGTGTAACGAAGTTGTTTATAAGGAATAGCCGTTCCCTTATTTTCTTGGTCTATTTGGGTAATGTTTTGGGATTCTATATACACCTCGTTCACGAGATTTTCGTTTTGTCCGCTGCATCCGATCAATAGTCCAAGATTAGATAGCAGGCAAGCAGCTAAACCGATTCTAATTATCTTCGTGACAATCCCTCCTTAACCTACCTTATACGTACTCGTCCCTTAACAATCCGTAACATACGAGGTCTTCATACTCTCCCCACTTTTTAACATGCTGTCTTAATAATCCTTCATATTTCATACCGATCTTTTGCATGACTTTACCTGATGCAGGATTCCTCACTAAATGACGAGCGTAGATTCGGTTCAGTTTCATTTCTTCAAATCCATATTGCACAATCCCTTTTGCAGCCTCTGTACAATAGCCATTACTCTTATACTTTCTTCCAATCCAGTAGGCGAGCTCCCCATGATCAAACTTTTCATTAAATCCAATCGTTATCGCACCAATTAAGTAAGAATTCTCTTTGTGTACAACAGCTAGAGTAAGTGATCTTTCTTCATTGAATTGTTCGGTATGTGTATCGATCCAATCCTTTGCCATTCCATCCTCGTAGGGATGCGGGATATATAGAGTTGTCTCCGCAATATACTTATCGCCTGCCAATAGCTGTACCTGCTCGGCATCCTCTTGACGAAATGGCCGTAAAATGAGTCGTTCTAATGGAATCACCGGTAACTCTTTCATAGAATATTCTCCTCGACCTAAAATGGAAAACAAGGTTTCTTTATTCCATAAATATACATCCGATAACAAAATGATGATACCCTCTGCCGTTAAAATATGAAATCAATAGATCATTGACACTTGATAATCCTTCCACTATTTTCATTCACGAAAAATACATATTCTATGTGATTTTACTCACTCTTTGAGATTCAAAAGTCTATATTATTGAATATATAAAGAAGTTAGCTAATAACAAAGTACAAGTAATCAGAATTGTAAGTGTTCTCTTTTTTTTAAACATTCATGTGAAAAATGTCACATACTTTATTTTCTTGAATCGCTATAAAAATAACTTTAATGGATATCAGTGGAATCAACGAGGAGGAACTAACTATGACTCAAAAACAAAAGCTTGTTGTTGTTGGTAACGGTATGGCTGGTATGAATTCAATTGAACAGCTTCTTAAACTTACAGATCAGTACAGCATTACCGTAATTGGTGCTGAGCCCCACCCTAACTATAATCGTATCATGCTTTCTTATGTATTAGAGGGAAGCAAGACGATTGATGATATTGTAATTAATGACCGTGCTTGGTACGAATCGGCCGGTATTCACCTGATTACAGGTAAACGCGGTACGAAAATTAATACAGATCAAAAAATAGTTCAAATGGATGATGGATCGGTAGTTGACTATGATCGCCTTATTATCGCGACAGGTTCGAATCCATTTATTCTCCCTATTCCGGGTTCTGATCTCGAAGGAGTCATTGGCTTCCGCGATATTGAAGACTGTGAGACGATGATTGCAGCAGCAGCGAAGTATAGAAAAGCAGCTGTCATCGGCGGAGGATTGTTAGGCCTCGAAGCAGCCAAAGGACTTGTTCAGCTAGGTATGGATGTAACGGTTGTTCATCTGCCTGATTATCTGATGGAACGTCAACTAGATGTAACTGCAGCTAAAATGCTCGAAAAAGAACTGGAAAGCCAAGGTATTAAATTCGCATTAGGTAAACAAACCTCTGCTCTAAAAGGGGATACCCGCGTTACTGGACTTACTTTTACAGATGGTACGGAGCTCGAAGCAGACTTAGTCGTTATGTCTGTTGGTATTCGTCCAAATACGGAACTTGCAAGCAATAGTGGAATCGAAGTCAACCGCGGTATTGTTGTTGATGATTACATGCAGACTTCTGTACCTGATGTATTTGCAGTCGGAGAATGTACAGAACACCGCGGTACATGCTATGGCCTTGTTGCACCATTATTCGAGCAAGGTGCGGTACTTGCGAAGTCCCTTGCAGGTGTAGAAACGAAACCATACGAAGGATCGATCTGCTCGACAAAGCTTAAAATTTCGGGCGTTGATGTATTCTCAACAGGTACTTTTATGGAAGAAAAACAACATACAACCATTACAATGCATGACGGATGGAAAGGTACATATAAAAAGATTGTAATGCAGGATAACGTAATCGTTGGTGCTGTTCTATTTGGGGACATTGATGACTCTTCCCGTCTTGAACGTTTCGTTAAAAAAGGCGAACTCATGACCGAAGAACTATATGCAGAATTAACAGGTACAGGCGGATGCTGCGGCGGCGGAGCCAAAGTAAACGTAGCCGCTGAATTAACGGACGACGATATCGTCTGCGGATGTAATGGCGTAACGAAAAAAATGATTGTCGATGCTGTTACTATTGACGGTCTTACTACTCTTGATCAAGTGAAAATGAAAACAGGCGCATCCCGCTCTTGCGGCGGATGTAAACCGCTGGTAGAACAAGTAATGCAGCTTGTCCTCGGAAATGGATTTGATGCAGAAGTTAAAGAAGGCATCTGCGGCTGTACAACAATGTCGAGAGATGAGGTTGTAGAGGCAATTAAACAGCAAAACCTTCATACCGTTGCAGAAGTAACGAAAGCCCTGGAATGGAGTCAACCAGAAGGATGCTCGAAGTGCCGCCCTGCTCTGAACTACTATCTCGGTATGCTGTGGCCAACCACTTATCAAGATGAACCTGCTTCTCGCTTTGTTAATGAGCGTATGAATGCGAATATTCAAAAAGACGGAACTTATACCGTTGTTCCTCGGATGTATGGCGGTATGACAACACCACAGGATTTGAAAAAGATTGCCGATATATCGATTAAATACAATCTGCCTCTTGTAAAAATGACAGGCGGTCAACGGATCGGCATGATGGGTGTGAAAAAAGAAGATCTGCCTAAAGTGTGGGAAGAGCTAAATATGCCATCTGGTTATGCTTATGCGAAATCCTTGCGTACCGTTAAAACTTGTGTCGGATCAGCTTATTGCCGTTTTGGAACACAGGATTCCCTCCATATCGGTGATCTGATTGAACGAAAATTTGAACGTGTTGACTTCCCTGCTAAAGTCAAATTTGCAGTAAACGGTTGTCCGCGTAACTGTGCAGAATCTTGTACAAAAGATATTGGTATCGTCGGTAATGACGGCGGTTGGGAAATTTATGTAGGCGGTAACGGCGGTATTAAAGCAAGACTTGCTGACCTGCTATGCAAAGTAAAAACAGATGAAGAACTTATTGAAATCAGTGCTGCTGTACTTCAGTTCTACAGAGAAACAGCTAAATATTTAGAACGTACTTCGGACTGGGTAGAACGTGTGGGTCTAGATCTCATTCAACGTAATACGGTAGCAGATGTTGAACAGCGCAAACAGCTTGCGAAGCGAATGGATATCGCACTAAGCCGCACGGAAGATCCATGGCAAAAAGTACTGAAAGATCAAAAACTGAAAGAAACCTTATTTGAAAAAGTAGTCGTAACGAAATCTTAAGTATACTATTTAAAAAGGAGTGTTCATAGATGTCTAATACAATCACCGAAAACTCAGTTTATATCGGGACGACAGATGAATTTTTAGAACGTGTAGGAAGAACAGTTGTGATTGAGGGACAGAGTCTTGCTATATTTAAAACTGCTGAAAAGATCTATGCACTGGAGGATTGCAGTCCTCATCCCAAAGGCGGACCTTTGAACGAAGGGATTGTCTCTGGACACTATGTGTATGACCCTTTGTATGATTGGAAAATTGATATGCGGGATGGATGCGTTCAAGCACCGGACGAAGGTCAAGTTCGCACCTTCCCCGTTCTTGTAGAAGAAAATAAAATATATGTTACAATGAGGTAATATTTGGTGATATAAACACTATTAACTAAATCGTTATTCGTAACCATAGATAAGGCAGGGGAAGACGATGTTCCAATCAACAATCGAACTAGTTAATCAGTCAGTAGAAGCGAAAAAAAAGCTTATGCAAACAAGTTTGCTGCGTTACTTCATTGCTGCCATGCTTGCAGGAGCTTATGTTGGAATTGGTATTATGCTCATTTTTACAGTAGGCGGTTCATTTAAAGCCGCAGGCTCTCCAGCCGTTCAGCTCGTCATGGGGATGTCCTTCGGTATTGCACTCACACTTGTCATCTTTGCAGGTTCTGAATTATTTACCGGTAATAATATGCTCTTTACAGTAAGTAGTTTATCGAAGCAAACCTCTTGGGCTTTTACATTTAAGAATTGGGCAATCGTCTTCTTCGGCAACTTGCTTGGCGCTGTTGTACTTTGCCTTCTGATCTATGGATCTGGTGTATTCGGCAAAATTCCGCCAGATCACCTGCTCTTTACAGCCGCTGCTGGAAAAATGACCATGCCTATTGACCAATTATTTTTTCGCGGCATTTTATGTAACTGGCTCGTATGTTTGGCTATATGGACATCGATGAGAACAAAAGAAGACACAGCTAAACTTATTCTCATCTGGTGGATGCTGTACGCATTTATTGCGACGGGATTTGAGCATAGTGTAGCCAATATGTCACTCATGACCATTGCTCTTATGCTACCTGGGCACCCAGAAACGATTACATTTGCAGGATGGCTGCATAATATAATTCCTGTTACCCTTGGGAATATCGTTGGCGGCTCCGTTTTTGTAGGTATGGCCTACTGGTTTATGAGTTCGGCAAAATCGAAAAAACAATAAAAAAGATAACCCCTTTGTGATTCACTTCGGCACGGTCCATCCGGCCTGAAGTGCAGCGCACAAAGGGGCTTTTTTTATAACAAAGTCTCAGCAATAGATATGATCCAATCCCTGTCACTACCTTTTGTTATTATCTCATATTGAAGTGCCTTGTCACGTGAGTCCATCTCAATCCAGATTAATTGTTGCTTATCACCATCTCCAATATACACGGCCTCATTCCCTCGTATTAGTACATTTTCATATGTATAGTCCTCTACATCGGATAATTGAATTCGGCTTTTTGTAGTTCCAAATATTCTGAATTCAAAATCCCGTCCCCCCTTGTTATATGTGACGCTTAAACCGACTAATGTATGATTTGGTCTCAGATCTCGCAGCACCACGTGCTTTCCCGTTCTTTTGCTTTCCTCTATCATCTCATCTATTTCTTGACTCGTTAAATTATCAAATCCATAGTACACCCGGATATCTTCAAGTTCCGCATCCATAGGAAATGAGAGTTCCCACGGAGAGGCCTTTTCTCTTAAAGCAGTAAGACCTGCTGTCCATTCTACTGCTTTATAATTTGTTTGTTGGCTAATCTTTTTTTCACCAGCATCTGCAATATAAATTCCCTTACCCATACCAGGCTTTAATTCCTTAATAATGGCCTCCATCACGTTGTCCCTGTTAAGCGAGTCGATGTCTAGTATCCCTAGTACATTTCCTTTCTCATCTTTCATTTCCACGGAAGACACTCCCTCTCCACATCATATTCGATGTATAAGTTTGTTGTTAGATGAAGTTATTCTGAGTATAAGGTAATATTGTTATTTATTCTTGAGTTCTGCTTTTGACAAAAACCTTTTGTCGCCATGATCTCGTTTGAATTATTAATCACACCACCCTCCTTTCTGCCCCCTTAGTAAAGATACGTATGAAGTGTCTGAACTAAGGAACCCATGTCACATGATATACAAGTAATGATACCTCATTAAGTTATACCATTAGGATATTTCAATGGGCTGTATTAACTCCTCATAGGTTTACAATAAGCAATTTACAGCTCTGCTCAAAGCTGTGTTCCAAGGTTTTGATTCAATTAGTTTAATTCCTTTTCTCTTACATGTATCTGCTATCCAATTGCCATATGAAATACTTACTTCGGCTCTGTCATGTTGTAATTCGCCACCTTCTCTTGCTAAATAGTTCTGCACGATCTGATTTTTATTTGATTCATGTATAAATATTGATTTCACCTGCGGGTTATCGAAAGATAATGTGAATTCGGGATGGATAAAATCGCCTTCCATAATGATAGGTAGTTTATCTTCAATATGCCTGTTTGCAAGCTCTCTTAATACGGGAGCCATCTCTTTGCTGACATCAATCAGCCAGTCTACCGTCCCGTCAACTCCAACATATTTCCCATCTTTAACAGAATCCCAATAATGAATTACAGGAAATTGCTCCTTGGTTGTAACTGTTTTTACAGATAGATGAACATCATCTACTTCCAAGACATTCACCCCGTAAAATCGAGCAATCTCATAAGCAATACTGGATTTACCACTTCCCGATGCCCCACCAATAAATAAAACGGTCCAATTTCTATCCTTATTCATTTTCTAACCTCATTTATATGTTCATCAGTAATGTTAATGGCTATGTAGTTGTTCCATATTATTGCACTTATCCCCTTCTTTTCTCACATGAAATTTCAAAACGGCACATAGAGAGATCATGAATCAAAGGTAGAATACTTTTATAAAACCAAAGCTAATAAGTTTACAAAATTGATTAAAGCAAAAAATAAACAAGAAATTCTAAGTGTCTACACGCCTAAATAGAACATAACTGAGCGACATTTAAACATCGTCGTTAGCAAAAAGAGTAAGAGCTGTTTGAATAAAGGCATCTGTTGCTTTGGATATATCCTTAATATCTAGCACTGCTATATTGATATCTCTGAACGTATCTGGTTTTAATTCACGAAAAACGACTTGGTCTGGCAACGTCCAAATATTTTTTTTAGTAGTAATGATAATCCCTAATCCTTCTTGTATCATACTTAATCCTGTCTCTATATAATCCATTTCAAACCGTACTTTAGGAGTCAAGTTATACTCTTTGAATAAAGCATGAACCTGCACCTCATAACCTCCTTTTCCAATGAGTATATCTTCATCTTGTAAGTCAGGAATACCTATTGTTTCTTTCTGATATAAAGGATGACTTGAGTGCATAAGTACAATCAATTGATCTTTCATTAAAGAAATGGTATCAAAATCTTGATCAGGAGGAATAATAATTCCTACATCGATGCATTTAGAACGTAACCACTCTTTAACTTGATCTACACTCCCTTCCGAAAACTTGATTTCTAGACCAGGATATTGCTTTTCCATTGTACGTATGATTTTAGGAATAAATCTAGTACAAGCAGTTCGGTAAGCTCCAACGTGTACCTTCCCAATTTCTAACCCTCGTTCAGCTGCAACTATTTCATCTACTTTTTGTAATTCAATCAGAACCTTTCTGAAAATAACTAATACACGCTCTCCTACATCTGTGAAAAATAACCCATTTTTCTTATCTCTTTCAATTAACTTTGTTCCTAGTTGCGATTCAACTGTTGCTACGGTACGACTTACCGCAGGTTGTGTCATATGTAGCTCTTCCCCAGCTTTTGTAAAACTTCCTGTTTCTGATATGCGAACAATAAGTTCAATTTGCGATTTGTTCATAACTATTTTGTTATCTCCCATATAATTAATATGCATTTCACTTATATCAAAGCCTAATATACCATGAGAAAGAATTAAACTTCAAGAAATCAATCGGAGGTAATTAGAGTGATCAACCGCAATAAATTATTTCTATTTGCACTCATACTAGCAGCATTAAATCTTAGGCCTGGTATAACTTCAGTTAGTCCAGTTTTGCACGGAATAACAAAGGAATTAGGTATGAGTTCTGCTTCGGCTAGTTTACTTACATCTATTCCTTTATTATGTTTTGGTTTTTGTTCGTTATTCGCTGGTCGTCTAGCAAATCGCTATCAATCTGAGAAAACAATCACATTCTTTATCGCTTTTATTGGTATTGTAACGTTTTTGCGTGTCTTTACAAATTCGTCAATCTATCTATTGATAACGGCTTTATTAATTGGCGCGGGAATTGGGATTGTAAGTCCTTTGCTCTCTGGTTTCATTAAAAGTCACTTTCCGGAGAAGGCAGCATCCATGATAGGCATATATTCTACTTCAATGGTAGTTGGAGCATCCATTTCTATTGGGCTAACGACACCACTTCAACACTGGCTCAATAATTCATGGAAAAACGGATTAGCATTCTGGAGTATTCTTGCTCTATTTGCTGTTCCACTTTGGTTTATGGTAATTAAACATTCTCATACACATACAGCATCACAAAAGAGAAAAGCCTCCTTACCATTAAAAAATAAAAAGGCGTGGTTATTAACCTCTTTTGTAGGGCTTGTAACTCTTATGTTTTATTGTTTTGCAGCTTGGCTACCAGCCATCGTAGAGGAAAAAGGATGGACGTCAGCATTTGGTGGTCTTGTAGGTACAATAGCTATGATTGCACAGTTGCCAGCTACTCTTTTATTACCTAGTCTCTTGAGGGTACTACCAAGTAGAAGACTTTGGATTACAATTTTTACCCTCAGTGTAATGACTGGCTTATCCCTTTTATGTTTTACAAACGTGACACCTATTGTTTCAAGTATATGTTTAGGGGTTGGTAGTGGTGGTCTTGTCTCGCTAACTTTATTATTACCAATAGATAAGGCGTCGTCCCCTATGGAAGCAAGTACTTGGTCAGCAATGACTCAAGCAATTGGATATATGATTGGTGCAGTGGGCCCATTTATAATCGGCTTTCTTCATGATTGTCTAGGAAGCTTCGTTCCGACATTATATCTTCTTATACTTTTAGGTTTCATTGTTCTCTTATTGGGATGGAAAATCACTAAGCCAGCTCATGCTAAAGAAGAGGGGTTATCTGTGAAATAAGCATATTCTTGCAACACGTTGTTCGGATATCGGAATAAGACTTGAATCCATTGCTGGATCAACTTTATCCCATCACTTAAAACAGTTAACTGATTGTGGACTTCTCAGTACTTATAAAGAGGGGACATATATATATTACAGCTTAGACCGTGAATTGATCAGAGAGTATGCTCCATATGTGATGGCGTGACGTCTCTCATTTTGTGGTTCTACACTTACGGAATATGCAAAAAGCAAATAGGTATGATTTTATTTTTCCCGATATAGCTGATTTTCTTGGTAGCTATCCTCGGTTTCTTATTGGTACTTCTGAAAACAAAAAAGTTATAAAGGTTAATCTACCCACGTGCAAAAATTAGTTCTTTCCCATTAATTTTAGAAACGTGCGGTTAATTTATGAACTTAAATCTATTGTTCTAGAAATACAGAAATATAAAATAAAAGGTGGATTTATTTTGTCAAATATGTGGAAAATTTATTTATTAGCTGGGATTAGTTTTCTTATTGGTACATCAGAATATGTTATTGCCGGAATCTTAGATGTTATTGCTGAGTCCAATAACATCTCAGTTTCATCTGCAGGACAGCTAATTACAGTGTTCTCAATGGCTTTTGGTTTAGGTACCCCTTTTCTAATTGCTATGACTTCTCGAATGGAACGAAAAAAGCTTCTCATTTATGCTTTAATCGTCTTCTCTATCATTAATAGCCTTATCGCAATTGTAACAGGATATGAAATGCTGATCGCAGCTAGAATAATCTCTGCGCTTAGTGCCGGTGTCATTCAAGTTACACTTCTAACCCTTGCTTCAGTTTTGGCAGCTCCAGGAAAGCAAGGAAGTGCGATTGCTACAGTTATTATGGGAGGTAGTTCTGCTTTGGTTATAGGTGTACCTATAGGGAGAGTTGTGGCCTCCAATTATGACTGGAACATGATATTCATTGGTATTGGAGTAGTCGGAGTACTTTTCTTAGTCTTAACGTTGTTCACTATACCAAAAATAGTTGCTGAAGAACCTGTACCTTTGCGTGAGCAGTTTAAATTTTTTATGCAACCACGTATCTCAGCATTCTTGCTCGTTACGTTTCTATGGTTAGGTTCATATTCTGTTGTATTTACGTACATTTCACCGTATTTTCTGGATATATTCGGCATGAACGGTCAAGGGGTAACTACAGCCCTCTTTATATTTGGTATTGCTAGCGCTCTTGCATCCAAATTAGGAGGTTTTAGCACAGATAAATGGGGCGCATTTCGTACACTAACTGGCGGAATGATACTCGGTGCTATTGCACTACTGCTATTTCCGTTTATCGGTCAATCTTCTTTTCTTATCTATATATTACTTATTTTATGGGCACTTTCAGCTTGGTCTTCCGGCGCGCCGATACAATTTCAGCTTATAAGCTTTGCTCCTGCCGCAGCAAGCATCGTGCTTAGTTTGCATAGTGCTCTTGGACAACTTGGAATGTCCGCTGGAGCTGGCATCGGTGGCATTGCTGTCAAAAATGGCTTGTTGAAGTATATCCCTTGGGTGGGTGCTTTAGGTCTTACAATTGCTATCGTAATAACGATTATTGACAACGTTCTATCTAAACAAAAACAGACTAAACAAACTCATAACAATCTTTGCATAGAAAAATAAAAATCTACTGCCAATGCACCCATTAGTTTACAAAGGTTTTGATGTGAATGAATGCGATGTCGTCGCTAAACTAACGATAAAACGATAGTTGAACACAGCAGGGAGCAGCTTGCCAGTTGGCAACTGCTCCCTTTAAAGTAAGCAAAGATCAATAGACTGGTGCTTTTTCTCTTAGCTACTTTTGGCAGATTAATTCAACTTTTTAATCACTAAAAGCGTTATATCTAAGGGACATAGCTATTGTGTAGGAAGAACAAATGAACATAAGCTATTTTGAAAGATAACGAGATTCCAAGCGAAAAATTAATTTCACAAGTATTATCTGTTTACGAGAAAAAAATACCGCGATTGGTTAAAGCTAGACAAGATAATAATTAATCATTAATTCGTATCTTCCCTAATAAAACTGTATTTATTTTGGTGTGTAAAAGGTGAGGAGGAATTGTATGAAAAAGAAGAATTTATTTATTTTTAGTTTAAGTGTTGTTAGTTCTTTAACTTTAGGTGCCTTTTACTCTTCAGCATTAGATCCTTTTACAAATTTAATACAAAAAGTAGAATCTCAACTTGAGTCAAATAAGCAACTACAAAATAAAGTATTAGTTGAGATTGGAGATACCAAGGTAACTAATGTAGAGTTGGCAAATTTAAAAGCTAACAAATTAGTTGAAGCAAATCCTGTAATAGATGAATCTACACTACTTAAAGAAATTGTAGTTGATAAGTTATTCTTAGAATTAGCTGATGATGAAGGAGTTACTGCAACATTTGAGGATGGAAAAAAAGAAGCAGAAAGAATGCGTGCTCTGTTGGCAACACAAAGTAAAGAAGTACAGGATACTCAGAAAAATTTCATAGAATTAAGAGGTCTAACAGAAGAAGAGTATTGGAATGAATATGCTCCTTCAGAATACCAAGAACAACTAACATTACAGAACCTTGGTCAGTTGTTAATCAAACAAGGGAAAATCGGTGCTGATAAAGATAGTAATACTAATCTAGGACAAGATTTAATTAAATTTAAGGAGCAGCTCCTTACAGATGCATTATCTAAGGGTGATGTGAAAATTGTAGATAATAGTATCACCTTCTAATGTCGAAGGGCAAAACTGGTAGCTTCTTTTATTTAATAGTCCTATGTTTAATAGCTTTTCCACCACTATATCCACATTGCCTTATTTCATCTTCGTCATCTATCTCATAAAGAAATGTACTGTCGGGTTGAGTAAGGATAGCCCGTTATTATGTATAAAAAATAGACCGCCATCACGCTGGATCGGTCTATTTCTCGTCTAATTCTCGCAATTATTACACTTATACTCTTTTTCTCGATGATAATGAATGTCCTCTTCAATACACGAACCACGAGATGATAATAAATTGTAATGCTCCAATCACCTCCAGAATTCCTGCTTTCATGGGCTTCATTGATTTCCCAGAGTACAGATACGCACGCACGAGTGGGAAAATAAACGGTAAGATCATCCAAGGTTGACCTAATATAAATGGAACGATCAGAATCAATATATGATAGATTTTAGCTGCTTTTTCCCAAGCTGAATTACCTCTTTCCCGGAATATCGTTTTCACGAAAAGTGCTGTTCCCATGAAGTAAATTAAGTTATAGAGCACAATGGTCAGCATCTCTGCATCCCAGGAACCGCCGCCATACAAGTAAGATGCAGCTCCTCCCAAGGAAAAGATCACAATAGCACAGAAATCATTCAAAATAGCTCTTTCTGCTTTCTTCTTGACATGCCATATGTTCACACTTAACAAGACTAGGAATGGGATTCCGAAATAAAATAATTGAGGCTTGTCAATAAGAGGATATAGGAGTGCTGCTATTGCAATCACACCATAAATGACGGCGTATGTTAATAAATGCGTCCGCTGTTTTTTTCTTTTTATCGCCTGTAATAAAGGATACGAAGCTAAGTACAAGAACAACCACGCTATAAATAAAAGAATGTGGCTAAATCGAGGTGTCCCTGCCATCACGCCAAATAAGAACGGGACACTAATCATGGCCCATCCTCCATGTTCATGAGGAATCACTATTTTATTCTGCTTCATCGGTATGGTCCTCTCTTCTGTTGTTTATTCAACTCGTTTTCTTCATTCTCGTCAGAAGCAGAAGCAGAAACGATATAAGAATGATCGAGATCGTCCACAGCCAGGCCATCGTCATATTTCCAGACTCCACCGCAACAAAAATCGCCGTTGGAACCGTTTGTGTCTTACCTGGGATATTTCCCGCAATCATAAGGGTTGCACCGAACTCCCCAAGACTGCGTGCGAAACTAAGAATATAAGCGGTCATGACCGAAGGAAGAGTTATAGGTAAGGTAACATAACGGAATACCTGCCATTCACTTGCACCACTAGACCGCGCTGCATCCATAAGGTTCGTATCAATCGCAGCAAACCCGTTCTTCATCGTCTGGTACACCAGCGGAAAAGATACGACTATAGAAGCGATCACTGCAGCTCCCCAGGAGAATATAATCGAAGTAGAAAAAATACTTTCGACAACCTGTCCAACCCAGCTGTTTCTACCGAGAAATACAAGCAGCAAAAAACCGATCACGGTCGGAGGTAATACCAGCGGGAGCATAAATAACGTCTCGGCGATCACTTTCCCTCGGAATCTTGAAATAGACATACGCCAAGCGATAAAAATACCAAAGCAGGTACTAAGAACACTGGAGATGGCAGCGACCTGCAGGGAGAGGCGTATCGGACTCCATAGCTGCATCAAGTCTATATTCATGTTTACTCACCAGGAGCTGAGAAACCATACTTTTTGAAAGTTGCCATTGCTTCCTCCGATTGCAAATAGGTGTAGAATTCCATAACCTCTTGTTTATTTGCTGAAGAATGAATTACGCCCACAGGGTATTCAATGGGAGTATAGAATGAGGGATCCACCGTATAGGCGATTCTTACTTTATCTGAAGAGAGCGCATCTGTTTTGTATACAAAACCTGCCTCTACATTTTTCGTCTCCACATATTGCAGAACCTGACGCACATCTTTCGCTTGAATCGTCTTGGACTCTACCTCTCCCCATATGTTTCCATGCTGAAGCGCTTCTTTCGCATACTTACCAGCGGGTACGGTTTCAGGAATCCCAATAGCTATACTGCTAACTTCTGTTCTCAGCAAATCGCTCACATTTCGAATCATTGTCTTATCATCTGCTGCGGTAATCACAGTAAGTTCATTCGTGAGCAGGGTAGTCTGCTCGTCCTCTGCAATAATCCCCTCCTGAGCAAGAGCTTCTATATAGGATTTGGATGCAGAAATAAACAAATCAACTGGGGCCCCTCGCTCAATCTGCTGCTGCAATGCGCCCGACCCACCGAAGTTAAAATAGATCGTAACATGGGGATTTTCTGCTCTATAGTTATCTTGAATTTCTTGCAGAGCATCGGTTAGACTCGCTGCGGCAGAAACTGTAATCTCTATTTCTTTACCATCTGTCTGCTTCTCAGCCTGATGGTTCTCACATCCCAATAATAGCAGAAAAATTGTGAAAAAAAGAACAACATATTTCATATCTTTCTTAGTAAAAAACCTCATATTTCCCCCTCCTATCCACCAATCTGTGACATTCTTCGGTGGGTAGGTGTATGAGTTGTTTCCTGTCCACCCTGCAGGAACTTATACATTTCATGATGTTCGGGCTTCGTACCAATCGCCTCTAGAAACATTTGCCGCAGTGCTTCGTCATCCCCGATTACATTTCGGACTTGGAATTGTTCAGTCCATGCGAGGCAAGGCTTGATATACCCGTCAGCAGTAAGACGCAGGCGATTGCAAGACTGACAGAAATGTTCACTAACCGGATGAATCAAGCCAAAACTGCCGACGGCATCTTTTAGCCGATAATTCTGTGCGGGTCCGTTCCCCTTTACATTGTCTACACTTTCATAGTCCCATTCCTGCTGGGTACATACTTCTTTCACTGTGCTGAGTGGCAAGTAGAGACTTTTCCATTGTTCATCACTGTGTCCGATGGGCATATATTCGATGAAACGCACATGGATATCCCGATCTTTCGTCAGGGAAATAAAATCGGCAATTTCATCATCATTAATCCCTTTCATGAGGAGTACATTCAGCTTGATGGGAGTTAGACCCACTTTGAGACAAGTATCTATACTGTCCAGCACCTTTTGAACATTGCCTCCGCGTGTAATCATTTTAAACCGATCTGGGCGTAAGGAGTCCAAACTTATATTCACACGTGTCAGGCCTGCTTCTTTTAATTTCGCTGCACGAGGTCCTAGAAAAATCCCGTTTGTTGTAAGAGCAATATCCTCAATCCCGGGAATATGAGAGATCATACCCACTAGTTTCTCCAGTTCTTTTCGGACAAGGGGTTCTCCTCCTGTCAGTCTGATTTTGGATATTCCCATTCCTGCAACAACCCGCACGACGTCAGCGATTTCATCATAAGTAAGTATCTTATCAGAAGGTTCAAATTCCATTCCTTCTTCCGGCATACAGTAAACACAGCGTAAATTACAGCGGTCTGTCACTGATATTCGTAAGTATTCATGTTTTCGGCCAAACGAATCGATAAGGCGAGGTACTGTCATCCGCTCATCAACTCCTTTCTTATAAAATAGGGTGGTTTGTTACCATGTTACTTATGCATTGTCCGTTTCTTCTTTGGATAGATCATGAAGTAAAGGACGGCCTTCTGGATAAGTGACTTGGTTTAGCTGATCTCCAATCCACTCTGAACCATCTTCGCCGTATTCTTTTTTCCAGATCGGTACAATCTGTTTAATCCGTTCAATGATATATTCATTCGCTTCATAAGCCGCTTTTCGGTGGGGAGAAGAGACCGCAATCGCAACAGCAACATCAGAAATTTCAAGCCTGCCTATACGATGGGTAATAGCTACACATGTATCTGCCCAGCGTTCGCGTACTTCCTCACCAATACGTTCTAATTGTTTAACTGCCATAGAGGGATAAGCTTCATATTCCAGAAATAAGGTGCGTTTACCAAAGGTAAGTTCCCGTACTGTACCTAAAAACAGAGTAATTGCTCCGGCTTCCCTGCGTTTTACTTTGCTAATCACTTCATCTGCTTCGATCGGTTGATCGGTGATCACGAATAATGAACTGTCCACTTTCGGCCTCCTTTCTTTCCCTTATATTTCATAGATTTTGACGATGGTAGTCACCGCTTTTTCCGCCTTGCTTGCTCGCTAGATAAGTAGGTCCGAGAATCATCCCTTTATCGATCGCTTTACACATATCATATATCGTTAATCCTACGGTTTGTGCTGCTGTTAAAGCTTCCATCTCCACACCTGTTACGCCGGTTGTCTTCACTGTCACTTCAAAAGATAGGATCTCTTCGCTCACGAATTCAAAGGTAATATCAATCCCTGTCAGCGGGATGGGGTGACACATGGGAATAATATCAGATGTTTTTTTTGCTCCCATGATGCCGGCAATTTGGGCTACAGCAAGGACATCACCTTTTTCCATAGAACCTTCCTTAATTCTTCTTAAGGTTTCGGGCTGCATTTGGATCTGGCTTCTTACCACGGCGATCCGTTTCGTTTCTTTTTTATCCGTAACATCAACCATATGCGCCCGGCCTTGTTCATTAAAGTGGGTTAGTTTATCCTTATTCATCATCATACTCCTTACCCGCCGCTAACAGGCGGAAGCAAAGCTACCGTATCGTTAGGTCCAATCTGATCTTGATCATCTGCGAATTGTTCGTTAACTGCAATCATCACGTGATCAAGTAATAGCTCAGGATAACGTCTTTTCATCTCGAGTCGAAAGTCAGCAACTGTGATCGAACCCAGATCTAAGTTCAATTCATGTATTCCTAATTGCTCACTTAAATGCGCAAAACATAATATTTTCATAAAGGACCACCTTCTTTAACATAAAGTCACATCACATATCGCTGATACAGTTTCTTAGCTTCAACAGGATCCGAAGTACCATGAATGAGTGCCCGTCCATCTTGAAAAATAACAAGCCTAAAATTCTCTTGTTCGATCTGAATAAGATGAGGAGTCACTCTTACGCCAGTATCTTTCCCCATTGCACGCTTAGCAACACCTTCTAGATCAAGTAATTCTTCTGTCGGATAACGGACCCATACAGAGGTTCGGCCGCATAATACCTCCGTTTTTATCTCTGAATCATATCTCAGGTAAGGATAAGTCGGCTCGGCTCCACAGGTTTGACAAGTGTGATGCCCTGTATCATTATGTATCCGGATCGCCTGTGACATGTTCGTCCATAGATCAAATACCATAAAACGATCAGACATCAACCTTTTGTTCCCGGTCAGCCATTTGAGCGCTTCGGCAGATTGCGTAGAAACTACTCTTTGTACAGCAGGGGCAATAATTCCCTCGATGTCACATGAAGCAGAACCAAAAGGCATGCGCTTCAGTAAGCAATGAAGACAAGGTGTTTTTCCAGGGATAAAGTTATACACCGCACCAAAACTACCGGAGCAAGCTCCATAAATCCAAGGAATTTGATATTTGTAGGATATATCATTAATCATATAACGGATAGGAAAATGGTCTGTCGCATCCAGAATTAAATCGATGTTGTGATTCTCAAGAATGTTCTGAAGGTCCCGTGCCGAACAATCCATTACATACGGATTTACACGAATATCTGAGTTAATCTGCTGTAATCGATTTGCTGCTGCAATCGCTTTAGGAAGTTGCTCGCTTACATCTTGTTCCGCATATAAAGATTGACGCTGCAGATTGCTCCATTCCACCACATCACGATCAATGATCGAAATCGTTCCAACTCCTGATCGAGCAAGTATTTCCGCATTCCCTGAACCAAGTGCACCGGCACCGATGATGAGTACATGTGCATCAGAGAGAAGCTGCTGCCCCTGTATACCAATCGGCTGAAAATTCTCCTGTCTGCTATAGCGACCCTGATTCACACGATCCCTCCTTCCTCTACCTCCTGTTTAGAAAAAAGCGGCATGGATTCCGCCTAAGCGGACCATGCCCTTTTTCAATACATCCGAATCATATGATATCTATATATAATATTTAGAAAACCCTATTAACCCCGTTTGCGATACACTACATAGCTGCGTCTCAAATATTTGATAGGCATGCTGAGCATATGCACAAGTCTTGTGAAAGGGAATACCGCAAATAACGATAGTCCTAGAACTACATGAATTTGGAAAATGAGAGGCACATCGCTCATGAGTGCAGCATCCGGTCTAAAGATGAGTACCCCTCTAAGCCATGGACCAATGGTCTCCCGGTAATCAAACTCTCCGCTGCCCGCCATATTGAAGAGAGTAGCACTCATGCCAACAACGACAATGAGGGTAAGGAGAATGATGGATAACATATCTCCAAAGCTGCTGGTTCTCCGAATACGAACGTCAGATAGACGGCGAACAACCAGAATAATACAACCAATCAGCGTCATGATTCCAGCAATGGTCCCAATCGAAAGTGCCATTAAATGATAAACATGATCTGAAACTCCGAGTGCTGAAAGCCAAGATTTAGGGATAAGAATACCACCTACATGACCAAAGAAGACAAGGATAATTCCAATGTGGAACAGATTACTTCCAAGACGCAGCTTCTTCTTCTCTAAGAGTTCACTAGATTTCGCTGTCCAGCCAAACTGATCTGTTTGATAGCGATAATAAAGACCCACCAAAAATAAGATGAGTATGATATAGGGATAAATCACCCAGAAAAATTGACTCCCCCAAGTCATGAGGTTCCCTCCTTAACTTGTCCATATCCGGCAGCAGCCCACATCGGACCGCAGCCTTGTGCAGAAGGCATGCTTCCGCATGCAGCCGGAGCTGATATTTCGATTAACCCTTCCGTGATACCGGAATGATCCAGTATCCACAGTATGGCTTCCATAACATATCGATAAGGACTATTTTGCTTATCTAGTGCTGATTTCAGCTGTTCGAGTGCTTTACGGAAAGAGACTAAAAGCCCTATGCCTCTGTCCATCTCTGCAACAGCCACATATTCAAGCACCAGCGGCAGAAAATCAGGTAATTCATCCGTATCCATGATCATGTCCTCTTCTTCATAAAGCTGCTTCAAACGCAGCAAGGCAGGACCACGTTCCCGATCTTCACCCAGTTGTCCATAAGTTAGATACAAATTTGATTTCTTATTAAAATCAAAAGTCTTAACATAGGCGGATGTAATTGCCTCTGCATCCATACCAGCAAAGGAGGCAATACATTCACCAGCTAAGGTTTGCAGAGTATCTCTCACTTCTTCGTTCTCTTCCTGGATCAAATGGCACCAGTCAACATACATGTCATCTGACGTTTCTTGCCATGTTGCATCCGGGTATTGCAATAGCTGTGAGAAGAGCATCCAGCTTGAACGCAGCGTTATCTCTTTCATATCCGATCACTCCTTTTCGATTTGATGGAAACGTAAGATTCATCCGCCACAAGGCCCAGGTCCGCCTGCCATATTCGTGAACCCGCAGCCTCCTTGTTCGGAGTAGAGATCTGCGAATTCCTCTCGGTGTGCGGAAGGAATGACAAATCGATCTTCGTATTTCGCAATTGCAAGTAAACGGTACATTTCTTCTGTATCTTTTTCCGTCATACCGAATTGTTTCAGTATGTCAAGATCAGGTGTTTTGTTTAAGTTACGAGAACGCATATGTGAACGCATAACAGCCATCTTTTTCAGCACATTCGTAACCACATCGGTATCTCCAGCAGTCAGTAAGTTTGCCAGATACTGAACAGGAATACGCATGTCATCAATAGCCGGGAACATATCTTCCGGTGTTGCGGATGCGCCTTTCCCTTCCACCATGTTCGTAATTGGGCTGAGCGGCGGTACATACCATACCATTGGCAATGTCCGGTATTCCGGATGAAGCGGAAGTGCAATCTTCCAGTCGACTACCATCTTGTAGATCGGTGAACGCTGTGCATGCTCAATCCAGTCTTCTGGAATATTCGCAGCTCTCGCTGCTGCAATCACTTCAGGATCGTTCGGGTCCAGGAATACATTAAGCTGTGATTCATAGAGATCTTTCTCGTTTGTAACGGATGCAGCTGCTTCCACTTTGTCCGCATCGTAGAGCATAACGCCCAGGTAACGAATTCTTCCTACGCAAGTCTCGGAGCAAATCGTAGGCAATCCTTGCTCAAGCCGCGGGAAGCAAAGTGTACATTTCTCTGCTTTGTTTGTTTGCCAGTTGAAGTACACTTTTTTATATGGACAGCTTGATACACAGAATCTCCAAGAACGGCAAGCATTCTGATCAACCAGAACGATTCCGTCTTCATCCCGTTTGTACATTGCTCCAGAAGGACAGCTCGATACACAGGCTGGGTTAATGCAGTGCTCACAAATACGCGGCAAGTACATCATAAATACCTGTTCAAACTCCATACGAACGGATTCTTGGATCCCCTTCATATTCGGATCTTCGTAGCCAGACTCATGTACGCCGGCTAGGTCATCTTCCCAGTTTGGTCCCCACTCCAGGTTCATATATTCACCAGTAATCTGCGATTTCGGACGTGCAACTGGCTGGTGTTTAAGCTCAGGACTCTGCTGAAGTTTCTCATAATCATAGTCCCATGGCTCGTAGTAATCATCGATTGTTGGTTGATCTGGGTTGTGGAAAATATTTTTCAGGCGATTCGCACGGCTGCCTGAACGAAGTTCAAGCTTGCCGTCTTTTTTCAGTTCCCAACCGCCTTTATATTTATCTTGGTTCTCCCATTGTTTTGGATATCCAATACCTGGCTTTGTCTCTACATTGTTGAACCACATGTACTCGGCACCTTTACGGTTTGTCCATGTGTTCTTACAAGTGACCGAGCAGGTATGACATCCAATACATTTATCTAAGTTCATGACCATTCCGATTTGCGCTTTAATCTTCAAGCCAGTTCACCTCCTCAAGTTTGCGGATCACAACATACAGATCCCGTTGGTTTCCTGTAGGGCCATAGTAGTTAAATCCGTAGCTCAGTTGGGCATAGCCGCCAATCATGTGCGTTGGTTTCACGTGAATCCGTGTCGGACTGTTGTGTGTACCACCGCGTGTTGTCGTCACATCGGTTGCAGGCACGTTAATTGTGCGGTCCTGCGCATGGTGCATGTAAGCCATTCCGCGAGGCATACGGTGCGTGACAACGGCACGAGCAACGACCGCACCATTTTGGTTGAAGCACTCAATCCAGTCATTATCTTTAATATCTGCATCTGCTGCATCGTCCTTATTGACCCAAATCGTTGGTCCTCCGCGGAACAAGGTGAGCATTGGCAGAGAATCAAAATACATACTGTGAATCGACCACTTACTATGCGGTGTCATGAAGTTCAGTACAATTTCTTTCCCTTTCGTCGCTGGACGTTTTTTATTGGTATGGAAAGGTGCATGTTTCATCGTCGGTTTATAAATCGCCATGTTTTCACCGAACTCCGTCAACATTTCATGATCAAGGAAGTAATGCTGACGACCTGTAAGCGTACGATAAGGAATCAGGCGCTCTACATTTGTTGTAAATGGTGAATAACGACGACCATGTTGTTCAGAACCACTGAAAGCAGGTGAAGTGATTACGGTTTTTGGCTGTGTTGTAATCTCGTTGAAAGTAAATCGTTCTTCCATCCGGTCTTCCGCCAGATCTTTCAGTTTAAGTGCTGTTTTTTGCTCTAGGGATTCCCAAGCTCTAACCGCCATTTTACCGTTACTTGTCGTGGACAAGGACAGGATCGCTTCCGCCATGTGACGGTCTGTTACGAGTTTCGGACATCCTTCGCTAATACCAGGTTCGTCCACTACGCCATTCACTTTTTTCATCAGTTCATATTCTTCTGCTGCAGACCAGTTAATGCCCTTAATACCATAAGGTTTATCTTTGATGTTAGGTCCAAGTGCTGTCATTTTCTTATATACAGAAGCATAATCACGTTCTACAACTACAAACTTCGGCATGGTTTTGCCTGGAATTGCGTCAATCTCACCTTTGCTCCAATCCAAAATTCGGCCGAAAGGCTGAGACAATTCATCTGGTGTATCATGCTGAAGCGGAACTGCTACAAGATCAAGCTGAGGTTCTGTGAACTGGCTTTCTGCCATTTCAGAGAATGTCTTAGCAATCGTCTTAAATGTCTCCCAGTCCGACTTCGATTCCCATAGCGGCGCTACTGCCGGGTTAAATGGATGGATGAACGGATGCATATCTGTAGAAGACAGGTCGCTCTTCTCATACCAAGTCGCTGCAGGAAGCACGATATCGGAATAAACCGCTGTTCCAGACATGCGGAAATCGATGTCTACCATTAAGTCAAGTTTGCCTTCCGCTGCGTTGTCATGCCATTTGATTTCCTTCGGACGAATTGTTTCGGAATCATCATTCAGCAGTCCGTTGTGTGCTCCAAGTAAATATTTCAGGAAGTACTCATGACCTTTACCAGAACTTGAGATCAAGTTCGCACGCCATACAAACATGACTTTTGGATGGTTTACTTCCGCATCTGGATCTTCAATCGCAAACTGCATTTTACGATCTTTCAGCTGCTCAGCAACATAATTTGCTACACTTTCCGGTGTATTGTGACCTTGCTCGGAAGCTTCTTTCGCAACTTCAATCGAGTTTCTATTAAATTGCGGATACGAAGGCAGCCATCCTAGACGAGCAGCCATGACATTGTAATCCGCATAGTGAGAATAACGTGCTCCATCTACCAAGGCAGATGTATGTCCATCTACTGGATTCGATTCAAATCTCCACTGATTCGTAGCAAAATAGAAGAAAGATGTACCATTTTGCTGACGTGGCGGCATCGTCCAGTCACGTGCAAACGCAACGTTAGCCCAGCCTTCTGCAGGACGAAGTTTTTCTTGTCCAACATAGTGCGCCCAGCCTCCGCCATTCACACCTTGGCAGCCTGTCATTAATACAAGGTTCAGCACACTGCGGTAGATGGTATCGGAGTTGTACCAGTGGTTAATACCGGCACCCACGATAATCATGGAACGACCTTTACTATCCACTGCATTTTGAGCAAATTCACGCGCAATTTGAATCACAGATTCACGATCTACGCCTGTAATCTGTTCTTGCCATGCAGGTGAATATACCGTGCTTGCATCATCGTAATTGCTTCCGTTTACGGCATCAACACCGTAATGGGCAAGCATAAGATCAAATACGCTAGTTACTCGGTACGTTTCCCCATTTGGAGTCGTAATCGTACGGTATGGAATGTTACGAGTAACAACGGTATTGCCTTCGTCGTCAAAGTAAGGGAACTTAATAGTCAGTTCACCGTCAGCTGTTGTACCAAGCCCAAGCTGTGGAGAAATTTCTTCCCCAGTAAGGGTATCCACCATTTCGAGGTTCCATTTTCCTTCTTCTCCCCAGCGTGAACCGATGGTTCCGTTCGGAATGCGAAGCTCGCCTGAATTCTCATCGATCAGTACGGTTTTCCACTCTGCATTATTGGTATCCACACCAAGATCTTTTGCAGTGAGGAAGCGATTTGCCGTAAAGGCGCCGTCTTTCTCATCCAACATAACGAGGAATGGGAAATCTGTATATTTTTTAGAATATTCATTGAAATAAGGTGTGCTTTGTTTCACATAGAATTCATTTAAAATAACGTGGCCCATTGCCATCGCTAGTGCTCCGTCCGTTCCTTGTTTTGCTGGGAGCCACTTATCTGCGAATCTTACAAATTCCGCGTAGTCCGGACTAATGGATACCACTTTCGTTCCACGATACCGTGCTTCTGTCATGAAGTGAGCATCCGGTGTTCTCGTCATCGGCAGGTTTGAACCCCATACTAGCAAGTAGCTGGAATTGTACCAGTCACTACTTTCTGGAACATCGGTTTGATCCCCCCAAATTTGCGGTGATGCCGGAGGCAAATCTGCATACCAGTCATAGAAACTAAGCAGCGGAGATCCCACAAGAGAAAGGAAACGAGATCCTGCTGCATAACTTACCATGGACATCGCAGGGATTGGAGAGAATCCAATGATGCGGTCTGGTCCGTTCTGCTTAATTGTGTGCAGCATGGAAGCAGAGATGATCTCGGATACTTCATCCCAGGATGCGCGGACCATTCCACCTTTACCCCGTGCTGATTTATATGTTAATTTTTTGTTCTTATCTGCAACAATCGAATCCCATGCTTTCACAGGATCCTCATGCTCACGTTTCGCTTCTCTCCATAGTTCAAGCAATTTACCGCGAATGTATGGATATTTCACACGCAGCGGACTATAGAGATACCAAGAAAAACTTGCTCCACGCGGACAACCGCGAGGTTCAAATTCCGGCATATCCGGCCCAGTTGTAGGATAATCAGTTTGCTGTGTTTCCCAAGTAACAATGCCGTCTTTAACAAAAATTTTCCAGCTGCAAGAACCTGTACAGTTGACACCATGTGTTGAACGTACCACTTTGTCATGCTGCCAACGATTCCGATACATTTCTTCAGAAGAACGGTCGGCAAGAGTAACTTCACTCCATCCTTCCGAGTTCTTTTCGCGCTTACGGAAAAATTTTAATCTTTGTAGTAGAGGATTGGTTTTATTCATCTTCCCAGCTCCTTGCGCATTTTGATAATTCTATTGTATACGCAAGGTTAGGGTGATTAAGAGGGGGGAACTCCCCCATTCCAAGGTAGGGATTCCCCGATGTTCATGTACTGAATGCGAGGGTGAACTTATTTCACGGATAGAAGAGATAATGCGAGGGAAATAGAGTGCTGAAGGACTGTCGTTTCGTTATTCATGAAAATGATCGGAATCTCTGCATAGCCGTTATCTCGCTGCCACTGGATTCCTTCTAAGACGAGGGATTCCTGCCAGCTAAGGAATAGCTTGATATTAGAAGCTTGCCTTAGCAAACTTTCCATATCGTTGTGATCACGAAGCAGTGCGATTTTGGGATAAGGAGCTTTTTTGAAGCCTTCCGCAAGCAAAAGGTCTACTCTTCCCCTCATGTGCTCTGCAATTTGATCTAAAGATGTCTCCGATTCTCGCATCATGCGAGTCGCTGTCTGCGATGTAAGTACGGTTTCTACTGCGCCGCTGGCCAGATGTTTGGAACTATCTGTACCCGCATCGTCCAGCTCAAATGTATGTGCATCACGCTTAGCTGAACCAACACGAACTCCTTTTGCCGTTAATGCTGAAATTAACTTGCAGCATAAGGTAGTTTTTCCGCTATTCTTATAGCCAATCACCTGCAGTACAGGCAGACTGCCTATGCTTGACACCTCTTCTTCTTGGTTCGTTCCTGATAACATAGCAGCACCTCCCTATTCTTTAATTCCGTCTTACATCATCATATCATCATGTTCAGGCAGTCGCCCTTTCGGTTAGATCATAAGATCTTATTCCACACAGCCACACAGAACATAGGGAACTCCCCCATACCCGAACAGCTATAATGCGGAAATGGCTGTGAAGCGCCTAAGCTCCACAGCCAATGTCCTATAGGATACTTTGCATGAACGTCACCTGTACATCTAGGTATCCACTCATTCTCCGGTGGTTCATGTTTGTATCCTTTATTTTTGTTTTGTATTTCCGTCTAACTTAAGTGAAGCATTATGAACTTCTTTTGGATCCACTTCACTAAATACACCAACATAATAATTAGTTTCACCAACATCATTTTGAATGGCATTAATCGTCAGATACTGCAGATATAGATTTCCGTTCTTTTTCTTGTTCCAAATGTTGCCTGACCAGGAATGCTTCTCTCCCAGCTGCTTCCACATCACATCATAAAATGGTGCCTCATGTTTACCTGATTTCAAAAACCCAGGTGTTTTTCCGATGGATTCTTCAACAGTGTAACCGGTAATCTCAGTAAAGGCCGGATTAATTGTCTGAATAATTCCTTTAGAGTTCGTCACAAGTACAGCTTGCGACGTAGTGTTTACGATTTGTTCAGCAAGTTTCATACGATCTTGCCAGTACATATAAATTACGAGAAGGATACTGCACAAGGAAACCATCGACAAAGCCATGAATCCGATCGCGTAGTGACCTGTAATTGCAAACAGAGAGGAAAGCATTAGCGGCGGGAAGAAACCACCGAGTCCCCCTAGAGCTGAGATCAGACCGTTTGCAATACCCGATTGTTTTGCAAAATAAAGAGGTACCAATTTGAAAATCGTACCGTTACCAATCCCTGCACATAGTCCAATGAGCAAGCATCCTACGGTAAAGATCGAAATTCCTGGAGAGAACGCAAGAATTACACCGCCGATCGTCAAACCCGTGAACACGAACAACAAGATTTTGAATGGATTGAATTTGTCACCAAGCCATCCTCCTGTTGTACGCATAAATGTTGCGAGTGTAATAAATCCAGCTGCGCGCAGTCCAGCATCCACTTTACTAATTCCAAAATTATTCACGAGATGATTCGGCAAGAATACAGTGAAAGCAACGAAAGCACCAAAGGTAATAAAGTAGAAGAAGCATAATAACCACAGCTTTTCATTTTTATATACACCTTTAATTTGGTCTTTTAATGATGTATCCAGTTTTGATTCTTTACGATCACCAAGGAAGAAGTTAGCAAGGATAAAGACAGCAAGTACAATCATATAAATTTGCACCGTAGTACGCCATCCAAACTGCTCTGCAAGTACCGGTGCGAAGAACGTACTAAGTGCTGACCCTAAGTTACCAAGTCCATAAATACCATTAACGAGACCATGTTTTTCTTTTGGATAGTATTTAGGCAGGGAAGTAACACCGACAGAGAATGTTGCACCTGAGATCCCCAGGAACAAACCTCCAATAATTAAATCAATGAAACTATCTGCTCGGCTGATGTAAAATACCGGGATCAGCAGTACAAGGAAGCTGACCAAAAACATATTGCGAGCTCCATATTTATTGGTCCAAAAACCAAATGGGATTCGCAAGATCGAACCAAGTACGACAGGTACTGCGGTAACAAGAGACAGTTGTCCTGGCGTTAATGGAATTCCGTCCTTAATAAATACGATTAATGATGATAAAATACCCCAAACCGCAAAACCTAAGACCAAACTTAGGGTTTGTAAGGGAAGTATTGCTTTAGGTGGTTTCATGACCTATCCTCCTCATAAGACTCTAACTGCTATGATTTCATTATCCTTATAGGGAGGGCGAAAAAGAATTGGGGAATTCCCTCAATTGTTCTCTAGGAATTCCCCCTTCATACACTTATTTTATATTAGTCTATACTTCCCAGTGAATCTCATCCAAAAGTTGGCGGGTAGGAATGGCAAATCGTACGGACTGACGATTCTGTGCTACGGATACTTCAAGATCTGACTTCAGTGATTTTAAAAGTTCTCGCAGCGTATGGAAAGTCTCATGAGTATGAGAGTACGTTCCCTCTCCTTCATACACGACGAGTGTAT
Organism: Paenibacillus sp. An7; assembly: GCF_009870785.1. GTDB lineage: Bacteria > Bacillota > Bacilli > Paenibacillales > Paenibacillaceae > Paenibacillus. The sequence continues at coordinate 138,278 of NZ_WTWX01000002.1, forward strand.
ACCCTATAGCGTCCTGCTCCATCGTAATCTTGGCACTAGACAGTCCGCTGAAATAATCATGTACCAAAACATCTAAGACAGCTGCAATTTCTTGCTGACGATGACTTGAAAGACGTGTAAGCCGCTGATCCAGCAGTTCACACTGAACCCCTTCATTATGCAAACTCCGTAGTTTCTGTAGCAATGGACCTGTCAGATCTGCTTGTTCTGCTTCTTCTGGCTCTACTAAGGAGACAAACGAAGCGGTATGGTCATAGAGAGCAGCGAGTGCTACAGCACTTTGTTCTACTCGTTCGACTTCTTGCGGGCTGAATATCCGTTCTTCCCGCTGTCCGACAAGTAATACACCATAGGATAACATTTGTTCGGGTCTTGATGAGTCAACCGATACCCCCATACCCGAACGGATGGACTCAATGAGGAATATCGGATATTCCAGCATTTCATCTTGTACTTCCTCTGGAAAATAGTTGACGATAAAAGGGGCTTTTGTCTTCAGCACTCTTCCAGCCATCCCTTTTCCCATACGAACCATAATTTTTTTATAACGTTCTGTGTTCGCCCCGAGTGCCATTTTCCAATGAATATCTCGATAATTCTCATCAGCAAGTGCTACAGCAATAAAGTCTAGTTTTAATTCCGATTTAAGCTGCTCTAGTTCCGTTTGTATTTGTTTTTGGATCGTTAGATGGTGGGTAGAAGGTTCAGTCAAATTCGAGCAACCCCCTCTTAAAGGCGAATTCCATCAGCTCACGGCGATTACTCAGTTTCAGTTTTTCCATGATATTTCCTTTATGGTTCTCCACCGTTTTCACACTGATTGTAAGGAGTTCCGCGACTTCTTTATTGGTATAACCTTTAGCGACTAGCGTAAATATTTCTTTTTCCCGCTCTGTTAACGTTTCAAATCGGTCTACAGCATCCTCTGCATTTCCATGCAGATAAGCTTGTATCACTTTTTTCGTATCCGCTGGCTGTAAATAGACCATTCCTTGCTGCACCTGCTTGATCGCAGTTACGAGTTCTGTAATGGGAGCTGACTTTAATACATATCCGGATGCTCCTGACTTCAGTGCCCTGAACAAATACTGTTCATCGCTATGCATGGTTAAGATAATTACCTTTACCTCTGGCATGGATTGCAAAAGCTCACTAGTCGTATATAGTCCATCTCGTCCATTCGGCATACTCAGATCCATGAGCACAATATCAGGTTTTAGCTCAAGCGCTTTTTTTATACACGATCTTCCATCTGACGCTTCACCTACCACCGTTATTCCCGGCTTTGTATCCAGCACAGCTCGAATCCCACTGCGAACCACCGCATGGTCATCCACTATTAGTACTTTTATATCCATATATTTTCTATAATCCTCTCTTCTTAAAAGGTACTTGATTCGTCAATGGGCACTTTCACTTCAATCACAGTTCCTTCATTTGGACTCGATTTGATATCAAATTCACCTTGGAGAATATTCACTCGCTCTTCCATACTGTAAAGACCAACTCCTTGACGAAGTTCAGAGGTCACCGTAAATCCTACGCCGTAATCGCGAATCAGAAGCTCCGCTAGTCTCGGTTCAACTTTCAGTTTTACTTCAACTACTTCTGTACGTGAATATTTAGCCGCATTTGTAAGAGCTTCTTGTATAATTCGGTAAAATGCAATTTCATGAGCTGATGGTAACAACTCACTATCCCCTTCAATGGTGAGCAACACTTGAATACCAAATTTCTGACCATACAGCCGGACATAGTTACGGAGTGCAGCCACAAGTCCCATATCATCAAGTGCAGAAGGTCTAAGCTCGACGGATAAATCGCGGATATCTTCAATCGTGTCTCGAATCGACTCCTGCAGCGCATCTAATGGCTTATCGATCACAGACTCCTTTTCCTCTTCTAATAGAGACTTCATTACTTCTGTCTGAATGAGAATGCTATACAGAGACTGACCGATTCCATCATGCAGCTCACGGGAGATTCGCTTTCGCTCATTTTCTTGTGCTGACAAGATAGAGTGAGTAATCATCTTCGCGATTTTGTTTTGTTCTTCTTGCCTTGCTTTTTCCACTTCCTGAAACCGAATAATATTCAGTGGTCCATACATCGGATCTTTATAATGCGATACACTCGCATTCATGGATCTTGTTATCCCTTTTGTCGTCGTCAATTGAACTTCTATATATTGTGTTCCCGGTTCAGTGATAAAGCATTTATGATAGGAACATAGCTTATTCAGTCCCGCATAATTGGAACAATGATTACAAAAATTAACCGTGACAGGGTCCTGATCCATCTTAAGAAGCTCTTTCGCTGTCGGATTCATGCGGATGATATTCAATTCACTATCCGTTACCAAAATTCCATCAGGACTATGCTGAAATACATTCGTAAACAATTCCTGTTCAGAACGAAGCTTATGGCTTTGCCAATTGATCATGAAGAAGAATAACGTCGTAATAAAAAGTACAAATAAAAAAATAGGCAGATCTTCTATCCACCTTCGATCCACTTCCTGCTCAATGGCACGAATGGCAAAGACTATAATTAACGTCATACTCACCGTGAGAATGCCGTTTTTCACCATGAATTTCATAAAAGCTCTCGTCTTCTGAGCCGGTGTAGACATCAAAGACAATCACCCCTTCTAAGTTCTTTGTTGCTTACTTCAAATTCTAACACTCATAATCCCATCATAATTGTGATTAATATCACAACGCGTAGGGGTATACATGTAACAATCGCGTTCAATTCCATAAGGGTATCCTGGTTTAGAATAAAAAAGGAACCTCATCTATAATAGATAAGATTCCTTTTGTGCCCTTATTTTATTTTTAAATAGTTAATGTAAAATGTAACCGTCCAGATAATCTTTCATTAGATGATTCGATACACGGAGTGCCTCCGCTCGATCTGAAGCAGGAACGGAGATCATAAGTCCATCGTCTCCGCTCCAATTCCCCCCTTGGTTACCTTCTGCTGAATATCGATCCATCACCGTAATTGTTACCTCACGAAAGGAACGATTCACAAAGATGGTTCCATACAAAAAATGGATAATCCCTTCATCTTCATTATATTGATATAGCATAATCCCACTAAGGTCTTTTCCCAAATTAATCTCTAGTTGTCTTTGATTCTCCGGAACAGGTATTTCTTCGCCTTCAATTGTGATCGTTCCTACAAATCTTTTATTTCCTGTAAGGCTTGTATATACGGTGCCATTCATATCTATGGCTATAGACTTTTCCTCTCCAATATGCTCCTCACCTAATCTATACTTTATTCCTTGGGCATGTAAGTGGGTGGTCTGAGGGTATATGGATATCAGGGTGAAGGCGAGGAAGGCTATACTAATAATAAGGATCGATAAGCCTATTTTTTTCTTCAATACCATTCTCCTTAATCCTCTTATTCCGGCCGCATCATAAAGCGGAGTCAATATGGTTCCTTATGAGTGTGCTGGCAAGATCATTATTTAGCGTTTAGAGACTAAATCCCTTAATTTGTTGGCATGATCCACTGATATTTCATATCCCTGACTTGTATTCTCCTGATTCACCAGTAATCCCTTTACGGTTCGATGTGATCCTAAAGATAGATGATAATTTGTAGTTACATCGTTTGAGTAGAAAATGGTCATATTATATTCTGCACTGTAATCCAGTTCTCCCAAATTCTCTACTGCCGTATTCATTGCTTCTTCAAATAGCTTAATTGATTCCTCATCATTAAAGGATTGATTCTCACACTACACTTCTGATATTGGAGTGTTGCATTCTAGCTCCATAGAGGTAATGGAGGTAATGGAGGTAATGGCATCCTTCGGCTCGGTCTTCGTACAGCCTGTAATAAACATGAGAACTATTGCGATAGCTACCACGCATCTTATATTAATTAGACTCACACCTTTCCGTATCCAGATGAGTAATACAATTATATAACTTACAATCCCAGCTTAACTCTACTTTATTTAACATCGTTACCGATGTGTTGTGTAAATGTTCTGATGTATCAAAGTGCGGAATTAATTTTTTAATGATAAACCAATCAGCGCTCCGTGGCTTACAATCAATACTTTTTTGTCAGGATGCCTTTCTGAAAGATCCATAAAACATCCGACACCTCTTGAAATAATGTCATCATTCGATTCAATACCCGCTATACTTTTTTATTTGGTATCCGTTCCCCATATTTTTTCTACAAAAGCAGCTTCCTCTTCTGGCGTCATGATCCCTTTTGCTTTACCAATATTCCCATTCTCTAGTTTCCAGAAATAATTATGATCTTTATCGATCTCCGAAAAATCTCCAGCCTGCCATTTCATCGCGATCTTGAGCATGTTTTCGTATAAATCCCAATCGGTTCCTTTGGTTTCGATGACTTTAATAATCTGTTCGATCCGTTCAGGAGTCATTTGAATCGAGTTCCATTTATCCGAAGCAACCACTTTCTGATGTGTCATATCATGCATCACTCGAACAACACTTGACTTCATAACATATACATCATCTTTTAAGGCAAGAGCCATTGCTAAATCAATTTCTTCATCCGTATCGGTCGTTTTAATTTCTCCGATCACGCTTAATGACTCGCCGGGTTTTAATGTCTTTTTGACCGCTCCGACATCTTCTTTTATGGATTGAGTTGTATTGTAATTAACAATATAATAAACAGCTAGGGTGGCTGTTATGACTATAAATACAGATAATATGGAAATGGTAATCTTTTTCTTAGTAGACATCTATAATTCCCTCCATTGCTCGCTTTTGTCCAAATCAAAGTCTATGTCTCACCTGCAGTAGCTATGGATCGTTAAAATAAATTAATGGCTAAATTCTTATTTTTTAATTCCTCCTATATTTTAAATAATTTTCTAGCTACATTAATACAGACGTTTTCAACTAAGGAATGTTTCATGGGAACAAAAAAAGCCCCAGTTTCCCAGGGAATCTAGAGCCTATGAAGGCGATCAACCATCTATTGAAAAATTATTTTTTAGATCTGATATACGATCTCTTTCGAAAATCAAACTAATTCGCTTTTTGATGGTTCAAACAATCTAAAAACAGCTGAAATTTCGGTTTTAATGATTTTGATGATTTAAGTAGCGCTAACTGCACTATATCTATTGATCAAGAACTTAAGCCCGATGGAGATTATCTTGTTGGCGAGGGTGGCACTGGTGAACTCCTTATTAAAGGAACAAAATCAACCCAACCCTCACTGGCTAAAGTAAAGGACATCGAAAAAGTCATGAAACTCAGCCAGTGTAGGATGATTGCCTGATTCGTCTCCTACAAATCCTTCTTATTCAAAGTTAACCTAACTTACTTTCTTTTTTTACGACGGAAAAGCGAAATTCCTCCGAAACCACTGATAACAGCGATGTAAAAGCCAAAATCATACCACCATCCTGTGTTATAGATTTCATATAATCTGATGTTATCGCTGAATAAACCGAGTATTAATGAGATCGGAGCGATCCATCCATGCCATACTCCACTAAAAAATCCCGCAAGATCCTGAGCATTCTTTGCTCCATCCCCAGGCACACACCCCGTCAAAAGAGCTATGATGCTAAATAACATCGCCATAAAGAGAAAATGTCTTGTTTTCATATTCATCACCTTCTTTCTGATTATTAAATTCTACCCTCAATCTATGTAAGTGTTATATAGTCTATGATGTTTTGGTACTATATATTATTCCATAATTATACATATTATATCCTTGTGACGATAGCCATTTAAGCAAGCAATACGTTAGATTATAGTAATCTCATACACTACTATTTACTAATAATATGTAAATCAAAAATTTCTACTTACACTTTTTCAATGACTGTGATATGATTTCCAAGGCTAATCAGAATGGTGACCCCACTGATTGGCCTATTTCACATGTATATTTACTGGAGGCAACTATGACATCACAAGAAAAACAATCAGTACAAATCGTTACAGCAGATCCAAGCGGAATTGGCCTATTTGGCTTAGCAATCGTAACGCTTGTCGCATCTTCACAGAAGCTTGGTCTCACAACAGGACTAAGTTACGTAATTCCTTGGGCTATTTTCCTTGGTGCAATCGCCCAGATCTTCGCTGCTGTTCAAGACGCAAAACATAATAATACGTTTGGGATGACGGCATTCGGTGCCTATGGCTTCTTCTGGCTCGGAGTAGCGAGCAGCTGGTTAATGAAAATGGGCGCATTTGGTCCGATTTTGGCCGCTGATATAGATGGGAAACAGCTTGGCTTCGCTTTTCTAGGTTATTTGATATTCACACTATTCATGACGATCGGTGCTATGGAAACCAATAAAGTACTGTTCATTATATTTGTGTTAATTGATTTTCTTTTCTTAGGATTAACACTCGACGCATTTGGAGTTGCACCTCATGTGTTCCATACCATGGCAGCCTATGCGGAAATGAGTATTGCTATCGTGTCCCTATATGGTTGTGGCGCATCTGTTCTTAACGCACATTTCGGACGCCGTTTCCTTCCGATTGGCGCGCCATTCGGCATTTTTAAATAAATTGCTGTCTAGGTAACTAGATAATACAAAAAGCTCTGATAGATCAATCTTTTGATCTTATCAGGGCTTTTTTTCACTGATTCAAAAACTATTTATTGTATAACCGTTTTGTACCAACGAGAGATAATAAGTTACAAGTATAATAATGAATATATTTTCCATTATCGAAAGGAGTGATGTGATATGAAGAAGATCCTTACTGTGGTGGTTGTTAAGGAGAAAACACATTTATAGTCACAGAGGAATTCCTCTGTGATATCAAAACTACGGAGGAATTTATGTGAGTATTGAGCTAAAACCAGTATCAATTGACAACTGGTACGACTGTACCAAGTTACATGTAAAGCAAGAACAAATTAGCGTTTTTCCTGCCCCTATTGTTTACTGGATTGCAGAATCTAAATATGTTGATGATTTTGAGCTGCGAAGGGTATATTCCGGGGCATTACTAGTCGGATTTATTGTTTTTTGTAAAAGCCCTGATGAGGATGGTAACCACTGGATACCTGCGCTTATGATTGATCAGAATCATCAAGGCAATGGTTATGCCAAAGCAGCAATGAAAAAGTTGATTCATCTTATGAAGCAAAATGGCTGTAAGAAATTAATGATCGGACACAGACCCGATAACTTTATTGCTGGGAACCTTTATGAATCTTTAGGTTTCCAAAGGGCTAGCGAAGACATAATTGACGGTGAGATCATTCGTTTTCTACAGCTTAATTAAACGGTATGGGGTGCGATAACAAAAGACAGGAGCCGGATTTCGGCTACTGTCTTCAACTAATGTGCTCTAAAACTGACTATTCATTTTCGCTAACGATACGTTTGATTTCTTCTTTAAATGAAATTAAATCTTGTCCAGCTACCATCGCTTTGGTTTTCTCTTGTTGATTTACAGAGAATACTTGATCGCCTTGAATTTCATATTTCCCCTGATACTCGCCAGCCACATAATAGAGTGGTCCGACCTCAGCCTTCTGTCCTGCCTTTAAAAATAATATGTATCTTTCATCTGGCTTCATAAGTGGGTTATCTCGCTGAATAGTAAGATCACCCGTTTTTTCCCTTGCCTCTTCCACACCAACTTGTTTTAGAATAATTTCCTTCTCTTCACCATTGCCTTTTAACAGGTCTATAATCGCAGCATTATACAACGTAGAATCTTTTTCCGCATCTTCGCTATGGATATCTATTATCTTAACTTCAGCAATTACATCTGAGGCTGCTTCGAGTTCTTCTAAGCTTTCATATGAATATGCCAAGCTGCCTGAAGAACCTCCAAAAACAGCCTGAGAATTAGGATCGCTTCTTGTTATGGATATTTGTTCAGTTGCCGAAACATTTTTTTCTCGAGGAGCGGAAGAACATCCTGCAAGAAATACAACCGTTACGATCGAACCAACAATTACCTTCACATTTTTCAATTCCATCTCCTCACTTTCATAATTCTAAACGGTTCATCCTTGAAAAAGGTTGTCATAATTCAATAATCAACAACCTCGAGCCTCTCAGCAAACAGAAACTCCGCAATTACTAAATCTTCTTGAACCTGACCAATTAATCTCACGGATTTAGCCTCCATAAACTTAGATTGAGCATTTTTTCTCTGCATTACTCATTAATCAGTTCTTGAAGTCTTAATAAGATATCAGTAACATGTCCTTTTAGTATCACATCAATAAAAAGACCCTCATTAAACCGATCCCCTCGAATATAACTAGTCATTAATTTCCTAAGGGTTTCTAAATCTGCATTCCTAATTTTATCTTGTACATTATTATTCACACTTTTAAATTCATCATTTTCAGTGATCCACTGAACCCAATCAAAAACGAGTAGAAATTTGGTATCATATAGTTCTTTTCTAAATTGACTTACTTCTGGGCTTTCTATCCTCCAACCCTTGCTCTCAGTAAAAAAGACACTACGGTCATTCTGAAAGAACTCAAGATAGTTTGTTAATCTCTTTATTTGTAATACATCCATTTTCGAACTACCTGCTCCATTCTATAAATAAAATTTGATTTACTAAAGAGTGCGTACATCACAGCATTAAACAACGAAAACAGTGGAGATTTTAAACATGATTGCTTATCTAAGCACTATTGTTTAAACTTAACACCGAATAGATAATTTAACACTATTTGGAAAAGGGTTAGGAGTGGATTATGGAAAAATTTAAGAAAGAATTTATCCTTAATACTTTTATCATATCGATGGTTCTGGCTTTGATTTCAAGCTGGATTGGAGCAAAAATAGTTGTAAACCATTCAGTATTAAGCAATAGAGACGATTGGGCTGTACCCTTTTTTGTTCTTTTCCTTATCTTATATGCCTTTAATCTTGCGATGAGTATCGTTAACTATGTAATTGCGATAATGGTTGGCAACTTCATTTTACGTTTGTTCATATTTAATATCTTAGGTTTAATCATTGCTGTCATCGCTTGGGTTTCCAAAGGTGAGAGTATTTATTTAGCAACTTTCATTTATTCAACTTTTATTGTATTTTCTATTGTGGCTTTAGTGATCAACCAGTCAAATGGTAACCCTCAAAAGTAACAAGCAGCATATAAAAGGAGTTCTAGAGAATTTCTAGAACTCCTTTTTGTGAATTGCTTATTTACTTATCATGATTTTACGTATCTGTATCTATCCACTTGTTCGAAAAATATTGCTGTACGATCTCATGTAAATACGAGTTAAGTTTGCTCGGCACCTTTATTTTTTGCTCTTCTTTGATGCAATCCAGAAGACGAGTATCACAATGGGGATAAAGATAAACCATGGAATATTGATCGTGCTTTGTGTGATTAACGCGAGAAGCATCAATCCGATGACACCTATAATAAGCCAGAGACACCCTCTACCCAGCGTTTCCACGCGTGTAATTCCTCCCTCCAATAATGGGATTGCAATTTCTAGATCAACTACAATAACTGTATGTCTTTAATGAGGTTCACATACCAAGAATACAGGGACCTTTATGGACTTGGTCGACTTGGTTATGATCAATATTCTCCACGCATCAACTATCAAAATAGATGGTTGGAGGTTTCATTAAAAATTTATGTAAATCTTTATTCATCCCAATCCCAATCTTGATTATAGAATACAAGATTTGAAGTTGGTACAGCAGGAAATGGAAAAAGTCGAAAACCACGTTCGTTTGCTTCCCTCGAATATAAGAATAGAGAATTCGAAGAATCAGCATAATAATTTTCATGACATGTACCTTTTTGAAAATGATGCTGCTGTATATCTTTCTTCTCGAGATCAGTAGATAGGATTGCACTATAACACTCACATTGTTCATTACTAGTAATCACTTGAAAGAAAATCCTTTGATTTAAATATAACGGCTTTTCTACATCCTTTACACTGTAGGATTCCTTACTTCCCTCTATTAATGTTGATAATTCACTACACCGATATCTAAACTCAGGGAATTTCAAAAGAGATTTAGCATCTTTCAAAAAGATAGAAATTTTACCGTTTTCAACATCAAGCATCTTTATTCCATTCAAGTTGCTGTACAAAATAGTTCGATCATCAAGCCAACAGTAGGATCTGCAGGATACTTTAAAATGTTCAGATTCATTTGTTGACCTATTATAAAGACAAATTCGTTGTGAATCAGACTTCCACCGCAAATATGCTAATTTTTCTTTCGAGGGACTTATGGATAAATGAATTGGTGCGTATGAAACTCTACTAAATTTATGGATAGGCTCAATCTGACTTGTTGAAATCGTAATCCGAGAGATATGATTCCCCGTATTTATTAATAAAAGGTCATGGCTCAACCAGACAAGATCTGTTCCATTTATTCCTTCAATTATCGTATTACCATCCTCGGAGTTATCAAGCCCTATGATCTCTAGGACACTTTCCCCATTAAGCAATATTCCTGAAATTGCGACTTTTATTTCATCTTCATCTAAAGCAAGTCCATCAATCTGACTAAATTTACTTATATCAAATGTCTGCAAAACAGTACCATTGCTAATTATCATTTTTTTATCCGCAGTTATCTTATATTGAAACATAAGTGACCTCTCTCTTTGTTTTGCTATGCGAGGATTTTCGATAACGTTCAGGTATTCACGAATTCCCCAGGAAGTTGTCACTGAATCTACTACATGCCAAAATCCTCTTCTTATCATCCTGTTTGAATAGTATGAAACTTGTATGTGATGAGATATGTAATGAGAACTCATTGACCTTTTCAAGTTAACCCCAAAACAATCCATTATGCCCTTCATCCACGATCTTTAACTGTGTTTCAAAATCTTCATTTGGTTCTATATCATCTATAAAATGCCATTTCCCTTTACTGTCTTGCCAGTATACTTTCCATTCCTTTTCATCTAATCTAAACTGAGCTATTGGCATCTGCACCCATTGATCACTTTTGTAGCCCTGTCTTTCTTCTATTAATGTCACATGTTTTCCTCTGATCTTATAACTGATTTTAATCTGGTCTTTCACGTGTTCTGGTACTGCATTTTCAGTGTACTTGTCCATGATCTTCTGAATTCGTTTCTTCGTAAAATCATCCATGTATTCTGTCTCTCCTGCCTTAATCCGTATTGCTTTGATTATATCACGATGATGTCTCATAACGTTCTTGTATTTACGAGCCCAAGAGGCTTAAGGCAACAAAGTTGCCGGGTTGACAAACCTAAAAATCGGAATGTGACGCCTCTCCGAAAAAATCTCGCCATCATGCATTCTCAAAAAAGAAAAAGCGAGGAAAGCAAATCGCTCCCTCGCCCTTGATATAATTTTATTTTAACTATCTATCAGTTTGCTGTGTTACGGCTTAAAATAGCCGCTGTTTGTGCCCGTGTGATATTCGTGTCTGGCTTGAAGGTACCGTCCGGATAACCATTGACAATCCCTTGCTTAACCGCCCAAGCTGTAGCAGAAGCATAGTATTTTGTACTTGTCACATCTGGGAATCCAGAATCCGCCGTAATATCCGGTGAACCGGCCATGCGGTAAAGAACAGTAACCATCATTCCGCGGGTCATATTGTCATTAGGTCTGAATGTACCGTCATTGTATCCCTCCACAATTCCCTGTTTAGCAGCCCAAGCAACAGCTTTAGCATAGTACTTATCACTAGATACGTCGGAAAATGCAGCATCTCCTGTAACATCCGGAGAATCTGCCATACGATACAAGATCGTAGCCATCATCCCGCGAGTCAGATTCATATTAGGACCAAAAGTAGTACTCGACATACCGTTCATCCATCCGTTTTTTACTACATTAGTGATATCGTCAGCATACCATGCATCCGCAGCCACATCAGTAAACATAGAACTAGCTTTAAAATCAGAAACACCAGAGAAAGCATTCACTTTATCCGTCATGTAAAATACAGTCGATGCCTGACCTGTGGAACTCTCGCCATTTGCTCCTGGCATTTCGCCATCTGGCGGAAGTGCAGGTCTTTGACTATCATCAGGTAGTTCAGGTCTTTCACCATCTGGCATTTCGCCATTACCAGGCGCTTCACCATCAGGTAGTTCAGGTCTTTGACCATCCTCAGGAAGTGCAGGTCTTTGACTATCGTCCGGAATTTCAGGTCTCTCACCACCTGGACCTCCCATACCCACATCGGTACCTGTATACTGCTGCTTTGTCGCCTCTTTAGAAAAGCCCGTTACCGTAGAAACATCGTACAGACCGTCTACTTCTTTACCGTTAACATCGCCGCCAACATAAATGTTATACGACTGACCTACCTGAAACTCAGGACTACTAATAACAGCACCCTGATATCCTCGGTAGTTTTCACCTGAGGACTCGTCCTTTTCCGGATCATAAGCAAATACGACTTTCCCTTCTAAATCAGTAACAATAATCGCTTCCTCGGCATTTTGAGAAGAAGCAAACTGAAGGTTCATTGTCACTTGCTTAGAGTCACTTTCAGCCCAGTCCATAGTCGAACCAGTCGCTACTACATAACCGCCATTAATATAGCTGCCATTGTCGGAATCTAGGCCAGAATCGGATTGAGGTTTAGCTAGAGAAATCACTGTTCCGCCGTTAATGACTAGATATCCGTTAGAATCGATTCCGTCACCTTCCGATCCCAAGCCTGCCACAACATGCAGACTTCCGCCGTTGATCGTAGTAACAGAGACACCATCTTCGTTTGTATTGATACCATCGTCCTGAGACTGAATGTTGATCTTACCGCCATTGATGGTTAGATGCATCTCTGTATCCATACCTTCGTTGTCAGCAGTTAAGTTCAACACGCCTGTGCCCAGCTTCTCACCATTCACATTCATAGACTGGACGGAGTAGAATGCACCGTCATACTTATACTTTTTCTTCTTCTGATCATTGTCTTTGTAAATACGAGCTACATGAGAACCGCTAATATTGTTAACAGAACCGTCAGCCAGAATTACATTCGCACCCGCATCCGTTGTATCCTGAGTTGCAGATGCTGTGTATTCTTCGGTTTCTCCGTTATCATAAGCGATCCAAGCCTGATCACTCTCATATACATTGTAGAAAATTACAGCCGGAGCAATGGTACAGTTGATATCTGCACCATCGAGAATCAAGTTTACAACCGCGCTAGGGTCTGTGCGGCGATCTTCACCGAGGTCAACCACTATCTGTCCGTATGACAATTTACCGGAAATTCGGTAAGTGCCCTCTTTTGTAATCGTTACAGCTGTGTGTAGTGCAGCTTCCTCTTCGGAATGCTTTTCATCTTCCGTTCCTTCCCCGTAGGGATTTCCACTTTCATACGTATCTTGGTCATGGTAATAAATAATCTCTCCACCGACGTAAACGGGTGATTTCGAATCTTTCGATGCAGCCTCACCGTCTACAGTGATACGATCGTCGCTGAGGACAATATCTACTACATCCGTTTCATCTACAGTAGTTTCTGCAGCCATCGCCGGACTCACCCATAGGACTGCCAGCATAACCATTGCTAGTGTTAGCGACAACATTCGTCGCAGGTGAAAACGATTCCTCATAGCAAAATCTCCTTTTCTCCGCAGCCAGTAAAAACTGGGCCACCTATTATGTATACTTTTTGGCGGGAATAAAGGTCCGCCGTAAGTAACATAAATTAGTTTAGTAGATAAACATTAAATAGTTCTTAATAAAAACTTAATAAAAAGTAAGATGTTTTTGTTATTCATAACGCTCAGTGCGGCTTCTAAAGCAAAATAAATAGGAGAAACATTTGTCTATTTACCAAAATTAGTATATTTTTAAACTAATTCCTTTTTGCTGAACAAAGGGATGATCTCCTAACTAAAGGCGGGGTTATTTTTGAAGAAAAGATTTAAATATATTGTAATAGCTTTATTATCAGTGACGCTTATTGCAACGACGGCTATTGTCTATTCTAATAATCAAGAAAGTGCTGCTGATCCTTACAAACAGATTACGCACTTATCTGCTAATTCTCTTCATTTGCAAGAGATTGATAAGTTAGACGAGTATGCCGAACTGATCGTAGTGGGTTATGCGACGGAAGACTTTTCGAATAGAGAACATAACCTAGAGGTTTATGCAGACAATTACCTGCAGGATTCCTCCACTAGAACAAATATCAAAATCGATAAAATAATAAAAAAACCAACCGACTTTCCAGAAGACCAGAAAGAGTTGACTATCATTGAACCTGTTAGTCTTCATGAAGGAGAGAAGTTTACAGTGGGAAATTATATAGAGCTCAGGAAAGATGAGCCAAGTGTGATTTTTTTGATGAAGAATAGTTTCGGTGATTACTCTTTAGTCAATGATAACTTAGGTAAAATCATGTTGACTGATGAGGTACCGGAAGCCCCTTTGCAAGCTTTAACAACATCGGAACTGTCAGAATACAATACATTCCGTAACTCGGTATTAAAGAAATATGGATTGAATGAACAACAATAAATATAGGGAGCTGCATTCCCCATATTACTTCTTTAATCCTACCTTTTGTTATTATTTATTTCTTGATTTTGTAGCCTTATAAATAATAGAGCCCAATAGCACTACACTGATTATTACGCATGATAATTCAATAAATTGGTTTTGATCATTCGTCAAAAGTAATATACTAGCAATTACAATTAAGCCGATGTTCTCTTTAATATGCTTATTATCCTTAATAAAGACACGATAAAATATAATTGAATATATAAAAGCAGACCAAACAATCGGAAATATGGCAAGAAAAGTATCCATCATAGTACTCCTCAGATTTTCATTTACTCAGTTTTTTTATCGTTCACAAATGCTTTTCCTATGCCTTTCTTCCTTGAGGCATCCTTCTCATAAAACGTTTTGAATCTGTTTCAAAACCGTATTGTTCATACAATCCATGAGCATCATGTGTCCCTAGTATTCCTGTCATCCATTCATATTCTTCTGAGTTAGTAATGATTTCAATTAATTTCTTTCCTATGCCTTGCCCCTGGTATTCTTTCATTACAAATACATCACACAAGTAATAAACTGTTGCTTCATCTGTGATCACCCGTGCGTATCCTATTTGCTTATCATTATGGTAAACTCCATAGCAATGAGAATTTTCAATAGATCTTATTATACGGTCTGGTGGTCTCCTATTAGCCCAATAACTTTGGGCTAAGTAGTCCAGAACTACTTGTCTATTTATTCTCTCTTTGTCATCCGTTATCAAATATTCTTTGTACAAGACCTCCACGATAATGCCCCCTATAAGATTGTCTTTAAGCACATACACAGATTTCATATAAGTTTTGTGTATCTTCGAACCCGAGAGGATTAAAGGAGCGCAGCGACTGGGTGGCTTCGCTGCTTAGCCTTGCAAGGTTGTTTCTGATTCAGCTTCTTTTAAAAATTCTTCAACAGACAAAGGAGCAAACGCAACGTGGCTTAGATACAATGTTAGCTGATGCCACTTCTTCTTTGAAATAAATTCATCAATCCTTCTTTATATAAAGGTATTTGTCTCTATTAAAAAACTTGCTGGATTTTGAAACATCTTCATCTTTAGGTGGTTTCAGCCAACGTCTCTCGCATTCACGAACCCTCACTGGCTTAAGGGCGCTAGCCTGGGTCCGACGGACTTAGCCAGTGGGGTTTTGTCCCGAGGAGTGAATGCCCCGAAGCTTGAATACATTGTTATATGGAGTTACCTTGAGCTACTTACAAAATCTCTCATGCCCTCTCTTAGCATGCTAACCCCTTCTTCTACACGCTTCATATTCTCTTCGTCATTCATATTATTCCTTGCATGTAATAATGCCGGTCTTAATGATTCTACTGAATTTCCAAATTGGTACATCCATTCATATCTAGGAACCATACATAAATGAAAGTGATGTGTTGTATCTTCATTATAAAAATAATAGACCTTATCAATTCCCAATCGTTTTCTTTGTTCACTTCTGAGCTTATGGATTAACGAAATAAATTCTAATCGCTCTTCATCTGTTAATTCATCCATGCAGTAAAAATGCCTCTTTGAAGCCAATATAACTAACCCTTTAATGGGGTAAGCAATATCCTGATGGACATGAAAGTTGCTTGATTCAAAAATTACTCCACCTGTTGAAGAAATCAAACCACTTGTCAATGCGCAGCTTACACATTCAACTTCTACTGATCTTCCATCAGCCAATGTAATTAGTCTTGGCATTATGCACCTCATTTTTTGATTTTGTTAAGAATTAGCATCGTAATTTCATATAACGTTTCTGTATTCACGACTCAGCGTATACTGAGTGTCCGACGAATGCCGGACCCAGGGCGTAGCCCTCAGCGTGAATATTATGTTTTGTGAAGTTCAACACTTTTTCTCAAACCATATCCATCCTTCTTTTTTCAACGAATCTTCCTGTATATTTTCGTTTTCCTTCAAATAATCTTTTGGAGAATAACACTGCTTTTTCATGAATTTTTCTCCGATGAGACAGCATAACATTGAATCGAAAACGTGATCACTTTTAATAGCTTCTTTACATATTTCTTTGTTAAAGAATATGTTTCTTTTCTTCATTTCTTTTAATAATTTCTCACGGACTTCTTTATTCTTTTTATAGTTTTCGTAGTCTTTCTTATTTGGAAAATTCGATATTAGCCAAGATTTGGGGTATACCTCAATAAAACCGGATTCAAAACTTTCATTATCCCATAATAACTGAATAAGTAAGTTTTCTTTTTTTATCTCATTTATCATATCAAGTGTTTTGAAAGAGGTTTTAGCTATTTTATCTGCACTCACATCAAATAATTGGTGGTCAATTTTCTTTGAACAAAATATGTCTGTCTTTCTCTTAAAAAAGTCTTCACGAGGCTTGTTTATATAATCTCCCGCCATATGATCATACAAATTTAAAGCAAACTTTTCAGGCCAACCTAAAGGTGCATCAAAACACAATAAAATCTGTTCTTCACTATATTTTTTCATATCTTTTACGATAGCTTTTGTTTTATCAGGAATTTCACTTACTTCCATGAAGGTATTTTTGTCAAAGTCATAAATAGAATATCCAATTCGTTTATCTTCTGTAGCTGAATCAATTCCAAATATTTTCATTTTCCACCTCTTAAAATTATTTATTTTTGAATTTCACATAACGTTCCTGTATCTACGAGCCCGAGAGGCTTAAGGAAGCGCTAGCGACCGGGTCCGACGGACTTAGCCTCAAAGGATTGTGAGTTGAATTCACTTCTCGCCTAACGCATCTAATGAACCAAGGGCCGAACGGCCCGCAGCGTAGATACTATGTTATGTGAAGTTCATGTCTTCTCTGTATTATCATTCAAATAATTTCTCTAATTTTTTTCTTTCACTATTCTCTTTATCATCTCTCCATAAAAAATTTTTGAAAGTGTCTTTATCAAACCATAAACACAGATTTATGTAATTCATATCTTTTTTTGTATAGTCATTAACAGTTCGAATTTTTAAATAATTCCCGTTATCTAACATAGCGTGTCCAGTAAGACTAATAAATAAGTCATGATACTCCTTCAGTGAATCAAGGTTTACAATAGCTAAAACATTGGGCACTTCATTGTTAGAATTAATACTTTCAAATTGTTTTGCAGCATTATGGAACTGTCTTGTGATTGCATTGTAAGTAGAATCATTCTTACATCCCTCAAAATCATCATTATCAATTGTCTTTTCTTCACAATAGAAAACTAATTTGTTATCCCTATAAACTTTAAAGTCGGGAGTTTTAGTAGTGGTTGTTTCTTGAATTTTACTCACCAAAAATCCTCTACTTTCTAGAAATTGCTTTACAATAGATTCTCCGTATTCAGCCATTAATTTCACTCCTATCTTTACATGAATTTCATATAACGTTCCTGTATTCA
This sequence comes from Paenibacillus sp. An7, assembly GCF_009870785.1. Classification (GTDB taxonomy): domain Bacteria; phylum Bacillota; class Bacilli; order Paenibacillales; family Paenibacillaceae; genus Paenibacillus. The sequence goes on from NZ_WTWX01000002.1 coordinate 156,173, forward strand.
CGACCTAGCGTATGCCGGACCGAGGACGAATGTCCATAGCATGAATATTATGTTATGTGTTGCTTCTGTCTTCCTGCATTACTCTCGAAGGTTTTCTCACCGCCGGGCGCGCTTCGATTCCGGATCTGCTCCGTTGATCAGATATTCAACCATCTCAGCTTTTAAATTACTCTTAAATCTGCCCTTCAGAAGTTACGTTTAACGTTCCCACAGTTTCCGATGTTCCTTTCTTTTAACTACTTAGCGGATAAAGTGGCACAGAGCTTGCTTCACAAGGACTGTGCCATTAAAAGGAGTGAAGAAAAATGATGTGTTAGACGATGCACAGGAAACTATGCAAAATAATTCTTTTTAGCCCACTTTTCAACTATTTGGTCTAAAAATTCTCGATGTTTATAGCTTTGAGAAACATACCATGCATTTCTTTCATCTTTAGGTAAACAGCTTATCGCTGCAATAAAAGCTCGTCTCTCCCAAGGTGGCATTGTCATAGTATTTTTTAACTTATTTTCTCTGAAATAATCAATAATTCCAGACCTTCCAAAACATAATAGCAATTCTCTCGATGTCATTTCATCCGAATACTTTTTCTTCAGCTCATTAAATTTTCCAATATTATTCCACTCCTGATTTTTAGTAAACAAATGTAATAGCCATGCTCTGTTATATTGAAGTTCAGTAATGAAACTGTCATTAAATAATTCTAATACCTTTGCTCCAATATGATGCTTTTGCGCTTCACTGAATGAACGTACTCTTGAAAGGTAGTTTATAAATGAATGTATCACTGGAAATATTTTAACGATACTACTTTCTTCAAGGAAAATATCTGCCACTTCTGTATTATCGAATCTAGCTAAATTGTCTATGAGAAATTTAATTAAACCTAAATCAACAACATCCTTCTCAATTTCTTCACTTAGTAATTCAATAATATTTAACTGCTCTAGTTCTTCTCTATCGTCATCATCTAAATCGTAAATATCAATATCTTCATATGTATTAAGACTAATACCAATTTTTTCGCACAGATTGTAGAATTCATCTAAGACTCTATCATTTTCCTGTTCTTCAAACACTCGAAGATAATTTGTTTTGAAATCATCTATTCTAAGTATTTTTGTCTTTGATTCATTTAGTTTCAAATTTCGGAGGTCATAGTATTTTTGAGCTAAAAACGAAAGATTTCTATATGCCTCTGTTTCAGATTCACAAAATATTCTTATATCATCAACATAACGAACAAACATGATATTGTTTGCAATTAATATTTTATCTACTTCATGCATGATGAGTTCTGCTATGGGACGGTAAATTGTGGTCCTATAGGTAAGCCTTTATGTGTTTGGCTAATATGCATGCCTTTAATTAATCTAATTAAAGCGTTCGCATGTTCCATTTGTCCAGAAACCGCTGTTGCTTCTCTTAGACATGTTTCTATGTTATGAAGATATATACTTGGGAAAAAATCAGCTATATCACTAACTACCACATGTGAATACTCACCAGTTTGACATATAGCATATACTTTATCATTAAAACTTTTCCAATCATAATTTGCATCGTAAAGTGTTCCATCTTCCTCAGCTTTCATTCTGTACGAAAAAACAATCTCTTCTGAGATAGGAATGCGTGCGTTTTCTATTACCTCATAAATTTCATACAAAACCGCATTATATATTATTGAATCAATTGGATCTAACTGAGTTGAAATTCTAAATCCAACTTGACTTTTAGGCGTGATTTCAGATCTATATGTTTGCAAACCAAAACTAGATACGTCTATATTTTTTATATGTTTTATAACCTCATCCTTATTTTCATTTATTGCATCAAACTCAAATGGCATTGGAAACACATAAGTGTCATTGTATTTATTTATGTGATTTAAAGCCCACTCAATCGACTTTTCCTTCAATTTAAGCATTTACACTACCTCCTGTTGATTGTATTTCGTCTAACACTTCTGTATTCACGACCGTGTCGAACAAATGCCAGACCGAGGGCGTATGCCCGATGCGTGAGTATTTTATTATAGGATGGGAACATCTTCTTTGAATTACTTACAAATCAGCCTTAAGGGTCGATCTTTGTTTTTCGTAGCCTTCATATTCTGGTCTATACTTCAAATGTAAGAATGCTTCAATTAAGTTCAAAACGAATATCCCTAACGTAGCATCCACCAAGAAATCTATTCTTCTTGTATTGGTTTTAATCCACTCTTTAATAGTCATTTCATTAAAATTTAATTCTACAAGTTTTGGATCATTTAATAATGACTTGGCTAAATTACTTTGAGAATTTTTAGGATCGTAGTGTTGACTATTATATCTTGCATTACTATTAGGTCCTGCTTTGCCTATCTTTAAAAATCTATCTTGATAAATGAATGAGTACACACCCATCCTGCCGACAGGCAACGCTGAAGATTTATGAGGAAGTCCTCGATCCAATATCACGATCTGGCTCTCATTAATTTCTGTTCCTGTTGATCTTATGATTTGAAGTAATTGCTTTTTTAAATCACCTAAAGAGAGTTCTCCCAGTATTGTTTCAGACATTTTTGTTTACGTTCCTTTCCTATAACGTTCCTGTATTCACGACTCAGCGAATGCTGAGTGTCCGGCGACTGCCGGGCCAAGGTATGTCCGCCGCGTGAATATTATGTTATAAGATGTCCCACCTTCTTTGAGTGGCTATACATTCTCGTTGTTTACTACTTTATATTCATACTGTACCAGTTGACCTTCTCTACCTCTGTACTCTTCTTTTCCTTCTATTCCTATTTCTTTATAACCTAGCTTTTCCAGCATTCTTCTAGAGGCTACATTATACTCATTTGTTTCTGCGAAATATAAGTTTATTCCAAACTCCTTTAATCCATATTCCATCATTCTTCTACTTGCTTCAAAACCTATACCTTTCCCCCAATAGTGGCTTGCACCTATTGCAATTCCTAATTCTGCTGTCTGATCTTTTATGTAAGCTAGGTCCGTATAGCCAATGAGTTCATCCTTATATTCAATTCCTTTTCGTACGAAACCGTCCAAGGGCTTATTCACACAAGCCACCCACCATCGATATACTTCGTTTTTATCCCTGTTCTGTTCCCACCCATTTGATGAGCAGAACAGTTCATCTGTACTCCATGATAAAACCCTCTCATAATCATCAATTTCGATTTTTCTAAGATTTATTAAAGTCTCTATTTTGCTCTTCCTTCCTACTTGGTTTAATCGCTTGATGTTGTGGGATTTCTTAAAACGTTTTTGTATCTACGAACTCTTACTACCTTAAAAGAGCAACAGCGACTGGCCGCGATGCGATTAGGTAATGCAGAGTTGTATGCTGAATCCACTTCCCCGAAAATTCTCCGGCAGACCAAGGAGCGAATGCGACGCAGCGTAGATACTATGTTATATGACGAACCCCTCATCTTGAATTACTAGCGGGACCTTAAACCGATTTCAACGTTTCAATATAAAAAAGGAATGGAATTTTATATATAATCATCCAAATCAAACTCATGAATTGGGTCAATGCATTTCAATATTGATACGATTGCATTGTTATACCCAGACATTCTTTCGATATCTCTTTCTTCTGTAAATGCTCTGTTTTCAAATTGTACTCCAAGCTTTCTTATTTTCTTTATGTACTTGTCTACAAATTCGATTTCATTCATTTCTTTTATATCTTCCAACATCTCATTGTAGGCTAGTAATTCACCTTCATAATCATTCTCAAAGTCGGCTCTATTGAATATTGTATTTGTGTTTGTAAAATGTATTTTTCTCCGAACAACATCTTCCAAAGTAAATTGGTTAAGTTTCTTATCGACCATAAATTCAGCCACCTTCTCAAAATATCTAACTGGTTACTCCAAGAGTTTGAATTAAATTATATACTTTTAGCTTATTATTGATATCAGACAATAAATTTAAATATTTTGAAATTCTTCGCATTTAAAGCACTTAGGGTATGTCTTATAACTTCCTTATCTCTGTACGTCGTAAACATCTTCGTTTAACCTATATCTCTGAACTGCGTGTATCATCACATTCATCATGTATTCACGAACCTCAATATCTATTAAATTATAACTCATATTCAATATATTGTAATTGATTATTCTCTAAAATCCTCCTTCATTCGATCCAGCGGACTTTGGATCTTCTTTAGATTCTTCCTGCTTACATGCCTATATCTTTCTGTTGTGGAGGAATGGGTATGTCCAAGTAATTCTTGAATGTACCTAAGATCCGTACCTCCCTCTAGTAAATGTGTAGCGAAGGAGTGTCTTAGAACATGAATGCCAACTTCCTTACGTATCCCAGATTCTACTAAAGCCTGTGCAAACACTTTCTGCAGGGATCTCTCTGTAAGGTGCCTCCCTTCGATCTGTCCGGGAAACAACCAGTTTCCTGGACTCTCATTCTTTACATAGTTCTGTACAAGTTCCCATGCAGCAGATGAGAGAAGTGTATATCTGTCTTTCTTTCCTTTGCCTTGCCTAATTAGAATCGTTCCTCTGTCTATATCAAAATCAGCCAGTCTTAACCTCACCACCTCGCTTACCCGTAGTCCTGAAGCGTACGCTAAATATAACATCGTCCGATGCTTCAAGTTAGGTAAAGCTTTAAGAATCCGAAGAACTTCTTGCTCAGATAATACATAAGGAAGCTTCTTCTCCGATTTTGGTCTTAGATAACGTGCACTCTCGGGTGACTGATGTAAGACAAATTTCATCAAAAATCGTATAGAGCTAATTGCTTGGTTTACATAAGCATGTGAATGTCCCTGCTCTAGTAAGAAGACTGTATATGCTTCTACATCGGTTCGTTTTATTCTAAAATATCTTCTCCTAGTCATCGATTATCTTTGTATTCCAAGCGTAAAGCAGAAATAAGAACTACTCAGGACTTAACTACCGACTGTTTACACTTTGTACCAACTCTCGTTTTTGGTATACTGAACTCTATTATCTTTAAACTAAACCAACTACGACATATCGAAAGAGGTAGAACCTATGGAAAAAGCTACTTTTGCAGGAGGATGCTTCTGGTGTATGGTCACTCCCTTCGAGGAGCTGCCCGGCATTCATGGCATTGTATCAGGATATATGGGAGGATCGGTAACGAATCCGACCTATGTAGAAGTGAAAAAAGGAACCACCGGACACTACGAGGTTGTACAGATCACGTTTGACCCAGATGTTTTTCCTTATGAAAAACTACTCGAACTCTACTGGCCGCAGATCGATCCAACTGATCCAGACGGTCAATTTCACGACCGGGGCAGTCAGTACAGAACCGCCATTTTCTATCATAACGAGCGGCAACAGGAACTTGCCATCCAATCAAAAAAGGAAGTAGCAGACAGCGGCCGATTTGATAAGCCGATTGTAACGGAGATTTTGCCTGCGGAGACGTTCTATCCTGCCGAGGATTATCATCAGGACTATCATAAGAAGAATCAGAAGCACTATAAGGAAGACCGCGAGAAATCAGGTCGGGACGAATATATCTCAGAGCATTGGGAGAATTAAGATTCTTAGTAAAATTCTCATATTAAGAAATGGTTAGAGTACATTAGTAAATATATAATGCAGAAGAGCCTTTTTCACACTCCATTCGGAGGGAACTGCTTCCTATTTTTGAGACAGAAAGCAGCCCGAGAAATAAGGCTCTTTTGTTATGAGTACTTCCTCTTTAGTTGTGAGTACTTTCTCTTTTGTTATGAATACACCATCTCTTGTTATGCATTCCCCTCTTGTAAGACATGTCCTCACAACCCGAATAAATATGATTAATATGAAAAGGCGACAAATCCTTTGTTTATAAATGAGATTAAATGGTTAATAATCCATCTGATGTATGATATCTCTGGTTCATTACAAGGATAAGAAGTTTGATGAAACGATACTATATACGAGTAAGGAGTGAGTCGTATGCCTTTTCCTAATCACTATTTAACTCCGAATGACGAAGAGGTAGCCAAGAGAAAAGCAGAAGAAAAAGAACAGGAAATTTCCAAGCATTACTCGGTAGGAAGCAATCTGCTAATGTCATTCATGGTTGCTGCCATTGTTCTCGCCGTGATCGTGGGGATCTACTACTGGCGTATGCATTAACGACAGATACCTGCTTCTAGTCGCTTTTAGTCGCTTTTAGTCGCTTTTAGTCGCTTTCAAATTGATTCCTTCTAATCGGTGATCGAATCTCTCCCTGCCTAATCAGTGAACTCCCACATTCCCTCTAAAAAGCCAGGCAGATGTCTTACTCTCCCTATCTCTCTCTATCTATCTATCTCTCTCTATGTATCCGTTCTATTCTCGTATTCTCCCATACTCTCACAGCTCATTCTAATCCGATGTGCCAGTTGGTACATTTCTGCGATATCATATCTACCTACCTATCTCCTCAAACCTACGTACGGCCTCGTCAATATCTACGAGTTCTACTACAGAGACCTGTTCCCCATCTTCTGGATTCAGAGGTTTGCTTACTAAATTCACCTCTCCATAACCGAGCAGTCTTACAAAATGCGGATGCGGAATATGTGCGCGATAAGGGGACTCCAACGTTGATGTACACTGAAAATGACCAAATGGATGGTAGCTGATGAGTTCTGCTCCAATCTCCTCCATTAGTTCTCTTCGCAGTCCGTCCATGTCCGCCTCTTTCGGCTCGAGTGTTCCGCCAATCAGCTCCCACCTGCCATCTTCCAGCTGCATGACTACATACTGATCTCCCACAACGGGAATGATGCTGATGTTACTGATTAGGTGTTCATTTTGAACTCCATCCAGACAAAATCTCGCCGTAATGGTTCCCCAACATATTAAGCCTGATAGTGTGGCAAGCTGCTGTAACTGATCTTGGTACTGTGATTGATTATGTGTGTGCATCCTTTATAGCCCCCTAAGTCCTATGATCTTGCCTCTATATTATATGTCATTATCTAACTCCACCTTCTGCTGTCAAAGTTGCCCTTACGTACACATACCGTTATCCTAAATATCAGCCCCATTTTTCATTAGGGGAAATTTCTCAAATATACGAATTTGATTATAATAGATAAACACTACACTCCCATAGGAGAAGAATAATGAACTTAAAATATATGCTTGATGAAACAGAGTGGCAAACGCTCATTCAAAGGATTCGGGAAAGTTTCAATGATATTACGATAAAACGTGGATTTGAACAGTATAAACAAGAGCTTGCCCATCTTATGAAAATATCCAATCCCGAACATATAGAAGGCTTTGTCGAAGGCAAGGACGAGGAGCGGTACCAAGTTACGCTCAATCTAGATACTTTATCCGAGAGTCACTGTACCTGTTCCGTTCCATCCTATTGTAAACATATGGTTGCCGTACTTCTTGCTTACGTGAATCAATATGGACGATCTGTTCATGCGATTGTAAACAGCCATTCAGCAGAGACACTTACCCAGCAAAATAGATCTACTCATCTTACGAGTCCTGCTAAAACATCTAACCAACAACCTGCAAATGCAGGACCAACTACAGAACAAAATGCAGTACTAGATATAAAAGAACTAGATGTAGAACTAAGTGTAGAACCACAGAATAGGGACAGCAAAAGAAACACCGCTAAACAGTTACAATTGCAGGAACTAGCAGGTAAGTTATCTTCCATGCCCATCCAAGATTGGCATGCTTTTTTCAAGCTGTGCACCTCCTCCGTAGGATCTGACAGCCCGAACGTTCAATATGCACAGGAAGCTCTAGCTTCCATCCATAACCAGCAACCTGAGCTTTCGCCTGTCTTGGACCAGCTGTATAAGCTCCATGCGCAAGTGTTTGTGCTTGATAAACTGGTAAGACCCCTGCAGAATTCAAAAATGCATCGAAATGTATTCATGGGCTTTCACACACAGGTTGCCGCGGATGATGTACAAAAAGAAATAACACGGATATTGACTGAGCCGTTTAGGATCGGGGACGAACCGGAGCATTGGTCTCGTGTGTCAGAAACTTCTGACTACTTACGGAGCCGTATGCTGGTGGAATCAAATAACCTCCGTTATTTTTCCGCGACTTATGATCTGCTCTGGTTGCACTGGATTCATCCTAACCTGAAGGACCAGTCAATGTACGAAGAGGAACTAGAACAGTTAAGATTGGCGGAAAATGAGCTTAAAACCTCGCTTGCCAAGCTGCCCTGGTTGTTAGCTCAAAGCCAAATCCACTTCTTTTTAGATCAGGATGAACCTGCTTTGGACATGCTTCGGCAAGCTAATGACAAAGGAGTTATTCCTCCTGAGCGTTTCTTTCTCTTTGTGCAGATTCTATCTGAAAAAGAGCAGTGGTCACGGCTGCAAGATTGGCTCCTCGCTGTCGGTCCGATGATGCTGAGCAGACCTCGGGAACAGCATATTAAGGCGTATGTGAACCTGTGGGAGCAGGTTATTCAGCATTCCTCTAGTTCCGATTCTGAGCAGCATTTGTGGAACAGCCTGATCAGCATGCTTCCTTATTCAAGGAGGATATATGAAGAAACCTTGCTCGCTCATAGCAAATGGCAGCAGTGGATGGATTTTCAGTTAAGCAGCGGTACAGAGCCTCTAGATTTCCGTGTCACCGTCCTAAAACCGATAGAGAAAAATGTACCCGAACTGCTATTGCCCTTCTATCATCAGGCGGTTGAAAGATATATTCTGCTTAAAAATAGAGATAGCTATAAAGCAGCCGTGAAACTATTAAAACGATTGTCCAAGCTGTATCTAAAAATGAAACAAGAAACACGCTGGGAAGAGTTCATCACTACTTTTGCTAACCGTCATAGTCGTCTGCGTGCACTGCAAGAGGAGCTTCGAAAGGGGAAACTGATACCATGAGTCAATACACAGAAACGATCACCGTCCATATCAGTCTCAGCACCTATGGAGATGCTCTGATTTACGGTTTGACCGCAGCAAACAGATACGTATCCGGAATGGAATTAAAACATCGCCTATTTGCCTGGCACGAGGCATCTATGTATGGTACGGAGCTCGAAATCAAACAAATTGAAGAGGTAGAACTTATTATTCTCCCCGCAGAGTATGTTCTCCCCTTCTTAGCAGAGCGCAAGCTGCTGCAGCATATCGAATGGCTGTGGGATGAAGAAGCTGCGCAGTGGATTGAGTTTGCCTCCATTTTGAATGTATGTATTGAAGAAAGACGATATATTCCTAGCTTTACTGCCTTCCGGCAAGGAAAACTCGCCTGGACCTGGGACACAAAAACATTAACTACAGCAGCCACCGCTGCATTGAAGCAATTAAAAGACAATCATCCAAGCGATTATGCCGGATTAAACGCAGCTTTCTCGTCTGCCGTGTTTTATCGCTATTATGGAACCGAAGTTACTGCTTCCGATCTACGCACGGAGTATCCATTACTCTTCACCAAAGATCGTGCAGTGGCTGGTATAAATGAACAAGCCTGGCTCGTTTCGATTGGCTGGAGAGCAGATGCTGCTCCCTTCCGTCTCTTATTACAGTTACTCGAACCAGACGATGATGATCCGTCATGGCGACTTAAGCTTGTGTTACAAGATAAAATCGATCCCGTGATTCTTATTCCTGTGCGCCTTGCTGAAGATGGACATGTATCTGGCGGGTGGCCGGATTCTTGGTCAAGTCACATTATTGAACGCTCATCTGGATGGCTGGAACATTTACGTGCAAGTCTGCCTAAGGAGCAATGGGCCGAACATAGCGGAGATGTCCTTAGTAAACCGCTGTCCGATGAGGCCGCTTGGAAATTCCTAACGGTAGACAGCCGTCGTTTACTCGAAGCAGGCTGGCAGGTACTTCTTCCTGCTTGGTGGGAAGCAGCTAGTCGCAGACGTCCTAAGCTTCGGGCCAAGGTTCGAGCAGATGAAGGGGATAGCGAAAGACAAGCAGGCAAAGGGAAGTCATTTTTCGGACTAAATTCCATCATTCAATTTGATTGGCGTATTGCCATTGGAGACGCTCAGTTCACCGAAGCGGAGTTTGCCGAACTCGTGGCTCGCAATGAGCGATTAGTGCAGTTCCGAGGACAATGGATTCCGCTTGATCCCGCTCTCTTAGCACAGATTTCCCAAGCAATGGCAGGGGTAGACAGCTCGCAGGGGTTATCTTTTCAAGATATATTACATCTGCATCTACTTGAGAACAGCCAAGTTTCCTATAGGGGCCGTGCCAAGGAAAAAACAGATCAAGAGGATGATGAGGACAATGAGCACATTCAGATTGGTGTCGAGCTGAATGAACATCTGACAAGGCTTATTAATCAATTAGGGCGACAATCCGAGTGGCCGAAGCTCAGCGTTCCAAATAATCTTCAAGCAGAACTTCGAACGTATCAATATGATGGTTTTTCGTGGCTTGTCTTCTTGCGTAATTATGGTCTAGGAGCTTGCCTGGCAGATGACATGGGTCTTGGTAAAACGCTGCAGTTTATCACCTATTTATTACATTTAAAAGAAACCAACGCAGCTGCATATCCCGTGAATCCTTCCCTTTTGATATGTCCAACATCGGTACTCGGCAACTGGCAGAAGGAAACAAGCCGTTTCGCTCCGTCCCTTCGGGTCAAGCTCCATTATGGAAGTAATCGTGCAAGCGGGGATGATTTTCAAGCGCTTATCGGGCAAGCGGACGTCATTATCACCTCCTTTGCCACAGCAACGCTTGATCAAGAATTACTGAGTACAGTTACGTGGGAATCGCTCTGTTTAGACGAAGCTCAGAATATCAAAAATGCACAAACAAAACAGTCCACTGCTGTCCGCAGCTTCCAAGCGAAACATCGGATCGCGCTTACGGGAACGCCGATAGAAAATCGGCTCTCAGAGCTATGGTCTCTCTATGATTTTATAAACCCAGGTTATTTGGGAACTGCTCGAGCATTTAGTGCTCGGTTCATTCAGCCGATTGAGAAAGACCAAGATGAGCAAAAAACAATCCAACTGCAAAAGCTCGTCAAGCCGTTTATGCTCCGCCGGAAGAAGAAGGATCCTGCAATTCAGCTTGATCTACCGGATAAGAATGAGATGAAAACTTATATTAAACTGACTGCCGAGCAGAGCGCCCTCTATGACCAGGCCGTTAACGACTTAATGAACAAAATGAAAGAGCTGGAGGGGATCGAAAGAAAAGGGGCCATACTTTCAACCCTTACCCATTTGAAGCGGCTCTGCGATCATCCAGTATTGTTAACAAAAGAGTCTATCCCTGATATTCAGGACGATCCGGACAGTCCGTTTAACACGGACATGTTAATCAGCCGTTCGTCCAAACTTGAACGCTTACTTGAGATGGTCAGAGAGCTTCGTGAAGAAGGCGAACGTTGCCTTATTTTCACACAGTATATCGGTATGGGAGAGATTCTGAAGCAGACGCTTCAGCAGGAACTGCAAGAGCCTGTACTTTACCTAAATGGGAGTACTTCCAAAATGGCTCGTGACCGGATGATTGAACAGTTTCAATCCCAGTCCCTGCCGCCTGCGGAACAACCAAACGTATTTATTCTCTCTATTAAAGCGGGAGGCGTAGGACTTAACCTGACAGCAGCCAATCATGTTTTCCACTTTGACCGCTGGTGGAATCCAGCCGTAGAGAATCAAGCAACCGACCGTGCTTATCGTATGGGTCAGACTAAGGATGTACAGGTACACAAGTTTATCGCGCTAGGTACACTTGAAGAGCACATTGATGAGATGCTGGAGAGCAAACAGCAGCTAAGCGACAATGTCATATCCAGTACGGAGAGCTGGATTACCGAGCTGTCGACCGAGGCGCTTAAAGATCTGTTCACGTTACGGCGTGATATCACCGGTTAACTTCAGCCCTTGTTCAGCCCTTATAAAGCAGCTTCAAGTAGCTTTCAGTGTATACCAAGGTACACCCGCACCTAGTAGAGTCACCCTAACGATTTTAAACATCAAAGAAGAGGTCCCTGTTTAGAAATACAGGCGGCCTCTTCTTTGTTTGCTCTTGTTTGTTTGCTCTTCTTTGTTGCTCTTGTTTGTTTGCTCTTTCTTTGCTTTTACTTTTTAACGTTATGCTTGGAGAACGGACAACCTGTACCTCCTCAGGTGGGTTAGATCCAGCCCAATACGAGGTAATACGGCACCAGCTTCAAACAAGAAAACAAGGTCATTAGCACATGCGTAACAACAAAAAACCACTATCCTAATAATAAAGGCAGTGGTCTAGGGTCTGTACATCTTAGTAAGTATATTATCGCTCATTCAACTCTTTTACTTCATCGATACTCGGAAGATCATTTTGATAAAAATTCTGCTCAGCTGTTTCCCTTTGGGCGAGCAAGTTCTTTTGTTCTCGGGTATCTTTCTTACGATTTAATTTCCGCAGGATTATCTTTTGATTATCGTACATAAGTACAAGAAGGGTCATGATGAAAGCTAAGTCGATCAGTAATAGACCGCCAAAATTTACAAACAGAAATAAAACACCATTAATAATTATAAGTCCAATAAAAACTAGAAACCCTTTCAAAAATACACCTCTCTGACTGAATTGGCAGCAAATAAACAATTAAATGTTTTACTAAAAAATCCCTAACCATACAAACGACAACAACATTCTATGGTTAGGGATTTTTCACATTTAATCAATTTTTCCTTAATGGTATCAAAATTCAATATCGATATTAATATCTATTTCCTACATCGTTCATCTTCAAATTAACTTCGCTTCCGCTCCCAGCGGCAAGGTAAAATACACAGGTTTCTGATCTTCATTCTGCTGATAGATCGTCACGAGAAGCGTCTGCCCTTTTGCATCTTCTGGCGTTACGCCCTCAAGTACACGCTCCAAATGGAACGGCAGCACTTCCAGAACCGCATGTTTCTGAAGATCTCGTTCACTTAGTGACAGCTTAGCGAATTCAGGCGATACGTCTTCCGGATGCTCCGCGAGACGTTTGATATATGACGCCCAGTCGCTTTTCTCCATCGTGAAATCCCACCAGATTTTACGAGGCTTGTACTTGTGACCAAGGAAATAATCCAGCTTCATCAGGCCGAGGATCAGGTCCATTTGTTTCGTCCCCCGCTGCTCCAGGAATGAACGAAGACGGGTAAATAGATCCTCAAGCTGATGACCGATTTTCTGCCATCCTTGTCCTTCCCAGTAGTCGCCGAAGGCTTGGAAGAAATCGAACGGAGACGGGAATTCCTGCTCCATCAGATATTTCAGCGTATGGTCCATACGGTGTGCATTCCAGTACTTCTCAAGTACATCCTCAAGACGTTTCAGTCTCACAATATCGCTAAAAGGAAGCACATCACTGCCCAAAATTTCATAGGGTGCTTGATCCATGTACGTGTAATTGTACTTGTCTGCGTCAAGACGAAGACCCGTTCCGCGCAGCATTTTGAGGAAACCAAGCTGAAGTTCTTCTGGTCCCAGTGCAAATACATCGTTAAACGTTTTACGGAATGTATCATAATCTTCGAGCGGCAGACCGGCAATGAGATCCAAATGCTGATCAATTTTGCCGCTAGCTTTAATCTTGCTTACCGTCCGGCTAAGCTTCGTAAAGTTCTGACGGCGCTTTACAAGTTCATTCGTCGGGTCATTCGTGGACTGAACCCCAATCTCAAAACGAAACACCCCAGGAGGTGCATGCTCCGCCAGATAATCCAGCACTTCTGGACGCATGATATCTGCTGTAATTTCGAACTGGAACACGCAGCCCCCGTGATTTTGAATTAGGAACTCGAACATCTCTAGTGCATAATCCCGCTTAATATTAAACGTCCGATCCACGAATTTGATGAGTTTCGCACCATTTTCGATCAGATATAGAATATCTGCTTTCGTTCGTTCAATATCGAAGTACCTTACTCCAACTTCAATACTCGATAGACAGAACTGACAGTTAAACGGACATCCACGGCTTGTCTCAAAATAAACCACTCGTTTCCCGAGATCCGGAATATCTTCAGGAAAACGATACGGAGAAGGCAGTTCGTTCAGGTCGGCTTTCGGCCGGCCTGGCATCACAATCACCTCTTCCCCTTTACGGTAGGCGAGTCCATATACAAAGTGGTATTTCTGCTTCCCTTCAATCTCCTGCAAAAGCTGATGGAATGTCTCTTCTCCTTCACCAACCACGATGAAATCAACGTTTGGAAGACGATTCATCCAGTGCTCCACATCATAGGATACCTCAGGTCCGCCAAGGATGATTTTCACCTCAGGCATGACCCTTTTTAGAATATTAATCACTTTAATCGTTTCTTCAATGTTCCAGATATAACAAGAGAATCCAATCACATCGGCTCCGCGCTGATACAGATCTGACACGATGTTCATCACCGGGTCTTTGATCGTATATTCCGCAAGCTCAATATCAAAATCTTTTTCGCTATAAGCCTTCAGGCAGCGTATCGCAAGAGAGGTATGAATATACTTCGCATTTAGCGTCGACAAAATCACTTTCATATGCCCACAACCTTTACCGTAGTGGAACTGCCTATTGCAGTGCCCTGTATTTAATTCTGCATTTAACACCTAATCTGCTGCTATTAGAATTCAAAAGGGTCATAAGCTGCTTCTACTTCACTACTTCCTTGGTTCAAGAAGAAATCGAGAAAAGGTTGTCCATATTTCCGGTACTTCACTTCTCCGACCCCTTTAATCTTCAGCATGTCACGTTCGCTCTGCGGACATACCACACTCATCTCTCGAAGCGTTGCATCATTAAAAATAATATAAGAAGGTACATGCTCGCGTTCTGCCATTTCACGGCGAATCAGTCTCAGCTGTTCGAATATCGTCTCATTCACCGCAGATGGAGACATATCCCGTTTACTTGTTCTAGAAGATCGGCTGCTACGTGAAGAAGCCGCGCTTACTCTCGCCACTCGCTGCATCACTTCACGCTGTCCTTTCAGTACTTCAACCGCAAGCGGCTGAAGTCTCAGCACGGGGTACTGTCCTTCCGACAAAGCTAGATACCCTTCGGAGGCGAGAACGTTAATAATTTCGGAGATTTCTTTTTCCGAACGATTCGACATCACTCCATACGTAGGCAGACTGTCAAAACCATATTCCAGCACTTTTTTGTTTCTCGAACCTTTAAGTACCATCGACACAAGCGACACGCCAAAACGCTCTCTCATCCGGTGAATACAGGAGAAGATTTTCTGGGCATCAACGGTCATGTCGATAAGTTCCCGGTCATCTGTACAAGAACTGCAAATTCCGCAGCCTGTATCGTCATGAGCCTCTCCAAAATAGTCCAGCTGCGCACTGCGCAGACACTTTGTCGTATAACAATAATCAATCATCTGCTGAAGCTTACGATAATCGTTGCGCTTGCGCTCAGGATCTGCGTCCCCCTGCTCCAGCAGGAACTTCTGAGTCATGATATCTTGCGCGCTGAACAGCAGGATACACTGACTCGGTTCGCCGTCCCGACCTGCACGTCCTGCTTCCTGAACGTAGGCTTCCATATTTTTCGGCATATTATAATGGATAACATATCTCACGTTACTTTTATCGATACCCATCCCAAATGCATTCGTTGCCACAATCACTCTAAGATCATCGAACAAGAACGCTTCCTGGCTTGCGGCACGCTCTTCATCTGTCATCCCTGCGTGATAACGTCCGGCAGCCACTCCGGCCTCTTGCAAACGGCTGTACAGATCATCTACATCCTTACGTGTTGCAGCATAGATAATCCCCGCTTCGTCCGCATGTTCACGAGCATAATCCATTACATATTCTTTTTTGTTCTCCCCGCGCAGGACCTGCATCGCAAGATTATCTCGCCCAAGTCCTGTGACAAACGTCTCCGGATTACGTAAACGCAGCAGTCTTAGGATATCTTCCATTACTGCCGGAGTTGCAGTTGCGGTAAAAGCCGCTACAATCGGGCGCTCCGGCAAGTATTCCACAAAAGGAGCTACCGATAGATAACTCGTCCGAAAATCATGACCCCACTGTGATACACAATGAGCTTCATCTACCGCTACACAAGAAATCGGAAGCTCTGCCATCTCATCACGGAACCAGTCCAGTTCAAGCCGCTCCGGTGCAACATACAGCATCTTCAGTTCCCCGCTGCGAGCAGCTCTGATCCGGTCATTCACTTCACGTCCGCTCAGCGTACTATTGATATATGCAGCAGGAATGCCCATGGCAAGCAGTGCATCAACCTGATCCTTCATTAGTGAAATCAGCGGTGACACGACCAAAGTCAGACCCGGATACAGCAAAGCCGGAATCTGGTAACAGATCGATTTCCCGCCGCCTGTCGGCATAATGCCGAGTGTGTCGTTATGTTGAAGCAGGCTTTCTACAATCTTTTTCTGACCCTCCCGAAAATCAGGATATCCAAAATAAGTTTGCAGCATCTCCTGCGCTTCTGTCATTGTTTTTGTCTGAATACTCATCTTTCAAAAACTCCTCACCTTCTCCTGTATTTTCAGGAAAAGAAAACTTCATCTTATCCATTCGTATGACCATTCGTACTTTCATCCGTTCATTCTATTAAGTGTACCGAATAACACACGCTTACATCAAGGTGTTGAATAGAGAATAAACAGCAGATTTAACAAGATAAAGCACTGTACAAGCATAAATCTTGGAAGTTTCTAAGATTTCGTCCCCGTTTTACAAAAATAAATAATATTAATATTCCGCTGATTAAGATGAGGTTTTGTTTTTACATTCCAGTGTTATTCTTCAATTAATCAATACGTAATTACAATATTTTCCTAATGGATGAAGAGGAGGAAATATAACAATGCTACATAAGAAAACGAAAAAAATGATGCCCGCCATTCTTGGGATCACGCTTGCGGCTTCAACGCTTCTTTCTGCAGGCCAAGCACATGCTGTAGACAAGGTGAATGCGAACCGTTTAGAGACGAAGAAGATTAAGAACATTATTTTTCTCATTGGTGATGGAATGGGGACTCCTTACACGACAGCTTACCGCTATATGAAAGATAACCCTTCTACTCCCCTTATGGAGAAAACGGAGTTCGATCCATACCTCATTGGCGCACAAATGACGTATCCCGAAGATGAACACCAGAATGTAACGGACTCTGCATCCGCGGCAACGGCGATGTCAGCTGGAGTTAAAACGTATAACGCAGCCATTGCGGTAGATAACGATCATACCGAAGTAAAAACCGTGCTCGAGAGGGCCAAAGAAACCGGAAAAGCAACCGGCCTTGTCGCTACTTCCGAAATTACACATGCCACTCCTGCTGCCTTTGGTGCACATGATATCAGCCGTAAAAACATGGACGCAATCGCAGATGATTACTTCGATGAGCTTGTGAATGGAAAACATAAAGTAGATGTCTTACTGGGCGGCGGGAAATCCAATTTCATAAGAAAAGATCGTGATTTGACGAAGGAATTCCAACGTGCGGGATTTAGCTACGTTACGGATCGCAGTGCTTTACTGAAAGATAACAACAACCAAGTTCTTGGTTTGTTCGCAGATGGCGGTCTCGATAAAATGATCGACCGTACGAGTGAGACTCCTTCTCTCGCAGAAATGACAAATGCGGCGATTAGTCGCCTGAATACAAGCGAGAATGGATTTTTCCTCATGATCGAAGGCAGCCAGATTGACTGGGCAGGTCATGATAATGATATCGTGGGTTCGATGAGTGAGATGGAAGACTTCGCGAAGGCTTTCAGGGCCGCTATTGATTTTGCAAAAAAAGATGGTGAAACACTGGTCGTTGCTACAGCAGATCACTCTACCGGCGGACTTACGCTTGGAAAAGAAGGCGAATACAATTTCCTCGCAGCACCAATCAAAGCAGCGAAACGCACGCCTGATTTTATGGCAGCAGAGATCGCAGCAGGAAAGTCTGTGGAAGATACACTTAAGAAATACATTGATCTTGAACTGACTGCAGAAGAGATCAAATCTGTACAAGACGCAGCGAGAGAGAAAAAGGCAACCGATATTGATAACGCGATTGAAGCCATCTTTGATAACCGTTCTTTTACCGGCTGGACAACGGGCGGTCATACAGGTGATGATGTTCCTGTATACGCATATGGACCAGGCAAAGATCGGTTTGCGGGACTGATTGATAACATAGACAACGCGCGCATTATTTTTGATATCTTGAATAAGCACAAGTAATAGGATGGTAAAAATTTAGAAGTATCAAAATAAAATGTATCAGCATTAAAAAGACTGCAGATCGACTAGTGTAAGCTAGTTTGCCTGCAGTCTGGGTACTTCTTTTCGTTCACGTACGAACGATGAGGGAGTACCTTTTTATTTGAATTGTAATAAGAGATTTATCTAGTTGATTATGGATTCATTCGAATTTCGAACTGTTGTTTAATCCATCCATGCTGGCTCTTCATATTCTGGGAAGTTCTGATCAAGCAGCTTCTTGTATTCTGCAGATTGAACGACTTCTTTAAGTGTACGGGCAAAGGTAGCATTCTGATCTGCTGCACGTACAACGAGTCGATTGATCAGGTTCTCAGGAATATCCTCCGTATCGAGCTCATCTTTAACCGTAAATCCAGCTTCTGCTGCCATCGTAACAGGCATCAACACAAGTTCTGTACTCTCATCTGTTACTGCTTGTCCCAATTCATTTACTGGCATGGTTTTTAGCGTAATGTTCTTCGGATTCTCCGCTACCGCCGTATCGATCGACATGTCCGTGTAAGAAGCGCCGGTACGAATCCCAATCACACCTTCATCTTCAAGCATTAATAATGCGCGAGTCAGCAGAATCGGTTCTTCTGGAAGAAAGATCGTGCTGTTCTTCGCAATAGCATCCTCGTCAGCAACCGTTTTCGAATAAAGCGCAAGCGGCTCTGTCGGCACGGCAATAATGGATGTCACAGCATTCTCACTGTTATTGGTAAATGTATTTAGAAAAGCATCAATCGAACCTTTGGTTAGTTCGGTTAAAGATTCATCCGGATTACTGATCTCGACTACTTCCAATTTGGAGCCTTGTTTTTCAACGAGATCTTTCATCGTCTTCTCTACCATTTCCTTAGCGGAACCGGCAGGTACTCCGACTTTTATTACTTGAGGTTCATCTTGGTTTTTTAATCCTTCTCCGTTATTATCTACCGTTGTTGTACTGCATCCTGCGAGTAATACGCTGACTAACGTCATCCCTGCCATCCATTTAAACCACATTTTTTTCTTCTTCATGTTGTGTATTCTCCCTCTATTTGTCTTCATGTTATGTATTCTCCCTATATAGATGTGTTTCTATTCTATATACGAATAGCTTACCACGTTCGATCTAACGAATGCGAATTACTAACGGGCTGTGTTCGTGCATTTCTGCCTTCTACGTGGTATATTAACCAAGACAATCGGAATTAAACCGGATAATCTCTTTACCCAATCAGGAGGCCATAAGGCATGCGAAAAAAACAAGCTCCGCATCTTAGCACAGAGGATGGTTACAGTACTCGTCCCCAGGCGCCAAGTCATGCGAAATCACATAATAAATCGAAAGGGAGCACCTACTCTGCTCCTCGTCCAAATAGCAAAAAAGCAGGATCTTCCGTAGATTCACCTAAAGCTTATGTTGTAGAAGAAAGCGGTGAGCTGCTTGCTTACTTGCTTACTCATCTCTCTAAGAGTCGTAATGCGATCAAATCCATGCTGGCGAGAGGACAGATTCTCGTAAACGGGAAAGCAGTAACAGCATACAATTACGCACTTAAA
This sequence comes from Paenibacillus sp. An7, assembly GCF_009870785.1. Lineage (GTDB taxonomy): Bacteria > Bacillota > Bacilli > Paenibacillales > Paenibacillaceae > Paenibacillus. The sequence continues at coordinate 175,899 of NZ_WTWX01000002.1, forward strand.
CCTGGAATGACCATTTCCATAATCAGCGAGAAAAAAGAAGAAGCTCCTCCCCTTCTGGGACTTGCCATTCTATACGAAGATGACGACATTATTGTCGTTCATAAAGACTCCGGACTACTGTCCGTTGCCTCCGATAAGGAGCAAGAAGTAACGGCTTATCGTCAGTTAATGACGCACGTACGTGTAGAACATCCAAGCAATCGTATTTTTATCGTTCATCGTCTGGACCGGGATACATCAGGCGTAATGCTGTTTGCGAAGCGTGAAGAGATTCAGAAGGCACTCCAAGATACTTGGCGTGATACCGTAGAGGAACGTACGTACATTGCCCTTGTTGAAGGAAAAGTAAAACAAAGCCAAGGTACCATCACATCCTACTTAAAAGAGAGTAAAACGCTCAAAATGTACTCTTCGCCTTACCCTAATAACGGCCAAAAAGCCATTACCCATTTCAAAACGCTGGAAGCAGAAAGTGAATACTCCTTACTGGAAGTGCAGCTCGAAACCGGACGCAAGAATCAGATTCGTGTTCATATGGAAGAATTGGGACATCCAGTGGCCGGAGATAAGAAATATGGTGCGCGCAGCCGCGGCATCGGCAGACTTGGACTTCATGCGAAAGTGCTAGCCTTCACTCATCCAGGAACAGGCGAACTGATGCGTTTTGAGAGTCCTGTACCAAAAGGGTTCCTAAGACCTTTCCAGAAGAATCAGCCAAAATAAAGTTAAAAACTCGGGCTTCGCTCCATGCGAAATCCGAGTTTTTATTTTTTCTAAGGACAAGGAATTTCATCTGTATATGAAGCCGCCTATCAACGTTGTTATATCATATTGTTATATCATATTTCTAATATCTGCTTCGGTATCTTTCTATTCTTATCAAAGCTGCTTCGCAAGCTTCTGAGCGGTTGCAAGCCTCTCCGCAATTACCGTTTCATTTGGAACTCGTTCCGTACCGTTATACCTTGAAGGAGTGAGATAGCCAATCTCGACCATAACTCCATTTTTGTAAAACATAATTTCATCCGCCGCCGTTGTCATTACACCGACGTCCCCCATCTCATTCTCTACATAAGAACTGTATGCATACGAGCTGTCTGTCGTCTGAATAAAGTGATAAAACGTTGTCCCTTCTTCGTCTGTACTCAAATCTACTCGGTTCAGCAAATAATCCTGATCTCCATCCTTATAAGGAGTGAGCGATTGAAAAGGATCTTCCTTCACTTCCATCATGTTAATCTTATAAAACAAATCTCCGTAACGGTCATAGTCATCTGCTTTTCCATAATAGTTCAGTTGAACCTGATAACTAGGGGATTCCTTACTGCCGTACTGTACAAGAAACGCTTCTTCTTTCTCCACCTCAAAAGGCATGTCCTTGCTGCTGAACTGAATTTGGCGTCCTGGGCGCAGTATCATATACTTCTCTAGCAGGAAATCTGGACTGACCGGTTTATAGAATATCGCATGTTCTGTATCACCCAGCTCATAGTGATGGAATCTCGTACTATGGTTGATTTTGTCTCTATGTATTTTTGACTTCGTCAGCCCAGGAATGGTTTCCTCACAACCACTTAGAAACAGACTCGAAGAGAGCAGGAGCATCAGAAGAAACAAGATCATTCTGTGACTCTGTGGAGTCCTTTTTATCATAGACTTCTTATACCGCATGTCTTACCTCGATTCGGATGATTTTTTTGTAAGTCCTATGAAAAATTCACTTTACTTTATAAACAATTCCATTCTCTCAATCCACTTTACCATATAAACCCATATTGGATAACTTCATATTAAATTGTGTTAAATCTCGTTTAATCGCGGCAAAATGCTTTAAGGTCAAGCCGATGTGGGTAAATACATAAAGGTACATACAGATACCAAGTCACCCTAGGGGCAGGAGGTACTCATATGACACTCACTCCAGAACAAAGAATCGAGCTGCACGGTTTCAACAATTTGACGAAATCACTCAGCTTTAATATGTATGATGTGTGTTATACCAAGACGAGAGAGGAACGCGAAGCCTATCTTGAATATATTGATGAACAATATAATGCGGATCGTTTAACTCAAATTTTAACGAATGTTGCTCATATTATTGGAGCCCATGTGCTGAATGTGGCCAAGCAGGACTATATTCCCCAAGGAGCCAGCGTAACACTGCTAGTATCGGAAGGACCTGTGGACGGTGCCGGTGAGGAATCTTTTGAGGAATCACCAGGGCCGCTTCCTGATTATGTGGTCATGCATCTGGATAAAAGCCATATCACTGTGCATACGTATCCGGAATTCCATCCTCATGAGGGGATCAGTACGTTCCGGGCCGATATTGATGTATCTACTTGCGGGGAGATTTCACCGCTGAAGGCACTGAACTATTTAATTCATTCTTTTGATACGGATATTATGACGATTGATTATCGGGTCCGCGGATTTACGCGGGATATTAACGGCAAAAAATTATTTATTGACCATAATATTAGTTCCATTCAGAACTATATTCCTGAGAGTGTACAGCAACAATTTGATATGATTGATATCAATGTATATCAGCATCATATTTTCCATACGAAATGTAAACTGAAAGAATTTGACCTGAACAACTACCTGTTCGGATATACAAAGGATACTCTCAGCGAGGAAGAACAGAAGGACATTTCAGAGCAGCTCAAACTTGAGATGGATGAGATTTATTACGGAATGAATATGGATGCAGGATCGATTGACGAAGATGCAGAAGAGGATTTTGTATATAAGCGGGCTCCAGAATCAAACTAACTTATCGACTATCATTAATCATCAAAAAAGGGATTACGTTTATATAAACGCGATCCCTTTCTTTACGTATTCCTCTATTTCTGGCGTAGAAACCTCACCGTAAATCGTGCTGCTTCCAGCACTTCACTCACAAAATCCTTGTTTTCCTTTTCCCATTCATTCGGATCATCCAGCGCAATCTCTTCAATAAACTCTTCCAGCAGATCAGACAGTTCCCTGCGGGAAGGTCCTTTCCCCTGACTTTTACCTCGCAGGCAGCTTACGGAAGATCGGATCATTTTACAACTGTCTTTGATGTAGCTGTATTCGTCCTTGTCCCATGCCTTCGGATTATCCATATCGAGAAAAACAATCCATTTCTCAAGTAAACTTGCTGCTTGATTTGTGTTCATGCTTGTCATTTTAGTTCTCCATTCATTTCTTAATCATCGGTACTTTAATGAATCTAGTATAACGATAACGGCTTAGACTTAAACTGACAAGCTTTATATGGAAGATATTTATATGAATACCCGCTATAATGTACATAGACGAATTTGATATTAAAGGAGTGTACCATCCCCCTTGGAAACAACGACTAATCCCAACTGGTTTCATGGCAGCAAGGTTCGCCTCGCAGCCGCAATCCAGCAAGACGCTCAGACCTTAGCCGCTTATACAGAAGATTACGATTATATGCGTAACCTAGATACCGATTATGCTGTTCCGCAAACCGTAGCCGAATCGGGTCCAAAAAGTGCAAAGATGGAGAACGGCGTAGAATTTATGCTGCGTACCATCGATGAAGATCGTCTGATCGGATTCGTGGCCCTTCACAGCATTGAATGGAATAACCAAGCTGCAAGACTTGCCATCGGCATCGGTAAAGCGAAAGATCGGGGAAAAGGTTACGGCAGCGATGCACTGCAGATTATTTTGCGCTATGCTTTCCACGAACTGAACTTAAACCGCGTTGGTCTTGATGTGATCTCTTATAACGAAGTAGCTTATCATGCATATAAAAAGGCAGGTTTTATAGAGGAAGGCAGAAAGCGTGCTGCCGTGCTTCGCGGAGGTAAAGCCTATGACCTTATTCTGATGAGTATACTGCGTGATGAATGGGAATCTAAGATACAAGCTTAAGCTTAACAACCACACAAAAAGACCTGGAATCTTTCCGCTGCAGGTAACCTTACACGGCTACCTACAGTGGAAATCTAACCAGGTCTTTTTCATATCCATCTATAATTAGCGACGATTACTGCTTCGCTAGAACATCTTGATACTCAGGATGTTTGCTGATTGTACTCTCTGCAAAAGGACAAGTAGCTACGATACGCAGATTATTTTCTCTTGCATGTTCTACGATTCTCTTCACCAAGGCTGCGCCAACACCTTTTCCTTGCAGCTCTTCAGATACAGAGGTATGATCGACGTCGATCACTTCATAACCTTCTGAATCCTTACCGCGAGGGATAAAGCCGATGCTTGCTGCCTTTTCTCCATTTTGATCCACATAGAATTCGTTTTCTCCAGGTAAAATATCATACATTGTCTAAGCTCCTCTCTATGGGACAAGATCCCGTTACTCTTTTATACACGTTCCGCGGCTTATTGAAGCATGATTCAAAGATTCGTCACGGAACTCAGTGTAGAGGTAGCTTGTCATTATTCTTCCTGGATTATTTATATTTTGATTGCTCTTATACGAAGACGTTTGTAATCGATGTTCCAAGTCCCCACATGATATAGAGCCGTTTTTGTTTGCTCAGCGACCTCATCATAAGCTTTGTTCAAGAACTCAGGTGATACATCTGTGAAGAAGGGGCTTGCAAATCCATCCAGCCAGTGCCTGAGTCCCCCCTCTCCGTCTAGCATCGGGGTAGGTCTATCGAAATGCAGTGCATACGTGACCCGAAAGCCGTGTTTTTCAAGAAGAGTGCTGTACTCTCCGATACTCGGAAAATACCAAGGATTCAGTTTCCCCGCATCGATTCCCTGCTCCATTAGCACTTCGCTGATAGCCTGAACCACGGTCCCTACATTATTCTTTCCGCCGAACTCAGCCACAAACCTGCCTCCAGGGCGCAGTGCAGCATGAACACACTGGACCACATCTTCTGCATTTTCCATCCAGTGCAGGGCAGCGTTAGAGAATACCGCATCCATAGGCTCTTGTACCGTGAATTGCTCCGCATTTCCTTCTACAAAATTCAGATTCGGATATTTCACCCGCGCTTTCTCCAGCATCGAGGGGGAGAAATCCATCCCCGTTACGAGCGCTTTGCTTGCAGCAATCTCTTGTGTTAGATCCCCTGTTCCACAGCCAAGATCAAGAATACGTTCGCCCACTCCGGGTTCCAGTAAATCGATCACACCTCTGCCCATCTCGGATACAAAAGAAAGTTTCTCATCGTAATGTTCAGATACCCATGACTGTCCCTTTCCTATTCGCTGTACCATCCTGACCTCATCTCCTTCATATAGAAGAACCTACAGCCATTATGGCACAGCAGATTACATGAAATTAAATACCTGTTTCCTATGAAATTAATAGTTAACAGCTATTATCTCCTTCATAAGAGGCGTCGGCATCTTGAAAATCGTACCCATCCATTTACGAGTCTATATTCTACATTCCATTAGGATAGACAACTACTTTCAAACTGCCGCTCTTGTTATGAATGGCCCTTTCCAAAGCTTCTTGGGTCTGTTCAAGTGGATATCGGTCGGTTATGAGCGTACTTGCAGGGATATCTCCTTTGGCAAGAAAACGAATGCCGTCCGGGTACGTGTTGGCATAACGGAATACCCCGTAAATATCAATCTCGTTATCTGCCATAAACGGTACGTTCAGCGGGATTTCATCTTGTGCAGGCAGTCCTACAATGACGAGCTTTCCCCCGCGCCGTAGAGAAAGAAGTGCTGATTGCAATGCCCGGGGGCTCCCCGCCGTCTCCCAAGCTGCATCTACGCCTATCCCCTCTGTAATCTCACGAATTCTAGCATCCGTATCTTCCTTTCCTGCATGGATCACATCCGTTGCTCCCATTCTTATCGCAGCATCCAGACGAATCTGTTCTAGATCAGAGACGATAATTCGGCTTGCTCCATATGATTTGGCAGCAGCCACTGCCATTAGCCCAACCGGGCCCATCCCCATAATGGCAACGGTGGAACCGGGGCTGAGTTTACAGCGCGAGGCAGCATGGATACCGACCGAGAACGGCTCCACTAGTGAAGCTTCTTCATACGACAGCTCATCTGGGATGGGGAACACAAAGTCTTCACGAATAGCGAGATATTGTACAAAAGCGCCATCTACCGGAGGCGTCGCTAGAAACTGAACCTCAGGACACAAGTTGTATCTGCCTTCTTTGCAGTAACGGCAGCGGCCACAAGTCACACCAGGTTCAATGGCTACACGGTCCCCAGCTTGTACACGGGTCACGTCCTCCCCTGTTCTCACGATGATTCCCGCGCATTCATGACCAAGAATGATCGGCTTTTCTACAACATAACGCCCAATTCTCCCATGCTCATAGTAATGGAGATCTGAGCCGCATACGCCAACCGCCATAATTTTAACCAATACTTCATCTGGGCCAAGTTCAGGAACAGGAAGTTCCCTAATCTCTATGTTTCCGGGCGTATTCATCACTGCAGCTTTCATAACTGTTCCTATTTCCTGCTCTACGCTTCGGTTTGTATCTATTTCCTTACTTATTCGAGATAATTGCATACTTCATCGCTCCTCTGTCTGTTTTTCTGACTGCAATTAGATAAATGGATAGAATTTGGAATTCCTTCTTTCATACTACCATACAAGTATGGTAGTATGATGAAGAAATGAACATTTTTTACGTGATACATATACATCCTATCATGCACTAGAAGAAAGGTGGCTGCTTCGGAATGAAAATGGTATTCCGTTATTTTGGTCTCGGCAATGATACGGTATCGCTTGAGCAAATCAGACAAATTCCTGGTGTAGAAGGTATTGTATGGGCCCTGCATGACATCCCTGTTGGTGAAGAATGGCCTATGGAACGGATCGAGGAAATCAAAGCCCAGGCTGATGAGTTCGAACTTCATTTAGAGGTTGTTGAAAGCGTAAACATCCATGATGATATTAAACTCGGACTTCCTTCTCGCGACCTTTATATTGAGAATTACAAAAAAACAATCGTAAAGCTCGCTCATGTTGGGGTGAAAGTGATATGTTATAACTTCATGCCTGTTTTTGACTGGCTGCGAACGGATTTGTTCAAATCAGGACCTGACGGTTCCACCGCTCTATTCTATGAAAGAGCAAGGATTGAAGGACTCGATCCCTTTGATCTCGTTCAGCAGATTACGCAAGATACGACACTCACCATGCCTGGATGGGAACCCGAACGGCTTGCCCAATTAACAAACCTGTTCGAAGCTTACCGGAACGTAACAGAAGAAGATCTATGGAATCATCTTTCCTATTTTCTCAAGGAGATTATACCGGTAGCAGAAGCCAATGGAATTCGAATGGCCATTCATCCGGATGATCCGCCTTGGCCTGTCTTTGGTTTGCCGCGCCTCATTACGAGCCATTCTAATATAAGACGCTTTCTCTCCCTCTATGACAGCCCCGCCAACAGTATTACGCTGTGCAGCGGTTCACTTGGAGCGAATCCCGCGAATGACATTGTGTCTATGATTTACGAGTTTAAAGAGCGCATCGCTTTTGCTCATATTCGGAACATCAAAGTCTTTGATAATGGTGACTTTATCGAAACTTCTCACCGTACAATAGACGGTACAGTAGATATAACGGGTATTGTCCAGGCCTATCATGACATCGGTTTTACCGGATACGCTCGCCCAGACCATGGTAGACAAATCTGGAAGGAACAATGCCGACCCGGATATGGACTTTACGATCGTGCGCTCGGTATTATGTACTTATGGGGTCTATGGGACGCCTACAACCGAGTACAAGAGAACCAATCTTCCAAAAAAGAGGTGAGCAAGGTATGAGTACGCTACATCCGCAACCCCATCACACTGCCCTCCAAGATAAAGTTGTTGTCATTACCGGAGGCTCAGGTGTATTATGCCGTGTCATGGCTGAGGAATTAGCAAGACAAGGAGCAAAAATAGCCATTCTGAATCGTACCGCCGAAAAAGGAGCAGAAGTTGTTCAGTCGATTACGGAAGCCGGCGGGACAGCGATCTCCATCGCTTGTGATGTAACGAATGAAGCGAGTGTAGTGGAAGCCGCAGAACAAGTCGCTTCACAGCTCGGTCTTTGTGATATTCTCATTAATGGTGCCGGTGGGAATCGCCCTACAGCCATTACTACGAATGAGATTTTCAAGCAGGAAGATGTGAACCAGCAAGATATCGTTTCTTTTTTTGATATGAAAGTAGAAGGATTTCGAGGAGTATTTGACCTCAATATCGTGGGTACGCTGATCCCTAGCCAAATTTTCACCAAACAAATGCTAGGCAAAGAAGGAACGAGTATTATTAATATCTCTTCCATGAGTGCCTACTCCCCTATGACAAAAGTTCCTGCCTACAGCGCTGCCAAAGCGGCAATCAGCAACTTCACAGAATGGCTCGCCGTTCATCTTGCCGAAGCAGGCATTCGTGTGAATGCTATCGCACCCGGATTCTATCTCACCGAACAGAACGAGAAACTGTTACTTAACGAAGACGGAAGCCTTACCGAGCGCTCCAATAAAATTATCTCCCATACGCCGATGCGAAGATTTGGTAAACCTGAAGATTTACTCGGTACGTTGCTCTGGCTTGCCGATCCGAATGCAGCTGGTTTTGTGACAGGAACCGTGATTCCGGTAGACGGTGGTTTTAACGCGTATTCAGGTGTGTAATTATTCTTTTTAAACTACCATATAACAAAAGAGAGACCCGGGGAAATTTCCAATTCCGAGATCTCTCTTTTTATTTTACATGCTACTGGATTCACTTTCGTACATCCTGTGACTAAGATAATTAATATGCATATGCATAAAAGCAAAAATTTCTTCATGAGCCCAGCTCCTGTAATTTGGATTCATACGAAAAATAAAAGATAGAAGAATATTCATCAATAAACATCCTAACCTCAAGGAACTGACTATATTATTATATTAATAACCAAAAAGCACAGATAAAAACAGTTGAATCACCAGGACACTCACCCATCTTGAAGTTCAAACATAGGCTGTTGTAAAAAAAGATGGAGGATTCTCTATATGATGATACATCCTAATCCATACTTCTACGCACCCACACATTGCTATCGCGCAGGTCTACAGCCCTTCGGTCAGATTATATTTTCTCCGTATGCTACCTATACTTACGTTCTTCCAAACGATCGTAACAAACGTGCTCCATTTGAACACGAATCTCCGATCGTTACAGGTGACTTTACCGGAGATGGTACTGTTGATACTGCAAGACTTGCCTGGAATAAAAGCGCACCTGACAGCGAATATGTAACAGATATTACTCTTGTGATTCGTAGTGGCAGTACGGGAGCAGAGACTTCCTTTCCTCTCCCAGAAAAGTCCGGTTACAGCCCCACTCTCTTTGCCGGAGATTTTACAAGGGATGGCATACCGGATCTATTCATCTCCATTCAATCCGGTGGTTCGGGAGCAATGACGTATAACTTCCTCTATACCTATAAAGAGGCGGTACTCCGTACTCTTTTTGATACCAATCAATATAACGAAGAACAGAAGTACACCGTAGAGTATCTTGATTATTACCGGGTGCGAGTCACGAGCTTAAATAACCGGCAATCTTATCTCATTGATATCTCCGCTCGCGGAAGCGACTACTTATCTGATATCTATAACGAGAATGGCAAGCTGAAGCAGCCACTGCAAGGCGACGTTTTGCCCGTAAGCGGGGTATATCCTGTAGATTTTGATCAGAATGGTGTTTACGAACTTCTTATCTTCCAAGGAATTATGGGGCAATATAATGCAGATCGGTTCGGATATGTTCAGAATGTTCTTACTTGTCAAGAAGGCCGCTGGAATGTGATGAATCAGTGGGTGGCAGTATATGGTACAGATCTTGTGGTACCTAAGCTATAAAAGTCTTTTCTGACTATAATAAAGAGGACTCTCGTCCGATGTGCTCGGATAAGAGTCCTATTCGTTATAATGGGTATATTCTAATGATAGGTATATTCTGAGGTGTAGCTTCTGTATTACCCTTTAACAAGCTCTTTTTGTTGTAGAGAAATAGGACCATCTGCAACCGGTGTACCAAAATTAGGCGTTCCGTCTTCGTTCCAAGTGATAATTTGTGCTCTTGCATGACGATTCCCATCATACAGCGGGTCACCAATTGTCTCTTTATATGTTCTTGAATGGTAGATTACAATATCCGTCTCTCCATCTGGAGAGGTAGTAAAGCTATTGTGGCCAGGGCCATATTGTCCATTCGCCTCATTCGTTTCAAATACAGGTTCCTTGCTCTTAATCCAGGAAGCTGGGTCGAGCAGGTCTGCATCTTCAGAAGCAGTGAGAAGCCCCATTTTGTAGTTATGATCTGTAGCGCTGGCTGAATAGCTGATAAATATTTTACCATTCTTCTTCAGTACAGCTGCCCCTTCATTCACTAGGAATCCAATGACCTCCCAGTCGTATTCCGGTGTAGTAATCATGGTTTGCTTGCCTTTAAGTGTCCACGGATTCTCCATTTCAGATATGTAGAGGTTAGAATTCCCTTTAATATTCGGATCTTGTTGTGCCCATACGTAGTATAGTTTACCTCGATGTTTGAAAGTCGTAGCATCCAGTGCGAAGCTATCCCACTCGGTCATAACCTGCCCCTTCTCTACCCATGTTCCTTCAAGTGGATTTGGAGATTCGTTCTCAAGAACGTACATACGGTGACGGAAAGAGTGATCCACTTCTCCTTCTCTCGCTTGACCTGCTGCAAAATAGATATACCATTTTTCATCAATATAATGGATTTCGGGTGCCCAAATATTTTTACTCATCGGTCCTGATTCATATTTTCTCCATGCGACAACGGGTTCTGCTCCTGCCAGCTCAGCTAGTGTTCTAGCACGTCGCACTTCAATTCGGTCATAGGAAGGAACGGAACCTGTAAAATAGTAATAACCATCCTCATGCAAGTATACCCAAGGATCTGCACGTTGGGCCACGACTGGATTATTCCACTGCATAGGATTCTGCTGTAAACTCATAGATTATATCTCTCCTCGTAAATATTGTGTATACCATCTTATAAGTGTATTTCTTGAGATATAAGGAAGCGGACACGAATCATAGAGTACCCTTCCCCATATCTTAAAAAAGCCTTCTCCCCAAACTGCTGTAAACGTATACATCGGTCTCGTGGAGAAGGCAACTTACAAGGTCTCTGGTAGGTTTAGCACTTCTAGTTCCTTTATAAAAATAACAATGGGTAAATCACTTTGTTTGTTTTTATAATGTAACAAATATCGAGAGACTGTTCAACGTTTTTTTAAATCATTTTAAATAAATTTAAACACAAAGTTAAAAAACGGTGTATTTTAGTATTTCGGCCATCCATTTGAGTCCCAATTCAGATCACTAATCAGCAGTTTAGGATTTCCATTATCTTCTGCATCGTAAGCGTGTCTTGCAATGATGTTCGTGCCGTAAATGTCTTGTCCGCCTGGACCCTTCCATTTATCGTTCCCCGTATCAAGGATCGTTCCACCGCCATTCAGCATATCGACACCATTCTTATCAACAAAAGGACCGGTAATATTCTTGGAACGTCCGTATACAATCTTGTACGTACTATTCACACCCTGGCAACAACTATCGATGGAAGCAAAAAGATAATAATATCCGTTTCGGTATACCATACTCGGTCCCTCAATCGCTCCCGAGTTCGAAGGTCTTGCTGCAATGGATGTGATGCTGCCTGTTGGTTTCATCGTATTCTTGTCAATCTTCGTCAGCTTAATTCCACTCCAGTAAGAACCGAACACGAGCCAAGGTTCACCAGAAGTATCGATAACCAAATTCGGATCAATTGCGTTATAATTATCAGAGGTTGTTGTTCTAAGCACAAGTCCATCATCTCTCCACTGCCCTGCACCTATGCTTGTTGCAGAAGCTAGTCCGATTGCTGACTGATTAGAACCAAACGAAGAAATGGAATAGTAGAGCCATACTCTGCCGTTGTATTCCTGAATGTCTGGAGCCCATACGTCATTCGTAGTTTGTTTTGGAACATAAGTTTTCCACCACGCAGGCGGAGTTAAGAAAATCTGCGGGACCCGGTACCACTGTGTACCATTATCCGATTTGAGCACCTGAATTCCTTGACCTGTAGAAAAGGTATACCAACTGTTTCCTTCCTTGATAATGCTAGGATCATGAACACCCGTATCTCCTGTTACATTCCAGAATGCAGCAAAGCTCGGTGAGCTGAGACCAACTAACGAACCTGCGAGTAAACCTGCAATTAACCATTTCTTGCCTTTTGTCATAATTACACCACCCTCATAGGATTGGACTAGACTATTTTACTTTGCGTTTATATAAAATAGTTTAGGCTTACCAGATTATAAAAGAGTTTTCATTTCTTGGCAAGGGTAAATTTTCCTGGTTTTATTTTCTGAAATAATGGTTGTTCCTAGCATTTTCATCGATTAGAATATGGTGAAGTAAGTTGCTTTGTAACGATCGATCCCTTGTAGGATAACATTCTTTCCGTTATTTCTTTTATGCAGCAATCTATTGTATGATTACTACTATATTGATACGATACTGTTTTACCCCTTTTTAAACTTATTTCAACTAAACTCGCAGTGAAATGTGTGACTGCAGATGCCGTCTTTTTCATTGCCGGGAAAGGAATCTATCATGATCTATATAAAAGATTTAATGTCTGGCGTTCCCATCTTCAAAGCGCTTAGTTCGGAAGTTCGAGTTCAAATCATAGAGATGTTATCTCATCATCAAACCCTTAACCTTAACGATATCGCAAATCGGCTTCAGCTTACGAATGGAGCAGTGACGATGCATATCAAAAAGCTAGAGGAGAGCGGCCTCATTAATATCAACACGGCCGTAGGTAAACACGGAATTCAAAAGATCTGTTATCTGAATGAAGATAAGCTGATGGTGGATCTGCGTAGTCAAGAAGTACATAATCGCTATGAGGTAGAGGTTAAAGTAGGTCATTTCAGTAATTACTATGCGGTTCCTACTTGCGGCCTAGCTACAAAAGACAGCATTGTGGGTGATTTCGATGAACCTCGTTATTTCGCAGATCCGATGCGAATTGATGCTGAACTGATCTGGCTGTCAGAAGGATTTTTGGAATACCGGATTCCGAACTACTTGAAATCAAATGAAACCTTCAGCGAGATTCAATTCTCCATGGAGCTGAGCTCCGAGGCACCGGGCTTTAATAATAACTACCCTTCTGATATTTACTTCTATGTGAATGGTATCGAGATCGGCTGCTGGACAAGTCCTGGTGATTTCGGGGATACAAGAGGTACGTTTAACCCAGATTGGTGGCCGCCGCATCTGAATCAATATGGGATGCTAAAGCTGATTCGAATTAATGAAGAAGGAAGTTTTATTGATGGCTGCCGCATATCTGATGTTACACTCAGCCATATTGGTCTTCATTACAAAAGCGATATTCTTCTTCGAATTGCTGTAACAGAAGGAAACACGAACAAACGAGGTCTCACTCTCTATGGTAAAAATTTCGGTAACTATAGTCAGGATATTCTCGCTCGTGTACTGTATAATATTGATCATTCATAACTCATAAATGAATGATTATTTACATTCATAAATTCCATGAATGCACGTATATAGCGCCTGCTTTCTTGACGATACCCAGCCATCGGTATTGCAAAGAACTCAGGCGTTTTGGCAGTTTTCGGTTTCTTATGGAAAATGAAAAAATTATGATACAATGTGTAATTAAACCTACATAAAGAAAGTGAGAGAACGATTTTGGACAAAGTGGAACCATCGATAACGACAGACATGAACGACATAACGACTAAAATTATCGAGGTGTGTTTGCTTTCCGGAAAAATTATGCTTCAGAGTGGGGCTGAAACCTACCGAGTTGAGGATACGATGATGCGAATTGCTTCCGCGTACGGAATGCCAAATTCAAATAGCTATGTAACTCCGACAGGGATTCTTTTCTCTACGGATTCACTCAGTCCTGCCAAAATCATTCGAATTTCAGAACGCACGACCGATCTTCATAAGGTGTCAGCTGTCAACAACGTTTCCAGAATGATTGGAAATCAAGAGCTAAATCCTTCCGAAGCTTATCACAAATTAAAAGATATCGAATGTTCTTCTGTGCAATTTAGCGTTCCGATGCGAACGGCTGCGGCTGCACTAGCAAGTGGCTGCTTCACGATTATGTTTCAAGGACAATGGGTTGATTTTTTACCCGCCATTTTGTGCGGAGGAGCAGGATATGCTGCCGTAAGTTTATTTCAGCGGCTTGTACAAGTTCGCTTTTTCTCAGAGTTCATTGCCTCCTTTATCATTGGAATGTTATCCCTGTTTCTTGTCTATATCGGAGCAGGTAAAGAGCTCGACAAGATTATTATCGGCTCTGTCATGCCGCTTGTTCCGGGTCTAGCCATTACCAATGCAATTCGGGATCTGATGGCAGGCCATCTCGTATCTGGATTGTCCAAAGGGGCAGATGCTTTCTTAACCGCCTTTGCTATTGGGGCAGGGGTTGCTGTGGTATTCACCTTAATGTAAATCAAGACATGATCGATTATCGTTCGTATTATTTTATAAATCTGTGATGAAAAAGAAAGATGAGGTTTTCCGGTGTTATGCTTATTCCGATCATTGAACAGGGGCTTACCAGTTTTATTGCCTCTCTCCTATTCGGCCTGATTTTTAACGCGCCCAAAAATATGCTCATTCCATGCGGAACAGTTGGCATGCTGAGCTGGCTCATTTATTTTGTAATTGAACCGGGTTACCAAGCCGTATCCGCTACACTTGCCGCAACGGTAGTCATTGGCGTGATGAGCCAGTTATTTGCCCGAAAATACAAACAACCTGTCATTATCTTTAGCGTAGCGGGCATTATTCCTCTCGTCCCCGGCGGTCTTTCTTATAATGCCATGCGTTATTTTGTACAGAATGATTATTCAACCGCAGTAGAGCACGCAGCAAAAGCCCTGATTCTTGCAGGTACCATTGCTGTTGGACTCGTTCTCTCCGAAGTGCTTAATCAAGCCTTCCGTAGAAAAGTAAACTCATAACAAAAAACTCGCCTTTCTAAATAGAAAGAGCGAGTTTTCTTATTTAAGCATCCAGTTTCTTGCCAAGAACGGCAAGATCGCGTTTTTTTCCATCAAGCACAGCGATTTCGGGATAGTAGCCCCACTGCTCAAACCCAAACTTTTTCAATAACCGCAGACTGGGCTCGTTATGTCCGAATACAAATCCGAGCAAGGTCGTCACCTGAATACGTGGACAATCTTGAATGATTTTTTCCATGAGCCTGCTCCCTGCACCGGTTCCCCGATAAGCTTCACTCACATAAACACTGACTTCCGCTGTAGCATCATAGGCCGGTCTTCCATAGAAGGAACTCAGACTCGCCCAGCCTGCAATCTGCCCGCCAATCCTCATGACCCATAGGGGGCGCTTATCAGGAGTATGCTCTTCAAACCACGGAATGCGGCTCTCTACCGTAACCGGTTCCAAATCTGCTGTCACCATACGCCCTGCAATCGTAGAGTTATAAATCGCAACAATATCAGGGAGATCATCCCGCTGTGCGTAACTAAATTCAATCATTGGTTCCAAGTGCTGTCTCTCCCATGTCTAGCATCTTACTACCTTCTCATCTTATATTTTAAGCGAAAATCGGCTTGATCCCTTTAGGAATTATTCCTAGTTAATCGCTTCACTCTATCTCAATAGGCAGTCCCGTCTGCCGTGCGCTCCAGTTCCATAAAAAAGCAGCCGTATCCTTATCCAGTGCGTTAGGCTTTAGTTCCTGAACTTTTTGTTCATAAAAATATTCCCCTGTGATTCCTTTTACTTCAGGATGAACCGCCAGATAAATTGCTGTTCTTGCCCCTTCCTCTGGCGTAAGGAATGAAGGGATTTTTCGCACCATCGCCATAATGGCTGTTCCAAAACCAGTTGTACGATTAATTCCGATGTTCGTTCCAACCGCCCCCGGATGAAGTGCATTGACGGTTATATTCGTCTCTTGAAGACGCTCCGCAAGTTCTCTCGTAAACAATATGTTGGCGAGCTTTGATTGCGAATAACTTTTAATCACATGATAACGTTTCTTCAAATTTGGGTCTTCCCGGTGAATCTTCCCTGCTTTATAAGCGCCTGAAGAAACGTTAATGATCCGGGCTTCTGCCGCTGCCTTAAGAGAAGGAATCAATAGCCTAGTTAATAAATAATGTCCTAGATGATTCACGCCGAGTGTCATTTCAAATCCATCGGAAGTCTCTTCTCTTCTTAAGCAGATCACACCCGCATTATTAATCAGAACATCGAGCTTCGGGTGGGTGGCTGTAAACTCCGACACAAAACTCCTTATACTATGTAAAGATCCTAGATCCAGCTTCATGAATTCGATCTGTTTTGACCCAGTGGCCGTAATCGCTTCTTTCAGAGCAATACGTCCTCTTTCCTCGTTTCTGCAGGCCATCACAACATGGTATCCCTGTAACGCAAGTTCCATGGAAGTGGCTAGTCCCATTCCTGAATTCGCACCGGTGACTATTGCTATTTTTGTATTCATTCCATTCATCCTTTCGGGTGGAAACAGACATGCCTTACTATTATCATACAAGAAACGAACCACAAAAGAAAACAAGTGATCAAGCAAAAGAAAGTCATATAACAAGAGGTTTATGATAAAATCACAGGGAATTGATTTATTTATTTTTCTCTCTTTTGGGATTTTTGTGGTGAAGCTTTATAATAGGTATTGATACTGAAAGAAAAGGCGGTAACGAATGATGACAAAACAACCTATCTCATTACTGAATCAAGCAATCACTACTCATGCACTAGACGGCGTTCTCATTACCGATCCCAAACATGTATACTACCTGACTGGATTTGCAAGCGACCCTCATGAACGTTTCCTTGGTCTTGTTCTGGTACAAGGCGAAGAGCCTACTTTAATTGTACCGAGCCTTGATGAAGAAGCAGCTTCAGCGGCCTCTACTGTAAAGAATATCGTCACTCATCAAGATACAGATAACCCTTATCATATCTTAAAAAAACACCTTCCTCATGCGATGAACAATTTTGGAATTGAGAAAGATCATCTATCTTTGTCCAGATATGAAGAACTTGTTCAGTATGCGGATGCCAAAAAATTTGTGGATATCGGCCCACTTCTTCGTGAACTGCGTGTTCGTAAAGCACCTCATGAAGTAGAACGAATGAAAGTTGCAGCGAATATGATTGAAGAAGTGCTCCGCAGAGGACTCACTCACGTGAAAGAAGGCGTAACCGAGGTTGAGCTTGTTGCTGAAATGGAATATCAGATGAAAAAGCTCGGCGCTTCTGGTCCTTCTTTTGATACCATGGTTCTCAGCGGACCAAATACGGCACTCCCTCACGGCGTACCTGGCACTCGTAAACTTGCTTACGGTGACCTGCTGATGTTTGATATGGGCGTATATGTCAACGGTTATGCTTCTGATATTACCCGTACCTTTGCTTTTGGAGAACTGTCTCCTGAACAGACAAAGGTGTATAACACCGTGCTCGAGGCCAATCTAAAAGGAATTGAAAGCGTGAAACCAGGTGCTACTTTAGCTTCTGTTGATTTGGCTGCTAGACAAGTAACGATTGATGCTGGTTATGGGGATCGTTTCCTCCACCGTCTTGGACATGGTCTTGGTATAGATGTACATGAATATCCTTCTGTCCATGGTGCGAATCAGGAATTGTTGACCGAAGGAATGGCCTTCACAATTGAACCCGGTATTTATATTCCAGGTCTCGGCGGTGTCCGGATTGAAGATGAGGTTATTGTAACTGCAGATGGTGTAGAACTGTTAACAAGCTTCCCGAAAGAACTGCAGATTCTCGGCTAATCTGTAAATATATACTCAGTTATACTCAGTTGTCCTATATAGAAAATGAAAAAGGTGCCCCTTCTTACGAGTATCATACTCATAAAAAGAGGCACCTTTTCAGGTTTATTTTACTAGAAACAACTTATCCTTCGTGTGCTGAATCCAAATCAAAGTTCGATTTGTCGAAAATTTCTTGATCGTTTTCTTTCAGCATCTTACTGGATATCAGACCCGCTGTCATCGAACCGTTGACATTAAGTGCTGTACGTCCCATATCAATCAGTGGCTCTACCGAAATTAGAAGACCGGCAAGACCAACAGGAAGGTTCATGGTGGAAAGCACGATAAGAGAAGCAAAGGTTGCTCCGCCGCCGACACCGGCAACACCGAAGGAACTAATCATAACGACAAGTACTAGGGTAACGTAGAACTGCCAATCCATTGTTACTCCAACAGTAGGAGCAATCATTACCGCCAGCATGGCAGGATAAATCCCTGCGCATCCGTTCTGACCGATCGTTGCACCAAACGAAGCTGACAAGTTAGCGATCCCTTGAGACACGCCAAGCTTTTTCGTTTGTGTTTCAATATTGAGTGGAATGGATGCTGCACTTGAACGAGAAGTAAAGGCAAATATCAAAGTTGAAATCACTTTTTTAGCATAAGCAATTGGATTAAATCCGAATACAGTAACGAGAATCAAATGAACAATAAACATTAGAGCCAGCGCTACATAGGAGGCGATTACGAATTCTCCCAGCTTTAGAATCTCCTGTGCATCCGTTGTTGCCGTGACCTTGGTAATCAAAGCAAGGATTCCGTAAGGTGTCAGTCTTAATACTAAAGTTACAATACGCATAACAACCGCGTATAACGAAGTAACTAGCTTGCGGAAAGTATCTGCTTGTTCTGGCTTTTTACGATCCAGTCCAAGTACAGCTGCACCTACAAATGCGGAGAAAATAACGACCGCAATGGTGGACGTACGGCGTTCACCTGTCATATCAGCAAAAGGATTGGTCGGAATAAATGCCAGTACCTGCTGTGGAATAGACAAATCCTGAACATCGCCAAGCTGTTGTTCCAGACGGTCTGCTCTCGCTTGTTCCGCTTCACCACTTTCGATATTAATAGCCTCAAGACCAAACATTTGAGTAACTCCAATACCAATGGTTGCTGCGATAGCAGTCGTAATCAAGAGTGTTCCGATGATCGAACCGCTCATTTTCCCAATGTTCTGATTGCCTTTCAGATTCATGATCGCCGAAATAATGGATACCATAATTAGCGGAGTAACAATCATCTGCAAGAGCCCTACATAACCAGACCCAATAATACTAAACCAGTCAACACTCGTTTTCACTACACCTGTTGTAGCCCCATATATAACTTGAAGCAGAATTCCGAATACCAGACCTAGTCCGAGACCGGTGAATACTCGCTTCGTAAAAGAAATATGCTTCTTCTGCATGCGATACAGGATGCCGACAAGAACCAACATCACTGCCACGTTGATAATAATCTGCAACGTTTCCATGATAACTATTTCCCTCCACATCATCTAATGAACTCTAACGTTCAGACTTGGTTATTGCTTCTGTCATGTATCCTATATATACCCAATTAATCCAATAGGGAAAACAAATAAAAGAATGGCATCTGCATAATCTAGGTCTTTGCGTCTAGGTTAATTTTATATAATAATTTATACTATATCATAAAACCAATTAAACAGGTAGACTTTTATTAAAATAGAGGATAAACGGCTCTACAACAACATAATCCCACATTTTCTTCTGAATTCAGCCCCATTTATTATAGGTTGAATAGGTGACAAAATATCCACAATATACCATTATATTAATTTCGTAAAACCATCTATTCCTTAACCGTTTCAACCAGCATCTAGGGCTTATGGATGGTCAGTCATAAAAAAAGCCGCGTTTACCAGATAAAATTCTGGATCATCGCGGGCTTTTCTCATCGTTTTCTCCAAACTTCAAACTTCGCTTCAGAAACTCATTTCATATCATCTGTTTATTACGCGATCCTATTATTTCATATATTTGTTCTAGATCTAGATGGTTACGGACGATCTCCGCTACACGATCAAACTCCTGTGTCTTGTAGACAGCCGCTTGGAAAGTTTCACCAATGGGTGAAAGACCTTTCTGTAAACGAAGTCCATCAAGCCAAGCACGCCTGAACTCATCATTATCAAAGAGACCGTGCAGATAGGTTCCCCACACTTTCCCATCTGCAGCTCCGCATCCTTCTAAGTGCCGAGTCTTTACTTCTTCTGCTGAAGAAACTGCTTCTTTTATATCTTCTATTTCTTTTGTTTCTGTTAAGTCTGTATTTAGAACAAATAACGGTCTGTAGCCTTCACTTCGTAACCCAGCTGACGCATCTCTTTCTGTGATTCCCATATGAATTTCATATGCTTCTATCGTAAGTCCTGTTTCCTTGTTCTCACCCATTCGGAGTGGACACTCCTTGGCAGCCGTACCTTTCACTCGAACGGTTCTTTTTTCTTTGGCGAAGGTAGTGACAAGCGGCAACAGGCCAAGGCCTTCCGCTTGTTTTATCTCACTTTCAACAGCATAAGGATCAAGCAATTTCTCACCCAGCATCTGGTATCCGCCGCAAATCCCCACAAGCTGAACCTCTCGTTCGTGCCGTTGCTCTTTCATCGCACGGTCTAATCCTCTTTCTCTAAGAAAAGTCAGATCACTAATGGTATCCTTTGTGCCCGGCAGTATAATCACATCAGGCTCACCAAGTTCATCTGCAGTACTGACATAGCGCACAACCACATCAGGCTCCCAGCCCAGTGCATCAAAATCAGTAAAATTAGAAATCCGGGGATACCGAATGACGACGATATCAATTTCTTTCTCTTTTTGTCTGCGATACTGGAGTTCATCCAGCACAACCGAATCCTCCGCTTCAATACGCAGTTCTGGAATATACGGAAGCACCCCAAGTACAGGAATTCCAGTCCGCTCCGTAAGCCAATCCAGCCCTGGCTGCAACAGCGCAAGATCTCCGCGGAACTTGTTAATAATAAAGCCTTTTACCCTTGCCCGCTCGTGCGGTTCAAGCAGCTCAAGGGTCCCTACTAGCGAAGCAAATACACCGCCGCGGTCAATATCCGATATCAACAGAACAGGTGCATCTGCCCAGCCCGCCAAATTCATATTCACAATATCTCTGTCTTTCAGGTTTATCTCCGCAGGACTTCCTGCTCCCTCCATCAGGACAATGTCATATTGTTCCCGCAGACGGTCCAGGGCATCAAGGACAATGGTTTTGGCTTGCGGTAAAAAATGATTTCTATAGTCCATCGCGCTCATCTGCATCTTCGGCACCCCATGGACAACAATCTGAGAATACATATCTTTAATCGGCTTAATCAAGATTGGATTCATATCGGTTGTCGCTGGCAAACCGCAAGCTTCTGCTTGTACTCCCTGCGCTCTTCCAATTTCCTTCCCATCCAGGGTGACATACGAATTAAGCGCCATATTTTGCGATTTATAAGGAGCTGGCTGGTATCCATCTTGTAAAAAAAGGCGGCACAGCGCCGTTGTCACAATACTCTTTCCGACATCCGATGCAGTACCTTGAAGCATGAGAACAGCGGCTCTATGCTGTATTTTCTTTTTATCCTGTCCCATATCAGTGTTCACGTAATATGTACCTTTATTTTCCACGGGCTTGCCCCTTTCTCTTATCACGAATTACTAGTATTACGGCTTAGGGTGCCATTCCTCATCTTAGTGTATGATGGTAGTGAGAATAACTAGTAGGAGGAGTCCTGCTGCTTCAAGTCCCTCATTAAGGGCCCCATAAATATCTCCCGTTAGTCCCCCAAGGCGTTTGCTGATACGATCTGCAGCCCATTTCCCGCAAGCCCCTATGCATAGAGGAATGACAAAAAAGGCGGACAGTATAACACCCATATGAAGACTCCATGCAAACGGCGGCCCATCTACAGCATACGCAGCAAGTAAGAATATACCGCATGAGATCGCAGAGAGAAGCAACGTTACCGCTCCCACTTTATAAAGCAGTGCATTCTGAACTCCTGCAAACATGCCTGCGAGACCCTCTCCAGCCCTAGCCCGCGGATATTTCCCCATGGCATACACCATAAAGAAACGGCTCCATAGAAAAGGCAAGACCGCTGCACCCATGAGAAAAGATTGTCCCATTAAGCTGTATAGAAGCGCTGCTTTCAGCATCAGCAGCAGAACACAAGCAATCACGCCCATAGCTCCCACCCTGCTGTCCTTCATAATCTCAAGCATCCGTTCTCTGCTTCGGTAACTGAGAAGGGCATCAGCAGAGTCCATCCAGCCGTCTAAGTGAAGCCCGCCTGTGAGCCAAACCCAGATTGTGAGAACTAGCACTGCCGATGGAGCCGGAGGCAATAAGAATCCACTAAGCCAAGCTGCGATCCAGACACAAGTCCCAATACATAAGCCAACAACCGGATAGAACAGAGTGCTTCTTGTCATTAGTTCTGGAGTGAATTCAAGCTGAGTTTTCACCGGAAATCGCGATAAAAACTGAAAAGCGGCCGCAGCCGCTTTTGTATTTTCTCTCATACTTTATACTCCTTGCTCTTTAGTTCAATGGCAATACCAGCCGTTACAAGGAATACCTCCTTGCTGATGGCTGCCATACGCTGATTCAGAATTCCGGCATAATCCCGGTAAATCCGGCCCAATCGATATTCAGGAACAATCCCGTCTCCCACTTCATTGGTTACCAGAATCATAAGACCTGGATAAGCAGCAACACTGCGGACAAGACGGTCGATCTCTTCCATTATTGCCTCAGGTCCCTCGTTTTCTTTGGCCATCAAGACGTTAGAAAGCCATAAGGTAAGACAGTCAAGCAGTATCGTGGGTACAGGCAGCGTTGCTTCCATTAACCCGTTCAATGTTTCAGCTACTTCCAGCGGTTCTTCAATCGTATGCCATAGATATGCACCGTCCTCCCGCTGACTGCGATGTGCAGCAATTCGGTCGGTCATCTCTTGGTCATAAGGTTGCGCGGTCGCCATATAGATGGCTTCTGAAGACCGGCTCATGCACAATTTCTCAGCGAATGTACTTTTACCGCTCCGTGCACCGCCCGTTACGAGAATAATCATAATTTGGCCTCTGCCTTCTCATTACTTCCAGAAACACCTGCACTGCTAAATGTAGCCATCTCATCCATAATTCTTCCTGCCGCTTCAATCAGATGAAGACATAGAACGCCGCCCGTTCCCTCACCGAGTCTCATTCCCACCTGAAGCATCGGAGAGAGTTCTAACGTTTGCAGAAGTGCTGCATGTCCTCTTTCTTCTGATGTATGAGAAGCAATCATATAATTTCGGCATGCCGGTGCAATACGGCTCGCTACCAAAGCAGCAGCGGTAGAAATATACCCATCAATGACAACCGGACATTTCAAAGCAGCAGAGCCGATAATGACACCTGCAAGACCCGCAATATCTAGTCCACCGACTTTAGCAAGTACGTCGATTGGATCATTCGGATCCGGCTGGTTAAGCTGTATTGCCCGGGCAATCACATTTGCTTTATGCTGGACACCTGCTTGATCAAGACCCGTCCCTTTGCCTGTCGCCTCCTGCACGCTGACTCCCGTAAGGACACTAGTAACCGCAGCACTTGGCGTTGTATTGCCTATTCCCATCTCTCCGGTAACGAATAACTGAACTCCATCTCTTACAGATTCTTGCACAACGTCGATCCCGGTAAGAATCGCTTGAAGTGCCTCTTCTCTGCTCATAGCAGGACCCTTCGCCATATTTGCCGTTCCTTTGCGAACAGAACGAGATACAAGTTCGGGGTGAGCAGGCTCACCATTCACACCAATATCCACACATATCACTTCAGCACCTGCATGACGAGCGAGTACATTTACGGCTGCCCCACCAGCAAGAAAATTATGAACCATTTGCTGCGTTACCTCAGCTGGGAAACTGCTGACTCCTTCTTCCACAACTCCATGATCTGATGCCATCACAATAACGGCTTTTTTAGAAAAGCTTGGCTGTTTCTTTCCTGTAATCCCTGCTAAGCGGATCGTGAGCTCTTCTAACTTACCCAGACTTCCTGGGGGTTTCGTTAAGTCATCCAAATGATCTGAAGCCGCCTTCTGCGCTGCCTCATCTAATGCAGTAATCTGCTGAACCCATGCTTTTAATTGCTGTTCTCTCTCCATGATATCTCCATCCTTATCCGCTGCTGTTGTACAGCTTGTATATAACGATTATAACGAAAAGTGAGTAAATACTTCAAAAGAAATCATGCAATTTTCATATTGAATTTACAAATAAGACAAGTCGTTCTCTTTGGCTGAAAAAAAGAAGACCTGATTTACGGATATCAGGTCCTCTTCTATGTTGTTCTGATATTAAAATCATCTCACTCTTACTGTTTACGTAGTAAAAACTGAGGGATATGATGATCCGGATGTTGAACCATCACAGGCTGGATCTCGAACAGTCCTCTAATATTCTCCTCCGTAAGCACCTCAGCAGGAGTACCCTGAAGAAAAAGCTGGCCCTCTTTTAGTGCACATAAGTAATTACAGTATAGAGAAGCTAGATTTAAATCATGCAATACAGCAATAATCGTAATCCCTGTATTTTGCTGCCACTGTGCCAGAAGATCCATGAACTGCAGCTGATAACGAACATCAAGAAAAGTAGTCGGTTCGTCCAGCAGCAGGATTTCAGGTTCTTGCACCATTACTTTGGCAAGAGCTACCCGCTGTCTTTGTCCTCCGCTAAGTTCATCAAGTCTGCGTTCCGCAAGGGAAGTAAGATCCAGCTTCTTCAGAACCTGCTCTATTTTTTCTTCTCCAAAGCCCTGATCTCTCCCCAGCCAGTCTTGATAGGGATATCTCCCCATGGCCACAACGTCCCTGACGGAATAACCAATCTCAGGTAATCCATCTTGCTGAAGAACAGCAATGATTCGCGAGAGTTCTTTACGGCTGTAATCTTGGACTGGTTTGCCTTTTATATGGATCGTACCCTGGCTTGGTGACAGGATACCGGATAGTAAATGAAGCAAAGTAGACTTTCCGCTCCCATTCGGCCCAACAATTCCCCACCAGTCACCTTCCTCAGCGGTGAATTGAATGTGATCCAGTGCGATGAACTGATTGTACTCTTTTCGGAGTGCCCTAGCTTCCACCACAGGAACTGTAGTCGAGTGATCAGACTGATGATCGAAATTTGCTGTCATCCGCTGATGCCTCCTCGCCGTTTTTTATTCCCATGCAATAAGTAAGCAAAGAACGGAGCCCCTACAAAAGCGGTCAGTACACCAAGCGGAATCTCCGTAGGAGCGAGTATGGTCCGTGCGCCCATATCCGCCCAGGCCAGAAAGATACCTCCGCCTAACGCAGATAGAGGAATAATCAGACGGTAATCCGGTCCGACAAGGAGTCTGATGATATGAGGGACAACAAGCCCCACAAAACCAATCACACCCGCGACAGATACGGCTGCAGCCGTTAATAGCGTAGAAACCAAGAGTACAGATACCTTCAGTAAGTCTACCCTGACCCCTAGGTGTGCTGCTTGTCTTTCTCCTAGTGCCAACAAATTAAGCGACCTGCCTCTGCACCATAGATAGATCAACCCAACCCCTACATAAGGGAAAAGGATGGCCGTGTAAGACCATCCCCGTAAACTTAGGCTTCCCATCGTCCAGAACAAAATTTGATTCACCGTATCCTTTGACATGGCGGTCAGAAAAGAAACAACCGCTCCTAGAAAAGCATTCATCACAACACCGGACAAAATCAAATTGTTCGTCGGTATTTTCCCGCCTTCTCTAGCCAGCATCAAAACACCCCATAGTGTAATGACACCTGCTATAAAAGCGACGAGCGGCAGCATCCATTCGCCAAGCCAAGCATACTCTAGACCCAAATAAATGAGGAGTGCTGCTCCAACAGAAGCACCCGCCGATACCCCAAGCGTATAAGGATCTGCCAGCGGGTTACGAAGTACACCCTGAAATCCTGCGCCGGCAACAGCCAGCGCTGCACCAACCAGGATACCAAGCAGCACTCGCGGTAAACGCACCTTCATTATGATCTGTTCTGACGATGTATTCCATACGGGATCAATGAACCCGTCCATCCCCGGAATATGACTTATAAGAATCCCTGCGATATGACGAATCGGAAGATGTACTGACCCGATCGCAAGACATAGCAGCAGGGTCAGTACAAGCAGGATGATTCCTATTAATCCATATCCTGCCAGTCTCTTTTTCATTGGAACAGATCCGGATAGACTGCTTTCGCTACTTCTTTGAGTCCTTCCGTTACACGTGGACCTGGGCGACTAAGCAGATTATCATTAATCGAAATCACTTGTTCGTTCTTAATTGCCGTAATCTCATTCCAGCCATCCCGAGCTTTAATGATCTCATCAAGTGTTTTGTTATTCTCTACCACATCACTTCCATACAAAATGACATCAGGGTTTGCAGCAATGATATTTTCCTCACTGATTTCAAACCAGCCTTCTGCATCTCCAGCCACATTCACTCCGCCTGCAAGGGTAATGACTTCATCCATAAATTCACCTTTACCTACAGTCCAGCCTGGAGAAAACTCTACGTATACTTGTTTTTTCTGATCATCGGAAAGGGATGCTACTTTGTCTTGTACTTCTTTCACAACTGCTTTCATTTTTGCAATAACTTCTTGCGCTTGTTCTTGATGATTTGTAATTTGACCGTATACTTCAATATTTTTCATTACATCTTCGATTGTTTTTGGATCTGTTTTGAAAATAACGATGCCAAGATCGCGCAGTTTCTGCACTGCTGCCTCATCCATCGAAATACCTGTAAAGACAATATCCGGCTCAGCCGCAATGATTGCCTCTGCATTAGGTGTATACAGGCTGCCCATCTTCGGCTTGTCCTTTACTTCTTCTGGGTAATCGTCATAGTCGGATACTCCCACAATTTGCTCGGCAAGTCCGATTGCGTATAGCGATTCGGTCTCAGCTGGCGATACAGACACGATTTTTTCAGGCGCCTTTTCAAAAGTAAACGACTCTCCTGTGGCATCCGTGATTGTCAGAGGATATACCGTCTCGAGACTAGCCTCTTCTTGGTTTTCTGCTCCAGTACCTTGCTCTGCTGTCTGACCTGTACCTTGTCCTTCTGATGGGGTCTCATTACCGCACGCTGCAAGCATGATTGCGAGCATGAGTGACATCAAAATGGATAAAAATCGACTATTCATTTTTTTCATTCTTCTCTCCCTCTCTTTATAAGTGAAGCCAACGACCTTATTAGGTATGAACACCAAACAACCCTGCTCCTATCATAAGAACAAGGTTACGTCTCGCTGCTGCTCCCTCTAATAGAAAGGCACAACAAATAAGCAAAACGTATCCTTTCCTCGAAGGATTACACGTTTATCAAAGGGCAAGGCAGGTCTCCTGACTATCCAAGTTTGAAGTAACAGCTTGCCCCCTTCCCATTTCCTATAGACGAAAACAGTGGATTCATAGCAGCTGTCCCTGGTATACAGTGGCGGGACCGTGCCGGATTTGCACCGGCTTCCCTTTTAACCAAAAGAATGAAATGCTTATATTCTTCTGGACCTTGCTCAGTATGATCGACTTTTCATATGTACTCATATGAAGTCTTTATGTATTTTAGATGTTCATTTCAATTCGTATCAGGCCTTCACATCTTTTGCCATTATAGGGGAAAGCGGAATTTTCGACAACTATACTTTTCCTTTATATTCCAAAAAGATGGTTTAAATATAAGAGAATCAATTTCATAATACCTTTCGTAGCTTCAATCATCTATTTTTTGTGCCGAAAGCTCTCCGCCTGACAAAATAAAACGAAGTACAAGACATTCCCCCGGACGGGGCATAAACGTATTAAACACTGCTCCATCAAGCCATTTAGCTGCCCATTGCCTGATCACTCCGCCATGAGTTACCACAAGCATCTTGGGTACTTCGTTATGATCATCCATATCCTGATCTTTACTCCGTCTGGTCTTACATAAATAAGGTATGATCCGCTGTTCCGCAAACTCCTCTATTCTTTCGGAAAAGTGAGAAAACGTCTCTGCTCCTGGCGGGGTCACACCAAGAGGATCATCAATCCACTGACGATACTTCGGATCATGTTGGAGCATCTCATACGTCTGTCCTTCATATTCTCCAAAATGATATTCCCTAAGCCTTACGTCGAGGACGGCTCTATGAGCCTGTTCGGGGACGATAATATCCAGTGTCTCTGTACAGCGGGCAAGATCACTTACATAGATTTGATCAAACTGGATAAGCCTAAGGGATGTGCGAAGTCCTGCTAGCTCCTTCTTTGCTTCAGGAAGCAGCGGAAGATCGGTGTGCCCCAAATATCTTCTTTGCTGATTCCAGATTGTAAGGCCATGCCGGACTAAATAAACATCGACAGAAAACCTATTTCCATAAGACGTATTCACCACAGCCAACCGACTCCAGTAATCGACGTCAGCCATAATAAAAGCACCAGAAAGACTACGAATAGACTTGATGATGTATACATCATCGCAATCGTTGTCCGTATATGCCCCGCTTCCATCTCATGATAAGGTTCCCCCATATAAGCACGGAAAGAACGAACCCCGTGATAGACGTTATATCCTCCAAGCCGAATTCCAAGCGCACCGGCAACCGCGGATTCCGGATACCCGCCGTTAGGACTTGGATGCTTGCGTGCATCTCGCTTTACTGTGCGCACACTATTTTTCACATGAAGACCTAATACCCCAGCGGAAGCAAATAGCAGAAGTGCTGTAATCCGTGCTGGGATAAAGTTTGCAATATCATCCAGTCTAGCAGAGGCCATACCCAGCGATTTATACTTTTCATTTTTATAACCGACCATGGAGTCAAGTGTGTTTACCGCGCGGTAAGCCATCGCAAGAGGTGCTCCCCCAAGAAAAGCGAAAAACAGCGGAGAGATAATTGCATCTACAATATTCTCGGCTACCGTTTCAACGGTACCTCGCACTACTTCAGAGGATTCCAGCTGTTTGGTATCCCTGCCTACAATCATACCAAGTGCAGCTCTTGCTTCTGGCAATTTGCCGGCTCTAAGATGTTTATATACTTCTATACCTGCATCTCGCAGTCCCTTGGTCGCGATCGTTGTCGCAATCAGCAGAATTTCTCCCGCTATCGCAAGCGCAGGATGAATATAGAACAGTAATTTTAGGAACGCCCAAGTCAGAACATACGCACCAGTCACAATTAATATGGGAAAAAGAAACCCTGCATAGCGCAGTCCTCGGTCTGTTGTCACTTTCCTGCGAATGATGTTTTCAAGGCCCGTAATCGCCTTTCCCATAGCAATAACCGGATGAGGAATCCACTTGGGGTCACCGATGATAAGGTCCAGGGTGTAAGCTGCTAGAATAATCCACGCTCCAATCACGAGAACTGCCTCCTCTCTGCTGTATAACCTGAAGCACATAAACTTTCGATAACGGACTGATAGACAAGCCGCCCAATACAATCGCCGAGTCTAGTTGCCGTACCCGCATAGGCATGCGTTAGACTCGCCTCTGTTCCGTCCGCAGTAAGTCCGCTCGTTCCAATAACGATGGCATCTGTTGTTGTTCCCGTCGCAGATTGTCCATTTTCTGCATCTCTTACACCTAAATCCTGGAGAGCGGCAACTTTGGCTTCAACTGCCGTTTGCACTGCATTCACAAGTGCATATGGGGTTAATTTACCGGCAATGAACAGCATGATATTAATCGTACCCGGTGTATAACCGGCATTAAATACCGTCCGCTTGGACCCTGCTCTTGCTCCATTCGATACCCCTGCGGTGGTACAGCATAATAAGACTGCTCCATCGGTCTCGTCTTCCATAATAGAAGCATGTTCTAATTTCACTGCAGTTAACAAACCTGCCGTCTGCTGAGCTGGATATCCCCATTTTTCAAGCAATTCTTGAATATCTCTCACAGGGTCACTCGAATCATAATGACGATCCACGTATATATTTACAGCACGGCTAAGACGGTTCATACCGCCCCCATAAATACTGCTGGAGATTGTATCCAGCATCTGAGGGGATGTTAGCAATAGATGCCGTTCATATCTGGATATGGTCATCCCTGGCCAATGTCTTGATGAATACAAGAATGGTAAATCTTCCGATTCCGAATTCGTATGTAAGAATGGCGTCGCCATTACTTTGCTCCCTCCATGATCTGCCCAAATGTCTCTAAAAACTGTATATTTTGTTCTGTACCCTTCACCGCAATACGAAAAGCATGCTCAGTAAGCCCGGGATACATCGCGCAGCTGCGAATCAGTATTCCTTTTCGTCCCATCGCATCCTGCAGTGCAGCAGCGGTCCAAAGAGAGCTTCCCTCCGCGAGCAGATAATTCGCTTCTCCTGGATATACAGTAAACCCATATTTTCTAAGACCCTCGGTAAGTCTTTTTCTCTCCGCTGTAATCAGCGATATCGTATCCTTCTCATAGGAAGAATGTGCCTGAAGACAAGCTTCCCCTGCAAGCAGGGCAAGACCATTCACACTCCAGGTCACCTGCTTCTGCCCCATGGAACGAATGAGGTCAGGACATGCCAGCGCATAACCAAGTCTGAGACCAGGAATGGCATAAAATTTGGTCATCGAACGAATGATGATGACTTCTGGATATTTTTCTAATGATGGTGCAAGTGAATTGCGGTCTTCCTCCGGGATAAAATCAATAAAAGCTTCATCAATAACCAGCTTCGTCTTTGTTAGATGCGCCTTCTTCGCCAGCGTCTCAAGATCCATCAGTGAATACTGAACCCCGTTTGGATTATTCGGCTGACCAATAAATAGAACCTGTACCCTTTCCATCAGTGCTGCAATATCGTTTACGTCTGCTCGGTATCCATTGTCCTGCCGGCCATACACAGAATCGACTTTGGCACCAAACTGAAGAGCAAGTGAGCGGTATTCAGAGAAACCCGGCTCAATTGTTCCAACTGTCTGCGGTGACAATGCCATAAGCATAAGGGCCATACATTCCGCCGCACCATTCCCGATAAGAATATGGTCTTCTTCCAGCTTTACTTGTTCAGATAATCTCCGTTTTAGCGCCCGGTGTCCTGGATCGGGGTAACGAATAATTTCTTTCCAACCTTTTTTCAGTGCCTCCATTACTTCCTCAGGTGGTCCAAGGGGATTAATATTTGCGCTATAATCAAGAAAGTCAGCAGCACTCTTTCCGTACTTAAGTGCAGCCGTTTCTACATCCCCGCCATGTCCATAGATTTCAATCAAAGTCATGTCCTTCCTCTCTTTGCTGCATTACAGCATCACGTACCCATTATGATGGCAGAATTTAGATAGCGTCAATGGGATTTCCCTTTTGTATCGTTTGCGTTCTTGGTTTACAATAAG
Organism: Paenibacillus sp. An7; assembly: GCF_009870785.1. Lineage (GTDB taxonomy): Bacteria > Bacillota > Bacilli > Paenibacillales > Paenibacillaceae > Paenibacillus. Next base: position 207,216 of record NZ_WTWX01000002.1, read on the forward strand.
AGGTGAGTCTTCTTGTTTTCATCAGAATTGTTCGGGGCGTGTCCCGCTTATGATTCTTGAATACATATTTTATAAGGTATCGGAGGAAATCACCATGTTGTTTATTGACAATCAAGGCATTACAGATCCCCGGATTAACCTCGCTATCGAGGAATATGCCCTTAAGCACTTGTCTTTGGACGAGAGTTACTTGCTGTTCTATATCAACGCTCCCTCTATTATCATTGGGAAACATCAGAACACCATTGAAGAAATTAACCAAGAGTATGTACAGCAGAATGCAATCACTGTCGTGCGCAGACTTTCTGGCGGCGGTGCCGTTTATCATGATTTAGGCAATCTGAACTTCAGCTTTATTACAAAAGATGACGGTAATTCGTTCCACAACTTCCGTAAGTTTACCCAGCCTGTGGTTGAAGCACTCCATCATCTTGGAGTAAATGCAGAACTTACGGGACGTAATGATCTTCAAGTCGGCGAACAAAAAATTTCAGGTAATGCCCAGTTTGCAACTCGCGGCCGGATGTTCAGCCATGGTACGCTCATGTTCGATCTAAACCTCGAGGATGTACAAGCTTCATTAAAAGTGAATCCTGAGAAGTTCAAATCGAAGAGCACCAAATCTGTACGCAGCCGTGTAACGAATATCCGCTCTTTAATGGATAAAGACATGACTATTGTGGAATTCCGCGAAGAACTTCTTCGTCATATCTTTGGCATGGAAGCAAGTGAAGTTCCTCAGTATCATCTGACAGAAGAAGATTGGAAGAAGATCCACGAAATTTCTAAAGAACGTTACCAGAACTGGGATTGGAACTATGGACAGTCACCGGAAAGTAATGTAAAACACTCGAAGAAATTCCCTGTCGGTATTATTGATCTTCGTATGAATATCAAAGAAGGCCGAATCGATGATATTAAAATCTATGGTGATTTCTTTGGTGTAGGAGATGTCGCTGATATTGAAAACTTGCTTCGCGGCAAACGTTATGAGGATGCAGAAGTTAGAGAAGCGCTGAAAGACGTTGATGTAAAGCATTATTTTGGCAATCTCGAGATGGAAGACTTTATCGGTCTTGTCTTTCTTGAGGAGTAGCATTGCCCTTTAGAGTTATTATGCACTAATAAAGCACTAATCATAGAATAAGATATAGAGGAGAGAAACCATGACTTACAAACTAATCGCAATCGATATTGATGACACCCTGATTAATGACGACAAAGAAGTAACCCCTGCAACACAAAGTGCACTCGAAGCAGCTGTAGCCAAAGACGTAGTTGTTACCCTTGCAACCGGTCGTGCTTATGCTTCTGCTCAAGCCATTGCTAGACAAACGGGACTCAACGTTCCCATCATTACGTATCAAGGTGCGCTCATCAAGAACCTGATGGATGAAGAAGTTCTTTACGAACGTTATGTTCCCCAAGATGCAGCTCGCAAGCTTTACGAGTTCTGTCTTGAACGGAATCTGCACCTTCAAACTTATATTGACGACAAGCTGTATTCTCGTGAAGAGAATCAGAAGCTGATTGACTACTGCAAGCTGAACAAGACTCCTTATTATATTGAACCTGATTTCATGAAAATGATTGAGCAGCCTGCACCGAAACTGCTCATTATCGATACACCGGAACTGCTGGATGAAATCGCACCACAGCTTCGTGAGCTGCTCGGCAGCGAGGTTCATATTACCAAATCCAAACCGCATTTCCTTGAAATCATGCATCATGAAGGTACCAAAGGCCATGCGCTGACTTTCCTTTCAAACCATTTTGGTGTGGATCTTAAAGATACCATTGCCGTAGGTGATTCCTGGAATGACCATGAAATGCTCGAAGCTGCTGGTCTAGGTGTAGCTATGGGTAATGCCATTCCTGCACTGAAAGAAATTGCTGACTATGTTACGCTGAGTAACAACGAAGACGGAATCAAGCACGTCATTGAGAAATTTGTTCTGAATGCCTAAGCTCCTCTAACCTAAAGTAGCCCCGGAACCGATTTGGTTTCGGGGTTATTTGTGGTATGGACAGATATAGAGCACTGTTTCACTTGTAAAAATATACCTTTCAAGTATAGTAAAGGAATACGTTATGTACCCGTTAATACACAAAATCAGGGGGCTATCTATTTGGAATCAGGACTGCTTATTGGACTTGTTGTCGTCGTGTCTGCGCTTTTGATGTACTCCTTCTTCTATACAATCAAGAAAGGTTATTCAAAAAAGTGGGATGAAGAAGACTCCTAATCTAAAAAAGGGCATAAAATAAGGATTGAAATTTCATTCTCCCATCTTATGCCCTTTCTTTTATTTTTCCGTTAATTTTTCTTTAATTCGAAGAAACTCAGACTTGATCCGTTCTTTCATTTCCTCTGCCTTTTCTTGTATGTCTTCTACTCGCTCTTTTCTTTTCCGTTCTTCCTCCTCACGAGCTAATTCTTCTTCCATCTCTTTTGCTTTTTTCATCTCATGTTCCATCATTGATACTTCTTTTCGGTACACAAAGGTAGGATCATACTGCTGAAGAAAGTAATTAAAAGCGACTTCATTGTTTTCTTTTATATTGGCAACAAAAGCAGTTTCCCCGTTATATAGTTCAGCCACTGTTCGCTCAATCAGGCTAAATCCTTCCTTGTGACGGTTAATGACTTTGCTCGCCCCAATCATCGAACCAATGCTTCCGCCAAGCAGAATACCAATGGGTCCGCCCAAAATTCCAATCAAAGAACCAATTAGACTGCTTTTTAACGCCGAAGTGTCTGCTTCACTTGGTGAGCTAAACCCATCTTTAAAAACGATTTTCCCATTTTCCTTCTGAATGACAGCTGCATCTAAAATTTGATATTGCTCATGACTTTTTGATTTGGATTCAGATAGAACTTGGTAAGCCTTGCTGTCATCATTGAACACGGCAACGACAATATTATTTTCTTCCACTTGTATTAACCCTCTCTTCTATGTATTTCTTCATTTACTTTAAATTAACTCAAATCCTCTAATTTTATTCGTGATGCAAAAAAACAACGGATTCGATCAGCTGTCTTTTTATCTATGAATTGAGTCCTCAGCTTTCCCTATTTAGTAGCTTATTGTTAATCTTTTCTATACTATTCTTGTAAAAGCAATTTCGATAGTAGGAGAGATTTATATGGATATCGGTTATGCCGCCAATGAGCAGATTAGAATAAATCATATAGTGGATGATTTCGAATTTGGAATAGATGAGGAAATTAAATATGTAATCACTCTATCCAGTCCTGGAGCAGGAAAATTTAGAATCAAACAGTTTGCAGAATGGATAGATAACTTAAATGAGTTTCCTGTCTATTATTGCGTAATCTATGATAAGGTATTTCATCCTATGTTTTTAGAATTATGCACACTATCTTATGAAGTTACAAAAATCGAAAATTCTAAACGTAAACATTTGTACAGCGTAGTAAAGGCAGATAATAAAGAAGAATTATGTACAATTGCAGAATTGATTGAGGTATTTTCTATGTCATCGAATGATTTAAGCATTCTCAGCACAAAAATAAATCCTTGCCGGGTTGGACAAGTTGGGGATCATGGAGAGTTTGATATTATTATTCTTGGTGATATACAAGATGCCAGCGTTTTTCACATTGGCCATGATGGAGAAACAATCTATCTACTATCGAATAATAAGAAATATTCAACACTTGAAGAAGCTATGTTAAAAATGCCTGAAGCTATGCTAAATAAGATTGAGGTAGTTGAATATGGCGGGGATTAAAATTGAAGCATAGGATTATAAAAAGTGACTAGAGACAAGAATTTGCAGACGTGGATTAGGTAAGAGTAAATTCCAACAGCGATGAGAAGAAATGAAGCAAGATTTAATAAACTAAAGGCTCTGTAAGATTTATTATTTAATAACTCTTTGCGGGTCGCTTCAAGAAAGCATGAGTGTCTCTTTTCTAATACCAATTTAATCCATATAATGTACAGCAAGAGGTGTTGTACTTTTGAGAAAAACATTAGAAAAAAGGTTGGCTTATTTATATACCGGGGAATTGTTTTCTATAGTCACTTTTATACCTGTTAGTTATCTGGTAAATTACTTATTCCCCAACTTACAATTGTATTCCCTATATTCATTTTGGATATCTTTTATACTCTTAGAATTTCTATTATTACAAGGAACGATTTATTGGTATGTAAAATGTAAAAGACTAAGAAATGAAAATAAGGCTATAACTCCGAGTAAAGTTGTTCGACTGTTACATTCTTTAAAAATGCTGAATATAGTTATGATTATGACCTCAATTGTTGTATTTTTATTTGATTTTATTAAATGGTACCCATCTTTACCTCTACAGGGATTTACAATCGCCTTCTTCATTTATATTTTTGCTATTTTAGAGTTTATAAACTACTTCTACATTCAGCTCTCCTATGATAATATCTCTGACATTAAAAGTTTGATTAGAATCAGAAAATTGAAGCATTCCTCTATGAGTAAGGATTTTAAACGAATGAGAAGTTCTCACCTTTATAACAACAAGCAAGGTTGATAATCATGAAGTTCCATTTTGATTGTTCGCTGCTGGACTTAAGTCTAGGGTACTTCCTTTCTCTAGACCGATTACAACCGCTCTCCTTTTTGCTATGATACCTGGAGTTGTAGTTGAAATTTATAGGAAGGAGTGATCCATTTGAGATTAAGAAAACAAAATCTGGTCGCCCCACTGCTCATTTTAATCGGTATTTTTCTGCTTATGAACTCCGGTAAGGATATCGGAACCGGCTCTATTTTTGGCTACTTTTGGCCGACCTTCTTCCTTATCCCGCTAGGTGTATTTTTCCACTGGATGTACTTCTCACTGATCGGCCGTGAAATCGGGCTTCTCGTTCCAGGAGGTATTCTGCTCACCGCAGGGCTGACTTGTCAGATTGCCATTGTTACAGACAGTTGGATTACCATGTGGCCTGGATTTATCCTGTCGGTAGCCGTAGGATTGTTCGAACTTTACTGGTTCGGTACCAAAAACAAATATTTGCTGATTCCCATTAATATTTTGGTTGTACTATCCTTTATTTTCTTCATCGCATTCTCTATTGGTTCGATGCTTAGTCAGTTCACCATCATCCAGCCGATCCTTGCTCTTCTGCTCATCGTTGCTGGAGCTTATACTCTCTTCCGGCCAAAAAGGCGCACTTACTAAAATGCATAATGTATACCTAATGTGATACTACGTAATTTAACTACATAATTTGGGTCATTAGAAACCTTTCTCCTTTCTTACGGGAAGATTTGTTGTGTATATGAAAAAAGACAGAGGAGATTCCTCTGCCTTTCTTGACTTATTTTTCCACAATATTATCTACAAGCCCACAAAGAGAAAAGCCTTATTGTAACGAATACGTTAGCCCGGTATGAGCAAATGTGATACTTGGGCTTAACGTGTAATCTTTGCGAAGATCAACGTCATGAGACATATGAGTAAAAATCGTTTGTTTTGGCCGCACCTTGTCAATGAGTTCTTGTGCCTCCACCATGTCGTATACCGACCGAGTTTCAAAGGCAGCTTCCTCATGATAAAAACTTGTACCCAGCACAAGCAGATCAAGACCATACAGCAGTTTTTGTTCTTCTTCGCTTAGATTAATAGAATCAGAGCAGTACACCCATATGAATCCATCTTTCTCAAGGCGATATGCATAGGAGTAACCGTTCTTCCCATGATTTACTTTCCAGGCCCGAATGTGGAATCCCGCAAGCACAAGACCATTCTCCAGATCAACCGGTTTCATCTCAATATGGTTCCCTAGCCAAGGAAACTGCGCCTGAATCGCATTCAGCACTTCTTGCGGTGCGTACAGTTCACCCTTCTCTCCAAGCCACCGGCAAGCATCAGCCCATTCAGGAAGTCCGCCAATATGATCAAAATGAGGATGTGTCACCAGCATCGTGTGTAGTTTACGTTTCTCCATCATTTCCATCTGGTGCCTAAAATCGGGCCCTCCATCGATGAGAAACTCCCCCTCGGCACTCTCTACAAAAACCGAAGATCGATACCGGCGATTCTTCCCGGTTGTTCTTGCTTCCTCACACACTATACACTCACAATATACCCTCGGTACGCCCATGGCGTCACCTGTACCAAGAAAGGTCAGCTTATTATATTTTGTCATGAATCATTCTCCTTTCTTGTGTCTCGTGTTCCTTATTGTCCGCGAATGCCCAGCGTAAGTTGTTTGCGCCCGTCTGCTGTTTGCCTTATTTCTTTTATCTCCCAGTTAAATGAAAGAGTCTGCTCTAGTTTTTCTACTTGCAGTTCGGACAAAACCAGACCTTCGATCCGTCCCTCTCCTAGGATGAAATCTTTGTCTGGATCAAGCTGGAATGTCGTCGCGATCCAGTTTTTGAGTCCATTATTCGTATTAAATGTAATCCGGTACCCTTCCTTTATTGCTTCCTCTAAATCTTCGCCATGTTCTTTCGCATAAGAGAAAAAAGACTCGTATGTATAATGCGGGCGCTCGGCAGCTTTTAACAGCTCCGTATTTTCCGTTTGTACTGCTTCTACAATCTCCTCATTCGTAAGTCCGCTTCTTCTTGCATTCTCTAGTAATATAGCGGTATACTGCGACAATTTGACTTCCTGGTTCATGAGGTAACACTCCTCTTCGTATGGTAAATGAAATTGATACTATTGTAGCCCTTTTTTCAACCCTTGTTCAAGATCAACCCATGTCTGTAAAAGAAAAAAACGACCTCCATCGGTCGTTTCTCCATCGGTCGTTTCCTCTTCTTTTATTTAATAAAATAAATTTTGGATAAATCACGGAAGAGTACAATCGGCTGAGCGGTTGCTTCCTCTAGACCACCATAACCTTTACTTACTGCGATAACACTTTTCGTATAAGCAATCGGCAAAACCTGAAGTTCTTTAGCAATCTTCTGCTGAATCTGTACATATAACTTCTGACGAACAGTCGAATCCACTTCTACAGAGGCGCGTTCCCAAAGTGTATCCAGGTCTTTGTTCTCCGCGTGTGATTCATTATATACCCCGCTACTCTTATAGAGAGACTCATAGCTAACAGGATCTGGACCGAGAATATATCCAGCAAGCGAAAGCTCAAAATCAGTATTGTTTTGATCTAGTTTTCGTTTTTCATACACGGCTGCTTCCATCGGTTTTAGCTCGACCTTGATTCCAACCTTTTTTAGTTTCTGCTGGATGTAAAGAGCCTGATTCATTTGCGTTTTGCTAGATTTCACATAAGCAAGGCGGATTTTTAAATCCGAAATATCTGCTTGTTTCAGTAATTCTTTAGATTTCTCAGGAATATAATCATAGGTCCTTACTTCCGAAGTATGATACAACGTATCCGGTGTAAATATAGAAGACGCAGGGTCTGCGAACCTGCTTGACAGATACGAGATTCGAATCATTTCTTCTTTGTCCAAAGCATAGGCGATCGCTTCACGGACTTCTTTCTTTTTCATCGCTGCTGTGTTCATATTAAATACCATGTACTGCAGACGTCCATCTGCATAAGTTACGAGGTTATATTCTCCTGATTCACTCAGCGTCTCATATTCATCGTTACTAATCAGCGACATCTGCACAACACCCTCGTGGAGTGCTTGATCGGCTGTATCCGGGTCCATGATTTGATACGAGATCGTATCCAAATAGGCTGCTCCGTCATAATAGTCTTCAAAACGCTCCAATGTTAGATGCTCACCTGGTGCGTACTCCTTATACTTAAAAGGACCCGACCCAATAGGGTGATCGTTTTTAGAACTATGGACGATATCTTTCTCGCCTTGATAGATATGCTTCGGAATTGGATACAGATACAGTAGTGCACCTTCGAATGAAGGAGTGGCTGCGGGCAGTACAAATTTGACAGTCAGCTCATCAATCTTTACTATCCTCACAAGTTGTCCATCAAAAACATACTGACTTCGGAAAGGACTATTCTGAGACTCATCTATGATTTGATTGACTGTAAACACAATATCATCGGCCGTAATGGCTTTTCCATCATGCCATGTGAGTCCTTCTCTCAGCTTGATAAAATACGTTTTATAGTCTTTTGAAGCATATGCACGCTCCGCCAAGGCATAAATTTTCTTCCCATTGTCCATATAAAATAGCGGCGCATAGAGCGACTGATTCACGGTAAGCGTGATCCGATCTGTTGCATATAAGGGATTCATTACCTTCGGATCATCTTGTACGGCGATATTGATACTTCCGCCCCGTACAGGTGAGCTTACCTTATCTGTTATTTCATTGCCAGCATCCCCCACTTTAGTCTGATCTTCTTGGTTGTCACATGCGGTCAGCAGTAACCCTAAGATGAGAAAAAGCGGCAACATATTTCGAAACCAATTTGAATATTTCATTCTCGTTGTTATCCTCCTGATGCATAAATAGCATTTAGGTATCCTCGCTAATAATATGAATGTAGTATAAACAAGGTTCTTCTAAAAAGCAAAACTAATAAAGCACATAATAAAAACCCCGCACGTCAGTTAACGTTCAGGGTATAAGTGAATTTCCCTATATAGATACTGGCATCGGATCACTCTTCAGGTGATTCTCAACCATCCAGTTCTCATGATCATTAAAAAGATATGCCCTGTGAACAAGGACACGCACCTCTTGACCTACCGATAGCGTTTCTTTTTCTAACGAACGATACGTAATTAACTTGTTATTCCCCACCATGACTTCAACAAGCCATTCGCTGCCGCGGAAGTGTAAGGCACGAACCTTTCCCTTTTCGGTAGCCGAAAGCAAGGTGAATTCATGTTCTGAGCCTACCTCAATATATTCAGGACGGATCAGAGCCTTCGCTTCAACAGCAGAACCGGTTAACTTGTCAAATCCTTTCAGTTCCCATGCATGCTCAACAATCGTCGATTCACCAATAAAAGAGGCTACAAAAGGGGTTTCCGGCTGTTTATATATATCCCAAGGAGTCCCTTTTTGCTCGAGTGCTCCTGCATTTATAATCATAATTTCATCAGCAACTTCAATCGCTTCGTCCTGATCGTGCGTGACGAAGATCGAGGTAATACCTACCCGCTCTATGAGTTCCCGCAGCCATGATCTCAGCTCGTGCCGAATCTTGGCATCAATTGCAGCGAAGGGTTCATCCAATAGCAGAAGCTGCGGCTCAGGAGCAAGTGCTCTTGCAAACGCAACCCGCTGTCTTTGTCCTCCGGATAACTGGTGAGGGTATCTTTTCTCAAAGCCGCTAAGCCCTGTCAGTTCAACAAGTTCCATGACCCGATCTTGTATCTGCGATTTGGATTGCTTCTTCACCTTAAGTCCAAACGCGATATTATCAAATACGGTCATATGTTTAAATAACGCATAGTTTTGAAAGACAAATCCGATTCCCCGTTCTTGGGGCGGAAGATGGTTAACCAGCTGTCCATGCAAGCGAATCTCACCCGCATCGGGATTTTCAAGACCTGCCAAGATACGTAGTATGGAAGTTTTGCCTCCTCCACTTGGACCGAGTAAACCAATGAGGTGACCTTTTTTTATATCAAAAGAAACATCTTTAACTGCATGAAAACTGCCAAAATGTTTGTTTAAACCACGGACTTCTACATGCATGACGCCATCCCCCATCACATATTTCCTATTATTTAGATAGGAATTACTTTATTTGATACTTTACCAAATATAGGGGGATTTCGTCAATCGTTTCTCTTAGATGATCGGAGAATACTTTCGTAGATTACCGTTATGATATTGTAACGTTATGATAGTTTACCGCTTTGAAGTATGTAAGCATGACGTGGTGTTGACGTATACCAAATGAAGGGTTACAGACGACTGCACATGATGCTTACATGTGAAGCTGCTTCAGCCCTGACTTCTTCAAATGGCAAGCGGTCTTGGATGTAATAAGAGATGAATCCGTGAATGGATAAAAATAAACTGTGGGGTAATTGGATCCGTTCTTCGTTTGTGTAGTTTTTGTGGTTCATATGATGACGGATAATAGTGGCGAATAATTCATAACAACGATTCTGTTCTGCCCGGCAATAAGCAAGCAGCTCTTCGTCCCTTATCATAAACATAATTTCATATTGATAGGGATTTTGCAGACCAAAGCGTATAAATTCCATCATGACATGTTCTGGTTTCGTGAGTCCATCTTTAGAACTTCTAGCCATGGCCTGCAGGAGCAGCTGCCCCAAATGATTAAAATCTTCGACTACGATGGCATAAAACAATTCTGCTTTTTCCTTGAAATGATAATATAAAGAGCCGTGACTGTATCCTAGATGCTGTCCAATACTACGCATTGAAATAGATCGATATCCTTTTGTAACGAACAAATGCCTGGCTGCTTCTAAAATTCGTTCTCTCGACAATTCCTGCTCCACTGCTCTTCTAGCCATATCTTATTCTCCTTCAATAAAATAAAGCTGCTGTCCCTCCGTGATCACAGATTGACCTTGTGTTAGATCTGTCATAAACTCGATGAATCGCTCTGCTTCTCGATCTACCGGCAGACATGTCAGCTTGACTTTGTCAGTAAATGTAGTCTCTCCCATGCGAACCTGCCTGTTTCTCAGCTCATTTTCCACTTTTCCCAGCCAAGTATAATCCAGTTCTACGAAAACTTCGCGGTGAAGCACTTTTGTAATCGCTTCCCCGGCCTCAATCGCAGCGACTGCTCCATCCGTATAAGCACGAATCAGTCCCCCGGCACCCAGCATAATACCGCCAAAATATCTCGTTACGACGATAGCGACATTTTTTAGTCCCTGATTTTTGATCACCTCCAAAATAGGTTTCCCTGCGGTTCCGCTTGGCTCTCCATCATCAGATTGCTTCTGAATCTCATCCCGTTCACCAATCATATATGCTGAACAATTATGAGTGGCGTTCCAATGTTTCTTCTTAATATCCTCAATAAATTGGATCGCTTCTTCCTCATTTTGTACAGGCATAACGTAACCAATAAATCGAGATTTCTTAATTACAATTTCCTTATTCCCCGCTGCTCGAACGGTTCTGTACTGCTCTATCATTGCTCTCTTACCTTTCTATATGTGAAGAAAACACCTATAGGTGTTCTATTCTTAGATGTAATAGGGTTTATATTTGTAAGAAAGCAGTCCATCCAAATGCGGGTGAACTGCTTCTTATGATCAAACAACCTGCGGCAGCTTGATTGTATTCCTCTATTCATGAAACAAATAACTTCTGATCTTTAATAGATCATTCCATTATTATTCAGTAAGTCTTGCTTCAAGTTTTGCTTTTTCTTCTTCGTAACCTGGTTTACCAAGAAGAGCAAACATATTCTTTTTGTAAGCTTCTACACCCGGTTGGTCAAATGGATTAACACCCATCAGGTATCCACTGATTCCGCATGCTTTTTCAAAGAAGTATACCAGATATCCGAAAGAATATGGAGACATATCTGGAACATTTACAATAAGATTTGGCACTTGACCGTCTGTGTGCGCTAGAAGCGTACCTTGGAATGCTTTTTTATTAACGAAGTCCATTGTCTTACCTTCAAGGAAGTTCAGTCCATCTAGATCGTCTGGATCTGCTTCAATGGAGATGTGGCTTGGCACTTCTTCCACTTGGATAACCGTTTCAAAAATGTTACGGCTACCTTCTTGGATGAATTGTCCCATGGAGTGAAGGTCTGTTGAGAAATCAACGGAAGCAGGATAGATTCCTTTGAAGTCTTTGCCTTCACTTTCGCCAAACAACTGTTTCCACCATTCGGATACAAAGTGCAAGGAAGGCTCGTAGTTTACAAGAATTTCTGTTCCTTTACCTTTACGATACAGAGCATTACGCACTGCAGCGTACTGATAACTTTGGTTTTCTGCAACATTCGGGTTAGCAAATTCTTTGGAAGCATCTGCTGCACCTTGCATCATTTCTTCAATGTTAATACCTGCTGTAGCGATAGGCAGAAGTCCTACTGCTGTCAGTACGGAATAACGACCACCTACATCATCAGGAATAATGAAAGACTCATAACCTTCTTCCGTTGCGAGTTTTTTCAATGCGCCTCGTGCTTTGTCTGTTGTTGCGTAAATACGTTTGCGAGCTTCTTCTTTACCGTATTTTTTCTCGAGTGCAGCACGGAAAATACGGAATGCAATCGCTGGTTCCGTTGTAGTACCCGATTTAGAGATTACATTGACAGAGAAGTCTTTTCCTTCAACCAGCTCAAGCAGATGATTTACATATGTAGAGCTAATGTTATTACCTGCGAAATAGATTTCTGGAGTTTTACGTTTTTCTTTTGGCAGCTCATTGTAGAAAGAATGAGTCAACATTTCAATCGCTGCACGCGCACCAAGGTAAGAACCACCGATACCGATTACGATTAGTACTTCGGAGTCGCTTTGGATTTTCGCTGCTGCTTTTTGAATGCGGGAGAACTCTTCTTTGTCATAGTTTGTAGGAAGGTCAATCCAGCCAAGGTAGTCAGAACCTGCACCTGTGCCATTATGAAGCTGTTCATGAGCAAGACGAATTGGCTCTGCCAGATAGTCCACTTCATGTTGACCTACAAATTCAAGAGCTTTACTGTAATCAAAAGTTACTTTTTTAGCCATGATGATAAAACCTCCATTATTTTAATAATTAGCGAATTCTCACTTCAAAGCTTGTCTTATGGCTGTCCGGTTTATACGTTATTGTTAACTACCGCGCCTTCACTTATGAAATAGAATACTTTAATTTAGATAACGTGACAAGCTTGGTGAATGATTGACTAAGTCATTTTACGCCTTATTCTCTTCAAGTTTATGCCTTTTGGCTTACCTCTGTCTCCATGATATGATGAAGACCTAATGAGGTTTGATTAAACAATGAAAGGTGAGAATAATTCATGAAAAAGATTGCTGTACTTGGACTCGGTACGATGGGCGGACCCATGGCTTCCAATCTTCTTAAAAAAGGCTATGAAGTCACTGTATATAACCGAACTACAGAAAAATGCAACCCACTCGTAGCCGAAGGTGCTGTAGCAGCCAAAACGCCAAAAGAAGCAGCACACGGTCAGTCACTCGTTATAACTATGGTTAGTAATGACGCATCCATCAATGATATTTATTATGGCGAGAACGGTATATTTGCAGGTGTCATTGATGGGACTACGATTATAGACTGCAGTACCATCTCCCCTGACCTTGCCAAGAAACTCGCAGCGGATGCTACGGCTCTTGATTGTTCTTTTCTGGATGCACCTGTAACAGGCAGCAAACCAGCAGCCATTGATGGTTCTTTAGTATTTATGGTTGGCGGTGATGCCGTAACCATTGAAAGTCAGATGGATGTATTCGAAACGCTTGGTAAAAAAGTAATTCCTATGGGCGAAAACGGAAATGGTGCCGTAGCAAAACTTGCCCATAATACGATCGTTGGAATTAACAATGTAGCACTAGCAGAAGGATTTGCGATAGCCTCAAAATCGGGCATCCCTGCTGATGCATTCCTGGATCTTGTAAAGTTAGGTTCTGCCGGCAGTAAAGCAGCTGAATTGAAAGGCCGCAAAATCATTGAACATGATTTTACGAATCAATTCTCCCTCGCTCTTATGCTCAAAGATTTAAAACTCGCGTCCTCTCTGACAGACAACACTGGCGTGCCTGCCCCTATGCTGAATTTGGCAAAAAGCATGTTCCAGTCCGGTGCCGCTAAAGGATACGGTGATGAAGACTTATCGGCTGTCGTAAAAATCTACGAGGCCTATATAGAACAGCAAATTAATGGTAAGCCGCTTGCATAGATAAAGATAGGATGAAAAAGGGTAAAGCGCCAATTCGGCTGCTTCACCCTTTTTTGTTTTTATATGGGTACAATAGAATTACAGAAGCGCTTTAACGCGGCTTACTACGTTTTCTACTGTGAAGCCATATTCTTTAATTACAGTGTCGCCAGGCGCAGATGCACCGAACGTAGAAATGCCGAGAATATCACCAGCATCACCCACATATTTTTCCCAGCCCATTGGATGAGCCATTTCTACTGCAAGACGTGCTTTAACATCTGGAAGCAGAACGGAATCTTTATATGCTTTATCTTGTTTTTCGAACAGATCCCAGCTTGGCATACTGATTACACGTACGTGAATACCTTCTTCAGCAAGAGCCTCTTGTGCTTTTACTGCAAGTTGAACTTCAGAACCTGTTGCGATAATTTGTGCAGTTGCTTTACCATTCTTCGCATCAGATACGACATAAGCACCACGTTTAATTCCTTCACGAGCGCCTTCTACGGTACCCGCAAGAATTGGCAAGTTTTGACGAGTAAGAACAAGCGCTACCGGATTCGAAGTGTTTTCCACTGCATAAGCCCATGCTGCAGAAGTTTCGTTAGCATCCGCTGGACGAATCACAGTAAGACCTGGAATGATGCGCAGGGAAGCCAGTTGTTCAATCGGTTCATGCGTAGGACCATCTTCACCTACTGCAATACTGTCATGAGTCAGTACATAAGTTACTGGCAGTTTCATGATAGAAGACAGACGAACTGCTGGACGAAGGTAATCGGTAAATACGAAGAATGTACCGCCGAATACTTTCACACCGCTATGCAGCGCCATACCGTTCATTGCAGCAGCCATACCGAATTCACGAACACCAAAGTAGATGTTACGGCCGGAATAATCCGCAGGAGTGAACTGAGCAAGATCGTTCAAGTGAGTCATTGTTGAACTTTCAAGGTCAGCAGATCCACCAGTGAGGTTAGGTACATTGTGAGCAAGACCGTTCAGTGCGTTACCGGAAGCTACGCGAGTAGATACTGCTTTGTCTTCCACGCTGTATTTCGGCAAGTCACGATCCCAACCTTCAGGAAGTCCGCCGCTGATTGCTGTTTCGAACTGAGCAGCAAGTTCAGGGTACGCTTTTTTGTATTCTGCAAATTTAGCTTCCCAAGCTTTGTTTGCTTCTACTCCGCGTTCTTTCACTTTTGCAAAATGAGCACGTACTTCGTCTGGAACGAAGAAATCTTCTTCATATACCCATTTATAATATTCTTTCGTAAGTTTTGTTTCGTCAGCACCTAGTGGAGATCCGTGAGTAC
This sequence comes from Paenibacillus sp. An7, assembly GCF_009870785.1. Lineage (GTDB taxonomy): Bacteria > Bacillota > Bacilli > Paenibacillales > Paenibacillaceae > Paenibacillus. The sequence goes on from NZ_WTWX01000002.1 coordinate 222,289, forward strand.
CGCCATGGCCGCCTTTACCTTGTTTGTTCGGGCTACCGTAACCGATCACTGTTTTCACTTCGATCAGGGTTGGTCGATCTGATACTGCCTGTGCTTCTTTGATCGCTTTTTCGATTGCAGGAAGATCGTTGCCATCTTCTACGCGAAGTACATGCCATCCGTAACCTTCAAAACGTTTTTGAACACTTTCAGAGAAAGAAAGGTTCAGCTTACCATCAAGGGAAATATCGTTGGAATCATAAAGAACCACGAGTTTACCCAGTTTCAAGTGAGATGCCAAGGATGCTGCTTCGTGAGAAACACCTTCCATAAGGTCACCGTCACCACAAATTGCGTAAGTATAGTGGTCTACTACATCGAAATTATCTTTATTGTAAGTAGCTCCAAGCTGAGCTTCAGCCATTGCCATACCTACAGCCATTGCAATCCCTTGTCCAAGCGGACCTGTTGTTGCATCCACACCAGCAGTGTGTCCGAACTCAGGGTGTCCTGGAGTCAGGCTTCCCCATTGACGGAATTGTTTAATCTCTTCCATTGGAAGATCATAACCGCTCAGGTGTAGTAAGCTGTAAAGAAGCATAGATCCATGTCCTGCGGACAATACAAAACGGTCACGGTTGATCCAAGTTGGATTTTCCGGATTATGATTCATCGTTTTGGCAAACAATTGATAGCCCATTGGTGCAGAGCCCATCGGCATACCTGGGTGTCCCGATTTTGCTTTCTCAATTGCGTCGATTGCCAAGGTACGAACAGTAGTAATAGACAAATTATCGATTGTTTGATTCTCATCTTTGTTAATGCTTTGGTCTTTCGTTTGTTGATCAGTCATGTTTCATCCTCCTCATAATCTCTAAAAAAAGATGTCAGGATAAGCAAACGGACTTACGCTCAGGGATTGGTACCCGCTAAAAGAAAAAAACTTTTGTATGCAAGTTAATCCGCTTGAATGTTTCAATTTGACTTATTCAATAGTATTGTAACACCTCATACTTCATTTTTCCATAGCCTTCTTGTTCAATACATAAAAAATCATATTAAGGCACCCACCCAAGTATCTCCTAGGCAAGGAAAAGCATACCTAATTAAAAAGCGGGATACTTGTACAAAAAAAGCGATGATTCCACACAAAATGCCATCCCTATTATATATTCTTAGACTTATAGGGACTCTTTAAAACATCAATAATTTTCCAAGTTAAATTGATTTTGTCTGGTTTATTGAGCCAATTCAAATAAAAAAACTGTCCCCTAACTAAGTTAGGGGACAGTTTTTTGCATATCATAATATAAGAAAATATCGTTTGTTATTTTTAATTAGTTAAAGACTACCGTCTTGTTCTCATGAACAAGAATTCGGTCTTCCACATGCCACTTTACAGCACGAGCAAGTACAACACGTTCAATTGTACGTCCAATTCTTTTTAGCTCAGGAACATCATCCCGATGACTTACACGTCCCACGTCCTGCTCAATAATGGGACCTCCATCGAGTTCTTCCGTCACATAGTGTGCGGTTGCTCCAATGAGTTTTACACCGCGGTCATAAGCTTGAGCATAAGGCTTACCGCCCACAAAGGCCGGCAAGAAGGAGTGGTGGATATTAATTATACGATTCCGGTAATGCTCGATAAACGTTGGCGATATAATCTGCATATAACGAGCCAGGATAATGACATCAATGTCTTCACCAATCACTTCAAGTTGACGCTTCTCAGCCTCTTTCTTCGTATCAGGGGTAACTGGAATATAATGATACGGAATACCAAAGGATTCTACATATTCTCTCATATCTGGATGGTTACTCACGACAAGACCGATCTCTGCATCGAGGTCTCCCGCTTGCCACTGCCACAGAAGCTCAACAAGACAGTGATCTTCTTTGGAGACAAAAATAGCAAGCTTCTTACGTCTTGAGACATCGGAAATATACCACTCCATCTGAAACTGTTCAGCTACAGCACTAAAGTCCGCTTCCATCTCAGGTAAGCGACTAGACAACTGCGGAAGATCAAACTCCACCCGCATAAAGAACATGCCCCCGTCTGGATTCATCGAGTACTGATCGGACTGAATGATATTTGCTCCGTGATCGAACAAGAATTTTGAAACCGCAGCAACAATACCCGGAGCGTCTGGACAAGAAATCAGCATGCGGGCACGATCGATATGTGCAGGTCTACCTTGTGTGTGTTTTGTGTGAATATCCATTGGTCAATTTTCTCCCCCTTGATTTAGATCAATAACCTAAGCTTTCACCAATGCTTCTTTGCCAGCAAGCCATCCAATCAAACGATGATTTAATTGCTCCTCTGTAAGCTCAGGGAACAACGCTGCATTTACAACCATATCATACAAGCGCTCGAGCGGTTCACGGGGATCCGCTTTTTTCGCTTTTGCATCATTTTTAAGGAGTGTCCATGTGTCAAGCACAAAACGGCGGGATTCAATATCTTCCCCTGTAAAGAAATGATGGAGTCTTTCCACATCTTCAAGGAAGCCTTCTCCAAAACGACCTGCCACATCTCCGCGCAGCAAAGCGATCTCTGCTTCGTACATCGGACGCTGTGTTTTGGCATCTTTTCCGATCCAAGGGGTCTCAAGTATAAATGGGCGACCTTTGAGCAGTTCATGATGGACAACGCGGTTAATGGTATCAAAACCAATCCACCCCGCCCCAATCGGTGTATGTCTATCTTTCTTTGCTCCTGATGGATTTTTGCTATCATTAATATGCACGACTCCGATTCGGTCAAGACCTACCGTGCGATCGAACTGTTCAAGAACACCGTCCAGATCGCCTACGATATCATAGCCAGCATCATGAATATGGCAAGTGTCCATACAAATGGTCAGACGTTCATTACGTTCTACCTTATCAATAATCCGAGCCAGTTCTTCAAAAGAACGACCTATCTCTGTTCCTTTTCCTGCCATTGTTTCCAGTGCAATATTTACATCTGTTTCTTGCACTCCATTTAATACTTCATTAAGTCCCTCTGCAATACGCTGAATACCATAGTCGGCATCTTTATCCGTAAAAGCACCAGGATGAAGCACAATATTCTTCACGCCGATCGCGTGCGTACGGCGAATTTCTTCCTGAAGAAAACTTACTGCCAGTTCATAGGTGTGGTCTTTATAAGAACCTAGATTGATGATATACGGTGCGTGCACCACAATCTCTTCAAATCCGCCTTCTTGCATAGCTTTTTTACCTTCTTCAAGGTACATAGATTCCATTGGTTTACGGCGCGTATTTTGCGGAGCACCTGTATATATCATAAACGAAGAAGAACCGTATGATGCTGCTTCTTCTGTTGCTGTCAGCAGGCCCTTGCCCGAAAAGGATACGTGGGAACCGATTTTAAGCATCTTTTATCCCCCTATTTTTAAGAATGTAAAGCCTATTGTAACTTGATTATGAAAGCCAAGCAATACGTTCCTCGTATGTAACATACATCTCTCATCTTACCTTCATCTTTTGTCTATGCATTCCATAGGAAACATCAGATTGTGAGTGAGAATCTTATTTGTTAACTATCGAAATATATTCATATCTGCGTTATAATTCAAGAAACGGACAAATTTAGAAAATCGATCCACTCCCAAGATAAGTACATAACCATGGAATGACATGAGACATTGGGTAACGATCCTTAGCTAAATTGAACCTTCTTTACTATCGTCCTGAAAGCAGCGAAAGATTTGATGAAAATGATTCTACTAACAATTCATTTACAGCATCGTTTCATTTTAAACGCGTGATGTCCACATTTGAATTATAAGTTCTTTTCATGTAGATACATAATTCTATTTAACTCTATCCCTGAGGTGATCGATATGGATGTAATCCTGATTAACAGTAAGCTTAGTTCGGCTATGCCTAGCAACTGGTTTATGAACTCCCTTGTTTTTTGGGGATTTATCATGCTGGGAAGTATGGTAATCGGCGGTTTCTTTATGTTCCGCAAATTCTTGAAGGTGCTTCCTAAAGCCGATGGTAAATCCAAGCTGGATTGGCAGAATCACTGGGTCGAAGCAAGCCGCCATCTTTGGACAGACGAAGCAAAAAGTTTTTTAGATGAGCTGGTTCAGCCTGTACCTGGCCCCTTCCGAGATATTGCCAAGCACTCTATCGCTGCCGAGATTGGTAAAATCGCTCTTCAGAACCAGGCGAAAGAAGTAACGAGAGACCACTGTATTAAAGGCTATATTGTGGCTACACCAAAAAGAGACAACCGCTTCCTCGTTACCTTCCTAGACAAGAAGCAGATTGACTATAAGCCTTATAAACATCTAATGAACAAATAGGTGAACTCTCTCTTGAGTCGATAATATCCAAACTCCAATTCATACCTGTTCCTCAGACCAGATCCAAAACGACTTTACATGTGGGAGATCACCCACGTCCACATAAAAATGATTATGCCGCAAAGTATTGCGTCTTTATCGATACCTTAAAACAAAAAAAAGCCGCAAAACGCGGCTTCGAAACTGCAGGCAAACTAGCTTAAACTAGTTTGCCTGTCGTTTTTTAGAGAATCTATCTTGCTACGGATTTAATAGAGAGAATAGAGATCCCTCCGATGATCGAGAGTGAGAATGACATAATAAAAATAGATGAAAAACCGATTTGGGAAATCATAAGTGCAGCAATCACTGGGGCTATCGCTTGTGTTACGGTATTTCCCAAATTGTATATTCCTAAGAACAGACCTACGCGATCCTTATCCGGAATTACCCTTAAATTCAGAAGATTATCCAAAGAGTTCCATATACCCATTCCCAAACCAGCCATAAAGCCGTAAATCATAATACCTAGATCATTTCGTAAAAAGAAAATGCTGAGTGCTCCAATTCCTAAGAAAATCGTAGATAAGCCAACTGGTAATTTTAATATTTTTAACTTATCTGAAATCGGTCCAGCAATAAATCCCATAGCGATACCAAATACCAGCATGATACCATTAATTAGTTGGATTGATTGTTGTGTATCAGAGGTACCTTTGTGTAGAAAGTCGGTCATTATAAATAGCAAGTAACCCGTAATAGCAAAGTTCCCAATCCCTTGACATATTTTACCGATTAAAGCTAGATAATAATCACGACCAATTGACCACTTTGGAAACACGGACATAAATTCCTTAATTGAAAACTTTTGCTTATCTTGTGACTTAGAGACTTCTACTGTCTCATCCAAGTTAGACGGTTCACGCACAATAAATGCAGCGATTAATGTACCGATGAACGTAACAATACCAAAAATAACAAAACCTAAACGATATTGCCCTAAAAAGAACGCACCTAAAATGGTAAATCCATTGTTACCTAATGCCATACCAAGTCCGCCATAAGCAGATGATGCTGTTCCCTTACCTTCCTCCGGTGCTAAATCTAACCAAGCAACCATGGGTGCTACAATAAAGTTGAGTGCAACTTGTCCCAGCATCCAGCTTAGTAATAATAACGGAATGGTAGTAGTCATCGAGGCGAGAATCATGGCGAGCATAAACACGAATGATCCCCCGATCAACCAAGGTGTACGTCTTCCAAACCGAGACCTTGTACGGTCAGACAAGTATCCAGCCACCATGTTAGAAATGGCCGCGACAACCATCCCCAATGCTGAGAATAAAGCTACTATGTTTACTTTATTTACGGGATCTAGCTGCTGAATCATTGCCGGTAAAAATAAACTGGCTGTTACAATATAAGGTCCTAGCCACGTAGCTGGTCCGATAATTAATCCTGGTACTAAACGTTTAAGCGGTATCGTTCTCATGTGAAACTTCCTCTCCGATGTCTAGTAATTCTTGACCATATAATAATTAAAGTCTGCAAATGAATCGTGCTGGTGAGAATCAACTGAACCAATAAAATTAAATAGCCCTGTAAATCCGCCGATCTCTCCTGGTTCCCCGTTCACACCTTCATCAGACAAATAAGAAACATCAATTTGATCCTCAAACACTTGCCATTCACTATCCTCACTCAAGCGATAGAAGATACTCGCTATGCCTGATTTATATATAAGCTTCAACTCAGCCGTATTTCGAGGTACTAGAGTTTTATGATGAACAAACTCGATGCGCTTTCCTAACTTCGCTTGAAGTAGACTTAATACTGTCCCGCTTAATGTTTCTGAATACGTTAAGTGAGCATAAATCCAGTTGTTAGAATCATAGTAAAGCCCCATACCCGCAGTTTCTAAATAATGATCCGGCCTAAATTCAAGTTTTGTCTTAAAATCATAATGAAATGATGTGGCACGGGTTGCCATAATGGCTGGATTCATTTGTGAGAATAACGAGTTTTCTCCGTGAATCCGCAAATACCCTGGACGTTCGACCGTATTCACCCAATGATCTTCCTGATTGCGATAAGGAGTCATAAAATGATTGTTATATTTTTCACTAGTAAAATCATCAAATACATCATGAGATACCCTGTTTCCTGGATTAACTCCCTTCATCCCCTTAACTTCCATCTTGGCTAAATTTGTTCCATCACACATTTCCAACCAGCCATCTTCAGTCCAGTTCATTTTTTGTAAAGACGTTTCACGTCCTAATGGATTTAAAAGCATTCCTTCAAGTGGGCGGGACATGAGATGAGCAATATACCACTCACCCGTATGGGTTTGAACTAAAGAACCATGACCTGCTTTTTGCATAATGGAGTGTGGATTATACATTTCAAAATGTCCGGCATCGGGATCACCGAGTGAAAATAGATGCTGCGGCGAAGATGTAATAATCGGCTCTTTTGATGGGTGGGGCTCATACGGACCAAATATATTTTTTGAGCGCCCTATCTCAACACCGTGTGCGTATCCTGTTCCTCCAGCAGCAATTAGTAGATAGTAATATTCCTTATGCTTATATATTTGTGGCGCTTCAGCACAACCACGGCTAGTAAACCCTTGTGTAACTCGATGCCAATCGCCTTTGATCTTACCTTGATCTAGGTCAAACTCTGCAATCACGATATGCCCGGGTGCTTGGTAACCTTGTCGTGTTTCCCACTCCAGAATGGATACATAATGTTTTCCATCCTCATCATGAAAAAGAGCTGGATCAAAACCTATGGATGTTATGTAGATCGGTTCTGACCACGGTCCGTTGATATCTTCTGCCCACATCGCGTATGAATCCGCATTAAATTCACGGCCAGCCATGTTTACCATGTGAGAGTATGCTAACCAGAATTTTTTTGTAGAGGAATCATAGGATAAGTGCGGTGCCCAGATGCCGGCAGGTGTATTCGTACCGCGTAAGTTGACTTCACCATTTCGTAGTACGAAATTTGTTAGTTCCCAATTAGCTAAATCTTTTGACTGGAAAATTTGTACCCCTGGATTCCAGTGAAAGGTTGAAGTAGCTATATAATAGACTTCCCCAACCCGAATAATGGAGGGATCTGGTGCCATTCCAGGAATGACCGGGTTTTGAATCATTGTCATATCTTTTGCTCCTTTCATCACCTAATTATGGTTATGATCGATTGTCTTCCTTATAAAGCGCTTACCTTTTGTGGCTAATTTATTTACCCTTTTTCTAGAAAGCAAACATATTATGAAACAGCACATTGATACCGCTTTCTTTTTTGACTATAATAAACTTGCATTTGCTAATTATCGATAATTTACCTGTGTACCACGTCAACAACGAAAGCGTTTCCTACTGCTTGTCTACATTATAATAACAATGAATATATAAATACGATTGCACAATTAAAGAAGAATTTACCCATATCAAAGGCAGGTTTAATACAATGACAAACTGCAATAATTGTTTATTAGGCAGCAAAACACAAATCCTTCCCCGTATAGATTGGAATATTCGTTTTTTTGGCGCTCATAAACAGACGGTTTATTCAAACTGGTCAATGACCAAGGAATACCACCATGCTTTTGAAATCTTAATTGTTTTAGACGGCACGCAAGAAACGCTCTTTGAAAATGAACAATATCTAATAGAAAAAGAGGATATCCTCCTTATTCCGCCTGGATTTGAACATATTAATAAGTGTCATGCTTCCGAGTCTATGACCTATTTTTGTGCTCATTTTGATATTGACGAACCTTCGCTACGCATACGATTAATGAAAAACTGTGAATGGGTTTATAATCCTTCCCATCCCTATCACAGCAGATTAAAAAAATGTCTTCTCAAATGGATTGATATTTTAGATGATCCTCATATTTCATTTGCTAAAGCAAAATTAAGAGCACAAGTTATTCTTTTTGAATTATTGGAAGTGTTAGTAGATATTCAGCCTTTAAACGACAACAAAACAAACCAGACCATGACTACTGCAAAATATGCCAAAGAAATTGCAGAAGCAATAAAGTGGAATTTCAAGAAAAAAGCCGGGGAGAAAAGCGAACATACCGATTTCAGTATCCACATTCAGCCCATTATAGCTTCTTTGGGGATCAGCCCAAATTATGGGTTAGAAGTATTTCAGAAAGTTTATCGTATGTCTCCAAGAAAATATTTATCTGATCTGAAATTACAAGAAGCAAAAATCTTATTACAACAACCCGAGTTACCATTGAAGGAGATTGCTCATCGTTTAGGTTATAACAACTTATCTCACTTTAGCAGGCAATTTAAACGATGGACCGGAATCAATCCTTCAGAATATCGAAAGAAAACGAACATCTAAAGAAATCAAAGTATCTAAGCCAGTGCATAAAAATAGGAGTCGATTTATTCTAATGGTATTAAAGTAGAATTTATACGAAATTTAGTGCAATGAAGAGTGTGAACGGATACAATCGTGTAATAAACAATAGGACTGTGAAAATGGCTGTCACTTTATACGTTGGTCAAAAGAGAGGAGCGAGGTCATACATGAAGCTTGCGATTTGTGGGGGCACCGGATTTATTGGGAGACATCTTTCTGAGTATTGGATAAAGCAGGGATATGAGATTATCGTTATTACAAGAAAAGCAAGAGCCAACCAACCAGATGGCATGAAACTTGTGACTTGGGATGAACTAAGCAGCAATCCCCATCTGCTTGAATCACTGGACGCTGTCGTTAATCTAGCTGGGGAATCACTCAATCAGCGGTGGACAAAGGATACGAAGTCAAAAATAAAGCAGTCTCGCCTGGATTCGGTTCACCGATTAGGAGATATTCTCGATCAACTCACAAATAAACCGCAAGCCGTTATTCAATCCTCAGCCGTGGGAATCTACGGTACCTCTCGAAAAGATACCTTCAACGAATATTCTGAGGTAGAGAGCATCGATTTTCTATCTGACGTCTGCGTGCAGTGGGAAAATGCAGCCCGGCAAAGATTTAATAATACAAGGTTAGTCCTTGTCAGAACAGGCGTAGTTCTGGGCGATAAAGGAGCCTACCCTCTCATGCAGTTACCTTATAAAATAGGGGTAGGCGGGCCTATTGGGGATGGAGAACAGTGGGTTTCATGGATACATATGAATGACATGGTGAAGCTGATCGATTATGCTGTGCGAAATCCTGAGATGAGCGGTCCTGTGAATGCCACTTCTCCATACCCTGTTACGAATACAGATTTCGGAAAGACCATTGGAAACGTTCTGCATCGTCCTCACTGGTTTCCGGCGCCTTCATTTATGCTCAAAGCACTGCTTGGCGAAATGTCCATTCTCATTTTGGAAGGTCAGAAAGCAGTACCTGACAAAGCTGAGGAATGCGGCTTCCAATTTGATTACCCTCGCCTAAATGACGCAATTTATCAGTTAAAAAACAGCTAGACGTAATGGAAAGTATATTTCGATTCTGAAATGATAAAAGAATCGCCTTCTTCGAGGGGATATTCTTTATAAGGAATCATCGGCTGATCAAGCAATAGTGTACCGTTCATCGAATTTAAATCTTTAATATAATATCGATCTTTCGATTTACTGATTTCTACATGTGCCCGGGATGTCCCCTTCCCTTCCTCTACATATTGGGACACTTCCTGTGAGCGGCCAATAATAAAACTTGCTGTACCTAACTCCATTTGTTCAGGTGCAGCTTGGGGAGCTTGCCTTTCTAATATTCCTTTTTTTATAGTCACCACAGCGGATTGACTAGCAGAACTTGAAACTGACTCTACATCAGAAAGAAGCACCGTCGCCTGGGCATGAGATGTATTTAGCATCTGCGTGCTTTGACGCAAAGAATCATAGTAATGATCCGTTGTCTCATGCTCCTCATTGTCTAGTGATTTAGGTGCGGTAAAAGAGAAGATAGAGTCTGGCGCTACTTGTTTAAAAGGATTGCTGAGGAATTCACCATCAGATTCTTCCAGCTTAGATGGCGAGTTCCAGCGCCATGGTTCCGCACCTTCTTTGTTTTTATTTCCACTACCGAAAATCCCCTTTTCCCTAGGAAAATCAGTCTCATCTTCCTGCTGAAATAAAGAGAAGGAAGAAGATTGCGCATTATTTGAGAGTTCGTTGCTGATGTAATCATCTTCTTGTTTTCTTGTGCTGTTTAAAGACATGTTACCTATCCCAGCGAGTTTTCCTGTAGATAACATATAGGCAGCTGCAGCCAGTGTTACGGTAATAACCAAACACAGTACAAGCCGAGTGGCCGTTGGTTCATCCATATAAAGAAATCTCCACAACACAGAAGCGAGAAGCATCCCGCCGAGCCAGTAATAAATAGGTTTTTCAGGTTTTTTAGTCTCTTTCTCTTCTCCCTCTTCAGAGTGATGTCCACTTGATTCATAGGTATCTTTCATAGAAAAAATAGGGTGCGAAATAGAACCCAAAGCTAGGCCTGGTCTATTCTCACTCGCAGCTTCAGGTGAAGAACGGCGGAGCGGGTTAAGCGGAACAGACGAAATGAAGCTATCGTTTGAGTGATTGGACAATACCGGTATCTGATTGGGTACGGGTGCAGGTGTAGGTGTAGGTCTAGAAGATCTCTGTAAGTTAGGATTACTCGGTTCTTTTATGAGGGACCGTGATGATTTCCCTTGAAAATGATCGTCCATAGGGTACGAAGATGATACACCATGAACGCTGTTTATTCTTGCTGAAGACTTACTTCCTACACCTGTCTCAGACATAAGTAGCTCATTCAACAATTTCTGCAAATCATCAAGCTGAAAATCTCCATCATTACATAACTGCAAAATTCTTTGTATACCCGTTCCTTCGAGCGCTTTGACATAAGGCATCATTCTATTCACCATCTGACTTATTTGAAAAGGGATGGATTCTACTTCCATTTCTAGTGAAACCGGTATATAACATAAATACACTTTTGCTTCCTCAAGAGGATCGGTTGTAAATATATAATCCTCATGTAATACATACCTTTGTTCGTCAAGCATATACTGCGGACAAGTAAGTAATGTCTGAGTGATCTGCAGCAGTAATTGAAATAGGCCTGTTAGAGATAATTTCTCATGTCTTGCTGTTTGGGAAAGCATTTTTTTACCTGATATATCATAGTGAAACGTAATTTCTTGATCGATTTCTTTCATAGACATTGACAGATGACCTGAAATGACATTGGACATCACCATTTGCAGCTGTATCTCACTCAGTTCACTGCGGACAAATCCGCCAGTTTTATCAATCGTCATCATTGCTTTACCGTTATGTATAAAATCTCGTTTCAAGCTAATCATAACGTCTCTCCTTTAGACACTTCACTGTTCTATTCTTTGTATATAATTAGCACACTGTTTTTATAATAAATATATCCCGCATGCGCTTATAAACCCCGGCAACACAGCAATCATAAACGGAAACCGAAGGCCTTCCTTCAGCGGGCTGTAACTTTGCACTGGACTCATGAATCCGATACCTGGGATTACCCAGCTAAAAATATATAGAACGAGCTTGCCCAATCGTTGAACCAGCTGTTTTTTCAAAATTAGAATAATAAGGCCAATTATGCCTGCAATGAGAATGGAGTATACCATTGCTTGAACGGTAAATAAAACCCCAGTCCATGCCCCGATTCCGCCAAAGATTTTCACATCGCCCGCTCCTACCGCTCCGGCAAGATAAAGCACAAACATGATCCCAAATCCAGTACCCAATCCGCTCATACTTGAAAGCAAATCTTGAAAACCACCTATACATAAATGAACGATCAGCCCGCTAATGATAGCAGACAAAGATAACAGGTTAGGAATTCGCATAGATCTGACATCTGTAATAAATGCAGCTACCACAAAAATTCCACATCCATAATAAACAAGTTCCATCACATTCACTTCCTTCACGTCTTTGAAGCAACCTCAAACATCACTTCTAACCTAGCTCCATCACTTGTTTCGATAACAAAAGGCCACGTTCCCTCTGTCGTTCTTGTGCCGACAAACCACGTCCACTCCACCTCACCAATCTCATCAGCCGTAGCCCATCCTACATGTTTAGCTGTGCTTTCTCCTGTTTTATAAAATACCGACAAATTTGCCGAAGCACCCGGAGTAATCTTTGCCCTAATGGTAGCCTGTCTCGCAATATAGGCAGGTTCTGGTTTGGATAACAGGGCTACATTTCCCTTCGCAGCGTTGGTACCGTCTCCTTCTGAATTCCCCTCGTTTGTAGCTCCAATCCAGATCCGCTCTTTACTGCTGGCCTGAATTCGAATGCTCTTATTTGTAAAAGGAACTTTGAGCGGCATCTCATAAGTTAGCTCGATCCCAAAGTAAGGGTTCGTTTTTTCTTTCAGGTTCGGTAAATCGATGCCGTTAACGTGAATTCGGTCATATTCAAGTACCGTATTCTCGATTACCGGAGAGAGGAGCGGCTTAATTACCGGGTCGAGTACAGCTTCCGAAACTGAACTTTGCAAATGCTGCAGCGGTGCTTCTCCGCTTGCTGCTGCCATAGAAGCCCACTCACCAATCGGTTCGGGCAGAGCAGAAGCATATTTGGCAACTAAATCAGTCAATGACAATTCAGGGATCGGAAAAATTCCGCCCTCCCCCGTCCCTGGGATGTCCAAGCCATCTAATCCTGAATCTACTGAGCCTGCCGCATCAACTGCAAGCACTACAGGATACATATGTGCAGAGATTTTTTTCACTGTTTCTGAGGCAGCGGTTTGCAGGGCCGTTACAAATAACGTCATTTGGACAAAGTAAATAAGAAAGACGATAAAAAAGAGAAAGATCGGCATGACTAGAGAAGCGTCGAGTACTATACTCCCCTTGTCTGACCTCAGACTGCCACCTATCTTTCTACTTCTTCTATTTCGTTTCTTGTGAATTTTCATAGTTTTATTAGCCCCTATTAATATGAACTGGATAATCTAGTAGGAGTAATCCGACTGAACCGTGATATAAACACTACCATTCTCTACACGATTAGCACTTCCTGATATCGTCCCTAACATTTTGGTTATTCCAGGTAAAAACCATAATTTCATCCTCATGCCTGTCTGTCCTGAGGCATAGGTATACGACTTCAACAGATCTATATCCGTGTTCAAACGGATCAATGCCATCATTCGTGACATCTTTTTCTCGTTATTACTATGTGCAAGCAAGAAAAAGCGTAAATGATCGCGGTAGGTTACCGATATCTGCTTGGCATATTTAGATAATTCTACTTTTCCGTCATCCGCAAGAGAGCTCATATCAGCAAGTGCATGTTCAAGTCCATACAAGATCGCTTTTGAAAGGATAAGCAGCGGATTACCAAGCTTACTGCTCTCCACAAGTCCCTCCATCGTCCTAATCGCAAGCCTTATGGTAAACACTTCGCCATAGGCTGCAGTAATATTCCCATAAGGATTATGAAACCCATAAATGATATACTCGAGTTCCTGACTTTCCGGTAGAAAAAATGATTCCGGTTCAAGCGTACTCGTGTTTGTCTTGCTGCCTGATAACATTGAAAGATCAACAGACGAAAAATATTGCATTGCGTATTCATTTTGAAACAGTTCATCACTCAGAACATCAATAAACCCAGACATACCGCCAAACATCTGATCCATATTTTCCATCGCATCTCCCCCCGCATCATAAGGGTCATCAGACATTTGTGTGCTAACTGATTCTTCACTACTCGTCTTATTAAAGGAAATACTCTCATTAAAATAAGTTTTTAGTTCATTAAACTGTTTTGTACTTTCTTCGAGACCCGCCGCAGCCACTAATAACTTGATTTTATTTTGTGCTTCATTTAGTTTTTGCTGTGACTGCTTGTCCACTTTTGCTCTTTCTTTATCAGCTGCCCTATAATCATCAATCTGCTGTGCGGACTGATCTATCATGTTACTGCTGCTAGATTTTACGTAGCGGTCCATATATACCTGAATATCCTTATTCGCGGAAAGAACTTCATTTCTTTTATGATAGGAATCACCGTCTGATAGGTTACGAAGCGAACTTTCAGCAGCCATTACTTTTTGCTGTGCATATGTATAATCTGTTAATTGTTGATTCTGGCTGTTTATAAAAGCGGCAAACTCCGTATCTTTTCGTACTAGTTCTTCTGTCTTCTTACGTAATTCGGCCCCATTTACATTTCCAGATGAGGATACTCCCTTACTTGGTGTGTTTGCTTGACCCACTTTGTCATATGCCTGATTAGCAGCTCTCGCCTCACCATCTTTAATGACCTGTTTCATTTGCTCATTCAGTTGTTTTGCTTCTTCAATCAGATCATTCGCCTCTTCAATCTTCTGCTGGTGTGTGCTTGCTGCTCCTGTTCTTGCTTGTCCGAGGCGAAACAATACTCCTGTTAGGTCCATACGATACTCGCTTAGCTCCGTACCATGAATTCTAAGGCGAGGCTCCCTTGCTTCATCTTCCGTATATTTAGTGTAATAATCAGAGTAACGAGAGGCTCCATCTGCTAATGAGCGAATGTTTCCACCCAGCGGGCTATCACTGAAGTAGCTGCTTGGAGGGTCCATAACCAGCTTCGCAACCATCTCCGCCGTTTTCGCAGCTTCCCTTCTCTTTTTGATAGCCTGCTCAAGTGATTTTTCACGCTTGTCATATAGTTTTTGTAACTTCCGCAGAACGTCTACACTGTGAGCTGCTTGCTTTAGATCCTCTGAGAGAGGTTTAAATCTAGTTACCGCATCATATAAAAAATCAATCGGCGCTTTATACTTCATCTCTTCCTGAATTTGTTGATTAAAGTGATCATACCTGCCTAGTTCACGTTCAAATACAAGACCTGAACTATCTAGTTGCATCGGAATAATGGCGAGTCCATCCCGATGAGGAATGGGCTTTGTACTATCATTTAGCACTTTAGACATAATGAAATCTCCTTGTTCACCGCTGTGAGCAAATAGTCCATATCTCTGCTGGAGCTCAGGCATGTAGGAGGACATTACAGAACGAACAGCAGCATGAGATAACCTCTCTGTCTGAACTTTCATAGCTCCAATTCTTGCATAATCTATAAATACAGCAACAAACATAAAGATGACCGCAAGCACCATGGCCAGAAAAATAGTTACTGTCCCAGACTCTGATTCCCCTTTCTTAAACAATCCGTTTCTCCCCCGCATCCTACAGTTATTTCCCCGTTAGCTTTCCGAGAATTTGTGCGATTTCTGATGGATCACCGGGTGTTCCCATCCCCGAGAATCGCGCTCCATAATATCGAATCAACTCTATATTGCGGATGAACTCATCGGGCTCAACCACCGTTGCTTTCCCTGAATGGTGAATTTTACGATCTCGATGAAGTAAAAAACCCACCATGGGTAAAGATACTAATTGATCTATTTTCGTTGTTATCTGCCGATTCATGAATTTATTCTCATACTCCATCGTCCCGCTGTACATTGATGGGAGCGATGCAGCTGTCTGACTCATTTTCTGTGATGTAAGATTACCCTCTAATCTCTCACTTGGAACAGATATAGAGGAAGCAGATTCTGCTCCAAACGTACCAAAAAGCGAACCAAGCATATAATCATCAGCTAATCTCCAGTACAACCTGTCGTATTCGTCCTCTGGAAATGCACCTGTCTTCGGTTCCTTATGGCTGTTCTCCCAGTTATAAGCTGAGCGCTCCGAAGATGCAGATGCGTACTGTGTTAACATCGATTTCTGGTACAGCAACACGCAAAAGAACATTAATAAACATAGCGTAAACAAAATGACAGGAAACACGAGAGAAGCTTCAAGCGTGAAGCTCCCATTGTCGTCTCTCAAATGGTTTCTGAACCTGAAGAGTTTATTCGAAAAATTCTTCACTTTTTGAACCAACCTGTTTCAGCAATTTATTGACGATTGAAGTGATCTGATTTTTGAAAATAAGACCAATTACAATAATGACCCCAATAATCAAAATCATCTCCAGCGTACCGAGACCATCCTCTTCCTTCCAAAAACCAACCATCTTATTTTTAACTGTTGTCAGCATTACTATTTCCCCCTATAAATTCATCGTCATAAACGAAGGTGCACCTACCATAATTACAATAACTAAAAAAATAACTACCATTGGAAACACCAGCTTAGATGAAGCCTGCTCCCCTTTGGTGCGACTCAGTGATTTTCTCTTCTCCCACAATACTCGTGACAGCTCCCTCAGAGAAAGTACAAAATCATTGCCTCCCCGCCGAAAGTTAAGCAGCACGGTCGTTGTAAATATAGATACTTCCTGAACGCCGCATCGTTTACTAAACTGCTCAAAGGCTTGTTGAAATGAAAATCCACTGTTCCATTCTGCAATCATTTGTCTGAGTTCTATGTACAAAGGATGGTCAGAACTCTGTTTACGCTCCGTACAATGTATAATTGCCTTCTGGACGGTCTCCCCTGCACCAACAAGCAAAACAACTTTGTTAAGAAACTCTGGCAGTTCCATTAAAATATCCTGTTCACGCAGCTTCACCTTCTCATGAAGATCCTTCAGCTGTGCAAAGGGAATGATAATAGCGAGCATGCATCCGATTGCAATTCCCATCAGCCCATGTAACCAAAGCGTCATCACAGCCCCACCCATTAGCGCAAGCCAGCTACATACAAACATCTCTGCAAGAAACAACATCATTTTCTCATGACCATATTTAGGACCATAAGCTCTCTGAATCGAATGCTGCACACGATAAACAAACATTGGAAACTTTCTTACGAAGTCCATTCGTTCAATCAGGCCAATAAATGGAGCATGCAGTTTACGAAATCGCAGTCCGGTCATCTCTACCTGATTCAGCTTTTGATACCTTGTTTTAGCTGTTCGATTGGCAAGAATCCACCACAAGGCAAGCAAAGCAGCCATCATATTACTAATGATCATCATTACTCCTCGCCCCTTACACCCGAATATTCATAATACGATTCACCCATAAGAAACAAGCAAACAATACGATAATAGATACACTTGAAATGAGATATCCGGCTGGGCTGTATAAAGGTGTCAGGAAATCAGGAGACGTGACACTAAGCACGAACAAAAATACAAAAGGAGAAGCAAACATTGCCTTAGACTCAAACTTTTTCTGTGAGATAGTTACTGCAATTTCTTGCTGAATATCTAGTTTTTCTCCTATAACCGAAGAAGTTCTTCTTACGACTTCAACCAGATCACCGCCTGTACGTTTACAAGTAACAAACACATCGGCGAAGTTCGTAATGTCCTCCATATGAGCACGATTTGCAAAATCTAATAAAGCTTCCTCAATCGGCTGACCATATTCCATTCTTGTACAGATAATTGTAAACTCTCGGATCAGATCGTGATCTGCCTGCGGATCAAGCATTCGAAGATCAAGAACAGCTTCCCTAAATGCATTTTCTACGGACTTTCCAGCAGCAAGAGAGGAAGATAGAGAATATAGTGCTTGCTTAAAGTGAAGACTGAGAGCCGATCGTCTCTTCTCAAGCAGGTATTGATTATAGTATTTAGGGATAAAAAATGCTGCTAAGGCTAATATGCTGCTCATAATTATGTGATGATAAAATAAGTAGCCGATCATAAAAAACAGAATGGCGCTGACAATCATGCATACTATTTTTTGCCGAGGACTTAAATAATGTACTGAATAGTCAGATAGTTTACCGCTAGACTCTGCCGGTATGTGGTTCTTGTTCTGAACAAACCTCCTGCTCAAATCCACTTTCATCCTCCTCTTATCTATCTTCATTAAATGGATAATGGATGCCGGCAGCCCGCAACTTGTCCACATGTACAAGCGAAGAGGAGTTCGAAACAAGTTCACCTACAATGCGCCCTTCTGCTTCCCCGCGTTCCTGAAACTGATATAGACGATTCAGCCTCACCTCCCCATTTTCCATTCCGACCACTTCACTGATCTCAGTAACCCGCCGTGAACGATCTCTGAGTCTTGATAGATGAACAAAAATATCGATAGCTGAACTGATTTGCTGTCTAACGACAACGATAGGCAAATCTGCCCCGCTCAGTACCATCGTTTCTAAACGACTGACCATATCCACAATGCTGTTCGCGTGTCCCGTTGAGAGACTTCCATCATGCCCTGTGTTCATCGCCTGCAGCATGTCCAGCGCCTCACTCCCCCGTACCTCGCCTACAATAATTCGATTAGGCCGCATCCGAAGAGAAGATCGAATGAGATCACGGATTGATATTTCCCCTCTGCCTTCCGTATTGGCATTGCGCGTCTCGAGTGATACAAGATTCGGTACCGTAACAATCTGCAGCTCTGCTGAATCCTCGATTGTAATGATCCGCTCACTGCTAGGCACATTCTGAGACAAGGCATTGAGGAACGTGGTTTTCCCTGATCCAGTTCCACCGCTGATAAAGATGTTGTATTTACTCTTTACGAGCTTTTGCAACAGCTGTGCAGCCTCTTTGGTCAGAGCACCGATACGAACTAGATCTTCCATGCTCATTGGTTTCTCCGGGAACTTACGGATGGTCATTGTTGGACCCTTTAGAGCAATCGGCGGTAAAACAATATTCACCCGTGACCCATCTTTCAGCCTCGCATCCACGATCGGAGAAGACTCATTAACAATGCGGTTTACCCCGGAGACAATCGACTGAATAATATCTTCGAGCCGGTCTGCAGATTCAAATGCGATGGGCAGCTGCTTCACTTCACCATGTTCTTCAATAAAAATCTCGTGATGACTATTAATCATAATCTCCGTAATATTCGGGTTATCTACAAGCGGCTGAAGAACATCAAGTCCTCGAAAGGAATCATATAATCGTCTAATTAGGGTCTGCTTTTCTCCAGAAGTCAGATGTACCAGATCTCTATGATAAAGTACCCTGCGCTCGATATGCTCCATGAGTTCCGAATCCCCTGCAGATGAAGTCACATCAAGACCTGAACGCACCGTCTTTCTTAATTCCTTGAACCACGCTTCATTCATGCTGTATTCTCCCTGTACAGATCGCCAATCGTTTCACACAGCTTATTCATTTCTTTCTGATATATCGGTGAGCTCAGCAGTAAATCAGGTTCCCGCATCTGTTTCCAGGAAGGGATATAAGGCAGATAATGTTCTGCAATCATCCCTTCGTCCGGAAGCTCGTTTACCATATTTCCCATATAACGATTAATTACGTACCAAGCTTTTCTCATCCTATTCTCATGCTGTTCTGGATCAAGCTGCCTATGAAACTTCATCCATTCCTTGCATTTATTCATCGTATGAATATCATCAGACAACAGCCATACTAGGAGCTGAGATTCCTCCATCACTGCTTCCGAGCGCAAGTCCCACACTGAATCATGGTCTGCAATAACAAAATGATATTGACCTGACTCCGTAATGAGACGGATCAATTCACTCGTATCCGATTTATTCATCTGAAGCAGTTCTTTGCGATTGTTTGCCGGAATAAAACAATCTGCTTGAATACGTTCATTCCGTATCGTATAAGGATTAAGATCAATCCTGTCATACTTCTCTCCATGAAAACTGTTATTTGGTACTTTATTCGCTCTCAGCTGGTACAATAATTGACTAAACAAATCGCCGCCTGATTCGGTTTGCCTCTCTATTGATGATGTTGATGTATGTAAAAATGGCCCTGTACTATCCATGGTTTCTAGATTCAGATAAAATACCGAATAACCCAACCGTCCGAGCTGTTTAGCTAGATTGAGAGCAACCGTTGTCTTTCCGCAGCCCCCAGATGCCGAAGTGACCCCAATCACCCATGTTTGTGCACCAGTGAATCTACCTCTTTCTCGCCTGCTCGAACTGAGCAGCACTTCTTCCCATTTTGCTAAGATGGCGGGCAAAGGCTGATACTTCCTAATTCTCGTTTGATCTTCTTCAGACACAAGCTGCTCTGTAAATAGAAGAACAGGTACTTTATCTGCAAAAGGACTGGACTTCCATTTTTCAATAAACGGCTCTTCCGCTACTATTAAGTCTGGAGTAGAGGTTGGAGTTAATTCCTCTATGTACCTTGACATGGCCTCCGGCTGTGAAAAAGCAGTCACCTGAAATACGGCTGAATACGAACTTCCTTGAATAAAATCTAGCAGCGCCTCAACATATTCCAAACTGCTGCTTGCAAGCAGCACTCTATTCATTAATCATCATACCTTTCCCCTTCCACAGCAAAAAAAGCACCGCCCATTATCGCAAGATTTCCTGCAATATGGACGGTGCTTCCGTCACGTGCTGATTAAGTTAACGATAGATTAGCATGATTTTCCATAATTATCAAGAACAAATTTTTATTTCCATGGTCTCTTTTATAAACGCATTGCATTTAATGTAAGTTTAGCAAACGTCCGTTCCCTTTATTTTATGAATATAGTACACTTAGGGAGATCCACGCATACATACTATACATCTTAGAATGGAGTGTTTTTCATGTATTTTTTGAGACGGTGGATGATTCCACTAGTCCTGAGTATTGCTGTTCTTACAGCGGGCTGCGGTGAGATTCAGTTAAGAGATTATATCACTGATACGAATACAGGCAGTACATCGAATACAGGTATTTCTACGGGTACATCAAGTACAGATAATACATCAGATCAATCTTCCACGGAATATAAATATCCAAGAGTTCCTGTTACCCTCGATCGTGCTGTGGACGGAGATACCTTGAAAGTGATGTACGAAGGCAAGAGCCAATCTGTGCGCCTGCTGCTCGTAGACACACCAGAAACATCCCACCCAAAGCTCGGTGTACAACCACTTGGTCAGGAAGCAAAGCAATATACAAAGCATATGCTAGAAAAGGCCAAGAAAATCGAACTTGAATTTGATATCGGTCCCAATCGTGATAAATACTCTCGTCTGCTCGCTTACGTCTATGTGGATGGAGTAATGCTTCAGGAATCGCTGCTTAAGAAAGGTTATGCAAGAGTTGCTTATATCTATCCGCCGAACGTTCGTTATGTGGATGAGTTTGAAGCCATTCAGAACAAAAGCAAAAAGCAAGCACTAGGTATATGGAAATATGAAAACTATGCACAAGAGGATGGTTTTCATCCTGCTGAATATCAGGAAGACGGCAGTACTACTTCACACAGCACTACTAGCGGAACTGCATCTTCTAATGGAATTAGTACTTCTTCTACTCCGCCTAACAATACTTGTACCATTAAAGGGAATATCAATGCTAAGGGAGAGAAAATTTACCACACCACTGCATCTCCTAATTACAAATCAACCCAACCAGAGGCTTGGTTTTGTACAGAAGCAGAAGCGGTAGCTGCTGGTTATAGAGCTCCTAAAAATTAAAATAAGGCAGCCACGCAGTGAACTGCCTTCACTTGTTAGATCTCACTAACAGATGGAGGTAATATCCTGCTACTGGCTGCCTTATTTTATTTATTATCCTATTTATAAAACCCTATTTATAAAAATCGTTTGCGGATCTCGGGAGTTGGTAACATACAAGCATCATCTTCATCTTTGCCAAACCAGCGGTAACGATTACGGGCAACCACATTATATACCCGGTCCCGAACTGCAGCCGGAATTATCAAGAAGACAGAAGCAAGATGATAAGGGAACCCCAGCTTTTTCGCAATATGCAGTGCGCCGGTAGAGCGAGTGTAATACTCTCCTTGTTCAATAAATACAAACGTATCCATAGAATGAAGAGGTATTCCACCATGTTTAAGCAACTTCTGGCCGATCTCCGATTGAAGTGAAGCAAAATGAAAATTTCCCTTGCCATCCCGCTTAATAATCCATTTCGTGAGTCCTTGACATAAGTGACAAACCCCGTCAATAAGCACGATATTAAGATTCATATATGGTTTCATATCAAAGTGAGATTCATTCTTCATGATTTCACCCCTTAGCTTAGTTCAACCACTGCTTAGACTATATGAATATAGAAAAAAAGCGCCGTGATCTCACGGACGCTCATCATAACAAACTATCCCTACTTGATAGCTTGTTCGATCAATTGGTCATTCATGATTTGCTCATGAATATCACCCGCAAATTTTTCCATGCATTTACAGATGAAATCCTTACGACAAATCGGGCATGGAGTCTTTTGAAGACGGCTGATGCTAGTCATGTGCCATTCCGGCTTGTTGGAATAAAATGCACGACAAAGCGTTCCATCTTTAAGCTTCATTGTAAATTCGTAAAGTCCCGCTTCTTCATTGCGGCTAGCAGTTGTTAAATCAACAATCTGGGGTCTATAAGACATGTAATCACCTGTGATTTCAAATTTATTCATGCCACGTACATATTAGTACTTAGTCATATTAAAGAATTTTAACCCTGATGTCAAATCAATATACCCCTGTATGGAAACAATATTCGAATGAATCGTAAAGTCAGTTACAAAAGAGAAGACCTTGGTGTGCCCACCAAGGTCTCTTTTATATCTCGCGAGAGATTGTCTATTAAAACATGATTTTTATTAATTCACTTAAAGGACGTTAAGTTCAACCGGGATGTTACCACGTGTAGCTTTGGAATAAGGACAGAAATCGTGTGCTTTCTTAGCCAAATCTTCTGCCTGCGCACGGTCTACACCTGGGATCTTCACATCGAGACGAACGGCAAGTTGGAACCCGTCATCTTTCGGATCCTTCCCGATCATGACATTACTTGTGATTTCTACATCACTTATTTTTACGCCTTCTTTACGAGCAATATTGCTCAGTGCGCTTTCGTAACATGCACCATAACCTGCTGCAAAAAGTTGTTCTGGGTTTGTAGCGTTACCACCTGCACCGCCCAATTCTTTTGGAGTTGATAAGTCGTGGCGAAGTACACCATCTGATGTTTCAAAAGATCCGTCTCTTCCTCCGCGTACGGTTGCGCTTGCTGTATACAATGCTTCCATCTTAATCGCTCCTTATCCTAGTAAATTTAGTATTTAGTGTTATAAACATCTTATTTCCTACCTTGTTATGTTAGGATGTGATGTTCGTGCATATTTATTTTTTAAACTTCTCACAGAAAATAAAACAACTTGAATAAAATTAAGTACTTTTTATTATTATTTTTGGTTTAATATCCTAATATTGACTTATGAATACAGCTGTAATACCATATTTTCACAGCAGGAACCCTGTAACCTGAAATGTTCCGTCTCATGAAATAAGTTACTGATACTCCCTTGACCTAAATAGTCAGGAAAGGAAGGTTGTCATGACGATTGATCTAACGGGATTTGTCCAACCAGCGAAAAAAAACAAGTTGCATGTCTGCTCTGTACGAATTCTACAAGGCGGAAAGCCTGCTGGGGTCTGGGATTTAACAAAAGATGAACGCCGTTTGCAGCATTCGGTCAGTAAATCTTTTACCTGTATGGCGGCGGGTCTTGCACTAGAAGAAGGAAAACTGTCACTCCAAACAAAACTCAGTGAATTCTTCTCTTACTCTACGACTCATAACTCTATGTACCCCAATATCCCTTCCCCTGGAGAAATTACATTATATGAACTGCTGACGATGTCAACAGGACATGATAACCCTCCATTATGGGCTAATGAGCGCAATACCCTCCTAGAAAAAGACTGGGCAAAGCACTATCTCTCTTTACCTTTGGACCGTGCACCGGGAGAACAATTTACATACAGCAGCGGAGATACTTTTATGATATCTGCTCTTGTGCAAGCCGCAGTGGGTGAAACGGTTCGGGATTATTTGGTTCCCCGGCTATTTACTCCACTCGGGATATATGACGCGAAGTGGGACAGTTCACCGCTTGGCGTTACACTTGGTTGTACTGGACTTAGAATCAGCAATGAAGAATTGGCACGGTTCGGTCAGCTGTTATTGAACAAGGGAATATGGAATGGTGAACAATTAATCCCTGAGTCTTGGATCAACTATGCTACAAGGAAACATATAAATACTCCTGCTGAAGGAGACTGGGGAGTCGGATACGGCTGTCAGTTCTGGATGTGTACTCACGGGGCATACCGTGCAGATGGGGCATTCGGTCAGCTGCTTGTCATCATACCTGATAAAGAAGCCGTGATTGCAATCAATAGCGAGGAAAATAATATTCAAGGTATTATGGATGTCATGTGGTCTGAATTGTATCCACAATTAGGATGAAATTTACCTGAATACCATTCTTCGCTTTAATCATGACGAATATAGGTCAAAACTCTTCTATTTATCTATGTACCGTTACAAATTTATCGTTTTAATGAGTTATGAAATTGATTTTAGTTTATATGTATAAATGAACACATCCCGCGTTTTTTATTTATTTCACTCACGCACAAATGTTGCACTAGACAAATAAATTTGTGGTAGTACAATATATTTTGTAAACACAAGACATATTTTCTGAAAAAACAGACTTTCATTCACAATTTTCATTTTCCATAGAAACAGGTGACATCTTATGAGTTTTTCTAAAAAACAAAAACAAAATTCAATGTATTCTTTATCGGGAGGAGAATCTCAAGGTGGAGGTTATACAGGTTCTCTTACGGTGCCGGCAGACGCATCCTGGTTTCGTAAGCTGCTCGCTTTTACCGGTCCCGGCTTCCTTGTTGCGGTTGGTTATATGGACCCAGGGAACTGGGCAACAGATATCGCCGGTGGATCTCAGTTCGGGTATCGCCTGCTGTTTGTCATCGTCCTGTCTAATCTCATGGCCGTTGTACTTCAGACGCTCTCAGGCAAGCTAGGACTTGTTACAGGTAAAGACCTTGCCGAGGCATGCCGTGAACGTTTCAACCCCGCCGTTGTTGCTGTACTCTGGGTTCTCGCAGAACTAGCCATTGCCGCTACAGATCTCGCAGAAGTCATAGGTTCAGCCATTGCACTAAATTTGTTGTTTGGTATCCCCATTCTGTATGGGGTTATGATTACAGCAGTCGATGTTCTTCTAATTCTGCTCCTTCAAAATAGAGGAGTTCGGACTTTAGAAAGTATCGTCATCGTCTTAATGGGTACCATTGCGATTTGTTTTGGAATTGATTTGTTTATGGCGCATCCCAGCCGTTTCGGTATCATGCAAGGTCTCGTTCCCGATACCGAAGTACTGCGTAATCCTGAAATGCTCTATATAGCCATTGGTATTCTTGGCGCAACCGTTATGCCGCACAATCTATATCTCCATTCTTCTATCGTGAAGTCACGCAAGATTGAAAATACGGTCAAAGCCAAAAAAGAAGCGATCCAATATACGACGATTGACTCAACGATCGCCCTAACAATTGCCATGTTTATCAATGGCGCAATCCTCGTGGTCTCTGCAGCAGCGTTTCACCAAGCAGGCATGTTTGATGTAGCAGATATAACAGATGCGTACCATCTGCTTACCCCGCTTCTTGGAACGACGGCGGCCAGTATTTTATTCGGAATTGCACTGCTCGCTTCAGGACAAAACTCAACACTTACCGGTACACTGTCCGGTCAGATTGTAATGGAAGGTTTCCTAAATATCAGATTGCCTGCATGGCTAAGACGACTTGCGACCCGGCTGATTGCCATTATCCCTGCTGTCATTGTTACGGCGATTGCAGGTGAGAAAGGTACCACCGATCTGCTGATTCTGAGTCAAGTCATTTTATCGTTGCAACTTCCCTTTGCTGTCATTCCGCTTGTCATGTTTACAAGCAGTAA
This sequence comes from Paenibacillus sp. An7, assembly GCF_009870785.1. Lineage (GTDB taxonomy): Bacteria > Bacillota > Bacilli > Paenibacillales > Paenibacillaceae > Paenibacillus. The sequence goes on from NZ_WTWX01000002.1 coordinate 248,251, forward strand.
AAAAATGATGGGCGAATTCGTCAACAAAAAATGGCTGAGCATCTTATCTTGGACCATTGCAGGAATCATTGTCATCTTAAATATATGTCTGCTCGCATTAACCCTTTTCTAATATAAATGAAGTCTGCAACTTAGTTACGAAGTTACGAACTAACCCCCATAAAAAAGACCCCGAATGAGTCGACTCTTTCTAAGTCTACCCTTCGGGGCTCAGTTCAACAAAATTCCACGACTTTCTTTTTTCAGAAGAAAGAACAATCCAGCGAATTATAAAAACAATCCAACGACTGTAGCGGATAGAATGGAAGCCATTGTTGCCACAAGTAACATTTTCAATCCAAAGGCACCCACTTCTTTCCCCTTTGCACCATCAATAGCTTGTACAGCACCGCCTACAATACCAATAGAACCAATCGAAGCAAAGGAAATGAGGAACGTTGAAAGAATAGATACTGTTTTTTCTGAAAGATCTGCCATCAATGGTTGGAACTGCATAATCGCAGCGAATTCATTAGCAATTAACTTTGTCCCCATTACGGAACCAGCCGTAATCATCTCATTACCCGGAATACCCATTAGGTAAGCGATTGGTGCAAAAACATATCCAACCATAGTCGTTAAATCCATTCCAAATATACTATCAAAGATTCCATTGACAAGTGCAAGTATCCCTAAGTAAGCGATCAACATGACACTTACAATTAGAGCTACCTTTCCACCGTCCATAGCTCCGCTTCCAATAGCTTCGAAGACATTTTTTGTATGAATCATTTCATTTATATCAATTTCTTCTTCCTCTTTTGAAACCTTCACAGGTGCTACTATAGAAGCTACAATCAACGCACTGAATACATTTAATACGACTGCAATCAAAACAAACTTTGATGGAAGCATGGTCATATAAGAAGCAATAAGAGCGGCTGAAACACTCGCCATTGCAGAAGTAGAAATGATAAACAAGCGATTTTTATTTAAACTTTTTATATGAGCTTTAATCGCAAGAATTGCATCTGCTTGTCCAAAAAATATAGAGTTAATCGCATTAAAACTCTCGATTTGAGGCAATCCTGTCACCTTTGATAATAATCCGCCAACAAATTTAATAATATACGGAAGGATTTTTAAATGCGTTAATAATGATAGGAACGCTGAAGTGAAGACGAGGATAAGCAAGACACTAACAAAGAAAGGCGATTGTCCCTCTGGGATCCAGCCACCCACAACGAAGTCAACACCTTCCATCCCATACTCTAATAATTTATTGAAACCCGTTGAAATGGTATCGACTACCTTCAGACCCATCGTTGTTTTGAGAAGTAGCCAAGTGAGAATAAATTGAATCCCCAGCATAATAATAATAGCTCTAAAGTTGATGTTTCTTTTGTCGTTAGAAAGCAAGTAAGAAACACCTAATAATAGAACAATTGCAACGATACCAAGTAAAACCCCAAACAAAACTATCCCTCTTTCTGTTAAATTTCATGGGAGAAGTCTAAGAAAAAACCTGCCATTTCTTCTCGCCGTATGTATACTACTTACTTTCCCTATTGAACTCAAGGACATATGTCCTACACATAAAAATTTCTATTATATTATTGTCTCGCAGTTTTTAACTTTGAAGTTCAGGGCAGAATAATAAACAACACAAAATAAAATTAGAGGAAGAAGAAAGATGCGTATAACTGATAATCAACCATTAATTTATTCATATCTGCAAAAAATTAACCTGCATGAATTCTTTTCTATAGAAGATCTAAACAAGATACAATTATGCAGTTTTGCAAAAGGAGAAAATATGATCTCCGCAGGCGAGCCTCTGAAGGAGATGTTTTTTCTAGTAGAGGGGAAAGTGAAAGTATACACAATAACTGCCGAAGACAAAAGATTAATCATACGATTTCAAAAAAATCCTGCAATGCTGGGGGATATCGAATTTGCGAATGAAGAGGCAGCCATGAATTCAGTGGAGGCCAGCACAGAATGTATCGCTTTACGTATTTCGTACAAAAATCTGAAAGATATAATCGGAGATAATCCAAGCTTTCTGCTACTATTACTCAAGTCTATTGCACAAAAGTTTAGGACAAAGACCAATTTCACTACATTCCTTGTTCTTTATCCTGTAGAAGTGAGGTTTGCCAGCTATTTATTATCTATTTCTACGGATAGCAAAGGGAATTTATTTCGAGAGGAAATGAAGAATTCAAGCCTAATTGAAATAGCGGATACTATTGGTACAAGTTACAGACATTTAAACCGAGTGATTCAGAAATTATGTGATCAACAAATTATTGAAAGAATTGATGGTACCATACATATCAAAAACATTAATAAACTTCGTAATTTAGCAAAAGACAATATTTATGAATAAGCGGTAGTAAGATGAAAACCTCGTAAATGAAATTTTTTGATAGGTGAAACCCCGAGATAGGATTCGCCTTTTTACAATGTCTACTATTCGGGGTCCGTTCTGCTAGGTAAATTATTTTTCTGATCCTTTTTCCCAATTCAGCGTTATAGGAGCAGTCCTATTAATTCATCTAAACCGGATATCGTACAATCCGGCACATCATCTGCGCCTTTAGAGGGTTGATATCTTCCATACCCTTGTAAAATACGGATGGTTTTCATCCCGAGTAATTTAGCAGGAACAATATCATTGTCAATCCGATCCCCAATCATAATTGCTTCCGAAGGAGCACATCCTGCTTTTTGCAAAGCATATTCATACAGTCTAACGTCCGGTTTAGCTAGTCCTTGCTCTGCAGAACAAGCGATAACATCAACATAAGAACTAAAACCATATTGATGAAGCCGTTCAGCCGTACCGGGACTCTGGTTCGCAATAATCCCAATCCGGTAATGTTCTCCAAGCTGAGCAAGTATTTTTTTAGCTTCTGGGTAAGGAGTCTCCAGTTCTTTACGGAATTTCAGCCTAGGCCGAATATATGCCCGGTCCTCTTCCTTCTCAATCAACTGGGAGATCGCATACTGCATGGGAGAGTCAATAAAATTAGAGTAGCTTTCAATAAACTTCTCCCTCACATCCTGAATCGTAATGGAATAACCTCGATCTGCAGCACGCTCAACAAACTGATTCATAATATGCTCCACCGGTATCCATTCATCGACAAGTGTGTCCCCTACATCAAAAAAAAGCCACTTTACGTCAGACCACATTCCCATCTCTTGTCTCAACCTTTCAAGTTACAATGATCTTCCATATAAAAAAGACCCATGATGATCATGAGTCTCACACTACGTGTATCTTATTTGACCATTATAGCAATGCAAGATTTGTTCCGCAATCATAGCAAGGATACCTGCCCTGCTACATCAATAGATGTAAAACAAATTCTATTATTTATCATTTCAGGGCGAAAAACATTCTAATTAACAGCAGCTCGTTCTTCGTTCAACAAGAACCCGACTTCACCCTTGATGGTGAAAACGATATGATTCGCCCCCATCCCCCGGTATACACCGCGAGGATGATTCTGTTGAGTGATGATCGTTATTGGTTTTTGTGTCCATGGTCTGCATATTTGCAGAAAGCGACAGGTTAAATTCATGCTGTTCTCAAACAAGAATACCCGTCCTACTGTGGCATCGGGCAATGCCCATTTATGAGCAAACGCAGTATCCATACGGATAACATGCTGCACTCCAAGCTTTCTAACCTTTTTTTCTTCCTGTTCGCTATTCGTGAGAACCGCAAAGGACAACTTTTTGTACATAAGTAATCGAATAAAATTTCGAGCTGCTTCATTAGGTGCAGTAACCAGAATGATTTCATTATTCATTGTGTAAGCCTCCCTATGATTGAAAAGACAACAAAAAAAGAACACCATTTACATCATGAAGGCATGCCGGCGCTCTCCCACCCAAATAGGAAGATAAGGAATCACGAAAATTCCCGATTATCCTCTCAGGTGCTCACGGTTCTGCTGCCTCTCCCAATATACGCTTACGAGGTTAGCTGCCGGATTCGGACAAGAGAGAGTTGCCCTATTCCCGGCCTGACGACCCGGAAATTCACCCCTTGGAATAAACAATCTTCCGAATGTTCATTCCCGTTTGGTTCCCCCGTTTTTGTCAAAGATCCACCCAAAAATAAATAGATGAATCTAAAAATTCAGCGTAGAAAACAATAAAAAACCACAGAGGGTTAGCGCCCCTGCGGTCGATAAACGATCACAAGATTCATCATTCCTCTCTCAAGTTATTAGCTTACGAGGTTAGCTGTCGGATTCGGACGATGAGAGTCGCCCTTCCTTATACACCCGAATGAAACTGTCATTCGACGAATAAAGATTCACCCCAGCAAAGTTCCTAGAACCAGCTTTTGCACCGATCCAAGCAGCCCTGCTATCATTGGTTCCCCCGTTTTTCGTTTGAATAGATCAAGACGAAAATTCAGCAAGCATAGTAATGAGAATTTCTATTGTTTTATAAAATGTAACTCGTCTTTCTTTGTACTCAAGATTTACGATATGAATCATACACCCGAAGCAGAGCGGTGTAAAGGTATTCTAGAGCTCAATTCAGTCAATATTAAATCATATCCCTCTGAATTCGATCAAAAAACAAAACAATAAGGCTCTCATATCCTCTAATCTCTATGTAGCTCAGCATTACACACATTTTGTTTAAATCTTAAGAAGACAAGGCAATGCTTTGTCTTACATTCGTTAACTCCCTTTATTAATTGTTTAAAATTTAATTGTAGAAAATATTGTAAACAGCTTATCTAATCTCTTATAATAAGAAGAAAAAGATGAGGCGGTGGGTTAATCAATGTCCATTTATGATTACCATGTTAATACCCTAAAAGGACAAGAACTTCATATGTCAGCTTATAAAGATAAAGTGATGCTCATTGTGAATACCGCCAGCAAATGCGGATTATCACCGCAGTTCAAAGGGCTGCAAGAACTTTATGATAAATTTAATCAACAGTCTTTCGAAATACTCGGTTTTCCAAGTAATCAATTCGCGAATCAAGAACCAGGGACAAGTGATGATATCGCTGAATTTTGCCAGATGAATTACGGCGTCAGTTTCCCTATGTTTGAGAAAGTAAATGTAAACGGAGAAGATGCTCATCCCCTCTTCAAATATCTAACGACCAAGGCACCTGGCATTCTAGGATCGAAAGCAATCAAATGGAACTTCACTAAATTTCTTGTGGATCAAGAAGGCCACATTGTAAAAAGATACAGTCCACAGACGACCCCGGACAAAATTGAAGCTGATATCGCAAAGCTCTTATCACGCCAAGGGATATAAGCAAAAAAAAGAGACCTTGAAGTTATAACTTCAAGGTCTCTTTTGTCTGATGCGGTCGAGAGGACTCGAACCTCCACGGGTATACACCCACTACCCCCTCAAGATAGCGTGTCTGCCATTCCACCACGACCGCGCATCTTGTTCAGCAACGTTTTCGTGCCAACAAAATATATTATACACATAAACCTATATCATGTAAAGACAAAAACCAAAAAAATTTTTAATTTTCTTTTTTTACATAACAAAAACATAAAACAAGGAATTAAACACTCCCTTTACGTTAAATTTACGTTAATTTACATAACATATAATAATAAAAAAGATGTTTTTATTGACTTTATTGGTTTTTATATGTCAAAATAGGTATCAAATACAACGGAATTCTCAAAAACATAACGCATATATAACATAATAATCAATCTCTCCTTTTTATCAAATTCCATCATCACCATAATCCACAGGGAGGCGAACGGAATGAACCGAGGAAATAAGCTGCTCGATTACGTAAAATTGCTTGATTCCTCACTTCAGGTAGGAGGGTTTTCACACTCCTTTGGACTCAAATCAAAGATTGAGACAGGAATGATCCGTACTTCGCAGGATCTAGAGACATTCATGCGCCATGAACTTTACCCTAATCTCATCAGAATCGAAGGTATGGCCATCAAAGGAACATACACCGCTGCTGCTAATCAAGACTACCAAAGAATTGCTCTTATCGATAAGACGCTACATGGTCAGCACTCCCCTGCAGAACAACCGAATGCATCAAGAACAACGGGAAAACGACTTATCAAGTTATCCAAAGCATTACATCCATGGATGGACTTTTCTCCACTTGAAAAAGCCGCTGAACAATACGGCGCTGTCATCTCTTTACCTGTCGTACATGCTTGGATTAATTACGAAATTGGCGTTCCCCTCATAAACGCCGTATCCAGCTATCTTCACGCTGCCAAGAATGTGTGCTTCCTTCACGCAAGACAACTCCTTTTTATAAAACCAAATGAACTTGAACAATTACACAAAACATTAGGAGAACATTTAGATCAAGAATGGAACAAATTAGATTTGTCTGACACCTCTGTATTTCACCCCTCTCGTTTCACCATACAACCTTTTCTTCCTAACTTTCCTTTTCCTGAAGAAGGAACTAAGGCATCCAGAGCCCCATCAAGACTCTCCTCGTATTAAACAGCCCCTCCCTTCCCTAAAACACGCCGATAATCTATTCCGGCGTGTTTTTCATCATTAATCGACGACATTGTCGGAAAAGAAAGACGTATGTAAGTTATTCATCATTGTTAGATGACGTAACAACGTATATAATATAGCTATACTTTTATACTAATACAAAGAGGACAGCTCCTTCTTTATTCTTTTTTCAAGAACGAAATATTTAATAGGGAGAGACGGCCATTGTCTGAAGCAAACCCGCTTACACTCGAAGATTCCTACAATCAATTTCGTTCTGCGACTGTAATAATTAATGAAGAAGGACTCATTTCTTCATACAATCAAACATGGCTCACCAAAATTTCTGGGCTGCTCCCCTATCCTGCAGAGAGCTATTTAAAGATGAATTATTACAGGATCCTTAATGAAATTCCAGGAACCTGCTTACACAATATACAGCTCATTATTCTTCATCTGCAGAAAGTATTAGAACGACATACACCTAGTTACGCCTGCGAAATAAGCACGCTTACAGATCAAGGGTATACATGGTTTCAGTTAGAAGCTTCCCCCTACAAAACTTCTCTTCAGCCCGATTTTGTCGGTCTCGCCATTTCTTATGTTGACATCACGCCCTTTAAAACACTGAAAACCCATCTTAACCACGCTTCTTCCCAGATCAAAACTCTTCGGGGCATGTTGCCCATATGCGCTGTATGTAAACGAATTCGAGACGAAGAGGATGAATGGAATCCTGTTGAGAGTTTTGTAGAAAGAAATACACACGCCGAGTTTACACACGATATTTGTCCTGATTGCATAAGAAGAGTGTACCCTCAGTATTCTCATTTTCTAGACGAAGCCTGAATAAACAGCTCTCCTTTGTTCATCCGAACATAGGAGAGCTGCTTAGAGAAGCATGGATTCAGCACTTACTTAGGCGACTCTTCGTTAAACCGTCAGATAATGTTCGAAGCTCGCAAGTTCAAGTTCTTCCGGTTTCCCCTGCATGGCAATAGCGCCTTTATCCATTACATAGATATAATCTGCCACACCGCGAACGAATTCTTCGCTTTGTTCCACAAGCAAAATGGCTGTGTCCCCCTGATTCTTAATCTGAATAATAACATCGCGAATGTCATCTACAATGGATGGCTGAATCCCTTCTGTCGGTTCATCAAGCAATAATAATCGCGGCTTTGCAGCAAGCGCTCTGGCGAAGGCAAGTTGCTGCTGTTGACCCCCACTCAGATCGCCGCCCTGTCTATTCATCATCGTCTTCAGCACAGGGAACATTTCGAGCACATCTATTGGAATCACTTTTGCTCCCTTAGGAGCCGTTTCAAGTCCAAGCAGCAGATTTTCTCTGACACTCATCTGCGGAAAGACATCTCTTCCCTGAGGGACATAGCCAATTCCAACCCGAGCACGTTTGGCCGAATCCCACTTTGTCACTTCTTTTCCATCCCAATGAATACTACCACTACGAACCTTTAATATACCCATTAGTGTTCGCAGCAATGTTGATTTCCCTACCCCATTTCGGCCCATTAAACAAACAACCTGGCCAGGTCTAATATCAAGATGCACCTGACGAAGCACCATACTCTCCCCGTACCCTGACTCAACCCCCTTCAGCAGCAACATCTTCCTTCCTCCTTTTGCCCAAATACACTTCAGCAACTACTGGATTCTGCTGAACCTCCTGCATCGTCCCTTCGGTAAGCAGTGTTCCTTCATGCATCACAGTGACTTTCTGCGCATACTGTCTAACAAATTCCATATCATGCTCTACCACAACTACCGATCGCTCTTTCGCAATCTCAGTTAACAGCACCCCCGTCTTGTTTGTCTCTTCATCTGTCATTCCTGCAACAGGCTCATCCAGCAACAACACTTCAGGGTTTTGAAGTAAAAGCATTCCAATCTCAAGCCACTGCTTTTCTCCATGGGACAAAGAACCCGCCATAAGATTCAAACGATGTCCTAGGCTAATCTGTTCTACCACTTCTTTCATTTCATTCGTCAGACAATCCCCTCGCCGTTTACGCAGTGCGGAAAACACATTTTTGTTAGGATTCTGTGCAATCTCTAAATTCTCACGTACAGTCAGCCCGCCAAATACAGAAGGCGCTTGAAACTTACGGCCAATACCAAGTCTTGCAACCTGATGTTCTTTCTTAGAAATAAGATCTGTTCCATCTGGAAGCAGAACCTGACCTGATACAGGTTTGGTTTTTCCGCAGATCACATCAAGCATCGTTGTTTTCCCTGCTCCATTTGGACCGATTAAGAAATGAAGTTCTCGCTGTTTTAAGGATAAATTCATATTACGCACCGCTACAAATCCAGAGAAAGAAACCGTAATATCTTGAACCGCGAGCACGATTTTCTCATTAGGATGTTGCTTGCTTATGCTTACGTTTACGAACGGACTTACCATCTGGCACACCTCCTTTTCGGACCCACATACCAGTTATACTGTGATATACACCAACAAGACCTTTAGGCATGAACAATACGATAGCTACAAATAGACCCCCCATAACAAAAAGCCATCCCTCTGGATACGCTTCGCTAATTCCTGTTTTTGCAGCGTTCAGCACTACAGCCCCGATCATAGCTCCAACCAGGGTTCCCCGGCCCCCAAGCGCAACCCATAACACCATTTCAATGGAGGGGACAATCCCCATCATCGAAGGAGAGATAATACCAACCTGAAGGACAAACAGCATCCCCGCAAGTCCGGCAAGCGCACCAGACAAGGTAAACGCCATTGTTTTGTACCACGCAGGATCATATCCGAGAAATCGAACTCTGTTCTCGCCATCTCTGGCAGCTTCGAGCACTTGACCAAACCTGCTGCGCACAACTCTTTTGCAGAGCACATAAGACAAGACTAGAATCAGAAGCGTTACATAATAAAGGATAATGGTCGTTGATGGCCGATGAAGCTCCATCCCAAAAATGTGATGGTATCCGGTTAACCCATTGGTTCCTCCTGTCCATTCCTGTTTCCCTACAAACAGCGTTACCATGATCATGACTAGCGCCTGCGTTAATATAGTGAAATATACACCGGTAATCCGGTTTCGAAAGGTGAACAGTCCAAGCAAAAAAGCAAGCAACCCCGGCAATAAGATTCCAAGTAAAAACGCAGCAGGGAAAGATCGAAAGATTGCCCAAAACCACGGAAGTTCCGTCACACTATTCCATACCATGAAATCAGGCAGTGCCGACCCGCTAGCTTGTAATTTTAGATACATCGCCATGGCGTAAGCGCCAAGCCCAAAAAACACTCCATGTCCTAGACTCAGCACTCCCCCATAACCCCAGATCAGATCCAGGCCAATGGCAAGAATCGCTAAAGCAAGAAATTTTGCAAGTAAACTTAACCGAAATTCCGTAGATACGAGCGGTGCCAGACTCATCAAAATCAGCACTACCCCCCAGGCAATTCGCTGCCCCCGGGTTCCCAATCTATTTATAAACGGCATCCTTAGCCCCCCCTAGTCTAAACTCCGTGAACGCAGTGCCACGAGTCCTCTCGGTTTCCATTGAAGGAAAGCAACGATGCATGCAAATACGAGCACTTTACCGATGGATGCGCTTGTGTACGTCTCAAATAAGGTATTGAAGACTCCTATTCCAAGTGCCCCCGTCACGGTACCAATCAGTTTCCCTACCCCGCCTAGAACAACAACCATGAATGCATCTACGATGTAATAGGTTCCAATCGATGGTCCGATGGGACCAAGCAAAGTCAGTGCACATCCTGCCACTCCCGCAATACCGGAACCAATGGCAAAAGTAAGTCCATCAACGCGCCGAGTAGAGATTCCAAGACAGCCTGCCATATTTCGATTCTGCATAACAGCACGCATCCGGCGTCCTGCTGCTGTTTTATAAATATAGATGTACATGCAGAATAGCACGACAGCGACCAGCAGAATAATGAACAAACGCGTGTAAGGAAGCGTGATGCCTTCCGTAACCGCTACTCCTCCATTAAGCCAGGAAGGACTGGACACCCCGACATTCGGGGCACCAAAAATCGTCCTTGCCAGTTGTTGCAGAATCATTCCTACTCCCCAGGTTGCAAGCAAACTATCTAGGGGTCTTCCGTATAAGTGGCGGATAAGAAGCACTTCCAGCATCCAGCCAACCCCCGCAGAAGCGAGGAACGCAGCAGGAAGCGCGACAAGATAGTACGTACTAAACCAAGATGAGGGCATATAGGAGAGAAATAAATTTTGCGTTACATAAGTGGCATAAGCACCAATCATAATCATCTCACCATGCGCCATATTGATAATATTCATTAGTCCAAAGGTTACGGCGAGGCCGAGTGCAATCAGAAGCAGAATGGAACTTACACTCAAACCGTTAAATGCTTGCAGCAAAAACATATCCATCGATTATGCCGCCTCCTTTCTCATCTATCTATTGTAGAAACAGATTAGTTAGCGCCAAGCGATTTTCCCCATTCATAGGTTTCCAGATATGGATCAGGCTTCACAGGCTCACCAGAGTTCCAGAGTTCTTTGAACTGCCCATTGGCCTGGACTTCACCTATACGTACCGTTTTGTAAATATGCTGATTCTCTCCATCAATGGTCACTTTGCCGCTTGGTGCATCAAACTCAATACCTTTGGCTGCCTCTTTCACTTGAGCCACATCAACAGTTCCCGCCTTTTCCACAGCTGCTTTCCATAAATAAACGGCAGTATACCCAGCTTCAATAGGATCCGCAGTCACACGGTCAGCTCCATATTTCGCTTTATAAGCAGCCGTGAATTTTGTATTCTCTGGCGTATCCGTTGTTTGGTAATAGTTCCAAGCTGCTAAATGACCTGCGAGAACATCCGCACCAATACCGCGAATTTCTTCTTCCGCTACACTGACAGACAATGTCGTTAGATCCTCTGACGTAATCCCCGCGTCTTTTAGTTGTTTGAAGAAGGCAACATTGCTATCTCCATTCAGTGTGTTATAAACAACATCTGGTTTTGCAGCTTTGATTTTGTTGATGATTGTGCTGTAATCCGTATGACCAAGGGGAGTATATTCTTCTCCGACCACTTCTCCCCCTTCTGCCTCAAGCTGTGCCTGAATGACTTTGTTCGCTGTTTTAGGGAAAACGTAATCCGAACCAAGCAGGAAGAATTTCTTGCCACGATTCTCAAGCAACCAGCTTACAGAAGGAACAATCTGCTGATTGGTTGTAGCTCCGGTATAGAAAATGTTTGGGGAGGATTCAAGTCCTTCGTATTGTACGGGATAGAATAACAGTCCATTATTTTGTTCAAAAACAGGCAGCATGGCTTTTCGGCTTGCCGATGTCCAGCCGCCAAACACCGCAGCTACCTGATCTTGTTGCAGAAGTTTCCCTGCTTTTTCTGCAAAAGTCGGCCAATCCGAAGCACCATCTTCAATAACGGGTTCGATTTGTTTTCCAAGCACCCCGCCCGCTTTATTTATCTCTTCAATCGCAAGCATTTCCGCATCTTTAACTGATACTTCACTAATAGACATCGTTCCACTGAGAGAATGCAGAATACCCACTTTAATCGTGTCACCATCTGAAGCACTTATCGTGCCACTGCCTTCCGTAGCAGACGGCTGCTTAGTCGGACCTTCTCCTCCAGATACACAGCCGGACAACATAATCACACCTGTTAACACCACAGGAAACCATTTACCGAACTTTCGCATTAGCATGAACCTCATCCCCTTTAATCAGTTAGCCCAAACCGAACATTTTTTTCCTGTTTTTCCTTTATTGTTTGGTATCTCACATTATAGAGAGATGAAATCATCTATGTCAATATACCTAACATATTTTAGTTCTACGCCTAGTTATATGGTGCACAATAACAAAAATAACAGACTAAATAGACAATACCCCTAAATATATGTGAGTATATTTAACATTAGAATTGAAATGCTATTCACTAAACAAGATAACTACGAAATCACTCGCACTAAAAAACACAAACAAATCAGACAGACCATGATCGATAAGATCATGGCCTGTTATGTGATAGTTATTATAAATGTCCTTATGTAATCCGTTATTTTCTGTTACCCTTCTCAGAAGATTTGCTGGCGTAGAGACTCGCCTGTTTTCTTCTGCGATAATGCGTGAATTCAATATACTCTCTAATGAAAGCCTGCTCTTCTGTAGATAAATCTCCTACATTTACATTCTGTTCATGGTTTCCCATACGATAGATAGCTTTCTGTTCTCTAACCTCATCATCATGCTTACCAAGCATGATCCAATCCAAACTCGCCCCAAAAAAAGCAGCAATCTCAATTAGTTTCACCGTGCTCGGAGTTGATTTCCCACGTTTCCAATCCCCCAAATTACCTGTGCTAATTTTCAATTCCTCACAAAACGCTTTTTTGGTCATGCCTCTTTCCATAATTAGATACTCAATCCGTTCGTAAATCGAATGCATATAAGACCGCCTTCCATGAAGTCATAGTAATATGAAAGCCCAGCAATCTGTAGACTAGCAACTCATATAACCCAGGTATTAATTCCATATTATAACATACAAATAGCACGTTCTCCGTCTGGTATTTGTACTTACTGTGGGCATTCTATATAGTTATATCTGTCACTGGTGATTACGATAAAAATACGTTATCCTTAATATGATGGCCTCTATCTACGAAGGAGTGAACAAATGAGTAAGATTAAAATTGTGACGGACTCTACACTGGATCTCGACCTTTCCGTCATTCAAAGATACGGTATTGAAGTAGTGCCTCTTTCTTTTACCATTAAAGGCGAAACCTATCTTGACCAAATAGATATTACACCTAAAGAATTCATTCAAAAAATGATCCAAAGCGATGAGCTGCCTAAGAGTTCTCAGCCGGCTGCCGGCGAATTTCTAGAAAGATACAACCGGTATCATGAGGAAGGATACGAGATCATCTCTATTCATATGACCGGAGGCATGAGCGGCACTGTACGTTCAGCGCAAATGGCTGCCGACATGTCAGATGCTAAAGTAACTGTTATCGATTCCGAATTTACATCCAAAGCACTCGCTTATCAAGTAATCGAAGCTGCTATAATGGCGGAGCAAGGCAAAACAGTGGAAGAAATCATAAGTAAAATAGAAGAGGTCAGGAAAAATACGAAACTGTTTGTCGCGGTAGATACACTGGATAACTTGGTAAAAGGCGGACGTATCGGAAAAGGAAAAGCACTGATCGGTTCCCTCCTGCATATCAAACCTGTCGCTTCTCTTATTGACGGTAACTATACTCCCGTTGTAAATCTTAGAAGCCAACCCCAGATCGCAAGGTATCTGGCCAAGCAGTTTGCTGAAGATGTAAAAGGAAAAACGATCTACAAAGTGGGAATCGCTCACGCTGAGAATTACAAATTAGCATCTCAGCTGAAAGATTTAATCCATGAGCTTACTGGTCACGAAGATGTAGAGATCAGTTACACTTCACCTATTATTAGTACACACACAGGTGTCGGTGCAATTGGGTTTATGTATTATTTTAAATAAAATAATCTTTATTCCATTATAATTTAATATTCTCTTATCTAATCTCAAAAGGACTTTTCTTGGCCCGTATTCTCAATCGGTTCCAGAAACAGTCCTTTTCTATTTTCACGCGTCTAGATCACTCTTTCTGCAAAAAAAGAAAAGCCTTATGCTAATGCACAAGGCTTTTCTTCGATATAATGCGGTCGAGAGGACTCGAACCTCCACGGGTATACACCCACTACCCCCTCAAGGTAGCGTGTCTGCCATTCCACCACGACCGCATATAAAATTATAACTGGTGAGCCATGAAGGGCTCGAACCTTCGACACCCTGATTAAAAGTCAGGTGCTCTACCAACTGAGCTAATGGCTCTTGATGAGAAGTTCCATGATGTTATATACCATAACACGAATTGGTTTCTTCCTAAATCATTAAGAGTAAAAGTGACCCGTAGGGGATTCGAACCCCTGTTACCTCCGTGAAAGGGAGGTGTCTTAACCCCTTGACCAACGGGCCTTAATAACATTCTGTGCTCTTCAGCGACAAGATAGAGTATACCATAATATAAACATCCATGACAACCCCTTTTTTTAATTTTTTATAAAAAAATAAAAACTTATATTTCCTTATAAAAACGGAATCATTCTCATTTTGATCAAGGTATTTTGTTTTAAATATTGCAATTTGACTTACAAAACATTAAAATCGCTTATATTGATGCATGAAGTTAGGAGGTTTCCAAATTGTATCAAGAAGAACGAATGCAACTGATTATGGATCACCTTGCTAACGCAGGACGAATCTCCATTGAAGAGATTTGCCAACAGTTCGATGTATCTAGAGATACAGCGAGACGTGATCTCATTAAGCTCGAAGAACAAGACCTTATTGTCCGCACTCGCGGAGGCGCGCTTCTCCCCTCCCCGATTCAGGAGTTCAAAAATTATAAAGACCGACTTGCCACTGTATCAGAGGAAAAGAAAAAGATCGGAAAACTAGCTGCCGCTCTGGTTCGCAAAGGTGACCGTATCATTCTTGACTCTTCTACCACGGTTCAAGCCTGTGCTGAATTTTTACATGCCGATCATTGCACCGTGATAACAAACTCCATCAACTCAGCTGATTTGCTGTCCGAAAAAGAATCGATTGATATCCGGCTATTGGGCGGCATTCTGCATAAAGAACACCGCTATGTATACGGAGCTTCTGTAGTCGAAACCTTATCTAATTATTATGTCGAGAAAGCATTTATTGGAGTCGGTGGAGTTACTACGGACGGACTTAGTGCAGATGATGAGGAAGGAAAAGTAAAACGTAAGATGATGGAACAAGCCGAAATGGTCATCGTCCTTGCGGATCATTCTAAATTTGGCCGGAATTATTTTTACCGATTTGCAGACTGGTCCCTAGTTGATGTCATTATCACAGATCAACTTCCGAGTACAACCATGATGGATTTCTTTGAACAACATCAAGTGGAAGTTTTGGTGCCGGATTCTAGTGAAGAACAGGAGGAATTATCTTGATTAAACTTATTGCGATTGATTTAGATGGAACACTGCTGAACACCGAAAGTCAGATTAGTTCCGAGAATGCGGATGCAATTCGTTTGGCCCAGAATAACGGGGTCCATGTAGTCATCGCTACAGGAAGAGCCCATGCTGATGTAAGAGCCCTGTGTAAAAAAGCAGAGCTTGTTACCCCCGTTATTGCAGCTAACGGAGCAACCACCCATGATGAAAATGAAAATAAAATTGAATCCATTCCTATGGATCGAAAGACTGCATTTAGCATACTCGAATGGCTGGAAGCGAACGAATTTTATTATGAGGTACTCACCGATCAAGCAATCTATTCTCCCAATCAGGGACATCAGCTCATGTCTATCGAAATTGACCGGGCCCTTAGTGCAAACCCGGAAGAAAGTATGGATCGTTTGCTAAAGCTCGCAGAGAAACAATATGAACAAACGGGCATCGTCCGTATTCCGAGTTACCGCAACATTCCTGAGAGCACTGAAATTTACAATATTCTTTCTCTTTCTTTTGACCCTGAGAAACTGGAGAAAGGCCGAGCTCAGTTCCGAAACGACGAGAATGTAGCCATGGTCATTTCGGCAGACCATAATTTTGAGGTAGAACATCCCGAAGCATCCAAGGGGAACGCGCTAAGTAAACTGGCAGACCGTCTTGGAATATCCATGGAAGATACAATGGCGATCGGGGACAGCTTTAACGATGTGTCGATGTTATCGATGGTCCACCATTCTGTTGCTATGGGTAATGCAAATCCCAAGATCAAGGAACTCGCTAAAGAAGTTACCTTAAATAATACAGAGCATGGCGTCGCTTACGCCATTGAACAGAAATTAAAGAACCTGCCGGTGAACAATCGGTAGATAAAAAAATAATACTAGAGCGCATGGAATTCCAAATTCCATGCGCTCTATTTTATAAATAATGCCGTTTTATAAAGTTACATTCGTATCGCCACATTCAAAAAAACGAAATTACCCATTCTAAAATTCTAGGGTATAGACCTTTAATTCTAAAATTCAAATATGTAATGCTCGAATAAGTAATTCTCAAATATGTAACTCCTCGAATACAAATACTCATCCCCAAAATATAGACAACAAAAAAAGCCCTCACGGGCTTTCCTATTGTTCTTCGAACGGAGAGAGAGGGATTCGAACCCTCGCACCGCTTACGCAGTCTAACCCCTTAGCAGAGGGTCCCCTTATAGCCACTTGGGTATCTCTCCAAAGAATGGCTCCCCGAACAGGGCTCGAACCTGTGACAACTCGATTAACAGTCGAGTGCTCTACCAACTGAGCTATCAGGGAACATTAACTATATATAATTTATCAAAACTTTAAAGAAGAGTCAAGCATCAAATTTCCTTAACTCTTATATCTGCTACTGAAACTTAGGGAGTGATTATCTCCGACATGAAAAGCGGACCGCTACATCTGCCGCACCGATACTTTTTAACATCTACCTTGCGCTTACGCTGATACATTTGCCCGCACTTCTGGCAGACAAGCTTATATTTATAGGGCAGTGTCCTCCTGCCTTTTCCATCCGGCAAGGACTGACAGAAACGACTCCCACCCACTTTAGCTAAAAGCTGTTTAAATTCAGGGTCGCGATGACGATAGCCTCTCCCTCGTATATGTAGATGATAATGGCATAGTTCATGCTTGATAATCTTCTCGACTTCTTCTTTGCCATAAGCCTCAAGCTGATGCGGATTAATCTCAATCCGGTGGCTGCGAAGCATGTATCTTCCGCCTGTCGTCGTCAGCCTGCTGTTAAACGCGGCTTCATGCTGAAATGGAACGCCAAAGCTTTCGAGTGAGATGCGCTCAATCCATGTCTGCAGTTCTTCATTCGTCATGGAGTTCATATATGCTCAGCTCTCTTTCTTTCATTGTTTCTACTTGATTGTAAGTATACCTTGGGATACACTGTCAAGGAACCACTGACCGAACTAAAGGGGAGAAATGCACGTATGTCGAAAATGCGATACGTTATTCTGCAACATGCCGATCAGTTAGAATTTGTGGAAATGCCTTCCGATTATGCTTATCAGCTCAGCGCACTGAATCTTCGTCTGAATAAAGAAATCGATAAGCTGACCGCTGATATTGTACCTGCTCTTCCTAGAGCCATTGCTGAATGTGATCAGCTGGACCTCCTGGAAGATCGCTATGTGATTACACAAGGTCTTGCCTATATTAACGATCTAGAGAAATCCTTTGCAGCTGTAAAAGAAGAACACTATCCTCTGATCGCCCTGCTAACCGAAATTCGTGCCCTTCAGGCACAACTCGAACAATGGTACGAAGAAGAAGACCTTACTCTACATCATCCACTATAAAAAACACACAAATAACCGTTCTACAATCCTTGTAGAACGGTTATTTTCATGTGAACGGGCACAATACGGGCCCTCTCCCCATATGCTAACGTACAGAAATGAACCTATGGAGGAGGGATTTCCCTATGCCCCAATGGCTTAGTAACCAACTCATGCGTGCTTTCCATAAGAAAGATCGAAGACAAATTCGGCTGCTGAACGAATGCTGGTTCTTCTATCGCAATCGCCCAGGCGCTCAATATGGTATGACGAATGAAACTGATCTATAAACAGCTGCCAGCCAGTGAATTAGAAACTGCATTCTCATCATCGGCTTTTGCTGTCCTTACGAATGATTACTGTTTGTTTTGATTTGGGTCCTTCATCGTGAGAGCAACGCGGCCTTTTTTCAAATCTACGTCAAGCACCCATACCGTTACATTATCTCCTACGGATACCACATCCATTGGGTGCTTTACAAATCCGTTGCTAAGCTGCGAAATATGAACGAGTCCATCACTTTTTACGCCAATGTCTACAAAGGCACCGAAGTCAATTACATTACGAACTGTCCCTTGCAGCTCCATTCCCGGTTCCAGATCTTCAATCTTCAGTACATCGGTACGGAAAATAGGAAGCGGCAACTCTTCACGCGGGTCACGGCCCGGACGCTGTAAGTTCTCAAGAATATCGCGCAGTGTCGGCAGACCGACTTCTACTCTGTCAGCAAGCTCTTGCGCGCTTTGTTCTTCCAAGATCCGTGTCAGTTCTTCGGTACCCAGTTTATCCAGATCCACTTTGAGTTCTGCAAAGACGCGGTCAACTACAGAGTAAGATTCCGGGTGAATTGCTGTTTTATCCAGCGGATTATCCCCTTCCGAAATACGCATAAACCCAGCACATTGTTCAAATGTCTTCGCGCCTAGACGCGGTACTTTTTGCAGTTCTTTACGAGAAGAAAATCTACCATTCTCTTCACGGTATTTCACAATATTTTTAGCAATCGTGGAGTTTATTCCCGCTACATAAGACAACAGCGAAGGAGAAGCTGTATTCACATCTACGCCAACATGGTTAACGGCAGATTCTACAACGGCTTTCAGACTTTCCTCCAAATGTTTTTGAGATACATCATGTTGGTATTGACCTACACCAATGGCTTTTGGATCAATCTTCACAAGTTCAGCCAGTGGATCTTGAACCCGGCGAGCAATGGAAGCAGCACTGCGCTCTGCTACGTCCAGATCAGGAAATTCTTCCTGTGCAATCTTGGAAGCAGAGTATACACTTGCCCCTGCCTCATTCACGATCAGATAAGCAAGTTTGGAATCTCCGATCTCTTGCATAACTTCTGCTACAAATTGCTCGGTTTCACGGGAAGCTGTCCCATTTCCAATGACAATTAGTTCAATATCATATTTATTGATCAGCTCTTTAAACTTAGCTAATGCTTCCTGCTTCTTATTATTCGGCGGTGTCGGATACGTTACAGCTACCTCTAACAGTTTTCCTGTTTCGTCTACAACCGCAAGTTTACAGCCAGTCCGGTAAGCAGGATCCACGCCAAGTACACGTTTATTCGGAATCGGCGGCTGCAGGAGCAAGCTGCGCAGATTACCAGAGAAGATGGAGATGGCCTGTGCTTCGCCTTTTTCCGTCAGTTCTGTACGAACTTCTCTTTCAATAGAAGGAGCGATGAGACGCTTATAAGCATCCATAATTACATTTTCAAGGATGTCACTGACAACGGATTGTGATTTTAATATCTGACGGCCAATATAGTTATGAACCGGCTCTGCATTAACATCGAGACCCACTTTCAATATGCCTTCACGTTCTCCCCGGTTGATCGCAAGAATACGATGCGGCGGCATTTTTTTTGCGAGTTCTCGGTAGTCATAGTAATTCTCATATACGGATTCCACATCGATATCCTTCGCTTCCGAAGTCAGCATCCCGTGATCCAGTGTATATCTTCTTACCCATGAACGAATGGAAGCATCATCAGCAATATTCTCAGCTAAAATATCCTTTGCGCCTTGCAGCGCCGTATCTGCACTATCTACTCCAAGCTCTTCGTTCACATAACGAGCGGCTTCTTCCATTACATTTCCTTGTTTTGGCTGATTCCAGATCCACTCGGACAATGGCTCAAGCCCTTTTTCTTTAGCTACACTCGCACGGGTTTTACGTTTTTGACGATAAGGACGGTACAAATCTTCTACTTCTTGAAGTTTGACTGCTTGCTTGATTGATTTCGCTAATTCCTCCGTCAGTTTACCCTGCTCTTCAATAATGCGAATGACTTCCACTTTGCGATCTTCCAGATTACGAAGGTAGACCGTTCTTTCTTCAATCAGACGCAGCTCATTCTCGTCCAGCTCGCCTGTCATTTCTTTACGATACCTTGCGATAAAAGGTATTGTGTTCCCTTCGTTCAGCAAAGATACGGTTGTTCTTACCTGCTTTAATGAGAGCGAAAGTTCTTTGGCAACTTGATTAACAATACGCTCTTCCTGTTCTTTCTTCAGTTTCTCATCGTTCAATTCAACTGCGGATAGCTCTGACAAAAAAATCCCTCTTTCTTCTATGGATTACCCGCTCTGATTCAGTTGCAAAGTGCACTATGCAGTGGCAAACTGCGCTAACGAAAATAGCCGCTGCGTACACAAATGATTCCATGACCGCTGTTGTGATTGGAGTTTTTTTATCCTATTAACTCAGTGGTATAACTCCAATCACAAAGGCGGACGCTTCGCTTCTCGGAATTCATTTGTTACTCCGCTACTGCCTGCTCAGTAGCACTGCATTTACAACATTACGCAAAAGAATAAGAGACGTCCAATTTCTTTTTTAATAAAAAACATTTTTAAATAAAAAGCACATATTTTTTAGGTTAATTCGAAGTTCTGTTATAATACCTGCACTTCGATTTCTATTTATTTTTGAATACGCCCCAGAAAAGAATCGTACAATAAATCTGTCTGTCCCATCCAGCGTTTCTCGGGTCCCTATATCACCGCCTTAGCGGGATGTATCTTATTATCACAGAACTTCGGCTCAATTTCCACTTTTGAAGCGCCAATTTACTGTATTTACGGCAAAAAAGACTGCAGCAGCAGTACCCTAAGGCAGCTTTTACAGTCTTTCCTGAAAAACAATGACAAAAACAGACTATACGCGTTTAAAACGATACATCTCGCTATGGTAATCTCCCACTTTATTTCCTACGGAAATACCGGCATACATCAGGGCATCCCCGCTATATACGCCTTCTCCATCTACAGCAACATAATCACGTTCAGGATCAAGTCCTTTCAGCTTCAAACGCTGCAGCGGAGCATTCGGTTCGGACAGTACACGGAAGTAGAATACGACCACATCTTCACCATCCGGTGAGACAAACATCCATGCCGCTTCGTTCCCTTCAAATGGGTTCAACAGACGATGGAAAACACCAAATTGTACGGTCTTACGAATCTCTTTATATAGAGCAACCTGTTCCTGCACCGTTTTCTTATCGTTCTCATCAAATAACGTCAGATCCAGCTCATATCCAAAGTTACCGGACATTGCCACATGACCGCGGGTTTCAAGAGAGGTAATCCGGCCAACCTGATGATTAGGGACAGCTGAGATATGAGAACCCATAGAGCTGATCGGATATACAAGACTTGTACCATACTGAATCTTCATACGAGATACAGCATCGGTATTATCGCTTGTCCATGTTTGCGGCATGTAGTACAGCATACCTGGGTCAAATCTGCCTCCGCCACCGGAACAGCTTTCAAACAAAATGTGCGGGAATTTCGAAGTAATTCGCTCCATCACATCATACAAACCGAGCATATAGCGGTGAGCTGTTTCTTTCTGTTTTTCTGGCGGCAATAAAGCAGAACCGACTTCTGTCATGCTTCGATTCAAATCCCATTTTACGTACGTGATCGGAGCACTTGCCAAAATATCTGATACCATACGAACGATTTCGTCTTGTACATCTTTACGGGACATATCAAGAACGAGCTGCTGTCTGCCTTCTGTACGGCGACGATTTGGAATATGCAGGCACCAATCTGGATGATTACGATAAAGATCACTATCTGGGGATACCATCTCCGGCTCAAACCACAAGCCAAACTGCATACCGGTCTCCGTTACACGCTGAGCCAGATTGTTTAACCCTTCAGGCAGTTTATTTTTATCAACAAACCAATCGCCTAATGAGGAGTTGTCATTATCCCGATGTCCAAACCAACCATCATCAAGAACGAATAATTCAATACCAAGTTCCTGCCCAGCACGAGCAATATCTTCAATCTTGTCCGCTGTAAAGTTAAAATAAGTTGCTTCCCAGTTATTAACCAGTATTGGACGTTCCTCATCACGATGCTGTCCTCTTGCCAAACGCTCCCGGTATAATTTGTGATATGTTTGAGACATTTTGCCAAGTCCTTCGTCAGAGTAAACCATAACTACTTCCGGTGTCTGGAAAGCTTCACCTGGCCCAAGAATCCAGCCAAATTCAAACGGATTAATACCAAGGGACAAACGTGTCGTTTGGAACTGATCCACTTCTGCTTGTGCTATGAAATTACCGCTGTATACAAGACTAAATCCGTAGACTTCACCTGTATCTTCTGTTGCATTCGGACTTAATAGTGCTGCAAACGGATTTTGTTGATGACTGCTTGCACCTCTGCGACTTTCTACACTTTGATTGCCGACAGTGAGCGGTTTGCGGACAATACTCCGTTCTCTAGCCCAAGCTCCTGATAGCTGCAGCCATTCGTAGTTCGCATGAGGGAAATCAATACTTGCACTTAAAGCACGTACAATTTCGTTTGTAGCATCCCCAATATTGATAACTCGTGCGGAGCGTGTGATCGCATCATATTCATGAAACGCGGTATAAGTCAGCTCTAATTGGATTCCTGCTACGGAATCTTCCAATTTCACAATGAGGGTATCCGCTTCGGTATCCTGCTCCGTATAAGTCGCTGGAAGTCCCGATAATGCAGGCTTTCCGCTTACAATTTGGTGATCTTTGTACAAAAATTCAGTTACCGTCGAACCGTTTGGCTGACGAAGCTGAAAAGCCGGAGAGCGGTAATCGCTCGTGCCATATACCGGGTACTCCTGAGGCAAGGTATCAAAAGAGATCGTCCGGTCTTCCGGAACCGGATTCGGGCTGAATGAACAGCGCTCCTCACGCACATGAATCCATGCGAAATCGTTATCGCGTAATCTTTTACCATAATATATTTGAGTCAGATGACCTGTAGGCAATGCTTGAAATACATAACTAGCAGTCTTTGTTTGCAGGTGGAAAATACGTTTATCTTCATTATAAAAAATCGCCATGATGTGATCCACTCCCATGTCTTTTAATAGCGCTTTCAAAAATCGAATGTAGAAATTGCTAACCCTCTTTCACAGTATAGAATCGGTTAATTTTAAATGCAATGTACTATCTTCGCCTTCTGATTCCATCCCCATCTAAAATAAATACAAAAACGTTAAGATACACTGATGAGATGTCTAAACACAGCAAAAAGAGCGAACAGTACTGCAATACTGTTCGCTCCTTAAGCTCACCTAAAAATCAATTAAACCTAGGCTGATCTGTAACGATTCATTAACAAGCTTCATCGTCTCGTCATCCAGATGCGTAATCTTATCTGTAAGACGCTGCTTATCAATGGTCCGAATCTGCTCCAGCAGAACAACAGAATCCCGGTCAAAACCATGTGCTTCGGCATCAATTTCTACGTGGGTCGGCAATTTTGCCTTCTGAATCTGTGCCGTAATGGCAGCTACGATACAGGTCGGGCTAAAACGATTGCCGATATCATTCTGGATTACAAGCACCGGTCTGACTCCCCCTTGCTCGGAACCAACAACGGGTGAAAGATCCGCAAAAAATACGTCGCCGCGTTTTACGATCAATGTTTACACCCCGCTCACTAAGCGGCCCAGAGTGCTGTCTGCATCGTCCTCCGCGTGAAAGGCTTCGGAAGCCATGGTCAAATTAATTTTGGCCATTTCCATGTAGCCGCGCTGCATGGTTTCTCTGATGTAACGCTTCTTGCGCTCCATCAAATACAGCTTCATAGCTTGCCTAATAAATTCACTGCGGTTCGAATTTTCCATTGCTACGATCCCATCAACTTCCTGCAAAAGATGATCTGGCAAACTGATCATAATCCGTTTGGTGTTCTGTACATTGGTCAAGTCTCTTCCACCCCCACACAAAACCTACGCCACTGTTACCAGTATAACGTTATTTCAGGAAATTTATACAAGAGGATATATATGCCCCGCGTATATCAAGTATGCATTACTCATTATAAACGGAATGAACGAATACGTACATCATCCATTTTGTAAATATCTACACAATTCGCGGGTTTTAGACGATATCCTCTTTCTTCACAGAAATTTCACGAAACTTAGGATAACAGGGCGTTAACGCGAGCGATGACTTTTCCATCCCGGATATAAATACGCGGGACACGATTTGCAATCATGCACAGAACTTCGTAGTTAATCGTATCAATCTTCGATGCCAGCTCGTCGGCAGTAATCGTGCTGCCCATTTGCTGACCGATGAGAACAACCTCTTCACCAGCTTTAATATCTTCCTTATCCGTTAACGTTTGCAAAGACACCATACACTGATCCATACAAATGGTACCAACGACCGGGACGCGGTGGCCGCGTATTAGAACGTCTGCTTTACCGGTTAGCATCCGAGAATAACCATCTGCATAACCGATTGGAAGGGTTCCAATCCTTTCTTCATTTGAAGAATAATATTTGGTTCCGTAACTAATGCCCCAATGTTCTGGAACATTTTTTACATAAACAATCTTTGTCTTTAGTGAAAGCACTGGGAGTAATTGCACGCTCTGCTTATCCACTTCTTCCGATGGATATAGACCATACAGGCTAATTCCTACCCGCACCATATCGAGCGAAAGAGACGGAGTATCAATAGCAGCAGCGCTGTTACCCATATGTATGATCGGGAGCTTGTAACCTGAATCCCGCAGCGCGCTAATCACATCCATGAACCGTTGATATTGCATCAGTGTATAGTCTTTGTTTTCTTCATCCGCTTTGGCAAAATGGGTATATGCCCCTTCGAGTTCTACATAGGAAAGACATGACAGGCGGCCTGCTGCCTGCTTTGCGTCTTCTGCCGTAATAACTCCAAGACGCCCCATCCCGCTGTCAATCTTAAGATGCACTTTCAGCTTGCGTATGTCTTCGGAAGGATCAAGGTTTTCGATACTTGTGATAACTTCCTCACTAAATACCGTTACCGTAATATCGTTTTGATATGCAATCTCGATCCCTTCCGGTGGTGTATATCCCAGTATAAGTATTGGTGTTTTTATCCCTGCATTACGCAGTTCTAGGGCTTCGTCAAGAAAAGCAACGTTGAGATAGTCTACTCCTATCCTTTCCAGTTCCTTCGACGTCTCTACAGCACCATGACCGTAAGCATTCGCCTTAACACAAGCACTGAATAACACATCTTTTGGCAAATTCTCGCGAAACACATTCACATTATGTCTTAAATGATCCAAGTTAATTTCAGCTTGGGTCGGGCGATACTGTCCTTCCACCCTAAGTCACCTTCCCTGATTTTAATTCCTATCTAACAATAAACTAATGGTATGCGAGAGAAACACGACTGTCAAATCCCTATAACTAAGGGGTTTGATTACTCAAAGGAATAGGAAAATACATTTAATGTTATATTCGACACTGAGCCCCATTTCGCCTACAATCTGCGGATAAAAAAAGAGGCGAACAGCCGTGGAATTTACGAAAAAACACTTCGTAAATATTCGGTATCCGCCTGTCTCACCTATTATTTACCCGATTGGTCCTGCATAGAAGCGGCGATTTGTACCATTTCTGCTACAGGTAAGTTATCGCTTGTAATACGGTACTCCATTCCTTCATCAAACCACGTTAATGTCTGAGGTAGTTCTGTCGTCATCATACCAATAGTGAAGCCTAGATCTACAGGTGTTGTAGCAGCATAAGAAGATGCTCTATCTTGTGGTCTTGCTTCGATAATGGTGTAATTATATGTTCC
Organism: Paenibacillus sp. An7; assembly: GCF_009870785.1. Classification (GTDB taxonomy): domain Bacteria; phylum Bacillota; class Bacilli; order Paenibacillales; family Paenibacillaceae; genus Paenibacillus. The sequence goes on from NZ_WTWX01000002.1 coordinate 274,211, forward strand.
TTCGAACCGTAACATGACTGCATAATCATCTTCTGTTTCCATAATGGTCGGCTCGCCTTTCATGTTTACTCCGTTTGGAAGATAAGTTGGCTCAATAACACCAAAATCTCCTAGTTCACTTGATGCTCCTTCTTCTGCAGCTGCACTATCATCCGGGCTTACTTCTCCCCCGACCTCGTCACCTGGATTCCCTAATTCAGGCTGATCGGAAACGTCCACTCCAGGATCCTGCTCTTCTGGAACTGTTACTTCCGGTGTATTCACATCTTCATTAATCGTAGGGGTGCTGCCTGCTTCAGGAGCCTGTGTCTCTCCACTACCAGCCGACATGTTCTTTTGCATATCAAAGGAATCTTTTTCAAACTTCGTACCAAATTCAAATGTATCAAATTTCACATCAACGACAACGTTAGCATTGGCATCCGATACGGCAACATGTTTTGGTGAATAATCTTTCTTGTCCAGCCAAATTTTCTGGCGAACAAGCGAATGAGTATTGTAATTCGCAGCTACGTCAAACACATAACTATCTTCTTCGTCTGCGAATTGACGGGCGTTATCACCGATGATACTGCGGACAAGGGTCTCATATAAATAGACTTGACCCTGATCGTCCGGCCAGTTGCTTTGAAACCGGAAACTTTTATTCAGGCTCGGTGTTAGAACAAATACGCCATCATCATTACGAAGCACAATTTGTGTAATGTTTTTCTTCGCGTTCGTTAATGCAATACGATAATAAGAAGGTTTTTGATGCGATACTTCTACTTTGTACTCCTGTGGTGTTTCTCCAGAATAAAGTGTCATTACACCCGAACCTTTGTAACTTTCTAGTTCCCCTACGACCTCGTTCAATTCTTTTACTACTGACTCTGCGTCCTTTGGTCCACAAGCCGTAAGCAGACCTGAAAAGCACAGTACCATGGCAATTATCCATGATATCCGGCGCATGACATCATCCCCTTTAACACTGATTTCAGTTGATTGATACATGTTTATGAGGGACTTGTTCGATTTATGCAGACTGGCCTGACAAGCTGGATAAATGAATACTCAAAATCGTTTGAAACGAACAAAAAAAGCCCCAACTTTCTGTGGTAGAAAGTGAGACTTATCTTGATTACTTTTACTTTTGATTACATTTACTTATCCAAATCTTCCTTAGGGACAAGCTGAAAAATTTCTTCTGATTCCATGGTATCAATCAAACGGTTCAGCCACTTGTAGTAAGCTACAGCTTCCTCCATCTTTTTCTTGTCTCTAGAAAGAATCTCGTATAGCTTCTCATCTTCAAGATCTTCTTTTAAAAGCTTATTCAGTTCTTCGATTGCTTTTCTAAACGTAAGAAGATTACTTTCTGCTGCTTGTCTCCATTTAATAGTGAAATAATCCATAAAGGTCTGATGCCAGTCATACTCCACTTCGTACTGATCCTTACGAGAACCTTTACTCCATACCTTGTTCACCATTTGCAGATCAAGAAGATTACGTACACTCGTGCTCATACTGGTCTTACTCATTTCCATTTCTCTTCCCATATCATCAAGCGTCATGGGTTGATTTGCAAAAAAGAGCAGTCCATATAAATGGCCCGCAGAAGAAGTGAGTCCGTACAATTCCATATTTTTACCCACGGTTTGAATGACACGCTTACGAATATTCATTATTTTTGATTGTTGTTCTTCATTTAATTGGTCCAAGCTCATGCTTGTAACCTCCCATTCTACCCTTAATCCTACTGTATAAAAATAGTTACTGTCCAAATGAATAGCTGAAATATCCACGGCCCAGGTCTAAATACCAAATCATAAAAGAATTCCATTAAGGACAATCTAAAAATTAAAATGCTAAATCGATGACTTTGATCACAATTTTTGTTAAATGTCATGCTCTATTTTAAGAAAAGCAATATTAAAAGTAAAGATGCCTCCTACGTAGCTATTCCTCAATAAAGGAAGAATAGGCGAGAAAATAGGCTTATTTTGCTAAAATTCAATTCGTACAGTTTTTACTGTACGAACTAAACATACTGAATGTACATTTGAAAGTATAGAGCCAATTTGTTACAATGACAAAGGCAAATGTTTAAATTATGTGAAATAAAGCTTATATCGTTATAGAAAAAGGGGTGTAAAGATAAGCATGACCATACTAGAAGTGAAAAATGTAAGTAAGCTGTTTGGTCCTAATGCTCAAGAGGGAGTTAAGCTTCTTGAACAAGGCTTTGATAAAAAGCGCTTGGCTAAAGAAAAAAATATTACGGTCGGCGTAAATCAAGTCAATATGAAAATCAAACAGGGAGAAATCTTCGTCATTATGGGACTCTCTGGTAGTGGTAAATCCACACTTGTACGAATGCTGAACCGCTTGATTGAACCTACTTCGGGAGAAATCCTCGTTCACGGGAAAGATCTTCGTAAAATGAACAAAGAGCAGCTGCGCAAGGTTCGCCGCGAAACCATCAGTATGGTATTCCAAAGCTTTGCTCTTCTGCCTCACCGTACTGTACTTGATAACGTCGAATATGGTTTGGAGATTCAAAAGGTAGATAAAGCGAAACGCAAAGAAAAAGCAAAAGAAGCTCTTGAGTTGGTTGGGCTAAAAGGCTGGGAAGATAAACTTCCAAGTGAACTCAGCGGCGGGATGCAGCAACGTGTCGGTCTTGCACGTGCTCTTGCTAACGATCCAGAAGTTCTGCTTATGGACGAAGCTTTCAGCGCACTTGATCCACTGATTCGCCGTGATATGCAAGATGAGCTCTTAGAGCTGCAAGATCGTATGCAAAAAACAATAATCTTTATTACGCATGACTTGGACGAAGCTCTTCGTATTGGGGACCGAATTGCGCTGATGAAAGACGGTTCTGTTGAACAGATTGGCACACCGGAAGAAATTATGATCCAGCCTGCCAACTCATTTGTCGCTCGTTTCGTCGAGGATGTGGACTTATCTAAAGTACTTACTGCTTCTCACGTTATGCTGAGACCAGAGACCATTACACTCGATCGCGGCCCTCGTGTAGCACTTGAGCTGATGCGTGAACGCGGTATATCTAATCTGTTTGTCATCGATCGTACTAAAAAACTGCTCGGTGTTATAACAGCGGAAGATGCGGTTCGGGCCTTTAAAGACGGAAAAACATTACAAGATATTCTCATTACAGACGGACCTCAAGTACCGCCTGAAACGATGATGAATGACTTGTTTGAAATTACAAGCTCTGCCAAAGTTCCTGTAGCCGTAGTTGACGACAAAGGAAGAATCGTAGGTGTTATCGTAAGAGGCGCACTGCTCGGAGCACTTGGCGGCGAAGTTACAACGAAGGAGGAATCATCTCATGCCGAAGTTACCCATAGCTGAGTGGACAGATGCCGCAGTTAATTGGCTAAATGACTCACTCTCCGGATTCTTCGGCGTCATTTCGACTATTATCGAAAGTGTCGTCGGATTTTTCTCGGGGCTGTTTATGCTGCCCCACCCTTTTCTGTTTATTATCATTTTTGGTGTACTTGCTTATATGCTGGGAAAATGGAAACTTACTGCATTCACGGTAATTGGCTTCCTGCTTATCTATAACCTAGGTTACTGGACGCAATCCATGGATACACTGGGGCTCGTCGTAACTTCAGGGATTGTATCCGTTGTAATCGGCGTACCCCTTGGTATTCTGTCGGCGTACAGCCGCAGCGTGGAAAGAGTAGTTACTCCGATCCTCGATCTCATGCAGACCATGCCTGCGTTCGTATACTTGCTTCCAGCCGTTACTTTCTTTAGTTTGGGTGTTGTACCGGGTGTTATTGCATCCGTTATATTCTCCATTCCACCAACCATTCGTATGACGCATCTTGGTATCCGCCAAGTGTCTACAGAACTTGTCGAAGCGGCTGACGCTTTTGGTTCAACTTCGGCTCAAAAGCTATTTAAAGTACAGCTTCCACTAGCCATGCCAACACTAATGAGTGGTGTTAACCAAACGATCATGTTGTCACTATCCATGGTCGTAATCGCGTCAATGATTGGGGCACAAGGTATTGGTGCTGAAGTATATCGTGCAGTTGGACAACTTCAGATTGGTAAAGGATTTGAAGCAGGACTCGTCGTAGTCGTACTGGCAATTGTGCTCGATCGTTTCTCTCAGAATTTAGTAGGTAAGCCAGGAAAGAAGAAACACAGCCGCTTTACTTCAAAACAGCGGATCTGGATGATCTCGGCTGCTGCAGCTATTGTACTTATCGCTGGTTTTTCTCAGTATTTTGTAGGTAATAATGCTGCTGATGGTGCTGAACGAAGCGCCGTTGGCGAAGAAGTAAATTATCAGATTGTAGGTATTGACCCTGGTGCCGGTATCATGACTTCTACGAAACAAGCACTGGAAGATTATGATCTGACAGATTGGACTCTTGTGGAAGGTTCTAGTTCTGCGATGACAGCGATGCTGGAGAAAAGTCTGAAGAATGAAGATCCTATCATCATAACAGGCTGGACTCCGCACTGGATGTTCAACAAATATGATCTGAAATTCCTAGAAGATCCGCTTAAATCGTATGGAGACGCGGAAGAAATTCGTACGATCGTCCGTAAAGGACTCAAAGAAGATCATCCGGCAGCCTACGAGTTCTTAGATCGCTTCAACTGGACGGCTGAAGAGATGGCTGAAATGATGATTGCTATCCAGGACGGCGCGGATCCACAGCAAGCAGCAAAAGAATGGGCGGAAGCTCATAAAGACAAAGTCGCTGAGTGGACAAAAGGTCTGCGGTCTTCAAATGGTGAGACTTTGAAACTTAGCTATGTAGCTTGGGACTCTGAAATCGCAAGTACAAATCTTGTGGAATATGTCCTCGAAAATGAGCTTGGTTACAATGTAACTTCACTTCAAGTAGAGATGGGCCCGATGTGGACTGGTGTCGCAGCAGGCGATGTGGATGCTACCCTTGCAGCTTGGATGCCTGTCACTTCCGCAGCATACTACGACCGCTATATTGACAAAGTCGAAGATGTTGGTGTAAATATGGAAGGTGCAAAAACTGGACTTACTGTTCCAGCTTACATGGATATTGACTCCATTGAAGATCTGAAATAAATCTTCTAATTATGAATAAGTATTTCAACAAAAAAACCGTAACCCTGCTCTGCTGGGTTACGGTTTTTTGTTGCTGTTACCGAGCCTTCCACATCAGTCCATTACTCTAGTTCTTTCTTCCAATACTGCGCGTCTGTTTAACCACCTGATGTCCATATACAGAGAAAGATCCAGCCAGAATCCCCTGCACGACTGAATCCGCAGACCATCCCAGCATCCAGACAGCAAGCAGCACAGCAACAATAACAACAACGTATACAATGGTCCAATCCGGTATAGCCGGCGTAGATTTAAGAATAAATCCCACGACCCAGCAAGCGGCTACGACTCCAACTAGACGCGGGTCAATAAGTTCCCAGATCACACTCCACTCCATTTCTCCCACTCTCCCCTTTTCTGCATTTTATGAGTTATTAGGTTATGTATGCAGAATAATGGACAAACAGTACATGCAGTAGAAATGTGGATACATAAAAAGCCATCCCTTCATCCGAAGATAAAGGAATGGCTGAGAACTAGACAGATACTTAACCGAAGAATTTAATGCGTTCATCCAGCGGTTTGAGTTCTTTGTCGCCAGCTGGTTGTGCAATACCACCGAATGGCATCTGAGCACGAAGTTTCCAAGATTCAGGAACGTTCCACTCGTTAGCAATTCTTTCGTCAACCAGCGGGTTATAGTGCTGCAAAGAAGCGCCGATCCCTTCTGTAGCAAGACCAGTCCATACTGCGAATTGGTGCATACCTGCTGTTTGTTCAGACCAGATTGGGAAGTTATCCGCATAAGCAGGGAATGCTTCTTGCAAGCCGCCTACAACAGCTTGATCTTCAAAGAACAATACGGTACCATAAGCACCTTTAAACATATCCATTTTTTGCTGTGTTCCGGAGAAGTCTGCATCGCCCATCACTGCTTTCAGCACTTCTGTTGTCATGTCCCACAGTTTTTCATGCTCGCCTTTGAAAAGAACGACAACGCGAGTGGATTGTGAGTTAAATGAAGACGGTACGTGTTTTACTGCATGCTCCACGATTTCTTTAATACGATCGTCGGACACCTTTACTTCTTTGTTAAGTGCATATACGGAACGGCGTGTTTCTACTGCTTCAAAAAAATTCATAATTAATTTCCTCCTATTAATTGAATATAATGTATTTATTTTTTTTCAAAGGATACTGTATTATTTCATCAACTCATTTCGAGTTTGATCGAAATAATACAGGTCCCTGCAAAGTTCTAGCGCTGGATAATCGAAATAAATTTGCAGGTCCCTGCAAAGTTAATATCGATTATCCGACGATAAAATCTTTGCAGGTCCCTGCAAAAATTCATCGATTTCTATACGATTAATTCTTTGCAGGTTACTCCTTATTGAAAACTTTATCGCTACGCATCGTGTCGATCGGACGAACATCTCGCTCAATCTGCTCACGGTGCGGTTCCAAGAATGGCGGAAGAGACAATTTCTCTCCCAGCGTTTCATAAGGTTCATCCCCCATAAAACCAGGGCCATCTGTTGCAAACTCAAACAAAATCTGCGGAGTTACTCTTGCATACAAGGATTCAAAGAAGTGGCGATCTACATAACCCGAAGTAGTGAAGCCGAAGCTTTCCATTCGAGAAGTCCACTCATCAAGCACAGCCCGGTTCTCAACCCGGAATGCAGCATGGTGAACCGTACCGTATCCTTGACGAGCTGGCGGGAGTTCTGTGTTGTCTTCAACGACAACCTGTGCTCCATTTCCACCTTCGCCTCCTTCAAACAAGTGAAGATTCTCTTCCTGTGCAATTTCTTTGAACAAAAGTACTCTCTCCATCAATTCCTTGAAATAATCAAACTGGGAGAATCGTACGAAGATGGGGCCTAGTCCTGTAATCGCATATTCCAGCGGGATCGGCCCTTTTTGCCACGGTGTACCCGAAGGAACCCCTTTATTAAACTCATCTGAGATCAATTGATACTGCTGCTCATCAAAATCGACGAAAGATAAGGTTTTCTTCCCGAACAGCTCTTTTATACCTGAGTGACTTACTCCTAGACGATCAAAACGTTCTTTCCAATAATCAATCGCTTTGTCGGTAGGGACTCGGAAAGAAGATTTGTAGATTTCATCATTACCATGGGTACCTTTTGGAATACCAGGAAAATCAAAGAACGTCATGTCTGTACCTGCACTGCCTTTATCATCCGCAAAGAACAAATGATACGTCTGAATATCATCTTGATTCACTGTTTTTTTCACAAGCCTCATACCGAGGACATAAGTGAAAAACTCATAATTTTTCTCAGCATTACTCGTAATTGCCGTTACGTGGTGAATTCCTTTTAAATGGTTCATTGTTCATCCCTGCCTAATAAAATTTATTCTAGATATGAAATGTAATTGGTACAGAAGCTTTCTTTATTATCTCTAATTAAAGTATTACAAGTTTAAGATATAAGTTTAAAAATCAAATCCCATATGTTTGATGACGTAATAACGAATGGCTTCTTTATTTTCTAATGAAAATCAGCTGCATTCCATATCTCTAACATTCAGGGATTGTAATCATTTATGCCTCTCGGCAATACATCTCTTCTTGTGAAAATCACTTACTTTTTCTCAATCGCTTAAATAAAGTTTATTACTAAACTGAGCGAATGTCAACCTTCTTTTCAAAATTAGATAGATAATTTTTTTCGTTCATTAATGAACAAAATACGACCTTCTTATCATTAAACCAGAATGTGATATTTTACTCACTTTTTTAGATATTCGAAAAAATCCTTACAGAGTTCCTTCATTAAAACGATCAGTGATCTAAAACGAAAAGTACATGAATCACTAAAGTAGAATACTCGATAACAGCATATGGTCGGAGTCTTGAAACCCGGTTCTTTAGGAAAATAGTGACTATTATATGAATATATTAAAATATACCTACCCACGACACACATCTAACAATTTATGTCTGGTACCTCTTAATGCACTGGTCGTATTATAGTAACATACTTCTTTCAAGGTGATAACTAGGAACCATACTTAATTACTAATACTGACAGTATTATAGTAAAGCGATTGCACTTTTGAATTCATAAAGTGGATGAAATACTCGCCTAGCCTGTCAGACTATCCAGAATTATTTCATCTTAGGGGGAATATTTAAGTGTTTAAGAAAAAGATTTTACTATCAGCAATCTCTGTCCTGTTGCTACTCGGATTAGCTGCATGTGGCAATTCTGATGTGAACTCGTCAACTGATGCAGCAAGCAACAATACGGAGACAACAACTGTCTCATCTTCACCGTTATCACAAGAAGAGTTTGAGCAAATGTTTTCAAGCCCTAAAGATTACAAAGGCAAAGCAGTAGATTTTTACGCCAAAATATTTACAACTCCAGAAAAAGATGAAGATGGCATCTATCTTCAAGCTTACGCTGACCCTAAAAATAGTGAACATAATATTCTAATTGGATATACAGATAAGTCCCTTAGCCTTAATGAAGGAGACTATATCCATGTTACGGGTATTGTAAAAGATGAGTTTGTAGGAGAAAATATGCTTGGCGGCGAAGTGAAAGCACCGGTGATTCTCGCTCAAACCGTCGAAATAAGCGATTATATCACTGTTGTATCACCGGCATTAAAAACAGTGGATATCAATAAAACGATTGAACAAAATGGCTATGTAATGACAGTCAATAAAGTTGAATTCGCAGATGAGGAAACCAGATTCTATATGACTATCGAAAATAAATCTGAGTCAACGATCAGCTTCTATGACTTTAACTCAAAACTCACTCAGGGTAGTACTCAATATGAAGTCTCTACCAATTATGAAGCCGACTATCCAGAGATTAACTCTGAGATTCTGCCAGGGATTAAGAGTGAAGGCATAATAACTTTTGAAAAAATAGACCCTTCTGGTGAGGATATAACATTGATTGCCGAAGGTTCTTCAGATAATTACGACTTGGACTTCAAACCATTTACATTTCAAATTCCAGTTCAATAATGAAAATCTCAGTTAATCTATTAGTATGATTCATAGAAGTATTTTTGTATCTGTAACAAAAGATAGTTATCCTGTAATCCCGAAGAAAGAAGTCACGAACGACTGGGGATACAAATATAAATATTTCTTATTCCCATCTCTTATATCTATAGCTAATCTATCTTTTAATAAAAGAAGAGTCCTGTTACTTAACTGAACTCCTTAAAATAGACATTGGTAAAACTCCTAAGTTTACCCTATTAATTCTAAGGGGTGTATTTTTAAGAAAAAGCAATGATATATTAATAAGTCAGTCCATGGTCTAACTTATTAATATACCATGCAAAGATGAAACTGCTGAACATGTTGTTCTCAATTAAAAATCTCTCAAACGCTTTATAAGCTGCTGAGAGATTTTTTATGTTTTTGTAAAACAGCCTATTGATATATTCATAGATTCATATGGATTCTCTTACTTTTTTAATAGATTTGTCTAGCACACTTCTTCCTCTCTTGGCATCTAATATAGAGTACTAAAAGAAAAGAGGTGATTAATATGACTAGTATAAAAGCTACTAGACAACCTGACCTTGTATTGATTACTTGGGCAAGAAACCCTCTAATCCCTGGCTCTCCAAAAAGAATTGTCTCCGTACGTGTCATTGGGAGTTCTGAACCTTGTAAAATTGATTTAAAACACAATGCATTACTTCGTACTGCACTAGCTTGTATGTTAGATAAGGAAGTTGGCTTCAAGATCATCTTCAAAAAAAGAACATCTGCAATCAGCGGCCTTGTTTTATTGCAACGCTAATTAGGTATCGATAATGAGGGAGCAGAGAAATTCTTCTGCTCTCTTTATTTTATTTAACCACCGATGTGTGACATTTCAATTTTCGAGTTCTTTCTTTTTCTCATTGTCTCTTCATTACGTTCATCGGAATAGCGATCATCTCTATTTTCCCATACGTTTGAAATAAACCGGGTGATCGATTCATCATCTTCCCCAGACCGTAATAAATCCCGCAAATTCGTTCCCTCTGTGGCAAATAGACAAGTATATAGTTTCCCTTCGGCAGAGATCCGTGCACGGGAACAAGTCCCACAAAAAGAATCGGTAACCGAAGAAATCACGCCGATTTCACCCTGACCATCTTCATATTGATAACGCGTAGCTACTTCCCCTATATAATTAGGCTCGGTAGGTGTCAAAGGAGAGAACTCGTTAATCTGGTCAATAATTTCTTTTTTCGACACTACGTCATCCAATCGCCAACCATTTGAATTCCCAACATCCATATACTCAATAAACCTAAGGATATGCTCTTTCTCTTTAAAAAACCTTGCCATAGGTACAATATCTTGCTCGTTCTTCCCTTTTTGCACAACCATATTGATCTTCACTTGCAGTCCGGCCTCTGCTGCTTTTTCTATTCCTTCTAATACCGTTGACACCTTGCCACGATGACCATTCATCTCAAAAAAACGATCTTCATCTAAGGAATCCAGACTAACCGAGACTCGTGATAATCCTGCTTTTGCTAAATCATGTGCGTATTTTTTTAGTAAAGTGCCATTGGTCGTTAAGGCAATCTCTTCTACCCCAGCGATGCGGTGAATCTGTCCTATTAATTTAGGCAGATCTTGACGCAGTAAAGGTTCTCCGCCCGTAATACGTACTTTTTTCACACCTAATGAGACGAAAATCTTAACTAATCTTTCAATTTCTTCGAAACTGAGTATTTTATCAGACGGTAAAAAAGCAAAATCTGGACCAAATACCTCGGCAGGCATACAATACTGACAACGAAAATTACATCGGTCTGTCACGGATATCCTTATATCTCTTAGAGGTCTATGTAGTTGGTCTTGTAGATTCGAAATTGTAATCTCCTTCTTTCATTAGTAAGAGTTATTCATTTACAGGTCCGTTTTCTGCATCTTGCTCAGGTAAAAGAATACGCTCTTTATGTGTATAAATATTAAGTGAATTCTGTCTAATAAAACCTACCGTTGTAATACCGAGTTCATCTGCCAGTTGCAGAGCAAGTTCGGTGGGAGCAGATTTGGACAAGACAATTTCACAACCAATTTTGGATACTTTAAGTAAAATTTCCGATGAAATTCGTCCGCTGAATACGATGATTTTATCTTTCAAGCTGATGTTATTTCGCAGGCAATATCCATATATTTTATCAAGTGCATTATGACGTCCAATATCCATACGGCTTAGTATAATTCCATTCACATCACATAACGATGCATTATGCACACCGCCTGTTTTTTTAAATGTCTCAGCGGAATCTTGCAGATCGTTCATTAAACGGAAACAATCCTCGGTAGTAACTCTGACATGAATATCTTCCATTTTTTTGGCTACCAGTGCATCATTTGCAAACACAAAACCTTGGCGGCTCATCCCGCAACAAGAAGTAATATATCGTTTATTTTGAAATTGTTGATAAAAAGGATTCACGTTCTTTGTTTTGACATGCACATAACCTTCTTTTGGCTGGTACCAAATGTCTTCAAGGTCACCCGCACTCCGAATGATCCGTTCAGAAGCTAAATATCCAACAACCATATCTTCTACATACTCTGGTGTGCAAACCATGGTAACAAATTCTTCTTGGTTAATTTTAACCGTAACTGCATGTTCTGTTACCACGAGATCTTCTATTTCTTTGATTTGTTTATCTGCAACATGTATAACCTTTCTTGTTACTGCATTTTCCATAAGGCATCCTCTTATTCACTAATATTATCTTCAAAAACAAATACAGAAATAGCAAAATCCTCTTCAATTTTGATATCTGAAAATAAATGCAGCAATTTCGAACCTACGAGTTGTTCCATGCCTTCTGGAGGCGATTCACTGTACAAATCTTGGATCATACTTGTACGTGCTGCATGAACCATTTTTAATCCTTCAGGAGTACTCGCAATGAATTTTTCGGTAGGTGTGATGTTTCCATAAAGTGTGGAAACTGCCATATTCTCAACGAAAACCGTATGAATACGATCGGGTCCTTTTCCAAATTTATCTTTGCGTAGTTTTCGAATCATGTCATTAAATTCATGTATTTTTTTTGACATTTTAACGAATCTCCTATCATTATGAAACTTTTGTTTATTATCGTATTTTCATAAGGATAACCCTTATCATTTTGTATGAAATCAGCAGCTTATGTAGTTAAAATAGTACTAGTAATGGTTTCTCTTGTCCATTTATCTTATCAAAAGTTCAGCTAATTTTTTAGTTGATTCTGTTTAGAGAATACAAATGATAAAGACTCTCATTAATTAATTTTATTGATATTATTGATCATTCTAATTGAAAAGAGCTATAATAAATGATATACGAATGGTGTTTACGTATTTTGATTCCTACATGGGTTTATAGAATAGAATTGAACTCATTTTTCATATGGATCTTAATATTTGAATTCTATTGGTATACTAAAAATTGAAATGTAGTAGATTGGATTTATAGCACGGCCTGCTATGAATTTTATCCACCATGAACATTCAGCATGTATAGAGCATGCTGTTTCATGGTGGATTTTTTATTTTATAAACCTATTTCACACGGACACCTGGCAATCACTGTTTCATTAAATCTAATCATCAACTCGTTATTTTATTCGTTATTCATCCTAAATAGGATCCTGTGAACATATAAGTCTCTTAGAACAAAAGGAGGAAATTACCTTGACCAAAATTAATATCAATGGCGTACCGTATGATGCAGCAGAAGGAGCAACCATCCTGGATACCATTAATCAAAACGGCATCCCTCATCCGCAAATCTGCCATGTACCCTCTGTTGATCCTATCCAAACTTGTGATACATGTATCGTTGAAGTCAATGGCGAACTTGTTCGTTCTTGTTCCACAAAAGCTGTAGACGGTATGAACGTTCAGCTGAATTCCGAAAAGGCGAAAGCTGCGCAAACCGAAGCTATGGACCGTATACTCGAAAATCATTTACTCTACTGCACTGTATGTGACAACAATAACGGCAACTGTAAATTACATAACACGGCAGAACTCATGGAAATTGAACATCAAAAATATCCCTACAAACCAAAAGTGGAACCCCATGAAGTCGATATGTCACATCCATTTTATCGATATGATCCGAACCAATGTATCGCATGCGGGCAATGTGTAGAAGTATGCCAAAGCTTGCAAGTGAACGAAACGTTATCCATTGACTGGGAAGCCGAAAGACCACGAGTGATCTGGGATGAAGGCGTTGCGATCAACGATTCTTCCTGTGTAAGCTGCGGACAATGTGTTACCGTCTGTCCATGTAACGCACTAATGGAGAAAACAATGCTTGGTGAAGCCGGTTTTATGACTGGACTGAAACAAGATATGCTTGATCCGATGATCGATTTGATTAAGGAAGTTGAACCTGGGTACAGCGGTATCTTTGCTGTTTCTGAGGTCGAAGCTGCCATGCGCAGTAAACGCACGAAAAAAACAAAGACCGTATGTACTTTCTGTGGTGTAGGCTGCTCATTTGAAGTATGGACCAAAGATCGAAAAATCCTAAAAGTCCAACCTTCTGACGGTCCTGTAAATGCAGTATCTACTTGTGTCAAAGGGAAATTCGGTTGGGACTTCGTGAACTCCGAAGAACGGATTACGAAACCACTAATTCGCAAAAACAATGAATTTGTTGAGGCATCATGGGATGAAGCGCTAGATCTGATTGCATCTAGACTTGGCGGTATTCAAAAAGAATACGGTACAGGTTCTGTCGGATTTATCTCCTCTTCCAAAATTACAAACGAAGAAAACTACTTGATTCAAAAAATGGCTCGTCAATTGTTTGAAACGAACGATGTCGATAACTGTTCACGCTATTGCCAGTCTCCTGCTACCGACGGACTCATGCGTACCGTAGGTATGGGTGGAGATGCAGGAACGATTAAAGATATCGCAAAGGCTGGTCTTGTCATCATTGTTGGGGCAAACCCGGCAGAAGGTCACCCTGTATTAGCGACTCGAGTCAAACGTGCCCATAAATTACACGGTCAAAAATTAATTGTTTCCGATATCCGTAAACATGAAATGGCTGAGCGTTCTGACATCTTCATGCGTCCAAAACAAGGCACAGACCAAGTATGGCTCATGGCTGTTACCAAATACATCATTGATCAAGGTTGGCATGACGAATCTTTCATTCAAGAGAACGTGAATTTCTATGATGACTTTAAATCCGTACTTGATAAATACACTCTGGAATATGCAGAACAACAGACTGGGATTTCAAAAGAAACACTGATTCAAGTGGCCGAAATGATTCGTGATGCAGACGGAACCTGTGTGCTTTGGGGAATGGGTGTTACTCAAAATACAGGAGGTTCCTACACATCCGCAGCGATTTCTAATCTACTTCTTGCTACCGGTAACTATCGCCGTCCTGGTGCAGGAGCCTACCCGCTTCGTGGTCATAACAATGTGCAAGGTGCTTGTGACATGGGTACACTTCCGAATCTGCTGCCGGGTTATCAAAAAGTAACGAATGATGCAGAACGTGAGAAATTTGAAAAAGCATATGGTGTAAAAATCAAGCCAGAGCCAGGTCGTACAAACATGCAAATGTTAGATGCGATTATGGAAGGTAAGATGAAAGCTATGTATCTTGTAGGCGAAGATATGGCTCTAGTGGACTGTGATGCAAACCACGTAGATCAAGTGCTTTCACAGCTCGAATTTTTTGTTGTACAAGACATCTTCCTATCACGTACAGCACAATACGCAGATGTGATTCTGCCAGCAGCGCCATCGCTTGAAAAAGAAGGTACGTTCACCAATACAGAACGCCGTGTACAGCGTCTCTATCAAGTACTGCCAACACTCGGTGAATCTAAAGCCGATTGGGAGATTCTTCAGGCCGTCGCTCGCCGCTTAGGTGCGGATTGGAATTACAGCCATCCAAGTGAAATTTTCGATGAAATGGCCAGCCTGTCTCCGATCTTCGCTGAAGCAAACTATGATGTTCTTGCAGATTGGGGCAGCTTCTGCTGGGGTAGTCTGGACGGAAAAGATACACCTCTGCTCTATGAAGATGGGTTTAACTTCCCGGATAAAAAAGCACGTTTCGCTTTACATGATTGGGTACAGCCTGTTGAATATGAAGCACAGTATGACTGCCTAATTAACAATGGTCGTATGCTTGAACACTTTCATGAAGGAAATATGACGAATAAATCCAAAGGGATTCAGTCGAAAGTACCTGAGATTTTTGTGGAAGTATCACCTGAACTCGCCAAAGAACGCGGTATTGAAGATGGAGCCCTGCTTCGTCTCGTATCACCGTACGGCGCATTAAAACTTAATGCCCTAATAACCGATCGGGTCCAAGGAAATGAATTATTCCTACCAATGAACTCGGTCAGCAAAGATTCAGCAATCAACTTCTTAACCGGACCGGCTGCAGATATCAATACATCTACACCGGCTTACAAACAAACAAAAGTACGTGTGGAAATACTGAAGCCAAAAGGAAAAAATCCGCTGCCTAGAACAAATCCGCGTTATAAGAAACGTCATCCACAAAATGGCGTTGAAGTCGAGCGTAAATGGAACCGTCCTGGATACGTACACTTAACAACGACTAACGAAGGGAAGTGATGGTATGGCTGCGCCAATTACAACGATAAGAAAACAACAAGTGACAGAAGAACAACTTAAGGAAGAGAAGTTAGAAAATTTAAAACAGCTTCTTTCTGAAAATGAAGAAATGGTGAATCAAGTTTTTTCGATCATGGCTGATTTGAATGATATGGGAGCACTAGAAGCAGCGGGAAAACTACTAGAAGCAAAAGAAGATGTCGCAAAAATTGCCCTTGGTCAAATGACTCGTAAACCTGTTACAAATATCATCAATAACTTAATGGGTGCTGCTGGAGCGCTGTCTGAAGTCGAACCGGAAACAACAGCGAAGCTGATTAACAGCTTAACTACAGGCCTAGATGAAGCAAATAAGGCTATTGAATCAGATGAAAAGATTAGTGCCTTCAAACTTTTAAAACTATTAAATGATCCCGATGTCAATCGCTCTTTAAATTTTGGAATCCACTTTTTAAAAGGACTTGGCAAAGGCTTAAAATAAGAAGGTGGTTTCTTACATGCTGACAAATGAACAAATTTTACAAACATTAAAGAACATTAATGACCCGGAACTTCATCAAAGTATCGTTGACCTAAATATGGTTCGGAATATAAAGGTTGACGGTACGCATGTCACGCTGGACGTTATTTTAACTATTCAAGGTTGCCCGCTAAAAGCAAAGATACAGCAGGATATTGAACAGGCACTAAAAGAAATTGGTGCATCCAGCGTTTCGATTACGTTTGGTTCCATGACAGATGAAGAACGCCGAAATATAACCTCTTCATTAAAAACACAAAATGCTACGGAACAAGGTATGCCGAAGATGCTTCTGCCTGAGTCTGGGGTTACGTTCATTGCAGTGACGAGCGGTAAAGGCGGTGTCGGTAAGTCTACGGTTACGATTAACTTAGCCGCAGCACTTGCCCGGCTTGGGAAACGTGTAGGGATTTTAGATGCAGATATTTATGGATTTAGTATCCCTGCGATGATGAAGATTGGCCAAAAGCCAACCATGATTGACCAAACCGCGATTCCTGTTATAAGTCATGGGGTAAAAGTGATGTCGATGGGCTTCTTTGCAGAAGATAACCAGCCTGTCATGTGGCGCGGCCCGATGCTGAACAAGTGGATTCGTAATTTCCTTACGAACACCCATTGGGGTGAGCTCGATTATCTTTTGCTCGATTTACCTCCCGGTACAGGAGATGTCGCCATTGATGTGGCAGCTATGATTCCGCAAGCGCAGGAGATTATAGTGACCACTCCTCACTACGCTGCTTCCCATGTCGCTTCTCGTGCAGGAGTTATGGCGCAGCATACCAAACATTCGATTCTTGGTGTGGTTGAGAACATGGCCTACTTTGAATCGAACGGTGAAAAGAACTACCTACTGGGTCAAGGCGGTGCCGAGAAATTAGCAGAAGAGCTTCATTCCCATATCATTGCTCAGGTACCTTTTGCTCAACCTGAAGAAAACACAGGCTCCTCCGTCTATGATGAGGATTCTGTGATCGGTGAAGTATTCACCCATCTTGCAGAGGAACTTATTTATCAATAGTAAAAGAAAGCTAAAACCCCTGGCTCTTTAATGAGTCAGGGGTTTAGTTTTATATGTATGTTAATCTCTTTTTTCATATGCTTCATTAATAAATGGTGTTATATCCGCTAACTCCTTAACCCAATCTAACTTTATAAAAACTTCATGCGCTTTTTCATCAATTTGATTTTGATTTCTTTTATAAGTTTGATTTAATTTCTTATCTACTTCTTGTTGAATCCTAAGTCCATGTTTATCTGCTTTATCGCCAACATGCAGTACTATTGCTGGATCGCCTCTAAGAATCATCAGAGTTGCAAATTTATTCGTTTCACTACCATCCGATCTTTTCTTCTTATATCCATAAGTGAATTCCTTTTCCGCAACCTTGCGAACTCCTGATAGCTGAGTAGTTAAATACGCATCTACTGCCAAACCTCTGAACTCAATTGTTTCGAATGCTTTATTTATGTTATTACTTGATGGCAAAATGAACAATCCCCTAACTACTTTTAAATTATGTAAACCTATTTTTAAAATTACTGTATATGTTGCTTAAAAACTTTATGCTCCCCTCCTGCTTTGATCAGTCAGTGTCCACCGTTGTGTCTCCTATGCAAAAACCACTTCTTAATAGAATGATTAAGAAGTGGTCATTTCACAACAGTGATTGCAACACCAAACTCGATCTATTAAGACGACACTCTGTAAGGCAATGACATTCAAAAGTCTGGTTATTTACAATTATCAAGCAAATAACGCACAGAAAAATTTCAAATAAACTTTACAGTAAGCGTTTTCAGTTAGTGACAAAAATTAATTTGATTGTAAACTATTTGAAATGATTATATCATATAGTTGGATACTGGTCAAATTTACAATGTATCCCAAATAAGATGCGGGTAATCCATGGATGCACCCGATCGAAAAAACAAGGAGGATTTTCATTAATGTCAAAACGGTTTCGCAAAATGCTCGCGTTCCTCTGTTGCCTGGTAATGACGACGTCGCTAATGCCTGTCAGCTTTGCCGCCGAAAATGACAACATCGAGTACGCAGAAGCGAATGAAACGCCTACCGCCCTTTTCGGAACTCCCGAACTCGGGTCGAACGACCCGCTGTGGTCACAGACAAAAAAGTATCCCATCAACAAAAGCACTATCCCCGGCGATTCTAGACCTCATGCCACGGGCACAGCCCAAATCCTCTGGGACAACGAATACCTTTATTCCCGCGTAGTTGTAGAAGACAGCAATGTATATCAGGGATCCGGTCCGAATCATACATACGACAGCCTTGAGTTTTACGTCGGCCCAGGGTCCAGCGGTTCAAACCAATGGCGCGTTAGTACAACGGGTGTCTTTTCAGGGCAGTCCGATACAAACAGAGCTGCATGGACCAAATTTACGGATACGGGATACATCGTGGAGATGAGAATCCCAAAAAGAAACCTAACACTTCAGCCAGGCAAGCTTACCTTCGAAGTTTATATCAATAACTCATCTGAAATTGGCGGGGATCGCTATGAAGTTGTTTCCGCTTTCGGTGATCCAGACACAGGTTTTAATAGTGATGCTGCATTTACAGACAGCCTAGAGCTCATTGAGGCCAGTGAACTGGATGACAGACACTCCATCACCCTCTTGACGGATACGGGCGGACAAATAATGCCGAACGCACCCGGCAATGTTCTACGGGTCACTCCTGGCTCAGAAAAAACATTCACACTCATTCCAAATAACGGAAAAATTGTAGACAACGTAACGGTAAATGGCGAGTCTGCAACTATATCCAGCGATAATACTTTTTCTGTAACAGATATTCAGACTGATCTTAACATTCATGCGACATTTAAAGATGATTCAGCTGCAGATCAGCTTCCCTTTATCGTATGGAACGACAACTTTGCTAGAGGCGAGTACACCACGGCTGTCATCATTGACTTAGGCGAAGGGAAAGAAGCAGTAGGCTCCGAACTTCATCCAGGTCTGTTTACCATATCAGCCAGGGACACAACCTTTAGCGGTGACTCAGTGGTTTTTGAAGGAACACGCAAAATCGCAAGAGTATACGCCAACAACGAACCAAAAGTGCGCGGCTATCTTGGAAAACCACACAAATCACCGGATTATCAGGACGGTCTGGAAAGTGGCCGTTACATCGTAGCTGAGCTTGAGTTTTATACAGAAGTCGGCGGGAATACAACGCTGGATGGAAGTAACTCAACAAAGCAAAATTACAACATTGTTCAAAAGGACACTATCAAGTTAACTGAAGGCGATTCACTTAGCTACACTGTCTTCAAACAAGAAAAAGTTGTAAACCCGATCCTTGACAAATTCACAACACATACAAATAATTCGGTCAATTATGCACTCTATCTTCATAAGAATAACGATGGTGAAGAGCTGAAAGGAATGCCGCTATATGTCTATACCCACGGCTTTTCTCGCGGCGGCACACAGGCACATATCGACCAAAAAGCATCCATGAAATCCGCTAACGGTTCGGTTGCTCTAATGAAGAAAATGGAGAAGGATCCTGACAAATATGCCAGTCATATTCTGAATATTTCCTATAGTGACGGTTCTGCTCCGCAAGTAGGCAATATTAAGGCGATTATCGACGACATGATTGCCAGCGGGTTAGTTGATCCGAACCGTATTTACGCGTCGGGCTTCTCAATGGGCGGCGGGGTTACGAGCAACTTAATTAATACCTTCCCTGGATTTTTCGCAGCAGCTGCACCTTTGGGAATTTCATCTGGATGGCCGGTAGCGAGCAAAAACGAAGCTCACAAAGATTTGGCCTACTGGTTATTTGTTAACACTTATGATTCTGGAGCGAATAACGTTGATAACATTTCCAAAGATATTTCAGATTTAACTAATACAAGAGCTTCTCGTTTTGATAGCAATGAGGCTCTTACTTGGCCATACAATCAGTATGATCAACCAAGCCAAAGACCAAATCTAGAAAACGACCCTCCACTGCTTCGCTATATAGCACACGAAGTAGAAGCAGCGGTTCTTTACAATGAGATTACTATGGAGAATCCGTTTACTAAGACGACTTGGAGCATGGCTCCAATAGCACAGTCCCCTAATTTACCCTCTTGGGATAATGACTACACAGACGTCTTTGATTGGATGTTCTCACAGAGTAAACAAATGGTACTGCCAGATGCTCCAACCGCATCATATGGAACTCCTGAGCTTGGATCGAACGACCCACTATGGTCCAAAACAAAGGAGTATCCTATTAATAAAAGTACGGTTCCTGGCGATTCTAGACCTCACGCCACCGGCACAGCCAGAATCCTTTGGGACAATGACTACCTGTATTCCCGCGTAGTTGTACAGGATAGCAATGTGTATCAGGGACCAGGCGGGGATCATACGTACGATAGCTTAGAGTTTTATGTCGGCCCAGGATCCAATGGTTCTAACCAATGGCGTGTTAGTTCAACAGGCATATACTCAGGACAGTCCCATACGGACAGAGCTGCGTGGACCCAAATTACAGAAACTGGATACATCGTAGAGATGAGAATTCCAAAAAGAGACCTGATCTTAGAGCCAGGCAAGTTTACCTTCGATATTTACATTAATAACTCGAGTGAAAAAGGCGCGGATCGCTATGAAGTCGTTTCCGCTTTTGGAGATCCGGACACGGGTTATGGCAGCGATGCTGCATTTAGAGACAGCTTGAGGCTTATTGAAGCCGATGAAGTAGATACTAGATTCTCCATCTCCATCCAGGCGGATACGGGCGGCAACATATCGCCAAACGCACCCGGCAATGTTCTGAGAATGGAAAAAGGCGAAGATATTACTTTTACGATTACCCCTAATCAAGGCAATATTGTTGATACTGTAACGGTTGATGGCAAAGCTGTGAATATATCCAGCGATAATACTTTCTCTTTAACCAATATTAGTGCTGACCATGAGATTCGTGTCACGTTCAAAGATGATCCAGCCGCTGATCAACTTCCTTTTATCGTATGGAATGACAACTTTGCTAGCGGCGAGTACACAACAGCAGTCATTATTGACTTAGGCGAAGGAAATGAAGCATTAGGTTCCAAACTTCAAGCAGGCTTGTTTAACGTATCGGCAAAGAACACAACCTTGGTCGGTGACCAGTTGGTCTTTGAAGGAACACGCAAGATCTCAAGAGTATACGCCAACGACGAACCGAAAGTGCGCGGTTATGTTGGGAAAGTAAGCAATTCACCGGATTATCAAGCCGGACTGGATAGCGGCCGTTACATCGTAATTGAGCTTGAGTTTTATACAGAAGCCGGCGGTAGAACAACGCTGGACGGAACCAGTAACTCGACAAAGCAAAATTACAACATTGTTCAAAAAGGCGATATCGTGCTGACGAAAGGTGATTCGCTTAATAACGCCGTCTTTAAACAGACAAATGTTGTGAATCCAATCCTCGACAAGTTTACAACACATACGAATGATTCATTCAATTACGCCCTCTACCTTCACGAGGATGGAAAAGGCGAAGTACTGCAAGGAATGCCGCTATATGTGTATACGCACGGGATGTCGCGAGGCGGCACACAGTCAAAAATCGATCAAAAAGCATCTATGAAATCTGCTAACGGTTCGGTTGCCTTGATGAAGAATATGGAGAAAAATCCTAGTAAATACGCTAGCCATATTTTGAATATTTCCTATAATGGGACTTCCACTCCAAAAACAGACGATGTTAAGAAAGTGATCGACAACTTAGTGGCAGAAGGATTAGTAGATCCTAACCGTATTTACGTTGCTGGCTTTTCATGGGGCGGCGCGTATACGAATACCTTAATTAACACATATCCTGGCTTCTTCGCAGCAGGTGCACCTATGGCCCCGGTATTCGGCTCACCGGAAGCAAGTGTAAATGAAGCTCATAAAGATCTCGCCTATTGGATATTTGTAAATGCTCATAATGTGGGAGGATACCAGACTAACCTCAATAACTTCATAAATAACAATATGCCGAAAATGACTAATGCAAGGGCTTCTCGTTTCGAGAGCAATGAGGCTCTTACTTGGCCATACAACCAATATGATCAGCCAAGTCAAAGACCAAATCCGAATAATACTCCTCCCCTGCTCGACTATATTGCGCATGAAGTAGAAGCGGCCGTTCTCTACAACCAGATTACGATGGGGAATTGGAGCATAGCTCCAACAGCACAGTCTTCTAACTTACCATCTTGGAACAACGACTACTCAGAAGTCTTTGATTGGATGTTCTCACAGCGTAAATCAGGTGTGCCTGATGCTCCAAGCAGCTTCACAGCGGCGGCGGGCGACAAACAGGTTACACTGAAATGGACTGCTCCAGCAAACGACGGAGGCAGCGCGATATCGGGCTATAAAGTCTGGTACGGTGACAAGACACCAATCACCGTGGATAAGTCGACGTATGAGTACACTTTTACAGGTCTGACCAATGACCAAGAATACACCTTCAAGATCGTAGCAGTAAGTTCCAAGGGCGACAGTGCGGAGAAAAGTGTGGCAGCGACACCGAAGCACACTCCTACTCAAAATCCAAATCCGTCACCTACACCGACTCCAAATCCGACACCTTCGAATCCAAATGTGCCTAAACCTTCAGGAGACAACACCAGCAATACTGGCACTGGGGCAGACACGGGTTCTTCTAAGCCGACCTACACATTGAACACACCGAAAGATAAGCCTGCAGTCACAGACAAAAATGGCATCACTACCCTTCCTGGTGGCGGTGAAATTGTGACTAAGAGCGGAACAAAGATTGAGGTACCAAAAGGCACAACGATAGACTCGAAAGGTAAGGTCGTGATAGGATCTGCCGGCGCGAGTGTTGGCTTAGATAACGGCGTATCGTTGAACATTCAAAAGGGCACGGAGCTTGTGCTCAATGACGATACTGCACTAGGCTTCAACGTCGTATCAGGTAACCCTTTCAATGATGTACACAATGGCAACTGGTTCTACAGCCATGTAAACTTCGCCTACACATTTAATCTTTTCAACGGAACAACGTCCACGACGTTCTCACCGGAAACTGCTATGACGCGTGCGATGTTTGTGCAGGCACTAGCCAACCTCGAGAACGTAAACCGCTCGGGCAGCGCAAGTTCCCGCTTTAATGACGTGCCGAAGGATCAGTGGTACACCGCGGCAGTCGAGTGGGCAGCCGAAAAAGGCATAGTCAGCGGTATAGGTGCAGACCAATTTAAACCCAATTCAACGGTATCACGTGAGCAAATGCTTGTGATCCTGTACAATTACATGAAGTACAAAGGCTTTGAGATACCGAAAAGCCAATCTACGTCCTTCGCAGACGAGAATGAGATCAGCTCATGGGCACTCGAGGCTGTTCAGGCACTGCAGGGCATGGGCATTGTATCAGGCAAGCCGGGCAACCTCTTTGACCACAACGCCAACGCAACCCGCGCCGAAGTAGCCACCATCTTTGCAAGGTTCGTCGAGTATCTCGCTAAGTAAAAACGCAAGCAGAAAAATACAGACCCCTCCGGCTATGACGAGGATTCTGTGATCGGTGAAGTATTTACTCAGCTTGCAGAGGAACATATTTATTAATCAAGTGTAAGACCCCTGGCTCTGTAATGAGTCAGGGGTCTTATGCGTAATTTATAAGCCTTCAGCACACTTTTAGCAAGGTTATTGTCTTGTAGAGCTTCATCTTCGAGAATCTCTACACTCTTTATGCCGAGGTACGCTCCATTCTTCATCTTTTTTGTAGCAGTAACTTTAAAATAAGGATCGTCATCAAAATGATGATTCACCATAACTAGTTTTTTATCACTTTTTGCCTTTTTCCAACTTTTTATTCCTAGATACTTTGCTAAAGGATCCACTTTATCTTCTTTTTCCAAAGTTATTGTATTTGATTTATTTAACGCTTCAAGTAACACTTTTTGTAAAGTCTCTTCACTACAATTCCATTCCAACTCGGTAACCTCTCCGTACTCTGTTAAAAAACCGTTTAGTAGAATTTGATGAGATAATATAAACTGTTTTTCGTTATTACTGTAAATTTGTGCTGATTTCAAAAACATGGATATACACTCCTTATTATGACTAATATGCCTTAATAGTTCGAAAGATGAAAGTACAACTCATCAAGTAATTTATAAGATTATTAATCATTAAAAAGAAAGAGGCATCTCAATAGTTCAGAGAACTATTGAGATGCCTCGATTAAAATGTGGCTACTTCGATGTATTGGAGCAACAAGGTTTAAACCTTGTTATTACATCATGCCGCCCATTCCACCCATGCCGCCCATGTCTGGACCTGCAGGAGCTGCTGGTTCTGGTTTGTCAGCGATAACTGCTTCCGTAGTAAGGAACATAGCTGCGATAGATGCAGCGTGTTGCAATGCGGAACGAGTTACTTTCGCTGGGTCAACGATACCTGCGTCGATCATGTTTACCCATTGACCATTAGCAGCGTTAAATCCTACGCCAACTTCTTCGCGTTTCAGACGGTCCACGATTACGGAACCTTCTTCACCAGCGTTAGCAGCGATTGTACGGATTGGAGCTTCCAGTGCGCGAAGAACGATGTTCACGCCCGTTTGCTCGTCTCCTTCAAGTTTCTCACCTACTGCAGCTACAGCGCCATATACGTTCACAAGAGCTGTACCACCACCGGATACGATACCTTCTTCTACTGCTGCACGAGTTGCGTTCAGTGCATCTTCGATACGAAGTTTACGTTCTTTCAGCTCAGTTTCAGATGCTGCACCAACTTTGATAACAGCTACGCCGCCAGCAAGTTTAGCAAGACGCTCTTGCAATTTTTCTTTGTCGAACTCGGAAGTTGTTTCTTCGAGTTGGGAACGAATTTGTTTTACGCGAGCATCAATGTCTTCTTTGCTTCCTGCACCGTCAACGATGATTGTATTTTCTTTTGTAACACGTACTTGACGAGCAGTACCCAGTTGATCAATTGTAGCGGATTTCAGATCAAGTCCGAGTTCCTCAGTGATCACTTGGCCGCCAGTCAGAGCAGCGATATCTTGCAGCATTGCTTTACGACGGTCACCAAATCCAGGAGCTTTAACTGCTACTGCATTAAATGTTCCGCGCAGTTTGTTCACTATCAGCATCGCTTGCGCTTCGCCTTCGATATCTTCAGCGATCAACAGAAGCGGTTTGCTTTGTTGAACGATTTTTTCAAGAACAGGCAAGATTTCTTGCGTGTTTGTAATTTTTTTATCCGTGATCAGAATGTATGGGTTGTCTAGGACAGCTTCCATTTTATCTGTATCTGTAATCATGTATGGAGAAATGTATCCGCGGTCGAATTGCATACCTTCAACCACTTCAAGTTCAGTTTCGAATCCACGGGATTCTTCAACAGTGATAACACCATCGTTACCCACTTTTTCCATTGCTTCAGCGATCAGTTCGCCTACTTCTTCGTCAGCTGCGGAAATAGCAGCAACTTGTGCGATGGATTGTTTGTTTTCAACTGGTTTGGAGATTTTGTGAAGTTCTTCAACAGCAGCACGAACCGCTTTGTCGATCCCTTTACGGATACCGATTGGGCTTGCACCTGCAGTTACGTTTTTCAAACCTTCTGTAATAAGGGCTTGAGCAAGAACTGTAGCTGTTGTCGTACCGTCACCAGCAACATCGTTTGTTTTTGTAGCTACTTCTTTAACGAGTTGAGCACCCATGTTCTCGAATGCATCTTCAAGTTCGATTTCTTTTGCGATCGTCACACCATCATTCGTGATGAGGGGGCTGCCAAATTTTTTCTCAAGAACAACGTTACGTCCTTTAGGTCCGAGTGTTACTTTTACTGCGTTTGCCAAAGCGTCCACACCACGAAGCATGGAACGACGTGCGTCTTCACTGAATTTAATATCTTTAGCCATAGTGATAAAACCTCCTAATATATTATGAAATCAACGATTCAATTCATATATTCAAGCTCTTCACGAATGAAGATTAACCCAAGATTGCGTGAATGTCGCTTTCCTTCATAATCAAATATTCTTTACCTTCGTATTTAAGCTCTGTTCCAGCGTATTTGGAGAAAATAACGCGGTATCCTTCTTTTACTTCCAAAGGAACACGAACGCCATCTTTTAAGCTTCCAGCGCCAACAGCGATAACTTTACCCTCTTGCGGTTTTTCTTTAGCAGAGTCCGGAAGTACAATCCCGAAAGCTGTTGTCTCTTCTTGTTCGATCGGTTCTACCAATACGCGTTCACCTAAAGGTCTGATCATGAAAAATAGCCTCCTTAAATAAGTAAGTTACATATCTTACGGTTGTTGCACTCTTCTATATTAGCACTCGACAGTCGTCAGTGCTAACAACCAATTTCATGATACTGAAATTAGAAGATGATTTCAAGTCCTTTTCAGGATTTTTAGCAGATCTTTTCAGTTATACATGAAGCCATCTTCCATTCTCTCCAATCCTGTAAAAATTATGCTCTATCCTAGATCTTCTCCCCTGCATCAACCTTCACATATCTCGATTCATATTCCTCCGTCTCTTCGAGCTGTTTCCGGTAAACCACAGATGACAGAAAGACACTGAATTCATAAAGCAGAATCAAAGGAATTGTAACCAAAATATCGGAAATAAAATCAGGTGGGGTCACAAATACAGCGATAAATACAAGTGCAAAGTAGGAGATCCGGCGCATTTTTCGCAAACGCAGTGGATTGAGAATTCGCAGTTTCGTCAGAAACATTACAACAACAGGCAGTTCAAATAACAATGATACAGGCAAGATTAGATTAAACATAAACGTAAAATATTGTGCCATCCCATACGTTTCGACAAGGCCAAGATTCTGATTAATACTGCTTGTAAAGGAAGTGGCCATCGGGAGCAATATTTTGTAGGAAAAAGCAATCCCTAATAAGAACAACAAAAGGACAAAAGGAATATAACGTACAGTCGCTTTCTGCTCACTTGGCGTCAGACCTGGACTCACAAATTTCCAAATCTGATAGGCAGTAAAAGGCAACGTAATCACGAGTGAAAAAATCAGAGCAATCTTCATATACATCCCTAGTCCATCCCATAGCGTAAGGGCATGCAGTTCAATACCCGGAAGAGGCCCATAGGTTATCAAATATTGATAGATCGGGTCACTAATAAATAGACCGCCAATCAGTCCGAGCAGAAGAACGACCAGTACAGCGACAAGACGTCTTCGCAGTTCACCCAAATGATTAACCAGCGTCATGCCTTCTTCTTGTTCAGACAAACGTAACACTCCTCTCTCTGCTCATCAGCTAGAAGAAAAAAAACAAAACCCTTCTTACAAAGAAGGGATCAATATTTGCTTAAAATAAGCGCTTAGCAAGGCACGCTGACTTAAAGCGCGCAAGCATAAGGTATATACAATTACTCTGGCAGGCGCTTATCCTCTGTTTTCTGAACCGTTGCTGCTTCAGCTTGCTTTACTTCACTTGCTGAAGATCCCTTACGGGATGATGATTCATCTGACATGATCTCCTGCGCACCATTCTTAAATTCACGGAACGTTCTGCCGACAGCTCGTCCCAGTTCAGGAAGCTTATTAGGTCCGAATAACAACAAGGCAACAATGACAAGCAGAATAAAGCCCGTTCCTCCGATATTTGGCATGTATACCCCTCCTTCTTGTTGTACTATACATATGGATTACCATCCATAATCATCCATCTACATGAAATCATACCACAAATGTAATCACATACATAGCCGTATTTACAAGAAAAAGGAAGGAATACTCGGCCGGCTTTACTGTCTAAATTGTCCTGTAACCATCAAAAGTGCCTCAGGGAGCTGGTCCATAATCGCTGCGAGATTCTCGTGCACACCCTTAGGAGTTCCCGGTAAATTCACAATTAGAGTTCTTCCACGAATACCGCAGATTCCTCTAAAGAGCATCGCTCCCCGGTTCTTCTGCAGCACCGTCATCCGCATGGCCTCTGCCATACCCGGCACTTCACGGTCAATGACTCTGCGCGTAGCTTCTGGCGTTACATCTCGAATCGCAAGTTCAGTCCCGCCTGTGGTAAGAACAAGATCCGCATGAAAATAATCCGTCATTTCGATCAACGCAGCAATGATCTCGTCTGGTTCATCAGGTACAATGCGGTATTCAATAATCTCACCGCCCAGTTCTTCTTCGACAAGTTCACGGATGACCTGCGCACTCGTGTCTTCCCGCTCTCCTCTCGCTCCCTTATCACTTGCTGTAAGGATCGCTGTTTTCCACAACATAAGATCACCCATCCCTCTATTTGAATTTATAATCTCCACTTTTACCGCCTGTTTTGGAACTCAGCAGTGTTGGACCAATGATCATATCTTTCTGCATCGCCTTACACATATCGTAAATGGTAAGTGCAGTTGCTGACGCAGCTGTTAGAGCTTCCATCTCCACTCCTGTTTTTCCTTCTGTCTTAACGGACACTTCTATATACAGTTCGCGTTCTCCGTTATCTGCAAAAGTAATGTTAACACCGGTAAGCGGCAGCGGGTGACACATCGGAATCCAATCGGAAGTACGCTTGGCAGCCTGAATTCCGGCTACTTGTGCAACGGCCAGTACATCCCCTTTTCCCACTGTACCTGCCTTTATCGCGTGGAGCGTTGCTTCATTCATTGTAATCTTTGAATGTGCGACCGCGGTACGAACCGTAATCTCTTTACCCGAAATATCCACCATTCTCGCACGTCCCTGCTCATTGAAATGAGTCAGCTGTTGTCTTTCAATCTGTCCGCTTTGTGACTTCGCATCCATGTTCCATCACGTTCCTTTTTTATTTAAGTATGTAAAACGCC
Source organism: Paenibacillus sp. An7 (assembly GCF_009870785.1). Taxonomy (GTDB): domain Bacteria; phylum Bacillota; class Bacilli; order Paenibacillales; family Paenibacillaceae; genus Paenibacillus. Next base: position 303,266 of record NZ_WTWX01000002.1, read on the forward strand.
CTCCTCTGTAAAAAGAAGGTTCAGTCTAAAATCCTGCGGTTCCATAGGAATATCATTCGGTGGAAGCAGCTGTCCGGGAAGAACAAGCCCTGCATATAGAGGTAAAGTTACATTTTGGCCTTCGATCTGTTTTTTCTGAACTTCCATATACATCTTTTCGGCAAAGCGGTCGTAATACCCTCCACCATATCCAATTCTTCCTCCACAAATGTCATAAGCAAGTCCTGGAACAATGACAAGATCAATCTCAGGCCATCTCTCTACAGGATAGACTAGGGTATGATCGCCCGGCTCCGGAATGTTCCATCTTCCCGGCTCCACATCCGTCATCCGCTTAATCTCCCTAAGTTCCATAAGGTCCGAATCCTCTTTCACCTTCGGTACGAGTACCGTGTCTCCCTTTTCCAGTGCCTTCTTCAAAAGCATAAAAGTATCGGCTTCACTACGAAAAGTCATATATAGAAAAAGAGTTAGATTCTTCTGCTCAAGCTTGCTGCGCAAAAGGTCCATCTCCTGAGTGGCATACTTACATATCTGCCTTGATGCTTCTGTTCGCTGTTCAGGCGGCAGTACTTCACGCACCGCAAGCATTCTTCTTCGAAGTTGCTTTTTTAATTGGAGCTTGTCCGGATGTACTTCCATCCACTTTCCCTCCGTCTTATTTGCCCTGTGAAAAGTGGTTATTCACAACCCTTTTATTCGCATTCATCCCCACTTGCTGACGTCCACTAATGTGAAACACATTTCGGCTTTTTCTAACCTTAAGTTTATCACCTATTTCATGAAAAGACTATAAGCGAGACAAAGTTCAACCCTTTTTATCAAGGGGGGACGGGTAACTTCGGCTATAACTTGTTCTAAGCGGTGCAAAGCCTCTCTTTTTCATGTAAACTAGGACTAGTTTATTGCTTTCTAGACAGGAGGAAACATCATGCTTTTTCAAGCATCTGGAATTATAAAACGATATGGCATAGACAGCATTCTTGAAGGTGTCAGCCTGCAGATATTAGAACGTGAACGAATTGGACTTGTAGGGGTCAATGGCGCAGGGAAATCTACTCTTCTAAAAATTTTGGCTGGTGAGATGTCCTATGACGGCGGTCAAATTTTCAAAGCCAAAGAAACAACCATCGGGTACCTCGCCCAAAACAGCGGACTAGAATCGGATGGAACCATCTGGGAAGAAATGCTGAAAGTTTTTGCTCACCTTACGGAAGCGGAAGCAGAACTAAGACTGATGGAACAGCGAATTGCTGATCCAAAAGAAATGAATGATGAGAAAAAATATGCCGATCTGCTGGAGCGTTACGCTGTACGTCAAGACTGGTTCAAAGATCATGGCGGATATGAGATCGAAACACGGATTCGAAGTGTCCTTCACGGGATGGGATTCGGTGAATTTTCTGTAGATACGAAGATTTCTACGCTCAGCGGCGGACAAAAGACAAGACTTGCTCTTGCCCGAATTCTCCTTCAAGCTCCCGATGTGCTTATGCTGGATGAGCCGACGAACCATCTAGATATTGAAACACTGACTTGGCTGGAGGATTATCTTCGTGCATACTCAGGCGCCATCTTAGTTGTCTCTCATGACCGTTATTTCCTTGACCGGCTTGTTACTGGAATTGTAGAAATTGAGCGGCATCGTTCCCGCAAGTATACGGGGAATTACAGTCGTTATATGGAGATCAAAGCAGCAGAGTACGAAGCTCAGATGAAACAATATGAGAAGCAGCAGGATGAAATCTCCAAGATGGAAGAGTTTATTCAGCGGAACATTGTGCGTGCTTCCACTACCAAACGTGCCCAAAGCCGGCGTAAAGCACTGGATAAAATGGAAGTGATGGACCGGCCGCAAGGGGATCTGAAACGGGCCCATTTTTCTTTTGATATTGCTTATATGTCTGGAAAAGAAGTGCTGCATGTGCGGGACTTATCTGTCGCTTTTGATAAAGAAAGCCAGCCGCTTTTCGAACATGCCGACATGGATCTGCGCAGAGGAGAAACCGTTGCTCTCATTGGACCGAATGGAATCGGGAAATCCACACTGCTGAAATGCCTCACAGGACAGATGAACCCTCGCTCAGGACAGATCGATTGGGGTACCAAGATTAAACTTGGATACTATGATCAGGAACAGACAAATCTCAATGATAAAAATACGGTACTCGAAGAATTGTGGAGTGAATATCCACATATGGAAGAAGCACGTATTCGTACGGTACTCGGTAACTTCCTCTTCAGTGGAGATGATGTGCAGAAGCGAATCAGTGCGCTGAGCGGCGGGGAAAAAGCCCGTGTATCTTTAGCGAAGCTTATGCTGCAAGAATCCAATGTACTCATACTCGATGAGCCGACGAACCATTTGGACTTATTCAGCAAAGAAGTACTTGAATCCGCATTGATCGATTACGAAGGAACCCTGCTCTTCATTTCACATGACCGCTATTTCCTGAATAAAATGGCGGAACGCATTGTCGAACTGCACCCTAGCGGAACTAAGCATTTCCTAGGAAATTATGATGACTATGTGATGAAGAAACAGGAACTCGAAGAAATCGAGCAGGAACGCCAAGAACTGAAGGCGGCAACAACGAAACAGTCCTCGGCGTCTTCTACCACTGAGAAATCTGGAGCTGATCTCTTCCAAGCAGAGAAGCAGGCAAAGCGGGAAGAGCGGAACAGACAACGCAGGCTGGAAAGTCTTGAAGAACAAATTGCAGATATTGAGAGTAAGATTGAAGAAGAGCAAACGGAAATGGCGAAGCCTGAAATCTACCAAGATTACATGAAACTACAAGAAATTCAGCAGTCCATCGAAACTTGGAAGAACAAGCTCAGCGAAGTCTATGCAGAGTGGGAAGAGCTCGCGGAATAGAAAAAATAAATCTTTAAATTGACATATTTACAGCATGAAAAAGTAATTAACAATTATATCCACAGAAAAAGTGGATAACAATTCCAATTTAACAGCCCTTTGGGCTGTTTTTTTGGCTTTATAAAGCCATTTTCACAGAAAACCCAATATTATCCACCGTTTTATCCACATTATCCACAATTTACCTTACATATGCATGTTAAGGTTTTTTGTTATTTTCATTTATTTGCGAAAACGTAATATTACTCACTTTTTTGGATTTATCCCCATTTCCTTCCGGATATGTGGATAACTTTGTTAACAACTTGACAGATTTGCCTTTTTATAGTTAATGACGTTAATCTCAATTATTGGTCTCCGCACAAAAGAAAAGTCGATCATCTATAGAAGATGTCGACTTTTGATCTTTATGATCTTTATCTTATTTTTTGTGTTTTTATCTTACTATCTGATGGTCCTATACTCTTATTAATCTCATACTCATCGTGTTTCATTTCTTACTCTACAGACCAATTCTCCAGTGATAATCCTGGTTCTGCTTGCATCTTCAGATCCGAAAACATGCCGCGTTCCCATTTCAGGTAAGCTGCTGCTCCAATCATCGCCGCATTGTCAGTACAGTATTCCATTGGCGGAATGAGAAGTTTGATGTTTTCTTTGGCACAGCGTTCCTCGAGTGCCTTACGCAGACCTTTATTGGCAGCAACCCCACCGCTAAGCAGAAGCTGCTTGGAACCATAGGCGCGAACTGCACGAACAGCTTTCTCAACAAGCACTTCAACGACTGATTCCTGAAAACCACGCGCCACACTGCTGCGATCAAGAGTCTCGCCTTTCATCGATGCTTGATTAACAATATTCAGCACAGCGGACTTCAGACCACTGAAGCTGAAATCATAAGAATCCGGTTCAAGCCATACCCGAGGAAGCGGTGTTACCGTCTTCGCTTCATGAGCCATCCGGTCCACATGCGGCCCGCCTGGATAAGGACAACCGAGTGCCCTCGCCACTTTGTCATAAGCTTCACCTACTGCATCATCCCGCGTACGTCCAATCACTTCAAACTTTCCTTCCGAAGGGATATGAGTAAGCTCTGTGTGTCCGCCGGATACAACCAGTGCCATCGCCGGATATTCAATCTCTTCCACGAGACGATTTGCGTAGATATGCCCTGCAATATGATGGGTTCCGATCAGCGGCTTATCAAGAGCCATCGCGAGCGTCTTGGCAGCAACGATACCTACAAGCAGTGCACCTACAAGACCTGGTCCCTGCGTAACCGCAATCGCGGATAGATCCTTAGGCTCGATACCCGATGCTTCAATAGCCTGCTCCATAATGAGTGTAATGACCTCAACGTGCTTACGGGAAGCAACTTCCGGTACAACCCCGCCAAAAGCTTTATGGGTTTCTATCTGACTTGCAATCAGGTTCACCAATACTTCGCGTCCATTTTTAATTACAGAAACGGACGTTTCATCACAGCTTGTCTCTACTGCGAGTATATAACTTGTATTTTGTAAGGACGATTGTGTCATGAATCTCTTAGACTTCCTTCCTCTGTTTCTTCCGTCCCCAGGTGCACGCTTGCGGGTAAATCAGCCCACATAATCATTGCATCTTCATTATTATCTGAATAATATCCTTTGCGGAGTCCGGAAGGTCTGAATCCTTTTTTCTCATATAAACCTTGTGCTACCGTATTCGAGACTCTGACTTCGAGTGTCATTCGGGTCATTCCGAGATAGGCTGCTGTCTTCATCAGTTCCGTAAGCAGCTTCTCTCCGAGCTTCCTGCCACGGTAAGCTTCCAGTACGGCAATATTCGTAATATGGGCTTCATCAATGATTGTCCACATCCCTGCATATCCAATCGGTTTACCGTCTAGTTCCATAATCATATATTTCGCAAAATGGTTATGTGTAAGTTCATTCACGAACGCACTTTCCGTCCATGGTAATGTAAAACAATCCTGTTCAATGATAAGGACATCCGGTATATCTTGCATCGTCATCATCCGGAAAACGAGCTGTCCTTTCTCTTCGTTACCATTCATAGAGTTCTACGACTCCCTTCATTTACGCAGAAGATTTGCTTCCGCTTCGGCAAGCTGCGTGTAATTCGGCAGTAAGCTATGAATATCTTCCTGCTCCCCTTGAAGCAATTTTGCTGCTCCGAGCTTGCCAACATAACGCCCTTCCATCTCATAAGATCGAAGATGAATCGTAACTTCAGGCTGCATCGTCTGAAGTTTCTCAAGCGTCTGCCTATGCGGCTCTACATCTCCTACAAAGAGTATTCCATCCGGTGCATCCGAAGAAGGCAGTTCACTTAGCAGCGTTCCAATCGCATCTACCCAGCTATCAACCAGTCTGATCGCATCAGGCTCCATTCGGTGCAGTTCAGAACTTACTCCTTCTCCTTCAAATAACGCAGTATAAGCTTGACCTCTACGCGCATCCATCAGCGGTATAACCCAGTATCGGCTGTCAGACTCCTCTATTGATTCTTGAGGATTTTCCACCAAGCTGGTATCGTTCACATAATCATGAAGTCCGCCTAAAGCAAGTGCAGCAAGACTAGATACCGCAGCTACAGGTACACCCCAAGCCCAAGCTAATGTTTTGGCCGCAGTGACCGCGATGCGAACCCCTGTATAAGAACCCGGTCCAATGCCGACAGCGATGCCCGCTACCTCTTCTTTTATTATTTGATTATTCTCCATCAGATCCTTCAAAGCCTGCACTACATGCACGGCATGATTACGATCTGCTCTTGTATTACTTTCAGCTACTAGTGACTCTTCTGACATGACCGCTGCGGCAAGCACAGCTGTCGATGTATCAAGCGCCAAAAACCGCTGACGCGGCTGATGTTCGTTCATCCCTTATCGACTCCACTTCTGCTTAATTCCTGACACCATGCAGCATAAGGTGCTCCGTACCCATCTAAACGAATCACTCGTTCTTCGACTCCCGTTACTTCCATCTGAATATGCAGATGAGCTTCGGGCAACAGTTCAGGGATAATGCTCGACCATTCTACCAGACTTACACCCTCACCGTAGAAATATTCATCAAGACCGAGTCCTTCAGCTTCATCTAGAGAAATACGGTACACATCCATATGATATAGTGCAAGTCTTCCCATATATTCTTTAATCAGTGTAAACGTAGGGCTGTTCACAACCCCTTCTACACCGAGATGTCTTGCAAAACTTTGAGAAAATGCCGTCTTTCCCGCACCCAAATCTCCATCAAGTGCAATGACGGCTCCAGGAGTCGCTAAATTCGCAAGGACAGCTGCCAATTTGTCTGTATCTTGTACACCTTTAGAGTGAAACACCCATTCCTGATGTTCTTGTACCAATGTGCCAACCTTCTTTCGGTCCATTATCCTTACGTAAGGATAACAAAATACTTCATCTCATTATATAGTTCCACACTTTCACTCGCAAGGCGAAAACAAGTCAAAGAACCCGGAGGAACTTACCTCTCCCCCGAGTTCTCCAAATCTTCTGCTGTTCATAGCACTCTTAAATAATGATACCTGTTAGCCTTCTACAAGTCGCTCTACATTTACGGTATGCGTATCCAGCGGATTATTTCCGATTTGCACCGTTGCCATTTTATTATCTAGATCCACATGCTCGATCCATACCGGTTTTTCACCGTCTAATTTTACAGCATAATTTTCTTTGGCATCAAAGATCGCTTTTGCGCGAGTGGCTTCCATCCCTATTCCTCCCCTTTCTTTTCATTCACTTGAAATTCACTTTCATCAAAAAGAGCATCACTCGTACTGTCCTGGGTATATCCGTTATCCCGTGTAACTTCGCCGCCGCCAAGTCCTTCATTAACCATTCGATCAACGTCAAATGCGGTATTCTCGAATGATTCCTCGACTTCATCTTCTGGGGCAGTAACAGCTTCCCAGTTGACTAAATCGACAGCAATCATGTCCGGTCCTCCAAAATTAGAAGAAAGATTCCAATCCTTTTTTCCATCTCTTCCTTCAAGTGAATCCGAATTATCCCATGTCATCTTTTAGCTTCCCCCTTTAGTAATGATTTATGTACTATGCCCGCTATGAAAGGAGATCATGCGTTAGAAATCAGGATTAATCCGGCCTTTTTTGACCATAATAGCAGTAAAACAGGATTGATAAAGATTCAAGAAGAAGGAGGAGAAATCATGCATACCGTCTGGAAGGGAGCCATCAGCTTCGGACTTGTTCATGTCCCCGTTAAAATGTTCTCGGCTACCGAAGATAAAGATATTTCGATGCGTTACATTCATAATGTGTGCGGAAGTCCGCTTGCCTATATCCGTAAGTGTCCTTCGTGTGATATTGAAGTGAAATGGGAGGAAATTACGAAAGGGTATGAATACGAGAAAGGGAAGTTCGTCCTTTTTGAAAAAGAGGAATTAGAGCAATTATCGGATCAGTCTAATAAGAATATTGCCATTCTTGATTTTGTAAATTTAACCGACATTGACCCTATTTATTTTCAAAAAACATATTACCTATCCCCTGATCAAGCAGGTGCTAATGCCTATCAGCTCTTGATGTCCGCAATGAGGGATACGGGCAAGATTGGTATTGCCAAAATCTCAATTCGCTCGAAAAGCAGTCTCGCTGCCATCCGTGTATTAGATGAATGTCTGGCGATCGAAACGATCTTTTATCCCGACGAAATCCGCTCCGTCTCTCAGGTTCCGAATCTTCCGGAAAACATCCAAGTGAATGATAAAGAACTCACGATGGCTAAAATGCTGATCGATCAGTTGTCTACTCCATTTGAGCCTAAAAAATATACAGATGACTACCGCTTGCGCCTGCTTGATGCGATTCAGCATAAAGTGGCGGGAGAAGAATTCAAAGTAGCTCCTGCTAAGCCAGAGACGAACGTTGTTGATCTCATGGCTGCCCTTCAGGCAAGCATTGAAGCTACGCAGCCGATACCAACCGACCCAGGGAAACCGCCTGCTAAGAAACGGACGCGCAAAACGGCAGCTGCAGCTAAATCAGAAGAAACGACTCCAGTCGTTACGCCAAAACCAAAGAAACGCAAAACTGCCAAAACGAAAGAATCGGGAGCATAACGAAAGAATGAAAAGCACAACAAACAAAACAGGAGTATAACAAACGTAAAATCTATCTATATAAATTCTTCTTGTTGACGTAAAGCGATTATCACTTTATACTTACTTACACAAAGTAACTAAGTATATTTATTTCAGTTATATAAAGTGAGCTTTACTTAAATAAGGGGGATTTATCATATGACTTATTCTATACATCCAAATACCGTGCTCGGCGAAGTAAAACTTCGTGTAAGTGACTTGGAACGGTCCATTCTGTTTTATGAAAAAGTAGTTGGTCTAACCTTGTTCTCCCGCAGCGGAAAACATACAGCAAGCTTTACAGCAAAAGGCGGTTCTACACCGCTTCTTATTCTGGAAGAGATTCCGAATGCGAAAAGGCTTGCACCACGAAGCCATGCGGGACTATATCATTTTGCCATTCTTCTGCCCGATCGTACTTCTCTAGGCATTGCACTACGACATCTTGCCGAATCCGGAATTGAGATTGGGCAAGGCGATCATACGGTGAGCGAAGCATTATACATCAATGACCCGGATGGACATGGTATTGAGATTTATGCCGATCGTCCAAGAAGCACATGGAAGAAAGATGAGCATCAAAACTACATTATGGGAACCGACCCTGTCGATGTAGAAGGCCTGCTGCAGCTTGCGGGAAATATACCATTTACAGGTCTGCCTGCTGGGACCATCATTGGACATGTGCATTTTCATATCTCTGATCTAGAAGAAGCACGCCATTTTTACAATCATCTGCTTGGTTTTGATATTGTGGTAGACGCTTCCCGCTATATGCAAGCCCTTTTTGCATCCGCAGGCGGATACCATCACCACATCGGTCTTAATGTATGGGCAGGCAAAGGTGCACCGAAAGTTCCATCAGATGCTGTTGGAATTGATTATTTTACCATTATCTTTGAGAATCAGATCGTGTATGAAGAAGCTCTCACAAGACTTGAGCAGAACGGAGTCTCTGTCAGCCGCCAAGCGGAAGAAGCTAGAGTCATGGATCCCTTCGGTATCCAGATCCGCATCACTCACGCCTGATCTCTCTTACACATAAGGAGAAGCGATATATGAAGCTTACACCCGTCATTCCTTTTGAACCGGTTCGAACCGAACGTTTTCCTTCAGGACATCCCTGGATTGCTCAGGTAAAATGGGACGGTGTTCGAATGCTCACTTATTATGATGGTGAGGAAGTACGCCTCGTGAACCGCAAGAGAAACGATCGGACAATACAATACCCGGAACTTGGTCAGGCGGATGTATATTCATCCGCTTCTTCTTTTATTTTGGATGGAGAACTCATCGCGTTTGCGGGCGGTAAGCCTTCTTTTCATGAAATCATGCGGCGGGACAGCCTGCGAAGTGAACGAAGTATACGGCAAGGATTACGAAGTGTACCCGTTACCTATATGGTGTTTGATCTTCTCTATCTGAATGGAGAATGGATTACTCATCTTCCGCTTTCTGAACGCCAGGAACGGCTAAACCAGATCATTAAACCTCAGCCCCTTGTACAGCTTGTGCAGAACTTCCCGGATGGAAATGCTCTCTTTGAAGCGACCAAAGCGCAGCAACTAGAAGGGGTTGTTATTAAGGATCTGACGAGTACCTATGCACTGGGCGTTAAAGATAATCGCTGGCAGAAGCGCAAGAAGAACGGTGACCTCTATGCGGTGATTGGCGGCGTTACGCTCCGTGATAACATCGTAAACTCTCTGCTTGTCGGATTATACCGTGAGGATGGAGAGCTTTCCTACATTGGTCATGCGGGAACCGGAAGATTCACAGCTCAGGATTGGCGGGATCTTACCGATCGCATTCAGCCCCTTCTCACCCGAGAAATGCCTTTTGATCATTTGCCTGGTCGATATCAAGGGGCTCTGTGGATTCGCCCGGAGATCGTTGTTCGCATCACCTTTCTCGAATGGACACCTGGGGGGACGATGCGTCATCCAACTATCGAAAGCTTTGCTCCTCATATCCAGCCAAAGGACTGTACTTTATCACAGAAGGAGGAAGATTCGTAATGGCTAGAACGGTAAAAGGAAGTATTCAGATTCAAGGACAGACCCTGACCATTACGAATCCCGACAAACCGCTGTGGCCGGAGGCGGGTGTAACAAAGGCGATTTATTTACAGAAACTAGCCGAACTTTCGCCTTACCTTCTGACTTACTGCCGGGATCGCCTATTAACTACGATTCGTTATCCGCATGGGGTACATGGTGAATTCTTTTATCAGAAGAACGCTCCCGAGCCGCTGCCGCCCTTTGTTCAGACTGCGGTTCATGAGAAGATCAATTACGTTGTGCTAAGCGGCCTGCCCGAACTACTATGGCTTGGCAATCTGGCTGCACTGGAATTTCACCCCTCTCTTCATGCGGTAGGTAGCACTCTGCCCTGTGAATGGATGATTGACCTTGACCCTACACTTCAAGAAGAACCAAGAATCATGGAAGCCGCGCATATTGTAGGCCAGGTCCTCTCTTCACTCGGGGTTCAATCGGTTCCCAAAACATCCGGTGCAACCGGTGTACAAATCATTGTGCCGATCAGGAAAGGGATTACGTTTGAACAGCTTCGAAGGCTCGGTCATTTTGTTGGCAGGTATGTATGTGAGAAACATCCAAAGCTGTTCACCCTAGAGCGACTCAAAAAAGATCGCGGCGACAAAATTTATTTTGACTATTTACAGCATTATGGAGGAAAGACGCTTGCTGCCCCTTATACGCCGCGAGCTAGAGAACATGCAACGGTCTCTACCCCTCTCTTATGGGAAGAAGTAGCACGTGATGTATCGCCTAAAGATTTCACGTTACTCAATATTGGAGCACGCCTCGCCGAAAAAGGGGATTTGATTGCAGCCCTCCCGGCTCAGCCGCTAGATCCTCTCCTCGCTCATTTGGCAAGGACATGAGATCCTATGTAATATATTTGATTTGTTAAAACAAACAGCCCGGCGTCCTATAAACTTAGGAACAGCCGGGCTGTGATGTATGGAGTCCATCTCATCTTCATGAACCTAACGAAATCATGAAATGGATTCGTATATTAATGAATTCCTTTTTTCTTAAAGCGTCCGCCTTTTACATCATGAATGTTACCAATCGCAAGAAATGCTTGCGGGTCCCAATCTTCCACAATACTCTTCAGTTTGGCTTCTTCTAATCGGGTAATAACTACAAAGATTACTTTCTTCTCTTCTCCGCTAAAACCGCCCTCACCATCGAGGTATGTAACGCCGCGTCCCAATCTGTCGGTAAGTGCTTCACCGATATCTCGGAACTTGTCGCTAATGATCCATACCGATTTGGATTGATCCATACCTTCGATCGTGATGTCGATCATCTTCATCGCAATATAATATGCAATGATGGAATACAGTGCATTCGGCCATCCGAATACAAATCCGGCCATAACGAAGATGAATAAGTTAATGAACAGAACAATCTGTCCAACGGAGAAGGGGGACTTTTCACTAAGGAGAATAGCAACAATCTCGGTACCGTCCAGCGATCCGCCAGAACGTATCACAAGACCTACACCAATTCCCAGGATAACACCGCCAAATACAGCCCCAAGCAGCGGCTCGTTCGGTGTAAGCGCACTGACATGATGCAGCATTTGTGTGCCGATCGACATCACTACGATCCCGAAGAAGGTACAAATCGCAAATGTCTTGCCGATCTGCTTATAGCCGATGAAGAGAAAAGGCAGGTTAAGTACGGTGAGCAGAACACCCAGCGGCATACCGGTTATTTTGGATAACATGATCGATATCCCCGTAATTCCCCCGTCAATAACGCCATTTGGAACAAGAAAAATTTCAAGACCTACTGCCATTAATGTAGCTCCCACAATGATTAGAAGTGCTCGTTGCAGAAGCTTGAGACTAAGCGGAGAACTGCTTGCCTTCGTCTGTTTACTTTGACTTGGCACCATTTCTTTGGTTGTCATCTCTGACATAGAACTCCCCCTTTTCTTTTCACTTTTTCTATGCCATAAGACATACTCGATACCTCTATTATAACATATCAAAGTTACAAAAGTCACAAAAACGAAGCTAAACAGAGATAAACGATTAGAAACTTGTTTTTCTTTTAGAAATCCGGTAAATACCATCAAAGCAGCGGAGATAGTAACCTACATACGACTTCAGCGCACTTGGAGGCCCGAGAACGTTGCTTAAATTCACTCAATTCAATTTGTTTACTATTCTGTAAATCTTGTTCAAAATCAGCTGTCAGCTGGTCTAACGCCCTGCGAGAATACATCACTGCTGTCAGTTCAAAGTTGCTGTAGAAGCTGCGCATATCAAGGTTCGCTGACCCTACCGCTGCGAGTAATTGATCCACAATCACCACTTTGGCATGAACAAACCCTTTCTGATAACGGTAGAACGTAACCCCTGCTTCCATTAACTCTTCTAGATGAGACAAGGAGGCAAGCAGCACAATCTTGTAATCCGCTCTCCCGGGGATTAGGACTCTTACATCAACCCCGCTTCGGGCTGCTGTTTTAATCGCCGTCATCAGCGCTACATCGGGAATAAAATAAGGGGTAGTAATATACACTTTTGAGTGCGCTGTTGCAATGGCGTTAAAACACATCTCCTGAATGGGATGCCTAGTCTCATCAGGTCCGCTCGCGATCACTTGTATTTGCTCCATCCCTTTACAATGATGCTCAGGAAATAAAATGGGAACTAAAGAAGAACTTAAGGTCTGTCCGCTCACGAGTCTCCAATCTTTAATAAAAGCCATCTGCAAATAGTACACAGCATCTCCGTGCATACGCATATGAGTGTCACGCCAGAATCCCATTTTGAGCGATTCGCCTTTGTATTCATCACCGATATTCATCCCGCCTGTATAACCAATCTTGCCATCAATCACTACGATTTTTCGATGATTTCGATAATTTATTTTCCTAAGTTTTAAGGCGTGCAGCGGCGGTAAAAAGAAATGAACTTCTACTCCTGCATCCTTCATTCGCTGGATGAAGGGTTTCGACAGACTTTTGCTTCCGAACCCGTCACATATGATTCTCACCTGGACCCCTTCCAGCGATTTCTTGATCAGCAAATCTTGAAATATCGTGCCCATAATATCATGCCGAATAATATAGAATTCGAGATGAATATGTTCCTTAGCCTCTTTGAGATCTTGATATAAAGCAGTAAACAACGGATCTCCTTCCGCATAATAATCCGTATGATTGCAAATGGTGATTGTACTATTAGGAATTTCTGATAATAGATTGTATAGCCGCAAGTTATGTGCAAACTCTTCGTTCTTCATGCCTTCTATGGAAGTAACTCTGCTTACTTTTCCAGAAATCTGTGAGTGCATCTCATTCCATACCATTCGCTCTTCTCTTGTCATAGACACACTCTTGCCGTAAGGTCTTCCTGCAATCCGATACAACCATATACCAATCAGAGGCAGACAGAACGATATAAAGATCCACACAGCGGCTTTCTCTGGACGCTTATACTCCAGCAATAACAGCAGCATCGTCTGAAACAAGTACAGCAGGATAAGAAAAAGGATAACCGTACCTATCATCGCTAAGCTCCTCCTCTGATCTGATAAAACCGAATGAATACAGTCATCTATACAGTTTGACAATCTTTAGTGTATTTCATGCACCCATCTGTATAGAATTCTCTTTTCGGCCACCTGTGATCGGTTTCGGAACCCAATAAAATGTTTCAATAATATATATACAAGTCTATACATAACGTGTTGGAGCGTTATTTTTTCTTAAGAACACTGATTTGGCTTTATGTCAAGTTGGTCATAAGAGGAAAGATGCGATATAATATTCGTTAAACTTTTATATATTTTAAAATCATGAAGGAGAAGAGATGTGAAATGGACGAAGGTAGTAGGTACGCGTTAAATTTAGTAATGGTGGCAGTGCTCATTGGATTCTCTGCTTTTTTTGTAGCCATTGAGTTCGCCATAGTACGTGTAAGAACAAGTCGGCTCGATCAATTAATTGCGGAGGGCAATAAGAAAGCAGCCGCTGTAAGGCAAGTGGTTGCCAATCTGGATGGTTATCTGTCTGCTTGTCAGCTGGGGATCACCATCACTTCACTGGGACTCGGATGGCTCGGTGAACCAACGATTGAGAAAATTCTGCATCCGTTGCTTGTAGAAAGCTGGGGAATCCCCGAATCCGTAGGATCGGTGATATCTTTCGTACTTGCTTGCATGCTGATTACTTACTTACACGTCGTTGTAGGGGAACTGGCCCCTAAGACCGTCTCGATTCGTAAAGCCGAAACCGTGGCGATGTGGACTGCGGGACCCATTATCTGGTTTAACAAAGTGATGTACCCATTTATTTTCATCTTAAATAGCTCTGCTAACCAGCTAGTTAAATTATTTGGTGTAAAACCGGCTTCGGAACAAGAAGAAGCTCACTCAGAAGAGGAACTGCAGATCATCATTAATGAGAGTTTCGAAAGCGGCATGATCAACCAAAGTGAATTTGGATATGTAAGCCGAATCTTTGCTTTTGATGAGATGTTAGCCAAAGAAATTATGGTTCCACGTACGGATATGGTATGTCTATATGCCAGTAAATCGGTCGAAGAGAACCTCGCTATTATTAAAGAAGAACAGTATACTCGTTTCCCTGTCGTGAATGAGAACAAGGATGATATTATCGGAATTATTCATACCAAACAGTTCTTCTTGGACTACTACGGCAACGATTCAAATACGATTGATGTCCAAAGTTTGATTCACCCGATTCCAGCAGTACATGAGACTACACCGGTCAAAGACCTGCTGAAAAAAATGCAGCAAGAAGGCAATCATATTGTCATCTTGGTCGATGAATACGGCGGTACTTCAGGTATGGTTACCATCGAAGATGTACTGGAACAAATTGTCGGTGAGATAAGAGATGAATTTGACTCCGATGAGGTAGAAGAAATTCAAATCATGGATGAGAACCATATCCTCTTTGACGGAAAAGTCGCTCTCTCAAAAGTAAACGATCTTTTCTCTGCTGCTCTGGATACCGATGAATGGGATACAATCGGTGGATGGCTGTACAGTCATCAGCCGGAAATGGAAGTACAAGAAGAATTTGAATTTGATGGACTTACGTTTACTCTGATTGAAAAAGAGAAGAATCGCTTCCTCAAAGTCGCGATTACAACGAAGGTTCCTATCGCCAGTACACTGAATGAACAAACTGTTATGGCTGAGTAATTCTTTTGTTATATAGAATAAGGCCCGCTTCCTCTGTTGTGAGGATGCGGGCCTTATTTTGCTTTATTTTCAGAATATAATACATGTGGTTAATCTTTCTGGTTCCGCTATACTTTTTCCCAGCGATCTTTAAAGAATACGTTATATACACGCCCAACGATTATCTTTGCCGTCATGTAAACAGGGATCGCAAGAAGCATACCAATAAGACCGCCGATATCTCCGCCCACAAGGACAACGACAATCGTCGTGATTGGATGAATATCCAGCGTCTTGTTCATAATGTACGGTGCCAGCAGGTTATCCTGAATTTGCTGTGCAACCAAGATAATAACCAGCGACCAGATTGCCATCATCGGTTCCTCCGTAAAGGCGATAATCACAATCGGAATGGAAGATACAATCGCTCCAATGAACGGAATGAAATTCATAATTACGGAGACGACGGTAAGAAGTAACGCGTACGGTAAACCAATAATAAGAAAGCCAATGTACATGAGTACACCTAATGCAACGTTCGCAATGACACGGCCTACAATAAATCCACTGAGTGAGTTATCGATATCATTCAGCAAGTCCGTACCTTCATCCCGAAAACGTCTTGGCAGGAAGCTGACAATGTTCTCTCCAAATTTTCCGCCCTCTTTGAGCATGAAGAACAGGATAATGGGTGAAACAAAGAGCACGACTACAAAGGACGAGAAGAAAGAAACGAGACCGGACAAATAGTTGGCGGCCACCGTGAATCCCTGATTTACAAAGTCAGTCACCTTAGATAATATATTCGTACCTTCCGGGAAAAACTGGGCAAGAACGCCGCTCTGCTCTAAATCCTTCAATTGTTTCCCAAGCATCGTAAGCAGATCAGGTGTACTCTCGATGAATGCCAGGAACTGCGCCCGAAGAGACGGCCATACGCCTAGAATGAAACCAACCACAATAAGAGTGATCGCCAGATAAATCAAGAGAACAGCAACCGTACGATTGAGTTTTCGTTTTGCCATAATTTCTACCAAAGGCCGGAGCAGATAATAGAAAAATGCAGCCAGCATCAGCGGAACAAGAATAATACTGACAAACGAGATGATCGGGTCAAAAATAAAATTTACTTTTGAACCCAGGTAAATCACAAGAAAGACCAGAATAATTCCGACCAGAAATCGGAAAAATCGGTTTGTTTGAGTCAATGCCAGACCCTCCATCCACATAAATTTTGTCTACGATGTGCAGGGAAGCTTCTGTATGGATATCTCAAAGCGTAACTACGATCCGGTCATGCTGCTTTACGCAGCCACATCTCTTTTATTAAATACGTACCAGGAGATTCCCATAAAGAGCGCATAATACACGGCGAGAATCAGCATGGAGAAACCAAGGGTCATGCCTCCAAGACCATCCCCATACATATACTGACTAAGATCCATATTCGTAAAAAGTATGTACTTCGCCCATACATAACGTTCAGGATTAAAGATCAATCCGAAGATTCCCTGAGTAAATAGGATAAATAGAGACAAGCCAATCGCAAGCGCACCCGAACGAAATACGGTTGATACCATAAAAGCAATCGCAATCGTAATAAATAGATCTACATATTCAAATACCCAACTAATCACTGCATAACTCGCTGGAGTCATATTTTCAGGTATCATCCCCACATCTGCTGTAGAAGATAGAAGCAGATACGATGTACCAAGAGCCAGCAGAATCATCGTAAGTGTACTGAGTATGCTGAATAACAGAACAGAAAGATACTTGGAGAAAAGAATCTTACTTCTCGTCCAAGGACGGATCAGCAAGAGCTTAATCGTTCCCCAAGAGAACTCCCCTGCTACGGAATCTGCTGCAATTACGACAGCAAAGATCGTATTCAGGAAGCTGACAAACGTAACGGAGAGCATCGCTCCCTCCCAGAAAGAAGTCATCTCTCCTCCCCCGCCTCCGGAAAAGAGATAGGGAATGATGATCGACATAAAGGCCAGAATACCCAGCATGACCCATGTCCGCATACGCCGGTATATCTTCATATTCTCATTATGGACAAGCATCAAAAAATTACTCAATCGATTCACCTCCTGTAAGGGCTAGGAACCGATCTTCTAGAGAATTCCTTCTAGCACGAATTCCATATACCTGTATACCACTTTGCACTAGAAGAGCATTCAGCGCTGCCGCTTCATCTCTCGTTCCAGATAGATATAACATCCCTTGTTCTACTCTTCCTTCACCCTTAAGCAGCTTGTACGCCATATCCACGTCACTTACCTCAAAGACATATTCCGTAGCTGTTACTACTCCCTCTTCTCTTACGCTTCTCACATCGATGAGGTTTCCATTTTGTATAACGGCCACCGTATCACACATCAGCTCCATCTCAGCTAAAAGGTGACTGGATACGAAGACGGTCGTCCCTTCTTCATCACATAGTCTGCGGAGATAATCCCGCAGTTCACGAATTCCCTGAGGATCGAGTCCATTCGTCGGCTCATCTAGAATAAGCAGTTTCGGACGATGGAGTATAGCCTGTGCCACGCCAAGTCGCTGCCGCATACCTAAAGAGTAATTCTTTACCTTATCATGGATGCGCTGCGTAAGTCCGACGAGTTCAATCGCTTCCTGGATTCGTTCTTTGGTTACGCCTGGTGACATTCGAGCAAAATGTAAGAGGTTCTGGTACCCGGTCATAAATTTATACATTTCCGGATTCTCCACGATCGCTCCTACCTCGCGAATCGCCTCTTCAAATTCATGTTTTATACTATGCCCCGCAATATGTATATCGCCTTCACTGATCGAAATCAGCCCTACCATCATACGGATCGTCGTCGTTTTTCCCGCACCATTGGGTCCTAAAAAACCAAAGACCTGGCCTGGATGGATATCCAGAGTCAGGTCTCGTACTAGATAGCGGGAAGAAATGACTTTGCTGACCCCTTGCATTCGAACAACCGGTTCTTGATGCACGGACAAGTTCACTCCTTATTTATCAAATATCATACAGATTCGTACCCAAACTCAAGCTCAGAAGTTAGTGTACCATACAACCTGTACCACATTCGAGAGGTGAAGCACTCTTTTGAGAATATATGGAAGGAAGATGATGACTTTCCTGCTGCGCAGCCTGCTCTTGATCTTGCAGATGATGGTGAATTTCACGGCAGTGACCACAATATCCTAGCGGCATTTCATTTCGATAGAATCCCGTCCGGAAGATAAGATCGGCAGTAATGCGATCTGAGTCAAAAGTACTTACAGACTCATTCTCGACCCACCTAATTTTCTGGCAGGCCACACAATAAAAACGACGAGTACCTATCACTAAAAATCCCCTCCCATTCAAGTAACGTGTAACACATTCTTGAACTACAAAAATCGATCAAATTCGATACTTTTTGTATCTTGAACATAATGGAGTCCTATATCTTTGTCAAGAATAATCACTCCATATTACAAATATAACCTGTATTTTAGGGGTCAAATCGTGTTTTTTCTGAAAGTAAAGGTAAAAACGCATCATAATTACGAAAATAAGTCATTTTTCGCATTCACACACGTAAGGAGGAATGATACAATTTGTATTATTAAATATAGTTATTTTAGGAGGAATGATGATGAGAAGAACAGTGAAAAAATGGAGGAGGAATGCATCGAGGCACATCAGCCTCTTACCTGTACTTGTCATTGTAGGCGCACCCGTCTTGACCTACTTTATTGTACGCTTACTGCTTGTACGTTAGGACAACTTTGTGTAGAAATCTCGAAAAAAAAGCAGGAATAGAGCAAAAAAAGCCCCTCTAATGCACAAAATTTCTTCGTGCACAGAGGGGCTCTACCTATGTATATACATTAGAAGTCTTCCGATTTCTGAAATGACCATAGTACCCGCCAATCGCCTGATTCTTCAGCAGCATATACGGGCTGGACGATCTTAAAATTACCGAAGGATGAATGATAGATTTGGGTTACTGTAATAAGGTAAACTTCCTTCAGTGGTTCTTTTCCTTCGACCAACTGTACATCGAATTTCCGCTCTGGTTCGCTCCGTTCATACTGGAATGTGTTCGTACCGAAATGCTGCATGAACACATGCGCCCGGGTCTGAACATAGTCCGGTTTCTTATATCGTTCCTTCATAAGCGAATGAAACAGTTCCCACGAACTTCCAAAGTCCCCTTCTTGCTCATAATCATAGAATTGTTCAATGATCTTAACCGCTTCTTCTTCATTCGTTGATTTAACCATCCCACGTACACTCCAGAACAAAAGAATAATCAAGCCCACCACCAGGACGGCAGTGAGCAATTTGATAAGTCCATTCCCTCGGCGTCTGCGCAGCATGATGCTCCCTCCCTCTTGTCCTGTATCTTTCTCAGGTTATGAGTGAAGAGGAATCTTTAGACCTTTCGTCTGCGTGAGAACCTTTCAATCAGGATCATGAGAAGTAGAGCGATGCATCCACCGGTAAAGTCTAGGAGAACGTCATAGGGAGATGACGTACGATCCACCGAATATTTCTGCAAGGTCTCATCTGTACTTGCCACGATAACAACAAAAACGAGCGGGAGGATATAGCTGTATAGACTTCTTCCCCATTTTTTTCGAATCAGATAATGAGCTAGTAGTGTGAGTACCGCATACACAAATACATGGGCACTTTTGCGAAAAGTAAACTCAATGAACCCATAGGGATTTGACTGAAGATCGTAATTATTTCCCGCATAATGAACCTTAACATTAGGTAAAGGGATATCTATATTAATCTGATTTGCGATTTTAATAAGAAGAGGGCGAATGGTCTGTTGTTGATAAGATCGAGTCGACATAAACAAGATGAATACTGCCCATACAAGAAGAATGCCAATAAGCAAATAAAACCAGTGCTTCTTTTTTCTATTTGCTCTTTTTCTCTCTAGTCTACTCAAGGAGTATCAGCCCTTCTCAAATGTTCATTCATTAAGTTCTGTGCTCGTTCTCGTTCTTGTTCGTCTACAATATAATAGTAGATTCCGTTAATTCGCTGACCGTGACCTTGTATTTCTATCGTTTCGATATTTTTTAGATCGGAACGGTAGTCCTTAATAAATTGCTTCATTTCATCGAACGTAATATCCGTCTTCACATTATTGCCTACTTCACCTAAGATATTTTGGATCTTGGCTACGCTAGAAACCTGAAGTGCATTATTCATCAGTTCTTGGATAATCTCACGTTGTCTTGCGTTACGTCCGAGATCACCACGAGGATCGTCATATCTCATACGGGAGAATAAAAGTGCCTCTTCTCCAGTTAATTGGATCGGACCTTTAGCGAATAACTCACCATCAATAGTAAATTCAAATGGGTTATCTACCTCAACACCACCCAATAGGTCTATGATTGACGTGAATCCTTCCATATTAACCTTTACATAGTAATCAATTGGAGAGCCTAAGAACTTTTCGACTGTTTGTACAGACATGTTTACACCACCAAAAGCATAGGCATGATTAATTTTATCTTCTGTTCCTCTTCCTACAATTTCTGTACGAGTATCTCTAGGAATATTAAACATGAGAATAGAATGTTTAGCAGGGTTCACGGTAAGAACAACCATCGTATCCGAGCGTCCCACATCGTTCGCTCTCTCATCGACTCCTAATAGTAATACGGAAAATGCCTCTTGATCTGCTATTTTCTCAGATATGGCAGCTGTATCTGTTTGTTGTCCACCATCTATATTAGTGACTGCAGGAATGGGGTTACGAGGTTCATAGATGCTATTCGCAGTTGATTCAACTGACTTATATAAATAAACACCGTATCCAACACCAAGAATTATAAATAACGAAGCTATGCTTAGTGTGACCTTCGCCCATTTTTTCATCTATTATATTCCCTTCGTTTTTAAATTAGGGTTAATTTTCAAACCTAAAAAAAGAAGCTATGTCCATTAGGACATAGCTTCTGTATAAGAATTAGCCGTATGAGGGCGACCCACAGAAAAATAAGTGAACGATGCATCCTTTACTTTCTCTGGATCATAAACGTTTCTTCCATCAATTAATACTGGATGAGCCATGGTCGTTGCTAAATTAACTAAATCAATTTCAGCAAATTCAGACCATTCAGTCAAGAGACATAGAGCATCACTATCTTTGGCTGCCTCAAGTGCAGTTTCGCACCAAGAAATAGATTCATGATTAAGTTCTTTTTGAAAGTTAGCAGTAGCAATTGGATCGTATGCTTTCACATTAGCTCCCAATTTAATTAACTCCTGAATAATACTAAGAGCAGGAGCATCTCGAATATCGTCTGTATTTGGTTTAAAAGCCAGCCCCCAAATTGCAATGTTCTTATTCTTAAGAGATCCTAGTGCCATTTCAAGTTTTCTAATAATATTAAAGCGCTGATCCTTATTAACTTCAACGACTGATTTTAACAATCTAAATTCATAATCCACATTCTCCGCGATTTGAATTAATGCTTCTGTATCTTTAGGGAAGCAGGAACCACCATAACCGATACCAGCTTGAAGAAACGAGCTTCCTATCCGTTGGTCATATCCCATTCCTTCTGCTACTCTAGTTACATCAGCGCCTACTTTCTCGCAAATATTAGCAATTTCGTTTATAAATGAGATTTTTGTTGCCAAAAATGCATTAGATGCGTATTTAATCATTTCTGCTGATCGAAGATCCGTTGTAATGATATTAGTAGTTAACGGCAAGTGTAGTTCTACAAGAGTTCGTTGTGTTTCATAATCATTAGAGCCGATTACAATGCGGTTTGGATTGAGGGTATCGTGAATTGCTGAACCTTCTCTAAGAAATTCAGGTAATGAAGCAACCGAGAATGGATAATGACTGTTTGACTTAATAATACTAGCTACATATTCATTTGTACCCACAGGAACAGTGCTCTTTGTCGCTATAATTTTGTACCCATCCATTGCTTTCGATACATCTATTGCTGCTTGTTTTATATAGCTTAGATCAGCTTCTCCACTGGGCAGAGGCGGTGTCCCTACAGCTAATATAACTAGATCAGAATTCTGGACTGCACTAGTTACATCAAAAGTAAAAGACAGCCTTCCGGCTGCCTTGTTTTTTATGATTAACTCATCAAGTCCAGGTTCGTAGATTGGAACTTGACCCCTTTCCAACATTTCTACTTTTAATGGATTATTATCTACACAAATAACTTCGTTACCTATCTCAGAAAAACATACACCTGAAACCAATCCAACATAACCTGTACCTATGACTGCGATTTTCATTATAAATTTCCTCCTTATTTTATACAGAACTTAATGATTTCGGACCAATCAGTACTAAGCCTAATAATGTCTTCTTCTATCAGATTAGAACCCATTTGTACTTCAATGATTTCAAGATCTGAAATTGCCTTTACACTATGCATTGTTTTAGGAGGAATTCTTATCAAATCACCTTTTTTCAAGGTTTGGATTGAATTATTTAACACTAACTCTCCCTCTCCAGATACAATAGTCCATAGTTCCTCACGGAATATATGATACTGATAGCTAAGGTTATTTCCGGCTGTTATACATATTTTCTTAGTTAGAATTTGATCTTTCTCTTTATTTTGAGAATAATCAACAACCTGATAATATCCCCATCTTCTTTCTTCAAACATTGGTCTGGATGTATCCGACTTTAAAATCTCTTTGATCCGTGGACTTTCATCCTTATCACTCACCAATATTCCGTCAGGACTTACGGCTACTACTATGTTAGAAAGACCTAACACTGTTACAGGAAGATTCAGTTCGTTAATAAGATGAGAATTGATAGAATCTTCAGAAATGTAGCCTTTACCAACAATAGGGTTAGTCATTTCATCTGTTAACGTATTCCAAGTCCCTAGGTCTTTCCAGTAACCATGATATGGACTAACTACAATATTCTTAGCATTCTCGACTACTTTATAATCAAAGCTAGTGGAAGGCATTTGTCCATATTGACTCAACATAGTTTCATACTGGATAGGTAATCCCATTTCAATAAGTAAATCAATTAAATAGTTCAGTTTAAATGCAAAAACCCCACAATTCCAAAGAGCGCCTTGAGAAATCATTGACACTGCTTCAGAACGATGAGGTTTTTCAACGAATGTATTAACATTTGTATAGAATTGATTGTTATTATTTGGTTCTGGAATAATATACCCGTACTTTTCAGAAGGATAAGTTGGCTTAACACCAATAAGCGCGATATCTGCTCCTGAATCATTTAATACTTGATCAAGATTTTTGACATTTTCAAAAAATTGGTCTTCTACATATGGATCTACCGGTAAAATTACAATTGTTTCATCTAGACTCACACTTGACATACTATATAAGTAAGATGCTGCTAAAGATATAGCAGGGAATGTATCCCTTCTCTCAGGCTCAACTACTAATCTTATTTCATTTTCCAATTGATTATTTAGAATCTCAACCTGACTCTGACTTGTCGAAATGTAAGAATCATCTGACAAACCATTTTTTTTCAGCTGTTCCCATACTCTCTGTACCATAGATACTTTTTCATCTTTACCATCCATATCTAGTATTCTAAGAAACTGTTTAGATCTTGCGTCATTAGATAGTGGCCAAAGTCTTTTCCCCGATCCACCAGATAGCAATATTAATTTCATATTACACCTCTTTTCTCAGGACGCCCAACCATCAATTCTTCTCTAAATTCAGTTTGTATTTCATTTAAATTTGAATCAGTACTTTTGTTAAACAGATAGCTTTGTACTAATTGGTTAAATTCCTCACGAAAACGTTCATTAGAAAATTTCAATGCGTGTTCTCTGCAGTTCTGAGGGAGAATTCCATTAATGATACTTTCAAATCTTTCAACCGCATCTATTAAGGATTCTGTAGTCTGTTCATAAAAAAACAACCCAGTAAGTTCCTTTTCTGTCTCTATATTTCCTATAACCGTCTCAAGAGCTCCACCTTTACCAAAAGCAATAACTGGTGTACCGCATGCCTGAGCCTCTACTGGAGTAATTCCAAAGTCTTCTTCCGCTGCAAATACAAATGCCTTGGCATTCTGCATGTATTTTCTTAAATCTTCAGTAGTTTGATAACCTAATAATTTAACATTGCTTGTTTGAAAAGATTTAACTTTTTCCATATCAGGTCCATCACCAATTACATAAAGCGTTTTATCTGGCATTTTTGAGAATGCTTCAACTATGAGGTCAACTTTTTTATATGGTACTAATCGAGAAGCGGTAAGATAATAATCTTGTTTAATCTCTTGATATTGAAACATAGAAACGTCTACTGGAGGATATATCGTTATTGCATTTTTGTTATAGACTTTTTGAATTCTTTTTCTAATAAAGTTGGAGTTGGACACCATGAGATCTACTCCTGCTGAGGTCCTATAATCCCATAACCGAATGTAATGAAGTATGGCCCTTGTTATATGAGATTTGAACCCTCTATTCAATCCAGATTCTCTTAAATATTGATGTTGCAAATCCCATGCATACCTTATCGGAGTATGAATATAAGATATATGAACCTGATCAGGTCCTGTTATAACTCCTTTGGCAACTGCATGTGAAGATGAAATAATTAAATCATAAGAAGAAAGATCAAATTGTTCTATCGCAATCGGCATTAACGGAAGATAGTTTCTATATTTCTTTTTGGCAAAAGGCATTTTTTGAATAAAAGAGGTAGTAACTTTAACCCCATTCAGAAAAGTTCGATCATTTTCTTTTAAAAAATCAACTAAAGTAAATAAATCGGCATCAGGATAAATTTCAAGAATTTGTTCTACAACTTTCTCAGCCCCGGTATACGTTGTCAGCCAATCATGCACTATGGCAACTTTCAACTCTTCTCACTCTCCAATTGACGTGACTTTTTTTGTTTTTAATCTGTTCAATAAGACGGGCATAACTGCATTTCTTAAACTTTTAATAGATAGAAGGTATAGCAACCAATAAATAAAAAACACCAATGCAGAAATGATTAAATTAAAAATCGAGTTCCCAGTTATTATTGTAGCAATAGGGACGTAGACAATAGAACCTGCGCCCACTAAAAATATGTTTTTTAGCACAAACTTCAAAATCCCTAATTTATATGAAGCTAGAATAAGATAGATTATTCCATACAAAGATGCCCCCACACCAAGTGTTAAGGGACCAAGAATCTTATATAAAAATATATTGGTTACAATATTAGCAACTACCGAAACAGCCATGATTTTCACGACTACCTTATTTTTCATTTGTGCATTTAAAACTTTTTGCAAAATATACGCTGTAATTGTTGCCCATAATCCGATTGAAATACCAATAAATATATTTTGAGTTAATCGTACTGATTCACTGTCGAATGCTCCTCTAGCATAAAACAATGATATTATTCCTTCACTATTGCAAATAAAAAAAAGAGATAACGGAATAGTTATCATCATAAGTACTGGTATGATTTTATGTAGCAAATTCTCCACATGTTCTTGAGTAGCATTACTTAATTCAGAAAGAAATATGGTTCCTATTGGTACTGCAATAAGCAGCAAACCAGTTTCAGAAATAAATCTAGCATAATCTAAAGAGGCGACTACTCCAACCCCTAATAATGAAGCAACTACTTTCTCAGTGAAAATATTTCCTTGCAGTATAAATGGAATTAATAATAATGGTTTTAATAACTTCCAAAAATCACGAGAAATAATTTTGATTTCAGGTAGATTGAAGGAAGGCAATATGATCAAACCTTTTCTATATAGATTAAACAACCCATGAAATAACAAATAAATATAAGCTCCTGAAAAACCCCAAGCAAGATAACTTAAACTATCAAAATAAAAAGACGCAACAGCACCAACAATTAGTCCTACACTTTGTACTGATGCTCTGATAGAACTCATTATATAAATTTTATTACTTATCTCATAGTACGAAATCACAGATGTCATTAAATAAAATGGTATTCCAATACTCATTATTTCAACAAATTCCACTGTCAGAGTTACTACATCTTCAGTGAATCCTGGCGCAAGCAATGATACCCACACTCTCGCACCTAAATATAAAATGACTGAAAGTACTATAGAAATACTACCAATCAGAATAAACATGCACCAGGCAAAATTATTTGCTCTTTTCTCATCTTCAAGTTTATATTTTGTGAACAAAGGTACAAATACTGCATTTAAACTCTCCGCAGTAAAAAAATTGACCGGAATCAACGTTGCACTTTGGGAGATCCTGAGAGCTGCTGCAGGCGCTGAAGTGCCATAAAATGCAGCAATGATCACTTCTCGAATCGCACCCAATATTTTACCTATGAGATTACCACTGAATAAAATGCTAAATGCCTTTAGCATCGTAAATTCCTATCTTTCCATTGATATCATGTGTATTCATTTGAATCACCTTATCTAACATGTTATCGATTCTAGATTCCCAATCGTGTAATTTGGCCTCTGAAATACGAGAATTGACCAACTCGTTAAGATTCTGCCCGTTTTTTTCATTTAAAGCGTCATTAATACCTTCGGAGAATTCTTTTGGATTCTTTGCAACATAACAAAGATGATAATATTCTTGCAAAGCATGAAGCGGTGTCATTACCACAGGTTTACCGGCAGCTAAATATTCAAAGAATTTCATTGGGAACATATTTTTCGTATACTCGTTAAGATTATTAGGTAATAAGCAAACATCAAACTGACATAAATACCTTGGAAGTTCTTCGTAGGCCTTTGGACCAATTAAATATACATTTTTTAACTGTTGGATTAAACTTACATTTGTTTTAGGATCACCTTCTCCAACTTGACCAATGAACACAAAATTTTTATCAGGGTTAGATTGGGCGATCTCATATATAAGTTGGTAATCTAATTTATATCCACTGATTGCCCCAATAAATCCGATAATTGGTCCCTGTAAGTTTTTAAGTTCCATGGGCATTTCATAATTCTTTGTTCTCGCTTGAGAAAAATGATCAAAATCCGCAACGTTTGCGCTATAATAAGTTGCTGTATTTATGCTTTTCCTCTTCTCATATAAACTTTGTGAAGTTGCAAAAACAATGTCAACATTTTTCACTAACAAAAGCTCTTGTTCTCTTATAACTTCTTCCGGCATACCTGGTTGTACAGACACTTCATCCACACAATGATATACAGAAGTAACCTCTCCTTTGTTTAAGAGAGGCTGACTGATCGGATTATATGTCCATAGGATATAGTTGGAAAAATTTAATTTCTTGGCATAATACTTGATAAAATATTTAGAGATCAGAAAATTCAGTTTCCGAACAAGTGAACTTTTCTGGTAAGGAATAACTATAGGGGACCATACCCAAAGATTATCATGTCTTTGTTGAAGACCCTTAAACATTAACTTAAATCTTCTCAGGATTCTTTTCAAATCTTTGCTATTGCCACTAGGAGCTCTTAACCCCATTGAATTTAAGTACAGAACCTTGTATCCCCGATCGGCTAATCTTTTGGCAATATGTTGTTTATTAGTCCAAAATGGATTATCCCAATCAGCAGTTGAAATAATTATAAATTCATTTTGCATGAACTTTCTCCTTATTAAGAATTGTAAAAGTATCAATATATTTTTTAACCCAAGCTTCTTTTGAATAATTCTCGATAATTACTTTACTACTTTGTTTTTTTAATTCATCAAAAGTCGGTTCTTTAATCACACTCACTATTAACTCTGCAGACACCTGTGGCTCTTTAGGTGAAATAGGAAATATAGGTGCATTTAAACTTAGTTGTAACTTATTTGAAACAAAACAAACCAAAGAAGATGATAATGCCTCTAATAAACTTAATGGAAGTCCTTCTTCACGTAAGGTTGTAAATAATAAGCAATCACTCGCCGAATAATATTGTGCTAATTGATCTCTTTCCACTTTACCAATAAAAAGAACTTTATTATCTAATTTTTTATTCTTCACAAAATTAATTAAATTCTCTTTTTGAGGTCCGTCTCCCAATATCAGAAATTTCACATTGTCATCTCTAACACTAATTGCTTCAAAAATTAATATTGCTTCCAAAATACCTTTTTCAGGATGTAATCTTGAACTAGATATAAACACTGTTGAATCATCTGAGATTTTTAATTTTTTTCTAATCTGTACTCTATCATTGGAATCAAATTTAAATAATTCAGTATCAACTGCATTATCAATATTTATTGTTCTAATATTACTAAATACCTTTTGAGATTTAATATCATTGTAAACTTTATTGCCAATTGTAATAATCATATCAAAGTTTTTAAGAAAATGAATATCTTGAAGCAGTCCATATACATTCTTTAGCGCCTTAATTTTTGTCTTCCAATTGAGACGTACTTTTGTTTTAATTTCTCCTAATGCAGTGCCATGGGCTTGAAATACAATAGAAGGGATATTTTTCAATTTACTAATTGAATAGCCTGCTGCACTTACACTAAATATAACATCGACAGGTAGGCTTTTTTCTAATTCATTGTAAAACTCTTGACTTTTTAACCACCAAGATCGAGTATATTTCATTGGTTCAGTATTTTTCAGACTATATAATGTTATGTTTTTAAATTGTAAAACAACATCAGTCTCTTGTTTTTTTTGTAGGGAAGTAGTTATTATAGTTACTTTTATTCCTTTTTCAGCTAAGGATTTTGCAAGATCGTCTGCAACAATTTCCATCCCGCCATAATGAGTGTGGTGAACAGTAGACCTTGTTAAAATGCACACATGCATTATAAGTACCTCATTTTCTTTTATAATCGTTATATAATTCTTCTAATTTTTGAGTCTGTATTCGTATATTAAAATTTTCCTCGGCAAATCCTCTTGCATTTTCACCGATTTTTTTTCTTAAATTACCGTCAGTAATTAGTAACTCCAATTTATTTTTTAACTGGTCAATATTCCGCTCTTCAACCACATATCCCGTGTAATTATCAATTACTGCATCGCATATCCCACCATTATTTGTCACAACAACTGGTATACCCGTTGCGAATGATTCTAAAATCACTGTCGGTAGACCTTCTTGGTCTCCATCTGCTGCTGTAACACTTGGAAGTGAAAAGATATTAGCCTTATTAAGTTCTTCTAGAACTTTACTATGAGGTAGACTACCTAAGAAATCTATCTTCGTCTTTGCAATACTATTATTAGAAATATTAGACAACTCTTGCTTTAAAGGACCATCTCCAATAATTTTCAAACGTATATTTTTATGATCTTCCATCAACTTTATGAAAGCTCTAATTAAATACTCTGTTCCTTTTTTTTCAGTAAATCTTCCAACTGTGATAATTACAACTTCATTATCTTTAACTTTATCTTCCCTATACTTTATTTTCTCTAAGTTAATACCAATGTGGTGTACAATAATATTATCTTTAGGAAACCCTTTTTCAATCAACTTATTTCTAATGTGAGAAGAAACAGCCAAAAATAGGTCCGCCTTTTCTGATAATTTTTTATAATTGAAATAATACATTAAGTATGAAAAAGGATATATCTTAAACTTCGGAAGACGTGTTATGTCGTAGCCGTGAAATGTAACAAACAATGGTATGTTATGTTTTTCGCATGCTTTTATTGCATAGATTGCATCCACTCCGAAATGAGCATGAATAACATCTATTTCTTTATCAGCAATAATGTTCGATATCTTTGAAGTAGAATTGATCTTCAAGGTAAATAACAATTTTATAAACAATTTATGAAATTTTGAATTTGCATTTTTTTGAATTGAGTTAATATTCCATTTATCTGATTCAAATTGATCCTGATTGATAACTTCTCTTGTAATAACTTCTACCTGCCATCCACTATATTGATTTAGCTGCTCATAAATGAAAGTTTCAGATGAAGGTAGAAATGTATTTCTAAGTAATCCTAGTTTCACTTGTTAAATTCACCTCTGCTTCTTCTTTATATAACAATAATCCCATTATGAAGAAAAATAATGTTGAAATACTATAATTGTGCAGGAAAAAATTATCAAACATTCCTTGGACTATAACAAATATAATACATCCAAGACCACAGAGATAAATAACATCCTTTTTGCTATTAGTATATTTGGTATATAAAGTGATCATCAAATTTATAAAAAACAATACAAATAGTATAAGACAAGGTATACCCGCCCAGCTCCAAATGATAACGAAAATGTTGTGAGGTGGAAATGAAGGGTCCGTTCCTACTCTTAAAGCATAAATAGGAAATTCTGATTCCCATCCTCCAAATCCTAATCCTAAAAATGGGTGTTCTTTTATTTTATCAAACGTAAAATCCCAAATTAGCACTCTTGGATCATTTCCAACCACATCAACATTCAATCTTTTTATTAAATTATAGATAATTGATTGCGGAGTAACTGAGAAGACAATTACTACAATTATTATGTTTAGTAAGACAAGTCTCATTAGAGTTCTGAATGAAAACTTAAGAATAAGAAATATCAATAAAACGACTGTTAAAGCGAGTAATCCTGTTCTTGATTGAGTCGCTAGAACAGCACCAATAAATATAATAGTGCTGGAAATATATCTAAACTTCCAAGTATCGATCATTTGTGAGAATGAAATGCAAAATAGAAGTCCAAAATACACCGAGGCTACATTGGCATTAATAAAAAAAGTTCCTGCCTTATATGGGTCTAATATATTATTGAATATTTCTCCATTATTTAACATCCTTAAAGTTGATGGATCTATAAATAACTGTGCTAATCTAGACTTCAGAAACTCTAATTCCAATTCAGGAAATACCAAAAAAAATATATTCGTAATCGCTATGGGCAACCCAATTATCATAATGCTATCTAAAACTTTAATTACCGATAACTCTTTCCGCCTATAATAAAAACCTAAACACAATGAAATCAAACCAACAAAACTAAAAAAAGTTAGCTTTAAACCTAAATATTGATTTGGGGAATACATAATAGCACAACTCATTATAAGAAGCATGAAAAAATATATCTTCATTGAGTTATGTGCCTTAAAATATCTCAATAAATTCTTATTAAGATATTCATTTGCGAACAAAATCAGTGATATCAAAACCATTAAAGTTAAAGAGAGGTTTAAAGGAAGATATAACTGATAGATGATCAAAAACGGTATGCCATAATATAAAATTGATTGCTCTTTTGTCAAGAATAATATAATGACTCCAATAACAGCTATTAAAATTATTGGAATATACAACGGTAGAAAAGATGGTAATAAAGCTATTACCATTGTAATAGCAGTAAGTATAAAAAAACGGAACTTATTGGAATAAAGTGGATACATAATTTTCCTCACATTTTATAAATTAATAAAACTCTATCCTCAATTTAGGATAGAGTTTAAATTTTCCTGATATGTTTGAATAGTAAGATTTAAACCATCATGTAAAGTAACAAATGGTTCCCAGTTCAAAATTTCTCTAGCTTTACCGATATCCGGTCTTCTTACTTTGGGATCATCTTTAGGTAGTGGACAGAAAATAATTTTACTATTAGAATGTGTTAATTCTTTTATTATATTTGCTACTTCTAATATACTGTACTCTTTGGGATTCCCAATATTAATAATCTCTCCAGTGGCTTCGTTTCGCCCCATCATTAACTGAAGACCTCTAATATTATCATCTACATAACAAAAGGATCTAGTTTGAGAACCATCACCATAAACAGTAATATCTTCTCCTGCTAAAGCTTGAGTCACAAAATTAGAAATGACCCTTCCATCATCATTACGTAAGCCTGCAGAATAGGTATTGAAAATTCTAGCAACTTTCACTGCAACACCGTAACGTTCGTAAAATTCATAGCAAATAACCTCACCAAGCCTTTTTGCTTCATCGTAGCATGCTCTCGGTCCCCAAGTATTAACATTCCCACGATAGGATTCAGGCTGAGGATGTACTTCTGGATCACCGTAAGCTTCACTAGTACTGGTATACAGAAATTTAGCTTCTTTATCTCTTGCTAACTCCAAGAGATTGAAAGTACCTTGAGTATTTACCTTCATTGTTTCAAATGGATTTGCTTGATAAAATTTCGGTGATGCCTGTGATGCCAAATGATATATCTCTTTCACTTTTTCTTGGTATAAATCAGTAATAGCTTCTTTATCAGATACATCTGCTAGAAGGAATTTGAAACTTGAATGATTCATGACTTCTGACAGATTGGACATTAACCCACTTGAAAGGTTATCTATTCCGATAACTTCTTCACCTTGTTGTATTAATTGTTTCACTAAGTAAGAGCCAAGAAACCCAGCTGCTCCTGACACAATTACTTTTCTCATCAATTCACATCCCCTGGTATAATTTAAAATGTATTACTTTTGACTAAGATTTTTAAAGTTCTGATAATTACCATGCAATCAGATTTTAAAGAAATGTTTTCAATGTAATTAAAATCATATTGCAGATTATGATGGATCGGTTCTTTTCGAGCATTACTAACCTGCCAAGTTCCAGTGATTCCTGGTTTTACAGCCAATCTTTTGAATTCCAAGTCACTGTAAACTTCTTCGACTACATTTCTTAATTCAGGCCGAGGACCGATAAAGCTCATATCCCCTTTCAAAATATTTAATAATTGAGGTAATTCATCCATACTTGTTTTTCTAAGAAACTTACCAACCCGAGTAATACGAGGATCTTCACTACTCGTTGGCGATAAAGCGTATTTTGGGGCATCTGTATACATTGTTCGAAATTTATATATTCTGAATATTTTCTTTTCCTTACCATAGCGCTCTTGTTTAAATATAACAGGGCCCTTGGAATCAAGTTTAATCATGACAGATAATAGAAGCATTAAGGGACTCAAGCAAATTAGACATATAATAGAAACAAAATAATCAATGAATGGTTTAGTAAATACACTATATAGGTTTTTTCCACTAGCTTCCGGAGTATATATCAAGCTTTCATTTTCTTTTTGAAAACTAGCCGATATTTCATTGAGTTGATTATCACTCATAGACTTTCTCCACCAGCTACCAATAATTTTCCAGCTACCTCTTCACGATTTAAGATATCAGTTAGTCCAGAAAGCACTGATTTTCTTAATTTCTCATCTCGTAATGCAAAATCAATGGTTGTTAGAATAAAACCAAGTTTTTCTCCTACATCATATCGTGTTCCTTCAAAGTTATACGCATATGAACCGTACTCAGAATTGAGTTTTTGGATAGCATCTGTTAACTGGATTTCACCACCAGCTCCAATTTCTTGTTCTTCTAGATAATTAAAAATTTCGGGTGTTAAAATATATCTTCCCATAATTGCAAGATTCGATGGTGCTGTGCCAATCGGTGGTTTCTCTATTAATGAATTGATCGATGTTAGTCGTCCATCAGTAAATAATGGATCAATGATACCATACCGATCCGTCTCATTATTATTCACGTTTTTCACACCTAATATAGATTTTCCAAACTTTCCATACTGATCTATCAACTGACGTGTACATGGGGTTTCAGACACAACAATATCATCGCCTAACAAAACAGCAAACGGTTCATTGCCGATAAAATTACGTGCACACCATACGGCATGCCCGAGTCCCTTTGGTTCTTTCTGTCTTATGTAATGGATTTCTACGTTGGAAGGTTTACGAACTGCTTCAAGAAGATCAAATTTCCCTTTTGACATTAATGTCTGTTCCAATTCAAACGCATTGTCAAAATGATCTTCGATTGCTCTCTTTCCTTTACCTGTAACAATAATAATATCTTCAATTCCTGATGCTATTGCTTCCTCGATGATGTACTGAATGGTCGGCTTGTCAACAATCGGCAACATTTCTTTTGGCATTGCCTTCGTTGCTGGGAGAAATCTTGTTCCAAGGCCTGCTGCAGGTATAATAGCTTTCCTTACTTTTTTCATACATCATCACCTTATCCTTCTTCATTATTATGATTTCAGTATTACAATTTGAAAGCACGAGTTGTACCGTTTAGCCTGAAAATATGAATGTAAGCGGTACAATTCTTACTTTCAATTTCATAAATGGGCATTTAACCCCCCCTCACATCACACCCTTGACGATGAACGTCTAAGGTTACGAACCCACAGTGTGACCGAGTACCTACAGTGATAAAGGTTCAGTAGGCATTACCTGATAACAAGAAGGTTAACGAGTTACCGTTCACCGTAGTAATAGTAGTTAGAGGATTGATTCTTATCGAGTTGCAAATTATTGAGTACTACCCCAAGGATCCGGGCATTCACATGTTCCAGTTGAGCCTTCGCTTTCTTGACGAGATCCTTCTTCACTTTGCCGGAATTCACCACAAGGATGACTCCGTCACATAACGAACTAACGATCATAGCATCGGTAACCGCAAGTACTGGGGGTGTATCAAATAATAAAATGTCATAACGTTCCGCTAGTTCCTCAAGTAGACTGATCATCTTGCGTGATCCGAGCATCTCGGATGGGTTCGGTGGTACCGGTCCAGAGGATAGAACATCCAGATTATCGATCGAAGTCTTTTGCAATACCTCACCCACTGGGTATCTCCCTGCCAGTACACTCGACAATCCGGCATGATTCGATACCGCAAACACTTGATGCAGCGATGGTTTTCGTAGATCGGTGTCGATAATTAGGACTTTTTTGCCTTCTTGCGCATATGTAACGGCTAAATTACTGACTGTCGTAGTCTTTCCTTCCCCTGCTTGTGCGGAAGCAACCATCAGTATTTTGATCTGATCGTCAATAGCAGAGAACTGAACATTGGTTCTGAGCGTACGATACGCTTCTGAGATCGGAGCTTTTGGATTCACTGCTGTAACCAGCTGCTGGCGATCATTGGTTGATCGTGGCATAAGAGCTTTCACCTACCTGTTGTTGAGTTGTTATTGAAGGTTGCGACGATTTCACATCATCCTTCTTGATTCTTGCAATGACGGCAAGCACGGGTAAACCGAGTTCTCTCTCAATTTCTGCTTCACTCTTATAAGTGTCATCCAGATATTCAAGCAAGAATACAAGACCCACAGCTAGCATCAAACCAACGACAAAACTAATCAATATGCTCATGACTAGATTTATATTAATAGGAGCTGCATTTGCTTCAAGTGGAGCCTCGCTTAGGATGGTTACATTATCCACATTCATAATGGAAGGGATTTGTCTCTCGAACATTTTAGCAACCGCATTGACGGTCTTCGCTGCTTGCTCATATGAAGTGTCCTGTACACGTAGATTCATAACTTGTGAATCGTTCGCAGAAGATACGGAAATCATCGATGCAAGCTGCTGAGAAGTTAATCCTAAATCTGGATAGGCAGCAACCACTTTGTCGAGAATCGCTGAGGATTTAATTACCTCAGTATAGGAACTGATAACCATGACGTTAGTCTGAATTAGACTGTAATCTAACATGGCTGTTCCTTGACGATCGTAGGTCTGATTGACGATAAGCTTTGCTTCCGCGTTATAAAGCGGAGTCGTCATAAAGGTCTTTAGTCCTGCCCCAAGGCAGGCTACAATCACAATCGCAGCAATGAGCCATAACCTCTTACGGATGATATTTAGATATTCTTTCAGTTCCAATTTCAATTCCTCCCTAATTTGTTAGCTCTCCTGCTGCTACCATAATAGTAATCGGCGCCTAACATGAGCTGGTTCTGCGAGCTCAACCATTCGATCATCCCAGACTCTGCGGGCGTTGATCTGAAGCTGTTCCACCATTGCTGTACCAAATCGTTCTTCTAATCGTTCATAAGCAGCTGTTAACGCAAAATTACGATGTTTCAGGTCATGCGCATCTGATGAAATGAAATGTAACCCATTTTGTTTACAAAAATGAAAACACCACTTCTGAACTTTTCGACCGAAAAGTCCAATGATGGATTGGGCAGTGATCTGACATAGTGCACCTTCGGTCATGAATTCTCGAAGTTTCTCTGGTTCTCTGAGCAACACCGCATTGCGCTCTGGATGAGCAAGAATAGGAATGATATTTCGTATTCTAAGTTCATATAGCAAATCTTCAAAATAAGCGGGGATCTCGTGATACGGAAGTTCCAAAAGTATGTACTTACTTGATGCTAGTGTCAGTAACTCCTCATTCATCCATAGTTCCATGAGTCTTGGGTGCAGGCGAATTTCTTGACCAGCACGTACCTGCAGCGGAATATCTCGTTCTTGCAACAGGTATTGAAATTGCTTCGTTGCTTCCTCGACTTCTTGCCGGGGGTTATCATAACTTTCATTCAAGTGATGTGGTGTAGCTATGACCTTCGTTATACCTGACTTAACTGCAGCCTGGGCAAGCAAGAGAGCTTCTTCTGTAGAAGCAGGTCCATCATCAAGACCCGGTAGAATGTGACTGTGAATTTCAATCATATGCCGAACACCTTCAATCTTATGTCCCCCTCAAGCCAATTATGTTGCACACTAAGATATTGGGGTCAAACAACTAATGCAGTAACTAGTGAAATATAGTAGAATGGCGATATGTATCTAGATAAACAGGTCTATTTTGTTGTAAATCTTATCTCGAATTAAGGTCCACTCTTCCATCCGATCTAACGGACGTAATTCATACAGATGCGGCATACGGTGAATCATCCAGTTCAGTTGTCCGTTTATGTATAGTCTGTGTTTCTCTGGATTATGTAGGAATCCATGATATAACGTAAAACTCTCAAATTCTTGCTTCCATTTCAACGTACATAATGAGTGCATATTACCACCATGTCCATCCTCAACATCCAGTCCAATCTCAAGATCGGATGTAACAGGGATATACAGGTCACTTATGAAGGTTATCGATTGCTGGCCCATTCCCATTACAATGATGGGTCTTGATTTACTATGAATGACTCGATCTTGATACTTATGGATATACATAAAAGCTTTGGAATTGCTGTCTTTGACCTGGTTCATTAGATTCATTCCCTTTGCGAGCATATTTCGAGGTATGAATGACACAATTGGGGTCAAGGCTAGAAATGTGTGACAAAATGATACAATTTGTAACCTTGCTGTATCAAATTTACGATACATTGTGTATCGTGTCAAGCCATAATTAGCTAAGTTTGTATTATCAGTCTATTAATTCAAGTGAAATTTGGAGCATTTATTAGAAACCAGGAGGAAAGATATAGATGGATTACGGACACCGAATTGCGGAACTTAGAGAAAAAAGAGGTCTTACTCAAGAGGAATTATCCAATATGCTTGATATTACAAGAGCCTCTCTCTCACATTATGAAAAAAACCGCAGAAAACCGGATTTTGAAACACTCACCAGATTTGCTGATACGTTTCATGTGTCGGTAGATTACTTACTTGGAAGAACGAACAATCCAGACATGGTACTTGATGAAGATGTGCGAGGTTTTGTTGATTCCTTAGAATTGTCAGATCGTGAAGTGCTCGGTAAGTTCGAACTCATGATTGATGGAAAACCCTTATCAGAGGAAGAGGCGAAACGATTTATTGCGTTTGTACGAATGGAACGAGATATGAAATAACTTATTTCTGAGTCATAAGGTATAGAAAGAATAGCTACAAAATATTGCTGATTCCAGCCAATATTTTGTAGCTATTCTTTATTCTGTATGGTTTCTCTATTGTAGTTGACCAGAATCCGTTCTTGACGGGCTCTTATGAATCTTTCTCAGGAAGTACAAGGGATTCCCAATGACTTGGATCAATACCGCATTGCTTAAGTATTTCCATGATATCCACTTGTTTGCGCGGGTTGTCCTGCTGCTCTA
The DNA here is from genome assembly GCF_009870785.1 of Paenibacillus sp. An7. Classification (GTDB taxonomy): domain Bacteria; phylum Bacillota; class Bacilli; order Paenibacillales; family Paenibacillaceae; genus Paenibacillus. The sequence continues at coordinate 341,228 of NZ_WTWX01000002.1, forward strand.
AGTTCTGATCATTGTTCCTGCTTGGATACTCCATGTTCATGCCGACAACCACTCCATTTATTTAGATTTATAATATATATGTATTTTTTATTGATCTGAAGCACTAGACCTATTATACGTAAATAAGCCTATTTTTGTTGTCGTCTCATGGCAGAATCTAAGGGGATTTTGCTTCTATTTTTGTCGAAAACATAAAAAGACCTTAAAACCGACCTAACAAGAGGTCCTAGTTTTAAGGTCTTTTTCTCAATCTGTCTGTAATAAAGATTACCTTGTTAAAATAATGTTGAATTACTGTCCTGCTCTCGTTAATTCACGCATGTTTGCTTCAAAAGCAGCAAGCAGAGCATCGTCTCCCGTAAGTCCATTTGCTTGTACTTTATCAATCTGTTCCAGCATACGTTTGAAGTCTTTTGGAATCACTCGAACAAAATACCCAATCTCCTGTTTCCAGTAATCTAGAATGTGCTGACCTACTCTACTTCCCGTATATTCGACGTGACGGCTTATCATACCATGCAGAACCGCAGCTTCAGACGTATCTTCGATTCGCTCCAGAAGAACCATCTCGAGGTTACAACGGTTTAAGAACGTACCGTCTGAGTCGTAGACGTAAGCAATCCCGCCTGACATCCCTGCTCCGAAGTTACGGCCTGTATCCCCAAGGATAACTACACGCCCCCCGGTCATATATTCACAGCCGTGATCTCCTACCCCTTCAACCACTACACGAGCTCCTGAATTACGAACTGCAAACCTTTCTCCTGCAATGCCGCGGATATATGCTTCTCCACTTGTCGAACCGTAAAGTGCAGTATTCCCGATAATGATGTTCTCTTCCGCAGGGAAAGTTGACTGAGGCGACGGCTTTACAATCAGCTTACCGCCAGATAGACCTTTCCCCACGTAGTCATTACAATCGCCTTCGACCGTAAGCGTCATTCCTTTCGGTACAAAGGCACCGAAACTTTGACCTGCCGATCCAATAAACGTGAACTTAATTGTATCTTCCGGAAGACCTGCAGCGCCATATTTACGTGTCACTTCACTGCCAAGAATGGTTCCGACTGCACGGTTCACATTCGTAATACCGAGCACACCTTCTACGAATTGGCCAGACTCCAGTGCGGGAGCAGCCATCGGTAGTAGTTTCTGTATATCCAAGGTCTCTTCTAGACCATGATTCTGTCTTTGGGTACGTACACGGTTCGTTCCGTCAGCTTGTTCTGGCACATGGAGGAGCAGCGAAAGATCAATTCCGCTCTTCTTCCAGTGACTATCCGCATGTTCCGCATCTAGACAATCCGTACGGCCTACCATCTCTTCGATCGTACGGAAACCAAGCTCCGCCATAATCTCTCTTGTATCTTCCGCAACAAAACGCATAAAGTTCACGACGTGTGCTGGATCACCCATATAGTTCTTACGAAGTTCCGGATTCTGAGTTGCTACCCCGACGGGGCAGGTGTCCATCTGACAAACACGCATCATAATGCAGCCCAGTGCAACTAATGGAGCCGTTGAGAATCCATACTCTTCTGCACCAAGTAAGGCTGCCACAGCTAAGTCTCGGCCGTTCAGCATCTTACCATCTGTCTCCAGAACAACACGGTCACGCAGATTATTGATCATGAGCGTCTGATGCGTCTCTGCGAGTCCCAGCTCCCAAGGCATACCAGCATGACGAATGGAACCTTGCGGGGAAGCCCCTGTTCCTCCATCGTATCCGCTGACTAGAATAATATCTGCACGTCCTTTAGCCACGCCCGCTGCAATGGTTCCTACTCCTGCTTCGGATACTAGCTTTACATTAATATCCGCACGAGGGTTCGCATTCTTAAGGTCATAGATCAGTTCCGCTAAATCTTCAATCGAGTAAATATCATGATGAGGCGGAGGCGAAATAAGACCTACACCCGGCGTTGAGCCGCGAACTTCAGCTACCCATGGATATACTTTGCGTCCTGGAAGCTGACCGCCTTCTCCTGGTTTTGCTCCTTGCGCCATTTTAATCTGAATCTCATCGGCATTTACCAAATAATTCGAGGTTACTCCAAAACGTCCAGAAGCTACCTGCTTGATCGCACTGCGGCGAGAATCCCCATTGCTGTCTTTTACAAAACGAGCGGGATCTTCTCCCCCTTCTCCCGTATTACTTTTACCGCCAACCCGGTTCATTGCGATCGCTAAATCCTCATGAGCTTCTTTACTAATGGAACCAAAAGACATAGCTCCTGTCTTAAATCGTCTCATAATGGATTCAGCTGATTCTACTTCCTCAAGCGGAACCCTTGGACCTGCCGGTTTAAATTTTAATAGGGAACGAATGGTAAGTTTCTTCTCGTTCTCACCTTGGACAAGCTTTGCATATTTCTTATATAGCGTATAATCTCCCGTTCTAACCGCGTGCTGCAGCGTATGAATCGTCTGCGGCGTAAATAAATGGTCTTCTCCATCGCTGCGCCACTGGTAATCCCCTCCTGAATCCAGCACTTTATCGTTCCCGTCTTTATCTGAAAATGCGCGCTCATGATGCACTAGTGTCTCAGCTGCCACCTCCGCTAGGCCAATACCACCGATGCGAGAAGGTGTCCAAGTGAAGTATTCATCGACAAAATCACTCCTGAGTCCTACTGCTTCAAAAATCTGTGCCCCTCGGTAGGATTGAATCGTAGAGATTCCCATCTTGGATAAAATCTTTACTACCCCTTTTGTCGCTGCTTTAATGTAGTTCTTCACTGCTTTCTCATGCGTAATTCCGCGGAGCATACCTTGCTGAATCATCACATCCATGGTTTCGAATGCTAGATATGGATTCACAGCACTCACACCATAACCTAGCAAGACTGCATAATGATGAACATCACGGGGTTCACCGGATTCCAGCAATATGCTGACTTTCGTACGTGTTTTTTGACGAATCAGATGATGGTGAAGACCCGAGACAGCGAGTAACGCAGGAATAGCCGCATTCTCCGCATCTACACCGCGATCTGAGAGAATCAGAATATTATGCCCCTTCTCAATAACACGATCTGCTGCTTCAAAAAGTACATCCATCGCCTTCTTCATTCCCTCTGCACCTTCACTAGCAGGGAAGAAGATCGGAATCGTCATGGAACGGAAACCGGGTCTACGTATATGACGGAGTTTTGCAAACTCCTCATTAGAGAGAATAGGTGAAGATACACGAATCTGTCTTGCACTTTCTGGTTCCGGCAGCAGTAAGTTACGTTCAGGACCAATCGTAGTTAGTGTCGAAGTGACAATCTCTTCGCGCAAAGCATCGATCGGCGGATTGGTAACCTGAGCAAACATCTGTTTAAAATAGTTATAAAGCCGCTGAGGGCGATCCGATAATATGGCCAGGGGTGCATCGTATCCCATGGAACCGGTTGCTTCCATTCCTGTAGAAGCCATCGGCTCCAGGACTTTACGCAGCTCTTCAAAAGTATATCCGAATGCCAGCTGAAGCTGGTTGATATTCTCATGTTTTGGTTCTGGCGGTTCCGGCGCATCAGGCAGCTCATGAAGATCGACGAGATGCTCATTCAGCCATTCTTTATATGGTTGTTCGGACGCAATCTGCGATTTCACTTCATCATCCGAAATAATACGTCCTTCCTTCGTATCCACGAGAAGCATACGCCCTGGACGTAATCTATCCTTGTACAGAATATTCTCTGGTGCGATATCAAGGACTCCCACTTCCGAAGAGAGCACAATACGGTCATCTTTCGTTACATAATACCTTGCAGGACGCAGTCCGTTACGGTCTAATATGGCACCGATCTGGATTCCATCTGTAAATGCCATTGCAGCCGGTCCATCCCATGGTTCCATTAAAGTACTGTGATATTCATAGAAAGCCTTCTTATCTTCATCCATACCAGCATCGTTATTCCAAGGTTCAGGCACCATCATCATGGCGACATGCGGCAGGGAACGTCCGCTTAAATATAGAAATTCAAGCGTGTTATCAAACATTGCTGTATCCGATCCATCTGGGTTAATGACAGGTTTTACTTTGGATAAGTCTTCTCCGAACAGTTCGCTCTCAAACAGGGATTGACGTGCATGCATCCAGTTAACGTTACCTCGCATCGTGTTGATCTCACCGTTGTGGATCATGAAACGATACGGATGCGCCCTATCCCAGCTTGGAAATGTATTGGTACTAAAACGAGAGTGCAGCAGTGCCATCGCTGATTCTACCCGTTCATCTTGCAAATCAAGGTAGAACTGACCTACCTGTTCTGTTGTCAGCATGCCTTTGTATACAATCTTACGGCAAGACATACTTGGAATGTAAAATGCATCCGCGCCCCTTACCTGGTCAGCGTACCGAATCTGCTGTTCCGCACGTCGGCGAATAATATACAGCTTCCGTTCTAGTTCGAGTCCGCTCAGCTTCTCCTCGTTCGTGCCAATGAACACCTGACATACATAAGGCTTTGCAGCAAGTGCTGATCTGCCTAGCATTCCATCGTATGTGGGTACTTCACGAACACCAAGATACTGCTGTCCCTCGTCTTCTATGATCTTGCGAAGGATATTCAAATGCTCCTCGCGAACCTCTTCGTTACGTGAGGTGAAAATCATCCCTACACCATAATGATCTGGCTCTGGGAGCTCATATCCTAGCCGCTGTGCTTCTTCTGCAAAAAACTGATGAGGGATCTGAATTAAAATTCCGGCTCCGTCACCTGAATTTGGCTCACTCCCTTGTCCTCCGCGATGCTCCATGTTACTCAGCATCGTCAAAGCTTGACTCACAATATCGTGAGAGGCAGCCCCTTTAATATTAGCTACAAACCCCATACCACAAGCGTCTTTCTCGAACTGCGGGTCATAAAGCCCCTGTTTTGGAGGTAATCCAGTCTGTCTCATGGAACGCAACCTTTCTATGATCATGAATTTTAGGAACATCCGTGATAAGCGAAAAATGACGAAGGGACAAAGGGAATGAGGAAGGGTAATAAATAGTCCGTATTTGGCAATCAAGGCTCATATAGTTTCCTCATTTTAACATCGAGTGTAAACTCGGTGCAATTTAAAATTTCTATGGTCGTCATAGCTCATTCCCTATAAACTCTATATATTGTTCTTAATTATTTGCCATAACGGTGTTACATTTGAATGGACCATTACCCTGAAAATTTGTACAATCTTTCAGAAATTAGAAAGCCCCGCCTTCTTATGGAAGGCGGGGCTTTGTGTGACAAGAAACACTTTCAAACAAGTCTATCTATGATAGGCTGTATTATGGGTGCTTCATTATTTTTTTGATATCTCTTTTTTTGAATTGCTTCATCATGCGGTCAGTGCTTCACCACTGTGCGTATGAGTTTGATTTTCTGTTTGTTCCTTACTTTTTTTAGAGCCGCTCCATAAGAAGTATCCGAGTGTTAATAACATGCCCACTACAGCATAAACACTTAACATCTCAGCTTGTTTCCACATTAGATCATAGTTTCCGCTCATGACTACAGCACGGTAACCAACAACGCTGTGGTACATCGGCAACAAATGACTAATTGGACTCATCCAACTTGGCAGCGTTTCAAGCGGGAATGTCCCACCACTTGTAGCAAGTTGAAGTACGAGTAGAACGATCGCAAGATAACGTCCCACTAGATTCAGCCAAGTTACGAGTGCCTGAACAATCATCATAGAAGCAATACCTGTGATGATGGAGAACAGATAGAAATAAGGAACACTCTGTACTTCAAGGTGTAACCCATACAACATGAACGTAGCAATTGTAATAGCTTGAAGAATACTCATTCCTGCAAAAGCAAAGAATCGGCTCACAAAGCGTGCCCAAGGGGTTGCACCTGGTACACTTGTTTCACGCATGCTCATCACGATCGTTGAAATCAATGCACCTACAAATAATCCGATCGACATAAAGTAAGGTGTGAGTCCTGTTCCGTAATTCGAAACGAGTCTTGATTCATTCTCTACGGTTTGAACCGGCTCCGCGAACATATCAACAAAACTATCGTCTTTGCCTTTCATCTCTGCAGTCTCGTCAGCCGCATCGTTAAGCTTGTCTGCAAGCTCTTCTGATCCGTCTTTCAATTCTGTCAATCCATTGTGAAGTTCGCCGGCACCATCCGTAAGTTTTACAGAACCTTCTGCCAGAGTATCAACCCCACCGGTAAGTTCACCTACACCGCCAGCAAGCGTACTTGTTCCCGTTTTAAGATCGGCTGCACCTGAGCTGAGTTTGCTGCTTCCCGTTGCTGCTTCACTTAATTTTTCTCCGAACAAGTTCATATTACTAGAGAGTTCTCCCTGACCGCTATATAACTGATCCGCCCCTGCGAGAAGCTGATCTTGACCTGCAGCAAGGGTACTTGCCCCTTCTGCTAATTGTTTCTGGGCATCAGCAAGCTTTTGTGCTCCGCTTAATAGCTGTCCGTGTCCGTCATTAAGAGACTGAGCTCCATTAAGTAATTGCTTCTGAGCTGCGAGAAGTTCGTCCGCTCCTGAAGATAACTGTGAATTTCCCTCATTCAGAGCCTGTGCTCCACTTAACAGCTTACTTTGTCCTTCACTAAGCTCACTGCTTCCCTCTGCAACAGCCTGGCTCGCTGCAAGCAGCTTTTGTACCTCAGGAATTGCTGCGAGTTCTGGACTCTGTTCAGTCAGCTGTTTAATTCCGTCTGCTACACCTTGTGCACCCTCAGCTATTTGCTTACTAGCCGTTTGAGATGCTTTGAGACCACCTACAAGTTGCTCACTTCCTCCAGCTGCACTTTTTAGTCCATCTGAAAGTTTGCTGGCACCCGCTTCGGTAGAAGTAAGTCCGGCTACTAGTTTTTCACTTCCTGCTGATGCATCTTCAAGACCCGATACTAGGGAGTCCGCGCCTTCCGACGCAGCAGAAAGACCCGTGCTAAGCTTGCCTGCACCTTCACGAGAACTTTCAATACCGTCTTTCAACTTACCCGCACCATCCTGAAGCTGTCCAATTCCGCCAGCCAGCTGGCCTTCTGCATCAACGAGCTGAGAAAGTCCTGAAGAAAGATCGCTCGCACCTGAACTTAATTGACCCGCTCCATCATCCAAGGTTTTGACCCCGTCTGCAAGTGGAGCAATGCCTTCTTTTAGTTCCAGCGTTCCGTCTGTCAGTTTCTGAAGATTTTCTTGAAGGGTCAGCGCTCCATCATTCAGTTCACCGGCACCGTCATTAATTTTGGTTGCTCCATCTCCTGCTTCTTCGAATCCATCCGCTACCTCTGTGAATTTATCAAGCAGCGTTTCTGTATAGGATTCAGTTACCGCAGCAGATACCTTCTTGCTGATTTCCTTCATTGCCGTGTCACCAATTTGAGCTCCAACAAAGTTATAGTTCGCATTTGGTTCATAGATCAGTTCAGAAGGATTTGGCTTATCATCCATTAATGTCGTTGCTTTTTGTGAAAAATCTTCTGGAATGGTAATCATCATATAGTACTCGTTATTATCCATTCCTTGTCTTGCCTCATCGAGATCAACAAACTGCCAATTGAAATCTTGCCCTTCTTTCAGTTCCTCAATGAGATCTTCCCCGATCTGAAGCTGCTTGCCTTCAAATTCAGCACCCTCATCCTGATTCACTACCGCTACAGGCAGTGTGTCCAGCTTGCCGTAAGGATCCCAAAAGGCGGTAAGATATACGCCTGTATACAGAATAGGAATCAGCATCACTGCGATGAGCGGAATAAGAACTTTGGGGTTCTTCAGTGCTCGCCATACATCTTGAAAAAATACGGATAATGTCCTCATTTACTTCTTTCTCTCCCTTTACGCTATCTCACTTCGAACTTTCTAGTTGTCATTTCATTTCATAAGCGCAGAATGAAAAATGAAAGCGCGAACTTCATGACTGTTTTCCCCAAATAGTCATATGAGATGAAAAAAAATAACCTTTCTCCCATGCTTTTTCAAAGATACAACCTAATTACTGCATTATTTATATAATCCTCTACCTGAGCAATGAAACATTTCTTTTTGTTTTATCGCACACTTTCTACTTGTCTCAGGGAAGTTTTTTTTAAAAGCCGGCTATTTCTAACTTCTAAAATCACGGTATTTCGCAGCCGGCTTTCAGTAAGTATTTTTATACTGGAAGATCTGGCACTAGTCCATGCACCAAAAACAACTCAATGTACTGCTTAATTTCTTCTTTGCTGAGTGGGTCATTCCCATGACTCCAATCCGAAGTAAGTGCAATGTAGATCTTAAACATAATGAAAGACGCTACTTTTGGATCACAAGGTTTTATCTCTCCCTTTTCTTGCGCTAAGCGAAGTTCTTTCTCGAGATAACCTGTGATTACACCTTCTACCTTGGCATTGCCCGTTTTTGCCTGCAGTGTTCCAAACTCCCTCACTTCTTGTGAAAGCTTAATGAGCAGGTCATGCTGCTCTCTGAACTCAAGTAAGGAATCTAATATTCGAAACAAGTTATTGAAAAACGTCTGCTCATGGTCTAATTCTTTCTCTGCTAAATTTTTCATTTCTACTATGACTTCATGCAAAATCTCATCGAACAATTCTTCCTTATTGGTAAAAAAGGTGTAGATTGTTCCCTTGCCTACATTCGCAATCTTCGCCACCTGATCCATCGTCGTTGCTTTATAACCAAACAAAGCAAATGACTTCGCTGCTGCTTTGAGTATTTGTTTGCGACGATCTATCGGAGCCATTGCCTCTCCTCCTCTAATCTCTTATTGACTAAAAATCCAATTCAGTCATTCGGTCAAAAATCACTTTACCACTTTTTTATTCTATAAGCAAGAAAAAAATAACAAGTTCAAAAAAAAGAAAGAGCAGCTCACCATCCGCCTTACCCAGCAAGACCGTAAGCAGCTCTTTCTTATCTATTTAATCAATATCATAACTCATGAAAATGATTGATTCATTAAGAATCAGATTTCTGTACTAGCACCCGGCTCTAAAGCAACTCCTGCTATCCCTTTGGACTCTAGCAGCTCAGTAAACGAATTTGCATCCTGTTTAATAAACGGAAAGGTGTTGTAATGAACTGGAATAACCTTTCTTGCTTTGAGCCATTCAGCGGCGATTACAGCATCCTCAGGTCCCATTGTCAGCACATCGCCGATTGGCAGGATGGCTGTATCAATATCGTTCATTTCACCGATGATTTTCATATCACCGAAAAGTGCTGTATCTCCTGCATGGTAGATCGTCTTGTCACCCATCGTTAACAGGATTCCCGCAGGCTGTCCCATGTATACGGTGGTTCCATTCACTTCGAGAGAGGAACTATGGAAAGCGAGCGTATACTTTACTTTAAAACCATCAAACTGACAGCTTCCGCCAATGTTCATATGTTGTGCTTGTACTCCTTGACTCTGGCAATACTCTGCTAATTCATAGACCGCTACAACGGGGCAATCATTCTGTTTTGCGATCGTGATTGTATCACCGAAGTGATCCGAGTGACCATGTGTTAACAGCACGGCATCTACTTTGACGTCTTCGGCAGCTATTTTAGCGGTCGGATTTCCTGTTAAAAAAGGATCAATAATGACGCGTTTTCCTGCTTCTTCAACAAGGATACATGAGTGTCCATAGTATGTGATTTTCATAGAGTGATACGCCTCCTATTCAGTAGAAATGAACATTTCTTAAAGGAACTATCTTTCTAGTATATCACTTTTAGGACTTATTTATAAAATGTATGATTTCCGATTCTTTTCACTTTTACTTGGGAATGATGTACTGTTAAGTCGTCAGCTAGGGTAATAGATAAGAAGTAGAGTGTTTCGTCAGGCACTTCTTTTCGCCCGTTGAGCGCTTCATTGACAGCACGAATCGTGTCCTCGTTCGGCGTTACACGGTCCATCCGGCCGTTCGCCACGGGACTAAATTGATATTTTTGATAGATAACGCCTTTAATAGTATCGGGATAATTGGCTGACCGTAGCCGGTTTAAGACAACGTTAGCTACTGCTACTTTGCCTTCGTACGGTTCACCTTCTGCTTCTGCCATGACAATTTTTTGTAGCATACGCAGCTCTTTATCCGAGACGTTGTAGTTCCAAGTGGCCTTGTCTTTCTCCTCCTGGGTTAGTAATTCCGTCTTGGTAAAGTATAGAGTTTTTGGGGGAGTAGTTTGTTTTTCCTTTTCTTTTGCCAGTGCAATTGCTTTTTGGTGTTCACGTAGTTTTCGTTGAGCTTCTTTTTGGGCTTCTAGAGCCTTACGCTCTGCTTCTTTCTCATTCTCGGCATTCGTTTCTGCCGAAAGAGCAGCTGTTCTAAGCAAGACATGGTCATCCGAAGACGAACGTCCTGAATCTTGTGTCAGCTGTGCCGTTGTTACAGTGGTTACTCCTGTTAAATCCGTCACGGAAGTAAGCATAGCGACTCCGTCCCGATCAGAGTACATCCTGCTGTTATGATTTACTGCTATTTGATTCATAGGAGTTCCGGATTCCGTACTATCCTGAGTTGTACTTTCCCCATATACTTCAACAGCCTTTGTAATCAGGCTTGCCCCCAATATAAACACAAGCAGCACATACATGAGCGGTGCTAACCAGCGAATCTCTCTATTTGTATTCATAATAACCTCCTGTTATATCGGCACAATTCTACTTAACTGTAACCAAAATTGCAAGGTTTGAATACATAGAGAAAACTATTTTATGCGTCTAATATCTCTGTGAGCCCCTCAAGTGAGGGTAATGTTAAACTCAAAATTTCGTTGATACATCAGGATTTTTAACACACGAACACCTGCTCTGCATCATAAAATAAAAAATTTTGAATAATTTTTGTGAATTTTTTTATCTCTATTAATTTCTTTAATATATTTGGATTGATTGTATATTTTTAGGATAATAAACAATCAATCCATTTTTAAACAACTTAAGAGAAAGAAGGAGATTAAAAATCAAACTTCTCAATTATTTTATACATCGGTTTTTGACCAAGCATCGTCTGAAATAATACAAAGTCTTTGACAAGCCACGGTTCCATTTTTTCCTGTGCCTGAAGCTCCTCTAATTTCCAATTACAATTCTTAGAATCATCAAATTTCCTAGCAATCGTAATATGAGGCCGATAAGGACGATCCTCAGGTATATATCCCAGCGGAACCGTTACATCTAGGATATTTTGGAAAAGCTCAGCGAGCTTATCAATCTCTCCTTCAACGCCTCTCCATAAAACCCTAGGACGTAATGATGTACCAAAAACACCTACATTCCCAACGCTAAGAGGAAACGGTTCGATCTGAACAGCTGCCTCTCGAAGAGTTTCGCACAGCCTATTTATAGACCCTCTTTCCGTATCCCCTAAAAATTGCAGGGTAATATGATAATCTTCTTTATGTGTAAAATTACGGAAGGGGAGTTTATCTTTGTTATCGACTGTCCAGCGCTGTATTTCGTTTTTCACAGGATCTGGTAGCGAAACCGCTGTAAAGATGCGTACTTTTTCTTGTGTCGTTTGCGTCATTCGAAGCTCCCTCTCTCATTTCAATTTTATCTCTATATCTTTACCTAGTATTAACCAAATTATAATAATAATACCCTAGTACTAGTACCAGGTACTAAGTAGTAATAAAAGGTTTAAATTCCCATATTGTATGTTTACTCCCAAAAAGATCATGAGAAATGAAATAAGGTAACAAGCGTACGTTAAATGTCCTTCTCTCCATAAATTTTGGTAACAAAAGCAAATTTTTATTGCTCCTGTTTTCTGGGTAAATAACCTATAACTAGATGTGGTTTCTCCGCTTTATCAACGTTAATTTTTTTTTATTTCTATATAATAGGTTTCTATAGAAGAGTACAGCTGTTCTAAATCTAACAATAAAAGATGGGTTTCTACTATTATAAGTGTTAGGTAATTGATGGTATACATGAAGGGGGCCCTCCCCTGCTTCAATTGCCCGTCTCCCTTATCATCTGCTACACTATAACTATACATAAAACGAGGAGGATCCGCGAATGAGCAAAATTGTAAGTTTAATTTCTTTTACAGAGACAGAGCAGAAGCGTATCCAGGATATAGCACCTCATTATACGATCACTACAGGCAAAGCAAAGGAACTTGATTCCTCCGTTCTGCGAGAAGCAGAGATTCTGGTGGGTTGGCCAAAAAGTAGACCAGATGAATTATTACACCCTGACAGCAAATTAAAATGGATACAGACTTGGTCTGCCGGCGTAGACTATCTTCCTCAAGAAACTTTGCAAGAGCGAAATATCCTACTCACCAATACAAGCGGCATTCATGCGATTCCGATCTCTGAAATGATTCTTGGTATGATGTTGTCTTTATCCCGTAGTCTTAAAAGAGCTGCTGTAAATCAGGCTAACAGCACATGGGATGCAAGTGAAGATCACATGAGTGAACTACATGGAAAAACGATGGTCATCGTCGGCGTAGGTGAGATTGGGAAGGCCACAGCTAAACTTGCCGAAGCTTTTGGCATGAAGGTAATTGGTGTTCGCAGATCGGGTAAAGAAGTAGATCATGTCAGCAAAATGGTCTCCATGGAACGTTTTGAAGAAGTACTGGCTGATGGAGATTATGTGGTTAACATTCTTCCCCTTACCGATGATACCCGCCATCTATTTAATGAACAGGCTTTTGCCGCAATGAAAAAAGAGGCATGCTTCATCAATGTTGGCCGCGGCGCAACCGTAGATACTTCTGCACTGCTGAAAGCTTTACAAGAAAAACAGATCGCATCTGCTGCACTCGATGTATTTGAAGAAGAACCTTTACCGAGCGATCATCCTCTATGGGCGATGGATCATGTACTGATTACACCTCATATTGCTGGAAGCACTCCTTATTATAAGGAACGTGCTTTTGAAATATTTATAGAAAACTTGAAAGCTTATGTGAAGAACGAGACTCTTCCACGTAATCTAGTTGATTACAGTCGTTCTTATTAGAATTACAAAAACCCGCTCAAGACCTATATCTTGTAGCGGGTTTGTCTTATTTTTAACTAATAGGCTTTATTCTCTAAGGTGAATCCTCGTTTGCCTCTTACAGTACCAAATTTCCCGAACAAAAGAACCTTTTGATGTGGTTACATGGTCTTCAATTCGCCATCCCGTCTGCCGTAGCTGCTCCGCAATAGGCTGTGTACTTACAATGACTGCTTCCTCGGCTAGTTTTCCAAGGTGACTCAGCAGTTGCAGCTGTTCTTCTAGAGGTAACACGGAACACACATTATATGGTAGATCTAATATTGCGCGATCGGCCTTTTCTTCGAGAGTTGTCATATCTCCAAGCGTAACAAGAGTATCGTCATAACCATAATGCCGAAGATTCTTACGAGCCCCTTGGACGGCAAGCGGGTTGATATCATTACCGCGGATGGATATCCCCATGGACAAAGCTTCAATTAGGACATTCCCCATCCCGCAGCAAGGATCAATTATCGTTACCCCTGCGGCTTCAGGCGCTGCTATGTTAACGAGCGCCCTGGCAACCCTGGAACTGAAGCCAGTGGAATAATTATGCGGTTTGTTTTTGTGATTCAGCCACACACTCTCTGCTTCGTGACATTGTCCCAGCATCCATCCTGATTTCAAGTGAATGAGCCCCAGTGTAACATCTGGTTTTTTCATTCTCGCGATCCCTTTTACCCGGTTCCCTACCGAACGTTCAAGCGTTCTCTGTTCATCATAAGTGTAAGGAAGCCCTTCTTTCAGATACAACACTTTAAAAGTGGAATCCTCTTCTAGTTCTATAGATTCGGCAAGCATTAACAATTCATCCAGGCTAGAAGCCGAAAAGAATATATCTACTCTCCTATTAAGAAAGGGACTCCGCGAAGGATCGATGCAGTGATTCGTTATATAAAATGAATGGTCCAAAGCCTCCTGCATTCCAAGCAGTCGTTTTAGCTCTAAATGACAAAGAGCCTGTTCACTTTCGTGACAGGCAAAAGTATATAAAAATGTATCGTTCGCTTTATTTCTATTATGAATAATCATGAGTAACCGTAAATCCCTTCTCATCTCGTATTGTTCATACTCGCTTCTATTATACCCGAAGCTGAGAGATGGAAGCGAGCAGTTCCTCTGACAACGTTCTGAGCCTCCCAATTCGATCGGCTACCACTTCAAGCGATCCAACTTGCTGCTCTGCCGATGCAGATACTTCTTCTATACCCGCTGCTGACTGCTGTGAAATCGCAGAAATCTGCTGACTGAAATCGTTCATTTCACCGCTTAGTTGCTGCATCCCTTCAAGGCCCGATGTCACCTCGTTAATGACAGCCACCATTTCAACTACCGAAGACGTAATCTGTTCAAATGCATCATTTACTTCTTCCATTTGGCGGGTTCCTCGCGTTGTTTCCTGCACTCCACTCTCGAGTGACAGCACAACGGATCTAGTATCTTGTTGAATTTGAGTAGTTAACTCGTCAATCTGACCCACCGTCTGCTGAACTGCATCCGATAATGATCTTACTTCTTCAGCGACCACAGCAAATCCACGACCATGTTCCCCTGCTCTTGCCGCTTCAATGGATGCATTCAAAGATAACAGATTGGTTTGTTTTGCAATTTCGCGGATGACATGAACAAGTTCGTAGATACTTTCGTTACTCTTATCCAGATGGTTCACTTGGTTCATAGACGAGGATACCCGGTTCGCAATTTGGTTCATCTGTTCAATCGACTTCTGCATAATTTGTTTCCCGCGAGTTCCTCGTTCAAGAACAAGTTCGGACATCCCTTTAAGCTGCTCACCTTTCGAAGCATGATCCCGGATATGCTCATTCAGCACTTCAACCGTTCTAGCGGCGGAAGTAGCGGTTTCTGCCTGACTTTCGGTTGCTTTTGCCGATTCCTCCATCGAGATCGCAATTTGCTGGCTTCCGAGTTTCACTTCTTCTGAAGTCAACGCGAGGTCGCTACTATGCGATTCAATAAGTTTAGATGTCGTTCCGATCTGACTTACGATTTCAACCAGATTAGCCTTCATCTGATTAATCCCTCTACCGAGCGATGTGAGTTCATCTTCTTTCTTTCGGTAGATATCCTCTACTGTTAAATCTCCGTTCGCGATGGATTGTACATTCCTCTCAATCTTCTTAATGGGTCTCACCAGGGTACGAATTAATGCAAAATTACTGACAAGTGTCGCAATCATAATTAAGCCGATACCAAAAATCATGATCCCTACGGATCTTAATGAACTTTTTTCTAGCTTAATGACCGATTGATCTGCCTCTTGTTGATTCAGTTCAACTAGTGACCTTAATTGAACCAGCATCTTCCGATAGGAAGTCTCTGATTTGAGCATAACTTCATAAGCCAAATCGGGATCGTTTCCATCCACTTTTTCAATGGCTTTTGTATTCACCTTACTATAGGCATCCCATTCTGCAACATAAGCATCAAATTTCTTTTGAGTTTCTTCATTAGAGATACTATCGTTATATGCTTTTTTCGTATCGCTAAGATAGCGAATGGTCTGTAATCGTTCCTCTCCAATTGCTTTTCTCTTCTCCATATCCTCTGCCAAGTAATAATCATAACTCAGCTTCTGAATATGCTCGGAAGCAAAGGTAATATTGTTGATCTGGTTCATGGCAGGCATTATCCTTTGAGTAATGTCCTTCGCATTTGTTTCCATAGACTTGGTCTGTACTATGGAAACTGATCCAATCACGATCACATAGATTAACAGCGTCACCATTACAAAAGTAATTCGCTGCCCTATTGTCTTCATTTTTAACAATGTTTCTCCCCCCAAAAGCCTCTTGATGATTTACTTCTTTATAATATGTCGGTAATTGAAGGTAAGAATGTGAGTTACTCACTATATATTGAGCCTAAATAATCACCTTTTTCACTTATTTTGGGTATGTGCCATGAAACAAAGCAGGCCTTCATCATAAACTAACTTAAAATGCGAAATACAAAGGAACGAAACCAGTCATGAAAAAAAATGAAAAGTCGGCATCTTCTTTGCATAAAAAAACAGCGGTACCCAGAAGGAAACGTACTGTTACCAAAAAGCAGAGCCCCGCGAAGTTAACTACAGCTTCTAAAGTCCTCTCTTTTCCACCAAAGATTTCTAATTCAGGTGTGCAGCTGAACCATCCTCTTCCTGAGAATCGGAGCTCGGCTGCTCCCCTTACTCCCCCTAATAAGCCACCTTTTTCTATTCGTGATGCTAAGAAGCTACGACTTCTGTTACTCTGGGAATACGATGCAGGATTACCTTCAACAGAAATCCGGTTTATACAATCTTTACGTATGCTTTTTAAAGAGGTATTCCCGCTGAAGATTGAGGATAACTTAGTTAATGCAATCACACTATATCAGCCCGATGTCCTCCTTGTCGTCGGAAACCGAACCAACCTGCCTCTTGCTGGTCAGGCATCTTATTATAAAGACCTTAAAACGGTCCTCTGGTTACAGGATGTATATGGTCCTCTTTCCCACTTAAATACGAACCCTGATTCTCTAGTTTGGGATTATGTCATTACACAAAATCCAAGGCACATCTACACGTATCAAAAGACAACGACCTCAAAGGTAGTCTATATCCCCTTCGGTCCTGATCCAGAGCTATTCGCTCCAGAAAAAGCACCTGCACATATACAGTCCGACCTACTCCTTCTTGGAGATTACGAACCTCGTTTACATCCTTATCTTGAAGCCCTTTGTGAAAGCAGTCCGGATGGACGCATAATCGCTATAGGTGATAACTGGAGAGACATTCCTAGAGTAGAACCATGGATCCCAGAGACAAGTAATGATATAAAACAGCTCTACAATGGAGCAGATATCATCATAAGTTTTGGTGGGAATGACCGAAGGGGACTGGATATCGCGGCGTGCGGAGGCTTTTTGCTTGCGGAACATGGTGTGAATCAGGATAACTATATGATACCGGGAGAAGACTTTGTTTCCTTTCATAGCCCTGAAGAACTTGGCTCACATGTGACTTACTATAAAGAACATCCAGAGGAGAAGAGAAAAATCAGCTCCAGAGCTCTGGTACGGAGCGAGTTTGATTATTCCTTCTTTCATCTGATAATGGATTTTACGAACACTCTTCTTGAAGGCAAGTGATTTATGTATTCCGAAAGGGGCCTTTACCTCTTTATATGAACGTCTTAGATAGAGGAAAGGAGATAAAGTTCTATATGAAACTGATTGCTTATTTTCTTCCTCAGTTCCATCAGATTGACGAAAACGATGCCTGGTGGGGAGAGGGATTCACCGAATGGACCAATACGCGAAAAAACAAACCATTATATAAGAAACATGTTCAGCCGAAAGAACCGCTAAAAGATTTGTATTATAACTTAATGGATGCTTCCATTCGAAAATGGCAGGCCGATGCGGCTAGGTCTCACGGCATTTACGGATTTTGTTACTACCATTATTGGTTTAAAGGAAAGCGTCTGCTCGAAAAGCCGTTCCAATCTGTTCTGAAATCAGGGGAACCCGATTTTCCTTTCTGTCTATCCTGGGCTAATGAACCTTGGACACGTAAATGGGATGGCGGAAATAATGAAATCCTCATGCCTCAAGATTATGGCGATGAAAACGACTGGGCTGAGCATTTTGATGAACTCCTAACTGCCTTTCAAGACCCGAGATATATTCGGGTTCAGAATAAACCTCTATTTATTATTTATCGTCCGGGCGCCATTCCCCGCTGTGAAGAAATGCTTCGGTTTTGGAATCAACTGGCTATAAGAAGTGGTCTCGAAGGTATTTATTTTGCAAGAACATTAGGGGGATTCGAGATCCCCCCGCAGTCTGGTTTTGAAGCAAGTATTGAATTTGAACCGCATTATACGTTTGCTCATGGACATAATGCAAATCTCTGGAGTTATATTAGCACTAAGGATGGAGAACATCTGGTATTTGATTATGACAGAATATGGGAAATGATACTAGGCCGATCTCCGCACCGAAGCGGTGAAACGATTTTCCCAGGTGCCTATGTCAATTGGGATAACACTCCTCGAATTGGAGCCCGCGGGCAAAGCTGTATTGGGTCTACTCCCGAAAAATTTAGTTATTATTTAACGAAACAGATGAACCGGGCTGCTTCGATCTATCAATCGGAGTTTGTATTTATCAATGCTTGGAATGAATGGGCGGAGGGGACTTATCTGGAACCAGATAAGAAACATCATTTTTCATATTTGGAGGCCGTTCAAGAAGCTGTTACACGCCATGAAAAGTACATGGAGGGTAAAACAAAACTTCCAAAAAAGAGGTAATATATCAAACCATTTCGCTTATTACTTAAATCCGATGGATACCGAGGGTTGGTATACCCGAAGACACGTCAATAAATAGAACATAGTTGTTCCCGTCTGTCCCTTTCAGTACTAAACCAGGCTGACCGCTGTTCGTCGCATTATAGAAAGTAACACCACTTGGAGCAGCGCTGACGGGCGGCACGGCGGGAACCCCTAAAGAGATGAGTTTGGATCCAGCTACCACATTCTCGTTCGCACTGAGGCTTTGTCCTGCACCCAAATGTTGCAAAATGGTTGCACTGCCATTGACCTGAAGTTGTCCGGCAATGGTTTGGCTGCCATTCACATTAAGACCCTGCTGAATCGTTTGGTTCTGGGAGTTTACATCTTGTAAAGTTGTCCCTCCAAGAACCTGCAGATGTCTGTTAATTGCTGCGTCTCCCGTTACACTGATATTATCAAATGTCGCCATACACTTCACTCCCTTCCTTATTACTCTATTCTATGTAAAGGAAAGAGATTTGCTCTATAACAAAAGTACAATTATCCTTTCGATTTAATAATATAGGAAGAGAGTGAAAAACTAATCTATTACCCTTTGCTCATTTCTTCCCCTAATAATCCATAGGATAATAAACGTTGTTCATAGGATGCCACACGGGTAGAGATGAGGATCTCGTTACACCCTGTTTTTTGTGCAAGCACTAGCAGCTCCTCTTTGACCTGTTTGGGATTTCCGATGATGACAGGATAAGATGGCACCTCTACGATTCCCCCCGTCGCTTTCCGGTGTAAGATGAGCGCTTCCTCTTTCCAGGAAAGAGCTTCATCTGCAGAAGGAGCACAGATCACATTGACCGCAATACTCGCTTTTGGTTTCGTAAGATTCTCGGAAGGGATAAACTGCTCCCTATATTTTCGCAGCATCTCCGCAGCATCCTGTTCACTCATAAACTGACCGAATACATAACCCGTTCCAAACTGCGCGGCATACTCCGCACTTTTCACATTGGTCCCTAACAGCCACAAAGCAGGAGGAATCTCCGGTAACGGTTTAGCCGCAATCGGCTCCCCATCAAAACTATATTTTCCGTGAAGCAAATCTTGAAGCTGTTTAATGAGTTCCGGATACTTGGCCACTTTCTCTAAATAATTACCGGCAAGAGCCATCGATAAATGGGCCGATCCCCCTGGAGCGCGACCGATTCCAAGCTCAACACGTCCGGGATAGAGGGAAGCCAGCATATGATAATTTTCTGCTACCCGAATCGGATGATGGTAGGGAAGAAGTACAGCTCCTGATCCAAGTTGAATCCGATTTGTTTTTGCTCCGATGTGAGATAGTAATACTTCTGGACTCGCAGATTCTGTACCTGGAAGATTATGATGTTCTGAGGTCCAGTATCTTGTATATCCCCACTCTTCTCCTTTGATCGCGAGATGAACAGACTGGCGAATTGCTTCTTCGGCGGTTACATCCATTAATCTGGGAACGAGGTCTAAAATTCCTAATTCTAATGATGTAGAACCATATGGGTTCATATATTCTCAACTCCCTAGTTATCTTAAGTTTGCTTCTCATTCTACCTATAACAAAAAAACAATGAATTAATTTAGTATAGCAACCCCGTTTCTACTAAATCAAATTTCACCTGCCTATAAGAAGAGAAACGACGGAGCATCAAAAAAGCCGTCTGCCTCACCACGATATGGTGAGACAGAACGGCCGGAATCATTTTTATAAGGAAGGGACTTGAATTTGGTTCCGTGCTTCTCCAGCAGCTGCTACCATGTTGCGAAGAGCTGCTACGGTTTCTTCTTTCCCTCTTGTTTTTAGACCACAATCCGGGTTAATCCAGAACAGTTCAGGATCGAGCACATCCAGCGCAGATACGACAACCTCTTTCATCTCTTCTACGGAAGGGACACGAGGACTGTGAATATCGTAAACGCCAAGGCCAATTCCTTTGTCATACGTCTGTGTCTTAAAGTTCTCAATTAGTTCTCCGTGGCTGCGGGAAGTTTCCAGAGAAATAACATCCGCGTCCATCGCCTCGATGGAATCAATGACATCATGGAACTCGCAATAACACATATGCGTATGAATTTGCGTTGTATCATTAACAGATGAAGTCGATAATTTAAATGCTTTTACGGAATCCGTCAAGTAAGATTCATGATCAGCCTTTTTCAGCGGAAGTCCTTCACGAAGTGCCGGCTCATCCACTTGAATCATCTCAATGCCAGCCGACTCGAGTGCCTCCACTTCTTCACGAAGTGCAAGTCCGATCTGATAAGCAACTTCACTGCGCGGAATATCTGTACGAACGAACGACCAATTCAGAATCGTCACTGGGCCCGTTAACATCCCTTTTACCGGTTTTTTCGTAAGGGACTGAGCGTATACGGTTTCTCTCAGTGTCATTGGCTCTTGGTATACCACATCTCCAAAAATAATCGGCGGCTTCACACAGCGTGAACCATAAGACTGAACCCAGCCTCCTGCTGTAAAGGCGAATCCACCCAATTTTTCTCCGAAGAATTCAACCATGTCTGTCCGTTCAAATTCACCATGAACCAGTACATCCAGGCCCAGTTCTTCTTGAATGTCAATCCATTCTTTCGTTTGCTCATCTACAAAAGCTTCATACTGCTGGTTATCCAGTTGTCCATTTCTCCATTGTCTTCTTGCCTTACGAACCTCAGCGGTTTGCGGGAAACTTCCGATTGTCGTTGTAGGAAGAATAGGAAGATTAAATCTCTTTTGCTGAGCCGCATGTCTTGTTGAAAAATCAGACTTTCTTACGAATGAAGATTCATCCAGATTATTTACGGCTTCTCTTACCGTACCGTTACTGCGGAATACGGATGTATTCAGTTCGCTCAGTGCCTCACGGTTCTCAGCCAAAGCTTCTTGAATGACATCCTCATCTTCTGCCGCAATTTTTACCAGCAGCTGAATTTCATCCAATTTCTCTTCTGCAAAAGCTAATGAATTACGCAGAACAGGTAACAGCGCATCCTCTTTTGCAAGAGATACCGGTGTATGAAGCAAACTGCTGGACGGTTGAATGATCAATTGATCTGGGGATACGATCTTTCCGAGCTCTTTTATCACCTGAATGCGCTCCGTCAGATCACTTCTCCATATATTCCGGCCGTCAATGAGACCTGCAGCGAGGACTTTGTCCTCTGGGAATCCATACTCACGAAGATGTTCAAGATTCGCTTCCCCGCCGTGAACAAGATCTAGACCAATCCCTTGAACAGGCAGACTTACCACTTTCTCATAATCACCTACGGCTTCGAAATACGTCTGTAAAATGATCTTAAGCTCAGGCGCTACCTTATTCAGTTCTTCATAAATACGCTCGATTTGTTTCCAATCTTCTGCTGGAATATCAGTAACGAGGCTAGGCTCATCGATTTGTACCCATTCTACTCCCGCCTGTTGCAGTTCAGAAAGCACTTCACAATATAGCGGAAGGAAACGTTCTACAAGGGAAGGAAGTTCAGCGTTCGCATACCCTTTTGATAATTTAAGAAATGTATAAAGTCCAAGAAGAACAGGCTTTCCTTCAATGCCAAGTTCCTGTTTTGCTTCCAAATAAGCATGAAGTGGACGATTCACTGTTAGTGAAGGATTCGCATCAGCGAGTTCAGGAACGATATAGTGATAATTGGTATTGAACCATTTTGTCATCTCGGAAGCGGCTGCCTGATCGTTACCGCGAGCCATTGCGTAATAAGTATCCAAAGATACCTCTCCACCTTCGTACCCATAGCGCTTTGGAACAATGCCAAACATTGTACTTGTATCAAGGACATGATCATAAAGTGAGAAATCGCCTACTGGAATAAGATCGATTCCTTTCTCTTGTTGTAGCTGCAAATGGCTAAGGCGAATTCCTTTTAATTCCGCAAGAAAATCAGATTCGCTTACTTTTCCTGCCCAAAAAGATTCGAGTGCTTTCTTCCATTCGCGATTGGCACCAATTCTTGGATACCCTAGGTTACTACTGATCCATTGACTCATTTCCTTACCTCCGTATGGGTATATTATGATTAATTCATTTCATTTTCGGCTCTGTTAGGAATGGCAAAAAGGGACGTCTTCCCTAGAGAACGGTTCCGTCTTTATTTACGAAATGCAGAACTCGGATGTCTGCACTTGTAACGTAAAAAACGTCGCTGTTTCCTTACTTACCTAGGGTAAAGACGCCCCTGGGTCTTGATCAGACAGGCAGCCATCTTAACACCTTCCTATCTCCCGTAGGTACAGCAGTGTTGTCAAAACAGGCAGGTCTCCTGGCTCCAGAGAAAGATTCGTAAGCTATGCGCCTCCCCAGTTCACTTCATGAACCAGTGGCATATGCAAGCCGCATCTCTGTTACAGTGGCGGGACCGCGCCGGTATCTCACCGGTCTTCCCTATTAAGTACGGCTGCATATTGCACCGTACACCTGTTTCCGTGAAATTTACTTAACCCCTCTTTTTCTCATATATGGAGGTTGTATCCAATATACACCAAGTATATCTCTATGAATAGTGTTTTTTATATTATTTAATCCAGATCATAGATTGAGCCGACTTTCAGACCGTATAATTCATTGTATATTTTCTCAGCAAAAGCATCTGTCATCCCTGCAATATAATCTATAATCATGTGTTCCCATGTCCATATTGGATTGGGGCGAGCTTGGTCTTTTTCAAACCTTTGCAGCCAGTCCGATGGAATGATCGATTTTGAAGTTGCAGGATCGTTAAATGCATACCATAAGCGCCGGAGAATCCATTCACTTCTTTTTTGCAGACGCTGAACTCTAAGATCTTTGATCATCGTTACCCATGCAAAGCTTTTAAGCACACTCACTGTACGGAGCAGATCAAGATCCTCTTTTCCTTCCTTGACAAAGGTAACCTTTTTCCAGTCTCCGGTATCAATAATCCCTAAGGAACTGACAAACAGACTCACCCAATACGCTTTTACTTCCCGGCGGGTACGGGAAAAATCATGGTCACAGCCGGGGATCTTCTCTTCCCATATTCGGAGGAAACTATTCAGTACCTCTTCTACTTTTGGTTCAATGGCTTCTTTTGTCCACCCCAACCAGAATGCATCATCAAGCGTCATGATCTTATCCACAATAAGCCGTTTAATGTGCGGGTCATGCAAAAAGTGTTCGTGAACTTCGATTTTCCCTGCCTTAATGCCATCTTCTAAATCATGAGCCGAGTAAGCAATATCATCACAGAGGTCCATAAGCTGGGCTTCTAGTGTCTTTTGCCCTTTCGGAATTTTCCACTCACTGCGAATATCGCTGATGTATTGCCACTCATGCCAGTACATCCCCTTCTTGTTCTCTATGCCGGGATAAGGGTATTTATTAACTCCAAGAAGCACCGCATCCGACAGATTGAGTCCATCTATGTTTTCTCGCTTTTCAAGGAACATCATGAGCCTAAAATTGTGTGCATTTCCTTCAAAGTGTTCATATTTTCTGCGCATGGCTTCGGTTACTTTTTGCACTTGGTTTGGTGATGCCTTGCCTGTTTTATTTACATCCACTATGGACTGCGTTTTCTCCTGAACCAAGTTCGTCAGAATGTTATCGAGAACTTCTTCTCCTTTATGACCAAAGGGCGGATGGCCAAAATCATGAGCTATGGAAGCACATTCTACGACTTCAGGATCTATAACGAGCCCTGGGTTATCTGCCCTGCCAAGCTCCGCATCGGGATATTTCCGCAGCAGACTTCGAGCCGCTTCCCTTGCAATCTGCGCCACCTCAAGTGAATGAGTAAGCCTTGTGCGATAATAGTCACCTGTGCCTGCACCGAACACCTGGGATTTCCCCTGTAACCGGCGAAACGTCGGTGAATGAATTAAGCGGGAATAGTCTCTTTCATAAGTAGCCCGCGAACCTTCGAGTTTATCTATTTCTGCATATTGTCTGTGTTCACGTAATTTGTCCATATGATTTCCTCCGTTATTTCAGGGCATCCAATCCACTGCTTTATCTTTTCTTTTTACCCACTCTACTGAAATCATTTGCACTCGTCTATCCCTTGTGGAAGATTTTCATAGATATTTTTAATTTTTTAACTTTATCACTAAAAGCCACATTTTATTCCCTCAAAAAATTCGTGTTTCTTCTATTATATAAGTTAAACTTATAAGTAATTTATCTTCGCGAATAGCAACTTGAAAAGAGCTGTCCTATGACAGAATGACTACAGAGCTCACTTCTATATTGAAAAAAGCACCCGTCTCAAAAAATAGACGCGCGCTCTTATTTATTTTATCTCATCCCATGTGTGTTCATGAGTATTTACATACCCTTTTTAAAATTATAATTTATTCCACTCTTCCCAAGGGATTACGCCAAGTTCTGGTCTCGCTTCTCCTGGAAGCATGGATAACCACTCAATCGAATGACCGTCGGGGTCTTCTGCAAACATAGAGACAGCTGGCATCCAGCCAAAAACGTAAGGTCTTCCGGTCTTGTCGCCTACAAAATTATCGAGAATCACTCCTTTTTGGGTGAGCGTATCGATCGTCTTTGAAAATTCAGACAGCGGCACCTCAAAAGCAAAATGCTGCCTAACAATCTCATGCGGTTCCTTCTTCCATAAACCAAGCATGGCATTTCCTTTTCCGCCAATCCAGTAAAAACGGGCACCCCGGCTATCCGTATGGGCGAGTTCTAGTCCAACCTGATCTTCATAAAATGCAGCAGAGCGTGCTAGATCCCGTACATGGAGGTGTGTTTCAAACAATCCTCTAATCATATTTGTAATCTTCCTTTCATTAAAATATTTATTTTACGTTAACTCGGATTCAAAACAGTCCATACTATATATATTCTACTTCTTATCTCTTATGGTGTAACCTTCCATTCATTCAAAAAATGATTAAAAAACAAACTATTCTTTGTTGTTATTTGGTAAAATGTGCTTGAGATATAAATTGGGAGGGTTGAAACGATATGTTTACATGGAAAAAGACATTTTCGACGATTGCTGTGTCCGCATTATTTTTCAGTTCAGTGGGTTTAGCTAATGCTGCGGTTGTAACCTCAGGTACTGCTTCCGCATCTGAACAGAAAGGAACTCACATCACCATTCTGCATACAAATGATACACATGCTAGGGCGGTAGAAGATTCTCCCATCATGGGTTATGCCAAAGTAGCAGGAATTGCGGATAAGTACCGTAAGGATAACCCAAACACGCTTTTTCTGGATGGCGGTGACGCAATTCACGGAACAACCTTCGCTACGCTCGTCAACGGGGAAAGTATCGTAAAAGTCATGAATGAAATGGGTTATGATGCCATCGTTCCTGGTAACCATGAGTTCAATTATGGCTGGGAGCATCTAGTGAAGCTGAGTAAAGAATTGAATTTTCCTATGATTAGTGCCAACGTGAAGAAAAAGAACAACACAGGCCTTTTTGATCCATATATCATTAAAGAAGTGGATGGGGTGAAACTCGGAATTATTGCTCTCACTACACCGGAAACTGCTTATAAAACAAATCCGAAAAACGTAGAAGGTATTCAGTTCACGGATCCATCGGATGAAATGCAAAAATACGTTGATGAACTTCGTAACAAAGTAGATGTGATCGTTGCACTTGCTCATATCGGGCAGGATGACTCGGATACAGATAATACGTTTGATGTGGTAAAAGAAATCGATGGAATTGATGTTTATATAGACGGTCATAGCCACACAATGCTCGAAGATGGAATTGTGGCAGATAATGGGACATTAATTGCTAGTGCCGGTGAATACACTAAATATGTTGGTGTCGTCGATTTATGGGTTGACGGCGGTGATGTAGTTAAGAAAAAAGCCTCCCTCATTGACGAAAAAGAAGCAGCTGGAATTGCTCCTAATGAAAAAGTAGCAGCTCTAGTTGATTCCATCACCAAAGAACAAGCGCCGATTCTGGACGAAGTGGTAGCAAACATCTCTACTGATCTGGAAGGTAGTCGTGAGAAAGTACGCACAGGCGAAACCAATCTAGGAGACCTCATTGCAGATGCCCTTCGTGACGTATCGGGTGCGGATGTAGCCTTAACGAACGGCGGCGGTATTCGTGCTTCCATTGAAAAAGGGGAAGTGACTAAAGGCGAAGTCATTACTGTTCTTCCTTTTGGTAACCAGATTGTCACTTTAAACGTCAAAGGCGAAGACCTCATTGCAGCTTTGGAAAATGGGGTAAAAAGTTATCCCGAAGCAAGCGGCGGATTCCCGCAAATCTCCGGTTTCACTTTTAAAATCGACCCTTCAAAAGAAGCTGGAAGCCGGGTTCACTCCGTGATGGTTGGCGGAAAAGCAATTGATCCGAACGCCGTTTATTCCCTGGCAACCAATGATTTTACGTCCATCGGCGGCGATGAATACGATATGTTCAAGAAATATAGCCAAGCAGGAATGTATGGCTCTCTGGATGAAGCATTAATTACGCATCTGCAAAAGTTAGGTAAAGGAACGGTTACGACAGATGGTCGAATCTCAGAAGGGACAGTACCGGTTATCGCTCCGCCAGCAGAAGAAAAACCAGCACCTGTGGTTCCTGTTACACCCGAAAAACCAGCTAAACCAAGCAAACCGTCTAAGCCTGTTGCAGAAAAGCCATCCGTATATGTTGTAAAATCAGGGGACACCTTGTATTCCATTTCCCTTAAATACAACACCACTTGGCAGACCCTTCAACAACTCAATAAACTTAAAAATGCACACTGGATCTATCCAGGACAGACATTGAAGCTCCCTGTTGCGTCTTAATAACAAAATATAGATCAAAAGTCATGCTTGTACCCTGCTTTTTCTAAAATAATTTCTCTAATCTATTAATATTCTCAGCATATAACCGATAATATAGTTAAGAAGTCGCTATTATGTAGCTTGTAGGCAAGTCCATATGTAAGTTTTAGACAAAAAAGTAGTCAATTAGTAACAGTTTGTAAGCAAGATTTTAAATGGTACCACATAAGTAAGGCGAAAAATATCATAAGCGTATCGTTAGAAGTTTGAACAACATGCTCAAAAAGGCCCTGCAAATGCAGGGCCTTTTTGGTGCTTTATTTTGGCAACGAATGCTAACTAGTACCTTCTCACCTTCAACTAATGAGGAACTTCAGAGGAGAAATCATCTCGGCTCGAAAGATCGCTATTATAATACAGTACATCTCCATCCAATGTTGAAAATGTATATCCTTTAGGCGTCACAAACCCACGCTCATATCCTTCTAACCTCCACTGATTCATCAGCGGAGAGTGAATGTATTGCAAGTGAGGATTCGCGGTGTCTCCATTCTGGATACTTTCCATATTGAAGTTAACAATGATATACCCATTTTTCAGAAGTACATCGGATTGGTCATCGAGCATTTCAGCTCTTGCATACTTCTCTAGTGATGTTCCTTTCTTCACCGCTACTACATCTGCTGGCAAGCTATATTCCCCATACCAATGCTGAATCGAAGCACTTGCTCGGTACGTATCAACACCTTCAGGGAGTTTATTCTTCGGACCCATGAACGTACGCATATCACGGGATAATAACATCCAGGAATAGCGGCCCGCCCAAGCAGGGGTTTTGGCAGCTCCTGTTACATACTGCGCTGTGTAGATATCTTTTGGAGTCTGGTGACGATCGGCATCAGATAATTCTTTTGCATAACGATAAGCTGCCGTATCCACCATTTCCGTAAGAGGTACGTTACGCAAACGTGTATTTAGCACAACGTATCTTTTCTCTTCATCTTGCTCCGAACCAATCCGTATAAAGTGTTTGTTACCTTTACTGTAATACAGATCAACTTCCTGTCTCTTTGTACCATCCTCGGCTACATAATAAAAGGCAGGTGTAATTCGTATTCCATCGGCGGATGAAAACATATTCCCTTTTGTCTTTACATCAAACTTGAAATGATAACCTGTGTTCACAGCTACATTTCCATAACTTGGGACCGGATGGCTTCCGGGTCTCACAGGCAAGACATAAGGCAGTTTATTGCCTCTTGCTGCTCCGTCAATTCCTTTCAGTCCTGTCCAGTAGCTAAAACCGGAAGGAGCATAACTTCCTAAGCTGCTACGGAATACATTCTCCCACTCATAATCTGCAATGTCTGTGATGTGAAAATCATATAACCGCCCAATGACTTCAACTTCTGCTGAATCTGTGGCAACATGATGGGCAAGATTCGTATTCGTATCTCGCTGATGGCTAAAATCAGCAGGTGCGTTCTCGGCGATGGTGCGGAACCATACCGTATAGTCCTCTTCATCTACCCATACCGGCAGGAAAAACTCCATTTCGAGCTGAGTTACCGGGACAGGAATCCAAGTATTCTTTGGATAGAAAGTCCGCTGATCTCCGCTGTACACATCAAAGGGAAAGTAGACTTCCTTACTTCTTACATACTTCGCATAATCACGATCACCATATCCAGGGTAATTGAGATGCTCTCCACTTGTAGGGATTCGTACTTTAAATGGTCGGTCTAAGATAAAAGCAGCTCGATCCGCATTTGGTTTTGTCTTTTGGTTATGCTCCTGATCATCTGTTACAGAAGAGTAGTTCACAACAGGAGTATGGACAGTAACTGTGTTAATTGGAGATACGGGATACGTCTTATCACCACTGCCGCCCACCGTAGTAGGGAGCAAGCCATACTGAATGCTTCCAGAAGAAGCCGTATTCGCTTGATTCTTTAAAGAACGACTGACCAGTAACCGGTCTTGGAAAAGTACCTGTTCTCCCGTTTCCTTATACGATCCAATCTTAGATGGATTCGGTATTTTCGAGGGAGTCGGTCCATTCTGTGAGACTTTGCTGCCATCCATTACTGTGGTAGTACTGCCGTCATAAGAAAACTGCAGAGCATCATTTTTCACATCAGGAGGTTTGGTTTGGCCTTCAGCTAACGCCTTTATCTTCGCTGTATCATCAGGAGGAGAAGGCCTAGAATATCCCCCTTGATCAACGACTTCCGGTGTAAAACGAATATCGCCCGCTTCTTTTGGTATAACATGCAACTCTACCTCTTCCGCATGCTCCATATGTAGAGAAGGAGGACTATACCCTTTGGGGCGTAAGGTTACGTTTCCGCCAGGCAAAGCATAGTTACTCATTGTGGCCTCATTGATCTGATAGACTTCAAGATTATTGATCTTCCAGTAGGAGTAATCTCGTGTAAAAGAAAAAGGATAGCTTTTCACTTCCGTATCCGTTTTATCTATATCAGGCTGCGGCGTTTTATTGCCTTTTTCATCTACTTTATCTGGTTGTTTCTCCTTCCACTTTAAGACGTAAGTTGCTTCTACGTTACAGGTATACGTAATTCTCCCTTTCTGCTGACCAAAGGTATGCCCATACAAATAGTTCATAGCCCACGTATTTGCGTAAAGGTTCTCCGACGTTGGAATACCGAGAGTTGCATCAAACTGTCTTCCATTTGCGTTGTTATCCGCGAGTATATGTCCTTGTGCACCCGGCTCCATGAAAGAGGATACAGGCGAAGCCACTTGAGATGGAGGATTTATATTATAAGTGCAGGCTCCACCTCCACTTGGATCAGAGGGCGGTGACGGTGGCGGATCTATTTTGGGTTCGTAATAGAAATTCACATAGTAGATTGGGAAACTTGCATCATAAGTGAATTTTGGAGGATCCCCTGGTAGAATGTCACCCCCACTTGGTGAAGCAACGGTACTTTTCTTATAACCTATGTATGGATAATCTGCCGTCCCTGTCGTATGAGGAAAGTTATAAGCTTTATCTTTCTCTATCTTCTCTTCACGATTCTTGAAACCAAACACTCCATCAAGAGACTTACCCGTGGTAGTGTAATGTTTTATGATTGCTTTGCCTTCTTCAGGTTCTAGTTCGATTCGGAAAAGGGTTGGGAAGTAATATCTCCATCCTTCTACGTTTGGATCAAAATATGTTCCCTTATCTTGCTCTTCCTTTTTTCGGTTTATAGGTACCATCGCATCTAAATACCCTGAATTTATAAATACGTCAAGCACTACAGAATTAGTTCCAATCCCGTTAACATTACTTTTACTAATTGTATATGCTTTACTTGAAGTAGATCTAATATATTCTATTTTTTCTCTATCTAATAGCTCGTCTTTTCTAGATATATCAAAAGTTTCATCTGCGTATTTCCAATCGTATTTAAATGGTTCAGCATCAACACTCTTTATATTTCGGGTGGAGGAAAAAGTGAATTCGTAATCGCCACCATCTACTTCTGACCAAGTATTCGGTTTTTTTCCATTAGTCCAGCTTCCATCTGCCTTTTTCCATACCTCGAAATAGACCATCCCAACAAAATAATAAACATTCTTATCAATTGGATCTTGAAAAAGTCTACTCATACCTATAGCTTTTGCCTCGGAAGGTTGAATGAATACAACTGCAGATAAAACAAAGATCAAACTCATCAATCCACTGATCCATTTTTTCATATGATTCATACTCTCTTCTTCCTCCTACTTAAATGGATTTATGAGAGCAACAGCATAATCTTTAGTATTACTGGTATCAAAGAGAATATAGTCTGCTTGATTTACTTTAAAATTCTTCCACGCAGTGTAATTCTCGTCATAACCATCTGAACGGAATTTATCCGATTCATCTATAATTGGATAATAGTTAGTAGCTGTTTCATCCCTATTGTTTGTTAAGGCATTCTCTATAGCCCTTCTATATTTGGCATCATCATTTTTTACTAAGAATGCAATTGGGACAGTCTTTACGGAATGCCTAATAGCTATAGTTTTCATACCGCTTAACTTTCTAGTTGCTTGGTCTATTGAGTAAATAACTGCACCATCGCCAATCTGAATTGGAAGATCACTCTCCTTAATTATTTTCACTCCTTTAAACTTGGTTCCAGAAATGTTCTCAAATAAAAAAGATGTCCTGGTGTAATCCTTAAAATCAGCTAGCGATGTGAGTTTAAATTCCTTGTCATCCGTACTCCTAAAATTCTTTTCTCCAATCCAAACCCAGCGTCCTACCTTATCCCATTCCACTTTCTGCCCTAACCCTTCGCTCACCAATCGTAAGGGGACAAAGGTCCGATTTTGCTTCAATATAATTTTGGTACCGTAACTTTTCTTTGTTCCATCAATCAAAGCGGTGGTTTGCCCCACTGTCATTTTCACGGTATGATCTTTATTGGTAACTCCAACCGCAGTCGTTTTTCCACTTTTGCTGTAACTCACCTTAGCACCTAACGCTTCAGATACAAATCGAATTGGAACCATTACACTTCCCTGTGAATCCTGAAAAGGTTTAGCATCAGGGAAACTCATTTTCTTTGTATTTAATAGTACTTCTACGGAGGTAGTACCCGCCGCTTCTACATCACCAACAGGTATTGAAGCAAATACCAAAGACCCTAACAACATCGACAAAATTAACTTTTTCATGCTTTTTAACTCCCTATCATCTAATTTTTATACTTTGTATCATTTTCCTTATTCTTTTTATCGGTCTGCAATACTTACCTTTTAACGTATTTAAATACATATTTTTCCTTGTAGCTTGAATCCTCCCTTTTTCCTATCTCTCAGCACTTTAAAATAGAAAATCCGTTTCAAAAATACCTGCTAAATTTACACAACCACCTTAAAAAGACACAAAAAAGGGCCTTGATTGAAATCAAGGCCCTATGCTTTAGGACAAATCGTTATATGCTGAGGTCAAACCCTTTTTTAATAGAATATAGTATATTAATCATTTTGACTAGTCTGCTTTTGGGAAAATATTCATTTTCGCTACCTCAAGCATTTCTTCCACAGACATGTGCTTAGAACTAGACAGTTCTGTGTTCTCTGCATCTTGGGAATTCACTGGCCAACTGCATTCGACTTGTCTGTCTGCTGCATCTCTTCCTACAATGACTCGTATCGGCAGCCCAATTAAATCAGCATCTTTGAACTTCACGCCCGGACGCTCATTTCGATCATCTACGAGTACCTCCGCGCCAAGGGCGGTCAGCGAACTTTCAAGTTCGTGAACGAGCGCCATCTGTACCTCATCTTTCACAGAAATCGGAATGAGATGCACATGGTAGGGAGCAACAGCGACTGGCCAACTCATCTTACGATCTGCCGAATATTGCTCTGCAATCGTTCCAAGCAGCCGAGAAATCCCAATGCCATAGCAGCCCATAATCGGTTTTTGAGGAGTCCCTGTCTGATTAAGGAAGGTTGCCCCCATCGCATCACTATATTTTGTACCCAGTTTGAATACATGCCCGACTTCAATTCCACAATCGAACGTAAGCACAGAACCGCACGAAGAACATAAATCGCCCTCTACGGCATTTCGAATATCGGCTGCTATATCCCATGTGAAATCTTGACCAGGCTGCACTTGAATATAGTGATGATCCACTTCATTTGCCCCAGTCACTGCACGATCCATCGAAATAACAGCATAGTCGGCAATGATCCTCATAGAAAGATCGTATGGTCCGAGGTATCCTACAGGAAGCTGTAGATCCTTATGTTTTTCTTGATCTAACATCTCCAGTTGCTCTACTTTAAGTGCATACTGCAACTTAATCTCATTCACCTCATGATCTCCACAAATCAGTACTGCAACAGGGACCCCATCTGCCTCATACAGCAGCGTTTTGATGATATTCTGCGGTTCGAGATCTAGATATGAAGCAACTTGCTGTATAGTCTTCGTGTCTGGGGTATGAACCTTTAACTTCTTAGATTCGGACACCCCAGTATACGTCTCAGCTCTTCCAGCATCTACATCAGTTTTAAAAGTAGTCTTCTCTAGATTTGCTGCATAGTCACATGAGGTACAAGTCACAATTGTATCTTCGCCGATGTCTGCAAGCGCCATAAATTCGTGTGTTTCGCCGCTTCCTCCAATCGTCCCTGCATCTGCTTCTACTTTCGTGAAGTGAAGTCCTACCCGAGTAAAGATCCGTGTATATGCCTGAACCATATCTTCGTATACTCGGTCAAGCTCCTCCCAATTAGCGGAAAAAGAATAGGCATCTTTCATAAGAAACTCGCGGCCGCGCAGAACACCAAAACGAGGTCTTCGTTCATCCCGGTACTTCGTACTAATCTGATATAGTGTAAGTGGCAGCTGACGGTAACTATGAACTTCATCACGAATTAATGCGGTAATCACTTCTTCGTGAGTAGGTCCAAGGGCAAATGATCTGTCATGCCGATCAGATAATCTCATCAGCTCCGGTCCATAATCACGATTTCGACCTGATTCCTCCCATAGCTCTATCGGTTGCAGCGAGGGTAGCAGCGTTTCCTGAGCCATAATGGCATCCATTTCTACTCGAACGATTTGTTCTATTTTATGAAGGACCCTTCTGCCTAACGGTAAAAGACTGTAGATACCGGATGCCGTTTGCCGAATCATACCTGACCTCAGCAAAATTTGGTGACTTCGCGCTTCCGCTTCTGCAGGCACTTCTCTCAATGTTGGAATAAACAACTGACTCTGACGCATGATCGTCCCCTCCTTCTATTAGAATGTAAAATAAAAAAAGACACTTTCGTCAAGGGACGAAAATGTCGTGGTACCACCCTAATTTAAGTCATTCCTCTGCAATGGACTACGTAAACGGTTACCCAGTTTCACGTGTCAACATACAAAAGAATGGTCTTCTCTACGGCATAACGTGCCTAACCCGGCAAATGAAATCTTCTACAGATTCACTTGCAGCTCCAAGGTAGGAGTATAAGTTCAAATTTCAGAGACCTTTCAGCCTGCGGGATCTCATTCTCTTATGAAATTTGTCACCATCCTATACTATGTCCTTGATCGTCGCTGTTTCACATTTTTCGAAAATCTTAATGGATTATGCCATAAAAGTCAATCACTTCACTTACACAAAATCTATAAAATTAGATGAGTGATATTCTTGCCAAGAAATTGATAGAAAATACGCTGACAGTCTAACATCTAACAAGTAATATAGTACAATAGATCTGAGAATCTTAAAACAAGCCTGTAAATGAATCAATTTCTTTGATTCAGATGTATTCAAAAAATAAATAGAGAAAGGAGTTATTTCTGATGAATTACATTATCTACGATCTTGAATTTACGGTAAGCCGCAGTACTCGGTATTCTTCTGAAATTATTGATATCGGAGCAGTGAAGGTTTCCCCGATGGATGATGAAGGAAATCTAGGGGTTGTTGATTCATTTCATACCTATGTACGGCCTTCCAATAAATCTGTTTTATCCACAGATACGATCCAATTCACCGGTATTACGCAGAAAGATATTGATGCAGCTCCTCTATTCCCTGAAGCCGTTCAGCAATTTATTGAATGGTTGCCAGATACCTATTATCTCTGTTCCTGGGGACCAGACGACAAGAGTAAATTCTTATCTCACTGCCGTACACACCAGGTGAAAGTGGACTGGATCAGGAACCATAATGATATCCAAAAACAAATCTCAAGGGCACTTCGTAAAGAAGGCGGTTCCCGCCAGCTTGGACTAAGTCAGGCTCTTACGATGTGTGGTATTCCATTTGACGGCACCCAGCATCGCGCACTTGATGACGCCATCAATACAGCAAAAATATTTATTCATCACTTTGAACACTTGAAGCTTGCGGAGAATAGTGCCGCCGACGAAGAAGGAACAAAATCCAAACTTGTATATTCGAGCGGAGATGATGATAAACATAATCCCTTTGGAGATCTTGCCAACTTGCTTAGACCATCTGATTCCTAATACGAAACAGGTTACTCCTCCTGATAGAAACAAAGCCAATTCTTGAGCCTCTCTCGTAATTGATCTCGGTAATACGGGGGCTCGAGTATTTCGGCAGCAGGTCCATAAGGCATAAGCCAGTCCATAAATTCTTCGCTGTTATTCACCATGACTTCCAGTATCATATTCCCATCTGGTTCATGTATATATTTAGGCTTTACCAGAAACTCACTTCGTTTCATCTTCTCCACAGCTTCCTTATAAAACCTCACTTTAAACAAGGTTCGTTCCACTCCTGGATTAACAGAAAATGTGTCTTTCATGGAGATGTTTTGGGCATACATTTCTCTCCGGAAGGTCTGAGGCATGATTTCCGCTTCAAGAAAGCAGCTCATTCGAAAAGACTCTACTCTTTCTGTATTATGACAATATCCGATTACATAAAAATGATTTCCCTTAGGTACTAAATGATACGGATCGATTGTTAGTTTTCGATTAGATTGCTCTATATTAACAAACCCTTCAACGCCCTCGATCGGCGAATCATAGACAGCCTGGATTGTATTCTGTGACAAAGAAGCTTGTATAATACTAACAATGACTTTATTGTCCCTTTCATCCTGCCAGTGTTCCTCTGCTTTTCCAAGCCGAATCACTTCGGCAAATTGTTCAGCCCACTCGACTCGTTCTGTTTTCTTCTTTAGACTTACGGCCATCACTTTCTCGTAGGCACTTTCAAAAGCAGAAGGTAACAATGGTTTAACTTCATCCATAACATCTGCCAGTTTTGCAAAGGCTGTCGTTTCTTCCTCTGACCAATTCAGGGGATAGAGTGCAAACCTGCTGATAAACTGATATCCACGTCCGTGCCCCATATTTACAACCGGGATATGCATGGCACTAAGTGCATCCATATCCCGGTAAATTGTACGCTCTGATGTTTCACAACGTTCTGCTAATTCTCTTGCTAGAATTCCAGGCTTTGCCTGCACCAAGGTAATAATACGCATCAATCGTATGAGTCGCTCTGTCATGCGATGCCCCCTATAATAGCACTATAGTTAAAAAGAACTAATTTCATGTAAATGGTTTTGTAGTTCTTTGGACTTATATCGGTTATTACGCTTGTTTTCATTATGTATATTCCGTTATTAATCTAGATGCTATCTGCTAAGTACTGAATAATACGAATACCTAAACAGCAATCTTGTTGCTTATTTTGCTTCTTTATCATAGTAATCCTTGCCATAAGATACTTGAAAACCGAGACTCTGCTCTTCTTCCACATCCACTGGATCATAGCAAGATTTCTCATGAGTCTGTTCATAATAAAGGCATAAACGACTGAGAATATGAGCCTCTCGATAATACTCTACATCGCCCGTCCGCGCAGCTAGAATCAATAATCCATCCGTATGTCTTTTTATAATTTCTTTTCCTTCTTCACTTCTGCCTCTTTCAAATGCCCTGAGGCTCTGCTTCATAATTACAGTGGATTGACTTAATATTACATATTTGTGTACCCGTGGGTCTGGTTCTCTTCCAATTACCCCAAAATGGGCGGAAACAAGCATATTTATTTGTTCTCTTCGCAGTAAAATCCGTTGATCTTGCTTAGTCTTCAGTGCACTCCAATAGGCGGAACATGCCGGTTTTTTCCCTGGAGATTGAGAACTTACCTCAAATTCTAATAAGAAAGATTTTGTTTTTCCTTTATGTGCGTTACCAAGACCAATTACCCAGCCAGCGTCCGATTCCTTTGCTCTCACCCCATGAACCGCTTTAATCTGCATGTCCTTCTCAGGTTTAATTAATAATTCCACTTCACGGAATAACAGTTTAGGCTGTGTTTTCAGTTGTCTCTTGGCCGGTGGTCCACTGCGCCATTCAATCAGCAAAAACAGTGAATTTTCGCCAGAAACGGGAATAGCTTCGCGGTTCCAAGTATAAAATACATCCAAAGATGAACTCACTAAAATCTCTCCCCTCAATTACTTTACCTAAATACTAACAGGATAAAAAGACAACTGATTGTCAGGGAACATATGTTCTTATACAAATAGTTGCAAATTTTTGTGTCTTTACACCATTCATTCGTTATTTTTCGATCTTTTATGACAAAAAAACACAAATCTCGCAGATCTGTGTTTTTCATCCTATCTTTTCTCATAATAAAAAACCGAACACGGGGAATTTTGAATCATATACCCGTTTCCGATCTGATCGTTCTTTCCTATCCGATGCTGCTCACTATGAAGCATTGGTATTAACGTCGTTTCATTCCTACGGTTCTTGTATTTTTATTAATCGGAGCGTAAGTGACCCCGTCCATAACTAATGCTTTTCCAACTGGTTTTTCATTAACCGTAACACGAATTGTTTTATACACCTTTTTATCTACTCTGCTTTCCATTTCTGTATTTCCTCCTTATATATATGACAATCACAGTTCATTTTTTCCCGAATAAGACCTTTTCTTCTAATTACCCTATTTGAAATCCGTCTAAACATATAAATTATTTCATTTTTGATATATTATATATCCACAAAAAAGGTATTATATGAAACAATAAAAAACAAATGAACGTATAAAATAGCAGTGTTTCCTACTATTCTTTCTTTATTTCAGGTTAATAGGATATATAAGGTGGTGGATCTATGATAAGAAAGTGGCAGCTTCTACTAATGACACTAGTCATGTACAGTCTGCTTCTCATGGTTTCAGATGAGCGGGCTCAGGCCGGGTTTTGGGAAAATGTATATAACGGATATGAGCAGTTTTCAAATCTACCGGAGGAAGTAAATAAATTGCAGCAGAGCTATGAACAGACGATGACGGAACTCAACAGCGCCAAAGAAAATATAGAATCATTTCAGGCTCATAATGAAGAATTGATCGCACAAAATCAATATCTCATGGAGCAAAATGAAAGCCTTACTTCCATGGTTAGTCAGCTGCAAAAAGCAGAGGAACAACGAATGAAGACACAAAAAAGAGTAACGACGACGGTAATAACAGCTATCGGCCTTATTCTTTTCTACTTCGTGCTTGTCCGTATCATTCGTTATCGTATGCAAAGACATTCAAGATTATAATTTACATCCAGGCTTCTCTATCTATAGAAAGGAACAGAACAAAAGATGCAAATATCTCAAGGACACGAAGCTTCCATGGTTACCGGACAAGCTGTTACTTTTTCTTTAGCAGAAGGAGACAAAATCCATGTGCTTCATCCACAGCAGATTGTTGCTTACCGCGGGTCCGGTACGGGCAGAAATGATCGCCTCATGAATATTAGCGGAATGTACCGTAAACATAAGCTGATTCAGTCCGAGATTAGCGGTCCTTGTCAGTTTGTCACTGCCCTGCCCCCTGGGTTCAGCATGAAATCTATCAAACTTGAAGAAAAAAGTGATCTGCTTTACGACTTCCGGCATTTATTCTTCTATAGTGAAGGCATTCAAATGCAGACAAGAATTCTTAAGGTCAAGAATATGCTGATCACCAGAGATGCAATTAAAATGAAATTCTCCGGTAACGGAGTGATCGGTATTCTCACGCAAGGTCAAGTCTGTGAACAAGAGCTTCATCCCACTGCCCCGCTATATGTGGATGCGAGCAGTGTCATCGCATATCCGGAAAATGCAAAACTGGAACTCACCGTATATGGAAATCATCTCGCGAGTCAGCATATGAACTACCACTGGAAGATGACCGGGCGAGGTACGGTTCTGTTTCAGGCGGGCCGAGAAAATCGGAAACTGGAGAGTGATATAAACAATGACGAGGGGCTTTTTAAACGAATTTTGCGCGAAGTGTTACCTTTTGGAAATGTATTGATTAAGTAAAAGGTCTTCTATTGTGCCTATTTTCTGCTATAATACTACGAGTACGATAAAAACTAACGACAACTACAAATATAAATCCATGGATCATCATGCGGGATATCTGATTTCCATGGGAGAGGTTCGCGAACTCCCTCTATAAAAAACTATACAGATTGTCTAATAAGCAGGCTATTTACCTCCCCTGTGCAGTCAGCAGCTTTATTTTCTTTCATAAAGTGGCTGGTTGCTCATTTTCGTGTTCGTAAATGATGCCTCGTCAATCTATATAAGTGCCCTCCCATTTGGTAGCGGCCTGTTTTTTTGTTGATCGAGTAAGGAACTTCTCTTTTCTTCCGCTGATGAACGCGATTCGTTCGTGTTTACTAATCCTAGAAGATAGAGAGGTTTTTTTATGTTTACAAATGAAAAAGCAATCGTCGTATTCAGCGGCGGACAAGATAGCACGACTTGCCTGTTCTGGGCAAAAAAACACTTTGCAGAAGTGGAAGTTGTCACTTTTGATTATGGACAGCGCCATAAACAGGAGATTGAAGTGGCTGCTGATATCGCTCGTGAACTCGGTGTGGAGCAAACGGTTCTTGATATGAGCCTGCTCAATCAACTTGCACCGAATGCCCTCACTCGCAGTGATATTGAGATTTCACAAGAAGAAGGCGAACTGCCTAGCACATTTGTTGATGGAAGAAACCACTTGTTCCTAAGCTTTGCAGCTGTCCTTGCTAAACAAAAAGGGGCTCGTCACATTATTACCGGCGTATGTGAGACTGACTTTAGCGGATATCCAGACTGCCGTGACGTATTTGTAAAATCACTGAATGTCACTTTAAACCTGGCAATGGACTATGATTTTGTTCTTCATACCCCTCTCATGTGGCTGAACAAGGCGGAGACTTGGGCAATGGCGGATGAACTCGGTGCATTTGAATTTGTACGTGAGCGTACGCTTACTTGCTATAACGGGATTATGGGCGACGGCTGCGGCGAATGCCCTGCATGTAAACTTCGGAAAGCAGGCCTTGACGAATATACTGCTGAACGTAATCAAAAACCTTCTTCTACTGTTACAGGCGGTGAACAGCAATGAGACCTGAGCCCGGTACTTTTCGGATCGTAGAGAAGTTGCAACGCATCGGAGAAGATATTCAAAAAGAGCAGCTGCGCTATCACCGTAAACGGGTCCTTATCAGCAAGGAATTTACATTTGATGCTGCGCACCATCTGCACTGCTATGAAGGCAAATGCAAAAACTTGCATGGTCACACCTATAAAGTCGTATTTGGAATTAGCGGCATTCCCGGTGAGACAGGACTTACCGTTGATTTTGGCGATGTAAAAGAAATCTGGAAAACGCAAATTGAAGGTTATCTGGATCATCAATACTTGAACGAAACCTTACCGCTGATGAATACCACCGCAGAGAATATGGTCGTGTGGATCTATGAAAAGATGGAAGCGGCTCTGCAAAGCGAACCTTACTGCTCCCAAATTAACAGCGGACGTACTGAATTTGTGCGTCTCTATGAGACACCTACCAGCTACGCAGAAGTTAGACGGGAGTGGATGATTGATGAGTAATACGCGTCCCATTCCTGTCCTCGAAATCTTTGGACCTACCGTACAAGGCGAAGGCATGGTAATCGGCCAGAAAACGATGTTTGTTCGTACCGCTGGCTGCGATTATCGCTGCTCTTGGTGTGATTCTGCTTTTACGTGGGATGGCAGTGCAAAAGATCAGATTCGTCAAATGAGTAAAGAAGAGATTTGGCAAGAGCTTACTTCCATCGGAGGGGATAGGTTCTCGCATGTCACGATCTCTGGCGGTAACCCTGCCATCTTGCCTCAGATCGGTTCCCTTGTAGAACTGCTTCAGGAGCGCGGAATTCGCACAGCAGTAGAGACTCAAGGGTCCCGCTGGCAGGATTGGCTTATGGATATTAATGAAGTAACGATCTCACCAAAGCCTCCAAGCTCTGGAATGAACACAAACTGGGATACTCTAGATGATATGGTGAGCCGGCTCGCAGATCGACCTCCGGATAAAGCCTACAGTCTGAAAGTTGTCATTTTCGATGAACAGGATCTCGCTTACGCGAGAGAAGTCCATCGTCGTTATCCTGGGGTTGCTATGTATTTGCAGACAGGCAATCCAGATGTAGGCACGGGAGATACAGAGAATCTTGCGTCCTCCCTTCTCCACCGTTATGAATGGCTCATTGATCAGACGATGAATCTCTCTGATATGAATGATGTACGTGTCTTGCCGCAGCTCCATACGCTGGTATGGGGGAATAAACGCGGCGTTTAAATAAATAATATTAAGATGTATGAAGGAGATATGAACATGGCTGGACGTCAATCCGATGAACTACAAGATATTACACTACTGGGTAACCAGGGGACAAAATATAAATTTGAATATGATCCAAGCATTTTGGAAACTTTCGATAACAAGCATCCTTACCGGGATTACTTTGTTAAATTCAACACCCCGGAATTTACAAGCTTATGCCCGATTACGGGACAGCCTGACTTTGCAACGATCCACATCAGCTACATCCCTGATATTAAAATGGTAGAAAGTAAATCACTCAAACTGTATTTGTTCAGTTTCCGTAACCACGGAGATTTCCATGAAGATGTTGTTAACATTATTATGAATGATCTGATTAAACTTATGGACCCGCGTTACATTGAAGTATGGGGTAAATTTACGCCTAGAGGCGGAATCTCGATTGACCCTTACTGCAACTATGGTCGTCCAGGTACAAAATATGAGGAACTTGCTACTCAGCGTTTGTTCCAACATGATATGTATCCTGAAAATATTGATAATCGCTAATCTGCTAAGATTGCGAGCAAACGGAGGTAAGAGGTCGTTTCACTATGAAGTGAGACGCCTCTTTTTCCTTTTTCGCGTGAATATGGCGATTGCCTACTAAGTAAATGATGTCATATGATGTAAAGATCTACCTGTTTTTAGTTTGTTAGCAGTTCCGTTTTTACTGAATTACATAGGAAAAGGAGACCTTACATGTCACTCAATTCACTGACAAAGACCGGTTCTGCTTCTCGGCCGCTTCCTCGTCCTGATGCCGGTTCTCAGACAATCTACCGGATTCTGATTGCGATCGGTCTCGTTCATCTGCTTAATGACTCGGTTCAGTCGGTTATTCCTGCAATTTTCCCTGTACTGCAAGACTCCATGGGCATCAGTTACAGCCAGATGGGCTGGATTGCTTTTGCACTAAATATAACTGCATCCATTATGCAGCCGGTAGTCGGTTATTTTTCCGATAAAAGACCCACTCCCGCCCTCTTGCCTATTGGCATGGGCTTTACTTGCTCCGGTATGATTTTTCTTGCCTTTGCCGACAGTTACATGGCCGTCATGATGTCCGTTATTCTTGTCGGTCTTGGATCAGCCGCATTTCACCCGGAAGGTTCTAAAGTCTCTCACATGGCTGCAGGAAATCGCCGGGGGTTAGCTCAGTCTATTTTTCAGGTAGGCGGCAATGCAGGTCAGTCTCTAGCTCCTCTTCTCACCAGATGGGTATTTATCCCGTTTGGACTGATGGGTTCTATCGGTTTCGCAGTTCTTGCTGCGGTGGGAATTGCGGTACAGATTTTTATTGCTAGATGGTACGGACAAACGCTGAAAAGCGGTGGATATGCTAGAAAAAAAGCAGCAGACGGAGTCATGAATCCTGCGGTGAAAAAGAACATCATGTATGCCTTTTTCATCCTGATTATCTTAGTATTCGTTCGTTCTTGGTATGTATCTTCCATCGGAAGTTACTACGCTTTTTTCCTGAAAGATACCTTCTCGCTGTCTACTCAAGATGCACAGATCTATATCTTCTTGTTCCTTGGAGCAGGGGCACTTGGGACGTTTTTTGGAGGACCGCTTGCCGACCGTTTTGGTAAACGAAATATGATCTTCGCTTCCATGGCTTTTGCTGCACCGCTGTCCTTACTACTCCCCTATGCCAATCTCTTCTGGACGGGTGTACTGCTATCGATCATCGGCTTTATTATGTTATCCAGCTTTTCGATCACGGTAGTCTATGCGCAGATGCTCGTGCCAGGTAAAATCGGAACCGTCTCCGGGATGATTACGGGTCTTGCTTTTGGACTTGGGGGACTTGGTGCGCTTGTGCTGGGGAACTGGATCGATGCGGCAGGGATTAGTCCGGTTATGCAAGTATGCAGCTTTATGCCGCTGCTGGGCTTCTTCACTTTTCTGCTTCCATCTGACAAGAAACTCGCAACTTGGACGGATCGTACTGTATAAACATAAACGCCGCGAAGGTTTGTCCTTCCCGGCGTTTTTATTTTTTTATTCGATTGTATCCTCTGCTTGCTCCACTGTTGGATTCAGTTTATTTCTGATCTCTATTAAGAGTGACACCATTTTATACAGGAAAAATAGAATGATACCTGCGATCAAAGCAAGTCCGTAGGGAAACATAATAATGACTGCAAAGAAACTAATCACGACAAAAATAAGAAGATATAAAAGATCTTTTCCACCCTTGTTCTCCATTTGCAGCTGGTCCTCCCATCTGAATAATTTTTTCTATTATAAACAATCGAATATTTCTCTTTCCCAAATACACAGAATATGCCATATACGAATGTCAATGGAAAAAGGATGCAATCTGTTCATAAAATTTGTGATCTGAATCACAATTGAAACGTATTTCCTCTTTTATACTGGAGATATCAATAATTAAGCAGGAAGAAAAGAGGTTTTACCTATGTTAAGCAGTCACGATATTTCCATTATTAAATCAACGGTACCTGTTCTTGAAGTACACGGAAAAGACATTACTACATGCTTTTATAAAATGCTGTTTGAGCACCATCCCGAATTATTAAACATCTTCAACCACGCCAATCAGAAAAAAGGGAAACAACAAGCTGCTCTCGCTAATATGGTCTATGCAGCAGCCAAATATATTGATCAGCTGGAAGTTGTTCTTCCTGCAGTTAAAGAGGTAGCTCAGAAACACCGCAGTCTCGGCGTACTCCCTGATCATTACCCAATTGTAGGAAAATATTTACTCCTTGCTATTAAAGAAGTGCTTGGAGATGCAGCAACAGATGAGATCATTCATGCTTGGAATAACGCATATGGAGTTATCGCAAGTGTGTTTATTGATATCGAAAAAGAAATGTATGAACAGGCCGAAGGTCAAGAAGGTGGCTGGACTGGATTCCGTTCCTTTACGGTAAATAAAATCGTGGAAGAAAACGAACTCATTCGTTCCTTCTATCTCATCCCCTCCGATGGAGGAGCAATTGCTTCCTTTACGCCAGGCCAATATGTGAGTGTAAAAGTTCAGGTTCCTGGGGAAACCTACACACAGATTCGACAGTACAGCTTGTCTGCTGCACCACATGAACCTTACTATCGCATTAGTGTGAAGCGTGAAAATGGAGCTTTGAATACACCGGATGGTAAAGTGTCTAACTACCTTCATAACGTAATCAAAGAAGGAGATCAACTTCTACTGTCTGCTCCAGCTGGTGAATTCAAATTGGAACTTAACGATGAACGTCCTGTCGTCTTGATCGGCGGAGGAATCGGAGTTACTCCGCTCATGAGTATGATGAGTACTGCTGTGAAGCAGCAGCCAAACCGCCAAGTCACCTTTATTCATGCAGCTCAGAATGGAAAAGTACACGCCATGGGCTCAGAAGTTAAACAACTGGAAGAAGCTAACGAACACGTGACTACCCACTTCTGTTACAGCAATCCGCTCCCTGAAGATACAGGTTACAGTAAAGCAGGACGGATTGATCAGGCTTGGCTGCAAGAGATTGCACCTACAACGGACGCACATTTCTATTTCTGTGGTCCACTCTCCTTTATGAAGAGTATTCGGGACAGCTTAATCAGCTGGGGTGTTCGTGAAGAAGATTTGCACTATGAATTCTTTGGTCCAAAAGAAGCCCTATAACCACCGGCTTGGATTTAATTAAATTCACCTGAACGCAAGAGGCGGTTTACCGTCTCTCTACGAAGACCGATCAACTGACCAATTTCTGCTTGGGTTAGGAGATCGGTCATTTTTTCAGGTGCAATATACGTTTCCATCCATGAACGAAGTTTGCGCAGACGCTCGGCAGGTTCAGTTTCGGTCACTTGATCGATTCGTTGCTGCAT
The DNA here is from genome assembly GCF_009870785.1 of Paenibacillus sp. An7. Taxonomy (GTDB): domain Bacteria; phylum Bacillota; class Bacilli; order Paenibacillales; family Paenibacillaceae; genus Paenibacillus. The sequence continues at coordinate 386,223 of NZ_WTWX01000002.1, forward strand.
CATACGAAGTTTCTCTTGAAGCTTTAGAGCTACCTCTCGGTATTTCTCTGGATGTACTGCCAATGAGTGATACCACTCTGCAGCCGGAATTACTTCGATTTCACAAGTAGATAAAGCCAAGGCTGAGCCGAAACTAGGACCAGGACTAATTAAACTATGATGAGGGAACATCTCCCCGGGAACGATAATATTAACAAGAAATGCGCCGCCATCCTCCTGAATTCTTATAATTTTGAGCATACCTGATTTGAGATGGTAAAGAGGCGTCATATCCCCCTGCCGAAAAAGCACTTCACCTTTATGTAGTATCATATTTAATCACCTTTTAACTTATTATTTCTCTTTTCAAACCGATGTTAATATTATTGTCGCCTTACATTATCTATAGTAACAAAAAAAGAAGCACCGGATTCATAACCCCCTTGTAAAGGACAGTTTACCATATCCGTGCTTCTTTTTTTCATTCTACCTTTTTCATCTGATCTGCTTCGTTTTCTTCTAGGATTGGATATAACTCATCTAAGCTGTTCATGTCTTTAGTTCCAAGTATCGTCTCTTTGCCGGTATCGGATAGGTATCCATACTGGGATTGTCCTGCATGCGTAGAAATATAATAGAAAAACACCCGATCCTTAATCGTAGGTCGTTGTCCCACTTCATTTGATATACCGCTGTTCGTTATCCAGAATTTATTTTCATTTCCTCCAATTTTACCACTCCATATAAGCCAAGCCGCATTTCCTTTAACTTCAAAATACTCGGCAATGCCATTATCAATCCAAAAAAAAGCTTTGGACTCTCCTTCAGGAAAGAGTAATTTGAAAGATCCTGCACTGCTCTGACCTCCAGTGAGTTCTTTTAACGTAGTTATTCTCGGAATCGTAATCGCAGCAAGGCGAGCCTTTGTTATATCATCTGAATTCAAATTAGCTTTTGTCTTTTCATTTAACTTTGCTACTTGGACCGTTTTTGTATTCGCGTCCCAAGCCACATCACTGTTGAAATTCTCAGCAATAAATCGAATAGGAACCATAACCCGATTATCTTTAATTAGCATCGACTCCGACTGATTTGGTTGTACACTAAATGTCATTGACTTGGTCGGATGGGCAATCACCAGTGTTTTGGTTTTGTTGTTCCAGCTTTTGATCGAGATTCCTTCCAGCTGCTCAATCGCTCTTAACGGCACAAAAGTAGTTCCCTTTTTAATAAAAGGGGCAACGTCTGTTTCTAAAGGTCTATCATTAACAACTACCGATATTGATGCAGCTGCTTGTACGGTTGGCACCATAAAAAACACGGCAAAACAAGTGAGAAAAAATGATTTCCATTTAACCTCCATAGTGTTTTGGGTGACTTTACATGTAGTATAGACGCTATTACTATGTAAAAGGTTGTTATTTTAAGGCTTCCTTTGATTCAATTGATCTTTAGTGAAGACGAACTCACCACGTGTCCAAAACCCTTTTTGTATGTAACCATCCCGATGAGTTTTGGTCCCATACCCATGTTCTAAGTTATCTTCCCAGCCACCCTCATAAACCGTGCCATCATTCCATTCATAAGAACCTTTTCCGTTAAACATCCCATCTTTCCACTCTCCACCGTAACGATCACCATTAGCGTATTCCTTAACGCCAAACCCATATTCCATATCATTAAACCATTGTCCTTCATACTTAGACCCATCTGACCAGCGATAAACCCCGGTCCCACACCTGAGTCCATTCCTGGTTTGCCCATGGTATGTCTCTCCTGATTCATATTCGATACCTATCCGATCTTCCTGTATACTTTCCCATACTCCTTCAACCTTTTTATTGTCGATGTGAACTATGGATTCTATCAAGTTAGGTTTTGTCTCTCGTTCATGTTCAGATGGAACAGCCACTGTTCCTATTTGGGGTTCAAGCAGCAATGGCGGCGATACAAATTGGTCGTTTACGAAGGTTTTATAATACCAAGCTGTCAGATCATACATTTCTAGCATCAGTGTTTTTACTTTATTGGTTTCAATAAAAATAGAGCTCTCTCTAGTGTCCAAGTAATTTCTTTCAGATGATTTAAAGCAATGATGTGATCCGTCTCCATTACACGTTCAGCATGATAAGCTAAGGAATAGATATCCGGCATTTCGTTCTCAAAGATTTTAAAACTCATTTGCCACCTCCCATTCTCTAACCCTTACTGCTACATCATTCTTCAGCTAACCTCCCATTAAAACCTGGAAACTAAATTAAACTTATGAAATTTTATGAGTTCCGTTGTTAAAGGTAAACTGGGTAATTTATATGCTCATTTTTTTCGGAATTTGGTAAGACAGACTTTTAGGGGAGCTTCATGAGATAATGTTTTACTGTACGAGGATAAATTAATTAGGCGCCTTGATATGGATACACATTATCTAATCATTTTCTTTGCAACGATAATACTAGACATTATCATGATATAATACGATTTATGCAGATGTTACTATAATTAATGAAGAATGAAAGGATCACCTATGAATATTGAATATATTACATCCTTACAAAATCAAATTACGATACAAGCGGTCTGGGAACTCGTAAAGCGATATGACCATGAATTTATTCCACCACTATCTGCAAGAGAGAGTACGTCACAATCTATACTTACTACCCAGCATGGGATTGAAGCAGAGCCCGTTCAATACTTTGAACAATTACTCAAGCAAGAATTCCTAATAGCACTGGAAAAAGATAAGTTACTTGGGTTTATGTCGTTTAACAAACACTATGTAAATGATGATCTTCAAGATCAATTGGACACAATCTACATATCGACCATTATTGTAGACGGTGATCATCGTGGCAAAGGGATTACAACCCGTTTCTATGCTGCGTTGCAAGAACTAGCAAAGCAATGGCAAAAGCCTATTACGACAAGAACGTGGTCAACGAATCATAGTCATATTCATCTACTCAACAAATTGCAATTTAAGGAAATAAAGAGAATCAAAAACGGCAGAGGCACAGGCGTAGATACGGTTTATTATCGCAAATGGCTGCAAGGAGTATAAATAACATGGATCGAAAATTAACACTTTGGCAAAAATTAAAAGCTTATAAGCTGCAAAATAATGTGTATGCCATCTTGATGTTACTGGTAAGCGTCATCCTGTCATCTGCGGTATATATATCACCCTTAAAAGAAATTAAATTTGTTCCTGAGCTTGCTCTCGCATGTGCAACCTCATTGCTCGCAACGATATTTGGACTCATTTCAGATGTTTTTGTAAAGTTTAAAACATATCAAAATGATAAGCTCATGGAAGGTATACATGAGTTCGGAATTAACAATCTACACTTTGATAAACAGAAACTGCTTGAAGATCTGCTTCAAACATGCCACCGTGAGGTTTGGATTTCTGGATATCGTCTAATCTTGACGAGTAGACTTGCCCCAAGCTTAGCAAACGCGGTGAAACAAGGTGCTACCATTAAAATTCTGGTTTCGCCTCCCTGGAAATCTGGCTTTCAACTTGTATATGGAGACAATCATCGAGTCATTGATAATTATTGCCAAGTATTTAATGCAATTGCAAAAGCTAGTAAGGAAATCGGTCGTTCCGTGGAGCAAATTTGTGAGGTCCGTTTTATAAGCAAACCCCTTTTTTCTGATACTTATAAAGTAGATATGAATCTGATCACTGGTCCTTACATGCATAACCGAGACGATGACCATCACCGAATTACAGCTAACGATTTCTTTACTTACAATCTCATGCGTACAAGTAAGCTTTATAATTTAGTTGAAAATGAATACTTAACATTATGGGATGAGGCAGAGGAAACATTACAATGGGATCGATATTTCAAAGCGGTAGAGCAGATTCATTACTCTGATCTTCGTGAGAAAGAAAAAATGGAGCTCATCAGCAACGCCTGTCAACCATATAAAGCAATTAGTGCTTAAGTTAGTATGTCCATTCCGTACATATACCCTTAATAGACTAGCTTTTAATAGATATCATCCATTGAGATTAATCAGCTTGGTTACCATTTATAATTGTCCACATAAATAGCAACCGATCTATTGTCGGTTGCTTATTTGTCCCTATTGAGGCGCTCTGAATTGATGTAGATCACTCGACATGTGTGAGGATCATTATAAATTTCATATCATAGCCTTTCCATAATCGCCATTCCATATCATCAGGAAGATCAGGGCATGATATGAAATGTATGAGGTGAACTCAAATATTCTCAGATTTAACATATTCCTCTTTTAATATAGAATAATGAACACTATCAGTAAGTACGCCTCTTACCATGTGGTTTCTCCGAAGAGTCCCTTCATATTGCATCCCTAAACGTTTCATCAATTTACTCGAGGCCTCATTTTTTACATCGGATTCTGAATATACTCGCTCTAAACCTAAAACATGGAAGGCGAGTCCCAGTATTAATTCCGCGGCTTCATTCATGTAACCATTACCCCAATAATACCTGCTTAATATATAACCTAATTCTCCACTTTTGTTCCATTCATGCACTCTGAACTCAATCGTACCCATCATTTTATTGGTTTCTTTTAATACAATTGCATATTTACCAATAGGCTCTTTTAAAAAATAGTTCTCTATTAGCTTCTTTGTTTGGTTTAAATCTATATGTCGGTCATAGATGTATCGCGTAGTTTCTTCATCAGATGTATGTTCGTACATATCCTCCGCATCTTCAAGTGACACGGGACGTAATAGAATACGCTCACTTTCCATCTGACTGTGTGCATCCATCAAAAGATTTATATTTTCCATGTTCTTACTCCCTTTATAATTGAACTCACTTATACCCCAACCCTAGTAAATTTCCATTTTATACTATAATCTAATTTAGTTAGACCGACAAAGGTTAAATACAGTAATAATCAAACTTTACCAGACTCTCTTGATAAACTAACCCGCTGGTTTGCATCACTAAAAAGGAGCAACTGCCAACTGGCAAGCTGCTCCCTGCTGTGTTCAACTATCGTTTTTCCGTTAGCTCAACCACTTAATCATTTCATTGATTTTGCTAACGCGACCTGTCTCATCTATATTTGTGTTTTCTGCCAAACAATCGAGTTATTTTAGTATGGTAAGTTGCTTTTCTACCTGAGTATCTTAAAAATCAAGTTGTTTGAATTTTTTAATCCAATAATGACCATTTAAGTTTTGCAAACAATTCTATTTGGTCTTGGAGCTATCCTCATTTGAACGTTTATTTCCTTTATAAATAAAATAAAGCGCGATAAACATAAAAACTAGACCAATAGAACGTTTCCAGTCAAAAGATATGACTAAACTACCAAACCATCCAAAATTGTCAATAACTATGCCTATGGTAAGCTGACCAATTATTCCTGCAATGCTGGTCGCAATAACACCAATTTGGGGAACGGCAATAACAGTCAGAATTAAGTACATAGTACCGAGAAAAGCAGCACTTAATTGCCATTTTGGTGCATTAAGAATTCCAAGAACATCACCTTGACCAAAAAAGAAAATAAGGATCAAAAGAAACAAAAAACCGGTTAAAAAGGTTAACAACGTAGTTTCTATTGTTCCAGCTTTCCTACTTAAGGTGCCATTAACAGATGATTGCGCGCTTAGCATCATTCCTCCGATTACGGTAAAGATAATCATTAAAATATTCATTTTGCATCTCCCAAATTAATTAATAAATATTAGTGCAATCATCATCGAAACAACTGCAAAAATCTTTTCCTTATTAATTCTTGATTTCCTGCTACCTAGCCAACCATAATGTTCAATCACCATACTCATTACCAATTGACCAATAATTACGCCAACCATCGTTATACCTACACCAACAAAAGGAACGCTGATAACGAGTGCTGTTAAATAAACAACACCTAATCCGCCTCCCAATAGTGACCATTTCGGGGCTTCAACTGCGTATGAAAGCTTACCTTTTCCAAAGAAGATCCATATTAATCCCATGATTATCGAACCCATAAAAAAGTTATAGAAACTGGTCTCAAGTTCCCCTAAAGATTCCCCTAACACTCCGTAGATCGCACCTTCGAAACTTAGTGCTGCTCCTGCCAATAAGGCTAAAACATATGCTATATAGCGCATTAGTATAAATCTCCTTATACTGTATTATCTATGTATCTAGAAACATCGATTTAAAATACTGCTTAACTTGTTGAAATTTTCTTTAGCACTACCTTTCGCATCATACTTAGATTTCTGTTTTTAGATTTTCAGTTAATTGACGAATACCTTCTTCATTCCGCCTATAATAAGTCCACTGACCAGATCGAACAGACTCCAGCAGACCAGCCTTCTGCAACATACTTAAATAGTGGGAAACCGTAGACTGAGAAGCTTTAGCCCTTTCTTGAATGTCTCCAACACATACCCCTCCTTGAAAAACCCCCTTTGGTATGTGCACTCCTTATGCAGGGAAATGCTTCTCTGGTTCCTTCAACCACTTTAAAATGTTAAGACGTGTCTCATTAGATAATGCTTTAAATACATCAATGGGTTCCAAGGTTAACATTATATCGTCATTTCTCGATATGTCAACTAACTAAACTTCTTAGTTTCCTTATTTTAATTTGAATCTCCTCATTTCTTTTGGAGCAGTTCGTATTGGGTTAAGAGTAGTCGCAGCGTGGAATTAACGATATTCGTGGTGTACGAGGTTGAACAAGAAATTAATAAGCGTGGCGGTCTTCGTACAGGAATGCTTGATGGGAAAATTTCAGAGGGTATCGTATCTGTAAATACAGCGATTGATACCATTAAAGAAAAGAAAACAGTTAAAGGAATTATAGATGAATTAATAGCTGATTTTTATATTATAGCTCTTATAAGAGATGACCCTTCAACCATGAATATAGACCTTAATAGGGCGCGATTGTTGAACAAACATAGGTAGAAAATGATCAAACTTTTTTTAAAAATGGTTTCTTTTTATTTATCGTAAAATACAGGGTTGTGAGATATTTTTGATCGAACTTTTATTTCAAATCAACAATTTCAATTCAATTGATCTTTTTCCATAAATAATATTAAGTTAAACTGCCGTTTGCATAACTAATAGGAAGCAGCTACCAACTGGCAAGTTGCTCCCTGCTGTGTCCAACTAACGTTTTTCCGTTAGTTGAATTATTACTTTTGTCTCTTAAGGGAAGACTTTCTCAACTTCCTCACAGTATAATAAAAAACTACTCCAAGAAGCATCATACCGAAGACTACTATCATCCTCCACACAGGACTACTTACTTGTCCGAATGTAATTTCATGCTGTAAATAATCAACGGACTTATAACTATTTACAATGTCCGGAACGTAGTTCATTGAAAGATACATCCCGTAGATAATTTTTACAACATTATAAACTAGCACAAATATGAGTCCTAGTATTAGTGCTCTAATAAATGGCCTTTTCATAATCCTCCCCTTTTTTGCACCTAATTTTACCACTACAGTAACGGTGTAATAATAACGCAAAACTGTTTTTGGACTACTGTTTTTTCGTTATTAGTTCAAAGCTTGATTCAGCAGTTAATCATCAAATTGTAAGGTAAACAGTATTCTTCTATATGACATGCTGGTTTGCATAACTAAAAAGGAGCAACTGCCAACTGGCAAGCCGCTTCCTTCTGTATTCAACTATCGTTTTTTCGTTAGTTAATCGTCAGTTTACAGATAACTTAAATATCAAAGCCCATCTTGCGGTTTTTAAACGCTCAGGGGTAAAATCGACGGTTTCCCACTCATTCTTGTCTGTAGCCTGCATCCCCCATACGGAAACCGCTTCATTATCTTCAACATCCAGGGTTTGATTTAGTTGGATCGTATTGCTTCCATTAAGACTACTATCACGATCGATATAAGTAACCGCCGATGACGTACCATTTTTATTCGCAAAAGCTGATGTAATCTCATACAGCGGTTTACTGCCTTCAATTGAAACTGTCTTAATCGATGCAATAAATTCGCCTTCATAGTCCTTTGTCTTCTCTAGTGAATCCTGCATTGTGGTGCTAATTGAACTGTATGTCTTCGTTTTCGTCCCGTTTTCCCAAAGTTCAATTGTAGCAGTAATATCATTTTTGCTTCCGTTATACTTCAATTTCACCGCACCCGACATCGTGCCAAGAAAAGGCTGGAACTTTCGTGCTTCTCCGGCGAATAAATCGATTGGCTCCACGTGCAAAGAAGTTCCTTCCACTTGTTTTGTTATTGTTGTTTCCGATGGATTAGATACTTCCTTTGAGCATGCACACATTATTACAGCGATAATAAGTATCGAACCGATGAACTTTAGCTTCAGCAAAGTTATTTACTCCCCTCCTTTTTATATTGTTTAATTTTACCATTAACCTAACTATAAAATGTTAGCTTATTTAGAATTGAAATCCACATAACTATGGTCTATATAAAATTAAGATATTGACAAGAGACAAGCCTGTAACTATTAGTTATATATAGTAGGTATAACTGGTGTAGTTACATGGTTCCAATAGGCATATGTTTCTGTTCCTCGAAGAAAAACGGCAAAATAAAAAGACGCCCTTTGTCCAAGACATGTGAACAGAAGACGTCCTTTTGTTATCCAAGAATAAGTCGGTTGTCTTATATTAATCCTCCCAGCGGAGGAATACCATCTGACAGTGCCTTTGGCTTTGCGAAGCAAAACAACGAAACGTCAGATGATAATCCGGAGCGTTATGAAAACGGCGCTACTTCCGGCGTATATCCTGAAGGGATATTCGTCTCGGCAGAACGTTCTGTAATGACCTGCGGATACATTTTGTTAGGATCAGGTTGAATAATCTCATACTTAATGATCGCTTTTCCATTCTTACTAAGTTCTACATCTTTAATCTCAAGTCCATAACCAGGGTTAGGAAGTTCCAGACTAATTTTTACTTTTACCGTCTTCTCGTCTATCGTTTGGGAAGATACCTCGGGTATCATTGCCTGCTGACCGCTCCCCGGCACAGTTCCCGGTGTTTCATCGGAGGAGCCGCCATTTCCATATCGATCGATATACTCTCTCGCCTCATAGACCATTTCTGCTGCCTCCATTCGAGTGAGTGTATCACGAGGTCTAAATTGTTCCTTATCACCCAGGCTAATTACCTTCATATTCAGTAAATTTTGAATCGAAGATAAATACTCAGGTTTGATCTCTTGCTCATCTTCGATGTGGTTGTAAAGTAAGATCACAGGATATTCACCTGTCGTGTTTATTCCTTCGAATAAGAGGTTTGCAAATACTTCTCTCGTGAGAGCCTCTTCTGCGTCTCTCATTTCCGGTATGGACAATCCCTCTGCCATTGCTGCATCATAAGCTGCATGATACCATTTTGGGTTTCCCGGCTCTGTCGTCTCGTTTCCTGCGCTCAGATCAAATGCATTCACAATCATCTGAATACCTTGTGCTTCTGATAAAGTGCCTGCGGGATTGAACTTATTTGAAGACACTCCCTTTACTATCCCTTGATCGCGAAGCGACTGAAGCATCTGAACCTGTGTATCTAATGTAACATCGTCAAAAGCATAAGCAGACATCCCTCCAAAAACAAGGGACAAACTTAAAGCTGCAACTGAAGTTTTCACGGTTAAACGTTTCATCGTAACCTACCTCCATTATTTATAAACCTTTAATTTTCTCGCGTGAAACGATTTCCTGATTAAAGCAACTAGAGGTAATATGAAAATGGTTCGTATATGTTCTATTCTCTAAACGAGAAATTCCTGAAATTTGTTTCATGCTAACATCCAATCTGTAAGACTACTTCTATATTTCCCAATGACGAGTAATCTCATTACAATCTTTTATGCACTTCGGTCTTCTTTCATAAAAGCTGTTTTTTGACCATGAAATGGTTTGACATTAAGGTGAATTTACTTAAAAATAAGATTATAATGTTCATCAAAATACATACATTAGAAAGGGCACGACGCTTTTTTTACAGACCAGCGTCCTGCCCTTTTGTGTCCGCAAACACTGATAAGGAGATGAGTGATCCGTGAATGATCGAAGTTTACTTCGTAACTATGTACAGTCTCACTGGCTTTCCTACCTTAGTGCCATTCTGCTAATCATTATCTCCAATGTTGATCAGGCCCTGCTCCCTCGTGTGGTAGGTCAATTTACAGACGAACTGCAAAGACAAACGCTCACCATGGATAAAATCATTCGCTATAGCTTGCTGCTGCTCATTATTGCAGTCTCCTACAATGCTTTATTCGGACTCGGACAGTTTATGATTATGCGGCTCGGCAGAAGATTTGAGTTCATTACCCGGCAGAAACTTTTCGGTAAATTTTCAGAGCTGAGTGACAAATATTTTGCAAAACAAGGCACAGGCAAGCTTCTCAGCTATGTAATGAATGATGTCACTTCCGTCCGGGAAGCGATATCTAACGGCATTAATCAGACAACGAATGCAGTATTCCTGCTGCTGTCTTGTGTAGTCATGATGATGATTAGCGGAATTCCATTTACGCTCATCGCAATCAGTGTAGGTCCTCTGTTGGCCATTCCTTTTCTAGTAGTGTACTTCGGACCACGTATTCGCAAAAGGTCAAAAGCTGTTCAGGAAGCGCTTGCATCAATGACAGAATCAGCAGAAGAACAGCTTGGCGGGATTCGTGTTACCAAAACGTTTGCAACGGAAGAAATCTCTCGGATCCGTTTTGGTGCTTCTGTAGATGCCATAAGAGATAAACAGCTGAAGCTGGTACGTCTCTCGTCTCTTTTTCAGGCACTACTTCCGCTGCTCGGAGCATTCTCCCTCGTTGTATCTATTGTGGTAGGCGGATACATGACGATTCAGAATACGATCAGTCTTGGTAGTTTTGTAGCTCTGACCCTGTACTTGCGTATGATTATGGGCCCTCTCCAGCAGATCGGTAATGTGATTAATATGATGCAGAGGTCCGGTGCTTCTCTTGAACGTGTCAACAGCCTGCTCGCTGAAATTCCCGATGTACGGGAGACTTCGGATGCAAAACCGCTGAAGCAGGTAGAAGACATTCAAATTCAGGAACTATCCTTCAAGTATCCAGGCAGTAAAGAGTTTGCTCTTAAGGATATTAATCTCGTCATACCATCAGGAAAAACGGTCGGCATCGTGGGACGAACGGGCAGTGGAAAAAGCACACTCGTAAAACTATTGCTCCGCATCTATGAACCTCCTGCCGGCACAATCAAAGTCAGCGGAACCGATGTGCGAAGTCTAACACTGGAAAGTTTGCGCTCAAAATTAGCTTACGTACCTCAAGACGGATTCTTGTTCAGTACAACGATTCGCGACAATATCGCATTCAGCAATCGAACGGCTACGATCAGTCAGGTGGAGGAACCTGCGAAACAAGCGATGATCTTCGATAATATCATTCAGTTCCCTAAGTCGTTTGAAACTCCACTCGGCGAGCGAGGTGTCACCTTGTCAGGCGGGCAAAGGCAGCGTACAAGTCTCGCTAGAGGACTCATGAAGAACTCACCTTTACTTATTCTAGATGACAGTATGAGCGCAGTGGATGCCGTAACCGAAACCGGTATTCTAAACCAATTAAAAAAAGATCGTAAGCATAAAACGACCTTAATCATCTCGCACCGAATCAGTGCAGTGAAACATGCGGACGTGATTGTTGTTCTTGAAGAAGGACGGATTATGGAGCAAGGTACGCATCAAGACCTGATAGACCTTGAAGGTAGGTACGCTTCTCTTGCCCGTATTCAGGAGGAGGGATTGCATCATGTCTAATACGATGATAAGAGAGAAACAACCTCATAGCCATCTGGATATGAACGGAGATAAGAAAAAGAAATCAAATGCATTCCGCTCCATATTACGATATGGCAGGCCGCACCGTTTTACTTTTGTTCTCATTTTCATCTGTTCCTTGCTTGGGATTGCTGCCGAACTTTCGCAGCCGTATCTCATTAAAGTCGCGATCGATGACCATCTGGCACTGGGCCGAACTGGGCTTACTTTTCTCATCCAAATTGCTCTTGTGTATCTTATCTTGTCGGTCATTAGTTTTATATTCACTTATATTCAAAATAATCTGCTGCAGTATGCAGGACAAAACATTGTAGCTGAACTCCGTAAAGATCTGTTCACTCATATTACGAAGATGTCGATGTCCTTTTTTGATCGCAAACATAGCGGAAGCCTTGTCACCAATGTGTCGAGTGATACGGAAACGATCAGTTCATTCTTTACACAGGTACTGCTTAGTCTGATACGAGATGGCATGATGCTTGTGATGATTATTGTTTTTATGTTTCAGCTAGACGTTACTCTTGCTCTATATTCTGTAGCTGTTCTTCCGTTCATTGCTCTTGTGGCCGTCTTGTTCCGCAAATATTTACGTGAAACCTATCAGCAGGCAAGAACCCGCATGTCGAGACTGGTTTCCTTTATCGCAGAGAACTTATCCGGCATGTTTCTCATTCAGGCTTATCATCAGGAAAAGGAACAAATGAAACAATTTAACGAGCAGAATGGAAATTACTTTTCGGCTAATGTAAGGCAGATTCGGTCTAACGTCATTTTTAACCGTACCTTTGATATTCTAGGAAATATCGCCCTTGTACTTATGATCTGGTTAGGCGGTAAAGCAGTTCTCGGTTCCTCACTGGAAGTCGGCGTACTCTATGCATTCATCAGTTATATCCGTCAGTTCTTCCAACCGATCAACCAAATTACGATGCAGTGGAATACATTCCAGTCCACTACAGTCTCCATGGAACGAATCTGGGCAATACTCGGTACAGATCCCGCAGTGAAAGAACCGGAGGTAAGCGATGCTGTCACCCTAACAACAGATGATGTAAACGGACGGATTGATTTTAACGATGTCTCGTTTGGTTATCTTGAGAATCAGCCTATCATTCATAACCTGAATCTTACGATACATGCGGGTGAGATGATTGGTATTGTTGGAACAACCGGTGCAGGTAAAAGTACAGTCATCAGTCTGCTAAATCGATTCTATGATGTGAATAAAGGCAGTATCGAGATTGACGGTGTTGATATTCGTAAAATGCCGCAAGAAACGCTGCACCGGATTGTCGGGCTGATTCAGCAGGACCCTTTTCTCTTCTCCGGCTCGATCATTGACAACATCCGGCTGTTCCGAGAAGATGTGCCGAAAGAGCAGGTTATCGAAGCCTGCAAATTTGTAGGGGCAGATTCGATGATTCGCCGTTTAGCAGACGGATATGATACGCATCTATCCGAAAGAGGCAGCGGATTATCTGCCGGAGAACGCCAGCTGATTTCTTTTGCTCGTATCGTTGTGTTCCAGCCGCGAATTCTCATACTGGATGAAGCGACCGCAAATCTGGATTCCCATACGGAACAATTAGTTCAGAATGCGCTCTCTTCTGTAGCTGCCGGGCGAACTACCATTGTCATTGCTCACCGATTATCGACGATCATGCATGCGGACCGTATTCTCGTTATGCAAGAAGGCCGAATCGTGGAATCCGGCACCCACAAAGAACTAATGGAGCTGAGAGGAACGTATGAGGATTTATATCAACATGCACTAGAAGCGGGACGTGAAACGATATTTGAAGAAAAGTCACGAAATGATGCCGGATAAGTTCTGCTTTATTCGTACGAAAGTACGTAAGTATGCAAATAGTAAACATAGACGCCTCAGCAGCTACCATGCTTCTGGGGCTATTTTGTCTTATAAATGAAAGCATTACGGAACCTTGGGCTTACACCTTATCTCTTTCTTAAGTCCTGTTTTCTGCTAATAAACCCATTTCCCGTTGCCAATCGGATGATTCTAACATTAGAATTATTGGGTAAATGTACCATATATTGATGGTGTCCTTCTTCTGTTCAATATTTATGATGAGGTGAATGGTTAGTGACAAGAATTGTGGTCCCCCCAGAACGTATTCTCGAAATCTCAAAACAATTTACGCAAGCATCTGAGATCAGTAAAAGCATGATTACAAGTCTAAATGCGAATATTCTCTCCCTGCAAAGCCAGTGGTCTGGCATAACCCAGGAACGGTTTTATCAGGACTTCCAGACTGCTCGTACCCAGATGGAGACATTTACTTCTAGAGTATCTTCGATTGGTACCGATCTTCATTCTATCTCCGTTAAATTTGCGGAAGCAGATGGTTCACAAGATACCGGAATTAGGACAGAAGGAAACAGCAAAGACGCATGGCAAGAACAAACGAAACAGACCCTTTCGGATGCATTTGATAATGGTTCGAGTGCATGGAGTACCGTCAATGGTTTACGCGGAAATCTAGCTATGGCTGGGACTGCATTATACAGTGGACTAGCGAGCACACTCGTCTTAACAAAGACCGTTGAATTCAAACGGAGTGCGAAAAATCCAACCCGAGCAGTCATCCATAATGCAAAATGGGTAACCGGAAAAGGGCCCGATACCTTCCTAAGAAATATGGCAAGAAGAATAGATAAGCAATTTCGTCAGCCCGGTCTTGTTATGAAGGGATTGAAAGGATTCGATAAATGGGCTGGAAACCTCAAAATAGGGAAAATCGGGCTGGGTCTTAGTAAAGCAAGCAGTTTTCCAGAGTGGACTCGTAATGTGGTAGCTGGAGTACAAAAAGGCCAGTATGGAATGAAGATCTCAGCGATTCCAAAGATGATTAGCAAGAAACTCTTTCCTATTAACGTAGGTCTTAATATCTTTGATGAAGGTATCAAAACCGCTGGGAAAATAAAGAGCGGAACCCTCACCGGAACAGATGTTGCCATATCCGCTTCCAATGTCGTTATTAAATCAGCAGCTGCAGGAGCAGGAGCCATTGTTGGCGGAACCCTTGGAACTGCATTTGGGCCGGTAGGAACAGCAGTAGGCGCTTATGTGGGGGGTGCAGTAGGGGCATTCGCCGGTAAACATGTGGCAAGTGCAGCCGAAGGTGCCATCCGATGGGCTAGCGGATTTTTTAAATAATACAGAAATACGAAGTTATCGCATAGACCGGAGGTTGACCCATGCAATCGATATCCTATCGGCGAAAATTAGCTTTTGGAAAAGCAATGGCTTCCCTAATTCTCATTTCCGCCTGTTTTGTGCTCGTATATGCTCTTACTGAAGATAGTCTAGGTATAGGTGAAGCCATCTACTATGCCAGTGGGATGCTGATTGGTTTCTGGTTTTTCGGTCCCCAGTTCATTCGACTATTGATCCTGACCTTCTTTAAGAGACCTTTGTTCTCTTACGATCAAAACAATATCGTGCTGAATGACGGGACCCTCATTCCCTGGAGTTCCATTCAGAAAATAGAGCTTCACGATTCTTCCATGAACAAGTGGGTGCAGTCGATCCCTCCTTTCTATCGATTGAAGCTAAAAAATAGAGAACATGTGGATATTAACACCTACCATGTTCTAAGTACTGACGAACTAAACAGCACACTGAAAACACTTCGCCGTGTTCACAACGGGGCAAGTATAAAATAAGTACACAACAAACACAAACAGCTACATATCTGCCAATGATCTGAGCTGAGCTTTCAACATAACCAATTATAGGAGGAATTATGGACAAACCACTAATTACGTTATCCATAGAAGAGTTTGGTTTTGCACTCGCATCGATGGGAGCCGAAGACGTTGCTGCCGGCTTACTGAAGCCGATGTACGGAGAACTATCAGAGCGTGAATGGGAACTGATCCTTCAGGCTGCTTCTCATAGTCTTCTTTCCAAAGGACTTATTGTCAGCTTAGAAGAGATGGAAATTGAATTCGTGCCGGATCTGCTGGAAATGCTCATTCATTTTGCAAGAAGTCGCAGGATGCTTCGGGGCTATTCGCTTAGGAATGATCAAGAAAAAGTGCTCACGATTCATGCCGGAGAAGAAGAACAGCGAGGTCAATACTTGTACCATCTCGCCATAAATCAGCGAATCCATCTGTTTACTTGGACAGAACCTGCCGAATGGGAAGAAGAGTTATATCGATTTTATCTCAGTCAGGAACGTTTACTTCCTGCAGAAGCAACCAAGCTTCGTATATCTGAATCTAGATGGAATGCACTCACTGCTATTATGCCGGATACAAATGTCTCTACTCTCGTAAGTGAATGGGCGCTAACCAAACCTGAACAACAATTCATCCAGGCCTGGAGCTCTACCTTCATAAAATCAGGAAAAAACCTGGATAATCTCAGCATCCTTCATTATGGTGATGAAGAAGTGCCGACTCCAGAACAGATGCTGTTACTCCTAAATGTTGAAGAGTATTTCTACAGTGTCCATAATATACAGCCTGATCCTACGTCAGAGCCTGTCATTGAAATTGAGTGTTCAACGGAACACACAATTCGTAAGCAGCTGAGAAATCTAATTGACAAGTTTGCAGCGCCTTCTTTTCAGCGGTAATTCGATCTCTCCCTCCGCTCCTTAGATCACAGTCCAAATGGGGTATAGAAAATAGCCATGTTTGGAAAAATACTGTTGATGTTCGTGTAAAGGAGGTGTTCCCATGCGTAATTCATCAAGCAATGAACCAACCAAAGCAGAGGTTAGCAATACGAAGCTGAACAAGCTGCCTGTACCAGGAGCTTTTGATACTGAGTTTTCTGCTGAAGAAGCGGCTGAAGTATTTGAAAAACAACCCTCCGCACAAAAGAATGAAAAACAGAATTAATTTGTATACTTGAGCAAAATACAGATTAAAGATAAGCTTCGCAGCTGCTTCCGATCGGGAGTACTGCGGAGCTTATTTTACATAGCGAAATTTTTTTAATCTCAGTAAATTAGTTATTGACCTATACGCTACGTATACGTTTAGGATGAGATATGTAAGGGAGGAGCATCCATGGAATACACCGTTCATCAACTCGCGGAATTATCTGGTGTCAGCGGCCGCACACTTCGGTACTACGATCAAATTGGTTTGCTGCCGCCAGCAAGAATCAATGCATCTGGCTATCGGATTTATGGAGAGCATGAGGTGGACCGACTTCAGCAAATCTTATTTTATCGCGAACTGGAAGTGAGTCTGGATGAAATTCATAAGATTCTAGAACATCCTGATTTTGATCCGGTAACTGCTTTGAAAGCACATTATAGTAAACTCACTAAAAAACGAGACCATCTCGAACAATTGCTCCATACGGTGAAGGTAACTATTGAGAGTAAAGAAGGAGGAATAAAGATGCAAGACAAAGAGAAATTTGAAGGTCTAAAAGCCGAGCAAATTAGGGAGAATGAACGTATCTACGGTGCTGAGATCAGGGAAAAATATGGAGATTGCGAGATCGATGAAAGCAACGCCAGATTAAGAGGAATGAGTGAACAAGATTATCACCAGATGCAGGCACTTGAAGTTGAAATCATCGGTCTGCTAAAACAAGCTTTTGCGACAAATAACCCCGCATCTGAAGAAGCAGAACATCTAGTTCAGAAACATAAACAGTGGCTGATGTATTCATGGAGTAAATTCTCCAAAGAGGCATATCAAAACCTTGCCGATATGTATGTAGCAGATGAGCGGTTTACTTCTTATTATGATGATAAGGCAGGCCCCGGCGCAGCCCAGTTTCTAAGAAATGCGATACATCATTATGTAGACAAGTCTTAGCGTATAATTCGATACATTTTGTGGATTAGAAAAACCTCTGTCCCGAGAGATTCCCCGAGCAGAGGTTTTAAATTCAAAAAGTAACGATCGTGTACTTTTTATACACTCACTTTGAGCCTGATCACGTTCCAGCTGGCTTTTGCCAGTTGTGAAGTAACCGTTGTTCCATCTACTATTGCATTACCATTCGTATGCGGAGTCACGCGGTTTGGATTTGCTGCTGTATTCACAGCTTTCAGATCGTCTGACTCTAGTACTGTATGCTCGATCAGACGGCAGTCACCGAAACTGCGCAAATCTACTTCTACAGGAAGCGACTCTTCCAGATGACGGTTGACAGCGAAGATCGTAACTTCTCCCGCCTCTTCGTTATGTATCGCAATTGCTTCCAGATACGGAACGTCTGTAATTTCTTTTGTATCATACTTCGATGATTGGATCAGCGGAACAAGTGCCTGACCACGGCCGTACACGGATGTGTGGAGATACGGATAATAGATCGTTTGTTTCCATGCTGAGCCGCCATTCTCTGTCATGATCGGAGCAATAACATTAACAAGCTGCGCGAGGCATGCCATTTTTACACGATCTGCATGTTTCAGCAAACTGATCAGCATACAGCCTACAAGCAGTGCATCCTCATGGTTATATACGTCTTCTAATTGAGGAGGTGCAACGCCCCAAGGTTCGATCTTACTATCATTTTCATTGGAGTGGAACCATACATTCCATTCATCAAAAGAAAGGAACATTTTTTTCTTACTGCGTTTTTTAGCTTTGATATAATCACAAGTTGCTGTTACCGTTTCAATAAATTGATCCATTTCTAGTGAACGCGCGAGGAACTGAGCTGAATCTTGCTCCCGATTGCCGTAATATTGATGCAAAGAAAGATACTCTACATGATCATACGTATGGTCAAGTACCGTTGCTTCCCATTCTGGGAATGTCGGCATATGAATGCTCGAACTGCCGCAGGCAACAAGTTCTATGGAAGGATCGACGAGTTTCATTACTTTCGCAGATTCCAAGGCGATTCTGCCGTACTCCTCTGCTGTTTTATGACCAATCTGCCACGGTCCATCCATCTCATTACCAAGACACCAAGTCTTTACATTATGCGGCTCTTTGTACCCGTGTTTAATACGCAGATCACTATAATACGAGCCTGATTTATGGTTGCTGTACTCCACAATATTACGTGCTGCATCTATCCCGCGTGTACCCAAGTTCACTGCCATCATGACTTCCGTATTCGCTTTCTTCGCCCAATCCACAAATTCATTAAATCCAAAAGCATTCGTTTCTGTTGTTCTCCAAGCAAGCTCCAGTCTATGTTTTCGTTCCTCTTTCGGACCTACACTATCTTCCCAGTTATAACCGGACACAAAATTCCCGCCTGGATAACGTACAATCGGTACTTGAAGATCCTGAATTAACCCAAGAACATCTCCGCGAAAACCAGACTCATCCGCTGTTTCATGCCCTGGTTCATAAATCCCGCCGTATACAGCGCGGCCCAAATGTTCAATAAAAGAACCATAAATACGTTTATCTACTTCCCCAATTGTAAAATCTTTATCTACAACCATCTTCGCCTTGTTAGCCATGAGCTTACCACCTCTTTAAATTAATAAAAAAATTAATTCTACTATAAAATGTTACCGCTTACTTTATATTAAAATCCAATTATAGTATAAAATCAACCCTCTTAAATCTATTTTTTCAAAAAACATTGGATTTATATGAATGCTAATTCTATAATAGTGGATATTAACTATTGAACGTTCAGGGGAGAATCGAAATGATTAGAGCAAATACAGATGAAAAGTGGCTTCCTCTCTATGAAGCGCTGGCTAGCAATGTACGTCTATCCATTATTAAATTACTTGCAGAGCAGCCGCTCAATATCAAAGAACTTGCAGCAAAATTAAACCTAAGCAGTGCCATTGTTACGATGCATGTACGTAAACTGGAGGAAGTCGGCATAACAGAATCCAAAATGATTCGAAAAAATGGCGGCACACATAAAATCAACTCCCTTTCTGTTGACTGGATTGAAATAACGATGCCGCAGAAAGCGCAGAATTCTCGCAAATATCAAGAAGTATCTATCCCAATTGGTCATTATACGGAATGTGAAGTTCATCCTACTTGCGGGCTGTCTACTACGGAAAAAGTAATCGGTCAATACGATGACCCCAGGTACTTTCTTGACCCCGAGCGAGTGAATGCTCATATTCTCTGGTTTGGCAAAGGGTTTGTAGAATACAAGATTCCAAATTACGTTTTACAAGGTCATTCACTTACCGAAATTGAACTTTCCTTCGAGATCGGCTCAGAAGCACCAGGCGTGAATCCAAACTGGCCGTCTGATATCAGCTTTACGCTAAATGGCGTGAAACTTGGAATTTGGACAAGTCCTGGTGATTCAGGACATGGGCGGGGTGTATTTACGCCAGATTGGTGGCTCGATGATGTGAACCAATATGGACTTTTGAAGATTATTAGAGTAACCCCTATGGGTACTTTCATTGATGGACAACGAATGTCGGATGTGACCATTACAGATATTCCGGTGAACCGAAATCAGTGGACTTTTCGTCTTGCTACAGCAGACGACGCTAAGCATGTGGGTGGTCTTACCTTATATGGTGAGGGTTTCGGAAATTATAACCAAAACATTATTTTACGGCTCTATCATGAGTGAACCTAAAATAATAAACAAAAAGACAACTCGTCCTTGTTTGAAGAGTTGTCTTTTTGGTTTATTGTTATAGTGCGCTTCCTCCAAATAGGAAACGATACTGCCAGTGCTTCCCTGTAATCGTATCTACACGAACACCGCCGGAGTCAGTGGAGTACGTATGCAGCACTTTATTATCTCCAAGGTAAATACCTACATGGGTCACGGTCTCTTTACTTTTATCAATCCCGGAGTAAGATGAAGCACTTGTACCTTTATAGGACATAAAGAACATCAGGTCTCCACGTTTTAGACTAGAGATCTTGCTCTTCGTATTTCCTTTATCTTTTACATAAGTAGCTTGTTTTCGAGAATCGGTTGGGAGCGTTACACCCGCACCATCAATAAAAGCACGCCTTACAAAGGAAGAACAATCAAAATATTTCGTACTGTTTCGGTCTGCACCATACTTATATGGTGTACCTAAATATTTCATGCCGGCAGAAATCACTTTCTCCACAGTTGCACTGCTGGATGAACTGCTGGAAGAGTCACTGCTTCCACTTTGGGATGATCCACTAACTGTTTTTGTATATTTAGAAGAGGAAGAAATATAACCCGTAACGCCATTGTAATCTTTTACTTTCCAATAACTTGAGCTGTATTTACTAACTAATGTAACTTTTTCTCCCTTTTGAAGCATCCGAATAACAGTAGAAGATGTGCTTGGCCCTTTTCTAAAGTTAACACCGTAGATCACTTCTAATGTAGTGGTTGCTGCGTAAGCTTGATTTACAAAAGCAGGCATGTCCACTGTTCCAATTAACAGTATTGCCGCAATGAATGCAGTAAGTATCTTTTTTGTAACCTTCATGTCGTAATCCTCCTAGAAGTCATAGGTTTTTGTCTATTCTAATGGCTTCAGTGACCATTGACTTGTCCCATTTTAGGCGAGGATCCAAGCTTCAACATCAGACTTTAGTAACAAATTTAATTCAATTAATATAGTTCTTAATACCTATAATACTTTAAAGTATTTTTCTATAACAAACCATATATTCACAGCCTTCTAATCTAGTAAAATAGGTTTAAACCTTTATATATCAAAATAAATTAACGATTTGTAAATGATATTTTATATAGGACTTAAGCCCTATATGTTTTTTATCCATTCTCGTAAGTGGAAACAATTACTAGTGCTTTTGCAAACGGTTTATTAAAAGTTACAAGAAGTTCGGTATTGATTTTTACCTTTTTGTAACTATTTATTTCTCTGAGCCTTCACAGCACCAAATTGTTACTTCTTAAAGGGAAATCTTTTTCATTTGAATTTAATCTTTGTTTATTACAATAAGGAGATGGGCAAGTTTTCTTTGCCCGGATTGGAGGTTTATTACCCTGAAAAAACCAAGAATTGAGGAGCTGACTCCTTTTAGGGGGCTTGCCTTTCTAGCGATCGTCATGCAACATAGTCTGGCTGAATATATCTACCGAGCAGACATCCTCCCCGCGGATTCCATTATGCTCATGTTCGTATATCATCTTACAAGATTTGGCACGCCGACTTTCGTTTTTCTATCTGCTGTGCTTCTGTTCTATAATTATGAGCAAAAACTACACTACCCTTCATTCATTCGTAAACGATTTGGCGATATCTATGTGCCGTTTATACTTTGGACATTGGTATACTGGATATCGGTTCGATTGATGATGTATACCAATTGGCTGGATGCAGAAACCTGGAAGAGTCTGGTGAGAGAGTTATTTGCACCACAAGCTGGGTATCACCTATGGTTTATTATTATGGTATTTCAATTCTATCTGCTGTTTCCCTTGTTTCGCAGGATCGCAATTCAGATCAGAAACAGGCTGAAAGAAATGGAGTACAAACAACAAAATAGAATCGTCTTCGCGATCTTGCTGGTTAGCGGTCTTGCCTATGGCTACCTTCTATATCTCTCCTATTATCGTATGGGTCAGTGGGCAGTGACCCCAGGAATAGGACAAACTTTGCTTAACCATCGTACTAGTATTTTTGTTATGTATATCTTCTATTTCATTCTTGGCGCTGTTTGTGCATTTATGCTTGATCGGTTTCGGAGCGTTATGGTAAAGATACTGCCTTGGAATGCACTGCTATCCATCCTTCTCTTTGTGTATCTTGCCTATGATGTACTGCGGGGTTCTGGAGAAACGATGAATTTAAATATCTCCACTTATCTAAAACCAACAACATTTGTACTCATCTTATCGCAAATGTTTCTGATCTACGGTATCTTGCATTTAGTATCGGTGAAGAGTAAATTCTATAAACTTTTTACATGGGTTGGTCGATATTCCTTTGGCGGATATCTGATACATGCACTAGTGATTTACTGGATTTCGTCCTTTACACGACCACTTCAACTGGCAGGTTACCATCTTGGATTCACTTTGCTTACCTTCGCACTAACGGTCATATTCTCTCTTCTTATTAGTTATGGACTGTCTCGTCTTCCATTTTCTCGTTATTTGGTGGGACTTGGACGAAGAAGAATACCTGCCACAAAGCAAGATAAGATCGAACCTGGATTGAAAACACCTGTCACCAATTCTTTAACAGAATAAACAAACAGAGAAAGCCTCACTAGAGTTATGCACAAGTGTATAACTCTAGTGAGGCTTTTCCTCGTTAATTATGAATTACACCATTATGATCTACATATAGTTCTGGTGAAAAGAACGTAAGCGATTCTGAAATGGATTCATTTATTTACTTAAGTATATATTCGATCTGCTGGAGTACATCTGCTGATAGCTTTATGCCGGAAGCTTTGACATTCTCCGCAACTTGTTGCGGGCGGCTTGCTCCGACAAGCGCACTGGCTACATTCTTTTGTCTTAAGATCCAGGCAATCGCCAGCTGGGGCATAGATAACCCAAGTTCCTCAGCGATTCTGCCCAGCTGTTTTACTTTTGCAATCTTATCTTCTGTTATCCCGTCACGAACGAAATCCAGCTTTGCCGCGCGGCTGTTCTCAGGAAGTTCTGTGGCGGAATTATATTTCCCAGTTAACAAACCTTGAGCCAGGGGCGAAAAAACGACTTGTCCGATTCCTTTTTCCTCGCCGAAGGGAATAATCTCCTCTTCAATAGACCGTTCAAACATATTATACATGGGCTGATTAACGATGATTCGGTCCAGCAGATATCTGCTTGCGATCGCGTGGGCTTCTGCCATTTGAGCTGCCGTCCATTCACTTACACCGATATATAAAATTTTACCTTGTGTCACTAGATCATCCAGCGCACGCAATGTCTCTTCCAGCGGTGTCTCCGGGTCAAACCGGTGGCAGTAGAGAATATCAATATAGCTAAGTCCCAAGCGTTTTAAACTCGCATGTGCCTGTTCCATGATATGCTTGCGAGATAATCCTTGATCATTGGGTCCCTCTCCCATTGGGAAATACATTTTTGTAGCAAGAACGTACGAATGTCTTGGATAAGGAGCGAGGCTTTGTCCTATCAGTTCCTCCGCAGCCCCTTGTTCATAAACATTTGCTGTGTCGAAAAAGTTGACTCCTAGATCGTATGCTTCCTCAATGGCAAGAATGGCATTATCCCGTTCCACGTATCCTCCATATGTAAGCCAGCTTCCCAGACTGATTTCGCTAACCTTCAGTCCGCTGCTCCCTACTCTGCGGTATAACATCCCATATCGCCTCCTAGCAGTATAAGGAAAAATACTAAATCCAGAAGTGGATACTGTCAAGCAAATCTAATCAATTAAAATGATTACATAAATAAAATAACCTGTTCTTTCCCCCTGTTAAGGAGATGGAGAACAGGTCGTTTTATTTTTTGGAAATTTGTTAAAGAAAATTAGAGTTTTGTCAGCTTTTTTCGGGAGACATGGCTTCATGACCAGGTCTTGGATTCATTTGCATTTTACGATGAATGAATTTCGTTAGATCTGGAGTCAATTCTTCCTTCAGATGATCAATTAGCTGCTTCTCACTGATCCCTTTAGCCTGGGCAATCTCCGCTAACGACTTCCCTTGCTTCAGTTCCTGGTCAAGCTGATTTGTCGTAATTCCAAGAAACTTCGCTATAGATTCACGGTTGATCTTACTTTGTCCTTTACTGCGACTGGTATGTTTCTGTTTCAGATCACCAATCGGTGTATGAATTACTTTATTTAATCTTTCACTTATTGATTCTTTCATCGAAACGGCTTGTTCTTTGGATAAGCAGCCTGCTTTTACTACTTCATCAACACGCCGCTCCACAGCCGGCTTTAATTGCTCTTCAAGCTGCTGACTTGTCATGCCTTTCGCTTTCGCAATCTCAGCAATGGTCTTTCCTTGCTGCATCTCTGCCGCAAGCGTCTTTGTATCTATCTTTAAAATCTTAGCTGTCTCTTCCATAAAATACAGGTAATGACCTGTACGTCCACAGTCCGCCGTATTCTGCTTCTCGGTCTCCGTAAGTACAACGTCAGGCTGCGCCATTACATAACTGCCCTGTCCCATGAGTAAAGATCCAAGCAATGCTGCAGATGCAATGCTAACGAGATATTTCTTCATCTTGTATTGTCCACCTTCCTGGTGCTCATAATTACTTACACCTTGTTATTGTGGACGAATATACCCCTTTTTTATCCATTGCAAGAAAAATAAGTAGAAGTAAGCTTGTTATACTCCGGAAGGAAAGCGGATGACTGCTTCTGTTCCTACTTCTTTTTCACTGCTATATTCAATCGTACCGTCCATCGCTTCAATAATCCGGAAGGTCACCATCATACCAAGTCCAGTTCCTTTTGTTTTATTAGAAAAGTAAGGCTCACCCAATCTCATCAGTTCCTCTTGGTTCATACCTACTCCATTATCTTGGACATGAATGACTACTTCCGTTCCTGCAAGATAAGCCTTAACCCTCACTTCTCCGCTGCCTTGCAGTGCCTCAATGCTATTCTTCATAATATTAATAAAAGCCTGTTTGAACTTGGATGAATTGCCGCGGATCCACAGGTTATTTGGGATATTCATGACGATTATGCCTCCCTCGAGGTTCGCCATCGGAATAAGGACTCCTTCAATATGATTAAACTCTTCAGATAGATTAATAAGTGCAATATGATCAAATTCAGGCTTCGCAAAAGTTAAGAAATCATTGATGATGTCCGATGCCCTGTCCAGTTCTTCTAGTGCAATACCTACATACTTTTTATTCTTGTCATCATCCTGCTTGCTCATTAGCTGCAAGAATCCACGTGTGACCTGCAGCGGGTTACGTACTTCATGAGCAACCGAGGCAGCGAGTTCGCTAATGATTTTGATTTTTTCAGAACGCTGAAGTTCATTACTAACCGCCTCCAGTTCCTCTGTATAACGCACAACTTCTTCATATTTTCCAAGCAACCTTTGGCCTTTTACCGTCAAAATTGAACAGACAAAAATAAAAATGGTCCATTTCGATAGATCTAACTCATACCAAGGTACGGAGTAATATAAAAACCATTCTATTATGGTTGTGAGTGCAAATATACCAAAACCAATGGAAAGCAAGGTTGCCCCCTGTTCCCCTCTTATCGCTTCTTTGATTGTCACGTATAGCAAGACCAACAGTTCAATTACATAAACCACCCCAAAAACAGGGCCTGTTATAAACCTCATAAATAGGGACATCTCAGGATAAAGCAGACTTGCTGCCGTACAGAATATATAAAACAGGGTATAAGCCACTAGATAGTTTCTCAGATTGCGAATGATTCTATTTGCCTTGTCTGAAGTAAATATTTGTTCAAAGCAGTAGGCAAGCACAGGCAGTTCTATGGCAAAACAAATTAAAAAGAAATAATAAAACAGCTGCGTCATATCCGGATAAAATGTATAAATTGTGCTCGAATTCATCGAGATGGTAAATCCTAAACACCCAATGAGTACGGATATTGCAAGCCATAACTTATATTTTAATTTATACATAAACATCGAAAATGCGATGATGATAACGGACAAAACGAGCAGTATACTCCCAAGGACCAGTTCATCTATCCCATCGCTCACATATTTCTTATTCAGATTGGCAGAAGAACCGATCCATATCGCCGGATCAACACCGACTTTAAAATAATCACTATGCGTCCAGATATAAATTGTTCCACCGGCATCTTGATCAAGTAAGGGTAACAATAACGGATTTCTGTTAAATTGATGCTGAGACCCTTGCTCATACAAAATATGTTCGTCTTTATAGACTCTAATCTGCTGACCATAGATACGTTCAAAATAAATGGCCATATCATCTTTTATATCCTCGGGCAGCTTTATTCTGATCCAGGCTGTATGCGGCGAGGATGTCAGCTGTTGTTCTATGGAGGAATCAGCTCGAATGGTTGTCCATTCATCGCTTCCAGAAGTTGGTTTATCTATCGTATGACCTGTCCAATTCTGAGGCCAAGCCATCTCCCAAGAAGATAATTTTCGGGGCTGGCCTTCCCCTTCTGCATGACTGACGGGTGGTGGTAATATGAAGAGTACCGATAGTAAACACAAGATGATAACAGCCGATACCCTAGGAACAATCTTCATTATTCACACCTCAATAATTCAGTTAGTATATAAATTTCTTTTCTTCAATTAACCTTATAAGGATTAAAATACATCTTTATTTTTCCATAACGTCTGAGTAGATTTCGCTTTTTTTTCTTCTCGTCTTTGGGCTCGCTCTTCCTCATATTGATTCGTAATCATTTCTACAATCTTACGCTCCATAGGCTCTCTGTACTCTTCCCATACCAGGCTTTCTTCATCTTCGTAGATCGTCCAGATGTCTGAGAATAAATAATCTCTGATCTCCACAATTCTCCCGTTCCATATCCCGCCAGTCCAATATAAACCGCTGGGCGTACGAATGACCGTTCTTGAAAAACCTGGTGTTGATGCTTTTTGTCCAATTCGAATTGCTTCTAACATATTCCCAAAAGTAAACCACTCCATTAATGAATTCTCCCTTTCTCCATACATATTTCTCTTTTCATCATTACCTCTGTTCTTCCTCTGATTCAAGCTCCCTCAAATCGGTTTAAGAATGGGCAAGAACAAACTGTGAGCATAGGTTATGAGAAGATAAGGAGGAGACGAAAATGAATGAATCACATCGGAATGTAGAGGTTGAACGAAGAGATGTTCAGAAAAAATCCGATTCAAGTCTAGTAGCATCCACCTTCATCAAGTATGCGGCTTACATCATTATTTTCTTTGGACTACTGTATTTCCTCGTAAAATATGTATTCCCTATGTTCTAAAAGGTCAGGATATAACATCAGCATCAGAAAGGAGAATTCTTGATGGATAATAGACCTAAAACAAACGAAGCCGATTTTGCTTATGATCGATATAAAACGTTAAACCAAGAGACTGAAAGTATCGATACGATACCAGAAGATGATCTGAATTATGTGAATACGTATACCGAGCAGACGATTAGTCTTGACGAAGATACGGACCCAGCAGATGCAGAGACAGCTGAGCAAGGAATTATGCAGGATCTGCGTCCTATTTCTGCAGCAGATGACACTCGGGAAGAAGATGCTAATAACCCAAATGAAGAGCTTCTTCGTTCATCCGAGCCCGATCTTGCGGCTGTACCCGATGCAGATGAAATTGCAAAAGACAGCCCCGTTGATCCCGTATCCCCTGATCCTGATGCCATGCATGGAACCGATCTCATTAATGGAGTCGGAAGTCCGGATCAAACCTAAAACCAGAGCTTGTTTCTAAAAGTTTCTTGGTAACTATGTAAAGGTATGATGAAAATGATTCTTTTAAATAGTATAAACGAATATCCTACATCTGGTTACTGTTTTGTTCCTAAAATAGTAAAATGAGAGAAAAGAACCCTTTCCAATCAGATAGGGTTCTTTCCTGTGTGTCCAGTTTTGGGGTATGATAATCCTATTCGACATGAATCAAGGAGGAGCTTGTATGTTCGTCAAATCAAAAAGTTTCAAACTTCTATTTATTGTTTCCGCCCTTCTGCTTATACTAGCGGGTTGTGGACAAGATGAAGCGCAAAATGATGAGCTTGAATTCGGAGGCATTGGCGTTCCTAACGCAGATGCTTCGCACCCGGTGGCAACCATTGAACTGGATAATGGTAAAAAAATCGTCCTAGAGTTGTATCCGGAGGTTGCTCGCAATACAGTGAACAATTTCATCTCGCTTGCTAACAGCGGATTTTATGATGGTACGATCTTTCACCGTGTGATTCCAAACTTTATGATTCAAGGCGGAGATCCGGAAGGTACGGGTTCTGGCGGCCCCGGCTACAGCATCAAAGGTGAATTCACAAGTAACGGAGTGAAGAACCATCTGCTTCATACCCGTGGCGTCATTTCGATGGCTCGTGGAGAAGATTTGGACTCCGCAGGATCTCAGTTCTTTATTGTACAAGCGGATTCCGAGCATTTAGATAATACTTATGCTAGTTTTGGTAAAATAATTGAAGGTATGGATGTGGTTGATGAAATCGCAAATCTTAAAAGAGGTAAAAATAATCGACCCGAAAATCCTCCGGTTATGACCAAAGTAACCGTTGATACGCTAGGTGTAGATTATCCAGAACCGACAAAGATTCAGTAAGGAAAAGACCGACAGGCATGAATGGGTTTCGTCCCCTTCTCTATGCTTGCCGGTCTTTTTTTAACCATGTGATGTATGTGTTACACGAGAAACAAATATTTTTTAAAACAAGATGCGAACCCAACCCATTATCGAGATCCAGAGCGGTATACTGAGAATGGTTCCCCACATTAACCCTTTTAATAGCTGTGTATTATTTACTTCCAATATCAACGACCCCTTCACTGTTTAATTAGTCGTAGTATCGGTATTCAAAATAAGCTGTATACTCTGTCTTCTCTTGTTGTTTCTATATTTTACACTAATTTAAAGAAAGCGCTATCATTATTTCTTATAACTATTCCTCTGTTCTCTTTTTTAGACTATGCTTTCGTAAAGAAAGGGTGTAGTTTTCAACCAAGAATCAGTTTCAACACGTTACGATTCCTGTTATACTTTTTACAGGAACGAAATGGAGGGATCGTCATGGTGAAGAAAAAGAATGGATCAAGACCTTCACAGTCTGCACAGCGGTCTTCTGCTCAAGAAGGAAGTGCAGCCACACTAAAAGATTTGCTTAGTGAAGAAGTTCTTGGGAAGCTTAAGGCACAAGCATCCGAGATCAAAGCAGCCGAAGCTGCTCGTCAGGAAGAAGCCAAACGTATTGCCGAAGAGAAGAAAAAAGCAGAACAAAAACGACTGGATAACGATTTTGAACACCTGCTCGAGAATAGTTCGATGGAATGGCAAAAATTTAAATAAGACATGCCTGTTGGTAAATTCATCGATAGGCAGCAAAACCTAAATCCCTGCACGCTCTTTTTTACAAAGAGAATGCAGGGATTTTGTATTTATTCTGATTATGATTCAAATATCCTCCACCGGGGGTATTTACCGTACATAAGAAAACACATTAGATCAATACTCACATAAATTTTAAGATTAAGGGAGGAAAAGAGAATGACACTACGTCTAGAAAACAAGCTCGCAGTCGTAACTGGAGGAGGTTCGGGTATTGGTCAGGCAACAGCCATTCGATTCGCAAAAGAAGGAGCACGAGTATTTTTGCTGGACCGGACGGTAGAAAAGGCAGAGGAAACAAAACAAATCATCGAGAAAAATGGCGGCCGCGCTGACGTAGTCGAATGTGACATTTCTGAGCCCAAAATGGTGGAACGCGCAATGAAGGAAGTTGCCGATCTCGCGGGAGGCAAGGTAGACATCGTTTTTGCCAATGCTGGAGTAAACGGCAAGCTCGCCCCTATTGAAACCATGGAAGTGGAAGATTGGGATCAAACGATGTGTATTAATATGCGCGGAACATTCGCAACCGTGAAATATGCCATCCCTCATATGAAAGATAACGGAGGCAGCATTATCATTAACAGTTCGATTAACGGAAACCGGGTCTTCTCCAACATCGGTTTCTCCGCTTACGCTTCCACAAAAGCGGGGCAAGCAGCATTTATGAAGATGGCTGCACTGGAGCTAGCGAGATACAAGATTCGAGTGAATTCAGTTCACCCCGGTGCAATTGACACAGAGATTGACGGTAAAACGACTCGCTCTGAAGACTTGGAAGAAGTTCAGATTCCTGTTGAATATCCTGAGGGCGGACATCCACTCGCTGGTGAGGCCGGTAAACCGGAACAAGTCGCAAATCTAGTATTGTTCCTTGCTTCTGATGAAGCCTCTCACGTATCGGGTACGGAAGTTTATGTAGATGGAGCCGAATCACTGCTTCGAGGTTAAACTCCAAGTTAGTAATACTTTATACGAATCCTCCGGATCTACTGCAAATCGGCAGAGATCGGAGGTTTTTTTGTACCTGCTGTTCTTCTATTGAGCCAGTAATAACGATGCAGTTCTAGTATGAAATGAAACATAACAAAAGTAAGCATAGTGTATACACACATGAGTACAATCGTCACCGTTTTTTCCGTTACAAACATGAGAGAGAGATTCGCAGCCAGATAACCAGCTCCCGTTAATGCGGCTATGGACACCCTTGGCACTCTTCTCTCCTGCTTTATCCTTTTATGCAGTGATTTCAACTTCCTGAGATGAGACTTGATGTAGTGGTATAATGCAAAACCGTAGGCAGCAAATGAACCAATAGCGTACATTGGTGTTTTAAAATCAAGCCCTGTGTAAGCAAATTTCTGAGTTACAATGACGAATCCGAGTGAACTGACGATACCAAATATACCTCTGAATAAGACGTAGTTCAGCTGAAGCTTACGCGGGGCAGCCATCAAAGCGAAAGCCCATATATTCATAACAGCAAGCGGCGGGAACAGGATATAGGCATATATCGGTTGATACGGTACGCCTAATACAGGAATCACTAAGAATAGATTAAGGAAAAAAAGTACGAGAATTCCTGCATTCAGTCTAATCCCCCTCACAGGATACAAGGTGAGGTATTCCTTATTTGTTTTTCCCCATTCCATATTTCCATCTTGCTCGTTAGAGCTCCATTTCATGAACATCGTCCTCCCTGCTCTCCTCTACCCGGTTCACTGCGCCCCAAGGAAGATAGAAGAAAAGTACATACAGCATAAGAAAAAGAATAAGCGCTAGTATTTCTTCCATTACGATATAAAACGGATAGGGACCCAGCAGATCCAGGATAGATGGCGTATCCGGTTTATGTGAGAGGAACATATAATTTGCTCCTGTCATCTGATTGATCAGCCACACGAAACCGGCCGCCACATTGAGCATGACAAAACCAATGGGTACTGATATGAAGGATAACTTATTATTTTCAACCCACGTCATATAAAAAGCAGACAAAATAATTGCTCCATGGGCGATAAAAAATTGAAAAAAGCGAAAATGCGGAAAAGCATAAGCTAAGTTAGGGGTGAGCAAGGCTGCGAGTGCTCCGCATATTCCCGCATAAAACACAAAGATATACAGGATTCTGCTTTTTGTAATCAGCATCAGAATCGATAGTATAAGCGTAAGACTGCATAGTTCAAGCGGCAACGTATTTTTTATATCCCAAAGCCTAAAAGCTTGATACCATATTTCGAGCGTGAGTTGCGATATTATTAATATGGCAGCAAGACTCCACCGCAGCAGCTCTTTCAGCAGAAGCGATCGACGTAACTGAAACCTAAATAAGAACAATAATAAAAACAGCGCTAAAATAATGAGAAGCACAGTAACATGAGAACCTGACATATACTCAAACGTCCCGGCATGAAAGGGATCAACTATAGACGAATCACGTGAGATGAAGTACACTCTGCTCCCCCGATCTTTTACGTATCTTGAAATAAGTTTCTGAGAGCCAACCGAAATAACGAAACAAATCGCTCGTTTGTTCGCTTAAGGGGATATTACACAAATCATTGATTAATTGGAATCTCTTAGGTTCTTTTTTTGTTGTTTTATGAAATAGGTATATCTATGAATTAGGCAGCCCTAGTATCCTCGTCACTTTGGTAGATTTGCTGCATATCATATTTTATAGAGATAAAAAGACTACGCTTTCATTTTATTTCCAACTTTAGGTCTGATTGATGTATACTATTATTGCTTGGTGAAAAGATGGAATTTTACAATAAACTATCGC
Organism: Paenibacillus sp. An7; assembly: GCF_009870785.1. Taxonomy (GTDB): domain Bacteria; phylum Bacillota; class Bacilli; order Paenibacillales; family Paenibacillaceae; genus Paenibacillus. The sequence continues at coordinate 418,687 of NZ_WTWX01000002.1, forward strand.
AAGCTATATTTTACATCATAATAGCTTCCTACTGGAGGGAACGTTTGTGTCTGAAACGGTAAGAATTGAACGAGATTTTATTGGTGAACTGAGTATTCCTGCGTCTGCCTACTATGGCATTCAAACGATGCGGGCGGTAGATAATTTCCCGATTACCGGAGTACCTATTGAAAAAGAACTCATATTTGCTCTTGCCGCGGTGAAGAAAGCAGCAGCAATGGCTAACATGGATATGAAAATGCTTCCGCCGAGAATCGGAGAAGTGATTATCAAAGCAGCAGAAGAAGTCATGCAAGGTCAACTTTTAGATCAGTTTATCGTTGATTCCATTCAGGGTGGTGCAGGCACCTCCATTAATATGAATATGAATGAAGTCCTTGCCAACCGAGGACTTGAACTTTTATCTAAAGTGAAAGGCGATTATTTTCACTGTAACCCGAACAACCACGTAAATATGTCCCAATCTACCAATGATGCGATTCCTACAGCCCTGCGGATTGCAGCCTATCGTCATGCAACTACGCTTTTACAGACAATGGAGCAGCTTCATGAAGGGTTTGTCCAAAAGCAGGTAGAATTCGATGATGTCGTCAAAGTAGGAAGAACGCATCTGCAGGATGCGGTTCCGATTAAACTCGGACAAGAATTTGGCGCCTATGCGAAAGTGCTCTCTAGAGACATGGAGCGACTTCAAGAAGCGTCCAAACGACTTCTTTCTATTAATATGGGAGCTACGGCTGTTGGTACGGGGCTAAATGCAAAAACGGCGTATATCCAAAAAGTCACCGAACATCTCGGTGAAATTACAGGCTTACCTTTATATACCGCGGAAGATCTAGTAGATGCTACACAGAATACAGATGCGTATCTAGAGATGTCTGCCGCACTCAAAGTATGTGCCGTTAATATGACCAAGATTTGTAACGACATTCGGCTTATGGCTTCCGGTCCAAGAGCAGGTTTCTCAGAACTTCTGCTTCCGGCAAGACAACCAGGTTCCTCCATCATGCCAGGGAAAGTAAACCCCGTAATGGTTGAAGTCATGAACCAGATTTCATTCCAGGTCATCGGTAACGACCATACGATCGCGCTGGCCTGCGGTGCAGGACAGTTTGAACTTAACGTAATGGGTCCCGTTATTGCCTTTAACCTATTACAATCACTCAAGATTATGAGTAACGGAATGGATGTATTCTACCGGTTTGCCATTAAGGAACTGGATGCGAACCGTGACCATATCAAACGAGTGCTGGATCAAAGTTTCACCATGATTACCGCTCTGAATCCACATCTTGGGTATGATGTAGCGGCTGGCATCGTGAAAGAAGCACTTCGTACCAAGCAGACGATTACCTCCATTATTCTAGAGCGAGGACTGCTGACAATCGAAGAACTCCAAGAAATTATGCATCCGGAACAAATGACGACACCAGGTATTGCAGGTGAACGTTTTCTTCATATGGGATAGCTCACGCTAGCATGAATTAGTAAGAAGCCATGTTTCCTCTTTAGAGGGCACGGCTTCTTTTTTAATTCTGTTTTTTGTAAAATTTTGTTTTCAATTCTGATAAGATTAGGAATTTAGTATTTTTCAGAGACAAGTTTGGCTTGTGTGAACAAAAGTAAGTAATCGCGTCCGCCTGCTTTAGAGTCTGTCCCTGACATATTAAATCCACCAAAAGGATGAACGCCTACTAATGCACCCGTACATTTTCGGTTGAAGTACAAGTTACCTGCAAAAAAGACAGATCTAGCCTGTTCCAGATGTGTCCGGTTTCTGGAGAATACCGCACCGGTCAGTCCATATTCCGTATTGTTGGCATACCGCAATGCTTCTTGGAAAGATGAAGCCTTCGTAAATGCCACGACAGGACCAAAGATCTCTTCCTGCGATACACGCGAAGTAGGACTTACCCCCGCTATGATCGTCGGTTCGATGAAATACCCATCATTAATCTCTGCTTTTCCTCCAAGAACAATCTCCCCTTCTGTTCTTCCGATCTTGATGTAGTCCTGAATTTTTCGAAAAGCATGCGGATCAATCACCGGTCCAACATTGGTCTCCGGCTGCAGCGGGCTGCCTACTTTTAACTTTCGGGTTAGGGCGATTACTTTTGTAAGGACTTCATCATATACACTTTCATGAATAATCGCTCGGGAGCAGGCAGAACACTTCTGACCTGCAAAACCAAATGCAGAGGCAGTAATGGCTTCTGCTGCGGCAGTGAGATCACTTCCTTCATCTACGATAATCGCATCCTTGCCGCCCATTTCGGCAATAACTCGCTTCATCCATTTCTGTCCCGGGGCTGTTTTTGCAGCCCGTTCATTAATCCGCAGTCCCACTTCTCTGGAGCCTGTGAAACTAATAAACCGAGTCAGCGGATGATCAACAAGGTAGTCACCGATTTCGCTCCCCGCCCCGGGTATGAAGTTAACAACCCCGCTCGGTACCCCTGCTTCGATAAGAAGCTGTACAAATTTTGCGGCAATAACGGAAGTCGTACTGGCTGGTTTTAGCACCACTGTATTGCCCGATACGATAGCCGCCGTGGTCATGCCTGCCATAATCGCAAGCGGGAAATTCCAAGGGGGAATGATTACTCCGACCCCCAGCGGAACATAGTACAGCTCATTATCTTCCCCTTCAATATGAACCAGCGGCTGCGGCTGTGCCAGACGCTGAGCTTCCCTGGCGTAGAATTCCATAAAATCGATGGCTTCTGCCGTATCTGCATCTGCTTCCCCCCACGTTTTCCCCGCCTCGTACACCATCCAGGCAGAGAATTCATGTTTTCTCCGGCGAAGCAGTGTTGCTGCTTTGAATAAGTATCTCGCCCTCTCCGTGAACGTCGTATAGCGCCAATGTTCAAATACCGCCTGGGCTGTGACAATCGCTTGCTCTGCCTGCTCTTCACCCGCCTGTGATAAACTACCAATCACCTGATCTTTCTGGGAAGGATTTATGGAGATGGCTTTTGCTGTGGTCTCGATTTCCTTACCGCCAATGATCAGCGGGTAATGCTTGCCAAGTTCGGATTCAACCAGCCTCAGCGCATTTTTAAATAATGTCTGATTTCCTTCAGCACTAAAGTCAGTAAAGGGTTCATTTTGGAATGGAACGGGCATATTTGTGCCTCCTTCTAATTACTGGTCAGGCTTGTTCTCAATTTGCCGGAAAGTGAGCTCCCTGCTTTGTTGTAAATGAAATGAGAAAAGTTCTGTATTTCATATGTATTCATCTTGACTTTCCCCCATACATATGAAACGTAGAAGGAGAGATGAAGCCCATGAAAATTGGAACCGAGCTATACCGAAAAACCTTGCTCACTGTCTCCAGTAATCCGTTGGTGGAGAAGTTGACCTTAAAATACGGCAAGTCCTTGGCAAGAAAATTCATTGCCGCAAGTGATCTAGAAGGAGCCATTGAAGAAGTAAAGATGCTAAACAGCAAGGGAATCATGGCCACATTAGACCATTTAGGGGAAGGAGTGACACAGCTTGATCAAGCGTTAAGCTATCGTGATGAATACATTCGGCTGATCAAGGCAATTGCGGAATCTCGGGTAGATGCGAATGTATCTTTGAAACCAACACAAATGGGTCTCGCTCTAGATAAAGAGATGGGGTATGAACATATCCGTGCCGTCGTTAGGGAAGCAAAATACTACCGGAATTTTGTCCGGATAGATATGGAGAATTCGCCATATACGGATGCTACTTTAGAAATTGTATGGAAGCTGCACAAGGAACAGTTAACGAATGCAGGCACTGTGATTCAAGCTTACTTGTACCGTTCGGAACAAGATGCAGCTGATTGTATAGATAAATGCATTCCCCTCCGGCTTGTAAAAGGAGCTTATAAGGAATCCTCTTCCATTGCCTATCAGAATATAAAGGATGTACTCTGGCAGTACAAACGAATCATCCAGATGCATCTGGATCACCATGTATACACGGCTATCGCTTCTCATGATGACAAGATCATAAGATGGACGAAACAATATGCTCTGGAACATGATATTCCGAAGGACCGTTTTGAATTTCAAATGCTGTATGGACTTCGTATGCAGGAACAAGTGAAACTAGCAGAGGAAGGTTATCGGGTGCGATGTTATGTGCCTTACGGAACGATGTGGTATCCCTATTACACCAGGAGGCTCGCAGAAAAGCCGGCCAATTTAATGATGGTGCTAAAAAATATGGGAAGGTAAATTAATTTACCTATACCTTTCGTTGCTCAGCAAGTAAGGAATGATTAGAATTTCTTTTCTTTGTGGGACTGAAAGGAAAAAATAAATAATGAAGTGGCAAAAGGGTGACAGCAGATTAAATACGAGGGAATTGAAAGTTTGCAAAGGAAGTAAATACGGAGTTTTGATGAATAGGTAAGGCTGCCGTTTGGCAGCCTTTAAGCATCGAACTATTTGCTTGCTCTCTCCATCATAATCTTACATAGCTATGGAGAATTCATTTAACGCTAGTTTTATCTCGTGTTACTTCTTGGGCCTGATCCCCTTTTTTACCCACTTTTAGGATCGGCGATTTTGGTGCCAGTCAGAGTTTTTAACCTTATAATAAATTTGGTAAGGTTCATACCCGATGTCACGGATTCTCCTAAGTTGAATAGAAGGATCCTGGTTGACCGTTTTGAAAAAAAATCTCCAGCTTCCCCACTCGCGCTCGTTCTCCATCTCAATTTCGGATGCGATGTCTTCGCTGTCGACAAACAAAATACGTTCTTCCTCAGCTATACCAGCCAGTACCTCTGGTCCGAAACGAAACGCACCCATCTGTTTGTCTTCCGGCAATGATACGAATTGGATCCCAATTGGAAAAATCAAGGTGATTTTGTCGCCATCTTTCCAGTCACGTCGAATAGAATAGAATTGGTCACTTTCAGCGGTTTTTCCGTGGAGGACGCCATTAACATATACGAATGTTTCCGACATGATCCAATCCGGTATTCGGCAATGGACCGCAAATGATTTCGGCTCTTTTGTATGTACAACAAAATCATACTTGCGGTATGGCGGGATATTTTCGTGATTTGCCGTAATTTCGTTGATTCCCTGATATCCTGAAGTATTCGAGGAATTCATCAGGCTTCCACTCAAACGGTCTTGTTGTTGTTGTATCCGCACAGGAACTCCTCCCATATCCGCAGTGACTTCAGAGTCGAAATACTGACAGATATATATGCCGTCCCCATCCTGATAATACAAGCCTCGATTCCATGCTGCATTCGCTTGGACCATCGTTCCATGACAGCAGAAGAAGCTGTCTGTCTCCGTGCTCCAATCCTTACGCAAGCCTGCTTTCATTGGCAGAAAATATGTAAGCAATCCGGTATGAGGATATGGATGCTTATTGCCGTTTAGATGATACTCCTGGAAGTAGGCTTGCGCCATAATTCCATTGTAAATGTTATATTCGATATATTGTGCGTATGCAGGTTTACCGGAATGACGGAACAAAAACTCAGCTAAGCGAATCATATTATAGACCGTACAGTATTCTTGGTTTTTATCCCCTAGACGAGCCTTCATTTTCATCTTTGGTATCCAGACTTCACCAGACGTCTGACCACCTGTGGCCAGATACCCCCTCTCCGTCACCGCACAATTCCAATAGGCCTCCACGATATCCATCCATCTCTTCTCGCCCGTAACTTCATACGCACGAGCAGAGCCCAGCACTTCCGGAATGGTCGTATTCGCGTGCATATTCGTCAAAGGGTCCTTACCTTCCAGCAAAGGTTGAAAGAGCCTGCTGCGATAATACCGTTCTAGCAGTGTCTTGTATTTATCCTTGCTAGTGATCTGCAGGAGATCCGCCCAAACTTCCAGCATCCCACCGGTTTCCACATCCAGAATGTGGTCAAACTGCTCCCTGGAAAAACCTTTACTCCATTCTACAAACCAGTCTGCGAACAAATCCGCGATTTCAAGCGCCTTCACGTTCCCTACATACTGATAGACATCTACTAAACCCATGAGCAGCTTATGGAGATTATATTGGGGAGCCCAGACATTTTTCCCCTTCGTAATCCAGTGCAAATATTTCTCGGGAATCGGACCTACCCACTGCCCACCATTATCCTTTTGGCATTCGGCTAATTCCTCTATGATGACTTCGATCTTCGCTTTAAGCTCTGGGTCTCCTGTCTTGAAATGATGCATTGCCGCAGCCGACAGCCAGTGTCCAAGAAAATGGCCTCTGAGTTGACATACGGGAGTTTCCCATCCCCCATGCGCTCCCTTCGGGATGTCTCTCCCCGTATAACGGCCCGCTTCCAGCTTGTAGTTAAAAAGAAGATGGTCGCTGTCCAGCTTCATCAAATATGCTCGGTTTGCAGCCTCTCTACGTTTGATTTCCCCGTCGTGGATCAGAACGTTTTTCCCTTTTAACTCGATCATATAAGGCTTCCTCCCGTACTTTCGGAATGGTCTTCATAAAACTGCCGAATTAAGAAAATATTGAATAATCTCCCTCTGAGCCAGTAAGCGAAATCAGTCATTTTTTAGGGTTGAAATAAAAGCTGTGAAAACAGATGGAGATCATTTTTCCATACCGGCCAGTCGTGACCGCCTGGTTCTTTATACCAGATATGAGGAACATCGTTCTCTTTTAAGTAAGTATGCATTTGTTCACTATTCGAAATAAGATGGTCCTGATCGCCGCAAGAGATCCAGAGTAAACGAAGAAGAGATGTAGTATCCCCTGGGTTCGGTACAAGGATTTCAGGACTTTTGGTATTAGGTGCGGGAGAAAAAGCCCCGATCCATGCAAATCGATCCAGATGATGGAGTCCAATATTTAATGACTGGCCTCCTCCCATCGATAAACCTGCAAGCGCACGGTTTTCTCGGCCCGTCTCGACAGAGTAATTAGATTCGATAAATGGAATCAAATCATGGAGTAAATCGAATTCGAACGTCTCAAACGCTTTTATTTTTTCTGCATCAAAAATATCTCCCTCTGCTCTGTCATTCGGCATTGCACGACCATTCGGAAATACAACAATCATGGGTTCAATCTTATTGTCATTGTATAAGTTATCCAGAATCACTTGTGGAGCGGCATGGTTATACCACTCAGATTCATCCCCGCCTATACCATGTAAAAGATACAGAACAGGATACTTGCCATCCGGCGAATATCCTGGCGGAGTATACACCATCGCTTTGCGCGAATTTCCAACAGTTGATGAAGAATATTCAACCATCTCTATGGTCCCGCGATTTATATTTTCTCTATACTGGTCATAACCCTCAGGTGCTGCTTTTATCATTGTCATCTCACCTTTCAACTCGAAATCGTATGCTTTTTTTACCATACATAGCCATATGTGCCCTATTCTCTTCCGCCCCTTCATTGTAGCGCTTTCAAAAAGGGGTATCCACCTGTCTTCAACTGTTTGTACACCCAGCAAAAGATAGTCATTATTTACGGGTAAAAACAAGGGTCCGGCAAATAAATTCTTATTAACCGATCTCCAAAGGGATTGAGTAGTTAAAAAATATAAATGTACAAAAGAACACCAAAGTTCAATGATGAACTTTGGTGTTTTTATTTTGAACATAAAATCCAGTGTCTTTGCTATTCCCATTCTTGTAAAAGCACTCTTTCTGATGTTGAATTACACGTAAAATACTGTGTTACTATATCTCCTATCTATGGATTTCTCATCTCATAGATTTTTTATAATATTCTGAAAACCCGAATCTACATTCTCAGCGATAGTGAGAGATTATTGAATCTGATAATGCGTTAGTAAAGATTCATTCAATTGGTTTATTTTTATAAGATGCGGCTTTAACTTATCCAGAAGCTTAATTTTTGCACCTATCAACTGGTCTGAAAAGATTAACGATTGAGTATTGGAGCTATCTTTCAGTTCCGTGAATGTTTTGTCCAGCGATCGCAGCTCTTGCGCCAGTGAAAGTAAATATTTACGTGTATATTCATCTAGTACCTTTGGTTTCGATGTCCAATAAAGATAACTTATACTGTACATTGGGTTCCATGTCGGACCACTTACTAAGAGAAATAAGTCAATATCTTCATAATATGCATGGTTTATGATTTCTCCTTCTTCTTTTTCAGAAAAAGTATCACTAAAATTCACAAACATCATCAGCTGTTCATCAACTTCTTCGGCTTGTGTTTTGGCAGTTTCTATTAATTCTTGAATTTTAGCAGGCCTCTCGTCTTCCTCTGTTTTACTTAATGCTTCCAAGGTGTTAGCAAGCGGAAGTGGTGATACAGGATGCTTTAATAAGTATAGGAAACCGGAGTCATTTTTTGTTTGATACATTTGTTCCAATTTGTTGTACTCTTGATTGTGCTTTATTTCCGCATCTTTATATACCTTTGTGTAAATCATCGTAACTACGCCCAAAAGTATAACAAATACGATAACGTATGATTTCTTTGACAACTTATCTTCCTCCCAAGGTGAATTTACCCTGCTAAGACTAACTTATTATCAGCCAAAAACAAAGCCAATATTTTCTATATAGTTATCTGTCCATTCTAAGATCGAAGCACTTTTGCTTACTAAAATGCAAACAAACCGAGATAAGATATGATCTTGTGATCTTGATCCCGGTTTGTGTAGCGTGGATTATTTAATTTATATCGGTTTTTACAGGCACACATATTTCACAATCATCATCTAGGATCATATGACCCTTGTACCTTTCGATCACGGGTTTGTTATCCATAAGATATCCTCCGTTCTGTATCGCAGGGAAGATTTGATTCCAAGCTTTCTGAATATCTTCTGCTGTATGTTTTAGCTTAAAAATAGCATAGTCACCACAAGGCAGCTTACTCTCACTAATGATCTTATTCATTTGATAATCTTGGGGGATGACAATACAAGCATCATATCGACATTGTTCAGGAGGCACCGTTTCAGGATTATCCTGCGAAATTCCGAACAGGACAGCAGATTCAGTAAGCAGATTTTCCTCCTTTGCCCACTCCTTTAATCTTTGCATAACCCGGATGTTACCAGAACCATAAGGACCTATTTGTCGTACATAGGCAATGCGAACACTTGGCAGCGTCTCAATATCAAACTTCATCCCTTCTTTCCCCCTCTTTCAACTGTTATTAGATGCACTTCGAATGCTATCATGATATAAAAATTTATTCCTATATTTTTTTGAATGAAATAAATTCTCTAAAAGCTTGGGGGCTTATTATGGCTTAAAACATCCGTATATGTACTTAGGTAAAATAAAAAAACTGCAGACAAACTAGTCTAAACTAGTGTGTCTACAGTCTATCTACAGACCATATACAGTCTATAGCACCTCAGGTGAGAGGTGCCCTGACGTCTTAATACCAGTCGGTCAATCGGGTATGATCAAAATCAACGCCGTACACCACATCATTTTCTATGATCTTCCACGATTCCGCATTGACAACACAATGAATAAATGTAGATTTAAACGTTTCAATCGTTGCAGGTACGGCCTTGATGACTCTTTCAATCGGTGAACCTTTGCCTGAATGGAAAGCTTCCACAGCCACTTCATTTGCTGCTTTAGAAGCGAGGTCAAAGCAACCTTGTAATTCATTTATTATAAATTGGTCGAGATGATTTGGAAATTTCATATATGCATAGATCGTTAGTTCAGAGTCACGTCTTTTTAAACAAGGGTACGTGAATTTCACTTTGCCGAATGGGGTTTTAAAAGCATTTTTACATGCTGCAATTTTAAATTCTGGAACTTTGATTCCAAATAACCTTTTATTAATCTGTTCTATTTCGGTTAACGGCTGTAGGACAGGAAGAACGAACTCACTTTCACTAGATACTATTTCATACTCGATATGTTCAGGGTCTGGCGTCGTGATAAAAAATTGCGGCATCACCGCCAGAAGTTCTTTTTGAATATCAGAAGGCAGATCAATCAGATCAACTGCATCTCCGTGGTCTTCCACTTCCTCATAAGGAATCGGTTTATCTGATCGATAAAAATTGTAGGCCCACTGTGCTTTTATGCGGTTCACGGATATCCTCCTCGTGCTTATCTCTAGGCTAATGTATGCACTCCCCACGCCGTATGTGATTGATGCACAGATAGATGGTTTGCTATTGATACACTTTAGTAGAAGAAAAAGATAGGAAGTGATAGTATTTGACCGGTTTTATTGGATTTTTGTTCATCATTTCAGGACTCGTTGCAGCAATCTCTCCTTATTCAGCCTGGTATTTATCTTATGGTTGGAGATTTAAAGATGCAGAACCGAGTGAGTTAGTATTAAGTACAGAGCGAATTGTCGGCATTGTCCTCGTAATCGCCGGGTTTATTACGGTGATCTCCAGCTGTTCTACAGGAAGTGCGGATCGAAATTGGCAAGTTCAATTCAAAGAGAAACTAGCTGCAGGCGAGGTTCAAGAAATATCCATTGGTTTCGTTACCCCTGTAACCCTGACAACAGAAGAAACAACCGAAGTGGTCCATATGATGGAGGAAGCAGAACTTATACCTATGAATTCAAGTAATGTGTATGGCTCAAACAATTCAGGTTCAATGATGTTCACAGATCAGAGCAGTGTAGAAATCGTATTTTTCGGTAATTCTGGCAGGATTGAGTTACACCCAAATCATATGGATAAAATATATATCATTGATAGCGAAGATCTAGAAAATTGGTATCTCATTAATAATTTTGACTGATTGGAAATAAGAGGTACACTAGAGAAGAAATGATTAAAGCGGATCGCAAAAAAAGGAGATGGCCCGATATGGATTTTCAAACCAAGCTAAATAATTATGCAGAACTACTCGTGAAAGTCGGGGTAAATGTACAAAAAGGGCAAACTGTCGTCCTGAACATATCCATTGAGTTACCTGAACTGGCTCGTGCTATTGTCAAAAAAGCATACGAAGCGGGTGCCTACAAAGTGAAAGTCAACTGGTCAGACGATGAAGTATCCCGTATTCACTATGATATGGCATCTGAGGAATCTTTCCTGGATGTACCAAAACATACCGCAGCAGAACGCATCGAACAAGCAGAGAATGGTGCTGCTTTTATTACAATTAAGTCCGATGATCCTGATCTGCTCGCAGGTGTATCTTCTCAAAAAATCATTAACGCGAACAGAACACTCAGCACTGCACTGACACGTTTTCGTCAATTGACTCAATCCTTTAAGGTAAGCTGGTCCCTTGGGGCTGCTCCTTCTAAGGGATGGGCTGCTAAAGTCTTCCCGGACTTGCCGGAAGATCAGCAAATTGCGAAGCTGTGGGACGTTATTTTCCAAATGGTGCGTGCCGATCAGCCTGATCCGGTTGGTGCTTGGGAGAAACATATCGCAACACTCAAAGAAAAAAGTAATTACCTGAACCAAAAACAATATAAAAAACTTCGCTACGTTGCCCCAGGTACAGATCTTACGATGGAACTTCCAGAGAACCATATCTGGCTTGGCGGGAATAAGGAAAATGAAAAAGGCGTCTGGTTCGTACCGAACCTGCCGACAGAAGAAGTCTATTCTGCTCCGCTGCGTACAGGTGTGAACGGAAAAGTCTCCAGCACGAAGCCGCTCAGCTACAGCGGGAACATCATCGACAACTTTACATTTACGTTTGAGAATGGACGTGTCGTTGATGTAACGGCTGAAAAAGGCGAAGAAACGCTGAAAGGTCTCGTTAACATGGATGAAGGCGCTCATTATCTGGGTGAAGTTGCCCTTGTACCGCACCATTCTCCGATCTCAGACAGCGGTGTTCTTTTCTACAAAACTCTGTTTGATGAGAATGCAAGTTGCCATCTCGCGATTGGAAGTGCCTATTCTGCATGTATCGAAGGTGGAACCGAAATGACTCCTGAGCAGCTGAATGAGCATGGTCTGAACACGAGTACGGTACACACCGACTTCATGATCGGCTCTGCCGAACTTGATATCTATGGTGTTACTGCGGATGGAACAGAAGAACCTGTATTTAAAAAAGGAAACTGGGCGTTTTAATTCACGCATATAATGCAGAAGAGGTTGTCCCTATTCACCGTATGGTGATTTAGGCAACCTCTTCTTTTGATTTAACATCCGAAATTTATATTTAACAATTTGAAGGATAATATTTTATATGGTAAGGAATCGGAATCGTTCTTAGACTCTTTCGCTATCCAAAATAAAGTATATGATCTACACTTTGGAGAGCCCTGCCTTCGTCACCTCGTACTTCTACCCTTGGTCTTACCAACGCGACTTTACCTTATGCACTGAGGCTCGCAGACCGCGGAGTACTGGAAGTGTTGAAGCTTGACCCTGCATTACGTGCCGGACTTCATGTCTTCCAAGGACAAGTTATTTACGAAGCAGTAGCAAGAGATTTAGGTTATGAATATACACCAGTAGACAAAGCAATCACTAATGCATCTTCAACTTAATAATGCTTAAAGAAAAAAAGAGATTGCTCTCGTAAAGTTCTACGCAAAAATATTCTATTTATTTCCATTATTCAATCGTTATAACCCCCTGTTTTACCGATGACATGTGTGTCTTGGAAGCACAAAGTTCCTCTTCTCCCATTGTATTAGATTTAATCTGCATTCCCTGCTTACGATCTAGACGATGAGGCATCGCAGTTACACCGCCCGCGAGCTGCAAATTTCACGAAAATTACATTCTCCGCATACTCTTCTTGACGGCATCGGTGTAAAGAAAGAGATGTCTTTAGGACGATTATAATAATCATCAGCAAGACAGGATTTCATCTCTTCAATAGATCGTAAGGTCGATGCAGATACTTTATCAATATCCTGCTGCGTAGCCTGATAGGTTTCACACTCGCCTGTAAGCAGATATTCGACTCGCATCTCAATGTGTTCGTACGGAACATTATAGTGCTCATGAACATAAAGCGCATAGAGATATAACTGATCTGTAAAATCATTCTCTTTACCCGTCTTCCAGTCTACAATGACAATATGTCCCTGCTCATTTCGGTACAGTACGTCCATCTTCACGTACACCCTCGTATCATGCATTATCATATGATCCCATTTCTCGATCTCCATAATATGGGCTGCGCCGCTCTCTACTTCTTTCCACGTTCTCGTATGATACAGCTTGTCAACGACCGTCTGCATACGGGACTTAATAGAAGAAATCCGATCTTTCAGCTTCTCATCTTCATCATAATAAATTTCGGATAACATGGTTTGATATTTAGGACGAAGATGCCAGCCAGTCACATCTTGCGATTCTTTGTACGCCTGGTTAAGCAGTTCTCTCATCTTTTGGTGTAAAAAAGAAGACTCCGGAACCTTTCTTTCCTTATCCCAGCTGCGAATCACAGACTCGCACATCTGATGAGCCAGATTCCCAAATACGAGATAGAGATTACTGAGCTGTTTTAAACGGTAGGTCTGAATTTGATCTGGATCTGCCGTTTCTAATTTCCATCCATTATGAGAACCGTAATAATGGTAATAATATTTACGAAGACAATCATCAAATATAGCGGCTCTAGAACCAGAGTATGACCAAGGAGGATACGTTGTTATCATATGTATCTTCTGCCTTTCTTTGCAATCTGTCATCGCTTTGATGTATTGTATTTTATCATAGAATAGTAAGAGAAACCTACGGCGGCCTACTCCTGTTTACACCGTTACTAAACAGAACAGGGCTCGAAATATGAAGGGGTTGTCACGTACATGGAGCGTTACCCGAATCACCACTTGGAACTACCCGATCTAGAGCAAATCGATGCTCTCTTGAGTCAGGTAGATATCATCGGCAGCGATGATAATGAACTTGTAAGCATCACAAATCAAGCTAACGGCGTACAATGTATTGGCATTGGAACCGACGCAGCTGTATTTACGACCGAACAATATCCACATTTTGCATTTAAAATATATTCTCCTGAAGCGATGGAGAAGAAGACGATTGAAAAATCAGTCTACGACCGGCTTGCCGGTTCTCCCTTTTTTGCTGTCTGTTATGGAGAAGGGAATCGTTATCTTGTGCTCAGTATGGAAGAAGGACCTACACTTGAAGATTGTCTTATGGCAGGGCTCCCCGTTCCCGAACAGGTCATTCTGGATGTAAAAGAAGCCCGCGAGTATGCGATTAGTGTAGGGCTTAACCCAAGGGACATCCACCTAAAAAATGTACTGAATCAGAATGGACACGCCAAAGTGCTCGATGTATCTGAATATGTAAAAGAAGGAGATGACCAGCGGTGGGACCATCTGGTATGGGCCTATTACCATGTGTATCCACGGTTTAACCAAGTTAAGGTCCCGCGCTGGGTAATCGATACCGTGAAAAAGTGGTACCATCGCCGAAATAAAGCTTCCATGAATCTAGAAGATTTCGCTGCACGGGTAACTCGTTTATACGATAAACTGTCACGTAAATAATAATTTTTGTGTCCTTTTCGACTCCTGAAGCTTAGGTACGCAGAGAACAAAAGAGGATCACCCGGCCCTAGCCGGTGTGACCCTCTTTATTGTCCCACTTACTGCGTATTTATTGTTACATTACCGTCCCTGTAATACTTGTTCCGCTCTTTTTGATTTTATAAGAGATAACCTCTCCACTCCAGAAATGGAACTTCAGAATCACTTCTCCGTCGTTTACTTCATTAAAGAAAGCTGGTTTCAGTGTGATTTTCCTATCTTCATAGGAAGGGCTGAATGTATATTCGAACTCCTTATAGGAAGTCCAGTTCTGTGGACCTGCATTGCTTCCATCTGTATAGACAGCTTCCATCGTAGCAAGCAGATCTCCGTTAAAAGTAGTTGGAATGACAAAATCACTCGTTGTTCCCTGTGCATTCTGCAGCTCAGGTTTACTGTTTGTGATCACACGGAACTTCCAGTCTGCACCTTTGTTGAATTCCGCAGTAATTACAGCATTCACTCCATACTCGCCTGAAGCTGTCAGTTCTGCTAATTTCGCTGCTTTAATGGTAAGTTTCTCGCCAGAAAGGTCATACTCTTTCTCTTTTTTCAGGTTCTTTCCATTCACACTCAGTTTCGTTAACCGATTGCCGTTTAAGTTCAGTTGGATCTGCTGATCCTGTCCAGCTGTGCCTTTTTCCACAAAAATAAGATCCGTCTCAGCGGTAGCCGAGCGTGTCTTCCGTCCTGCTTTCATCATGTCAAAAAGGTCCTGATCAGACCATTTGTATTCCGTTCTGCTAAAGTGCTGTCCGTTATCCCACAGCATATGGGTAATATTTTTTTCGTTTAGAACATGCGTAAGGTATTCAAAGAACTTCAGTTTTTCACCTTGTTCAATCGTATTGGTACTTTGGTCAAAACCAAGCAGCCCGTACTCACCTAAGATTACCGGTATACCTTTGGCAACAAAGATGTTGTAGACGTTATTGAAAGTTTGATCAATATCATTTTTTGTATCTTTTTCAAAACGAGTATAACCGGCAATGTTCACACTAAACGGCCAGAAGCCATAGTAATGAACGGTTGCGATAATGTTCTCATCGTTCAATGTGGTAATGGTACGATAAAGATCATCCATACGTTCTTGTGATGGAGATGCTTCAAGTGTAGATAATACGAGTGGACGAGCAGCGTTGATCCCGCCAGACTCACGGACTATTTTATGAAAAGATAAATTCAGCTCTTTGAGCAAATCTAACTGTTTGGCTTCATCCGTTGTTCCGCCGTCCGTAAAGCGAGGTTCATTCACACTTTCAAACATCAATTTGTTTGACTGATTCTTGAAGTGATCGGCAATTTGTGTCCAAATGGCGTTGTATCTGGCAAGGACTTCATCATGTTTTTTCTCCATCTGGCTGATCCAGACCCACGAATCGTGGTGTACGTTAATCATGACATACAACCCTTCATCAAGAGCCCACTGGACCACTTCCTGAACACGGTTCAGATAAGCAGGTTCAATGGTATAGTCTGGTGCTGCTCCGATATGGGAGTCCCAGGTGACTGGAATCCGAATACTTTTATATCCCTCATCTGCAATATTCTGAATTAATTCTTTCGTGATGCGCGGATTGCCCCAAGCCGTCTCATCTGCACCTACGGCATCCAGGGAGTTTCCAAGGTTCCATCCAGGCTGCATATCGTTTACGTACGACTGAAGCTTAGACTTGTTCCCCTTTGCTGCTTGTGCCTTGGCAGGAAGAAAGGTAGTAGAAAACAGGGAGAACATGAGTGCAAAAACCAGAGAAAACGTGAGCATCGATTTCCATTTTTGATTCACTTAATACATCTCCTTTATTCACACCTATTTTGGAAGCGTTTACCAAAAAGAATACCATATCCCTGTTTTCTTCACTACCCTGTGAATTGGCGACCATTTCATATGTTAATTAGTGAAATAAAACTTACGATACCTTCCGTTGCTTAAAGATATTAATTCAGTGATGTATTCAATTAAGCTGAATTAACTAAAACAAAACCCTTAGAACATCGTAATTTTCATTACGTACTCTAAGGGTTTGCATATCTCTATTTTCTATTTTAATAAGGGAATCTCCAAAGTTCTAGTGTTCGAGGAACACGAGCTGAATGAAGAACAAAATTGCAAAAACATAGAAGATTGGATGTACATCTTTCCCTTTTCCGCGCAGCAGTTTGAGCAGAGGGTAGAAAATAAATCCTACGCCGATCCCTGTTGCAATACTGTGTGTAAGCGGAGTGAGAATAATGATGAGAAATGCCGGGAATGCTTCTTCCACATCAGACCATTTAACCTGACTGATTGCATTAATCATAAAGTAACCTACAATAATAAGCGCCGGAGCGGTAATTGCAGAAATGCCGGATAATACACCGATCAGCGGTGAGAAGAACAAGGTCAGTGCAAGCAGGATACTTACCACGACTGCAGTTAGACCCGTACGGCCGCCTGCTGCTACCCCTGTGCTCGATTCAATATAAGCTGATGTTGGGCTTGTACCGAGCAAAGCTCCTGATGTTGTACCTACGGCATCCGCTAGAAGTGCGCCGCGTGAACGCGGAAATTTACCGTCTTTGATAAGGCCTGCCTTCTCTGCTACCCCAAGCATAGTGCCTGTTGTGTCAAACAGAGTAATCAGTAAGAAAGTAAAGATAACGGTGTAAAGTCCACTGGAGAACACACCTGCGATATCAAGTTGGAATGCGGTTGATGACAGCCCTGTTGGCATAGATACAATGGATTCCGGCATCTGAAGCAATCCCATAAACCAAGCAATAATGGCCGTAACCACCATTCCAATGAATAAGTACCCTTTTACGTTATATGACATAAGCACCACAGTAATGAGTAGTCCAATAATCGTAAGCATGGTCATTGGATCTGATAAATTACCTAGTGCAATCAGATTCGACTCGGAGGCAACAATAATACCTGCGTTTTGAAGTCCAACTGTCGTAATAAAAAGTCCGATCCCTGCCGTGATAGCATGTTTCAGGCTCGCCGGTATGGCATCCAGCAGCATATACCTAAACGAAGTAAGTGACAGAATAATAAATAGCAAACCGGCAATGAATACGGCACCAAGCGCTACCTGCCAAGAGACTCCATAACCCGCTACGACACTATATGCAAAAAACGCGTTAAGTCCCATTCCCGGAGCAATGACAATCGGATAATTCGCACCAAGACCCATAATGAGTGTACCAATGATACTCGCAAGCACGGTTGCAATGAATACACCATTAAAATCCATTCCCGTACTGCTGAGCATACCCGGATTCACAATGACGATGTAAACCATTGTAAAGAAGGTCGTGAGCCCCGCAATGATCTCCGTCGGGATGGTCGTTCCTCGTTCTTTTAATTTAAACCATTTTTCCATTGAAGCTGTGCCTCCATGACTTGTATTATCATTCGAATCAAAGCAAAAAATCCTAATTCTTCATATAGGATGAGAAAATATAGGCTCCTATATTCGTAAGTAGGATGTAAGTTACGAATGACTGAAGTGTAAATCATTATTGTATTGATTATTTATTCCTTTATCCTGTCTACACTTTGTAAAAGGACAATAACAAGAATATTAAATATAACAAAAGAAGTCAACTATTTCACAAAAAAATCACGGTTATTCCCGAACTTTCATACCACCATATGCTTCCATTATTCGCTTTTGATGGGGGTTCGGATGAAAGAAGGCGGTACTTGTTTATATTTTTTAAACGTACGGCTGAAGTAAGAAATATCATTGTACCCTGAGGCAAGGGCCACCTCTGATATGGTCATTTCTGTATTGCGAAGCAGATATTCCGACTTATTGATACGGAACTGATTGATATACTCGGTCACTGTCTTGTTCGTCAGTTCACTAAATAAGCGGCTGAAATGAAAACGGGATAACCCTGCCTTATGAGCCAGCAGCTCCACCGATAGTTCCTCCAGATAATGTTCCTCGATATATTTAAAAATGGGAGCAAATCTCGTTAAATTTTTGGTGCGGCTATTATACTCAGCACTCGGCATGTGCTCTACAATATGTCTGCGGAACAATATCGTCAGCATCCGGTACATACTCGATTTAATGGCCATTTCATATCCAAGTTCTTTCCTCTGGAATTCTTGAAGAATTTGTTCAAATGCGGTGCGAAGTTCCGAATCATCTGGAATGTGGTTTTTGAACATGACATTATTTTGGGTCATCGGAGTAATGAACTTCGTCCCCACTGCATCCGGCGATGGGCTTTGTAATAGAGACAGATCCGTGATGAGCGCATTATACAGTACGTGGCCCGATACATTGATTCCGTGGTGCAGGTCATTACTATTGAGGACGATCAGGTCCCCTTCTTTGACCCGAGTTTGCTCCGAATTGCATTCAATAATGGCTTCGCCTTTTGCAAAATATAAAATTTCCATATGTTCATGAAAATGAGGATGAAATAAGATTTGCCCTTTTTCGGTTGACTCACAATAATGAAGCTTCAGTGGAAACTGCGGATCAGGCATATCCATCGGTTCCCGTAAAGCAGCGTCTCTATGCATGGGCCATTCCTCCACTCATCGCACATTTGTTCAAATAATCAGCAACGCTCTACATGGCTTTCCCCGCAGGGTCTCCCTACAATAAAGGTAATTCTAGATGATAGAAAACAAAGGGGATAATCCTTACACCTCTGTTGTCTAGTATATCCTATTCTAGAAATTGAAGGGAGCACAAATTTACATATGACAACTCTTAAAATTGGTGTAATTGGTGCTGGGAGCATCTCGCAATATCATCTAACACCTTACAAAAACAATCCGAATACGGTTCTTCATGCGGTATGCGATATGAATGCCGAAAGAGCCAAACAAACCGCTGACAAATACGAAGCACCACATGCCTATAGTGATTACAATGAACTGCTTGCTAATGAAGAAATCGATGCTGTCAGTATTTGTACATGGAATGATACTCATGCGGAGATCGCCATTGCAGCTTTAAAAGCAGGTAAGCACGTGCTGGTGGAGAAACCGCTTTGCCGTACCGTAGAAGAAGCTTATAAGATTCAACAAGCAGTACAAGAATCGGGTAAGATTCTGCAGGTCGGTTTCGTTCGCCGTTATGATCCGAATGCACAGATGCTTCGCTCTTTTATCGATAATGGAGAATTTGGTGAAATCTATTATGCCAAAGCATCTTACATTCGCAGACTCGGCAACCCAGGCGGCTGGTTCTCGGATTCAAGACGTTCCGGCGGCGGCCCGCTCATTGATATCGGTGTCCACGTGATTGACCTCTGCTGGTATATGATGGGCAGACCAAAAGTAAAATCGGTTACAGGTAATACCTATCGTAAGCTTGGAGATCGCTCTAATGTCAAAAATCTTTCTTCCTATAAAGCAGCCGACTATAACCCGGATCAGCAAGATAATGATGTAGAAGATTTAGCAAATGCACTCATTCGTTTTGAGAACGGCGCTACCCTGATGATCGATGTGAGTTTCACTCTTCACGCAAAGGAAAATGAAGGTTCAGTAAAATTGTACGGAGAAAAAGGCGGATTCGAGATTGATCCCGAAGTTGTTATTGTTACCGAGAAGCATGACACAATCATCAACATCAGTCCGCAAACCGACAGCAAAGGATTCCAATTTGAAAAAGCATTCCAAGCAGAGATCGACCATTTTGTAGAATGTGTACAGACGGGTAAACAGCCCATCAGCCCTGTGGAAGACGGCGTAGAAGTCATGAAAATTCTTCGTGGTATTTATGAATCCGCAAGCACAGGAAAGGAAGTATACCTATGAAACTTGGACTTAGTTCTTACAGCTTGTATCAAGCGCTGAACAAAGGAACGATGACAATTGCAGATGTCATTGATTTTACAGCTGATCATGGCGGAGAGCATATAGAAATTGTACCGCTTGGTTATACCCTGACAGAACAGCCTGAGCTGATTGATCTAATTGTAACAAAAGCTGCAGAGCGCGGTCTTGAAATATCCAATTATGCGATCGGAGCTAATTTTCTTGTAGACAGCGAAGAAGCCTACCAGCAAGAAATTGCACGTGTAAAAAAAGAGGTCGATATTGCAAACAGGCTCGGCGTGAAGCTGATGCGTCATGATGTAGCTTCCTCTCCCGATGTATCTATCGCCAATTTTAATGCAAATATAGACCGGCTTGCTGACGCTTGCCGGGAGATTGCAGAATACGCTGCCACGTATGGCATTACCACGAGTGTAGAGAATCACGGCTATTTCATTCAGCACAGTGACCGGGTTCAGGCTCTGATTCATGCAGTGAATATGCCCAACTTCAAAACGACACTCGATGTAGGTAACTTCCTATGTGCAGATGAGCCGCCGCTTGCTGGTGTGAAGAATAACCTTCCTTATGCATCCATTGTGCATATTAAAGATTTCTATGTTCGCCCTGCCGGGGAGAATCCAGGCGAAGGATTTTTTAGATCCACTGCTGGTAACTATCTGCGCGGAGCAGTGGCGGGTCAAGGTGACATTCCACTGCGCGACATCATTCGAGTTATCAAATCTTCTGGTTATGACGGTTATATAAGTCTTGAGTTCGAAGGTCTTGAAGACTGCACGTTCGGCGCTCGTAATGGTCTAAGCAACGTGAGAAGATTTTGGGATGAAGCTTAGGGTAATGTATTTCTGCAAACTACCATCACACAGTGAATAAGGAGGTATAATCTTGTCCTTACCTAATAAAATCGGGGTTATCTCTGACAGTTTCCAAGCGGGTCTTCGAGAGGGGCTGAGGAAGTCAAAAGAAGTTGGTGCAGAAGGCGTACAAATCTATGCTGTATCCGGCGAGATGTCCCCCGAGAATCTATCAACTGCCGCACGGAAAGAACTGAAAAGCTATATTGCAGATCTCGGACTTGAAATATCGGCTCTCTGCGGTGATCTTGGTGGTCATGGATTTCAAGATGCAGCGGTTAATCCGGAAAAAATCGAAAAGTCTAAACGCATTCTTGATCTCGCTGTAGAACTGGGAACGAATATAGTCACCACACATATTGGTATTGTTCCTGATGATGTGAACGGTCCCATCTACGCTGCAATGCAATCTGCCTGTGAGGAACTTGGGGTCTATGCGAAGAGTATGAACGCCTACTTTGCCATTGAGACGGGACCTGAGCGCTCTGCTCATCTCAAAGACTTCTTAGATACACTCAGTACAAACGGCGTATCCGTTAATTTTGACCCGGCGAATATGGTCATGGTAACCGGTGATGATCCGGTGCAAGGCGTGAGGCTCCTGAAAGATTACATCGTCCACACCCATGTGAAAGACGGCATACAAATAAGAACCATCGATCCCAAAGAGGTTTATGGTTACCTTGGATATGAAGGTATGACGCATGAAAAAATTGCGGAGATGGCTTCTTCCGGTGCCTCTTTCTTGGAAGTTCCGCTAGGTGAAGGCCAAGTAGATTTTGATGCGTACTTTGCTGCACTCCAAGAGATCGGATATAATGGTTACCTCACAATTGAGCGAGAAGTCGGTGTTTCACCGGAAGAAGATATTCGGAAAGCCGTTCAGTTTATTAAAAAGTATCGCGGGGAGTAAAACAGGAATCATGGAAGGCGTTGTAGATATAATAAAGAGATCTGTCCATGATGGGTAGATCTCTTTATTAATATTCTTTATTAACACTCTTAATAGAACCGATAGAGTCGTACCCCATGTGGCGGCACAGTAGCCTGAAGTACTCCTTCCGTAAGTTCAGCTGGTGCACCACTCCACAGTTCATTTCCAGCAGTGCTGCCTCCGAGGCCAATTTGCTCAATATCCAAGTCTACTGAAAGCTGGCTCTCACCGATATTGAATATGGCTGCGTAGTGAGGTCCTTCGGTATCTTCGGCCGTCCAAACGATGAGATCTCCTTGACGTAAGGCTTCTTTCGCTCCGCGGCTCTCCTGGTGCATGCGCAGAACCTCACGGTTCGTAAGCAGCGACAGCGTCCAGTCATCGCAGTCTCGTAATTCGCCCCCAAAGATGAGCGGCGAGCGGAAAATGCTCCAAAGCGACATCATGGTTAGCTGTTCATCACGTGTAAACCGGGTCCAGCGGTCCGCACCCCCGCCATCCACCGAGCGAATGCCGATGTGACCGAGCGGCAGCATGTCGCAGTCAGGCCAGGAACCTGCCTCGGGTATGCCCTGCCATGCCCTGCACCGATCAAACATATCCAAAAGGAGCGGCCACTGATCCCAAAAGTCATCTGTGACACGCCACATGTTCGCATGCGAAGTGAAAAACTCCGCATATTCTACCGGAGCAGGCCCAGGAGATAGGCTTAACACCATAGGTCGACCGCAGTTCTCGATCGCTTTTGCGATCATAGCGATCTCCGGCTGATGGGTGTCATACAGTCTGGAAGCTGCAATATCATCCACTTTTACCAAGTCAACACCCCATTCTGCGTACAATTCAAAGAGAGAATTGTAATAAGCCTGTGCCCCTTCCTTCGACGCATCCACGCCATACATATCCGTATTCCATGGACAGATCGAATTCGTATGCGCAATATCGCGTGCGGTCGCCGTCGTACCAAGAATGGAAGTGCCCGCATGGGCCGCTTGCCGAGGTATGCCGCGCATAATATGTATACCAAATTTAAGCCCAAGGCTGTGTACATAATCGGCTAACGGTTTAAATCCTTGTCCATCTGCCGCGGAAGGAAAGCGGTTCTCAGCAGGCATGAGCCGGGAATATTCATCCATTACAAGGGGAACAAACGGCCGGTATTGTGAGGAGTTCGCATGAGGCTCGTACCACTGAATGTCGACGGTAATGTAGCTCCATCCGTATGCTTTGAGATGCTTTGCCATGTATTCCGCATTGCCCCGAATTTCGTCTTCTGTTACGGCTGCACCGTAGCAATCCCAACTGTTCCAGCCAAGCGGCGGCGTAGGCGCTGCAAGCTTATGATCCATTTTCAAAAGCTCCTTTACTGTTTAATATTGCTCTTATACCTCTTGCTATGTTTAGCATAGTAAAGGAGATTCGTAATATCTACAGTAATCTTGAAAGCCGAATAGTAAAATATTGCGGTCAGTCAAAAAACAATTTGCGATAAGCAAGACAGTCGGCCCCACTTCGAAATTCTCCGGGTGTAAGGCCTGCCATACTGCGAAATGCTTTAATGAAATAACTTCCGCTGGAGTAGCCAATCCGCTCGGCAATCGCCTCTATGCTAAGGTCAGTTCCCCGAAGCAGCTCCATTGCTTTCTCCGTACGAACACGCGTCAGATAAGCACCTGGCGTCAGGCCCGTACTGGCCGAAAATCGGCGGATCAAATGATATTTGGATAGAGAGACATATTCGGACAGCTGATCGATACTGATCATCTGTGAATAATTCGCTTCAATAAATGCAGCTGCATGCCTTACATTTTCAGTCCAGTTGTCCCTGTTCCGCAAAGTTGTTACCTGCAGTCTGGCAAGTTCCGTCATGAACTGATAGACGCAAGACGATGCGATCAAGGGATCGGTAATTCTTCCCGCTGCCGCATCCGCCACGATCATTTGTAATATTCGAACAGGTGCACAATCCATAGGCAGATAAGGAGTCTCCCCCGCTTCTCCCAGAAATTTACGCCAGTGGGGTAAGATCAGAGTAGGCCGGAATAGCAAGAATAGAAAATCCCAAGGCTCTTTTGATTTCGGGTGATAGTAATAGCGGTGAGGCCCTGGAATTTCAGCAAGAAAAGCTTGTCCAGCGGTGATATGGTGAGTTTGATTCTCCGACTCATATACCCCTTCGCCGCTAATCGTATACTGGAACAGCAGGAGAGGCCCATCGGTCCGCTTCAGTCCATCCCAATGATAAGAAGGATCGTTGATCGAATCATAACCGGCAGCAAATAACACGCACAGCTGAAGCTCCTTATCTTCGGCGAACCGAAAACCATAGGTACCTTTGGGAATGTTCATAAATATCCTCCTTCTAACGAAGATGCTCTAGCGGTGATAATAGTATGTACTAATCATATGACGTAATCTTTGATCTAGCTATGAAAATCCACTTCAAGCAAAAGAGGTTCAAAGATCCTCCGAGGCAATCGCTCCATTTCATTTCTAATATGGCAAATGATGGAGATTTAGACGAAGCGATAAAAGTAGCAAAAGAATACAAAACGATTGAGTATAAAGCAGATCAACCGGGACCGAACGAAGAGATATTAATGGAGGATATTCAAGCGAAACAAGAGGCCGTTAAACCACTGACGACCACTGTATTCTATGATCAAAATGTAATCACTCGTACATATCAAAATGGATTTCTTATCGCGAATTACAAACAAAGTAATGTTGAGATGAATGACTTAGAACTAACCAAGAAAAATCAAACAGATCATGAGATCGAATTAAGTTATACAGGAACACTCACTTTTGGAAATGAACATATCGATTTACATGGAGATATAACGATGGTGAAAGATACAGATACTTGGAAAGTAAATAAGGATGTATACAACTTTGAGGAAATTGTACACATCCTTGATGAGATCATATCCAAATAAAATAAGGAGAGACGTAGGATCGTAATAGATGGTTCAAACGATCAATTTCATTCATTGGTCGTTTGCAAATCCTACGTAATGACTAGCCTATTTTGCTGGTTTGCTCGTAGATTTCGAATCCTTCTTCTTCATGATTACCAACAATAAATTGTATATGGTTCTGTGAAACAATTAAACTATGTGTCTGCATCTCCTGTTTTTGGTTGCTATGTTTCACCCCATTCAGAACCTTATGTATCATCATGCAAGAATAGACTCAACTCTCGGTAAATCTCGATAATCTGTTTCATCGGCATGCGCACAAGACCACTCGAAGAAGGAGCTACAAATTCATGCATTCCGGCTAGAAAAGGCTCTAGCTGAAACTCCCAATTGACTTTGGTTCTTTTCGTGTATTGTGTATATACGCCTTTACCTACAAAACAAGCCACTTCAGGGCGATACTTCTCCAGCTTCTGCTTTAAAATCTCCCGACCTTCTGCGTACTCTTCCTTCGTAATATCATCGATGCCTACAGTCGGTCTTGCCACGATATTTGTAAAACCATAACCGAGCTTCAGCAAATCCTGATCTTCTTGTGCCTCATACAGACGCGGGGTCAGTCCCGATTGATGCAAGATTCGGTAAAAGTTATTTCTCGGATTGGCATAATGATGTCCGGTCTCACCTGACTTAATGCTCGGATTAAAGCCGATAAATATAATCTGAAGCCCATGCTCCAGATGATCGGATATGGGTTCCATCTGATCTCCTGCTCCTTTATTTGAGTCTTGCTTAAAAACAAGTGTTATAAATAGATTACCCAAGGTTATCTAAAGATAACGGTGATTTAACTTACGAAAAGTGTTCATTTTCAGTCCCACGTTACTTCCATGATGCTATAATGTAACAAGTGTTTCTGAAAAAAACAGAAAATGTGACTCAATTTATAGAAAGAAGCTGACCAAACTCATGATTCTAGACATCTTGCTTGAAGTTGTCCTGCCCGTCTTTGTACTGATTGGTGTAGGCTCATTAATGCAGCGTGTGTTTGAACTCGATCTATATACACTCGCCAAAATTAACTTTTACTTTATTACTCCGGCTGCCGTGTTTATGAGTATGTATCTATCGGAGATGTCCGGTGAACTGCTTGGAACAATAGCCCTTTTTTATGCAATGTACTCCCTTATTCTCTATTTAATCGGCTGCATTGTGGCGAAATCATTCAAGTTCAACAAAGGAATGAAAGCTGCTTTTAACAACAGTATTATGCTGGACAATGCAGGAAATTACGGAATGCCGATTAGTGCACTCGTATTCAAAGGCGATCCGCTTGCCGCTTCAATTCAGGCTTTTATTATGTCGATGCAGAGCTTGCTGACGTTTACATATGGGGTGCTTTCGATCCAAGGGGCGCAGCTAAAAGGAAACTACCGCAGTCTTGTTGTCGGGTTCCTCAAAATGCCTGTCCCTTATGCTCTGCTGCTCGGTATTCTATGGAATACACTGGATGCACCGCTCCCTACTTTTCTGTCGATGCCGTTAACTTACGCTCAGCAGTCTATGGTTGCTGTTGCACTGTTGACTCTTGGAGCACAG
This sequence comes from Paenibacillus sp. An7, assembly GCF_009870785.1. Taxonomy (GTDB): domain Bacteria; phylum Bacillota; class Bacilli; order Paenibacillales; family Paenibacillaceae; genus Paenibacillus. Next base: position 445,234 of record NZ_WTWX01000002.1, read on the forward strand.
ATTATGAAATATCCGCTTAGACTAGGACGGGTCACCGTATATGTCAGTATGTTCATTCGTTTGTTAATTGCTCCTGTGATCGGCATTGCACTTGTATATCTTCTCGGTCTGGAAGGAATGACAGCACAGGCTCTAATCATTGCTTCGGGTATGCCGACTGGCGTTAATGCTTCTATCCTGGCAGAAGAGTACCGGAATGAACCTGACTTCGCTGCTCAAACCGTTCTCATCTCTACCCTGTTTAATGTTGTAACGCTGATTGGGCTCATTGCCATTGCTCGTACTTTTTAATCGCTTTGCAAGCTCGTTTGTTCCAAGTGATTGGCATGTAAAATACAAAAAATCCCCTTCCCGTTTAATACCTTTTAATGGGAAGGGGATTTTTTGTAAAAGAAGTCCGGCACCGCATCTAAGTGTTGCTAAGTCGCCGATCTATCATCAGAAAAATAATATACCCATCCTCCTTAATCTCTTACATCTATCGAATCCCCCCTATTCCCTGAGATCGTACTTTTTTGTACTAACAGGAATTAAACTATGTTATGTTGAAATGAAAGCATTAGTATGAAATGAATACGACACTGAACCTATGATGAGGATGTGACTTTATCCCATGTTTTCTTGCTCGAATTGTTCCCCTACGGAACTGATCTACGAAATAAATATGACCGGAGAACACAATCTTGCCGTCATAAAAGATATTATCCCTCATCTTTTAGCCGAATCCTCGATCACGCGTTACACTTCTGATACACTGTTCGTTCCCGAATCGGACGTAATCAGCCTGAATGATTTTTTTCAGGATCATATGCATTTGGATCATATCAAGTTCCGTATCTTTGAGGAGAAATGGCAGCCTTTTCGTGACTGGTCTATGATGCAATCCCTGCAGTGGGTAGATGATATCATTATGCAAAAGCGAATCACCTGTTATGCCCAGCCAATTGTTAACAAAGAAGGATCCATCATGGCTTACGAAATGCTTGCTCGTTTTATTCACGAAGACGGGAATCTTTTGTCTCCTTTTGAAGTGTTTGAAGCAGCAAAAACTCGGGGACGTCTATATGCGCTGGATCGTTTATGCCGAATGGAAGCCGTACGTGCATCAGCCGGCTTGTCTGGAAATATTTTTATTAATTTTATTCCAACGTCAATCTATTCTCCTGAGCATTGTTTAACATCTACTATTCAGACGGCAGAAGAAATCGGTGTCTCTCCCTCCAAATTTGTTTTTGAAGTCGTTGAGACCGAAAAAGTAGATGACTTGGAACATCTGAAGAATATTCTCGGCTTTTATAAAAAACGCGGGTTTAAATATGCCCTGGATGATGTAGGTGAAGGATACAGCACCATCGAGCTTCTTCAGGAGATTAAACCGCACTATATGAAACTGGATAAAAAATATGTGCAAGGGGTTGCTGGAGACGAAAATAAACAAAAAGTAGCACAGACGATGCTTGAGGCAGCATTACAAGTAGATTCAGTTCCACTTGCCGAAGGTATTGAGGAAGAAGAAGATTATGTATGGTTACGTGACCAGGGATTTCAATTATTCCAGGGATACTTATTCGGACGACCTGCACCTGTCCATACCTTTGTTTTATAATTTCTCCTATTAAATCCTGACGAGCCCATGTTCCAGAATATTGGATATGGGTTTTTACGTATTGTTCTACAACGAAAAGAATCTTCTCCGACGACCTCCTTCAATATGTGATAAAAGTCCTTGAAAACCACAAAATGATATACGTTAAACAACACGAATTTACATGGATGAACCTTACTCAAGATGGTATGATGCAAACACATACTATCCCAACATAAATAGTGGGCTTTATTAGATTCTCTGAACCCGTTCAGGATAAACTCTAAAAAATGTCTGCTCTACTTTTTAATGAAATAGAAGCTCTACATTATAAGGAGGGTTTTATATTTATGAAAAAGAAAAAACGTTCTGCTCTGGCAATGCTCACACTTGTATTCTCCCTTGCCCTCAGTGCATGTGGAGGAGGAAATAATGCTTCTTCCTCGGGAGATCAAGTGAAAATTAGCTTCATTCACTGGAATAGTGATGCAAAAGTATGGAATGAAATTATTAGTAATTTTGAAACCGACAATCCTGGGATTAAAGTATCCATGCAGACGTTTCCTTCGGAACAATACCAGACTACTGCTCAAGCGAAGCTAATGGATGGATCGGTTGGTGATGTATTTGCCTCTTTCCCTGGTGCACAGTTTGAATCCTTGGCGAAAGCAGGAATTTATACCGACCTTACAGGTGAATCTTTTGTGGACAACTATAAACCAGATCTCATTAAATCTGGCGCTAAAGAAGATAAGCAATATGCTCTTCCTTACAATCTGATCTATAACATTCCCGTATATAACGTAGGTTTGTTTGAGAAATACGGACTGACTCCCCCTGATGACTGGGAGGGATTCCTTGCTCTATGTGAAAAGCTAAAAAGTGAAGGGATCATCCCTCTCGCTTTCCCAGGCGCCGATATCGGACCTGGACAGTTTATGAACCCGATGATGATGAACAATGCACCGGACGAGGAGATTTTCGCCAAGCTAGAAGCTGGGGATGCAAAACTCACGGATGAATGGTGGGTGAAAACGCTAGCTCAGTTCAAGGAACTGAATGACAAAGGTTACTTCCAGGACGGAGCGCTCGGTACGAACACCGATGGGGCGATTGCTCTCTTTGTTCAGGAAAAAGCAGCCATGCTGGCTACAGGATCTTATTCCATGTCAGCCATACTGGCTGGAAACCCAGACCTTAGTCTAAACCTGCTTGCACCAATCACGGTAGCTTCTTCCGAAGCCAAATATGAAGGCATTCATACAACAACCTTTATGCTAGGAGTTAACAGTAAGTCTAAGCACCCGGAAGAAGCGAAGAAGTTTCTTGCCTATCTTAGCAGCACAGAGGTTGCAAGCAAGGTAGCCAATGAAACAGAGCAAGATGTTCCTGTAAAAGACATTGAATATACAGCACCTGCTCTACAAGCGATTAGTGACTGGAGCACGAAAAACACCCGCTTCCAGCCGCGTTATCTCATCAAGAGTATTGAGATTCAAAAAGCCGTAACAAGCTCGATTCAGGAAGTAATTTCAGGTACATCACCGGAGAAAGCTGCTCAAAATGCACAGGTTATCGTGGATCAGCAGCTAAATCAGTAATTATGGGCGTACGTAAATCGATCTATTGGTTTTTCGTTCCCGGTCTGCTTCTGTATCTCACTTTTTTTATCTACCCCACCTTAAAGGGGCTGTATTATTCCTTCACGGATTGGGACGGGATGTCTGAAACTCTGAACTTTGTTGGTCTTCGAAACTATGTGAATGTAGCGGAGAACACGATTTTTCACAAAGCACTGGGGAATAATCTCAAGTTTATGTTTAGTGTCGTTATTGTTCAGACCTTGGTTTCCCTTGTACTTGCTCTATTGTTAGTTCGCAATACGAAGGTGAACATTGGACTACGGGCTCTTTATTTTTTCCCAACTATTCTATCATCAGCAGCGGTTGGTTTCATAGGAACTTATCTGTATGATCCTAATTCAGGTTTGCTGAATGCCGTGCTGAATCAGGTTGGTTTATCTTTTCTATCTAATAACTGGCTGGGGGACCCGTCCATCGCGATTTATTCTGTCGCAGGGATTCAGGCGTGGGCACATATTGGGCAGATGATTATTTTGTTTGTTGCCGGTCTGCACGGGATACCTGAAGAATTGAATGAAGCTGCGAGGTTGGACGGGGGAAACCGCTGGCAGATATTCCGATTTGTAACTTGGCCTTTGCTCGCACCTGCCGCTACGCTGGTCATTGCCTATACGACAATCCAATCCTTTAAGGCATTTGACTTGATCTATGTCATGACTCGCGGCGGACCTTCTTACTCTACTGAAATTTTGTCAACCTATATCTATTCAGCAGCATTCCAAAATTACAATTTCGGACATGCTTCAGCTGCTTCTATTTATTTCTTAGCTATTATTGCGCTAGTCACTTTCGTGCAATTCAAGGCACTCAGGTCCGACAAATTACCAAACTAACGAAAGGAGGAATTCTTTATGGTCTCACGCATACTTGGTAAGTTGCTTCTTCTTTTGTATGCAATCATTATTTTGCTTCCACTTTTGATGGTTGCTACGGCAACGATGAAAAACCAGCAGCAGTTCTATATGAATCCACTTGGCCTGCCTTCCTCCTTCTCGCTAGAAAACTACCGTAATCTGTTTGTTGACCAGCCAATGATTGCCTATTTCAGCAACAGTATCATCGTTTCATTTACAACAGTACTTTTGCTGCTCATCTTAGCCAGCTTGATTTCCTTCGGACTGTACCGTCTGTCAAATAAAATTGCAAAAGCGATCCTGGTTCTATTTGTGGTAGGTCTCATGGTTCCTTCTCAAGTGAATATGATTCCGATTTACTCTTTTCTCAGAGATATTGGACTTACGAATAGCCGGACAGGACTTATTCTTGTCACGATCTCGCTGCTCATGCCATTGTCCGTGTTTATGATTAGCGGGTTCATGAAATCTCTGCCAAGAGAAGTGTTTGAATCTGCCAGTATCGATGGGGCAGGTGAAGGAAGAATGTATATGCAGATCGCCATCCCGCTGTCTGTACCTTACCTCGCTGCAACGGCTACTTTTTTATTCGTATCTGTATGGAATGACCTGCTGTTCCCGCTGCTGCTCATAACAGACAAATCAAAAATGACGCTCCCGCTGGCACTCCTTCAGTTCCAAGGAGAGTATTCCACCAATTATCCGGGACTGCTCACAGGCGTAGTGATCATCTCACTGCCTATGCTGTTTATGTTCTTGTTCTTGCAGCGTTTCTTCATATCGGGAATAACTGCGGGCTCATTAAAAGGATAATAAAATAAATACACACAAATACACAAAAGGACAAGCTAAGAAACCGATCTGTCGCTTGTCCTTGTGTGTATCTAATCTCCATTTATTACTTTGTATTCGTTACTTACCTAATCTGAATCGGCACAGCCTTGCTCTGCTTGCTCACGGTACCGTGCAGGAGAAATGCCTGCATAGTTCTTGAACGCTTTTGAGAAGGAAAACAGATCAGGATAACCCACGGATTGAGCAATCTCTCCGAGCTTATAAGAGGTATGGATTAACAAGGATTCTGCTTCATTCATCCGCAGCTGTTGCATATATTTCATTGGCGAAATGCCATAGGTTTTATGAAATGTTTTCGTAAAGTGTGTACGTTCTACGCCCACATAATCAGCTACACTTTTGATCGTGATGCCTCCGGCGTAGTGGATTTCAAGATATTCTTTTCCTTTTTGTACCCAAGAGGGTTCTCGAATAATTTCCTGAGTAGCTGACCTAGGCACCGCTAAAGTAGCAAATACTCGCAATAAAAACGTAAGCCGCTCTAGATCTGAGTAGTCTTTTTGTTCGCTGTAACAGGATTGAAACCATTCTTTCATCACGTGCACGGTTTCTTCCCTCACACTTTTGCTTCGGTGAGGTCTTGCAGGACTCAGCCCTATTCTCTCTAGAAGCGACAAGGCCTGCTTACCGTCAAAAGCAAAGAATATTTTGCGCAGCGTACTCGATTCAGATGTGTAATATTCATGTGTTACTTGTGGAAACAAGCAAAAAAGATCGCCAGGATGAAGTGGATACATGGCCCCATTCTGAATAAATGTACCTTCTCCATCCAGTACCATCATTAAATAGTAGTAAGGTGTGACACGCGGACCGATATGATATGCCGGCTTAGCCTCATTGGCTCCAAGACGAATAGGCCACGCAGCGCCTGCCTTCTCATAAACCGAGGGATTAAAGAAATGGATTTCCAAAAATTCATGATAATCTTCCTTCATATTTCGAAACATAATATCCCTCCCCATACCACAAAATGATAAATCTAACTCCCCTTCTATTGCTATGGTTTCTACTGTAAATCATTGTTAATATCATTATTATACTATTCCTACCTACTTAGTTGTCATTATCTTAAATTCATCATACGTATGAAATCTACAAAAGAAAAGTGTTCCTTTTAAAAAAATCAAAATCCCATAGAGATCATCAATTTCAAACAGAGGAGATTATAATCATGAGTGAAACAAAATCTGTAGAGTTTGGTTGGTTTATTCCTACGAATGGAGATGGCAGATATATTGGAACAGCGCTCGAAAGAGAGCCGTCCCAAGAATATTTTATTCAGGTTGCAAAGGCAGCAGAGAAAGCAGGTTATGAGTTCACCCTTATTCCCGCTGGCGGCGATTGCTGGGATGGCTGGATTGTAGGTTCTTGGGTGGCGGCACATACGACAAAACTGAAACCACTCATTGCAATGAGACCTGGGCTTATCTCTCCGGTACTTGCTGCACGTATGGCATCTACGCTAGATCAAATGTCGGGGGGCAGAACTCTCATTAACGTGGTCACTGGGCATTATCCGGCTGATCTTAAAGCCACGGGAGATCCGCTGCACGGTAGTCATGATGAACGATATGAGCGCACGAAAGAATTTTTAGATGTAGTTAAAGGGGTTTGGGGTGAAGACGGTTCAGGCAGTGGATTTAATTATGAAGGGCAACATTATCAAGTCGAGGGCGGCGTAAGTAAGCCAGCTTCTCTCCAAGATCCGCATCCTCCTCTGTACTTTGGCGGAAGTTCCGTTGCCGGAAAAAAGGTGGCTGCTGAAAGTGCAGACGTGTATCTGATGTGGGGCGAACCTCTCGAATGGATTCAGGAGCAGATTGCGGAGATGGAGCAGCATCTTAAAGATCTGAAAGAAAGAACGGGTATTTCTCGCACACTCCGCTACGGTATTCGTGCTCAAGTTGTTGTCCGGGAAACGGAAGAAGAGGCTTGGAAAGCAGCATGGAACATCCTTAGTAAAGTAGAACCGGATCAATTAAAGAATCAAGAAAAACTGCATGCCAAAACAGACGCTACCAATCAAAAACGCCAAATGGATTTGTATGAACAATCGAAGGATCAAGACTATATCATCGGGCCAAATCTCTGGTCCGGATTATCAGCGGTACGTGGCGGCGGAGCGGTCGCTTTCGTAGGTACACCTGAACAAGTGTCTGACCGTCTGATCGAGTTTGTTGATGCAGGTGTAAGTTCCTTCATTCTGTCGGGATATCCTCATCTGGAAGAGGCAGAGATTACAGGGGAACTGCTGATGCCTGTGGTGAAAAGGAAACTTGCGGAGCGTGCGATTAGCGTAACGATTTAATTTTTTTAAAATGGATATGTATTCTATGTGTAGGTACGCTCATATTCAATGGTTTCTTGTATTATGAGTTTCAAAAGCAAGAACTTCTGTACAGTCTCGTTCCCGCCATTGTACTAGCCTTAATTACAGGTATATTCTTACTCACTGCAGCTAATAAAAAAGCTTGAGCATTTCATAGTAAAAAGCGTCTTCCACCTGTTAGGTTAGGAGACGCTTTTTATAATGATTTATCCTCGTTCTCTTTTACGAAAAAACCTTTGTACACACATTCTTCCACTGAATTGCTTCTTGTTCTCTATGTACCTCTATAAACTCCTCTGCGATCGCTTCAAATTCCCCTTCTATAATAAGAAGAGAATCGGGACTGCGCATTAATATCATCCGCTCATAAGCGGCCACTGCCTAATCTACCGCTTGATGAACCATCAATTCCGCAAGTGGTCTTGCGATGGCATAAGGAAGATCCTCCGGTTCTTCTCCAAGTACGATATCTATCAGCGTTCTATTCAGTACCTGTAACCCTACGTGATCAGCATTACACATTAGAATTACCGCAGATCTCGTATCTGGCAACAAAAGAAAGTTTGAACGAAAACCTGTATCCCTTCCGCTGTGTGAGAGTACTCTTGCTCCCTTATAGTCATACAAACCAAGCACAGCCCACATCACTCATCTGCCCGCCCCAACCTGTCTTCGCATGTGGTGTAATATATCAATTTACATTTTATGGTATTTATTAAATAGATATAATAAAACTCTACAAATCGTCTCTACCAATACGCATTCCTCTATATGTAAAGTTGTGAAGTAAGAAGTGACTAGTATAAAATAGGATGATATCCATTTATATGGAAATATAATGTTTATGCTTTTTTTAAATTGTCACAGCCCCCCCTGTAGAGAAACTTACATAAGTAAATGGAGGACGAATGCATGAGTGAAAAACGTGTCATTACTGCCGAAGATCTGTACCGCCTAGTCTGGACCTGTGATCCATCTGTATCCCCAAATGGTAAACGTATTGCTTATGTATCTAAAAAGGTCAATCCGGACCGAGATGGTTATCACTCTCATATCCGTATACTTGAACGAAACAGCCACGTAGATATCCCTTTTACTAGCGGAGAACAAGACAGCAATCCTCTATGGTCCCCTGATGGCAGCAAGCTGGCCTTTTTACGTAACAAAGAAGGGCAACGTCAAATTTGGACAATCGCTGTAAATGGAGGAGAAGCGCAGGTTGTTACCTCGGCGAAACATGGGGTCAGTGGATATCAATGGTCACCGGACAGTACGCAGCTGCTGTATCGCAGCCAAGTTCCTTCCGCGAAAGAAGAGTCTTCTATAGAACAAGATGTTAGTAATACATCAAAATCCTCCCCTCTTAAACCGCTGGAAGAAGAAATTATAGATCGCTTGCGATACAAAGCAGACGGCGGGGGACGTTGGAATGGCCGCAGATCTCACTTGTTTGTACATACACTTGGAAATATGGAAGCAACTCAGCTAACAATGGGTGATTACGATATTGGCGATTTTTGCTGGTCACCGGATGGAAGTCAGATTGCATTCACTTCAAGTATAGCGGAAGAACATAGCCAAGATGATCTCGATCTCAGTCTAATGAACGACGTCTATGTCATAACCAATAGCGGAGAAAATCGCCGCAAATACACATCGTCAAGTACAACCATTTATTCGGTTTGTTTCTCTCCGGATGGACACTCTTTAGCCGTGTTTGGGAGTGATCATTCCCACCTCAATGCTACTCATGCTGGACTGTACATCCGATCTTTAGATGAAGATGCAGCTTGGAAACCGCTAACCAAATCGTACGATATCCAGCTAACAAACTCCATGGTATCTGATATGCGTTCCGGTATTCGATCTAATGGTCCAGTATTTAGTGAGGATGGTCATTACCTTTATGCTCTTGTTACACAAGAAGGCGGTGTTCATCTTGCAAAGATTGCTGTAAACGGGGAAGGATATGAATGGGTATCTCACGGTAAGCGAGATATCTATCAATTCCAATTGTTGAAGGGTGGTCATTTCGTCCTCGCAGCAGCAGACCTCACTCACCCTGGCGATTTATATGAACTCGATCCCGAGACAGGTCAAGAGAACCGGCTTACACAGCATAATGAAGAATTACTAAACGAGCTGATCATTGCGACTCCTGAAGAGTTCCAAATCGAAGCTTCGGATGGCGCCTTACTTCAAGGATGGATTATGAAACCGGCAGGCACGAAAAGAGGAGACAAAATCCCGACCGTGCTTGAAATTCATGGTGGGCCGCATGCCATGTATGGATACACCTTTTTACATGAATTTCAGTTGCTCGTGGCAAGAGGATATGCGGTAATCTACACCAATCCGCGCGGCGGGCATGGATATAGCCAAGAATTCGTGAGCAGTGTACGAGGCGATTATGGAGGAAGAGACTATCAAGATTTAATGGAATTCACCGATTATGCGGTAGCACATTATGATTATATTGATGAAGAAAGACTGCTCGTTACAGGTGGAAGTTACGGCGGTTTTATGACAAACTGGATTGTTGGTCATACGAATCGCTTTAAGGCAGCGGTAACGCAGCGTTCCATCTCCAACTGGATTTCATTCTATGGGGTAAGTGACATTGGTTTCTTCTTCACGGAAGATCAAATTGGCGGAAATGTATGGGACAATACGGAAGTGCTATGGAAACACTCTCCGTTAGCATATGTTCATAAAATAGAGACGCCGCTCCTTATTTTACACGGTGAGGAGGATCTTCGTTGCCCGATTGAACAAGCAGAGCAGCTGTTTAATGCCTTGAAACGTTTGGGCAAGAAAACGCAGTTTATTCGTTTTCCTAAAGCAAACCATGACTTATCGCGCGGCGGCCATCCTAGTCTTCGGGTAAAACGCCTGAATCATATTGTCCGCTGGTTTGATGAGCATAAAGATCTATAGACTATATTAATAAATGAATTATTTAATCGTTAGGAATCATCCCCTCTTTTAACCAAATAAACGAAAATACAGCCAGAACAAAATTTGTTTTGGCTGTTTTCCTTTTATAGAAGTGCATCGTGCATTGTAAGTCCCCTAAATCAACTGTTTGCCTGCCCCTGCAATAATTTGTTTGACCTTCGTTTCCAGGCTGATGATGCTCTCTTTCTGAGCAACAATCTCCCCCGCAATGGTTGCCAGCTTCGTTAGGGAGGCGAGTACTTCTGCGCCTTCTTTCTTCTTCACAATGACATTAAAGTTTTTCATTTCTGCGGTAAATCGTTTTTTGGCTGCACTCATATTGCTTTTCGTCGATTTGATCTGTACTTTTACGGGGTCTTGTTGAGCGAGTGAGTTTTTCACCTTTTTGACCGCTTCATCACGGGTTTTCTTTGCTGCGGTGAGCTTGTCCTGTTTTCTTCGAATATCTTCTTTTGCCAAGGTAACCGCTACTTTCGTCGTATCTACTTGTGCTTTTACAGCAGCAGTCAGTTCCTTGTTTTTTATTTTTCGAGCAAGTGCCAGCTCTTTGGTGAGTGAAGAGTATAGGGTAAACAGCGGTTCATATCGTTTTTTGGTGCTGGTCACATCTTGATTAAGTGTCGCGATTTTGTCTGCCTGATGCTGCTTTAACCGAGTACGCAGTCTAGCTTCCGCTTCTTTGTTCTCATAATAGAGGGCTGAGGTCTGCTGTGAAAGCGAAGTGTCTTTTTGCTGAAGACTGACAAGATTGGCTTCTTGCTTCGCCAAAGCCTGGGCGATCGAAGTCGTTGACGAAGTTTTTGTCTGCGTGAGCATCTTCTTACCGGTAATGGACAGTTCAAAACCGGCTGCTTCTACAGACGGCATCACCGTCATCGTCATGAGCAAAATTCCAGCGAACAAGGAGATCACTCCTTTTTTACAAATCGATAATAACCTGCTTTTTCTGTCCCTCGTGTTGTTGCTATTTCGCTCCAAGAGACTACTCACTTGTTCCTTCTGCCTGCTGGATACCTTTTCTTTTGTCACTTGATTACCTCTTTTCCGGATCAACATAAACGCAAAAAAACCCGCAAGAAGAGGCTGATTCGCCTTCTCTTACGGGTTCTTCCCATATATGCCGTTCCTGTATAATTTTCTTTGTCTCTTTATATATACTGTATTCTCTCTCTAACCGTCAAGCTAATCTAGCTCTGTTTAACCCTTTTTTAACTATTTTTCTATTTTCGATTTCAATGCTATTTCAATGTTTCTTTTTACTGTACTCCTTCAGGGAAATCATCCAGCGACCAAATGATGACATCTCCATTATTAAAAGTGACCTTAACGAGGTAAGGATCATCCCTCCTCGTCTTTCTTTTTGTATCGAATGCTTTTCCGATTTTAAAGGCGAATGTGCTGCTCCTCCGACCGATTCACGCACCTTTGGCAGGGGAGAGGTGTGCAACCCTTCGTGGGTATCTCAATGAAGTCGCAAAAAAAGCCCAGCTCTATGTAAACACTGAGCTGGGCTTCTGGGGGCTGATACGAAGGTCATTACACATTCCACCGGTTCAATTGATTAACAATCGATCATGTATCAAACTTCGTTCGTCACGTCCTGCTTGTCGCTGTTCATTTCACGATTCACTTTCTGCGGGGGCTTTCCAAGCTGCTCTCCCATGCTCTTGAGGAAGTTCAGCATGATCGTAGCGGAACGAATGACATCAGGATCCTTCATCATATGGAGAAGATCGAAAAATCCTTTTTGTTCCAACTCCTTATCCGTATCGAGCGCTTTGTTTAATCCCTGGCTGACCGCGTTCATCGTACGCTGCACTTTATGTGGCTCCAGCATACTAAGAAACTGAAACCCTGTTACCGCATTTTTCAGCACGACTGGCATGCCAGACACTTTCATGAATTCAAATACATGAGGCATAACATTTTCGCGGTTTTTCACCATCCCTTGGACGATTTCCAGATAACCCGCCTCATACATTTCCTGAATAATATCCATGAACATGAGCAGTCCCGGATTACTTTTAGCCGCACCTTCAGCCAAGCGCTCCAAGTCTAGCTCCCTTAGCTCTTCTTCCGTCGGGCATTGACGGTTAATCTGTGTAATTGGGCTTGCCATCCTTAGTCCTCCTCTCTCCGAATAACCTCTTCAACCGGTACAAAGTCCGGCCGATTCCATTTATCCTGAACCCGGACACCGATCTGCGGATTCCGCTGGGTGTCGATGCGGTGGTTGGATTTCGGAAGCGGTGACTCTCCGTCGTAAGACAATACTTCCATCGCCACAGCCGTCTCCTTGTAGTTCGGGGTATCTGTTACTAGGTCGTGCTCGCTGCTGGTGAGGAAGTTGATGGCCTGATTACTGCTCGACGTATTCATAGGCAGATACAGTTCATTGCCTTTCACCCGATCCGTGATGAGCACGCGGAGTTTGACAGCGCCTTCAGGAGAAGTCAGACGCACCGTCGCGCCGTCCTTGATTCCCCGCTCGGCGGCCAGTTCCGGTGAGACCTCCAGCCATGCGTTAGGCACTTTATGTGTAATTGCAGCGGATTGATAAGTCATATTCCCTTCATGGAAATGTTCCAGCAGACGCCCGTTGTTGATATGCAGATCATATTTCTGTTCATAGGTTTGCGGCGGTGTCCAATCCACTGGGAACAGCTTCGCTTTGCCATCCGGGAAATGAAACTCGTCCTGATACAGCAGCGGCGTTCCCTTACCGTCGGGCTCAACGGGCCATACCTGGCTCTTCCAGCCTTCGAGCCGTTCATAGCTCACCCCCGCGAACAGCGGAGTCAAGACCGAAGCTTCGTCCATGATTTGCGATGGATGCGTATAATTCCAGTTAGCCCCCATCGCGTTAGCTACAAGCTGGATAATTTCCCAATCCGGCTTGGATTCGCCCATCGGCTCGAATACAGGATAAAAGCGCTGAATTCTGCGTTCGGTATTCGTGAACGTACCATCGCGTTAGCTACAAGCTGGATAATTTCCCAATCCGGCTTGGATTCGCCCATCGGCTCGAATACAGGATAAAAGCGCTGAATTCTGCGTTCGGTATTCGTGAACGTACCGTCTTTTTCCAAGCTTGGAGCTGCTGGCAGGATGACGTCTGCATACCGGGCGGTACGAGAGAAAAAGACGTCCTGAACGATAAAAAACTTCAGCTTTCTGAAGGCTTCATCGACCACATTAGCATTAGCATCGACAAGAGCCATGTCCTCACCGAACAGGTACATCGCCTGGATCTTTCCTTCCTGGATGGCATCGACCATCTCATGGTTGTTGTAGCCGGTATGCTTAGGTAGCTCTACACCCCAAGCCCGCTCATAACGGGTACGAACTTCCTCATCCTCAACCGATTCATAGCCAGGGAACAAGTTCGGCTGCGTGCCAAAGTCACAAGCACCTTGCACATTGTTATGTCCACGAAGCGGATAGGCTCCTGTACCTGGTTTACCGAAGTTGCCCGTTACCAGCTGAAGATTGCAGATTGCTGTGCTCGTATCGGTTCCGCCTTTATGCTGGGTAACACCCATGGCCCACAGGATACAGGTCGAATCCGATTCATGGATCATGTTGGCGACCTGTATCAGCGTTTCTTTGCTGATACCTGTCATTTCTTCAGCATAATCCAGTGTATATTTCTGAAGCGATTGCACGAACTCTTCATAGCCGTTGACGCGCTGATCTAGGAATTCGCGGTCTTCCCAGCCCTGATCGATGATGTACTTGGCGATCGCATTCAACCAGATCAGATCCGTGCTGTGCTTTGGATGTAGGTGAATGTCTGCACGTTCCGCCATTTCGTTCTTGCGCAGATCGGATACGATCAACTTCTGGCCGTGAAGCTTATGTGCTCGCTTGATTCTCGTCGCTAGTACCGGATGTGATTCCGCCGTGTTCGCTCCGATAATGATGACAAGTCCGGCCTTTTGGATATCTTCGATCGTGCCGGAATCGCCGCCGTACCCTACCGTTCGTAACAGCGCCTGGGAAGCTGGGGTCTGACAGTATCGTGCACAGTTGTCCACGTTATTCGTTCCCATTACAGCTCGGGCAAATTTTTGGAACAAGAAATTTTCTTCATTACTGCACTTGGAGGATGCGATATAGCCGAGTGCGTCGGGTCCGAATTGGTCCTTGATACCGCCAAGCTTCAAAGCGATATAATCCATGGCTTCTTCCCAACTGGCTTCCACAAACTCATCGCCTTTGCGGATCAACGGCTTAGTCAGACGTTCCTCGCTGTTCACGAAATCCCAGCCCCACTTGCCTTTGACACAGGTTGAAATGCCGTTCACCGGCGCTTGTTCATTCGGCTCAACCTTGAGAATATCGCGTCCTTTTGTCCATACCTCAAAGCTGCAGCCTACCCCGCAGTATGTGCATACTGTTTTGGTCTTCTTAATACGCGATTCGCGCATCGAGGCTTCAATCTCAGAAATTTTGAAAATATCTCGATAACCGGGTTCGACTTCCTTCGTGAGATCAATCATCGGTTCAAGCACGTCCGCAAACGTTCCGGTTAAATAACCGGCTTCGCCGAGCATGGATTTTTCCATCAACGCATTGCATGGACATACCGTGACGCAGTGTCCGCAGGATACGCAGGAAGATTCGTCGATCGGCACGTCCTGATCCCAGATGACGCGTGGATGCTCTCGGCTCCAGTCAATGCTTAATGTCTCGTTGACCTGCAGGTCCTGACAGGCTTCTACGCAGCGTCCGCACAAAATGCATTGGTCCGGATCGTACCGGTACATCGGATGTGACATATCTTTCTCATACGGCTTTTCCTTAAATTCGTATTTCTGATGATCCAGCTCCAAGAATTCCGTCGTGTTATGTACTTTGCAGTTTCCGTTGTTATTATCACAGACGGTGCAGTACAACTCATGGTTTTCGAGGATTCGGGACATTGCTTCCTCTTGGGCTTTCTTCACTAGCTTCGTATCTGTTCGGACTGTCATGCCCGGCTGAACTTCTGTCGCGCAGGCGCGAACCAGCTCGCCGTTCACTTCAACAAGGCAAGTGTCACAGGTCTGAATCGCTCCCAATTGCTCGTGATAACACACATTTGGGATATAGGTATCCCCCGATGCCTGCAGGATAGTTTGACCCGGCGTAGCCTTATTGCTTTTGTCATTAATTCGGAAAACAAACGATTCTGCGTTCATGTAAGGTATCACCTCGTTAAGTATTCTGAAAATAAAAAAGTGAGTCGATATAATAACAACAGTTTAAATATAGTTACACGTTAACATTCCGCTTGAATCAAGGGATTGGCATGACATGAAACGCAAAGAGCCCTGAATAATTCAGTTTTTTTGCATTTATATGGAATGTTTGGGGGACGTAAATCATCTCCAGTCGCTGTTAAAATCGGAAAACTTGGATGGATCGGATTATAAAAGAAAAACATTGATTTTAAAGGTTGTGTTTATAGTTTTGTTGCTATTTCGCTCCAAAAGACTACTCACTTGTTCCTTCCGCCTGCTGCATACCTTTTCTTTTATCACCTGATTTACCTGTTTTCCGGATCAACATAAACGCAAAAAAAAACCGCAAGAAGAGGCTGATTCGCCTTCTCTTACGGGTTCTTCCTCTATATGCTGTTCCTGTATAATTTTTTTTGTCTCTTTATATACTGTATTCTCTCTCTAACCGTCAAGCCTAATCTAGCTCTGTTTAACCCTTTTTTAACTATTTTTCTATTTTTCGATTTCAATGATATTTCAATGTTTCTTTTTACTGTACTCCTTCAGGGAAATCATCCAGCGACCAAATGAGGACCTCTCCATTATTGAGAGTGACCTTCACAAGGTAAGGATTGTTCTCTTCGTTATACTCTCCGTACATGTAAAAATTCTTTTGGTTCAGGATAATACTCTCTTTATCCTCTTCCTCCGTTACCCGAGTTTCCCCTGCCAATTTAGCCATAAACTGATAGTAATCTAATGTAGGATCGTTCGTATTCGAATCTGCCACAAAGCCGGTGTTTGCAACATTTCGTGTAATGGTCATTGAAGTAATGTCTGCTGGAGTCATACGTACTTGATCAGCATATCCTCTTTCCTCTAGCCAAGCTTCAAGCTGCTTATACGATTTATTCCAGTAACCATTATAATTATTATTTCTATTTTCAGCATTATAGAATTCCACATAGGACCAAGCCATCTGATTTCTTGCCTTGCGCTGGTCTTCATAACTCGCATTCATCAATTCTTGAATATAAAGTACTTTAAACTCTTTAATTTCATTGGCATCTGTAATTTCAATCTGGCCACTTGTATATGGACCATCTAAAATGATTCGGGAGGTCGGAGCCTCATTCAGATGCTTTATTCTATAGGTCAGCTCCTTATAGTAATTACTCTCCATAATCGGTTTCAAAGAAGACTCAATTTCCGAAGCCGTAACTCTATAGTTACGCATAACCCGGTGACCGTTCTTCAGTTCATATCCAATGGTAACATCGATGGTGTCACTGGTATACTTTTCATTTTCATCCAGCTCTCCTGCCTCATGTTTATCCACTAGAGCCTGATGGAGACTTATCACAGCCGCAGCGTACTCTTCATCTTCCGTAAAATAAGGACTTAAGTTCTTATTTCTCCGTTGTTCATAATAATTATATTGATTAGCAAATGAAAAATCGGAATCACTATACAGTACACTTTTTACATCCGCTTGTTCAGGAACTCGCGACTCATATCCACCGATACCCGATACAGGAATATAAAGAATAGCCGCTAGCGTAATCATGTAGATCACACCATGTACAAGTACTTTCCTCGAAAACACCAACCAAGTACGATGAAGGACCATCTGCACAACAAGATACCCGAATCCTCCTCCGAGGATATAGCCGATCATCAGCATTACCCTGCTGTTGTCTCTCATTCCAGACATATAGAATCCCCCAACCAGGGAACAGAATAACATGACTAGAATGACGAATAACGGAGTGAGAAAACGGTACACGATCGTCTGACTTGCCGCTGCCCCGTCTCTTTTACGATAAAGGAAATATCCCAGTCCCAAGAAAAGGATAGCAAGTACGAGATACATCGTCAGTTCAAACCAGCCAAAAGGTTCTCTTGAGGCCCCCGCAATTCGGAGCATAGGGGTTACTTTTTCTAAGGTGAACAAGTTACTGTATCCATTCTCAAAATAAGTATCATGAAATCCAAACAAAAACTGACGTATATGCATTATACCCAGCACCATGAGCCACGCGGGTGTAAGTAACAGCCCATAGGTAAGGATCATCTGAATCAGCGTTTGTCCAAAACATATCGCCATCAAGATGGTAAAAGCACATACAAATAGCCCTAGAATCGTGTATATTATTCCGAATTCCCATACCATCGTCTGATCATACACGTAATAATCGGCATAGGGCCGAATCAGTGCAGATAAAACAGCTGTGATCCATACCGGAACCGTAATGAGCACAATTGCACTGCATAGATGTGATGTTAACAACTGGCTCCTTGTGATCGGCAGTCCGTGGTAAAGATCCGACGGTGCCTTCGCGTGAAGATAACGAAAGATAAACGTTCCAGCGAGCACAGGAAAAATAAGCAACAGCACTAGTGATGTTCCGCCTGCTAATTCGTATAATGAGTCGAGTTTTTCAACCTGCTGACCTTCACGAACATCAAATAACATGATGAATGGAATGAAAAATAACAGGGCAAGCAAATATAAAATCCCGATCCATCCATACTGTTTCAGGTCTTGACGAATGATGGCTTTATTGAAGTACGACCTTATGGATGTCATAGCCCACGTCCTCCATTTCATAAATAAAGATTTCTTCCAGTGTTAACGGCAGTATATCGAGTAAGTAAGGACCATATGCTTCAAACACCTTCCTTACTTCTTTTTCATTCCCTTTTACTATAAAAGTCTCTACACTGCCTCGTTTCTCACCGTGGAGAATGCGTACATTGTTAGCAAGTGACTCTTCATGAGAATGGTCTCGAAAAGCAACCTGGATTTTATGCGTATCTGCTTTCAGGTCATCAAGGTCCTTCTCTACAATCAATTGGCCGTGATGCATAATACCAACATGATCACATAAATCTTCAATTTCTCGCAGGTTGTGAGAAGAGATGATGACGGTAAGTTCACGTTCAGCCGCTTCCTGGAACAGCAGGTTTTTCACCTGTCTGCGCATCACCGGATCTAGTCCATCAATGGGCTCATCCAGCAGCAGGATATCTGGCATACAGCTGAGCGCCAACCAAAAAGCAGCCTGCCGCTGCATCCCCTTGGACATCCGGTGCAGCTTACGTTTCCTATCGAGTTTGAACACATCATCAAGCTGCTGATAACGTTCATCACTCCAGCTGGGATAGATTCTTTTATAGAAAGCAGCCATCTGATCTAAAGAGGTCTGCGGGAAAAAGTAAGGGATATCGGACATGAAAATGATCCGCTGTTTCAGTGCATTATTCTCATATACGGGCGCACCCTCTACCTTTACGCTCCCCTGATCCGCTTGATAGATACCTGCTATGGTCTTCAGTAGTGTCGTTTTACCTGCCCCGTTTGAACCTAATAATCCAAAAATGCTTCCTTTTCGGATGGTCAGCGACAATTGATTGACTGCTGCTTCGGTCTCAAACAGTTTGGTAACTCCAGATACCTCAATCATGGTTTTCCTCCTGTTCTTTGATATGAATCTCGCTCTTTATATTGTTATAGAGAAGTGTAATATCTGAGTCTTTGATGCCTAGATACACTGCTTCTGCAAATAGCTTCCGCAGCTCCGTCTTTACTTCTTCTCTCCGCTTATCATCCGGTCTATGTTCAGGTTTAGCAACGAAGCTTCCTTTTCCTTGCAAAGAATATATGTAACCTTCTCTTTCCAGTTCCCGGTAGGCTTTCTGGATCGTGTTGGGGTTTACCGTAAGTTGCCCAGATAAATGCCTGACGGAAGGTAATTGTTCATCTGGCTGTAATACACCCATCATGATCATCTCCTTCATTCTCTCGATTAGCTGTTCATAGATCGGCTTGCGACTGCGCACATCTAACTCAAACATGTAATGCCTCCTTTCTTAACAGATTGTTCTTCGTCCTAATCTCTGTTGACTGAACTAACTGTACTACAACTCATAATACAGTATGATTAGAACTTGTCAATCTAAATCTTCCGATAGGAAGTGAAAGTGCTATAATAATAAGATCGAAAATTTACCCTGTTTTATCACGTAGGTATAAGATATATCACCTTACTAGAGGAGATGAGCTATATTATGACCTCACGCATTCTCATCGTAACTGCAGTAGAAGCGGAGCAAAAAGCAATTGAAAATGGCTTGCCTGCAGGCTTGTCGGCAGATGTGCATGTGATTGCGGCAGGAGCAGGACCGGCAGCAGCGGCAGCGGTAACTTCAGCCGAACTTGCCAAGCATCCGTATCACCTCGTCATTAATGCCGGGATCGGCGGCGGATTTCCTGCAGAAGCCGAGGTAGGTTCGGTTGTCCTGGCGACAGAAGTGATCGCAGCTGACTTGGGCTCTGAAACTGCAGAAGGATTCCGCAGTGTAGATGAGCTAGGTTTTGGTAAATCAAGTGTGCCTGTAGATCGTACCGTCGTTCAAAGATGGGCCGAGGCACTTCAGGGCGAAGGAACCCATGTTTATACAGGTCCCATTCTTACCGTTTCTACCACAACAGGCACAAAATCTACAGCCGATGAACTGAAAAAGCGCATACCCGGTGCTGTCGCAGAGTCTATGGAAGGTTTTGGCGCAGGGACCGCGGCTGCATATTTTGGGATCCCTTTTGTCGAGATTAGAGCTATATCTAACGTAGTAGGACCGCGCGACCGTGAAGCATGGCGAATTCCTGACGCACTAAGAGCACTTACACTGGCCAGTTCAAAGCTATCGGAGGTTTTATAAATGAAAATTGTATATTCTCCGTGTCCAAACGACACGTTTGTCTTCCATGCACTCGTACATGGGCTCGTTCCGAATACACCTGACTTTGAAGTAAAATATGCGGATATTGATATAACAAATAGTCTTATAACAACGCCAAATGAGTATGATATTTTAAAAATCTCTTATGCTGCACTTCCTTGGCTCTCAGATGAATATCGCTTAATTCCTTGCGGAGGGGCTCTCGGCAGAGGAAACGGTCCACTGGTGCTTACAGCAAATTCAGATACAGACCCAAGTTCGCTGCAAGGAAAAAGAGTAGCTGTTCCAAGTGAACGCTCCACTGCTTACCTGCTCTTTCGTTTATGGGCTGCTCAAAATGTTCCCGGCGGCATCGGTGAAATTGTAGTGATGCCATTTGATCAGATTATGCCAGCCGTTCGTGATGGACTGGTAGATGCGGGTCTCGTCATCCACGAGGCACGGTTTACTTACCCTTCCTACCATCTTCAGCTGATGGCTGATATGGGAACCTGGTGGGAAGCAGATACGGGACTTCCGATTCCGCTAGGTGCTATTGTTGCCCGCCGTTCCCTTGATTCTGCGCTCATCACATCCTGGATTCAAAGCTCCATTGATTATGGATGGAAGCATCCTGAAGCATCTCGCAGCTATATTTTGGAACATGCACAAGAGATGGACGAGCACGTAGCTCAGCAGCATATTGATTTATATGTAAACGACTTTACTAGAGAGCTCGGCGAAGAAGGTTATCATGCGATCGAAGCCCTGCTCGGACGTGCTGCCAAAGAAGGACTTGTTCCTGAAATCGATTTTTCTGCCTTACGCAGTTAACGAAAAATACAAATAAACGGTAGGCCAACTAGTTAAGTCTAGTTTACCTACCGCCCTGAAGCTTTATATATAGATTTACCTACCAACTGAAGCTTTACTTCTAGATTTACCCATCATCAGAAAGCTTAGATATAAACTTCTAACTCCCTACCGTCAAAAGCTCCACTTAACGTGGAGTTTTTTGTCTTTTTATGGGCCTGCAGATTCTCCTCAAGTCTTGATCAGATAGAAAATGTCCCATCAGCAGGTTCATATAAAGGGAGTATCAATGTAAATGTTGAACCCGATCCCAGTACACTATGTACGGTAATAGATCCCTCATGATCTTGCGCAATTTTTTGACATAACGAAAGTCCAAGTCCTGTGCCATCATCTTTTGTTGTATAAAAAGGATTAAAGATTTGCTGCAGCATCTCTGGCAGTATACCACTGCCCGTATCTTGAATCTGAATAATTGCATTTTTTTCTAATCTGCTGACTTCGAGGTTAACCTGCCCTGGAGTATCCATAGCTTCGAGCGCATTTTTCACCAGATTCAACAGCAATTGCACGATCTTGTCTCTGTCCATATAGATGTATA
This sequence comes from Paenibacillus sp. An7, assembly GCF_009870785.1. Classification (GTDB taxonomy): domain Bacteria; phylum Bacillota; class Bacilli; order Paenibacillales; family Paenibacillaceae; genus Paenibacillus. Next base: position 466,798 of record NZ_WTWX01000002.1, read on the forward strand.
GTGAATCATCCTGAATATTCAGCTGGAGTTCATGTCCACGCGAAATAGCATCTGATTCTGATAAAGAGACCACACGCTCCACACATACTTTGAGCGATTCTGCCCTCATGTTACTTGCATGCGGTTTCGAGAATTGTAAAAATTCTGCTGTGAGTTCGGTAACCCTCGTAATCTCACTCATGATGACATCATACCAAGGCTGAATGTTATAGGATTGTACTTTAGAAAGTTGAACAAATCCTCGAATCGCGGTTAGCGGATTACGAACTTCATGGGCCATTCCGGCAGCAAGTTCACCTACTACCTTCATTTTCTCTGAACGAAATAAATCTTCTTCGCGCTGAAGCCATTGTTCTCTGCGAATACGAAAGAGCTTGTCCTCTGCCCTTTGAATTAATTGATTGAGATCATCTGTCTCTTCCGGATATTGTGTAATACTGAAAGACACCTGGTAACCGAGTTTATCGGGTTCTAGCAGCTTTGCAATATGCGAGGGAGTGTAACATTCTGAGGGGATGAGAATCGCATACCGATCGCCGGCATATCTCGAAATTCCAAATGCGTTAGGGAATATAGACTTGAGTGCTTGACCAACAGTAGATAAAGCTTCATTACCGCTTTCAAGTCCATCATGATTAAAAGATTTAAAGTTCTGAAGATCAAGCAGCGTCAGGTAAAAGGAGTATTTCTCTTTAACAAGTTCCTGTATCTGATTCATATAACCAAAATAATTTAGCAGTCCTGTCAAAGGATCATGTGCGGCAAGATAGTTATTTTCCTCAAGAAGCTTTTGTTTCTCTGCTTCCCCGCGAAGAACGTGATGAAATACAATGACAACAACGACAGCAGAGATGAGATCAAATATAGTTACAAAAAGGGTGTAAGTATCAATGGGGACATAGGTCAGGCGAACGATCGTGTACTCTAAAATAAGCAAAATAGAGATAGGTAACGTTTGGCGGTAACTTTTTTTCTCGTCAAAGACGCTGAGCATTAAGATATAATACAGTATAATGCACCAATTCAGCTGTGAAGAATAATGAAATAACCCTAGCATTAGCCATTGGAACTTTTTAAGTATTGGAAATTTGGCATCGAGTAAAACACTGCTCAAAAACAAAGCCGCAAACAAAATCATAAACGGTTCATGATGAGATGTATTTAGCATACAAGAAGAGATGATGATGAAGAAACAGCCTAAAGGAAAAAAGATTAATTTAATTCGACGTATTAACAACCAGCCGCACTCCCTCATGCATGTACTTTGGATTTCTCATTTCCATTTATTGGACAAACATAATCTGTATTATATACTACTATTCCGAATTTTACTGCAGAATCATAACAAATAAACGTAAAATACACTGTTTTTTGCATCCAAAGTAACCTGCTCGAAGAGCGGTTTCAAGTATTCTCTACATCACATTCTTTTTTCCTCTCTTCTCTTTGAGTTCAAATGTATTAAATCCCTCCTTTAATTTCTGATGAATCTCTCTAATCTTACGTACGTCTTCAAAAGAATATCTACGGCTTCCCCCCTTCGTTCGAGCTGGAAATACAAGCTGCCTCTCTTCGTAATATCTAATTTGTCTCTCCGATAGTCCGGTTAATTCCTTCACCATACCAATGCTCATAATTTGATTATCCAACAGAATCACTCTCCATGTCATATTTTATATCATTAACAAGAAGAAATATGCGATGTATGGTTTTCGTTTTTGTCATGAAAATAATTGTATGTAATTTTCAATTGAAATACAATGTTTTTTACTAAAATAAAATTTGTATGTCAGATTACCTCACAAAAAATATCACAATTGCTTCTTTTTTTGCTACCATCAGCTATATGACAAACACGCAAAAGGAGCTGATCCCTGATGAGTAAATCAGAACACCCGCAGGATATGTCAAGAAGACAGTTTCTGACCACGGTCGGAAAAGTTGGTGGATCTCTTGCTGTATTTAGCCTCATGGGGACTATGGGCTTACTTTCCCCCCAAACCATGAAAGCTCAAAGCTATACCCCGCCTGATCAAAATGATCTTTCGCTGACTGGTCGTAAAGGTAAAAAGATCATTATTCTCGGAGCCGGAATCGCTGGGCTTACGGCGGCTTATGAACTAGAAAAGGCAGGATATGATTGTACCATTCTGGAAGCAAAGCCTTTTGCGGGAGGACGAAACTTCACGGTTCGCCGCGGCACATCACTAGCTGAGATTGGTTCAAAAACTCAATTTGCTCAGTTTGCCCCCAACTCCTACCTAAATGCAGGTCCGATGCGAATTCCTCAATTCCACTCTACCCTTGAGTACTGCCGAGAATTTAACATTCCGATCGAACCCTTTAATAACGTCAATGAAAGTGGCTACTACTACAACGAAAATGTGGGCAGCTTGTCGGGTCAAAAGATTCCAAAACGTGCGGCCAAAGCAGATGTCAGGGGCTACGTTTCCGAGATGCTGGCGAAAGCCGTCAACCAGTCTGCACTCGATCTGCCTCTGACGTCAGAAGAAAAACAGAAACTCGTCGATTATCTGAAACGCGAAGGTGATCTAGATGCAGATTTATTCTACCGAGGCTCTTCTCGCGGCGGTTATAAAGCGGAGCCCGGCGGTCATCTGGATTCAGGCGTTATCCGTGACCCTTTTGACCTGAAAGCCATAATAAACTCTGGTTTTGGCAACTATTTTGGTAACGAATATGGATATGATCAGCAGATGATGATGTTTCACCCCGTTGGAGGCATGGACAAGATCGTTCAGGGTTTCGAGAAACGACTTGGCAATCGGGTCAAACTCTCAGCAGAAGTCACTGAAATCCGTCAATCCGCTGATGGAGTCCGCATTCGTTATAAGCAGAAAAATAAAGAACTAGAACTCACCGGTGACTACTGCATCTGCACGATCCCTCTCTCCGTTCTACGCAAAATTCCAGCAGACTTCTCTTCAAAAATGGCAAGTGCCATTGCTGCAACCAAATATGCTTCTGCCGGCAAGATTGGTTTGCAATTTAAGCGCAGATTCTGGGAAGAAGACGAGCATCTTTATGGCGGCAGCAGCTTAACGAACATGGACATTACCCAAATCTACTACCCTCCTACAGACTATATGAGTAAAAAAGGAGTCCTCCTTGGCTACTATGTAACCGGAACGAATGCGGATAGGCTTGGCAGTATGAGCTATCTGGAGCGTGAGAAACATGCCTTAGCGCAAGGAGCCAAGATTCATCCGCAGTATATTAAGGAATTCGAATCTTCCTACTCTATTGACTGGAAACGTGTCCCCTTCCAAGAAGGAGCCTGGGCAACGTATAACGCAGAAGAAAGAGCGGGAATCTATAAGACGCTGTGCGAACCAGATAACCGAATTTATTTGGCAGGTGATCACATTAGTCATATTGTCGCATGGCAGGCAGGTGCAATTGATTCTGCGCGGTCGGTTGTAGGACATATTCATCAGCGGGTAATGCAGGCGTAGATCTTCGGTTACTTAGGAATTTTAAATAAGAGGAGGCAATACAAGATGAAAAAGACAATCCAAAGGATCATGCTCGCGGGTGTACTGATGGGGAGTTTTAGTATAACTGCATTCGCAGAGAATGCACCCATAGAAGTTAAAGGAACCGTGGTTAGTGTCACTTCCACTCCCTCCGCTTCAAGCACGCCACGCCCAGCGGTAACCACCGATTCAGTTGCAACTTTTTACGGAAACCCGTCTTCCTCGATTTCTAGTGGAACTATTGTTCCTGAAGGAGCTGCATACCTGTATACGAGTGGTACTGTTCCGCCCGTTCTGAACAAAGAGGGAAGCACGCTCTATGAGCGGTATGGAGATACCAAGACTCAAGCTGTCGGCGTATTGAAAACCATTGAAAAGCAGCTAACAGATCAAGGTCTTTCTATGAAGGATGTTGTATATCTCCGTGCCTACTTAGTGGCAGACACTGCAAAGGAGAACAAGTTTGATTTTTCGGGATGGAACGAAGCCTATGGTGAATTCTTTAATAATGAGAAAAACCCAGTGAAACCTGCTCGTTCTACCGTTGGTGTTGCTGGACTTGTCAGTTCCGATTGGCTTATTGAAATTGAGGCTGTTGCGGTCTTCCCGAAGAAATAAACCTGACTACGAAGGAGAGATAAAAATGCTTCAAAATATAGGAATTACCGGTATCATTATGATTCTTGTCCTTGTTTTGATTTTATTCGGTCCTTCAAGACTCCCCGAACTTGGGCGAGCAGTAGGACGCACCTTATTCGAATTCAAATCCTCCGCACGTGAACTTGTAGGAGACAGCAAAGATGAAGAAGATTCTGTGAAGAAAATAGACTAATAGATTTCATCAACATAACCTGAATAGGTTAAAAAAATCCCCCTCACAGAAAACAGGGACCACTGCTTTTTTCTGTGAGGGGGATTCTCATTCTTTGTTGCACTTCGTCTTATCTACTCGCTTCGAGTAAGGAACGCTTTGGTCCGCTCCAGCTTCGGATTTCCGAAGATCTGTTCTGGAGTTCCTTCTTCTGCTATCTCACCTTGATCCATAAATATTACGCGGTCCGCTACGTCACGGGCAAAATTCATTTCATGCGTAACAATAACCATTGTCATGTTCTCATCCGCGAGTCTGCGAATAACGCGAAGCACTTCACCTGTCAGCTCAGGATCGAGCGCCGAGGTAGGTTCATCAAAGAGGAGGATTTCCGGGTTCATCATCAGCGCTCTCGCAATGGCAACACGCTGTTTTTGCCCGCCTGATAGATTAGCAGGATAGGCATCCCCTTTATCCGAAAGCCCCACTTTCGCAAGCAGATCGGCCATCCGTGGCTTTAATGCTGCTTTGCTTTCTTTTTTCACCACTTTCGGAGCAAGCTCCAGATTCTCATTGACTGTTAGATGAGGAAACAGGTTAAAGTGTTGAAATACCATGCCCATGCGAGCCGTAATTCGCTTAATTTCCCCTGCGCTCACATACTTTCCATCTGATACAATGGCTTCACCGCCGATGCGAATGCTTCCTCCATTAACCTCTTCCAGATTCACTAAGCTGCGAAGCATCGTACTTTTTCCAGAACCCGAAGGTCCTATTACAGCCACTACTTCTCCCGGCTTCACATTGAAATCTATCTTCTTCAACACATGCAAATCACCAAACGATTTTTGTAGATTTGTCACTTCTATCATATTTGTCATTACAAGACATCCCTTTGTTGTTTATTCAAATTTGTACTTTCTCTCCAGCGCTTTGAAGATCAGCGTCAGTACAAGTGTCATTAATAAATAGATAATGGCAGCAATGGCAAAAGGTACAATCGTTGCGTCTCTGTTCACTGCCGTTTGTGCAAAATGAAGTACTTCCGGTACAGCTACGGCATACAATAATGCTGTATCTTTCACGAGTGTGATCGATTCATTTGCTGTAGATGGAAGAACGACTCGAATCATCTGCGGTAAAATAACTTTGGTTAACGTTTGGAATTTATTCAGTCCAAGTACCTGCGAAGCTTCATATTGTCCCTTGTCGATCGACAGCAAGCCGCCTCTGAAAATTTCCGCAAAATAAGCAGCATAGTTCAGTACAAATGCAAGTCCTGCTGCAACTGCACGATCCATCACGAGATGCTCCCCTATAACAGGCAGCATGGGTAGTCCATAACAGAAAAACAATAGTTGCAGTAGCAGCGGTGTGCCTCGCATCACATAAATGTATGTATGTGCAAAAGCCGACAGCGGCTTAAACTTACTGTTCGCCATCAGGGTAAATAAAAATCCAAGCGGAATGGACAAGATGATTGCTGTGAAAAATAGTAAAAGTGTTGTCCGTGCACCTTCGAGCATCGGAAGTGTAATACTCCAAAGATATTCTAGTGTCATATTTCTCAGGCTCCTAAGTAAAAAGAAAACCGGATAAGAAACTCCCGGTTTTCAATCCTATTAATGAATTTCTTACATCAGTTCTAATATGATTGTATTCAGTGCTATATATGAGTCAGCTAGGCTTAGCGAAGCACCTTATCTTCTCCAAACCATTTTTCCGAAATCGCAGTAGCTGTTCCTTCTTCAATCAATTCGTCTAAAGCGGTTTGCAGACTTGTCAGCAATTCTTCATTCCCCTTCTTCACACCAATTCCGTATTCCTCTGGAGACAACGTTTCATCCAAGATTTTATACGTTCCTTCTTCAAGAGACATGTAATAGTCAGCTACCACTTCATCAATGACAACCGCATCGAGGCGACCGCTCTTCAGATCACTTAGAGCAAGTACATTATCGGGGAATTCGGATATACTCTTGATCTGATCTTTGATCGGATTCTCACTCAGTGCATCCGATGCTGAAGAAAGATTTTGCAGCCCCACTTTTTTCCCGGCAAGATCAGCAAGCGTTGCAAGTTGTGAGTCAGCCAGCGTTACGACAACCTGACTATTTTTAAGATAAGGCTTCGTAAACAATACTTTATCTTTGCGATCCTTTGTAATCGTATAGCCGTTCCAGATCAGATCAATACGTCCACTGTTCAGCTCTGATTCTTTGGAAGACCAGTCGATGGGTTGGAACTCTACTTCTTTACCCATTTTTTCGGCCGCTGCTCTCGCATAATCTATATCGAATCCAACAATCTCATTCTTCTCATCCCTAAATCCCAGCGGGGCAAACTTATCGTCAATACCAATGACAATCTTATCTGCCCCACTTCCGCTTGTATCACTTCCGCAGGCTGCAAGAATAACAACCATTAAACTTAAACTGAGTGTAATCCATAATGACTTTTTCATGTTGTTTCCCTCCGATGTATCTATCTCAAAACGCTTTAGTTCGCTACCATGTTACTAAGGTAAAACTATCATATCACAAAATAAGGGAAGCTGCCAAGAGGGAATGAGGGCTGGAGTGCTCCAGTGACAGATGGGGGTTCCGATCGTCGTTGGATCTGGATTCGCACGGTTGACTCTCATAGATGTAAGCATCCAGCTCCAAATACGAACGCTCCGCTTCTTCACCCCCATTCAGTCCCCTCCGCTATCGGCTCTTCTCTTATTTTTATAGAGCAGGGAGATGAGGTATTGTACCTTTATACCTCACTTTAAGGAAAAGATAACACCTCAGCTATTAGCTACGTAGTTTATACGAACTGTTTCCACTTTAATTCAGCCATATAAAAACTGCACTTCATCCGTTAGATGATATCTATTAGATGAAGTGCAGTAATGTTTTTTGTAAAGATTAAGATAGTTACAGGAAAATCCCTATAATTCTTAAATACTAACTTATTAGTGGTTTGATATGCTCTGTTGCCTTATTAAGCTTTTCAACAAATCCCTTAGAATTCTCGTATTTTTCAGGTAATTCGTTTACAAATAGATGAATTTGTCTTTTAAATTTTGCATGAATCTCAGATTTAAAATCATCTTTGTTTGTTATCTGATTTCTTACAAGTGGTTCATATCGAGTTCTTATTAATAAGAACTCGTTAACAAGTACTTCTAAATTAATAGATCGAGGAGCATTACTTTTAAAAAAAATATCCAAGCGAAAGCTTGAAAAAACGAAAGATGTATAAACATCAAACATACCTTCAGCAATTTTATCAGGTTCTTGATCCTCTTGAATTAGATCCAAACTACGATCCAAGGTCTGGACACTTGAAACAAAACTCAAGTAAGATTTTGATTCCGACTCGTTATCTGCCTTATTTTTGTTAATTAGCAGGGCGATTAATAGTAAACAAAGAAATATGAGTACAAAGACAGTTAACCTTTTTTTCATATATTAATATATCCTCCAATCCTATTGGTAATTTTGTGAAAAATAAGAAGATAATTTATCATATAATCTCCTGGAATGACAGACATTTTTTTCAAGATCGTATTATTAATCGTGTAGTTTATACAAAGACAAAAAAGGATAGAGATTCAGAATTGCTCTGAGTCTCTATCCTTATCCGTGTCATCACATCACGTTTTTTCTATTCCTTCTACCCTTTTTGCACCGTCACAAAATAGCTTTGTTTTGCCTCTACAAGGAAGGAAATAAGTCCGTTCCCCAGGTCAGTAGTGCTGATCTCCAACCCGTCAGCTGTGCTCACAGTAAGGAATCCTGCATTTATTCCTTGCATACAAATGGTACAAGTCCCGGATTGATCGGGCTTTATTTCTGCTTCTTTCAGCTTGCCTTTATTCCATGAAATAGCAACTTCGTATCCTCCGCGTGCGCGAAGTCCACGAACACTTCCTGCCGCCCAAGCATCTGGAAGTGCCGGAAGAAGTTCGATATATCCTAGATGGGACTGAAGAAGAAGCTCAATGATTCCTGATGTTGCTGCAAAGTTTCCGTCAATTTGGAATGGCGGATGTGCGTCGAACATGTTCGGATACACGCCGCCGCTTTCATAGCGTTCAGTACCGTCTCGTACCAACTGCAGCAAATTGGATATAAGGCGATGCGCCCGGTTTCCATCTTTGAAACGCGCCCACAGTCCGACTTTCCAGCCGAGACTCCAGCCTGTCCCTCCATCGCCGCGCCGCTGCAAAGATATTTTCGCAGCCTCCATGAGCTCTGGTGTATCTTTTGCTGTCAGCTGACGTCCTGGATATACGCCGAAGAGATGAGACACATGTCTATGGTGAACATCTTCGTCTTCATAGTCATGAAGCCATTCCTGCAGCTGTCCATACTTCCCAATCTGCAACGGAGGAAGTTCATCTCTACGCTGCTGAATCTCTTTTGCAAAGTCCTCATCTTCACCGAGAATGGCAGTCACTTCGATAAGATTGGTGAATAAATCATGGATCAAAGCCAGATCCATTGTCGCTGTCGTAGTCACCTGATGTAGTTCCCCATTCACGCGGAAGCGATGCTCCGGAGAGGTTGAAGGTGCCGTATACCAAGAACCATCCTCTCCTTGAATAAGCCAATCCAGACAGAACAAAGCGGCTTCTTTCATGATCGGATATGCTTTATTTCTAAGGAAATCAGTGTCTTGTGTAAATACATAATGTTCATATAAATGCTGGCACAGCCATACGCCGCCCATCTGCCATAATGCCCATATCGGATCTCCATGTCCAAAAGCACCTACCGGTGCAGTCTGTCCCCATAGGTCAGAATTGTGATGAGCTACCCATCCGCGTGCGCCATAGTTAATCTCTGCTGTCTTCTTACCATTAACAGAAAGTCTGGTAATCAGATCGATTAGAGGTTCATGACACTCGGATAAATTCGCTGTTTCAGCTGGCCAGTAATTCATTTCCGCGTTGATATTCAGCGTATAATTACTGCTCCATGGTGCTCTCGTTTCGTGATTCCAGATTCCTTGCAGATTGGCAGGTTGTGTTCCTGGTCGTGAGCTTGAAATCAGTAAATAACGGCCATATTGAAATAAAAGCTGAACCAGATAAGGGTCTTTCCCGCCATATTTTACGATATGCTCATCGGTAGGCAGATCTATGGATTCGTGAGCGGGTCCAAGATCAAGCGTTACCCGATTATACAGCTCCTGATAATCTTCCACATGACGTTTCCGCAGGTCTTCATATTCATACGCAAGCGCTTTTTCTAGATCATTTCGTGCATGGAGAGACTCATCTTTGCCTTCTTTTCCCGGAGAGCGATCATAACCGTTAAAGCTTGTTGCGCAGCTAAAATAAAGAGTTGCCTGATCTGCACCTTCCACCCGAATCCCGGTGGCATGAGTTCCCGCGCTTCCTCCCTTATGACAGACTGCTAATCTTCCTTCAAAGCCCATAGCATCCGTCTCACCTGGTTTACCGTAACGAATTGGATTATCCGTAGGATAATAACTTGGATTTACAATCTCAGGCGCGTATCCTTTGATAATCGCCTGGTTCTCTTCAGCCTCTGTTTCATGACGAAGAAGACTGCTAAGACTCGCATGGAAAGACAATCTTCCCGGTACGCTTGATTCTAGGTGAATAACGATAACCTGATCAGGATGAGACACAAAGATTTCCCTTGTATATGTTGTATCTCCGATACGGTATTTCGTTTTTGTTATTCCATCCGTTAAATCCAGTCTCCGGTTATAATCTGCTGTAATATCTCCATGATCAAACGTAATCTGTAAATCTCCAAAAGGCAGATAAGACTGTGTGTAAGTTCCGAGCATTTCCTTCGTCAGCTTGTCTGCTTCCGCATATTTCTCTTCCTTAATAAGTTGTCTCACCTTCGGAAGCACTTCTTTGGCACGCGGATTGTTCCAGTCCTTCGGTGGACCTGACCATAATGTATCTTCATTTAGCTGTAAACGTTCCTGCTCCACACGCCCAAACACCATCGCCCCTATTCTTCCGTTTCCAATCGGCAATGCTTCGGTCCATTCCTTAGCTGGACGGTTATACGTTAAATACATATCGTCTCCTCCAAGTATAATCACTATTGTTATTGCAGAAAGTCAAAAAACGTTTTAGAACACCTCTAACCTATGTTATCTAGGTAATAAATTATATAAATCTTTACTTTTATGTAAGCGGATTCTACTCTACTAGTATCGTCTTAAAAAACGGTTAAAAAAGCAAGCCTTTAACATCATTTCTTTTTAGAAATACATTTAAAATACTTCTTCATTAACAAGAAAAGGCCACTCCCACGGCGGGAAATGACCTTCCAGTAGAACCTAATATACTTTATGAATCACATCTTCAAAATCAGGTTCCTGCATCTCTACGTCTGCAAGTTCACCCCATTCGCCTAGCTGTGCCAGGATTTGCATGGTACCAATGCGGTTCCGATTGGCTTCTACCGTAATCGTTCGCTCTGTATGGTCTATGACCTTGACCGCTTCGTGATGAAATCCAGCAACATTTGAACTCTTGATATTCTCAAGATACGAGACTTTTATAATAGTAGGCAGACCGATATTCTCCCTTAGAGACTGCACCGTACCATCATAAGTAAGCTGTCCATGATTAATGACCATTACTCTACTGCATAGCTGTTCGATATCATCCATGTCATGGGTTGTCAGCAGAATCGTTTTTCCGAAATCCTTGTTGAGCAGTTTTAAAAAGGAGCGGATATTGCGCTTCGCATTCACATCAAGCCCAATCGTTGGTTCATCAAGAAACAGAATATCCGGATTGTGAAGCATCGCTGCACCTAGATCGGCACGCATCCGCTGTCCAAGCGACAGTTTGCGTACAGGTGTATTCCAGAATTCTTTCAGGTCTAGAAGAGCTGCAAACTCCTCCAGCCGTTCGTGTTTATCCTGATCATCCACTCGGTACATTTTCCCAAGAATATCATAGCTGTCTTTTACCGGAAGGTCCCACCACAGTTGACTGCGCTGACCAAACACCACTCCAAGACGTCTTACGACTTGTCTTCGCTGCTGATGCGGATTCATTCCATTGACGCGTACGTTTCCTGAACTCGGATGAAGGATCCCTGTTAACATTTTTATCGTCGTCGATTTGCCTGCACCATTCGGACCGATATAACCTACAAATTCTCCAGGTTCAATCCGGAAACTGATATTCTGAACGGCTTGTTTGACCGTATATTCTCTTGAAAATAAAGCGCGGAGTCCCGCAAAATTCCCGTCTTTCACGACAGGCGTTTTGAACTCCTTATGTAAGCCTTGTACTTCGATCATATTTACCCCTCCTTAACTACCTGTACTCTGATATTTTGTCATGCCAAATTTCCAAAAACGCAGACTGAGGGTAAGAAAGCCTAGCGCTGCCAATAGAATGATGAGAAAAATCCACGGCCCCCATTCCCCTCTCAAGATATAAAGAGCAGGTACATAATTGACTAGACCTACTGGCAGCACAAAAAGGAGCATCCCGGCAAGCCATTTCGGATAAAGGGAGAGCGGAAATCTTGCTGCCGTACCCGCTGCATCTTCCGTAAATGTCTGGAGTTCGCTGATTCTTGTCGTCCAGAATCCAATAGTCGCAGTAGCAAGGCCAATGGAAAATAAAAGAACGGCCCCCGTTAGGATCACCAATAAAGACTGCGGTACAGCCATCCATCCAATCTGACCGCTATTCATCATTCCATGAATAGACCAACCAAAGACAAACCCTCCTTGTAGCCACTCCCCGAGCATGATACGAAAGCGCTGCGGCAACAGAGTAAAAAGAACGGGCAACGGTCTTGTTAGCAGCTGGTCCATATCTCCGCTGACTAAATATTTTTCAAGATGATGTACTTCATTGGCAATGGAGCGGTACACCGTTTTCGATAAAGTCATGATGGAAAAGAGATAACCAACCTCATAGATATTCCAGCCTTGAATAGCTCCAAACCGATGAAGCACAATCGCAATCATCAGGAATTCTGCAATCTGGATCAATGCAGCGAGAAAAGACCCTAAAAAGAAATTGAGTTTGTATTGCATGGAACTTTTGATACTTGTGCGGATTAGTAATACGTAAAGTTCTAAGTAGGTGCGAAGTGGATAGAAAGTGGTATGTTTTTGTGATAAATGTGTCTCCGTGTTTGTGTTCATCCTCCCTGCACCTCCACTTTTCTCCGAAGATAGTAGGTAGCAAGATAACAAATCAGCGTGAGCAGCAGCATCCACACCATGGTTCCTAATAATAGAGAGCCATCCTCATAACCAAGGTAAATGCGAGTCGGTACATACAGAAGATACGGATAGGGTGACCACCAGGCAATCGTTTGAAGAATCTTAGGCAGCCATTCAATAGGGATGAAAAACCCCGCAAGTAAATTAATAAGTGCATGGTTTGTCCATTGCAGCCAGCTTGATTCGGTGGTCCACATCGCAGTGACTCCAATGAGATAGTTGATACAGATTCCCATGTAAGCAGCACCGAGCAGACTTACCGCAGTTAAGACATACGTCATTCCCTCCTCAGGCAGCCTGAGCTTGAAAGCAATGAGATAAACAAGATAGATGGGAATAGATTTGTACAGAAACTGATAAATAATCTGCCCCCATTCCCTAGACATGAGATGCGTAAAAAGATGGACAGGCCTCATCAGATCCATAGAGATATGACCTGTTCTTACAGACTCGGGGATCCCAAGGCCATTCGTTAGAAAAGACGTTACCCACAGGGATGCTTGCGTAAATGCAATGTAACTGACCATCCCCTGCGTTCCGTATTCTCCAAGAGAGCGACCTTCCCCAATTCCAATCCAGATACAGGCGTACAGATAACCAAATAAAGCGCTTGCCACATTGTGCACCATATGTGCACCGCGATACTGCAAGTTTCTTGCATAGGCCTTACGGGCCAGGGTGAAATAGAGCAATGAATACACCTCCGATAAGCTTCGTTGAGACGCCAGCCGTGCGTCTACTTCAGACAAGGTGAAATGCGAGAAGGCCCCCATCATACCAAATATGGAAGGTATATACAATTGTTTTTTACAGGTATAATTTTACGGCATAGAACTTTATAAATAGACAAAAAACCACCGGGACCAAGTTGTCTCATGCTTTTCACAATATCTCTTCCTGCGCTAGTAACAGAGTTTTAAAATCTACGCAGAAGAGATAAAAGCAACAGCCTTCCTTCTTTGTCCCGATGGTCATATTGATTTAATTATTTATTTTATTACTTATTTTATTACGATCATTTCAAATCAATTATAGTTTCTTTAACTGTAAAATTTATTTCATTAAAATCTAAATTATAAATCCTTCTTGCGGAATCGCAGGACTCCCCATACAAAAGCAATGACAGCATATATCATCGCATAGATCACAAAGGTACCCGATGGAACATCTCCAATGAAAAATCCGGATATCATATGGCTTACATTAACGACACTGCCTAGTTCATCAAGACCGATGAGTCCATGCATCATTTTTCGCTGCAACGCATCCACTGGCATAATGATGGACATGAGTCCCGAAACGTTAGACAGCGTATTACCAATTTCCTCTGCACCAAAAGCCTCAAAAATCCCGATCTTCTGAATCTTTTCCAGCATACCACCAAGCCAGCCCGCTCCAAATAACATGGTCATAAACACACCGTTTCCGAGCGATGAAAATTTAGTAGATCCAAGCATCGTAAGTGAAACGAGCAGAACAATAATGAGAGCAAGCAAGAGCAGTGCCTTAACATGAACCATAAAGGCTTTAGGGATTGCTGCATGGATATCCGTAATGACCATAATTGCTGTATATAAAATGAGCGTATAACAGCAAAGCATCGTGACGAATCCGAGCCACCGCCCTATATAAAACTGTGTTCTTGATATAGGACGTGTAAGCAGAGCCTGCATGACTCCTTGCTCCGCTTCCCCAGCAATCGAAGAGAATGAGCTAAAGATGGAGAGCAGCGCAATGACAAAACCAGCAAAGAAGAAGCCGATCATCATCATGAGAACTCCCATCGTATAGGTAGTAATGATAGAATTGCCATCCGAAAATCCTCCAAAGCTCTCACTTCCTGCGACAGCATCCGCAATAAACCAGTAAGCAATGAGGAATAATACCGTAAGAATCATAGCGAGCACCATAACCCGCTTACGAATCATCTCTTTCCAGGTCATCTGCATAATGAGCATCATACGTCTTGTTCCCCCCGATGACTAAGCCCCTTCACTGCCGTTAAGAACCAGTCTTCCAATTTACCGCTCTCTTTCCCAACTTCATAAAGCGTAAGCCCTTGTTCAATGAGTAATGAATTGATCCATCCCGCCTGTTCTTCATTCTGTAATTCAGCTTTGAGCCAGACCGTATCATGTCCTGAAATAACAAGCTCTTGCTGCGCCGTATTAGTAGAAAAGTCCGGCTTATGTAGCGTTTCTACTTCAAATTCAAAACCCGTTTCTTCCTGAATCCACGTTCTCACAAGTGGTGTATAGCCGCTTACTTTAAAACGAAAGGTTACTCTTTGCTGAAGTACATTCCCTACATCGCCCGTACGCAAAATCTCCCCATTATTTAGAAGTGCAATCTGGTCACATACCGCTTCTACATCTTCAAGCATGTGGGAGTTTAAGAAGATGGTCTTACCTTCTGCTTTTAATTTCATCAGAATCGAGCGAACCTCTTTACGTCCAACCGGATCGAGAGCTGAGGATGGCTCGTCCAAAAAAATAATATCCGGATCACTAACAAGTGCTGCCGCAAGTCCGAGCCGCTGCTGCATCCCTTTAGAATAGTTCTTGATCTTGCCCTTCCCCCGGCTCCCAAGTCCTACCTCATCAAGCAATTTTGGAATTCGCTCTTTGGCTGTACTTGTATCCACTCCGCATAGTTTTGCATGAAGTTTAATCACCTCTTCTCCTGTCAGCCATTCTTGATACCTGAATAACTCCGGCAAGTAACCAATTCGCATCTTCGCTTCCAGACTATGAATTGGATGTCCAAAGATGGTTGCCGTTCCCTCTGTAGGATGGATCAGACCGACCAGCATTTTCACAAAAGTACTCTTCCCTGCTCCATTCGGGCCGAGGAAGCCAAAGGCTTCCCCTTTCTGAACGGTGATCGATACATTACGGCATCCACGACCATTATCGAACTCTTTCGTTAATCCTTCCGTATGAATCGCAGCTGTCACTGATTCATCAGCTCCTTGATTTCTTGGATCAATTTCTCTTTTGTATCGAACAGAGTATATCCCTCCAAGCGATACAGTACATCATCTTTAGTCCAAGTAGCCACATAATTTGTAGTCTCTTTTATTTCTCCTGATTCTCCATAGTAGTTGTAACTATTATCTTCTAGAATGACAAAAGTGCCATCCACATTTATTTTCTCAGCTTTACCATCTGTAATAATTGGCAATGGAAGTTTGCCACCAAGTATCTGCTCCGTTTGGATTGCTGATTTCATTCGATCTGGCAATAGCGGGAAGTTCAGCACTGCTTTTACTGCGTCCTCAATAGACGCAGAAGAATCTATACTAACTCTAGGAATTTTCTGTTGATATATAGATGCAGTTTTTTCTTCGTCAGCGGTTTGATAAATTTGGTATAGCGTTGCAGGAATCTCGAATGTAATAAGCTTACCATCTAGTGATTCTGGCATAAGATCATCTGCTCCCAGTCGTTTCATCGTTGCATTCACTTTAGGTATATCCAGCTTCATTGTTATCGTCTGTGAACTTTCAATAATTCCAGCATGTTTCGGATTAATCAAATCATCAGTTACAGCTTGGATACCGAGTTGTTCAGCAATCTGTTCTGCTGTCTTACTTCTTAGCGACCAGTCATCGTCTGATTTGTTCGTAAACGTACCGTACTTACTTATAAACTCATGTACTCCTTCACCCTCAGAGATTGTGCTGATAAAATTCATCAGTTCCCCTTCATCTACCGAAGTAACTTCCTCCATTCGGAATTGATTCAGGATCGCAGCAAGTGCTTTATCTCCAATAGGTGTGGCTACCATCACGCCGGCAATCGCTGCAGCAGCGGCAATACTAATCCACTTTTTCGCAGGATGTCTTCTTGATTTCTTCCTCTTTGGCTTACTGTGTTGATTTTTATTCACTACATTTTGTTCTTCTTCATTTACCTTCATTTCTCTCATCTCTCCTTTGATGGTACTAGTTGCAACTTGATCTGTTCCTATCTCTTCTGATTTCTTCATATCCAGCTGGCTCGATGCCCAAGCTGTCCACTTGGGGCTCATCTCCTCTTTCTGGAGCTTGGATGTGAGCTTTTGCCATGCTTCATCTATCCGTTCATTTTCCTTGTTATCTTTTATAGAGGTCATGGACTCATTCAACTCCTTATTATTCCATATTCTCGTGAGGCGAAGATCCTAAGTCACCGATTTTCTTAGTACTTTCCGTTTCAATTTATTCGTTGCCCGGCTCAGCATGGAACCGACAAGTGGTGGTCTTACGTTCAGTTCCTCCGCAATTTCAGCATAGCTGTAACCGGAGTATTTTAGCATCAGTACCTTACGATCTCGTTCAGGCAGTTCTTCCATCCACTCCCTAACTTCTTCTTGATCCATGCGCCTTAGCACCACTTCTTCTCCCGAGGCTATCTGCTGCCCCATATCATAATGCTGCTCCTGCTTATCTTTTAATTTGCGTTCTCTAATCTGTTTACTTATATAGTCATACCCGATGCGGGTCAGTACACGATGTAACCATGCACCCATTGCGGCCGGATCGTCAGGCGGATTACGGTACAATCTAATGAATACTTCTTGCGCAAGATCTTCCGCCGCGGCTTCATCCTGAACCAGTGCAACGAGTTTACGTCTCACGATCGGATAATGCTCCTCAAACACGGTGCGAAAAAAATCTATTTCCGGTCCTTCCATGTGTTGTTCGTCTCCTTTCAGCTGCAGCTATCTATAAGACGGACCTTATATTTATTTTGTAGCACTTAAATCAATTTTCAACATATCTTTAGTTGCTTTAATGAGTTAAGAAATGGATTTACTTATTATAAAATACCGAACATCGTAATTTATCGTTCAAATAGATTGATAAGAAGGAGATGCAGAAAAAAACTCGAATTATAGGAAATATGGAAATTTACTGGAAAATAACTTACTGAAGAGATGTGTAAGTTTATATCTTTGCTACACTGGTAACAGGGGTAATAACAGCACTCCGCTTGTCCAAATAAGAAGAAATAAACAGAACTTTCATCTTAACGATTCCTGAAACAACCATAATTCGACACAAAATGATAGATTTATAAATCACTTAAGATATGAGGGATAAACATGTTCAGTTCAACGCTTGCTATTCATGTGACAGCTATTATTCATCCAACAGCGGTAATCGGAGAGAATGTTACAATTGGCCCGTTCAGCATTATAGAAGAAGGAGTCAAAATCGGAGATGGATGCAAAGTTGGGAGTCATGTTCATATTGGTTCACACACACAGTTAGGGAAGAATAATCAGATATTTCAAGGTGCAATCATTGGTGCAGTCCCGCAAGATAAATCATGTAAAAACGGTGGGGATCGCCTGATTATTGGTGATAACAACACCATAAGGGAGTATGTAACAATTAGTAAAGGAACACATAAGAGCGATGGGATAACACGTGTAGGAGATGGCAATCTCCTTATGAATTACGTTCACATTGGGCACGATGCAATACTTGGTAATCACATCGTCATAGCTAATAGTGCTCAATTAGCGGGTCACGTGGAGATTGAAGATTATGTATTTATTGGCGGTCAGGTTTGTATCCTTCAGTTCTGTAAAATCGGTAAGCTTTCCATGATTGGTGGGATGAGCGGTGTTTCCCAAGATATTGTACCTTACTCTTTTGCTAACGGTGAGCGCGGAGATATATGTGGTGTAAATATTATCGGGTTAAGGAATGAGGGAGTATCCAGGGATGAAGTGAAGATCATAAAAGAAATACACTCTATTTTATTTCGCCAGAAGTTATCACTTGCTAAATCGATTGAAGCAATAAATGCCTTACCTTCATCGGAATGCAAGCACCATACACTCCAATTCATTAATAAATCCACACAGGGAATCGCAAGAATGAATGATAAAGTTTACTCCTCCTAAATAGTAACTAAATAGCAATAATGCACTCATGCTTTATTATTTATTATTTATTATTTTCTGATCACTCAAAAAACTGCCGAGGAACGGCTCCTCAGCAGCTTTTTTAGTTTATATACCGGAGAATCAAACCCTAATAAATTGTCCGGTTCTGTTCATCTGCAATCCCTGATTTACGATAGAAATACGTATTAATAATATCTCGCCATTCTTTAGAATGCTTATGCTGATGTTCAAGTCGTGCCATTACACCTGCATAACGCTTTGCATCGATTTTCCCTTCCAGACTGCTCCACTGCTGAATAAGATTCTCTACTCCTTCTACTCCGGCAAAGTGAGTATCGTAGATATGCTGAATTACCGTACTTCCCGAATGCAGCTTGTGCGTATAAGGCACATGATGGAAGAAGAGCAACAGCTTATCCGGGCAGGTCACAAGCGATTCATATCGTTCGGCATTTTCCGGGAAATATTGACCTGTGTACCCTGTACCGTCTTTTACCGTACGATTCACCCCAATCCCATCGCAATCGGCAAAATGATACGTACCCCAGACCGAATATTCATATCCATCCACGTTAGGGCCATAATGATGCTCTGGATTGACCATCCAGCCTACTCCAAGCGGAGAAGTATAACTTTCATAGATTCCCCAAGACGCAGCAAGCATAGAGCTTACCTGTTCTACAACATCGTGGTCATTTCCAAATGTCTGATGGATCCACTCCGAGGTGATCTGTTGTTCTGACAGATCTGGATTCCAAGTCAGTCGTCCATACCCATACAAATTCGCTTGGGCTAACGTATGTCCTGTCCAGTTCTCATCATCTCCGACGTTAATTACAGCTGAAATCCCGCTGTGTGCATACGGATACAGTTCGCCAGACACTACTTTCTTAATCTCGGATTTGGCACCTTTGGCGTATGTATCAAAATCAAGTATCTCTTTCCACTGCGGAATTAGATAACAGAGATGCCTTTGCTGTCCCGTATATTCCTGAGTGATCTGGAATTCCAGTATTTGATTCGTATTTGGCATAGCACCAAGCAGCGGAGATACCCCTTCACGGACTTGGAAATCCATCGGCCCATTTTTAATCTGCAAAATTACATTGTCTTTAAACTGTCCATCCAGCGGTTTGAAATGATCGTATGCTGCTCTTGCCCGGTCTGTTGTTCGATCCCGCCAGTCTTGCAGGCAGTTATATACAAAACAGCGCCAAATCACGATTCCGCCATAAGGTTCCAGTGCTTCAGCGAGCATATTCGAGCCATCTGCATGGGTTCTTCCATACGTAAATGGTCCAGGTCTATGCTCCGAATCTGCTTTGACTACAAACCCGCCGAAATCTGGTATTGCATCATATATTTCCTCCGCTTTTGTCTTCCACCAGGCACCGACTCTTTCATCAAGAGGATCCGCTGTCTCAAGTCCTCCAAGCTGAATCGGGCTTGCATAATTGACACTTAGAAATAATTTGATCCCATAAGCTCTAAAGATCCCCGCTACTTTCACTACATCCGGTAAAAATTCTGACGTAATCAGCTTCGTCTCTACTTTATGGACGTTTACATTATTAATAGAAATCCCATTGATCCCAATCGAAGCCATCATTCTTGCGTAGTCCCGAATACGCTCATCGCTTTGCACAAACTGATTATCTTTGAAAAAAATAGACCGTCCTGCATATCCTCGTTCAATCGAACCGTCCATGTTATCCCAGTGGTTCATCATGCGAAGAGGGTTTCTTGGATTTTCGATAACATCCAGCTGAGTAAGTGTCTGTCCCTCTGACTGCAGAAGTCGCAGCAGATGGAACGTACCATACAGCAATCCCTTCTCTGTTTTTCCTATAATATATACGGCTTCCCCTTCTTCTTGCGGCAGTGACCTCAGGGCAAACCCTTCCTCTCCCAGATGCTGAGAAAGTTCCTTTGTCTGTAACGCTTCAGGCAAATCTTCTGCAGTAACCATAGCAAGCTGAATATACGGACCTCGAGCAGCAGCCTCAGATAAATTCGCTGTCGCTATTAGTTCAGGTTCATTTCCAGTCATCTGGAGAATAGCGTAACGGAGTTCCCGTATGGCAGACTCCACTGCTTCTCCTGATGCGGAGCTATGTCTTACAATCGTAGATAAACAAGGTAAATCCTGTCTTTTCTCATATCGTAACCAACCTTTGTCGGCCGAAGAATAAGGAAGCTGTTGTAGCTCAGTCATGAGGTCACTCATCCTCTCTATTTCTAGAAGTTTTTTTAAAAGCCAATGAATGGATTATGAAATCGATTCAATTAGACAAAATAATGCGGATATTTCTCTAACAAGAAATCTTGTTCCACTACAGCGAGACGCAAATGATCCTCCATGATTTGAACAGCTTGTGATGTCTCTTTGTCTACAATCAGCTGATAGATTTCCTTGTGCTGAGAAATAATATTGCCCCAGTTCAAATCTTTGGATAATCTGAGCATACGCAGCCGATTGAAATGAATGTTGAGCTGCTGCAGCATTTTCCATGTTCGTGCTTTTCCTGTACCCTCAAACAAAATTTGATGGAACTCTTCATCCAGCTCATACAGTTTGTAGACATTATTTCTGCCTGCGCAGACGTCCTGCAAGGCAATATTGGTTTCCATCCGAAACCTGTATTCTTCATCAAAAGATTCACATGCAAGAGCTACAATCTCTCTCTCAATTTTCTCTCTTATGAACCTCCCTTCTTCCACATGCGCAAGATTAATCAGGGATACCGAGCTTCCACTTTGCGGCACAATATCTAGCAGCTCTTCTTCTGCCAGTTTCATAAAAGCCTCGCGTACCGGAGTTCGGCTTACATTCAGTTCCTCTGATATCTCTTTCTCGGAAATTTTCTTTCCCGGTTCCAGTTCCAAGTGCATGATTTTATCTTTCAAATAATGATAAGAGTAAGCCCGAGTAGACCCTTTGAGCTTCTGTTCTGTAGACATATGGTTCCCTCTTTCTTCTCCAATACTTGTATCTATCTCTAGTTAGCTACTATGTCACAGTACCTTAATGACTGGGGATGCGGGTATAAAATAAACCGGAAGATCCGGAAAATGATCTCGAATCTGCTGAGCAACCGCCTTCATTCCCGGCTCTTCACTAGCTGCATGACCAATCAGGATTTGTGCCTGCGGGCTTCCTTGACTCACCGCATCCTGTACATATTCGGGTGTTTCCCACTCAGGTCCTTCTCCAGCTATTAGTAGATCGATTCTTTGTTCCGTGAATAAAGGAAGCGCGATATTACTTCCGCCCCGATAACCGGCAGTAAGAGCAATTTCACTACACTTTTGTTCACTGTCTCCAGCAAAACGAACATAAGGAAGAACGAGTCTATCTTTCAGATGTTGAACGATCTGCTGTACGCTGAGCGGCTCGGGAAGGGTAACCAGACAAGCATACTTCAGATGGCTATATTGATACGTATCCCACTCTAACGCTTGTAGAAGTCCATGCGTGATGATATCGGGAACCGCTTGATGCGGACCATCATGATATCGGTATAAGATCATTTGGTGTGATTTGATCTGTTCCTTTTTTCTTGAAATGACAGGATTCGTTAGTTCCTTTTCTGCTCTGCTCCCATGATGTTCATAAAACACACCTTCATGGGTGATGAAAAGATTTGCTCCAAGCTGTGCCGCTTTCTCAATCGTCTCATGGGAAGCAACAAAGGTAACAGCCACTCCCTGAACCTTTTGGTTCAAATTCCCCGTGATAAGCCCATCCACCGTAGAACCTTCAGGCCCAGATGAAAGAGGAAGCACATTAATCACGTCTTGAACGGTCAATGACAAATGATCACCTTACTTTCTGTGACTTAATTCTGATAACGGAAAGCTTATTTTCCTTCTTTGTACTCTTTATATGTTTTGTTTGCAAGTTCCAGATACTGCGTCAGTCCTTGGCTCTCCAGTTCTTTTACAAACGCATCAAACTCGGACAAATCTCGGTCACCCAGAATAAATTTGAGTGTATTTTGATCTGTATAATCTTTAAGCGGTGTACTGAGGAGTGTAACTCTCTCACGTTCTTCTATAGAATACGGGATTGGAGGTTCTGCTGGAAGGACCTCTTTGACTTCTTTCATGTCATTTTGGAACTTCAGTTCTTCTTCACTAAACATAGAGTGCAGCAAATCTGTCGTCCCGCCATAGGCGAATACTCCACCAGAGAAACCGTAATCGATACGTAAATCTTTTGTACCTTTTGGATTCAGTCCATTGAAGTTAATATCATCAGCGAGTTTACGCACCCCATTTTCTTTCGTATATGTCTCTCCTTCGACTCCCCATTTCGCAAACTCTTGACCTTCATCGCTGTAATACAGCCAATCGATAAACTGGAGAATTGCTTCGAAATTTTCACTTTGTTTTGCTTTTGCTGAGATCATGACACCGTTCTCAAGTCTTCCTCCAGACATGAGCTGACCTGCAGGTCCGCCAGGCACCGTGATTTTGGCAACTGAGAACTTACCTTCACCAAGTGTCTTATTCATATCATTACGGTGCAGAACAACGGTTTGAGAATTTCCATTAATAATAAACGATTTCCCGTTTATAAATTTTTGAATAGCCTGATCATCGTCTTGAGTAAAACTTTCTTTATCCAGCAATCCTTCTGCTACGAGCTCGTGGAAATAAGTCAGCATATCCTTATACTCCTGTGTAGCCGCAGTATATACAAACTCATCTTGTTCTGGCTTGTAAGTCAGGCCGCTTCCAAATCCCCATCCGCCTTTCGTTCCAAATCCAGTTGAAGCAACATTCAGTGTGCTTAGGAATTTAAAACGATCCGAGAAAGGGATAGAGTCCGGGTACTCTTTTTTAAGCTCCTGCATGACCGTCTTCAGTTCATCCCACGTCTTCGGTATGGCAAGATTATGTTTTTCCAAAATATCTGTACGTATGATCAGCGTATAATCTGGCCAAATTTCTTCGTGTAGTCCCGGAAGAACATAGTATTTTCCGTCTTCTTGGCGAAGACCTTCTAGCTCAGTATCAAGGCCCCACTTCTCTACTTTATCCTTGAAATTTGGCATCAAGTCAATGTAGTCACTGACAGGCAGGATTGCACTAGAGGACACAAAGGCGGATTCTTCACCTGGATACGTTTTAGGGATAACGAGCGGTGCATCACCCGAACTAATGAGCAAAGATCGTTTTTGAGGATAATCACTCATCGGTACAATAACAGGATCCAGCGTAACACCGGTCATCTCTGTGATTTTCTTAAATAACAACCAATCTTTTTTGTAAGGATAAAGCGGCTGATCACTATACATAATCGATAGATTAAAAGGTTCCGTTGCTTTAAAGGTTTCTCCTACGGCGTAGGATTCCATTGCTCCTTTATTTTGGATCTCTGCTTCTTTTCCGCCCATACCATTGCTGCATGCCGCTAGTGATAGACTGAGTATAGCTGCAAGTGCTGTTTTTCCCATCATGTGAAGAGAAGGTTTCTTCATTTTGTTGCCCCCTTTAATTAAATGAATTACTCAATAGTGGACGATAATGGACGATCTTTTCATGTCTTAGGTGTTAACCTTTGACCGATCCAAGCATGATACCGGATACAAAATACTTTTGGACAAAAGGATAAATCGTTAAAATAGGTAAAATCGTTAAAACCATGGTGACTGATTTGATGTTAGCAGAAATTTGAGTCAAATTATCAGCAGATGTAGCTCCTGCCGAAGTTCCTCCCGTAGCAGCAGCAATCATATTCCGAAGGTAAATCGTAACTGGGAACTTTTCTTTTTGATCAAGGTATAGAAAGGCTGGAAACCAGGAGTTCCAGTGCCCAACGGCATAGAATAGAACCATCGTCGCCATAACCGCTTTACTAAGTGGCAGAATGATACGAAATAAAATCCCGTACGTACTTAGTCCATCAATAGCTGCGGCTTCTTCTAATTCTTCCGGCATGTTCTCAAAGAAAGATTTCATAATGAGCATGTTATATATGCTGATTGCCCCCGGAATAACAAGGGCCCACATGGAATTACTGAATCCAAGGCTGTTAATCAGTACGTAGTTGGGAATCAGTCCGCCATTAAAAAACATAGTGAAGACGGCAAACATCGTTAGAAACTTGCGTCCCATAAGTCTTTTTTTAGATAATGCATAAGCAAAAATGGTAGACAAAAACATGGAGATCGCTGTTCCTACTAGGGTATAAACAACTGTGTTTTTGTAATTAGTCCAGAACATATTGTCTTTTACGACGGTCTTGTAAGTATCAATATTAAATCCCCTCGGAATGAGATTCACCTTTCCCGAATTAATATAGGCTTCACTGCTGAACGACTGTGCAACTACATTGAGAAAGGGATACAAAGTGATAAAGACAATACATAGTAAGAAGACCGCATTACAAGTTTTAAAAATTTTATAGGACATGGATTCCTTCATATCTCACTCCCCCTTACCATAAGCTTCGTTCTGTCAGTCTGCGTGAGATGGCATTAACCGAGAAAACAAGGATTAACCCAATAATGGACTCAAACAGACCAATCGCTGTTGCATAGCTGAAGTTGCTAGACCCAATTCCGACACGATAGAGATAAGTGGATATCACATCGGAAGTTTCGTAGATAAGTGGGTTGTAAAGTAAGAGAATTTTCTCAAATCCTACCGCAAGGAAACTTCCCATATTTAGAATGAGCAGCGTTACGATCGTTGGTAAAATGCCTGGAATCGTTACATGCAACGTCTGTTTCCAACGATTTGCCCCGTCAATCCTTGCGGCTTCATACAGGGAATCATCAATTGTAGTGAGTGCTGCGAGATAGAGTATGGCCCCCCATCCCATGCCTTGCCAGATTTCAGAAGTAATATAGATGGTACGAAACCACTCTGCACGCTGCATAAAGTTAATCGGCTCACCTGTGAAGAATTGCACCAGTGCATTGATGGAACCATTCGTGGCAGTCAACTGCAGAATCATCCCTGCGACGATAACAATGGATAGAAAGTGTGGCAGGTAAGATGCTGTCTGCACAAATTTCTTAAACTTTTTACTCCTCACTTCATTAAGCAGAAGGGCAAAAATAATTGGCATCGGAAAAGTAAGAAGCATCGTAAGTCCGCCTAGAATAATCGTGTTTGTGAATACTCGCCAGAATGTAGGATCATGGATGAACATCTGGAAATAATGCAGTCCTACCCATTTTTCTCCAAAGATACTTCCTCCAGGTACAAAACGGCGAAACGCAATCACATTTCCAATCATCGGTCCGTATTTGAATATAAGTAAGTAGATAATAGGCAATACAAGCAAAGAGTATAGCTGCCAGTCTTTACGAAGAAGAGATCCTATCATTTGCAGTTTGTTTTTTGGTGCCATTTTTATTTGGGGCTGTGTACTGCTTACGGTTTTCGTATCCATGTTCATCATTCACTCCAATCCATTTAAGCTCGGCCCTGATCGATGTCATTACGGTTCTTGGAATCTAAGTTTCAACTCACGAATGAGCTCACGAATGAATATTCGCATCACCCGATGAGTAACCCCTTCTATTAATTCTGCGATTCAATCCCCCTTTTCTATTAGATCAATAGGTCTCAACAATAGACACATTCCATATTACATAACGTATCCTTAGACCCATCCATTTAAAAAAGCGCTTACAATACAACTTTTAAAACAACACCGCTTTTTCAATAGACTCTTTACAAAACGCCCCTTGAATTACAAGCAACTACGGAAATGCCTCAAAACTGACTTCAGCTACTTTTGAATACTAGTCATACTAGTATGTTAGTTGGGTTTATTGTAATCTACCATTTCCATTAATTCAATATATTTCTTATATTTGGTCCTGATTTTTTTCTGAGGCTCTCTAACCGCTTCCATTTGCTCACAAAAAAAGCACCCTCTAAGAATCAAGTATCCTAACCCTATGGTTAGTTACCTATTCTATAAAAGTGCTATAGTTATTTATCTATTCTTTTTTTGATATTGCATGAATTAGACGATCCGCCATCTTCACCATCTCTTCTTCACTTAAAGCTTCACTTGCGCTATCTTCCATAAAGTATGCTGTGGAAGTTGATTCATCATACCAAGCGATTTTAGTATTAAAGTAAGTATTACTTGGATCCTGTACAATTACGGCTTCCTGTGACCCTATCTTTATTTTCCTGCTTATCGCGCCAGCTGGTTGAGATACGTTTATTCCGATAGCATACGAGGCAAGGACTGTAAGGCTGTACGGTTCCTCTTTTGTAGAAAAATAGAGATGGACGCCACTGGACTTACTCCAATGCAAAGTCTCTGCAGATATTTTCTCTTTGCTTCCCTTTGCCTTTAAACTCAGCCTTTGAAGCAGCTTATCATATTCGGATCCCTCTCCATCTCCAGCTAAAGGATATTTCGGCCAGATTTCTGCATAATAAAATGAATATCCTTTTGGTAAATAAGAGGACAGAATCACACTAGGTGCACTTGTACTTTTTGCTTTCTTATAATACTCGTTAATATCGTAATATTGGATGGGTTTATACTCATAAAGAATTTTATTTGGACCAAGATAGGCTTGCAAGTCAGCCTCTATGGGAAAATACGCTATGAGTTCACCGGGTTTGGCTTCTGGTTTCAATTGCTCTATCCGTTTAGATTCTTTTGAATAATACTTACGCTCTTTCCAAGGAATCGTGTCTACGATGACTTTCCCCTTCTTATTATAGATTTTCGCAAATTCCTCGGCAGCATAGGTTGTTACCGAAGCAATACACACACAGAAGAGAAGGAACAAAGATACTGTTTTCCATCTATGGTTACTTTTTTTCTTCATTGTTGAGTTCGTGATCTGATCTATAACACGAGGGGCAACCGAAATCTGCTTAAGTTCTTCGTCCGTTACACTATGCCGCCTTATGCTTTGGTTTTCATTAGTGAAAATGTCCATTCCTCCCCATCCTCCCGCTCCATCCATGTTTTTTTCACTTTCATCTTTGTTCTGCTGATTCTTTTTCGGACAGCTTCTGAGCTGGTTCCTGTGATCTCCGATATTTCTTGATAGGTTTTTTCGTGAAATACATGAAGAATAAGTAGACTCCGCTCCGCATGACTGAGACTGAGAAATACTTTTTCAAATGCAGGACTAAAAATACTTCGCTCATGAACATCTGTATTTGTTTTACTTCTCTCCTCCATAAAAAGCAAAGACTTAGCCTTTTCATAAACTTTTCTTTTTCTCAAGACATTAATACAGTGGTTATAAGCAATCTTGTACAGCCAGGAATTAAAATTATACTTCGGCTTGTAGGAATCAATCGATTTGTACGCCTTAAAGAAAATCTCTTGGATCGCATCCTCTGCATCTTGTTCGCTGTTCAAAATCCGGCTGCAATAGATGAATATCTGCCTTTCATATTGATGTACAATATAACTGAATTTCTCGATGTCTCCAGCCTTCACGTCAGCTATGTATTGTTCCATTCGTTCCAGTGCCCTCTCCCCCTTTCTGCTTGTTTATCTATATAACAGTTGTGAACTTAGAAAACGGACACAGTGAACTAAATATATAAATTCTCTTTAAGTACATTACTTCTAAAATGCCTCCTAATACGTTGCTATGCCACTAAAGATAAGGGACTTTAATTACGATTCATCACAACAAAAAAGACCCTGATAATCTATCAAGGCTCGCATCTCCATCTCGTATTAATACTCCAGCTTGTAAACTACTTCTCCCTCAATTACACGACCATCTGCTGCAAATCCTAACTTCTCATATAAATGCTTTGCCCAAGTATTCTCTGGTTCAAAACTTATGTAGATTACCTCATGCTTTTTATCCTCTTTAATCCTGTCGATTAACTGCTCCATTGCAGCCTTACCATAGCCTTTTGACTGATACTTTTCATCAATCATTACACGGTAGATCCAGTATTCCCGATCCTCATTATCTATACAGTACATCGTAAACCCTACTAAAATGTCATCGTGGTAGATCGACAAACAGATACACTCCGGAAATGCCTTAGCCTGTGCCAGAGAAAATAGATTGTTCGCTACAAACTCTTTCTGTCTATCTGCTACACCCAGCTTAATCACATCAAAGAAGTTATTTCTATCGATCTCCCGAAATTCAATCATAATCTATCCCCCCATAAGTTATCAGCTATCCCGAATTGATCAAGCCAGCCCTGCCGTTAGTTCAGCTTTATACAAATTTGAGAACCTTAATCTTTTGGTATATCATGTCATAATTAGCAACAATCAGACAAGGGAAAAATTAATTAAACTCAAAATTTCCTGGTCAGCTGCAAAAAAAAGAACCTCTGAATTTAAAATTCAAGGTTCTCAAAAAGTAAAAGTCGATTCGTTATAAAGTTCATAAAAATAAGCAAGCCTAATAGCTTGCATTAACCAATGCATTAACCAATAAAACGGATTGACCACTAATCTTTTGGGTATTGTTATAATTTCTTATCCATTAACACCGAGAGAAATCGTACCGAACTTTTTATCACATTTAAAATATAACAAGATAAGTATACAACGATCCTGTTATAAGCAAAAAAAGAAGGCAACCCATTTTATTGGTGCCTTCTCTTCTTATTTCATCGAATTTCTGTCGCTTATTCAGTTGTTGTCGTTTCGGTTGTTGTCGTTTCTGTAGGATCAGTAGATTCAGTAGTCTTTGTTTCTTCAAGTTTATTGGTTATCTTTGCATTGGAACGCAGATCAGACAACCATGTGGAAGACAGTTCGCTAACTTGTTGATCTACTAGCAATTTGCGAATATCTTCTTTTTTATCTTCAAGTGTTGGATTTGCAGCTTCTTTATAATCTGTTTTCTTAATAATATGGTAACCATGATCGGACTTGACTGGTTCACTGATCTCATTGATTTCCAAGGAGAAAGCTGCTTTCTCGAACTCTTCTACCATTTGACCTTCACCGAAGAATCCAAGATCTCCGCCATTTGTTGCTGAAGCTGTGTCTGTAGATTTCTCAGATGCCAAGGTTGCAAAGTCTGCTCCTCCATCCAGCTCTTTCTTAATCGCTTCAGCTTCTTCCTTCGTTGCTACAAGGATATGTGAAGCTCTTACTTGCTCTGGCGTAGCAAATGAATCTTTATTCTCTTCGTAATAGGTGCTAATATCTTCGTCTGTCACCTTCGTTTGCGGCTCTAAAATTTTGCGGATTTTCACTTGAATTTCCGTGTTTTCCTTGAGGTCATCAAGTGTCATGCCTGATTGGGCAAGAGCTGAATTTAGGGCTTCTTCACCGCCAAATTGCGTCTTGAGCGCTTCAATCTCAGCGTTCACATCTTCTTCTGTAATAGAGACGTTGGCCTTCGCTGCCGCCTGGTCAATAAGTTCCATAGTAATCAAATTATCAAGTGTAGACGTTCCACCAAGTGTCACCAATTCACTATATAAGTCGTCCTTTGTAATCTTGGTACCGTTGACTGAAGCCACAGCTTCATTGTCTCCCCCAAATGGAGGTTTGATCAGTACGATAACAAGAATTACAGCAAGAACTCCTGATACAATCATCCATACTAAGCTGCTCTTTCCTTTTGTAGTAACCTCGGAATTATGATCTGCTAACGTCTCCACATTCTTCTCTTGCATTACTGTCTCTGGAGATGTTTCTTGCTGTACTGTTTCCTGCTCTTCAGTTAAAGAATCTTTCTTTTCTTCTTCGTTATCATTTTGTAATGGTTTATTATCCAATTTTTAAAATCTCCCTTCGCGATTTCCTTCTCACTCTATTAAATATAAAGGTTTTATAAAACAAAACATTAAAATAACATAAAAATTTTAAAATATATCATTTTCATTCACTTTTCACCAAAAGATAGATAATAGATTATTCCACATAAAGATTTGATAGAATTAAATTAATAATAGAGAATTGATAGAATTAATAAAAATCAGGGCTACCCGCCCATTAAATGGAACCTCCAATATAAGTTGATGTCTAACATTCAGGATTTAGTTCATAGCGTGTGTTTATTGTTTTACGCGTTTTACAAACTCAACTGACTAAAACCATAATAAAAAAGACCTTAATAAGGTCTCTTAACAAGTCTCTTAACAGTCTCTCAACAAGGTCTCTTTTGCACGTTTGCAGCTAAATAAGCACCTATAAGTTTCTATACGTCAAATTCTATACTAGCAATTTTCCACTCTTCGTTAAACTTTATAAAACTTAAATGTAGGAATGTTGGAGGGATTTCAGGTTCACCCTTTAAGTCGGTGTAGAATTCCCTAATAAAGATCTGAAATGTATTTGATTTAGGATCATATTCATACCCTTGGATTACCCAATCATCGAGATGAATCTTTTTTTCATAATTAAATAAGAGCCATTCATCACCGTTAGCATCTTTGGCGTATAACTTGTTATCTTTTTCTTCAAGCACGATGTCGTCTGATAACAATTGGCGCAGCCTGTCCATATCTCCTGTTGTGTGAGCTTGAACAAACTCCATTGAAATATTACTTATAAAAGCATAGTTTTCTTTTTCTGTATTATAATTATCGATCTTTGTAGGTAGCGTCAAGAATTTTGTGTAAATGAAAATATCCTCTTCTTGTAGAAAGTAG
>NZ_WTWX01000087.1 GCF_009870785.1 Paenibacillus sp. An7
CTAGGTAGTCAATAGAAGTGATACCTGCTCTAAGCAATATTGATGAGAACTGAACGAAGAGAATTTAACTGATGTCCTTAAAATAATTTACACGTACGTACACGTATACGTACGTGTTGTAGAAGATGAACTAAATTAGATCATTATCATGTGGAATAAACTCATGAGCTGAGTTTGTTGTCATAGACGATACAACAATGAACGCCTGAATCAAATACTAGGCTTAGGACGCTATAGAGGCTATAGAAACTATCCATTAGCTAACTGTTCTCTAGGTAGATCAGAGAGTGATAGCTGCTCTAAGCAATATTGATGAGAGCAGAACCAACGACGAGTATTCTACTGATATCCTTGAAATAAATTGCACGTACGTACACGTATACGTACGTGTAGTTGAAGATGAACAGAATTAGATCAAT
>NZ_WTWX01000063.1 GCF_009870785.1 Paenibacillus sp. An7
CTAACCTATTCGAGATTTGGGGAGGTACTCCTTTTTCTATGCCTAAAAAACCTTGTTACAGCAAGGGGTTAGAATTATGAAATTGATTCAATTAAAGATTTATAAGCCACTTCAAAGACCGGCTTTCATCAGACTAATTTAATACAGAAAGCGTTTGGTTTATCTTTTGAATTTTCTAATAGAGCGATTAAGGGCTGAAACATGGGTCATCATAGCAACTCTGACCGAAGATTCATGAGCATTATACGGGTCTTTTTCCCTGTTTTTTCTTTGAATTGATGTAAATTTTAGAATTATCCAATATAAAAATTTTGATTTATTAACCGAGAGGAACTATCATCATGAATAACATTAACGTGGAAATTACAGTAGTCGGTGAATATTCAACATATGAACAGCTTTATGCTGAGGCTGAAAAACTACCTAAAACAATACGTCTGCAATGGATTAAGGCTTTAAAGATAGTTAAGAAGAATCTCAATAATGAGAAGATTTATTTTCTTTCATCAGCTGCTTTTAGTGGTACCACAATGGGCTATTTGTTTGTTACGGACACAAAGTCAATATTAGCTGAAATAAGGCCTTTTGGAAAAATAAGACCTCATGAGATAAAGTATTCAGATTACTCAGAAATCGATCATGATATTCTTAAAGCATTAGGTATGACGGCATCTTTAATTGAATTTAAAAAAAGTGGATTTTTGAGAAGTAAGAAAATTAGAATCACTCATATTCCTCTAAATGAATTTGAAAATATTTTCAAGTTCATTAAAAGGCATTATAGTTAAATTTTTTACATGATGAATAATTAACTCTTAATACGAATTTAGAGGAATTCCCCCTCTGAAACTTTATTAGTTTTTTATGGTAGAGGGTTGCGTCGAAGTGATTGTAAGCTATCCGGATTGAATAAAAGGATATTTCTAGGTAGCATAGAAATTATCTCTCGTATGAAAGATTAGTCCTAAAAGGGGGTTCTCAATCTTGCTGAGAACACCCTTTTAGGTAACTTAAATGCTAGAACCGGTCGAATCTTGCTGCTTTGAAACAGTTATTTTGGAGAAAATGATTGTTTTCTCCATCTGCTCAATGATGCTATTTAACATGTTATCCGTAATTTTTATCGGATAGTAACCAGCTCTATCGCGTAAAATGTTTTCAATAATCCAAGCCTTTCGTGTCCAATAACGATAATTTTTTGCACCTTCATCTTGTCCGGACTTGAATTTCCAAGGTTGCAATCGGCTCCTTTATTAACCACTCGGAGCAGATTGTATGTGCGGTTAAACGCCGTGATACAGAAAGAGCTGCAGGGCGAAAAAGGGAAAAGGAGTAATACCTTTTATTTGATAGTAGTGGGTCCAGGAAGAGCAGTCCCCCTGATGTAAGGGAATGAACGATCCCTGACGGTACAAGAAGCCATCCTACGGCACCTTTACGGTAACCTATGATGACAATCATACATCGACGTAAATCTAGTTAATGATTTCAAACAGAAAGCTTGAATAGATCCTGGGTTAATAAAATTACCCAAAAGACGAAAAAGCCAATACCCATACGCACAGTTTGTTAAGATGCGGAAATTGCCAATGCCCTAGGATTTTACAAATACGCAAAATCGATGGTAACGGCTTAAGATCGGAGTGATAAACATTGAGTGATAGAGTACGGGTCGAAGTCACTTTTAATGAAAAAAAACATGCAGATATCCTAGAAGCCATGAAGCAATATGGGAGCCAAGCTGGTTTCCTCAAATTTGCTGCTGTTTACTTCTTAAATGCCACAAAAAACGAAGGTGCTACTGCTGCTCCAGCACCTAAACAAAGCACTTAGCAGCCTGTTACAGAACCTAAAACTGCAACACCAGCAACAGAAAAACGTCGAAAACTCCCTCCAGGTATTGGAGGACAAGCGTTTACTTCTCGTATGAAAGATTAGCCGAAAAAGGGTGTTCTCCTGGAGAACACCCTTCAGATTGTAGACAAAAGGCATTCGGAATGTATACATTCTGAATGCCTTTTGTCATTTCTACTTCTTTTCATGAATAAATCAGACCGGT
>NZ_WTWX01000088.1 GCF_009870785.1 Paenibacillus sp. An7
AAGCATCTAGGTTATACTTAGAAAACAGGGAACAATTTCATTTTCATTAGGAGGTTCATTATGAAAAAAATAATACTTTTCATCTTAATTAGTATGATTATACTTCCTGGCTGTTCTAACCAGGACGAGAAAGAGAATTATCCAATTTACGAGGGTACTGTAGTATTTAAAATAGTTGAAAACGACAAGTACAAATTTCTTGTTCTTCAAAATATAAGCAAGGAAGATTTGGAGAATGGTGATCTTGATGATTTTATCGAACTAGCACAAGACCAGGAAGCTTCGTATTATTTTGTTGACAAAAAGGATTATGAATCAATAGATGTAGGACAACGAGTCAGAATTACTGCCGACTTTAACCAACTAGAGTCCTTGCCGCCTATTAGGGCAGTTGTCAGTATTGAAAAAAT
>NZ_WTWX01000029.1 GCF_009870785.1 Paenibacillus sp. An7
AGCATGAAGCTAGTCGTGGATCGTGTGAACAAACAACAAAGAGCGAAAGCCTCATGAAATTTAAAATGTACTACGATTGCATTGGAGTAGTCTGCAATTTTATAAGTCAATGCATTATGAAATTGATTCAATTAAGGATGGTTTTTATGAACACGAACGAAAATCATTGGGAACTATATGTATATGGGAATGCAGGGCTCTCATATGTTGATTTGTATCCGCACTTTATTTTTTATCACGGTGATGTAGAAAAGGCTGATTTCAATGTTCGGTTTTCATCTAAACATGTCGCTTGTTTGGACCTTGCAGAAAAAGATAGAGCTGCTATAAGACTTAAAACTTTGTTGAGATATATTAGTGGTTTACGATTAATGAAAAATTTAGAGTACATACATCCCGATTCTCAATTGTATTACGTTACAAGAGACAGAATAATTCAAGTTGAATCCTCCCCAGAGATAGGTTTGGAGATGCTTTTGGATGAACTATCAAATCCATTTGATACGAACAGTATTGATGGCTTCATCCCAAGAGACGCTAAAATGGAACCAAATGCAGATTTAGACTTCATTCAAATTCTGATAGATGAACCACTTGCAAGAGAAAATATACTATTGTTCACCTTAGCCTACGAGAATAATTTAAATTTACTGGTTAATACCTATAAGATATATGAGAATGTAAAGGCTGATCTTCAGGTTCAAACTAACAATGGGAAAGTAATAATTAGGGGAGAAATTAAGTATCCTCAGGAACTGATTGATTCTATTACTCAGATATATAAACTTGCTCAGTTCATTAATTCAAAAACTGCATCAGGATTGCTTTCTAGACATGGCACAGGCAATACACCTGCTCCTGATAAACTGCCTACAATTAATGAAGTTGTAGAACATTTGAGGGGCCTTGTTTATAACTGGATGAATTATCGATGTTCGCTGAGATTTGGGAGAAACTACATTTTAAAAGAACGAAGAGAGGAAAAGGAAAGCTTATTAACAGATGAAGATTTTTATAAGTTAGAGAAGTTAGCTGAAAATGCAAAAGATAAGTTTGGTGACCGAGAATAAGGGAGTGAAAAAAATGCAAATAAGGCACTGACATCCAATAACACCATATCTACGCTGTGGTCTGCACCCTTGGTTCGCAAGATGAGGAACCAGAGAAGTAGAATCAGCTCACAACCCTGCGAGGCTAAGTCCGCTGGACCCAGTCGCTAGCGCTCCTTTAAGCCTCTCGGGTTCGTAGATACAGAAACGTTATGAGAAATCGGCTAAGAGCGTAAAAAATAATTAGAGTTGGTGATCTCGATGAAGGATCCAGTGATTATTGAACCGTACAGAGATAATTGGCCAAGTCTCTTTAATGAATTGAGAGCCCAGATCGTAGTGGAAATTGGTTCTGATATACATAGAATTGATCATATTGGGTCGACGGCAGTAGTTGGTTTAGCAGCGAAGCCCATTATTGATATTCAGATATCAGTAAGTGATTTAGGAAATATAGAGACAATTATATCCGGACTTGCATCTTTAGGATATCTATATCTTTCGGATAATGATGATTTGACTAAGAGGTACTTCAGAGAAGCACTTGGGACGTGAAGAACCCATATTCATGTAAGGCAAGCAGGTAGCTGGTCTGAACAACTCAATTTATTATTTCGAGATTACTTAAGAACTCATGAAGATGATAGGGATCAATATGCAAGGACGAAATATGAATTAGCAAACCGGTATAGAGATCAAAGAGAACAATATGTAGAAGACAAGAGTGAAATCGTATGGGAGATTATAAAGAAGGCTAATACATGGAGTCAAAAGATCGGATGGAAACCTAGTAAAGGGGATTGGTAAGTGATTCGAAGAAGCGCCGACATCTTATAACATTATATCTACGCTGCGGGCCATTCGGACCTTGGTCTGCTGAAGATAATTTGAAGAAGTGTAACCAGGCAGACAACCCTGCGAGGCTCAGTCCGTCGGACCCGGTCGCTAGCGCTTCCTTAAGCCTCTCGGGCTCGTAGATAAAGGAACGTTATAGAAAATCAGCGTAATGCATTAAATACAAAATTTAACATAGGGACAGTTTGATTATTTACAAGTTGTAGAATGAAGATGGGAAGTTCTAGCAAATAAGGAGGGACATAAGTGCAAAAAAAACTGGTTGTATTGTATATGTTACTGATGACTTTTATTTTCACTGGATGCATTGAATGTAATAATATTTCTTCGATTTCTAAGCAAACACCCTCTCAGACTGGAGGCTCAACTCATGAAAGTTCTGATGACTCACCAATAAAATTAACATCACCGGATACTTCTGGTATTGATAGTCTAGGTATACAATTTAATGAATATATAAACGCAAGATATGGGTTTTCAATAAAGTATCCTGCTGAATGGACTGCTGGTGAGGAGTCAGATAGTGGTGATGGGAAGATCCTTTATGTAGGAAATCCTGATGTAGATATTCGAGTGTATGCTTCAAATTATTTGGAAGGTATATCTAATCCTTATCATCATGAGGATAAGGATCTTCAAATGCAAATAATTAAACTCGATAATGGTAAAGAAGCAACATTAATGGTCGGTAAACAAAACGACAAAGTATTATATGAGATGATTTATATTTCTCAATCAGATGTTGAGTATCACTTCTATGTCAATGTTTCAGATGATTTTTTTCAAAACAATGAGAAGGTTTTATTAAAAGTCGCAAAGAGTATGGATATTCTTGACTGAGTGGGAAGGTTGCTAATTATACGATAAAATATTAATGTAAGTATTTCAAAGTAGGCACTGACATCCTATAACATAGTATGCAAGCTGCGATCCGTTCGGCCCTTGGTTTGCAAGAAGAGATAGCCAGAGAAGTTGAATCAGCTCACAACCCTGCGAGGGCTCAGTCCGTCGGACCCGGCGCGATGCGCCTTAAACTTCTCGGGTTCGTAGATACAAGAACGTTATACGAAACAGTTGCGATTTTTTTTGAAACCAACTCAAGGAGGCATATAAATGAGTAAGTATGATCTGGCAGCTATAAAAGCGGTCGAGTTAGTTTATCAAGGTGTTACTGATTCACCAGTTAAGGCATGGGACATTGCTACTTCAGAACTGTTCGGTGAGGGATCATGGGGACATAAAAAGGGCTGTCCAAAGAATGCCTTTTTAGGATTATGTGAAGAGGGATATATTCAAGGAATTCCAAAAGGAATATATAATACAAGAAGAAATTCAAAAAATAAGAATTATGCGATAAAGGCGACTGAAATAATAAAGGAACAACCTGAACTATTAGAAGATACTAAAAAACTATGGTACAGAGTTAGTAATGGTAGTGGAATGTCACACAATTACCAGATGGAAGTCGTTAAAGCCCTTTATAAGAAGAATTACATACAAGACTAATTTGTGAGTAATTTCAATGATGGCAACTGAATCGCATAACAATATATTCACGCTGAGGGGCTTACGCCCCTTGATCGTCCGATGTATAATCATGGAGATAA
The DNA here is from genome assembly GCF_009870785.1 of Paenibacillus sp. An7. GTDB lineage: Bacteria > Bacillota > Bacilli > Paenibacillales > Paenibacillaceae > Paenibacillus. The sequence continues at coordinate 3,512 of NZ_WTWX01000029.1, forward strand.
CTCAGACGACACACGAGCCGGCCTAAGATAAGAGTTATCTAAGGCCGGCTCGTGTCGTGAATACTTGAACGTTAGATGAAGTCATATGACAAAATCAATCAAAGAAGAAAACGAGGAAAATAATAATGTTTACATACAAAATTTATGATCTTTCTTATTTATCACTTTTAGAGATTGAAGATGTAGACAAGTTATATGATTTGATTAATAGAAATAGGGAGCATATTGGGAAATGGTTGAAATTTCCGAGTATGACTTTAAAATTAGAAGATTCTCAAGCTTTTATTGAAAGAACACGGATCAGTTACGCCAAAGAGGAAGGGTACTGGTTAGGTGTATGGAATGAAGATCATTTAGTTGGTTCTATCGGGTACCTATACGTAGATAAAGAGAATAAGAAAACGGAAATTGGATATTGGTTAGGTAAAGAATACGAGGGAAAAGGACTCATTACGAAGTCAGTTATAGAACTTATCAATCATGCTTTCGACAAGTATAAATTAAATAAAATTGAAATAGGAGTAGCAACAGAAAACAGAAAGAGTCGTGCAATTCCTGAAAAATTAGGATTTAAACAAGAAGGTGAATTGAGAGATTACGAATGGATTCAAGGTAGGAATCTAAACCGAATAATCTACGGATTAAAAAGAAGTGAATGGAATAAGATTAAATAGGTATATGACATCATCTAACAAAATATTTACGCTGCGGGCATGCGCCCTTGGATCGGCATTTGCCAGACACCCAGGATGCACTGGGTCTTGAAGACAGGAACGATATCTGAAATCATCCAGCTAACATTCAAAACTAACTAAAGGAGTGACCTAAATGATAAAGTCGCCCGGAGGAAGCAAAGACTTGGTTGATAAGTGATAGCTAGTGAATGTAGCTTATGAAGGTGATGACATCTGTTAACAAATCATTCACGCATCGGGTCATAAGACCCTTGGTCCGCTGAGACGTATCGTGGAAACGTGTTCAGCGGATAATCGCCTGCGGAGGTTCGTGAATGCAATAACGTTAGGTGAAATTACTAAGAGAGTGAAATTAATCAAACCAGGAGGACTAATATGGTAATTCTGATTGTCGTTGTAGTAATAGGATTTGCTGGTATTATTGGAAATCAAAATTCAGCATTAAGAAGAATGGAATCGATTCAAAGATCTTTGGATGAAATAAATCAGAAAATACGAGATGAAAAATAAGTGAATGTGAAAGTTGAAGCAGACCGGACAAACTCGACTGCGTCGGACGTCGTGAATACAGAACGTTAGACAAAATTAACGGAGAGGTAAAAATAATTATGAGTCATAGACTACAAAATTATATATTACTTACCATAATTCTTGTTCTGATAATTGCATTAATAATTACAAATAAAGATAAAAGTAGTACAGAAGAATCAAGGAATGAATTTTTCTTGGTCAACTTTGATAGAAAAGATTTTAAACGATTAGAAGTTCTGGCTAATAGATTCAAAGAGAGAAAGGGAGATAATTTGATTTTAATTCCTCCCGTAATTGATGGAGGATATTGGATACATGACGTGATGTCAAACGGAAGAGAAATATACTGGACGGTGGATAATACAAGGGATGGAATGAGCTCTAATACGGGTAAGCAGGAATACATTTGTAAAGGAATAGACATTAGAGAATCGGAAAATCACTATACTTTTGAACTTAGTAAATGCAATAACTATAAGGAAGATGAAAAATTGGTAATGGTTTCTTTCTTAAAGGAGAGATTACAAGAATAATAATTGTGATTCGTGGAAGTCGTTAACACCAGCTATCAGTGTGTTAACGCATTGGCGGGACAAGCTACCTCGGCCCCGGGAGTTACGGCGTGGAAGCGATTGCAGACATATACCTGCACCACCTTAAGGTGGTGGACGTCATGAACACGGAACGTTAGAAGATATTGGCGCAAAGGGGAGAAAACGATGGAAACTTATGCTCATTTTGTTTCAAAGAAAACGAATCAAGGGATAAAGGTATTTCGACACCATACAGAGTTTCATTCTAAAAATGGCCCTGGAAAAGCAATAGGCTTAGTTGTAATGATGAACCCAGGAAACGCGAGACCTATTGATGATAGCATTTTTAATAGACTCGAAAATTCTGAATATGAAACAAAAGAACCAGTTCTTACAGTGCCTGATAATACAATGAAAAAGGTTATGCGGATGATCCAAGAAGCTTATGATGATAGTGGAATCATACTTCCACATCAATATTCAATCCATATTGAGAATATATTTAATATTCGTGAGAAAGACAGTGATAAGGCAAAAAGATATGCAAGAAGTATTAGCGGAATAGACCATCTAATGTTTAAATCTAGAGAATTATTTAAGAACTATGATTTTGTATTTTTCGCTTGGGGCAAATTGGATATAGCGGTAGAACGTCAAAAGGACCTGCTCACAAAATACCCAAAAGCAATAGTCGTAAATAAATTGAATTACAGAGGTGCACTTAAGGATGTGAGTTATCCTGTACATCCTCTATACATGAAAACGGATTACTTTCTAGAGGCAGCAAAAGATAAAATAGGGATTGGATTGCTCGAAGAAGACGCCAACATCCTATAACAAAGTATTCAAGCTTCGGTCAGACGCCCCTTGGTCCTGCAGGGGGTTTCCGGGGAAAAGGAAGTAGCCGGATAATCCTGTATTGGTTAAGTCCGTCGATCTCGGACCTGGCGCGTCTTAAGCCAGTGAGGGTACGTGAATACAAAAACGTTATGTGCAATTGAGGCAATAGCTAATCAAGTTCAAGACAGGAGGGATTTAATGTTCGATTCGTTTAAGAAAGCCTATGCTATATCCTTTTTATTTATAGTATTGGGAAGTCTATTGTTCTTGTATCATTTATTGAATTCTTTATCCTTTTCGGTAGAAGGGATAATCATAATGGTAATAGGCTTAGGGCTTTTATTTGTAATAAATGCATCTAAATTTGAATTAAATAAGTTAAGACTTGAGGAGATAGAAACGAGAAAAAGAATAGAGGAAATTGCAAAATATAAGAGTCACGAATAAAAATAATGAGGTGAAAAGATGAAAAAGATAATATTTTGGGGTAAGGACGCGAATGACGATAGACTTATAAATGAAGTAATTTTAGGAGTGAAAACCGTTACCTGCACACCAAAGGTCTGGTACTATAATGATCCCATAGAGGAGCCGACTGTTATTGGTGATTTAGTAGCTGTATTTGATAGACGAGGAAATCAAAGATGTACTATAGAGATTACAGAAAACTATGAAATTCCTTATGGTTCAGTTGATGATAGAATTGCTCAGGGCGAAAATTGTTTATCTGTAGAAGAGTTTTATGATGATCATAATTTTTGCTGGGAAGAGCCTTTGAAAAATGAAGGCCTAAGTTTAACTAATGAAACAATAATTGTTGTAGAACATTTTAAACTATTAAACGTTAGCCAAATAAGTTCTTAGTATTAGGAGGAGTCTGTATGATATTAGAAAAAGTTATAGATAGAATTGTAATACAAAGTGAATATAAGGATTTTGTTGATAAGTATATAGATAATATACTTACCGAATTTAAAGGTAAGATTCACAGCGTTTATATGTGTGGCTCGATTCCAAAAGGAATTGCTGTACCTTTTAAGTCAGATGCAGACTTTACTATTGTATGTGAAAATCCCAAAGATATTGATTACGATAGATTATCAAAAATTAAAGACAGGCTTTTGGAAGAATATCCAGTATTAACTAAGATTGATACGATAATTTGCTCAATTGACGATGTATTAAATAAACCAAATGATTGGGGTTTTTGGGTTAAGATCATTTGTGTTTGCATGTATGGTCATGACATTGGTGAGAAAGTACCGCCAATCGTTATTTCTCCAGAGTTCATTTTAGACTTAAATAGAGAGACCAAGGAGGAAGTGAATCGTATACATAGTGCACTTTCTAATGCTAGTGATAATATGTTGAAAACTAGATATATCAAAGGTTACTCTAAGAGATTAATTCGTGCATTATACTCTTTGGTTTTAGAAGATACAGGTGAATGGCAAGATGACATTATTAAGATGAAGAATGCCATACTAAACTATTGCGAGATTGACTCCGCTTTAGTTGAGTATCTGTATGCTTGTTACTTGGATAGTAATGTGCTTGTTGAAGAGTTTCTGGGAATTGCAGATGAAGTATATAGTTATTTTGAAAACGCCTTAAATACAATGGCTACTTCTAGAAAACGCTTCGAGTAACAACAGATTTACGCTCAAAGTTACTCTGAGAAACAAGTGACTACATTCAGCCCCCTAAGCCCGTCGGGACATCACTGATGTATTAGGTGTTCGGTTAGCCTAAGCTTTAAGTACCGACTCATAGGGACAAAACGTCATCAATACAAAAAGTCAGCCGAAATTCACTAGAACCTATTCAAACAAGGGGGCAGGAGGAAATAACTAATGGAAGATAGTCAAATAAGAAGTTTAATTATCAGCCTACTCATAGGATTAATCATTTATATGGCTGGACTCATTGTAAGGAAAAATCCCCCCGAAATGATAAATTCACTATATGGATACCGAACCAAGAGATCGATGAAAAATCAATTATTATGGGATGAAGCCAATAAATACAGTGCAGAATTAATGATGAGATATGGCATGTTGTATGCTCTAATCGGCTCAATATTAAGTCTGCTATTTAATGGAAAATATATTTCGATTGTTATATTTGGGATGATATTGGTTCCTATAACACTCCTAATAATAAAGACTGAAAAACGATTAAAAAAACTTGATGAAGAGATAGGGGAAATAGAATAATTTTAAAAGCCGATTTATAGAACAGTGAACAATACAAGAAGGTTAGATTTCTTGGTGGATGCTACGTAGGAATATTCGTTTGAACTTAATTGAAGTGTCGCCAAGCAATGTGAATACTGAATCGTTATACGACATTGCTTGAAGTGCTTCAAATAACGATTTTAGTTTAAGGGATATAAACTTTAAGTTCATTAAGGAGTGATTTGATGAGAAATTTTAATTTTGATATGGATAGCGGAACAGAAATAACTAAGTTTAATAGTGTACAATCCACTTTCTCAAGAGTCATTCAACATAATAAACCGGAACATATAGGATGTTTTCATATAGGGTTTAAAGGAATCGTAAGATCACATCCGCAACGGTACATCAATTATTTTAGTGTTAAATGGTCAAGGTTGGGTAGTCGGTAAAGAGGGGATTAAATATTATATTCAATCCGGTAGAGTAGCCTTTTGGGAGCCAGAAGAAATACATGAATCGGGATCGGAACAAGGAATGACAGTGATTGTAATTGAAGGAGAAGATTTAAAACCTTTGATGACAGAACTTGAATGGCTTGAAGGTTAATTTGAAGAAGAAATAACATCATATAACAATATAACAATATATTCACGCTTCGAGAGTGTGGTTTCTGGATTGACAAAGGCAGGAGGCAAGGAAAAGCCAATTCAGGGAATCAATCCTGTGAGTTTAAGTTCTGAGACACTAATTGTAGTAAGTATATATATCCAAGGAGAGCCTGGTATCAAATTTTATGGAATTGATTTCGTGCTAATATGTGTGGGGTTCTTTTATGAACGATCAGAGCGAGGATGAGGATAGTGAGAATAATTTTTGATTTAAACAGTATTGAGAAATATTTTTAAATTTAGGTAAAAAGTTATAATTCATGCAAGCCATTATGTGAGAGTACATGAATACAAAAACGTTAGAAGAAAATGCGCGAGATCCTAAGAACGGGAGTGATTATTATTAAGTTCGTATTGCTATTTGGACCCCAAGCCGTTGGGAAGATGACTGTTGGTCATGAATTAACAAAAATAACCGAATTAAAGTTATTTCACAATCACATGTCGATTGAATTGTTCCATCCTTTCTTTGGTTTCGGCAGCGAAACATGGAGACTATCTGAAATTGTAAGAAGAGAGTTCTTTGAATCGTTCTCGAATAGCAACCAATATGGGCTTATTTTTACTTACGTATGGGGGTTTGATCTTCAAGCAGATTGGGAATTTGTTAAACAAACGTGTGATATTTTTGAATCGAAAGGTGCCGAAATCTATTTCGTTGAATTAGAAGCAAATATAGAAGAAAGAATAACAAGAAATGCAACGGATTTTAGACTCGATCAAAAACCAACAAAAAGAAATGTTGAACAATCTGAAATGGACTTGATCAGCACGATGGAAAAACATAGACTCAATTCTCATAAAGGAGAAATTACAAGAGAAAACTATTTGAGAATTGATAATACTAATTTAAGTGCAGATGAAGTCGCAGGAATTATTAAGGACTCATTCCATTTCTAAAAGCTTGCAATGTAATTCAAGTGAGTGCCGATATTTTATAACACCGTGTTATCCATCTGATCTATGATATTTATTTTTAATTCAACGCTGTTTATCACATTCCGCGGATAGCAGACTCTTCAGTCTATAAGTCGGTAGAGCGCCTTGAACAATAGAATGTTTTATGAAACGTTATGGCCGAATGGTTGCCGCAACTGATAAAGGAGACGAAACAATGAAAAAGTATATACTCTTCGATCATGATGGTGTTTTGGTTGATACTGAATTCTGGTATTACAAAGCGGGAGAACGCGCTCTGGCCGACATTGGATTTACTTTGGACAAAGATCAATACCTCCGCGACATGACCCAGTCATTGGGCACGTGGTCCCAGGCAAGGGTGGCAGGTATTGATGAACAGACCATCAGCAAGTTGCGTGATGTCCGTAACGTCTATTATCAGGAATATCTTAGAACAAAAGCTATAGAGATTGAGGGTGTAGTTGAAACTCTAGCTGAACTTTCAAAGTACGTTCGCATGGCCATTGTTACTACTGCAAAAAATGCTGATTTTCAACTTATACATGAAAAGCGCAAGATTAGACAATTCATGGATTTCGTCCTTGTTCGCGAAGATTACGAGCACACTAAGCCACACCCGGAACCATACTTGACTGGCCTAAAGCGTTTCGGAGCTACTAAAGAAGAGACTCTGATCGTAGAGGATTCAAACAGAGGGTTGAACTCAGCCGTAGCGGCTGGTATCGACTGTGCTATTGTCCATAACGACTTTACAAAAACACATGACTTCTCGCAGGCCAGTTACCGAATTAAGACACTGATTGAACTAAAGGATATTATCCTAAGTGAAATCTGAGCAGGTTTGTGACGAGGCAGGATGTTCATTTTCAAGCATGGGAAACAAGAAGGTGTATTTATAGATCTTTTATAGACCATTAAAGCTCTCGGGTTTGTACCCTGATCGTAGATGCGATCAAGGAATGAATTTGTGTGTTGTTTGAGGAAGTTAGGTGGAATGTCATATAAAAATTCATTCACGCATCTGGCCGACCCCCTCGGCCCAGACGTGAATTCGAAGAAGCAGATGCTGCGACAACTCCTACGTTAGTTCGTGAATACAAGAACGTTATATGAAACAACTGCAAATAATGTTACTCAGGTTATCAGGGAGAATCTATGAAAAATAAAGCTTTATTTGCTACTCTAATCATTGTTTTTCTACTCTTTATGTTTGGAAATTCAATGACCACAATCCCAGGTCAAAGTTCTGGTAACGGAAATCCTGCAATATTGTTATTACTTCCTTTGTCCATATTTTTCATAGTCTTGACCTTTCAATGGTTCAAATTTTTTAAAGATAAGATGATGAGCAATAAAACAGTCATTATCTTATCACTGCTAATTATCTGTCATCATGCGATCGGATTATATTATCAAATAATGAGTTTTCAAAGTTACCGTATCCTTTTGGCAGAAGTATATGAAAGGCAGTTTGGAACAATTGATTGGGATTACATTAATTCGATTACATCAGGCCTATCTATTCACATCAACAATCAATATTTTAATATAAATACATATTTTTTGTTTTTAAGTCTTTCACTTTTGATTTGGTTATTGAGTCAAATGATAATAAGTTTGCGGAGAAAGATGGGAGAAAATAGCGGAAATAAGATATAAATTTTAAGTAAGGGTTGCTCAATGACTTCAATAAATTCAGTCGCTCTGCTCCTTTAAGCCTCTCGGGTGGGTTCAGAAACACACAAACGATATAAGAGATTACTGGTAATTTTTTAGATAATATTTAAGGAGATAATTTATGAAAGGTAAAATACTCTTATTATTTTTTGTTACGATAATGTTTTCATCTTGTCAAAATAATAGTCAATCGACTACGTTGAACAGCGAAACTAATTCATTAATGAATTCTGAACTAGAAATAACTGAAGGTCAATCAGAACCTTCTGACAATGAAGTGTTATCCATGAGCATTGGGAACTATGATTTGAAAGGAGAATTTTATGATGAAATGCTCCGAAATCCTATAGATCATGATTATGAAGTGGAATTTAATGAATTTCAAAATTCCAAAGAGATTATCACAACTTTGGGAAGGGGGGCGTTGGAAAGCAAATATACAGAGATTTGGGATAAAGAGTTGAATCAAATATATAAAAAGCTTCTCTCTAAGTTGGATAGAGAACCAAGAGAATCACTAATTGAATCGCAGAAAGATTGGTTACAGTATCACTTAAAGGAATCAAAATTTGTAGAGAAGACATTTATTACGAATGGTTACCTTGGATCCAAAGGATCGGTAAGCCTAGGCACGGTTATACGGGAGAGAATTAGGGAAAGAACAATGCAATTATTTGAATATCGATATTTGCTAGATGGTGAAGTTGAGTTTGTATACCGAAGTGAAAGATAGAGTTGTAATCTTGCTCAAAGTTTATAGGTGATCCCTCGATAATAGAAACGGCGTATAACAATGTATTAACGCTGCGTGGCTATCATCCTTTGATTTTTATATGTATAATAATGGAAGAATACTCAGTCAACAAACGACCTAGCCTAATACAAGAGCTATCTAAAGCTGGGTCGTTTCGTGAATATAAGAACGTTATGTGCAATTCGGGGATAAAACATATATCTAAGGAGAATTTTCATGGATGGAAACATCAATTTAAGATTATAGATATTACAGGAATGAATCATCAAATTAGCAACTCGTATCAATGATGAACAATGCAAGATTTACAACTTGATTATTTAGAAGATCCAAACAGTAATACGATTGGTGCTTCACTGCTTCATATAGCTGCGGTTGAGATTGGTTTTCAAATTGAGATTTTTGATAATAGAACACCAAATGAGGAAGAATTAATAGAATGGCTTGCAGCTTATGAACTAGGCGAAAAGGGACGGAATGAAATTAGAGGTAAGTCTCTTGATTACTATTTAAACAAGCTTGAACAAGTACGCCTTAGAACTCTAAAAGAATTTAGACAAAAAGATGATAATTGACTATATGAAGACCGGAAATGGTCTGGATTAGCTTCAAATAATTATTTCATTTGGTTTCATGTATTTGAGGATGAAATAAATCATCGGGGACAAATCAGATGGTTAAGACAGAGACTTCCTAAGCCAACTATAAGATGAATAGTAAATAGTTTTGTAAGAAGATTCAAATATGATCTGAACCTCACAAAACATTATATTCACGTTTAGAGGCATGCACCTCTCGATCTGTCCGCGGATTATCAATGATGTGGATTAGACAAACACACGGGAAAGTTAAGTGAAAGATCTGCACATATGGGAGGAAGATGTTCATGGATGTAGGAAAGTTATTTGAATCTTCACATACGTTTGAAACAGATCGCTTGATAATCAGGAGATTAACACCAGAAGATGCTTTGGAGTACTTCGAGATTGCCTCGAGCCCGATCGTTTCTGCTGAAACAATCTGGAATAGACATCAAACATTAGAATACACCATTGGCTACCTTCGAAGGGTTTCGGACCGAATTGAGAGAAAAGAAGAGATTCATTGGGGGATTATACACAAAGATACAGATAAATTGATCGGACGAACTGGGCTAATAATGATTGATTCAGAGCATGAAAAGGCTGAATTAGGATATGTTATTTCGAATCAATATTGGAATCAGGGAATTGCAACAGAAGCTGCATATCCAATCCTTGAATATGCATTTAATGAGGCCGGCTTTAATAGGATTGAAGCCAGATGTCGTACCAACAATGTTGGTTCATATAGGGTAATGGAAAAGCTAGGATTCGTATTTGAAGGGGTGCTAAGAAAGCAGCTAAAAATAAAAGGGAAGTTTATGGATCAAAAGTTGTACTCAATCCTGAAAGAAGACTTCATAAGCAAATACGTGGAAGGTAGTACCATCGAATAACATGGCATTCGTGCTGTGAGCATCTACCGGGTTCCTTAATTCATCACTGACATAGAGAATTAGAGATCAGACGGATAACGCTCACCACCACCGAATCGCGGCCGTAAGTTCTGGGAGGATAAAGAGCTATCTTAGCCTCCAGACTTCTTTAAGTCGGTGAGGGTAGGTATATATCTGATCGTTATATGTAATCGGCGTAAGGCTATAAAAACATTAAAAAAATACAGCTATGATAAAAGATAGGCTTTTCGCTAATATTGTGTCTGAAAGGATAATGAGTTACATGTTCAGTCGTAAAGATACTAGAAAATTACTGGGGATTTTTTTCGGGATTACCTTTCTAATTACAAGTAGTTTAACAATTTACTTATTGGAAACGGATAAGACACATCCATATATAAGTGGATTATTAACTCTTTCTCTATTTGCATTTTTCCTAACAGCAGGAAATTTTATAATATTGATTTTGAAGAAAATGCAGAAGAAAAGAGAGTTGTTAAGATCGCAGAATTAATGTAAATAAAAGCTGATAATAAATAATTTTAAATAATTATATTGATCTGCAGATGGATATCTGGAAACGGATACAGTCGGACACATGCAGCATTCGCTGGGCTTCAAGAACTTTATACTACATTTCTATTAAATTTGACAAAGTCAGGAGCGAATCCATGGATATTAGTACATTAATATTTGCTCAATTAGTAGGTAAATTTGAAGAAATTAAAGATACTCTGAAAAAGGGGTTAGATCAATTAGATGATGATGAAGTAAATTATCGTCCTAATTATGAGAGTAATACAATAGCAAATTTGGTTGTTCATATAGAAGGGAATATTCTTCAAAGAATTGGAACAGGTATCCATGGATATCAGGATGAGAGATCTAGAGAAAATGAATTTAGCAGAGAATTGTATGTTACAAAGGACGAATTATTAAATAGAATTGACCATTCATTTGCGTTTTTAATTGAAAGCACAGAAAAATTGCAATATGAGGATCTATTAAGAGAAATAGAAGTGCGAGGAAAACCAAGAACAATATATGAGGTTTTACAACAGTGTGCATCTCATTATTCAGAACACCTTGGTCAAATTCTTTATATATCCAAAATATGTTTAGGATCATCATATAAAACAACTTCAATTTATAAGAAGACATTTTGATATAGGGTAAGAAATTGAAAGCAGATATGAAAACGTATCCAAAGGTGCTCTCAACATCGTATAACAGAGTATCATGCAAAGAGAAAATTGATAAAGCAGGGGATACGTAAATAAAGAACATAAAGCTACACTATTTTTTGGTAAGAAGTTGACAAGAGAGTATTTCAAGATATCGGTTACATCGGATAACAACATATCTACGCTAGGGCTACATCTTTGGTTCGCAAGAAGAGGAAGCAGAGAAGTTGATTCAGCTTACAACCCTTCGAGGCCGGCTCAACCGGACCCAGTGTGTTTGCCTCCTAAATCTGCCAGGTGTATTTTCGAGGAAGTACATATAGGCAGACACATACACATACATACATCTCCTAAGATATTCTCAGTATCTCAAAGATATCTAATGGGGAAGCCACGTAGCGATTACGAAAATAGTAGGGGAAAATTCACCAAAATAAACAGGAATAATACATTCTAAGGAAAGCTAAATTCTCTAGGGGGCAAATATGTACCTAATGTTAGGCATTTCCTTGTTGTTGACATTTTCATATAAGCTAGTGGAGATGTGTCTAAGAATAACCCCTATAAGCAAAATAGGAAAATATACTGTATTCGTTTGGGCTTTGTTTATATTGATCGATGTCCCATTTTTTAATGATAATTATATTTTTAAGATGCCTATTCAATATGAGCAGGCACTACCCATATTCGGATTTCTTATCTTGGTATATATCGTATCATCTCGCTTCTCAGGATATAATCCGATTGGAAAGTATAATATAGTAAATTTTATCATTACTTATCCAATAGTAGAGGAAATTATTTTTAGAGGATTAATATTGCCAAATTTAGAGCAGGTCTTTGTCTCATCCGAAAATATACAAATTCTTTATATGCCTGTAACAACTCCAGTTATTGTTTCTGCGATTCTCTTCGCGATCTGTCACTTACAGTATTATAAATTATCAGCGCAAAGTATCAGATTTATAATTAATGCTTTCTTGGGTGGGATTTTGTTAGGTGCCATCACTGTGATGACACAATCGATATTGTTTGCGCTCATATTACATATTGTATTTAATTCATTTTCAGTGATTTTTGCAAAGAGAATGTCAGAAAACGCTGTTCGAAATTCATAAAATTCCATATTGGAGGAGATATAAGGTGTCAAAAACAATGAAAGAATTTGAAGAGTTTGTATTTTATGTAGACTCAATTGACGATGAGCTATTATCAATACCTATTGCCGAAGGGAAATGGACTGTAAAGGAAGTTATAACTCATTTGACGAATTGGGATGCATATAGTATTGAAAAGATGGTTCCTTACATGAAAGACAATGCTATTTTACCGGAATTTATTAACCATGATACACATAATGTAGTGGCTATTGAGCTAGCTAAGAGTTATAAGGATCGTGAGACACTGAAGAACGATTTTCGCGAAACAAGAAAAAGACTAGTATCTTTGCTTAACAGCATCGGTTCGGATATAACGTTTACGATTGGGAAGGGAAAGAGGAAATATACAGTCGATTCGTATGCAAAGATATTTGTACATCATGATAAACATCATCAAGGACAGATAGAAAATGTAAGATCTTCATACAAAGAAAATCAGAGATGATTTGGAAATTTTTATATGAAAATTATCATATGAGGCTCACATAAATCCAACTGTTGTAAGGCAGTGAGTGTTGATACATACAAGATCATGAAACTACTAGAAGAAAAGAGGGGAAGATCTATATGAATCTCTCTATTATTGAGAAGATTATTGAAGAAAAGGGTAAGACGTCGCATTTTTCAGGATCCATTTTATTTGGGAATCAAGAACAAGAATATACGAAAGTATATGGCTTTGCTAATCGTAGTGAAGGAATTAAGAATACGGTAGATACGAAGTTCGGTATAGCATCTGGATGTAAAATTTTCACTGCCGTAGCAATATGTCAGCTTGTCCAAGAAGGTAAAATATCACTCGATTCATTACTTAAAGAGTGTGTGGATTTTGAATTTCCTAATTTTGATCCAAACATCACAATCCACCACTTGCTAACGCATAGTTCGGGCGTTCCAGATTATTTTGATGAAGAAGTCATGAATGATTTTGAGGGTCTATGGAGAGAAAAACCAATGTATCACGTCCGTGCTCCAAAGGATTTCCTGCCACTATTTCAATACAATCATATGAAGTTTAAACCAGGAGAGCAATTTGCATATAACAATGCTGGCTACATTTTGCTAGGTCTAATCGTAGAAAAAATCTCGGGAATGGAATTCACAACCTATATAGAGAACAACATTTTTCGTAGATGCGGGATGCATGAATCAGGGTATTATCGAATGGATCAGCTGCCTGCAGGTACAGCGCTAGGGTATATTGATGAGGATCAATGTTGGAGAACGAATATCTATTCCCTTCCGATTAATGGTGGACCTGATGGAGGAGCCTATACAACTGTTAAAGATTTGAAAATCTTCTGGAATGCATTACTGGAAAGTGATTTACTAAATACGCATTATACTAAACTTTTACTAACTCCTCATGCTCAAGAAAATGAATTCATTCATTATGGTTATGGTGTATGGATTTTGAAGATTAATAATGAAATATGTAAGTATTTCGTTATGGGAAGCGATCCTGGTGTATCCATGCAATCTTCTGTTTATACTAACGGGCTGCATGCCCATATTCTCGGTAATACAAATGTAGATACAGGAGAGATCGCTAGGAAAATCGATGAAGAGATTTATAAAGAAATTTGAGGGTATTTCAAACAGGGAGGGTTATATGAAGACCATTATTTATATGGTTAGACACGCCGAGTCACCATATACAGAAGGAAATGAAAGAACTAGAGGGCTTACCTTAGATGGAAAGATGAATGCGAAGAAAATAACGGAAATATTAAAGGACGAAGGAATAAACGTTATTATTTCAAGTCCTTATGTTCGAGCAATTCTAACACTGGAGGGGTTGGCTAAAGAGTTAGAGTTAGATATTCAGATATTTGAGGATCTTAGAGAAAGACATTTTTCAGACTGCTTGATTTCTCACGAAGAATTTATGCCCGCTATGAAGAAGATGTTTGATGACTCTGACTATGCATTACCAGGAGGAGAATCAAACAAGGTCTGTCAGAATCGATCAGTTGCAGTTTTAAAGAATATCTTAGAGGTACATAAGGGAAAGAAAGTTGCTATGGGAACACACGGGAATGTAATGACATTAATGATGAATTATTTTAATTCTAATTACGGATTTGATTTCATGAATCAAGTAAAGAAACCAGACATTTATAAATTACAATTTAAAGACCTGACATTAGAAAAAGTAACAAGACTATGGAAAGACCAATTAATTTGATAGTGATAAAAGAAAGTTTTAACTTCGTGTAACATAATATTCTCGCATCTTGATTTTTATCGGCTTTTGGGAGGGGGAGTTCAAGTAAATGATTTCTTTTCTGATATCGATATTACTATATCCCTCTCCGAGAATTGAGTTTTCCGAGGAAGAGATTGCTCAATTTGAAAAATTAGCACTATCAATTAATGATGGACGTTTGATTAACTACCAATTACCATATCAAAAGTTTCGCTTCTTATCGTATTTGTCTATGAAAGGGAATTACGTTTTTCATGGTTCAAATAACCATAGTATTGAATGCTTTGAACCACGAGAGCAAACATTATATAACGGTGAAATGACGAAAGCAATTTTTGCATCATCAGACCCAGTTTGGTCTATGTTTTTTGCAGTATTTAATAGAAATAAATTAGTAGGAAGCTTTAGGAATGGGTGTATTCTTGGTCGAAGAAAGAAATATCACTTTTATTCAATAAATGAATCAACAATGAAAAATAAACCTTGGACCAATGGAATGATATACATTCTTCCAAAAGATAAATTTTCTACATCAATTCAAGGGAAAGTCCATTTTGATGAATGGGTCTGTAAAGAGTTAGTAGTACCCATCGGAAAGGTGAACGTTTCATTGGAAGATTTTTATTACCGAAATCAAATAGCAACACATAAGGATAACGAATCATTGTTAAAAACATGGATGTTGTACAAGGCAAGAACTATGTTACCGAATTGGAAGAGGGCAAGGAACAGCATATAAACATCATACCTCCGCCGGGTCGCTATGTTACCTGGTGTGGCCGAGGGTTTTTGAAAAAAGCGAATCGACTAGACTACCCTGTAGGTTCTGAGGTTGTGATTTGTACGGACAATAAACCTTGCGCGACTAAGTCTTCGACCGGACTTACAGGCAGTGACACGAATACAGACGTGCATTTTTTATATATAAAGATGAAGAATTAGCTGGTTTTGCTCTTATTATGCTTGGAGTACCGAGGGAGTTTGTTAAGCTAAGTGATGTTCAAGAAACTAATGTGATGAGTGATTTTTTTGTTTTACGGAAATACAGAGGGGAGGGTGTAGGAAAGCAGGCAGCATTTGATATATTTGATAAGTTTCCGGCCGCTTGTGAGATCAGACAAACACAGAGAAACCATCCAGCTAATCAATTCTGGAATAAAGTAATAAAGTAATAAATGAATATACAAATGCGTCGTATAAAGAAGAGTATTTAAATGGAAGTTGGGACGGTCCTGTGCAGTGTTTTCAAAGTAATAAGTATGATTAGTAGGTTCTTAAGGATGGTGAGATATCCTGTAACAACATATGTACGAAGCAGGCTTTGCCGTTGGTTCGCGTTATGAGGTAATTGGATTCAGTGTTGAACAAAGCGAAGGAAATGAAAAGTTCACGCATATAAAGATGTCTGTAAATTTTGCACATAGAGCAAGTCAATAAAATGAATATTTGACCAAGAAAGAGAGTGCTTAGATGATAAATGTATATCTTGATGATTTAAGAGATTGTCCAGAGGGATTTATTGTGGCAAGAACTTTTGATGAGGCAGTCGAATTATTTAAAACTAACCCAATAAATGTTCTAACACTTGATCACGACTTAGGAGTAGACGCTGAAGGGAACGAGTTAAAGAACGGTTATGATTTTGTAAAGTATTTCTGTGAGCATGGGTTGAGAGCAAGCAAGATCTATCATCATACAGATAACCCAGTTGGTAGGAAGAATATGTATGAAACCTTGATAGCAGCTCAGAGAAGAGGATTTATTGATAGTGATATTGAAATTTATCATTACCCAATAACGGCTAATAAGTATAGTGGAATTTAATAAAAAGATTATTATTTTAAACAGAGAAAGATGAAAGGGTGAAGACTAATTATTTCATATTGTAACAGCGAATATGACAATAGAAACAGACAACGAAATAAAACGAATTGGAATGGTTTGGAGTTATGTAGCTCATAGAAGCAGCTGGGAACTTGGTTTTGACTTATTTGGACAATATCTATACATTGAAATTACAAGGATTTGCTAGATATATTGAAAATCAGATCAAGTCTTTCCTAGGAATTAGCTTGAATCATGGAGGGAGATATGAACCTTACAGTCGTTCTACTTAAGAGGTAATACGTACAAATTTATAATTATGGAATTAAAATTTGAACATTAAAAAAGGAATTTAGGGAATGAGATATTATAAAAGAGTCTGGAGTGAAAGCTATGCTTGGAATAAAAGCAGAGAAAATCAATGATAATCTAGTTATTATATGGCAGTTATCTAAAATAGAAATCCCCATATCTGAAATTGTAAACATATCGCATGATGATACTTATGGAGGGGAACAAAAGGATGCGATTAGAATTGGTACTCCATACGGTACCACCGATAGAATTATTATAAAGACTAATTCTCAAACCTATATTCTATTTACAACGAATGTAATTTCTTTAGAAAAAAAACTGAATTCGATTAAGAACACGTTTGGCGGGCTATAATCCTTAAAAGCCTATAACTCATTTCATTGTAAGAAATACATAGGGCTAAAATTAATTTCAGAAAAATAATATGATATAATTAGAAGGTTGCATTATCAAAATTATAAGTAAATTAAACTGAAGAAGAGGCGATATTTTTGCTTGTTATCCGTTCAACTAAGAAACTACTAAAAGACATGAAAATTGATAAAATCATAACTCCGATTGCTATTTCTGATCCGTTCTTTAGTTGGCATGCTAATCTCGTTTTAGTGAACAGACGAAAGCATGTAGTTTTCGTAAATGATCTTACGAGATTAAGTTTGACTATACCAGGAATTAGAAGTACCCAGTATAAAAACCTGGAGAATATTTTCAAGGAACATTTAAAGAGCTATTTACTTTTTGAAAACATTGATGATTCAAAAATTAATGAATATCTAAACGGATGTCACGAAGCTATATACACAACAACTAATAACAGAAGTATACTTGGAACATTAAATGATATTGTTTTTATTATGAAGGACATAGGTAGGGAATTTGATGATTGTAATGATCTGAATAGATGGAATAACTATAGAATATTTAAAACAATAGATTCAAATAATACACAAAGATATCTTAAGCCAATAGAATTATTTAATAAGGAATTAGATGAACAATATAAAGTTTTAGATCGAGATGTTTAAAATAAGACATGATTAGAAACCAAACTACATCGAAAACGGCTCCCGAGGGAGCCATAATTCGGTGGCAACATGCGTATTCTTAAATTATCTGATTATTCTGATCGTGAACATGAGGGCATAACTAAGTGAAAACGAAGACATAAATACAGAGATTCATAGACTTCAACTAACATAGAATAAACAAGTGGTTTGAAAGTATTTCAGATACTTCAGCTAACAATTGGTTTGCATTCTTGGGCATTTACCCTGGATCAATTCGCTTGAAAGATAGAAAGTAGAATATACAAAATACTGAACCCAGTTGGGAGGTAATTGGATGCAAAAAGAAATGAGTGCTATAAATCGAGAGCAATGGAATCATGAGCGATATCAAGCTTGGATAAATCGATTTGGTTCCATTGAGCAAGAAGCCAAAAGAATTATGGATGATCCAAAGAAGAGAATAAAGATTTTAGCTGACTATATTGGTGATGTCAGAGGAAAACGTGTACTAAATCTTCTCGGATCAAACGGAACAAAGGCAATATCGATTGCATTGATGGGCGCTAAAGAAGTTAAGGTTGTTGATATCGCACCAGAAAACGCAAGATTTGGAATGGACCTCGCAAGAGCTTGTAACGTTGAAATAAACTATATCGTTTCTGATGTAATGGATCTAAAAGTAGAGGAACTTGGTGAGTTTGATCTTATTTTTATTGAAATGGGAGTACTCCATTACATCTATAATATCGAAGAATTATTCAAGATAGTAAATAAATTGCTATGCAAGGGTGGTAGATTTGTACTTAGAGAATATCACCCAGTACTTTGGAAATTGCTAAAAGAAGTAGACGGGCAATACATTGCTAGTGGTAATTATTTTGAACAAGATGTGGTCGGAGAAGAGATGAAGTTAAGGCGCTGGATACTTGGAGAAGTAATAACCTCGATCGTAAATGCGGGATTGACAATCAAGGCTTTACATGAGGAATCTGGAGAAATACAGCGATGGATTTTTAAGGATCTACCAGAAGGCATAGAAGATAGAATCCCTGGAATCTATGCTGTAATTGCGACTAAGTAATACTTTTCTAAGATCTGACATTTTTCTGCACGTAAAATCAGGCGGCTTGATCTACCGAATGATATGCTCCTTTTGAAAGGAGGAATTGCCGTGGATTGGTTCCAGCGTATGAACCATGCTATTGACTACATTGAAGAGAACTTAGAAAGCGATATCGATTATGATCAGATTGCAAAAATTGCTTTATGTTCTGTTTATCAATTTCAACGGATGTTTTCATTTGTACTTGAAGTTCCTTTAGGAGAATACATTAGGCGCCGAAGACTTACACTTGCCGCCTTAGATTTACAAAACAGACAGAATAAAGTGACAGATGTGGCTTTGAAATATGGATACAAAACGCCAGAATCATTTTCTCGAGCATTTCAAAATATGCATAACTTGACTCCTACATCAGCGCGCGATACCGGTTGCCAGTTAAAAGCCTATCCTCAAACGAGATGCTTTTCAAGTTTATGGGTTAGAAGATATATACAACTATGATAATATTGCGAATCAACAAGGAGAATCGATCCCTGAAGTCTGGCAAAACATAGACAAGAAGGGTGAACTCGATCGGAGAATAGCAAAGTTGATGGATATACCATTGTTGATGTTCCAGCATTTACTTGGGTCGTATTTTCAACATTAAGTGATGAGAATGAGAGTGGAAGATATGATTTGAGTACTTTAAAAAATAAAATATTTTCGGAGTGGTTACAAACATCAAAGCTTAACATTTTAGATGGTGGAAATTTCGAAATGTAATGTACTAACAAGGACGGTTATGAGTATTGTGAACTATGGTATCGAATTGAGAACAGCAGTAAATAAATTAAGAAACAAATAAATCGCTCAGCTAATAAGCAAACTTGTATAATTTAGTTTAAAACCTCCCAAAAGAAACAGTTAGATTGAAAAGCTTTTATGGGAGGTTTATTTATAATTTTCTATAAACGTATTCACACTGCGGGCTATGACCTTTGATTTTTAAAAGGAAAGTAGAAGTGGAATCTGACCGCTAGCCCTGCGAGTTTAAGTAAGTGGAGGGGTGAAGACATCATGAAGAATCGTATACATATTTTTGGTGCATCTGGGTCAGGAACATCAACATTAGGACAAGAATTATCAAAGCGGCTGCCGCATGTCAACTTTGATGGTGATGATTATCTCTGGATTGAGAAATTTACTAAACAAAGAAAACCACCGGAAAGATTACACTTACTAACTCAAGATCTATCTGAGTATAATCAGTGGATTTTATCAGGTGCGATATGTGGTTGGGGAAATGCCTTTAAATCAAATTTCGATTTAGTGATTTTTCTCTATGTGCCTAAAGAAATCAGACTTCAAAGACTAAAGGAAAGAGAAATACATAGATATGGCAAAGATGTCTTACCTGGAGGATGTATGTATGAACAATCAAAGACTTTCTTAGAGTGGGCTTCCTTATATGATGAGGCTGGGTTAGAGGTAAGAAGTAAGAAGCTGCATGAACAGTGGATGTCAGATTTAACTTGCCCAGTTCTAAGGATAGAATGTAATAGCTCTATTAGTGAGAGAGTGAACCTTGTTATAGCATATTTGAATAATAATGAATAATTTCAAGTGGGTTATTAGGATTTTTGAACAATTGATCGAAGAAACTGACAATGAAATAATACAATTACACGATGAAAATAATGGTTTTGTAAAAAGAGCTAAGATGTTTCCTGTAACCTTCGTTATCAAAGCAAGAAAAATGTAAAATATGGAAGAAGTGGTCCTAGAGTTTAGTTGCTTAGTGGCTTAGGGAAGGATGGCATCAAATAACAAGTTATTGAGGAGAGTGAAGATATGACTGCTATCTTAAGTAAGGCCGGTGCAATATTTATTCCTGTAAGTAACATCATAAATGCACGAGAATGGTACTGTTCCATACTTAATCTTGAACCTGATTATGAAATAATCGCAGGTCATCTTTGTTGTATACCCTTCGATAACAATGGATTGAATCTTGTTCTTGACAGCCAAATATACAATGAACAATCTATCTTTAGGAATCCTGCTTTCCATTTCAATACTAATGACATACAAAAAGCTTACCAATTTTTGAGAGAACGCAAGGTCGAGTTTGTAACAGAAATAGAGAATGGCCATTGGTTTAACTTTAAAGATCCAGATGGGAATTTATTAATGGTTTGTAAATGCTAATTTGAAATCGGTCATCGCAGATATTAACAAAGAGAGCAGATTCTGAAGGAAATTATAGATTACAATGGTTGCTGAAGGACAGCCTTGAAATATACTTCAAGTTACAAAATAGATGGTATTTAGGCCCCAAGAAATCAATTCAGTGGTTACAAGAACATGATCAAAGAGCGTATACACTGTACTCTAATGCATTACACTGGAACGCTAGCAACAAAGACATCGAAAACTTAATTAATTATATGGTTAAGAACTAAATTCAGCGTATGAATTCGTATAAGCATTTTAAAGAAAGTGTCTTAAGTGGAAGGGAGATCAATGATGCGTTGTCTTGGATGCAAACTTGCAAATCATGTAATGGAAACAAATGTTATCCTTGAAGATGATTTAATTACATGTATTTTGGACATTGACCCGTTGAATGAAGGACATACGTTGATCTTGCCAAAGAGACATTATAAAGATCTCGAAGAGATCGATAAGGCAACTATTATTTCCATCATGAACGCAGCAGTAATCATATCTAAAGCTCTAAAAGAAATTTATCAACCTGATGGAATATCGACCATTCAAAATGGTGGGGAATTTAACGATTTAGATCATTATCACATGCATGTATTTCCAAGATACAAGAATGATGGATTTGGATGGGTAGAACCAATAAATGAGTTTCAAACTCCATTGGACCAAGTAAAGGAAAGGATAGTTGATAAATTAAATACAATTAGTAAGTAAAATCGAAAGGAATTAAAAAATGAATCTCATCCGTATAGAACCAATTGGTAAGAATAACTGGGAAGAAGCTTATTCAATATCTC
Organism: Paenibacillus sp. An7; assembly: GCF_009870785.1. Classification (GTDB taxonomy): domain Bacteria; phylum Bacillota; class Bacilli; order Paenibacillales; family Paenibacillaceae; genus Paenibacillus. The sequence goes on from NZ_WTWX01000029.1 coordinate 25,555, forward strand.
TGCTCAAATCACAAGAGAAACTTGTACCTTCTGTTATGGAATCGTTAGCATGGGCTTATATAAAACCGTGGGATGAGGCGTTTGATCCATATATTTTGTACAAGGATGATAAAACAATTGGATTTTTCTATCTTTCCTATACACCTAATAGTACGGATAATTACTGGATCGGCGGTTTTCAAATAGACAAGGAATATCAAGGAAGAGGATTAGGAACACAATCTCTTAAAAGAATATTAGCATTCATTCAGGAAACGCACAGTCAATGCGAAGAAATCTCTCTAACAATCGATAAAAGTAATAACCACGCCAGAAAGCTTTACGAGAAATTAGGATTTATTAATCAAAATATAGAGAACCAAGATGGCGAGATTATATATAAATTTAAGATAAAATAAAAAAGCTATAAAGCAGCAATCAACGCAACATTGACAATCTCGATGAGTTTATAATTTGGTATTGTGATTGCAAATATAATTCAAAGGAGAAATAAATGCGATATTCAATCAGACCTGTAACAGAGCAAGATGTACCTTTTTTATGGGATATGTTGTATGAATCTTTATATGTTCCAGAAGGAAAGGAACCTTTTAATAGAAATGTGATTAAGGAACCTTTTCTATCGAAGTATGTGGAAGATTGGGGTAGAGAAGGAGATTTAGGATACATTGCAGTAAATGACGAAGGATTACCTTTAGGATCAATCACTGCTCGATTCTTTAATGAAGATAATAAAGGATTTGGATTTGTAGGTAATGATGTACCAGAGCTTGGAATAGCTTTGAAAGAGGAATATAGAGGAATAGGAATTGGGAAAGCGCTGTTACAAATGTTGATTGACGTGCTAAAGGAGAAGGAAATAAAGAAAGTATCATTAAGTGTAGCCCCTGATAATATAGCAGCAATGAAATTATATCAAGGATTTGGGTTTAAAGAAGTTGGAATGGTAGATACGTCAGTTACAATGGTTTTAGAACTATAAGGTCTTTTGAAAGTAAATCAATGCAGTATAACATAACCTAAATATAAAATAATGAGGATAATGATGAAAAATACAGTATACGTAATTTCTGGTCCTGCGGGGGTTGGTAAATCTACAACATCCCGAAGACTCGTAAAAACGTTGGATAGAAGTGCATATATATCTGGAGATGTTATAAGTCATCTTCCAGTTAACGGCCGTGGGAAACCATGGCTAGACAGAAGCACTTTAGATTTAACATGGAAAAATATATTGAACTTAACTATGAATCTATTAGATTATAAATATGATGTTGTGATTGATTATGTATCTTTTCCAAAAGAAGTAAAAGAGAGCGTAAAATATTTTGTGTAAATAGATAAATAGCAAAAAAGGAAGACCTTTTCTTGTAGAATGAAGTTACCACACCACAATTCACAGAAA
>NZ_WTWX01000089.1 GCF_009870785.1 Paenibacillus sp. An7
TGGGCACTCTAAGGTGACTGCCGGTGACAAACCGGAGGAAGGTGGGGATGACGTCAAATCATCATGCCCCTTATGACCTGGGCTACACACGTACTACAATGGCCGGTACAACGGGCAGCAAAGCCGCGAGGTGGAGCAAATCCTTAAAAGCCGGTCTCAGTTCGGATTGCAGGCTGCAACTCGCCTGCATGAAGTCGGAATTGCTAGTAATCGCGGATCAGCATGCCGCGGTGAATACGTTCCCGGGTCTTGTACACACCGCCCGTCACACCACGAGAGTTTACAACACCCGAAGCCGGTGGGGTAACCGCAAGGAGCCAGCCGTCGAAGGTGGGGTAGATGATTGGGGTGAAGTCGTAACAAGGTAGCCGTATCGGAAGGTGCGGCTGGATCACCTCCTTTCTA
>NZ_WTWX01000090.1 GCF_009870785.1 Paenibacillus sp. An7
GCGTATGCAATTAACATTCCTAATGAGCTCGTAAACAAAGCAACGAAATTTATGCTTGCTCTGTACGAAGCTTTCGTGGATAAAGATTGTTCCATTGCAGAGATCAACCCGCTTGTAGTAACAGGCGATGGTAACGTAATGGCACTGGATGCGAAGCTGAACTTTGATTCTAATGCTCTTTATCGTCATAAAGATATTCAGGCACTTCGTGATCTGGATGAAGAAGATGAGAAAGAAATCGAAGCTTCCAAGTTTGATCTGAGCTACATAGCACTTGATGGGAACATCGGCTGTATGGTTAACGGAGCAGGTCTTGCTATGGCAACGATGGACATTATTAAATATTACGGTGGGGACCCCGCTAACTTCCTTGATGTAGGGGGCGGTGCTACAACCGAAAAAGT
>NZ_WTWX01000030.1 GCF_009870785.1 Paenibacillus sp. An7
TACAGCGAATAGACAACCTTTTTACCATTTCCCTTATCAATCATGTTTAGCATATACGATAATAATCTTCTTGTTAAAGTTCAAGAACCTAGTTCTACCAACTTAAAAGATGATACTTCGCGTCAAAGTACAGACTATGAGTATGATCTGGTGAAAAGAACTGCTTCAGTTACCAACGAATTGGGGAACACTACTTTATATAAATTAGATTCGAATTATGTTCCTACAGAGATAACTGATGCCGCTGGAAATATATCAATTATGAAGTTTGATGATAATTATAACCCTCTAACTATTACTAATGAAGAAGGAAAAATTTATACCGTAGAGTATGATAAGATGGGGAACGTTATCAAAGAAGTGGATGAGGAAGGAAATGTTACAACCTATAAATACAATAATAAGAATTCACTTGAATTTCTAATTGAACCCTCTGGTCTTACTACCGAATATATATATAATAGTAAGGGATCTCTAGAGAAGGTTATCTTCCCAGATAAAGAAGTTACAGAACACAGTTATGATGCTTATGGAAACTTGATAAAAACTGTTTCGCCAAATGGAGCTATCACAGAATATCTTTATGAAGCAAATGGTAACTATATGAAGAAGGAATCTGATCCTAATGGAATAGTCACCGAAACAACTTTTGATAATAAAGGAAACAAGTTGAGCTCAAAAGATGCAGAAGGAAATGTATATGAGTTTAGTTATGACCTTCTTAATAATCTAATTCAAGTAATTGACCCGCTTAGAAACAAAACACAATATATTTATGATGGTAACAGTAACCTTATTACGATAGTTAATTCTGATAATTCCAGTAAAATTTTTGAGTATAACGGTTTAAATCAAAAAACTAAAGAAGTAACTGAGACTGGAGACACAACGACTTACATTTACGATGAAATTGGGAACCTGGTTGAAACCAAATATCCTGAAGAATACTCTGTAAGAAATAAGTATGATGAAATGAACAATTTGGTAGCTGTATCAGTTGATGGTAAAAACATTAGAACATTTGAGTATGACGATGTAGGTAATTTGATCAAAGTAATGGGGGAGTTCAGTAAAGAACAAACCTTTTATGATAATGGTCTTATTAAAGAAACACTTATAAATAATAATAAGACTCAATACACTTACACTTCTGATAGTCTGCTGGAAACAATTAATTATAATGTTGGCGAAGTTACAAATGATCATAGGTATGTTTATGAAACGGATAGTCATAATCTTAAACAGATACTGAATAATAATAGGGAAATTGTTTCTTTTAAGACAGATATTATGGACAATATAACCGATATAATGTATTCAAATGGAACTTCAATTAAAACATTATATGATATTGGTAATAGAGTAACTGTTCTAAAAATTATTTCACCAAATGATGAGATTATTGATGAATATAACTACAGTTATGATGATCGAGGTAATATTGAAAAGGTTCAATCGAAAAAAGGTAAGACTGAGTATCAATATGATGAAAAGGATCAACTAAAGTCAGAAAAATTAACTGATGGAACGATATATAATTACACGTATGATGCCAGAGGAAATCGAACTAATAAAGAAATAATCAAAGAAGGAAAAACCTCTAACGTTTCTTATTCATACAATGAGTCAAATCAAATAGTTGAATCTAATGGTCAAACTTTTAACTATGACTCTAACGGTAATCTTTTAGAGAATGGCAACTATAGTTATCATTATGATTTCGATAATCGTTTATCTAAAGTGGCGACTGCAAACGGAAATGTTATTTTTCAGGCTTTTTACGATGACTTAGGCAGAAGGATAAAGACAATTGATTTAAATGGGACTAGACAATATTATTATAATGGATTATCAAATGAAGTATTATATCAAACTGATGAAAACAATAATTTAATAGCAGAATTCACTTGGGATGAATCGGGGCGTCCCATGAGTCTTACTTACAAGAATGAGATTTATTACTATAATTTTAACGGTCAAAATGATGTGGTATCACTAACAAACGAAGAAGGAGAAAGTGTTGCTGAATACACGTATGATGCCTGGGGTAACATTAACTCAATAAGTGATACTGAAATTGCAAAAATTAATCCTTACAGATATAGAAGTTATCATTATGACGACAGTATTAACCTTTATTACCTGAATGCTCGTTATTATGATTCAGGACTAGGCGTATTTATTACACGCGATACAGTTCAAGGGGACACTAACTATCCCCTCACTCATAACCAATACGCGTATGGCTTGAACAATCCAGTAATGAACGCAGATCCTAGTGGTCATTTTACATGGAAAGGTATTACATTTAATTTATTTGCTACTATTATTAATGTTGCAATTGCATTGATTCTAAAAGTTAGAATGAATACTATACTTAAACAGGGATCAAAGGTAGCTAAAAAGTATAAATCTCAAATGACTAGGGTTCTAAGAGAGCAACAAAAAAAATATAAAAATAAATCAACAGTTGTTAAAGTACTTTCGAATACGGTGTCAATAATGAACGTAGTTTTGGGAGCAACGGACAAGGGATGGTCAGTAGGTCATTTATTGGCATGGGGTATTGACTATGTAGAACCTAGATTTGGTGGAAAGAGAGGTAATAATAGAGTTTTCTATTGATAATTCCTCAAACTAACCAATAAAATCTTTATTAAGGAATGATTGTTTTGCAGATATTGACTGAACTTTTAAGAATATCCGGGATTATTTTTCTACTATTGTCAGTATTGTTTCTAGTAGTGAGTAGTTTTAAGGAAAAGTATAGACACTTTAAAAAGCTGTACTCAGGCTTTTTCTACATCGGTATAATTTTTATAGTTATCTGGGCTATATTGAGAGAAGTGATCTAGTATTTTGGCTAACAAGGCTGCCTTTATAAAGGCAGCCTTGTTTTATTTATTCAGAACTAACTAAGTGATAAAGTTACAACATTCATAAGCTTATGTTATTTTCAATAATTAATGAAAAAGATGGACTTGAATTATTAAGGAGAACTGGTCTAATTGAGTGGAGGAAATAAATGCCAATCGTTTTAGTAGCACTTATGGTCATAGTTCATCAGGCTGACATCGTTTAAACAGTTCTTACATTGATAATATAAGCATGTACTATTGTAAAGCCAGAGTTCGGATGATTAGCAGGTATTCGGCAGCCGCAAGGCAAAGTCACATATGCTGGACTGATCCGATTTGGTGTTTCACCGCAAAATAAACAAGAACTTTATTATATTTGCGATAAGCTGAAGAACGGCGAGAATAAAGATTTTGTTACTTGGAACCAATTATTCGTGCACAAGTTAAGATGGGTAACTGGACCAGAGCAGGGAAGCTTCGTGATCCGGTGTTTGTAAGATTCACAGAAAAACTATTAAAGCTGGCTTGAGTGGCCAGCTTTTTTGCATGCTATAAGATTTCATTCTGGAAAGAATACCTATGATAGAAACTGGTGTGCGCATTATAATAAATGCTGAGGTGATCAGGATGAAAGGAAACAAACTCACACCAGGAGACAACATGTTCTGAGAATCGAACCGCATAATGTTACCAGAACATAAGAGGCTTTCGTTGAACATGCGCTTGTAATATCCATTCAACAAAGAATACCTGTTAATGTCCAATTATATGAATAATACGAAGACAGAAGGGTAATTGGAGTTGCTGAAATAGTTGATATCTGGCAAAACGGTCTAAGGTTGACGGGGAAGTGTTAAAGCTAAAGTACATAATGTTTTTAGCATTTAGAGAATTAAAATTAATTACATATTTGTTAATGTAATTGGTGAGGTGTCAGAAATTTGAAATCAGTCGTTTGTTGGACTAGCTAAGGAGAATATCTAGGTTTCCGTTCAAGATATTAGTATCAAGTAGTAAGTATTTCAGAGTAAGTACCTCAAATCTTAGTATCCTTCGCATTTAAACTCGCAAACCCCCCGCATAAAATATTCGCCCTTCACTTTTATGCTATCCTCAGTAATCCTCTCGATCACACCTCTTCCAACGAGTTCCTGATCAATGAATATAACGATGGGTTTAGCGTCCATCTTCGCCGTGTATAACTGGACATCCGCAGTTAGCCGCTTCATAAAACGTTTGTTTCGCAAAATCATCATGCTCCTTTTTATGAAGTTTATGGGATTAGTTACACATTAAACTATCCCCGTTTAATCATTTTTACAGTTCTTATTAATTATATCGTGATGTTAATCGATATTTTTAATATATGCAAAAATAATACATAAAAGGAGACCATAAGAAAGATGGAATTGAAAAGAGTAACTGTTTTGCTATCTTCATTCTTATTGTTGGGTAGTTCGGTGACACGCAAACTGTCAAGGCGACGGTTTCGAATCTCAAGTATACCCTTAACGGGAAAAACTGGACCGCTAAAACGACTGCAAAGCCAGTTGTAATTGACGGTACGACATACTTGCCGGTCGGTGTAGTAAAGGAAGCCACGAAAACGAACATTACCGAGGATTTGAAGACTGGGAAGATTAATATCGGGGAGAAGGGCGTAAAGACACCGTTCCAACAAGTAAGTTTTAATTATGATGACTTCAGTAATACAAGAAATAAGAGTCATACAAACATCGAGGGCAAAGAATACAAAGTAGTGCTGTATACAAAATTTTCTGCTTTTGCTCATGATTACTCAACACCGGATAAGAAATATCAAACTTTGCATCTAGATCTATTTTCACCAAAAGAAACGGTCGAAGTAACTGTGTTTGAAGATTTAATTGATGATAGAAGTTTAGGGAATGTCTCTGTCGAACCGGGAAAGGTAACATCATTAGAAGTTAACGTAACGGATGTTAAAAAGATTATGATAGCCTCAAGAACTTCGATAACGGAGAACATGAATTTGTGATTTTGCCAACCTCATATTACAAATAAAGTACATATCATTGAGGTCGTTTCTGAGTTAGGGATTTGTTTAGTAACGCGTAAGGTCGCTTTTTTAGCGGCTTTTTTAATTGTAATCTCATGGTATAACCAGTTAAGCGTGTAGAGGTGAGTAAGGTTTGTAGGGTAGATCAATCATTACTCTCGTTATAGTTTTTCGCTGAATAATATCCAATATATTGAAGAATAAGGATAATAGAGTTATAGTCTATACTGTAGAAAGGAAGTGTTACTATTAATATCAAAAAGGTATTTGTGGCTGTTTTATCTCTTGGGCTTATTCTTGGACCAACGATAGGATCAACTGGCGTAGTAGAAGCAAAAGAGAAAGTAGTTACATATAAGAATTGTAAGGAATTAAACAAGGTGTATAAAGGCGGCGTAGCACGTTCAGCTTCAGTTAAAAATAAAGGTGGGAAAACGAAGTATAAACCTTATGTTTCAAAAGAACTCTATGATGCCAATAAGAAAAGCGACAGAGATAAAGATTTTATAGCTTGTGAACGATAAGTAATACAAAATTAGATTCTAAGACTCTTCCAGTGTTGAAGGGTCTATTTTACATTGTACTTTTAAGATTTTTTGTATAGCTATTGTGAGTTAACCATGTAAATTTTTAACTTAATTTTTTCACAATATATATAATAATTAAAATGTTCCGATTTAATTAAAGTATGGGGGATTGTCATGAAAAGCTTTACAGCAATATTAAGGAAAAATAGTTTTATCGTTTTAACAGTTTGTTTAGTTTTTTTTATCATTAGTGGATGCAGATCTACAACGATAACACCGGTAGACAATAGTGATGCCATTCCACAGACAACAGATAAAGCAACAAACAATAACGATAACAATAAGGAACAGAGCACCTCTTCAGAGAAAGATTCATCTAAGACTGAAACGACAAAAGTTGAAACAACTATACAAGTAACTAAACCTTCTACAACCACTCCTAAAGGTAAACTAACCGTACACTACATAGATGTAGGGCAAGGAGCGTCTCAGCTCATACAAACACCAAGCGGTAAAACACTGCTTATCGATGGGGGAAATAATGATGATGAGCAACTTATGGTTAGCTACTTGAAAAAACAAGGTATAAAGAAGGTAGATGTTCTCATTGGAACACATCCTGACGCTGACCATATTGGTGGGTTAGATGCAGTAGTAGATGCTTTTGATATTGGAAAGATCTATATGCCAAAAGTTTCTTCTAATACGAAAACATATGAATCTTTGCTTACTTCAATTAAGAATAAGAACCTAAAAGTTACGACAGCTAAAGCAGGAATAACTATTGATTTAGACGATCAGCTTAATATCAAAATGATTGCTCCAGTTAAAAGCTATGATGACAAGAATGATATGAGTGCAGTTGTTAAGCTTACTTTTAACAAGAACTCTTTCTTATTCACGGGAGATGTGGAGTCCGGTAGTGAAAGCGATATGATAAATAACGGTACGAATTTAAAATCAGATGTACTGCTTGTAGGTCATCATGGATCAAATTCATCGACCAGCCAGTCGTTCCTAAATGCCGTTAATCCTACGTATGCTGTCATTCAAGTAGGAGACAATAGTTATGGCCATCCGACGGATAACATTTTAAAGAGACTTCAGAATAAGAATGTGAAGATTTATCGTAACGATTTGCAGGGAACAATCATTTTCACTTCTGACGGAACCAATATCAAGCCATCAGTTAGTGAATGGAAATATACTTCAACAGCTAAAAAAGAAGCCAGCAGTCAAAATTCAGACACCACATCAACTAAAAACGAATCTTCAACAAATACAAACACTACAAGCTCGACAAAAACAGAAACAAAGACTGAAACAAAAACAGAAGCAAATACAAATGTATACTACAAAAACTGTACCGAAGTAAGAGAAGCAGGAAAGGCGCCGCTTTATGAAGGTGATCCAGGTTATAGCACGAAACTAGATAGAGATAAAGACGGTATAGCTTGCGAGAAATAAGAAGGAGGTCATTGAATGAAAGGAATCGTTGATCGGTTTGAAGGCGACTATGCAGTAATTGAAATAGACGGACAGACACAAGATGTTTCTAAGTCAATTGTTGAGGTTTCTGTCAAAGTGGGGGACGTCGTTACTTTGGTGGAGGGAGTATGGAAGTCTAGTCATACGGAAACAGAGCAACGAGAGAAGAAAATTAAGAAGCTTATGGATGATGTTTGGGAAGATTAATCGATAATTTATTTCTACTTTAGGGATCGTTGCGGTTTTAGGACAGATAATTTAATGTTGCAAACTTAACAGAGAACCTTGGATATCACTTCAAGGTTCTTTCTAGCTTGAGAATATGGAGTAGACAAAATGCGACTCGTCATCTTTTCAATACAGAAGATGACGAGTTACTGTTTTTACACTATTAAGCTAACCGGCAGTATAGTTCAATAAATGTGTGTCAGCTGTGTAGTATACTTAGCCTGAATATTGTTTACATAAAAAGCGGATACATGAGACAAAATGGCGGGTATTTTAAATAGGTTACTATGAAAGTATAACCTAGATGTTTTGTGGATGAATGCGTGTTTGTTAATATTATCCCCTATTACTAAAGAGTCATTATAGAAATTTTATTAATATTGGTAAATTATAACTAATAAGTGTGACGATGACGTGATATACTTCTCTAGTATTATTTAAAGAGCAAAGCTATTAAAATATTTATGGATGGAGTGTCAAGGTACATGTTGGGGTTTATAGGAACTGATACAATTTTTTCTGTTTTATGTATAGTCTTCTTCATTTGTTTTGTTCAGATTTTTAAGAGTCAGAAGCACTACAAGATATATTTATTGATTGCCTGTATAGCACTGGCCTACATTTCGAATGATCTTTACAGAATCTCGCTTCATATCTATTAATTCTTTAATGTCATGTAAGAAGAACTAATGAGCATAAATCACATCTGGGTATATCCTCTTGGCATGGTTATGATAAGAAAGAGGAAGCTTCTATTGGCTATGAGATAAAGTGAAATGCCATTAATATTCTATACAACAAATATTTTAACGAGCTACTTCTCACGATTTTAGTGTTAGAAGATTACCTTGGTATAGTTGCCTGGGATTAGAACAAAGTAAAGGAGTTTTTTAGAAAATGCATAATGTTACAATTAAGCCTGGAGAATATGTTGGACCACTGAAATTAGGTATGCCTGAAACGGAAATTAATCATATTTTAAACGATTTAGAATATTCTTTTTCGGTTCTTACAACCAGCTATACGAATTCAAGTTTAACTGAACTTGAAATTTCAAACGATAGAACGATTGCAGCAGTCTTAGAAGGGTACAATATCGATTTATTTCAGACAAAAGTGGAAGACTTAATTCCAAAATTAAATGAAATTTCTCCATACGCTATTAATAATTTTTATAGCGAAGGGTGTCAATATGATTTTCCTGAGCTAGGTCTAAGATTGTGGAGAAGTATTGAATTGTACTCGAAGGATGTAGAGAACTTACCAGAAGATGAGAAAGAAGAGCGAGCAGATAAATTATATTTTGAAACCTTCGTAATTTATCCGTCTATTAAATGATATAACTCTTAAAGAGAGCAAAGATTCAATATTGATCTGAGAAATATATAGTGGATGCTTAACAATTGTTCGATGTTGTAGCGAATGGATTTTTTATCACAAATTATGAGATAGATGACGAAGATGAAATCAGATAATTTGGATACAGTACTGGAAAAGCTATTAAACATAGGACTATTAAATAAAAGACGCTACCAGTCATGGCAACATCCTTATAATATTAGTGAATTGAATTAATTTATCATTATCTGCTATTTAATGATATGTATCATGAGCTAGTAAAGTTATAGTGTTAGATCTACTTTATTACCTCTGCCACTAGTACAGTCAAAAAAAGAAAAAAGCACAATCCTTCCGGCTAAGAGAAGAAAGCGCTAGGGCGACAAATACACTATTTGCTGCTCTTATAACAGTTGCACTATTTCATACCCACTTGTGCTCTACATTCTTTGTATCTGTTTATGTATAAGTAATAGATAATGGAAAATTATACATTATACAATCTAATATTTTATGGAAAATTTTTATGCTTAATATCTGTTCCAGTAATTCCAAGTTGTTCAATTTTATTTTCATCTTCATCAACTATTTCATAATAATAAATAGTATCGGGTTCATCTGAGAATACAACTAAAACTTGATATCCAATTGCTGTTTTATCTTTATCCTTTGGTTTTCTTTTTGAATTAACACTTAAAATATCACTCTCCGAATACCCTTTCTCCTCAATTAAGTAATCTTTAACCTTTTCCTCAGTATAGGCAACAATCTCTGGATCACTCTTCGGTGGAGTGTTAAGAAGGTAAAAAACATAGAACACAAAACCAATTACAAGAATTAAAAGCCCTAGAACAACTCCGCCACCAATCATCATTATTTTCTTCAAAAAAATTCTCCTTTATCTAAAATCAATTAATATATATTAACAAATCGCTTCTAATAAAAGTATAATAAAACTAGCAATATTTAGAATATTATTACATAAAAATATAGAAAGTTATTTATGTCAGTAAGATATCCCGTTAACTGTGTTTTTTGTGAGCTAATATGAATTTACAGAAGCTGACTATAATGGACTAAACAATACTCTTATCTTCGTTTCAACTAACGGAAAAACGTTGAACAGCAGGGAGCAGCTAGCAGTTGGCAGCTACTTCCTTTTTGTTGTGCAAACCGGCAGATTAAAGCAACTATTCAACCATCGATTCAATCATTTTAAATCAGTCTATGGGAAGAATGAAAAGTAACATGTCGATTTAATTTATTTAGGAGAGATACTACGTCCTAGTGGGTGGTTAGGTTATATAATGTAGCATATTAATGGATGGCACCTAGATCTTTTTAATCAAAAGTAAAGGCATTAGTATCAATATCTTAAGAAAATAAATGCATCCGAACAGTAAAATTCGGCTGCATTTTGTCTACTATTTGAAGGCATTAACAAGGGGATTCTTTATTCTGTGGAGGAAAGTGGATAAACCGAGATCGACTCAAAATATAAGCTTTTGAGTTCATCTTCTTGAATATCCTTACTCAATGATAAAAAACGCTCACTATTCAAATCATCTTCTGTTAATATGTTTGGACGCCAAAAGGCAAGTCCGAGTTCATGAAAACGATAGGTATATCCCACTTCTGGATCGTTCCTATCAAATTTTGATTCATTATCAATTATTTCTATCAAGCGATCTGCTTGTGTCTGGAAAGGATTAATATTCTCCATATCATTTAACTTTATAATTTCACATTCAAAAAAATCTGTTGCACCGTATGGTATTTCAATGAAATTCACAAGGTCATTTGTGTCATATTAAAGTAAAACAAATGAAGGAAACGTTTCTAATATTCGATCTGCGTGTGATTTTGACATACCTAGTTTAAATTCACCAATAGATTTTCCAGGTTCAATGATCAGCTTTTCCATGATATCAACCTTCCGTTCTTTTTAGCTGCTTACAAATCCAAAATACTTTTCACATAGAACAATTAAGTTTAGAAGCTCTGGGATCATATTTTACAGCTAAACTTGAATATTTACCATCTGGCGTTTTTAAATTTATTAAAAGGTTAATGAAACCAACCTGAAGTCCATTCAACTAACGGGAAAACGATAGTTTAATTAGAAAAAGTAAGCAACCGATCAATAGACCGGTTGCTTTTTCTTTAACCTACTTGGCAGGTTAGTTTAATAATAGTACAGAATTTTTAATTATAAAAACAGATGAAATAAGTATGCTCTTTTTTTATAAATTTGTAGATGTTCAAAAAAGATAACAAAGAAACACTCATTTTACACAATAAAAAACCTTGATATTAAATCAAGGTTTCAGACTGTAGACAAACTATTCTTGGATTAGTTGAGCAATGTCTAACAAATAATTAAGTTCAACATCTGGATACACAGTAGCAATTGTGTATACAAAGTCATCGCCCATCACATGTACCATTTTTCTTTGTGGCTCGTCAGAAACAACTGCTTTGAAGCCATTGATTTCTTGAGTTGAAAGATGTGCTGGATCATAAACTTCAATGTTCATGAAGTAATCTACAGTGTTTTGAACACTTGTTTGTGGTGCATACTCAGATTGATGGACAGAGATGATTGAATTACTTTCAAGTTTATAATCCACTCTTTGAGCAACATCTGTTCCCCAATCTTGCGTGTTCTGAAAGAACAATTCAACAATTGGATTTTTGTTTTCTGATTTACTGAACTTAGATAGTTCGTTGCTCTCAGCTAAATTCAAAGGAAGATTGTTTTTGATTGCATTTGATTCAACGAATTCAAATGAAGCGTCTAAAGAGGTATCATATTGCGCCACTTCAGATTCGTTTACCAGATTTGTGCTTTGATCGAAAGATTGTGCATTCGCTTGGTACATGTATGTAAAACTTCCAACAAGAACAGCGGTACAAATTACTCCTGATAATATTACTTTTTTATTCATTAAATTTGTCTCCTCTAATAATTAATTAATATGTATATACAGTCTGTTGAAACAACAGCACTGTGGTTACTCTTGTAATAAAGAGTATATCCAACGCTCACGTTCACACCAGTTACGGTGTAATCATAGTGTTTCTGTACTTCCTGAACCAAACTTACCATCAATTGTTCTAGTAGGTTCCATGTGATCAGAAGTTCACATATTGGCTTGAAGAGATCTCACATAGTATCTTCTTAGTGAAGCTTCCTTAAATACCCATAGCTGCTATCAGTCCTAACTTGCCCCTTTGTCATTTTAGACAACATTTAATTTCCTTCTAGCGATTCTAGCTGTATATCACATTTGCAAATATTAACTATATAACATTAACAAGGTAATGAAAATAATTCAATATTAATTTTTCTATTTATGGAAATTAATATTTTGATAACAAAAAGACTTCTGAATAAGAAGTCTTTTACGATAGATTTTCGGTTACAATACTACAGCGACTTCAGTAAAGGTTCAAATCGAAGAGCATGGTAACGTTAGAACTTATAGTTTAGCAACTGGTAAATCTGATACATGGAGTTTTACAGGTGTTCCTGCAGGGCTTCATAGGATTGTCGTATTAACATCTGATGGAAGAAAATTCACAGGTGATATTACAGTGGAAATATCTGATGTTGCTTTTTAAGGTGAAATGAAACTAATTAGTGTTTATAAGTAAGATATATGATTTTTTTATATCCGATCGAGGAAGGCAACTAAAACAGATTGAATGAAAGAGGTAGAATAGAAGCTATGAAGCTCTGTACTGTCTCTTTGGCATTACGCTTGAATAGTTAAATGATAGTTAAATTAAATAATTGTAAAGAGCAACAAATCAATGAGATCGGTTGCTTTGTTCGTTCAACTAACGGGAAAACGATAGTTTAACTAGAAAAAGTAAGCAACCGATCAATAGACCGGTTGCTTTTTCTTTAAGTACTGGGCAGTTTAGTTGAGCAAGATAAGTGGAGGTTTTATGTCGCATTTAACGCAAACGCTGCAACTAAACAGTTGGATCTTACTAAATCATAAATGCAAAAAAGAGCTGATTTAACAGCTCTTTGAGTTAGGTAATTATTCTGGCATTATCCACACGATCTCACAGATCCGGACAAAGAAATTTCTCCCTCTAACATCTAAAACAACATGGTCTGGTTTGACATCAGCGATACATCCACTGATCCCACCACGGGTAGTCTCGAGTAGAACTTGTTTTCCAATTACGCTCTTTAGAGTTTCTACGACGTACGCATCAACAGGGTATACCACGATGGATTGGGGCATTTGGGGCATGTAATGCATTTGATTCGGTTGATAGTTATTCAATTTTAATACCTCCCAGTGGGTTATACGTCATCCTATGCAGATGCCTAGATAATGTACTGGGCAGTAACCCAATTTCAAAATAAGGCAAGCCATTAATAGGGCATAGCCCATAAGGAGAGATACGCATGTCATTGCCGGCATGCATTCAAGGCAAATAACAAGGAGGGACGCTATTTGTGTGACGGAGTTGAATGCGGAGGCCAGTTGGCAGCTGCTCCCTTACTTATGCAAACTGGGAGGATGAAGCAGTGAATCTGTTGAATTTACTATATATACTTATAAAGTGGTTTGATGTAGATACAGTAAAATACTTTTTTCTAGGCTCTGTTAAAGAATAATAGCGATATTACGTTTAGTTAAAGGGGAGGATTAGTATAAAAAAATATATTACGATTGTGTTATTTAGTTTCGTTCTAGTATTATCAGCTTGTACCCAACTTGAAGAAGAACGAGGAAATTCAGGAATTATTGTCGATGATAAAGTTATGGGCTATGAGTACACCGTAACCCAAGATGAAAAGTCATTCTCATGGAAGGTAGGTTACAAAGGAAATATAACCACGATGGAAGAAAGTATCGTTAATAAAGATGATTTAGAAAATTTTATTATGGCTGTAGGCGAAGGTAAATTTATACTTTCAAAACTAATTATATCGTTATCATACTTTTTTATTGTTGTAATAATTGCGTTTATACTTTATAAGAAAAACAGAAAAACACTTAAAGATAGTGCAATAGTACTTGTATTAGCAAGTATGATTGCATTATATATTGCTATTGATGCATCTTATGATTTAAGTATTGAGTTACAAGATATTAAATTTCACTATCTAAGGCTAACTACTGTAAGTATTTCAAAGTAAGTGCTCAAATCTTAGCTATCCTTCGCATTTAAACTCGCAAACTCCGCGCATAAAATATTCGCCTTTCACCTTTATGCTATCTTCAGTAATTCTCTCGATCACACCTCTTCCAACGAGTTCCTGATCAATGAATATAACGATGGGCTTAGCGTCCATCTTCGCCGTGTACAACTGTACATCCGCAGTTAGCGGCTTCATAAAACGTTTGTTTCGCAAAATCATCGTGCTCCTTTTGTGAAGTTTGTGTACACTTTCCTTGTTTAATTATTTTTACAGTTCTTGTTAATTATATCGTGAAGTTAACCGATATTTTTAATAGATGTAAAAATAATACATAAAAGGAGACCGTAAGAAAGATGGAATTGAAAAGAATAACTGTTTTGCTATCCGCATTTTTATTACTGGGTAGTTCGGTGGCTTTCGCAGCCAACACGCAAACGGTTAAGGCAACGGTTTCGAATCTTAAGTACACACTTAACGGGAAAAACTGGACCGCTAAAACGACTGCAAAGCCAGTTGTAATTAACGGTACTACATACTTGCCGGTCGGTGTAGTAAAGGAAGCGACGAAAACGAACATTACTGTGGATTCGAAGACTGGAAAGATTAATATCGGGGAGAAGGGCGTAAAGACACCGTTCCAACAAGTAAGTTTTGATTATGATTACTTCAGTAATACAAGAAATAAGAGTCATACAAACATTGAGGGTAAAGAATACAAAGAAGTGCTGTATACAAAATTTTCTGCTTTTGCTCATGATTACTCAACGCCGGATAAGAAATATCAAACTTTGCATCTAGATTTATTTGCACCAAAAGAAACGGTCGAAATAACTGTGTTCGAAGATTTAATTGATGATAGAAGTTTAGGGAATATCTCTGTAGAACCGGGAAAAGTAACATCATTAGAAGTTAACGTAACGGATGTTAAAAAGATTATGATTAGTCTCAAGAACTTTGATAACGGTGAACATGAGTTTGTAATTTTGCCAACCTCATATTACAAATAAAGTACATATCATTGAGGTCGTTTCTGAGTATAGAGATTGATGTTAGAACGCGAAGGGTCGCTTTTTTTTAGCGGCTTTTTTAATTGTAATCTCATGGTATATCCAGTTAAGCGTGTAGAGATGAGTAAGGTTTGTAGGGAGTTCAATCAGTACAACTCTTCGTTATAGTTTGTGTTAAATATTTTGGAATATTGATTGATAATTTATTTCAATATTTATAGTTTACTTATGACTTAATATAACCTTAACCGTTAATTTGGGTAGGGTCTTTTTCTATTATCATAGATAAAATAGAGGTGGAAAGTATGTATTCACTTAATAATACGTATTCTAATAAGTACCTTTCTCCTATGGATATTTGGGTAGCAAAACTGTTAAAATATTCTGAAGAAGGAGACCTTAGTAAGAAAATATAAGTCTAGGCTAGCCATGATAAAGTAGATAATAAAAAAGGACACACGATAAGGGGTAAGCTTATCATGTATCCTATTGTTCCTTGTTATTTAGATGATATTTCTTGTAACGGAGACGCCTTTAATATCCATAGGGGGACCTAGATTTGTAAGGCTTTTCTCTGTAAACAGGTAAATGTTTTGCCACGTACCCCCGTTAACCGAAGCATAGACTTCATAACTCGGGAATCCATCGTGCATACCCTCTAAGCGGATTTGTCCAGCTTTGCTGACATAAACATAAAACTGATAGTTTATCGCTGGAGAACCAGGCATCAGAGGATTAGCAGCGTCTCCTTCACAAAGAAATCTATACCAATCAGTACTTGCTCCGCGAATGGAAGAAGAATCTTCTACGGTTGTTAGACCTTCTGCACTAGCTTGTTTTCTTTGGGTGATAACATTTCCAGTTTTATAGTTTGTGGTTCTCAGTTCCGTGATTCCTGTTTTACGGTAGGGTTTCCAGCTCGCTCCGTCATTAGTAAAAGTGACGTTGACCTGATGAGCAGTACGATATGATGCATTCGGGTCTTTAGAGAACGTACGATTATCACCTTTAAATTCTTCTCTGTAAGTCTCGTTGCCAGGTATCAGGAGTGGTGAGTCGAACCAGTCTGATGAAATAAATGTAACAATACGAACAGCAAATGAAATAGCCATATAAGGCACCTCCGTTTTTTCCTACGATAAGCAGGATCAGTATTTGAAGTTACTCTATTAATGAGCCCTTCATATATAGGGGAGTTTTAAAACGGCTTTTAACAACCAGATGGGGATGATGTTTTGAAAAAAATATTTTTTATTTTAATGACGATATGTTTTGTTTTAGTCGCTTCAGGATGTAATCAGGCGAGTGGAAAGAATCAATATCTTATTCCAGATGGTTATGTTGGGTGGATTCATATTATATATGACCAATCAACATATCCTGAAATTAAGAAGGAAGATGGCATATATACCTTTCCGATTGGAGAAGACGGTATCCTTAAGGTGTCTAACAAAGATTATGCCTATGGCACAAGTGTCGATAAGTTCTTTTATGTGGATGACAAAGGAAACAGGATAAGAGAACTTGATTCCGAGAAAGAGATTCATAATGGAAATATAGGTAACAGGTCAGACGGAGGTTCCGTAAGTAATGGCGTAGAACAAACGATTGAAGGACTTCCTACTGTCGAATCCTTTTTTATAGGAGATAAGAGTTTAATAAAAGACTATGAGGACGTTTATCCAGAAGATGAAATGGAGCAAACAAAGTAATATTGGGCGGATTAAAGCAGCCAGCATTTTAAATTAAAAAAAGAGCAGCGGGTCACTTACCCAGCTGCTCTTTTTTTAATTAAGCCATAAATGTTTATTAAAGCTGAGAACATGGGGGGCCGAAAATTTATACCTAGTTTTTCGAGTCGCTCATGGTAAAATATGTTTTATCATGGTAAAATATAGAACATATGTTCGGTAAATACTGAGAACAGTCGTCTAAAATGCTCCTAATAATAGCATATCTGCAGAAGGGGAGATGTACAGTGGAAAAGCAAAGTTTTATGGTTGAGCGGTTTCGAAGTGAAATCTATCGAATCGGATGGCGGCTACAATATCACAACAAAAAACAACGAAAACACGAGATATCATTATTTGATGGCACTCTTGATCAGCGTTACTGTACGGAGAATTGGGATAACGAAATCCTGATTAAGGATCTTCTGTGGAGGTTGCCAAAGCAAGGTGGAACTATTCTCTACAAACTTTACATCGAGGATATGACAGAAAAAGAAGTGGCTTTACAATTAAATATGAGTCAGCAGGCGGTGAACAAATGGAAGAAAAAGATGTTTCAGCAGTTATCACAGACAGTGAATTTTTAAAATTGCTTCAAGAGGCCAAACAAGGAGAACCAGAGGCAATGCTTAAAATTATTGATTTGTATCAGGAAGATATTGAAAAAATCAGTAAAGCAATTCGTATTCCAAAAGAAGATGCTGTATCGCATATCATTACTGAACTAATTGAATACATTCAAAACGAAAATAATGATTGGAACAGAGGCCCTGGGGGGTGAACTTCGATAACGGGGAACATGAATTTGTAATTTTGCCAACCTCATATTACAAATAAAGTACATATCATTGAGGTCATTTCTGAGTATAGAGATGAGTAAGGTTTGTAGGGGAGTTCAATCCATACTCTTCGTTATAGTTTTAGCTGAATAATATCCAATATATTGAAGAAAAAGGATAATAGAGTTATAGTCTATACTGTAGAAAGGAAGTGTTAGTATTAATATCAAGAAGGTATTTGTGGCTGTTTTATCATTTGGGCTTATTCTTGGACCAACGATAGGATCAACTGATGTGGCAGAAGCAAAAGAAAAAGTAGTTACATATAAAAATTGCACAGAGCTGAATAAGGTGTATAAAGGCGGCGTAGCTCGTTCATCATCAACCAAAAATAAAGGTGGAAAAACGAAATATAAACCTCATGTTTCTAAAGCTCTATATGAAGCCAATAAAAAAAGTGATAGAGACAAAGACGGTATAGCCTGCGAAAAATAAGTAGATTGATTAGTAATAGACTTTTCTCATGTTGAAGGGTCTATTTTATATTGCGGGTTAGCGTTGCAAAATCACTTATAAGCGGCCATGTCAATTTTTAACTTACCTTTTCTTGTGATGTATAGAATAATGACAGGTGCAAGTAACTTAAGTATGGGGGATTAGTATGAAGAAATTTGCGGCAATTTTTAGAAAGAACAGTTACTTTGTTTTACTAACGTGTTTAGTGTTTCTTATCCTTAGTGGATGCGGATCAACAGCAGCTACACCAGGGGCACCAGTGGAAAACAGCAGCAATACTGCACAGACAACAGATCCAGCAGTAAGTGAGGACGTTAACAACTCTGCTAGTAGTACATCTTCAGATAAAGATTCATCAGAGACTGAAACAACGAAAGATGAAACGATAAAAGATGAAGAAAAAAAAGAGGAAACAACTACACAAGCAGTCAAACCTTCCACAGCTACCCCTACAGGTAAACTAACCGTTCATTACATAGATGTAGGGCAAGGTGCTGCTCAGCTCATACAAACACCAGGTGGTAAAACGATGCTTATCGATGGGGGTAATAATGATGATGAGCAGCGTATGGTTAGCTATCTGAAAAAACAAGGTGTAAAAAAAGTCGATGTTCTCATTGGAACGCATCCCGATGCGGACCATGTTGGAGGACTTGATGCCGTCGTAGATGCTTTTGATATCGGAAAGATCTACATGCCAAAAGTTTCTTCCAACACAAAAACATTTGAATCCTTACTTACCTCAATTCAAAATAAAGGTCTTAAGGTTACGACAGCAAAAGCAGGAGTAACGATCGACTTAGATGATCAGCTTGATATAAAAATGGTTGCTCCCGTTAAAACGGTTGATGATAAAAATGAAATGAGCGCAGTTATTAAGCTCACATTTAGCAAAAACTCGTTTCTATTTACAGGAGATGCGGAGTCTGGAAGCGAAAGCGATATGATAAATAGCGGTGTGAATTTAAAAGCAGATGTGCTGCTTGTAGGCCACCATGGATCCAATTCATCGACCAGCCAGGCGTTTTTAAATGCGGTTAATCCTACGTATGCTGTCATTCAAGTAGGTGACAATAGTTATGGCCATCCTACGGATAACATTTTAAAGAGACTTCATAATAAAAATGTGAAAATTTATCGTAATGATCTGCAGGGAACGATTGTCTTTACGTCAGATGGAACTACCATTAAGCCATCTGTTAGTGAATGGAAGTATACTGCAGCTGCGAAAGATAAAGAAACAAACAGTCAAAAATCAGATACCACTTCAACTAAAAAGGAACCCGCAGCAACGACGAGTAGTAAAGACACTTCAGTAACAAAGACGGAAACAAACACAAGTGTTTATTATAAGAACTGTACGGAAGTAAGAGAAGCTGGGAAGGCACCGCTTTACGAAGGAGATCCGGGTTATAGCACGAAGCTAGATCGAGATAAAGACGGTATAGCTTGTGAAAGATAAGAAGGAGGCAGGTGCTATGAGGGGAATCGTTGATCGGTTTGAAGGTGACTTTGCGGTAATTGAAATCGATGGACAGACACATGATGTTCCTATGTCCGCTGTTGATGCTTCTGTGAGTGTGGGGGATGTTGTTACTTTGGTAGAGGGAGTATGGAAGCCAGATCATACGGAAACAAAGGATCGTGAGAAGCAAATTAAGAAGCTTATGGATGATGTTTGGGAAGATTGATCGGTAATTTATTTCTACATGTATAGTTTGCTTATAGTAAAAATCCGATTTCGCTTTTAGAAGTCGGGTTTATTTTATTTATCTTACATGATTTCAACTTCTAGCAGCGCTGTTGATTTATAATATAATGGTATAATATATCATTAATGTAATTATTTTATAGTAGTACCTAAGGGCTTGTATGAAAAGGATATGTTATGACTCTACTATTGATTTTTAGTATAGGAGGACATTCTGATGATAAAAAAATTTGAGTTTTATTTTGAGGGAAGAAAGTTCTCAGGAAGGGGTTGGGCAGGAAGCAATGGGCTAATAGAAATAGATGAGAAAACGCTAGACTTGGATAGTGAAATATCAAAATTATCATGTAATTGTAAAGATATAGAAGACTACGAAGATTTTATAGATCGGCTGTGTGAGGCTCTTAATAAAACCAAACTGTTCAAGAGAGAAGTCGACAAACATTTTCTTGATATTTACGTGAGAACAATGGATGATCGAATGATAGAATATCCTCCTGACGATGACGATGACGATGAAGAAGACTACGACTACGACGAGGATGATTACGACGAAGATATGGAATCCACTGGATAGGCATGTACGGCACATCTGGATATTATAACTACATATGAGCTAAAACACGGGTGCACCTGAATGATGGGGGCACCTTTTTTCTATTTGGGTTGCTTGGTTTAAACCAAGCTTGAATGAAAAAGAAGTTATCCGGATCCTGATGGGCCTTTAGCTTCTGCAGGGAGGGATAACTCCTGATCAAGTTGAGGTAATGATACGAAGTAAAGAAGACTTCAAGGAAGAGATAAGACATTAGGGCTGATGCTACCAGCTCTAAGGCGGCAAGATCGGCCACCTAAGAGCCGCTACGCACCGCTGCGGGGTTACTTGGGCCGATAACTAGAAGCGCCTAACCGGTGTAAAGCATTCCGGATAAGGCGCTCTAAGTTCCTGTCCCTCGCTTTACACCCCGCACGGAGCTAAGGACCAAGGGCGCTTTGATGCGAAATCAGGGATGGCATGGCTGCATCATGTCCGCTCCGCGTTGCTTCGCTCCCATCAAGCAGCTCATGCAAAAAGGCAGCATCATGATTCCGCTTTGCTTCATCATCATGCAAGGGATTATTAAGCATAATCAAGGAAGGAAAGGAGAGAACCGGCATAACCTTCTTTAAAGTCAGATTAATATTTCCATATTTTATACTATACATTAATATTATTAACTAGTAGTATTACATCTTCGTAGCTACTGGTCGGTTCTACATAATGTTTGGGGGAACATAGATGAGAAAGTTTTATATTGTTCATTAATAAACAAACGGAGGGTCACAATTGGATATGAACATAGTTTATTTTCTTGTAGGCGTCATATTTATGTGGAGTCTTATCAATAGTTTTAAGAGTTCACGATTTCAGATAATTTACATGATCGTAACCAGTTTGGTATTTGGATACATGTATTTTCACGTTACAATGTTATTGGGTATTAGATAAATTAAAGCACCCGTTAAGGTGCTTCAGACTGTAGGCAAATAACCCGACTTCTAAATGAAATCGGGTTTTTATTATTAGTTATTGGTATATTGCTTCAATTTTTGCTAGCAGCAACCTCTTGCCATGAAATAAGCGATTCATTATTGCTTAGAATGTCTTCTTGCTTTCTTAATAGAATAGATTCTCGATACTCTTCTGCTGCAGCTGTTCGAATGAATTCAATGGACTTGTCGTGATTATTTTTTATTACCTGCTCAATTTCATCTATTGATACATTAAAGTACTCTCTGCGTTTGTTAACAAAGTTTAACCGCTTCTTTTCAAACGTCCTATGTAATGTCGCCTCCAAAGTGGGAGCATCATCAGAAAAAATCATAGCATGTACATCAAAATTAAACGGTACTGAGGCATCTCCTAGTTCATATACGCGATCATAAGGATCTAGTCTTCGAGTCATGCCGATTTTGAACACACCTTCACCAAAGGAACCTATATTTGATATCACATAAACGTAACCAGCTCTTTGATTTGCTTCCCGATAGTCAACATCTTTAAGGCTTATTTCAATTTCCTGCAGATTGTTTTGCAATTCAGCTATTTTTTCTTGAAGCAGTAAACGTTCTTCATCTGATTTACATTGATCCAACTGCTTCATTGCTTTCTCTAAAGCATTAGTATAGTGGCGTTTCTCTTTTTCAATAGTTTTCCTTGCTTCATCAATTTCGCGTTGGAGTCGTGCTTCTTCACGCATCTGTTCGCGGATTTGACGCTGTTCTTCTTTCTCTTCTTGTTTCTTTACAGAATACTCATAAGCAAGATATAGCTCTGTTAGTTTTAACTTCAGATATTCTTCAGTAATGTTTACTTGCGTTACTTTTCCTAGCTTATTTAGAGCTTCATATGATTTATTAATTCGTTTTTCATAAGTTGATATATTGTTGAATTTTACATTTGCAATACAAACGTCGCACTCGTTATTAAATGATCTTAGCGACAACTTAATCATATCATTAACCATTTTTCTTCCTTCTGCTTTACTGTTGTTCACCGTCCAATTCTGGTTTCCTTTACATGCAGTACCCGCCTTGATCATAGACTTTTGCTCATCTCTTAAATTATCAAGGTTTTGTTTGAATATAGTGCTGTTCGCAAATTCAAACTTGGGCTCGTATAGAGCAAACGATTCTAAACTAATTTGTTCGTCTAGATCTAGAAGTTCTTTTGATTTGATTTCATATTGTGAGTTCAATATGTCTAGCTGTTCATTATTTTTTTGTATCTCAGATAATAACGAATCTTTTTTTTGAGATAGTTTTGCAATCTCCGTTGTCAGATCGAAAGCTTCTTGATGTTCGGGTGTCATAATTAATTTTAAATTTTCATAATTATTCCGAACACTTTCAAGCTCTGCCTTAATTTTTTTCACTCTAAAAAGGTCAAATATACTCATCACTACACTCCATCCGATCTCTATGTTTTTAAACTATAGGTATCTTAATATATGTCCGTCTTAAATTGGCCAATCCAACTATTATATGTACAAGATCCTATCCTTGTCTATTTAATAGTTGACTGCGGAGGTAATTGAGAAATATTCAGCTGAAACGACTAAGATAGACGGAACATACAACATACGTGAATTGTATGTATATTGAGTGAGGTTTGTAGTGTAGTTCAATCAATACTCTCAGTTATAGTTTGTATAGATAATAGTAGTTGGAAGAAGTATTTACACGATTTAAGATAACATTCTAGTTTTAAAACTCGGGTACACCTGAATGATCGGGGTACCTTTTTTCTATTTGGGTGCTTGGTTTAAACCAAGCTTGATTGAAAAGGAGTTATCTAGATCCTAATGGGCTTTTAGCTTTAGCAAAGAGGATCGATCTTGTTACAACTGAAGTGCTAATACGAAGTGGTGAAAAGAGTCAAATAGAAGAGATTTAGACATTAGGGCTGATGCTACCAGCTCTAAGGCGGCAAGATCGGCCACCTAAGAGCCGCTACGCACCGCTGCGGGGTTACTTGGTCCGATAACTAGAGCGCCCCGGATAAGGCGCTCTATGTTCCTGTCCCTCGCTTTACACCCCGCACGGAGCTTA
>NZ_WTWX01000091.1 GCF_009870785.1 Paenibacillus sp. An7
TATATCTATCCCTATGTATTTATCTAATTCTGTTCATCTCTACGTACACGTACGTGTAATTTATTTCAAGGATATCAGTAGAATACTCGTGGTTGGTTCTGCTATCATCAATATTGCTTAGAGCCGATATCTGAATCTTACATTCATAGTTGTAGCGACTATGACAAAAAACTCAGCCCATATGTCTATCCCTAGCTATGATCATAACTTAATTCTGTTCATCTTCTACTACACGTACGTATACGTGTACGTACGTGTAATTTATTTCAGGGATATCAGTAGAATACTCGTCGTTGGTTCTTCTATCATCAATATTGCTTAGAATAGCTATTAGCTATCTACCTAGAGAACAGTTAACTAGTGGGTAGGTTCTGTAGCCTCTATAGCGTC
>NZ_WTWX01000031.1 GCF_009870785.1 Paenibacillus sp. An7
GGAACAACGTCATTACAAACTACAATTTCACTAGACATTTTTCACACCCTCTTAGTGCTCGGAAATAAGTATACATCAGTTGTCCCATGCTGCGTTATCTAACCAACCTGCCGGTTTACATAATTAAAAAAGAGCCGCTGACAACTGGCAAGCTGCTTCCTGCTGTATTCAACTATCGTTTTGCCCTTAATTCAATGACTTCTTTAAATCAACCCTTGTATAAGTTTTCTCATATGCTATCCCGTCTTCATTATGGAATAGTGATGTTTTGGAGTATGGTTCAGTAATTTTTTTATATCCAAGCTTGGTTATAAGCTTTATCATTTTCGGATTTTCAATTGGATCTACACTAACAAATATTTCAGAATAGCCAAGTTTCCTTGCCATTTTCTCACGATGTCTAATTAAATTCGAACCAATACCATGGCCGCGATAATTCTCATATACATATAAGTCACTCAATTTAGGATATAAGTTACCATTCAGTTTTAGAAGACCGAACCCCAAAATGATGGATCTATCCATTTCAGCAACAAGGAGATACACTTCCTTATTTTCTTGTTGGTTCAAATACGTTGTTAATAAATCCTTGTTATTTCTCACATCAAGTAAAACTTTAATATCCTCTTTCTCCGCCAAGCGTATGCTGTATTCCATATCCGCCTACCTCCCAGTACTTCAGTCTCTCACCGATAGTACAACTCCTACATAATACCATAATAGAACTAATTTCCCTGTTCGTGTTATGAGGCCAAACCGTTCTTCCTGGTTGACGTTTTTATCATTTTCACTTGTAATTTTGACAAGTTATTAGCGGTATAGTCCAACAAAGACAGCAGATCACGAGGATCAACTGCCTTCTAATTTTCATTAAGCTATCGTGTCCAGTTTGATAACCAGCAATCTATCATTCTCTTATCAAACTTTATAATCAAAGTCCTAGAAGAAGTATTTACTATCTTATATCGTTCTCTTCATACCATTCTTTCAAAAATTTCAAATTACCGCTAAAGTGATCACCGTAATTGTTAGCTCCCCAAACTTCTGAATTCCCTGTATGAAGTCCCACTAACCATATTTCCCTAATGGCGACGAAAGTCGAAATCGATGCTAGGTCGATATCCGATAACGGTTTGATTTTAAGATACGATTCTAAAAAGATCATATGCCCTCCATCCATAACCCCCGCAGTCAAAATCAAAATGGGTTAAAATACGTATCATTCCTTCTTTCATCATTAAACCTTCTTGATGACTAACATACTACTCGCGCCCTTCTGAAATTCATATGGCACCTTGATTTCTTTTGTAACGTAGCCTTGGCTTTGTATAACACTGACTAGCTTATCTAAATGTTCATATCTATTACTAGATAGGTCAATTAAGGGGAATATACGTACTTCATCACTTGTAACACGTAATAACTCCTGTATGGATTGTAAATGGAATTCATAATCAAACCGATCGGCGTACATGAACAGGAAATGTGCGGAGAGAGTTAATTCAAATTCACAATCTTTGAATGGCAATACAGGTAAATTAGCAGGAATATAACGATTAGGGTACTCTTTCATATCATTCGAACAATCAGATAAAGCTTGTATTCTATGTTTTTTCAAACCTTCTACTGACTCAAAATAATCCCACGCATAATTACTTTGTGCCTTTTCCATGTTTAACATCGCATGCTCGATATCATCGAATCCTTTTTGAGCAAGTTGTTCAAAAGGATGATAATAAGCAATGTCTGTTGCCGTAACATCAGCACCTTTTGTATTTGCAACTGCGGTAAAAGAACAAGCACCTGCAGGACAGTCAAGAATCTTTCGTCCACGTAATTCCTCTTGAGTAAGGTTGAACATTAACAGGTACTCGTCAAATGTTCTTCCAATAAATACAACACGACTTAAATCTAACTTCCCCTCTGCTCTACTCATCTCATCTCACCTTTCTCAACTGCTCATTGTCTTTCCGCTTTTTCAATTGCTATTGCGGCATTTCATCCACAGTCTCTAATGTCATATACAAAATGTGCATGATATGATTCTCCCGAATCGCCTGCTTAAGCTGCCCAGCATCAGATAAATCATGGTAAATCATCCGCCCAAAAGCCTGATGTACTGCTCACTTACTCAAATGATTTTTTCCACTGTCTATTGTGCTGACTTCACAGCCAGGAATTCTTTTGCACAAAGTTCAAGCCCATAACAAAAAGAACGATTTTGTGAGATATAAAAGGAGGAAAGGTCATAACGATGTTTGAGACCTTCATAAGTAACTAATAAGCGATATCCCATCCGCTGCATTGCATACTCCACAAATTGATTCGTATTTGGACCTTCCATTAAGGTAACATACGCATATAAAGAATGGTCCTCTGGTTCATCGAGCATACTCACGCCCGCACATGAATACTCTGTTTTGAAATCAAGCTCTTTTAGAGCCATGAGAGCGGGATAGATGGAAGCATCGACTTCTATATCATCAAAAAGCAGTAGTTTCTTTTGCCAATTTTGTGGTTTCGGACGTTCAATCCAAGCGGCAAGTTCCCTCTTACGCCTCTTCCACCGCTCTGCAGATTGATTACTCCATAATTGTTCTATATCCTGCTCCAAACTGCTTTTCTCTCCCTTTTGTTCAATATATTCTCATCTCATTCTACTACAGCGATGATGAAGTGAATACCACACATATAGGATCCATGGTAAAAATTTGAGAAAACAAAAAGGAGGCTCTTCAGCCTCCCGTAATCTTTACATTTCACTTATTATAAATTTTAAAATAAAGGTAAATTAATGATTAGATCTGTGCTGAGCTCTTCCGTTAAGAGGTCAGCACTCTAGGTGTATGATATCATCCTGCTAGTTAAAACTTTTTTAAACCCTGAGAGATTTGTTCCCTCTATAACATCTAATTGCTTTTTCAGTAAACTATTTTTCGCAGTGCTTATGTCATTCTTAAGTGTTTCTTGTACTTTCTACTTAGCTAAATCAATTACATCGTACCTTTTGCTTGATTTAACCATTTGTAAATTATTATAAATTAGGTGGCAATTCCTTACTGTGATGTTTTTCACATTTAGATATCATGAAGTCCTCACGGTTTTATTAAGATTCGTTCTACTCACGATGATCTTTGTTAATATAAAATCTGTCTTTACCCAGTCTTTTTGCGATATATAGTCCATCATCTGCACATTTATAAAGATCATCATAACTATTGATACTATGATCTACATAGGCGGCTCCGATACTCGTTGAAAGTCCGTAACGTTCATAATAGCTGCTTAATTCCTGCCTAACCGTACCTAATAGAGCCTCAAGTTTATCTGATAAAATATCTACATCAATATTCGAATGGATAAAAACAACAAATTCATCTCCGCCCATTCTCGCGACAATGTCATTTTTTCTAAAATACGATTTCAAACAACCTGCAAATTTCTCTAATACTTTATCTCCTACCGGATGTCCTAGCTCATCATTCACCAATTTAAAATGATCTAGATCAAAAATAAGCATCGTTCCTTGTCCTGGTTCATTTTTTAATGAAGTTTTCACTTTCTTTTCTAGTCCTGCTCTATTGGTCAACAGAGTTAAAGGATCCATCTCAGCACCTTCTTGTGCTGCATGAAGTTCTTGCTCTATTTTCATTTTCATTTTCATATCCTCGGTTTTATCCATAATCATCCCGTAAAACTCGTTTTCCTTATGAAAGGACACAATGCTGATATATCGATCGTTTTCTAGCGCAATAATGTCTTCTTTAGAGTCAGATATCAATGAAGTAAGATATTTTTCAAAACCTTTTGGTGTCTTAATCATCTCATCCCATTCTTTATCATCCACCCCTAAGATACACGGGATATTATCAGAGAAGAAATTCTGGTTTATGGAATATAGACACTCAAACACGGCCACATGACTGCCGATGGCAGAAATCATTCTCGACATTCTTTCTCTTTTCGTTTTATAACTATCTTTCAAGTCATTTAGTACCGCTGTGATCTGCCGAAATTCTGTATAGTATTTTGTTTCAAATGTAATATCCGTATTACCAGCCATTAATTCTTTAACACTCGATTTAATGGATGAAATATCTTGTAAGACATATCGTTTAAGATGATACCTAACTATCATAATGACACCGATAAGGACAGCGTACATACCTGCCATAAAGCAAGTAATTTGTATCCGCATCGTCCTGAATACCGGGGCTGCCTCCACATAAGCGCCAAGGATCAAATTATCTGTATTTTTCGTTTTAAGAAACTTCTTCGTCCCATTGATTTTAATAAGTTTTCCATTGATACTGTTTCTCAGGATCGATACATATTCTTCTGTAGATTCCGCATCATCTATATTTATTTCTTGCTCGTTATCTTGACTTATATCCATGATCTTGCCTGTATTCCCATCGATAACAAATACGGTTTGCTCATCTAAAGTTGGTATATTCTTTATCTCGCTTTTCTTATATAACACTTCGATTTGTTGAATCGTCTCATCCAGTTCCTGAAATGTGGTCTTACTTTCTGTGAAAAATATAATTCCCGCAAACGCTATGAATATGAACATAGATAAAACCACAAAAGTGAATCCTAATTTTTTAAGTATGATTTTCTCCATATTTACCTCGCATACACCAGAAATACATCATGAATCGCTGTTCTCCCTAAGATAGCCAATGCTATTTGATATTATGCCGCTCAGGACATGTGCCCGTTTACCAATAACCCTTAGTTGATTCAGCATAGGCCAGTGACGATAATGTAATATATCAATATTAATAATAGTGTATAAATAACGACTATTACACTGCCACATATTAGCAATCATATTATCCACGGGCACAGCGAGTATATTCACAAGATTCACCACTATTTTTTCTTCATTCCACAAAATTTGATACAATCAAGTAGATTACATTGCTCTAAAGGAGAATAAGCATGTTTAAAATATTCATCGTGGAGGATGACAGAACGTTAGTCACCTTGCTTGAGAAACGATTACATAAATTTGGTTTTGATACATTTGCAGTCTCTCGCTTTGATACCGTTATGGAAGATTTTGAAGCTTTTCAGCCCCATCTTGTCCTGCTCGATGTGAATCTCCCTCGTTATGATGGATACTACTGGTGCAGACAAATTCGGAATCGCTCGACTTGCCCCATTGTGTTTATATCCGCGAGAGAGAGTAAAATGGATCAAGTTATGGCTCTTGAAAACGGAGCGGATGACTATCTAACCAAACCTTTTGATTATGATATTGTCATTGCTAAGGTAAACAGCCACCTTCGCCGAGCATTTGGCTCGTATTCATCCCGTGAACAAGATCGGTCAATAACAGTGGCTGGTCTTACGCTAAATATGGAACGACTCGCTTTATTTTATCAAGAGGAGCGGCTCGACCTTAGTCATACAGAAGCGAAGATTATGGACGAATTCATGAAAAAACCGGGCCAAGTGGTATCCAGGGACCGGTTGCTTGAAAAAATTTGGGATGAACATACTTTTGTTGATGATAATACGCTCAATGTCTACATTACCCGAGTTCGAAAGAAGCTAAGTTCTTTAGGGCTGACGGATGCCGTAGAAACGATTCGCGGCTTAGGTTATAGACTGCGTTCAGAACTGGAAGAGAAGATATGAAAAAAGGGATCTTGCTGTTTTTAAGAGAACAAGTGCCATTACTATTTATTTATATGCTCCAGCTCGCGCTCATTTCATTCGTCTATTGGCTTGGGGGGATGCGTGATTCTTCCCTTTCCCTTTATGCGATCCTGCTTAGTACAAGTCTACTGATCACATATTTGATCTATCGCTACTATACGCATCGGCATTTTTACGAACGACTTGCCAGACCTAAGGCAGTCCCTGATGAACTAACCTATAGGTCTGAACATGCGCCGCTGGCCGAAAGCCTTCATAAGCTGTTACTCCACCAAGAGCGAAAACAAAAAACAGAGCTACTCAGCGTGAAGGAACAGCTGGATCAGCATATCTATTTTATTAATCAATGGGTTCATCAGATGAAGACCCCTCTATCGGTGATGCATCTATTAAATCAAGAACGAGATGATGAGTTGTCACATGGCATGGAGGATGAACTTGATCGGATGCGAAAAGGTCTTGATATGGTGCTATATGCCGCAAGGCTGGATTCTTTTGAACATGATCTGCATATTGAAACGATATCTCTGCGGTCCCTCGTAAGAACCATTACCTCCGATCAGAAGAGACTGTTCATACGAAATCATGTATTTCCTGTTATTCAAATACCGAGTGACCTCAAGATTGTATCTGATGAGAAATGGCTGACATTTATCATCACTCAGCTGCTTACGAATAGTGTGAAATACAGCCGCCAAGCGAATGAAAAAGTGTACTTTGATAGTTATGAGCGGGAACATCACACCATTCTTGAAGTGAGAGACGAAGGGATTGGCATTCCTAAACACGATATAGAGCGAGTTTTTGATCCTTTTTTTACGGGAGAGAACGGACGAACCGTACCTGAATCGACGGGCATGGGTCTCTATCTTGTAAGAGAAGTCTGTGAGAAACTGGGTCACAATATTGAGATTGAATCCGTACAAGGCGTAGGCACTTGTATCCGGCTGATTTTCTAGTCTTACAAATCTGTAAGTTAACTGTAAGAATGCAGGCTGGTAAGTTCATAGCAGAACTTATTATAATAAATACGGTCAGGAGAAGGGTGGCAAAAGTGAAGTGTCGCTTCTTGAAGTAAGAAATGTATCCAAAATATATGAAGGTTCCATCGAGAATAAAGTGCTCGACAACATTCGATTCCAAGTAAAAGACGGTGATTTCGTAGGCATTATGGGTCCATCGGGGAGTGGAAAAACAACCTTGCTGAATGCCATCGCTACGATCGACCCTCCTTCTTCCGGGGATATTAGGATTAGGGGTAACAATCCGTATCTGATGGATGCAAAAGAAATGGCACTCTTCCGCAGGCGTGAACTCGGCTTTGTTTTTCAAGATTTCAATCTGCTGGACTCCCTTACGGTGGAAGAGAATGTCGTCTTGCCATTAACCCTTGATAATATTCCGCTCTCTACGATGAATTCTCGTCTAGAGGAAGTGATTCAGACCCTGGGGATCGAGCCCATCCGTCACCGCATGATTCATGAAATTTCCGGCGGGCAAAGACAGCGTACCGCGATTGCGAGAGCGATGATCCATCATCCGTCCATTGTCCTAGCCGACGAGCCGACCGGAAACCTTGATTCCAAGTCATCTAAAGATGTCATGATGATGCTGCAGCAAATGAATGAACAAGAGCATGCCACTATTCTGATGGTTACCCATGATGTAATGGCGGCCAGCTATTGTCAGCGAGTGATTTTCATTAAGGACGGGAAGCTATACAATGAAATATACCGCGGCGAAAACAGACAAGCTTTCTTCCAAAAAATTGTAGATATGTTAGCTTTATTAGGTGGAGATCGATATGACCTTACGACAGCTCGCCTTTAAGAATGTGGTTCGTAATAAACGAACCTACGCTGCCTACTTTTTAAGCAGTGCATTCTCAGTAATGGTGTTTTTTATTAATGCATTGCTGATTTATCATCCTGATATCAGGCGCGGATTAAGTTCTGATCTTGCCGTACAGGCTTTTGTTCTGGCAGAATGTATGGTGTTTTTGTTTTCTTTCTTGTTTGTACTGTATTCTGTGCGCTCGTTTTTAACTTCTCGCAAAAAGGAATTTGGAATCCTGTTAATGCATGGGATGACCCTTGCCCAGCTCGGCAAAGTTATATTCCTCGAAAATATGATCATCGGGTTGTCTGCAACCATGACAGGGACTGCAGCTGGGGCGCTGTTTGCCAAATTATTTTTTCTCGCCAGTGCCAGGGCACTTGAGATTAGCTCTCTACCGTTTTATTTAACATGGCAGCCTCTCATGCTGACCCTTTTTGCTTTTGTGTTCTTATTCCTGCTGATTTCTGCTTATACTTCGAGAATCGTACGGATAGAGAAACTCATTGATCTATTTCAAGCAGCAGCTAAGAACAAAACAAAACCGGAAGGTTCAAAGGTGCTTGCTTTACTAAGCTTGATTTTACTTGGTACAGGTTATACACTAGCAGCCGGGTCGGATACGAAGAGCATTTATATCCGGGTGATTCCGGTAGTTATGATTACCATGGTTGGAACGTATCTGTTCTACTCTCATTTTAGTGTGATCCTGCTTCAATGGATAAAAAGAAACCGGAATCTATCGCTTAGACGAACTCATTTAATCATGTTCTCTGGGCTTTCTTCCCGGATGAAAGAACACGCCAAACTGTTCTTTATGGTGACGATGGTTTCGACGATCTCTTTCTGTTCGCTGGGGGTATTCGCTTCTATTAATGTAGTAACTGAGCTTTTTCTGGAGGATTATCCCGCTGCTGTTGGCTATGTATCCAAAGAAGGTAATTCATCAGAAGACGCCCATTTATCGCGTATTACATCAGAGCTCAAGGCCCGAAATATTCCCTATAAAGAGGATCAAATTCAGATAAAATACGCAGCGATTCATCCGGATGAGGACAGCAAGGAATTCTCTTTTGAACTGCCCCTGATCTCTTTTTCAGATTATAAACAGGTAGTTCAGCTCGCTGGGTATGAATGGTCAGAGGAGTCCCCAGATTATAATGAAGCTTACGTTCTCATCAGTTCACAGAATGACAAGAGCAAAATCAGACTAAAAGAGCGCAAAGAGTATACACTGCTTGAGCCTGAAGTAACGATTAGAGAAACAGGCTACACCAAGCACGTGATTATCCCAGATAATCTGCTCGCAGACTTTGATGATAGCTTTGAAGCACTCGTTATTCACGATGAGTTATTTGCACGGATTGACAGTCCTGTTCGAGTAGATGAATATACCGGTTTTTATGTAGAGCATTTTGAGCAGACCGCTTTTTTAGCAGATGCACTTGTTGATCATGGACGAACACGTTATGACGCAGGAAAAACCTATGCGATGTCGGTCAGCGGTACGCTGTTTATTCTCAGAGAAAGTATGTACCGTATTCTTCTATTTATCGCGATGCTGCTTGCCGCTATTTTCTTCATTGCTGCAGGAAGTTTCTTATACTTCCGGCTCTATGCTGATCTGGATTACGATCGAAGACAGTATTTAACACTTATGAAAATGGGCCTGACTCCCAGGGAATTTCGAAGCTGTGTAACCGGCCAGCTTGCATTTTTGTTCTTTGTGCCTACCGTGGTGGCAGTCATTCACAGCATTTTTGCATTTATTGCACTGCAAAGCTTGTTCTACTTATCCATAGCA
Source organism: Paenibacillus sp. An7 (assembly GCF_009870785.1). Lineage (GTDB taxonomy): Bacteria > Bacillota > Bacilli > Paenibacillales > Paenibacillaceae > Paenibacillus. The sequence continues at coordinate 9,311 of NZ_WTWX01000031.1, forward strand.
TCTAAAATGGGAGTTGTGCTTTTGTGTTTTGTACTTGCCCAGGTGCTGTATTTCTTTTTTATTCGTTTTCATTACTTACGAAATTTAAAAAAATCACTTTAACAAGATTGTAGGAGGTAAACCTTGGAGAACTGGATTACTAGTTTTATGGAGCAGTTTGGTTACATTGGTATTGCTCTCATTATTGCACTTGAGAACGTCTTTCCGCCGATTCCATCGGAAATCGTACTCCCCTTCGGCGGATTTATGACCACCTACACGTCCCTTACCGTCTTCTGGGTTATCGTTGCTGCTACGATTGGTTCTGTGGTTGGCGCAGTTATTCTTTACGGTGTAGGTCTCTTACTTGATGTGGAGCGCTTGGAGAAGATCGTAGATCGTTGGGGACATATTCTACGTATCAAGAAAGAAGATATCCATAAAGCAGATGCCTGGTTTGATAAATACGGATACTGGACTGTGCTCTTTTGCCGTATGATCCCGCTGGTACGAAGTCTGATCTCTATTCCAGCGGGTATGTCCAATATGAAATTCGGATTATTCCTGGTGTATACAACAATCGGTACCTTAATTTGGAATACGATTCTGGTTCTGGTCGGGGCGACCCTCGGCAGCAACTGGCATGAAATCACTGATTTCATCGGTGTATACTCTAATTTCGCATATGCGATTATCGCAATAGCAGGTATTGCTTTCCTGATCTGGTTTTTCAGACGCAACAAAAAAGCTAAATAATAGAAGCACCCTTTATAAAGGAGAAGTGACATCAACATGAATTTTATAGATTTACTAAAAACCATTATTCTTGGAATGGTGGAAGGATTAACCGAGTTTGCCCCGGTTTCATCTACGGGACATATGATCATTGTTGATGACATGTGGCTGAATTCAAAAGAATTTTTAACTCAATATGTGGCAAACACTTTTAAGGTAGTCATTCAATTAGGTTCCATTCTCGCTGTACTCGTGGTGTTCAAAGATCGCTTTATTAACTTGCTCGGACTCGATCGACTGTTCGGTAAGAAAAAACCCGCGATTCCAGAAGGACCTGGTCATAATCGGCTAAAATTGTCCCAGGTTATTGTAGGTCTCATTCCTGCCGCTGTCCTCGGCGTCCTTTTTGAAGATTATATTGATGAGCATCTATTCTCCATTAACACGGTACTCATCGGACTTGTCATCGGTGCTTTCTTTATGATTGCCGCTGATTACTTTGCTCCAAAACAGCCGAAAGTAGAAACCGTGGATCAAATGACCTATCGCCAAGCATTCTCGATTGGACTTATGCAGTGTTTATCTTTGTGGCCTGGATTCTCACGCTCCGGCTCTACGATTTCTGGCGGTGTCCTTCTTGGTATGAGTCACCGGGCAGCAGCTGACTTTACTTTCATTATGGCCGTTCCCGTTATGTGTGGTGCAAGCTTCTTGTCTCTCCTAAAAAACTGGGAGTATTTCACAATGGATGCACTTCCTTATTTTATTGCAGGGTTCATTTCTGCGTTTATCTTTGCCCTCATCTCCATCCGTTTCTTCCTGAAACTGATTAACCGAGTGAAACTCGTTCCGTTTGCGATTTATCGCATTATTCTTGCAGCCGTTATCTATCTAGTATTTATTATGTAGTCAATCATCGTTTGCACCCTCTAAATAGAGGGTACAAAGAAGAGAGGAGCGACCGTATACCGGTTCTCCTCTCTTCTTTGCTTTTTGAGTTTGCCTTACGACTTACGGGAACTGAGCTGAATAATCATCAAGATGAGCACTAGCAGTTGGATGAGCAATTCTGCACTCATTGGGTTCGCCTCCTGCACATAAGGATGCTCCTTCAGTACCAGTTCCTCTCCCATTCGCTTGGCCTTATGCTAATGGCTTGCATTTTACGTTTCCCATTAACATGTATATGACTGGGCCTTGCATCATATGATTTATATTTTATGATTTACTTTGAGGTTCGCACCTTTGTATTTAGGATCGGATAATTTAATGATGAAATCTTGAGCAACGTTAACAGACTTCCCTGATCCAGCCGAACCTTTAAAAGCCCTATACCGCTTCTTGGTTTGATTCATATCACGAAAGTTAGCATTAAACTGAACAGCAGCAGTACTCATGATGTACCATCCCCGTAATCAACAGTGATTGTAATTGGCTCTTTCTTTGCACTGTCAGTATCTAGCTGATTGACTTTGCCTTTCAATACCGATATGCGAAGTTGTTGTTCTTCATCAGCATACCCTTGACGACACATTTCCTCATACTGCTTGATCAGATTCTGCAACGTTCCCATAGCCCTACTCTGTGCCTGAAGGAAGGTCGCTTGTTTATCCCAAGCCATTTGGTATTCCCATTCCTCAGCAGCACCAAAAGCATTATCAGCAGACTTGGTTAACACCTTTGTGATATCATCCTTATCTTTCACATACATTATCTGCTGTGCTCGAAGGATAGCAGCATATTGAATCGTTATTTGATCCCATATCATATCTAATGGGGAACACGTTTCTATTTCCTCCATGATGGCAATCGTATCAGCAGGCAGAAGCTTGCGGAAGAAGCCATGCTTAACGGCTTTGTCGTTTCCATATGGGCCACCATGACCACCAGAGTTACCTAGTGCATTCTTATTACCTTTAGGCGTACCGTGCCCTGCTGCATTCCGATTCCCTTTAGGCGGTCCGCGCCTCTTCATGGATGCATCCTTTTCAGGTTTAGATGCACTGGATGCATCTTTCGTCCATCCTTGCCGCTGTTTACGACTCTTAATGGTTGGATACTTAACATCGTATTTTTCAGCTAATGCATTCAAAGTAATATCCGTTGTTTCATATTCGGATCTGATTATCTCCCAATCCATCGCTACAAGATCACCACCCCCGTAATCGTTTATGTTGGTTTTGCTTATAGAACTAAAAAAGCACCCAATCCAGTGTTGTATACTGGTTGCGTGCCGTTTTGGATGCTTTTGTAGTTTTATAGTTTAAATGACTCTCTGACCTTCACTTATATAAAAAGCGCCCGTTGTAGGCACCTTTTTCACAACATTCTTATTCTAAAAACCAACGCTTTAAATTTTATACTTTGTGAGCAATAATGATCTATGCTGATTATTATTCTTTTCACTATGATCATAAAGGATAGCTGACTCCATTTCGTGAGTATTAATACTTAAAATATCCCCCAGGATCGTTTTCTGTTTATCATCAAGCTTGGAATCGGTTATATATTGAAGTGTATAAAAGTATATTTGGAAATATTTTTTAAGAACAGGGTTTGTCTTGTCTCGATTATACACATCAGTAAATGCCTCATATCCATCAGTATTGATCCTATTCGAGCTCTTTGATGCTTGGAGATCCTGAATAATTTTATTTTTTAAATTAATAAAATTCAATACTGTTTCTTGAGCGATCTGGAAATTTAACAACCTTTGTTGTTCCTCAAGTTGTTCAGCAGATTTTTCACTTGACTTAGCTTGAGCTTTTAGTTCTTTTAACTGGGTTTCTTGCATCTCTTTTTGTAGCTTAAGATCTTGTCTTTGAAGATTTGTTGTATATATAACCGCTCCTAGGGCTAAAGCAGAAAATAAAGCATTTAGAGAACCAAACATATCTCCGAACGACCCTCTATCTTCCCAAGTATTTGTACTTTTGTACAGCCAAATAGCACCTACGGTGTAAATTAAAATAAATCCCATTATTATTCTACCAAATGTCCAAAATCCTTTATCCTGCTTATTTTCACTCACAATTAATCTCTCCTATGCAAATGATTTCATGTGAGTTGATTCGACATGTTCTTCTACATATCCTTTTTGATTAGTTCTATATATACAAAAAAGCTGTCACTTTAAATGACAACTTTTTGCATTAAATTATTAAATTTCACAAACACTGGATCACGAAGCTTACCAGCTCTAGTCCAGTTCCTTATCTTTACCTGAGCTCCTATAATCGGTTCCAGGTAAACATAATCATCTGTTTCTCCGGTCTTAAGCTTACTGCTGATTTTGTATAACTCTTGCTTTGGGGGATACACCGAATCTTATAATCCCTGCAGGCTTAACTTCACCGTCCCGCTGTTTTACTCCAGCTATCCAGCCAAACTCAGTCTTTCGATATCCCATAATGACTACATCAACGTAAGTCCAGTTAATGACTTTTAACCAATCAGCAGAACGTTTTCCTACATAGGTACTATCCAATCGCTTTGCAACCATTCCTTCCATCTGAGTAAGCTCCATTTGTTTGAATAAGGATTCTCCTGCTCCTTGTACATATGGAGTCTTTCCCATCCTTGGATTGTTAAATGGAATCTCCTGCATCAGAGCCTTGCGTTCATGTAGTGGAAGCTTACGAGTATCCTCTCCATCATAGTGAAGGATATCAAATACAACGTAAGTAACAGGTAAGGTGCGTGTATATAGATTAATCTTATCTTCTTTCCTTGCTAGGAATCTCTTCATAACAAGTTCGAAGTCTACCCTTCCTGTCTCTGGATCCACACATGCTATCTCACCATCTAAAACAATGTCCTTAACAAATGGATTATCTAGGAGCTCTGGATACTGTCTTAGGCATTCTGTACGGTGCCTTGTATATAATTTGATCTTTCCTGCCTGGTTCGAATAAATCAAGCGGTGACCGTCTATCTTTGGCTATCTCCATTAAATTGCACAAAAATAATATGTACAAAAATAATTTAATAATAGCTTGATAGTATAGGATTTTAAAAGTTTTCATTGAAAATATTATTGTACAAAAATACCAAAATGTTATTATAGAAAAAGAAACATATCCAACATATAACCGTTTAATAATATTGTACATAAACGTATTTCTATTGGAGGACAAATGGCCAATTCAAAATCGTCTACAATCACTACTCTTCAAAACTTTAAATTTATTATGATTTCTGTTTGGATTGATTGGGGGACATTAAGCGACGGCAAAATTATAAAAAAGCAGTTCGCGGCAATAGCGTTAAAAGATCTGACAACGGGTACCCACATCATCCATCCGTTGACAGACTTTATAATAAACTACTGGCAGGCAAGAAAGTTCAACACGCAGAAGAAACATGCACTGAATACCGTGAAATTTCTTAATTACGTACTTTTTAATAGACGTAATATGAATATTCACTCGCTGTCTGATTTGAATTTTACGGTTGGCAACAATTATCTTAATTCACTTACTTCCGAAGGACAGTCCAGGGGCTCAGTAAAAGACAGTGAAAGGACCCTCACATATTTTTATCTTTGGTTAATTGATAAGGGCGTAAGTAACCTAGACAAACACCGGTTTTTAAAAAAAGAAACGCAATATGGCAAAAGCTATTACGAATCCCCTTTTCAGGTAGTTTACCCGGATCATCGCCCACCAAATGTGGAGCATGCATTCCCAATTCAATACATACCTTTATTAATTGAAATAGCCATCCTTGTAGCAAGACCAATTGCGCTCGGGGTTTATCTACAATTATTCGGCGGACTCCGAGTGGGAGAAGTGGTCAATTTAAAACGCACTCAGCTAAAGAGAAGAATAGCGAACGGGGATTTTCTTTTTGAAGTTAAGGATCAAAACTTCCGTACTGACCTCAAGGATAGTTCCGGCAGCAACAGTGTAAAACGCAGCAGAAACCAAAGGGTTTTTCAGATTAGGGATTGGGGAGAATCTATATTTAATGATCATATTGAATTGTTCGCTGCGGCGGATAAAAACAACGCACTTTTTGTAAACAGGGATGGAAAAGCGATGTCCGGACGTAGTTATCGTCAATACTTCGATAAATTAAAAAGATGCTTCATTGAATACTTAAAATCATACGGAGACAGCGACGATAAACTGATTGCCCACCATTTGAGCATGATGAGTTGGTCCACCCATATTGGAAGAGGAACTTTTACAAATATGTTAGCAGAGGTAGCTGAAAATCCCTACGATATCGCATTTCCGCGCGGCGACAAAAGCCTCCTTTCGTCTCTTTCCTATATGTCAAGGACGGAACGCATGCGAAAGAAATTAGAAGAAAAATTTAATAATATGCATGGATCGTATATTCCAAAATTGATTGATAAACGCAAAAGTCAAAAGGAGCATTAAAGAGTTGCATAATACATTGGAATATCTCACAAAATCTGAACTCGCAAGAGTTTTAAATGTCACCCATAGCACCGTTATAAGATGGATTACCGAGGGAAAAGTACCATCAATTGTTGAAATCAATAATAAATCCTTAATACCACAGGAAACCATCCCTTTGATAAAAAAGAACGTTGGGTATATAAATATGGACGAGTACATGAGTCTCGGAGAATTTCTTCGGCTCTTTAATATCAGCCATGAAACATATTTGAATTGGATTAAAAGGGGATGGGTTAAAGACAATGTTCGTTATGGTAGCACAGCCTACATCCCCCTTAGCTCCATAGATGAGATAAAGAAGTTAAGCGGTTATGTAAATGAAGATGATTATATAAACGTCAAACAGTTGAGTAGCATTCTGGATGTTAGCCCGGAGAAAATTTTCAGACACATTAAAAGTGGCTTGCTTGTAGATTTCCATAAATACAAAGACAAATATCTCTTTAAATTGGATTCTATTGAGGAGATCAAACGGAGCATTGGATATTACAATGATTTTAATCCAAATGATTACTTTAGGATAAATCAGGCAAAAGAAAATTTGAATATGGATTTCGATTTTCACTATTGGAAATCGAAAATACCGTACATCTTGCATATGGGAACACCCTATATACATATCAAGGATTTAAATCTTATTTTAGACCTGATAAAAGAAAAAAAGCCGAAAGTACCCTCTTCAATTCCGGTGCTAGAAAACTATGTAAATACCAAAATAGCTGCCGAATTATTACAAATTGGTCAGGCTACGTTGTCAATCCTTATTAATACCGGAAAAATTAAAGGAGCTATGAAAGTTCCGTTTAACAAAAGCCAAACCAGATGGATGATTCCGATAGAATCGATTGATGATTATAAGCAATCCCGAATATCTTTGATTGAGCATAAAACAGCAGTTCTTATGCCTGCCAATACATTAAGTCTGAAGATGATAGCCGAAAAGACCGGAGTGTCCTATAATTCACTGCGGTTGAAAATAAGAAGTAAACAGTTGTTTCCAAATGCCCAAAAGGTTAAAGGGATGTATTGTATACCGATTGAAGAGGCAAATCATTTTATCGAGAACACTCGCCAACATCGGTACGATAAAAAGGTAAATGTCTATACGAATAGAGACGCCTTAGAAGAGCTATTACACTATATGACTGTCTTTCCTTTGCCATTTCATTTAGAGAAAACGGCAGTGCTGTTTATGGAGTTCTGTACGATTAAATTGAGCAAGTTAAGAGGAAACCCAAGACACATTCGATCCTTTTTCAATTATTACAAATTTGTGTTCGAAACATTAAGGACCCTGGATAAAAATTTACATGAGTTGGGTGTTAGTGTAATAGACGGCATCATATATGAACAGATGGCCAATGAGCATACCAAACGAATTTTCGTTTCATTTTATTACTATTGTTATTCCAGCCGTGACCTTCCGGTCCCGAAACAGTACGTAGTTTCTAAAATAAACAACGATAAAGAAAAGGAAAAAGAAATTTATTCTCCTGAAGCATTTTATTCCTTCTACAGGTATGTGAAAGATGTATCGTTGCACTTATCGAATGCCATCATCAATGACTATTATGCAAATATGTGGGCATTTACGATCATGCACCTTACGAACGCATGGAGAGCTTCCGATATTGTTTTTAAGACTCCTAATCTCGACCTCTCCTCGATTCAGGTAGATTCGTTTGATTGGTTCAACAACAATGCATTAACGATTACACAGTGCCAAAAAGTCATCAATCAATTGTATTTGCAATTTCGATCAATCAAGACAAGTAAAACAACTGCGTTTGTTACATTCTTAGTCGAGCCGGAACTGGTAGAACCATTATCGACAGCACTGATTATTTCGGAATTGCATAGACAGAAAAATGAGAACTCATTTCTTCTAGAATCTTTCATTACGGGCACGAAAATTAAAACAGTGGCTACCTCAGGGAAATCCCGACATCAACATTTTTTTAAGTTGAATCCATCCCTTGAACCCTTTAAAAGCTTGAAGTTTAACAACAGTACCATGACTTACCTTTTCTATAGCATTAGTGATGAAGACGGGAATGATTCTGATGTGGCATTAGAACTAACTCAGAGGGTAAGGTCCCATAACAGGGCTGAGACCACGGCTATTTATGTTCAAGCTACAAACAAAGACGGAAGCTTGAATCAAGTATCTTCCAACCTTTTCCGGCGAGGACACTTTGGGTGGCTCTATAACTACTTGATATTATTGGCCAACGAAAAAGATGATATGCCCCGTACAATGGAAGATAAAACACTGGAAATTTCAGCTATTCGAAATCAATTAGAGAGCCCGGCTAACACCGAATTATGGGCTCAATTTCTCTTGCAGATAAGACAAAAACGAAGCTCTGTTATGTCGCGATTGGCAAAGCTAAGTAAAGAATCCCTCATTGAATTAATAGTAAAGATTTTTAAAGGAGAAAAGCCTTCAAAAACGGAAAACGCCCAGTGCATCACGTCTCCAAATTGTGAATACCCACGATTGAATTCGTGTTATTCATGCCCAAACATCATTCCCAAAAATTACTTATTTATCGAACTTAGTGGTGAATTTGACCGGTTAATTAAGTCGATTGAAACCACTGAGCATAGTGCCATTCGAAAAAAGGAATCCTATTTTCTTTTAAATTTACTCCTCCTACTTGACGAAGGAATCAACTTTTTCGGGGAGGAATATATTCAAGCTTTTTTAAACATACAACATGTTCGCGGGAAACTTAGCCAACTGGCAGACAAAATATATATTGAATAAGGTGGACCTTTTGGAATTTAAACTGTCTGAAGAATTGTTCGGAAATTCAATGGTAAGCGTGATCGAACAAATACATTACGATAAAATGGAAAACAAATTATATCTGAGCACTTTTTCAGCCCTAAAAGAAAATGGGTATATTGTGGCAGACTCTTTCAATGATCATATATGGATTATGCCGTGCAAGATAAAGGCAAATGATTTTCAACTTGTATTCGATCTCGACATATATAGTGACCTAAATGAAGCTGTCAAAGCCTTCATCACCTTACGGAGATCATCCGGGGTAAGTGCGCATAAGTGTTATGATGAAGTCCAGTTGCTTAAAAAAACCATAAGATTATCCAATGGTTTGAAACAAACGATTAAGGTGAAAGACAAGTTTGTATCTATGTCAGAACCACGCGCCTATTCCCTTTCAAATGTCTTGAAGAACTTCATCAGCTTTTTTTCCTGCGAACAAGGAGAGGAATTACGAAGGATCTGCGATACCGTTCCTTTCGCAACATATGGGAATAGAGATTTGCCGCACTTCCACGATGTACTGGTTTTCAATGATATTGTAAATGATTTTTTTCAGACCAAGCCAATAGAACAGACCCTAAAATTTATGCCCATTATGTTTTGGTGGCTTATCACAAATATCTTGCCTCAGAGACCAACAGAGCTACTGTTAATGAATATAGACTGCCTTGAACATACAACTGAAGGAACCATGTGGCTTAAAGTTCCCAGAATCAAAAATGAAAGTGATTCTCCGGATAGAGTTATTCAGTATGATTCAATCCAGATAGATACTAAAACCTACCGATTAATTTCTTTCTACAAAATGAAGCTAATCGAATTTGGTATTGAGGACGACTACCTTTTCCCTAGAGGGTTTTATCAGCTGTTCCGGAAAAGACCAAAACGTCAAGCATTCAATCGAATGACACTATACAATTTTGATGTGTTACTGCAGGAGTTTTATAACGAGGTCGTTGAGGGTATGTATTCAGAGACAAACCTTGATAAAATTAAGCCTGGAGATACCAGACACTTCGCAATTATCAATATGTTTTTGCAAGGCTTTAACATGCTTTCCATCGCAAGAATGGCAGGACATGATGTTATTGCCACACAGGATAATTATTATTCACATGCCGAACATTTTTCTCAATCGTATGTCTATATATTGGCTCAAAAGATGCTGGAACGTAAGGTTTCAGACACTATGCCTGAAGGATTTATTGGATGGAAACGGGATGCATATGATAAAGGGAAAATTTACAATAACCAGGACACATTGAAAATGTTAAAAGTAGACTACGGTTATTGTAAGGAAAAGAAAGAAATCTTCCCCTCCTCGTGTGTCGAAGACTGTAGGGTGTGCAGCAACTACGTTTTTAAACCGGATATTGATAACTACGAACACGGGATTGAATGGCTGCAGGACTATTCCGGTGTCCTTAATCAGCGAATGAATGAAGTACACTTAATATTGAAGGAACAGTGCAGTTCATCACTCCTATCGAACCATCCTGCTTCTGCCGAAATTTCAAAGACAAATTCAATGAAACTGGTAAAATACATGAATCAGAAAGCGATTATTGATTCGATCTTGATGGAGGAAGACAGGTATGACTAAAGAACAAGAAGGACAGGCTGGAAAAGGCAGACCTTCCAATTATACTGACGAACAACTCAAGGAAATGGCGTTGGACATTAAAAAGAAATATAAAGGACGAAAACTAACTTACCTTTTATTGGAGAAGGAAACCGGCATCGGAAGGAATACGTGGAGCAGACGTATTCCTGAAACGATAGAAGTATTAAATAATCCTGTTCCAAGGTCGATTGGAATATCCGAAAGTGATGATGTTTACTTTCCGAATATTGAACAAATTTTTGACCATTATAAAAATGATAAGAACAAAATAATCAGCGAGCTTTATTTCATCGAAACGGCATTCTACGAACTTTATAATACGGTTAAGAATCTGAAAGAGGAGCTGAATCGAAGAAAAGAACACAGTGTCGAACTAAAAATAAAAAACGATGAAATACGGCTGTTGCAAGCACAGGTGAAACATTATGAACAATTATACAATCAGCAGATGGTTTCAAGTGCCTTTTCTCACCTGCAGTCACAAAACCAGGTAAAAGACAATCTACTACAGTTTGATAAAAACAACAGGAAACATGCGAGTTTGGAAAATTTAGAAACCCTTTTTGAAACGGAAGGATCTAATCCCTCCGAAAAAAATACAAGTCTATCTAAAATGGAAACCAGGTTCAGTAATATATTCAAAAAGGACCGTTAGGACCTCAAATTGTCGAGAAACCCAGACGTCTTGTGCCAAGACTATGGGTTTCTCTTATTTGGGACTGAGAAAAAGCAGGGGTGAGGGAGATTGCCCCTGCGTTACCCTCCTCGTGCATGTGGTGGACCTCCGTCATGCAACGCCACACCGCGCGCTGGACCTGGCGCGCGTGAGAATGGGACTTAAAAATAAAGTCTTAGACTGCCGCTGGTTTATTCAACTAACGTTTCTTCATTAGTTCAATACCTTGTTACTCTTTTAGATGTCACAATTAATTTAATCTGAATTACAATGTATCTCTTGTACTGGACTTTTATTATCTACTCACCTGTTTTTGCGAACGTTTCGATGCGCTGTCCAATTTCATCGCGTACACGCTGAAATACAGACCATTTTTCTTCGTCCGTTCCTTGAGCTTTTGCTGGATCATCAAATCCCCAATGTTCACGGCGAACACTTGGAGGAGTAATTGGGCACTTATCCGCTGCATCACCGCAAAGAGTGACAACAAGATCAGCAGCGTTCAAAATGGCTGGGTCAATAATATCAGAAGTTTGATTGGAGATATCAATACCCACTTCATTCATCGCTTTCACCGCATTTGGATTTAAGCCGTGTGCTTCAATTCCTGCGCTATATACATTCCACTGGTCACCAAGATATTTTTTAGCCCAACCTTCAGCCATTTGGCTGCGGCAAGAATTTCCTGTGCATAAGAAATAGATCGTTTTTTTACTCATAAATTTTTTTCTCCTTTTAGTAAGACTAAAGCTATTTTTTTATAAAATGAGAAGCCATAGATACAACCCTAGAAGCGTAATAAACAAAGTAGGAATTGTAATGATAACCCCTGTCTTAAAGTAAGTTCCCCATGGTATTTTGATGCCTTTCGTTGAAAGTACATGAAGCCACAAAAGGGTGGCTAATGAACCGATTGGGGTAATTTTAGGCCCTAAGTCAGACCCAATTACGTTTGCGTAAATTAAACCCTCTTGAATAACTCCTGTAGCGTGAGTTGCATCAATGGCAAGCGCATTAATCATCACCGTTGGCATGTTATTCATAATGGAGGAAAGAATTGCTGCAATAAATCCCATACCCATCGTTGCGATAAATAGTCCTTGCTCTGCCAAAGATCCTATCACCTCAGCTAAGAGATCTGTCATACCTGCATTTCGAAGTCCATATACAACAACGTACATTCCGATCGAAAAGAATACGATGTTCCAAGGTGCACCTTTCACCACTTCTTTCGTTTGTACGACTGAGCTCTTTCTTGCCAGCAGTAAGAAGGTAAGTGCAATGATCCCTGCAACAATAGATACCGGAATACCTACAAACTCACTTACAAAGTAGCCAATAACAAGTATAGCTAGGACATACCATGACACTCTAAACATCGCTGGGTCCTTAATTGCCTCAGATGGAGCCTTAAGCTCAGAATCATCAAACTTTTTCGGAATGCTTTTTCTGAAAAATAAGTAAAGGACTAAAATACTTGCTACTAGAGAGAAAAGATTAGGAATGATCATTCGACTAGCATACTCATTGAAGCTAATTCCAAAGAAATCAGCAGATACGATATTGACCAGGTTGCTTACAACGAGCGGAAGTGATGTTGTATCTGCTATAAAACCGCTGGCAATAATAAACGGAAACACTCTTTTTTCATCAAAATTGAGTGCACGCACCATGGCAAGCACGATAGGTGTCAAAATGAGTGCAGCACCGTCATTTGCAAAGAAGGCAGCAACGACAGCGCCAAGTACACTAATGTACACAAACATTCGGATTCCATTTCCTTTTGCTGCTCGGGCCATATGTAGTGCAGCCCATTCAAAGAACCCGATACGATCCAAAATCAGTGAAATTAAGATAATGGCCACAAATGCTAATGTCGCATTCCATACGATTTGAGTAACGTCCCAAACATCTTGGAAACTTACAACTCCAACTAACAAAGCAAGAACAGCACCACCACATGCAGACCAACCAATATTTAAGTTTTTCGGCTGCCAAATAACAAATACCAGTGTTACTAAAAAAATGAGACAAGCTAAGATTGTCAAAACCACTATAACACCTCCAAGTTGACTATCTTCTAATAAACTAAGTAGGATTTGTGCTTATCTGTAAAAAAACCAAAACGCGAAGATATAGTCTTTATCATGAGTCATGAACCGCCTCCTTTATTCAGTGATCATTATATAAGCATATGCTTATATAAACAACCCACTTTTTTTATTTTTCCACGCAACAAGAAGACTTTAAATCCCGCTTATTAAGGTCTTTTAGAATTTGCTGAGCACCAGGTAAACTCTCCAGAACTGCCTGAATATACGGTTTGTCTTCGACATGAAGCGAATAATAGATCCACTGACTTCGTCTCGACTCTTTTACAAGATCCA
>NZ_WTWX01000092.1 GCF_009870785.1 Paenibacillus sp. An7
GATCGCTTTTCGATGGCGTATTGTCCCGGTTTTCTTTGTTCTTTTTAACAAGATGGGGATTTACAAGCACAGTCTCAATACCTTGCGAATCCAGCCAGCGAGCCAGGCTAAGCCAGTAATGCCCCGTAGGCTCCATACCGACAATGACTTTCTGAAGCTTGTAAGATTTCAATAAATCTCGGATCCAACACTTGAGAAAGTTGAATCCTTCTAAATGATTTCCGAATTTTAGGGATGTACCAAGTGCGATTCCTCGAAAGCTCACAGCCCGAGCAACATGGACTTCCTGAGCAATATCTACACCGACCACCAGATGATGAACGGTAATGTTTTCAATGAGTTGATTTTGTTTTTCTTGTGCTTTAAACTTCATGTTA
>NZ_WTWX01000093.1 GCF_009870785.1 Paenibacillus sp. An7
CAGGAGGTAATGAAATGAAAACTCATAAACCCAAAATAGTAGCGGCACTTACGGTATGTCATGGCATTTATAAAAAAGCGGTGTTTGTATTTAACGATCAGCCCGTAAAAATACATTTTCTCACGATGGACGAGTACAGGCAAATGGTGGCTACTCTTTCGCCCGCTAGAGTCCGTGAGTGGGCAGGGATGCTCAAGAAAGTAGATGAAAGAAAGCCGATCTATTACTGCATTTGGACGGTGAGAGTGAATGAATATCACCTGATAACGAACAAGATTCAAGAGCTAATTGATGCGGTCATCAGTGAGAGTTTGGTGACTTTTGAAATGGACATTTCTTCGATTGAAGTTCGCGAAGAGCGAGAAGCAAATTA
>NZ_WTWX01000032.1 GCF_009870785.1 Paenibacillus sp. An7
AAACCCCGAATGGAGTCACTTTTTTTAAAGTGTCTACCATTCGGGGTTCAGTTCAGTGTGCTGGCAGTGTCTTTTTATCTTACTCTAAATTATCTATTGCGTATTGAGCTTCTTCTTTAGTGAATTTCTCGCCGTATTCCGAAATTAATTGATCGTAAACAGCCGAATTAGACATGTTCATAGTTTCTGCATACGTTTTTGCTTTCTTTAATGCAGCTTCTTTCCAATCGAATTCAATGTTATCAATAGCATATTGAGCGGCTTCTGGAGGGAAATTCTCTCCATATTCTGAAGTCAATTGGTTGTAAATACCTGCCTTTGACATATTCATTGTTTCAGCATATATCACTGCTTTTTTTAATGCCGATTTATATTCCCTAGGGACACTGTCCTCTTTCACTACTTTTTCTACTTCGTTTTCTACTTTTTCTTCTACTTCTTTACCCTCTTTTTCTGTCGTTTCATTACCAGTGTCATCAGATTTGTCTTGAGTAGTATTGATATTATTAGTGTTATTGCTATTTGCGACCGGAGTAGTTTCCTCTTTGCTTCCGCTTGCGCTTATGGCACCAAATACAATAATTACAGCAATGACCCAGAACCAAACTCTTTTATAAATCGGTTTCTTCAAAATATATATCCCCCTAAAGATGCATATAATAAACAAATACAGTCTATCAGATGTAGGTAAATATCACTATACAATAAGTGGGAAATATTAATAAAGAACAAGAGTTCGGTTATTGTTTACAACAGTGGGAGGGGGAATTAGGTCTAAAGAAAGCAAAAATTCTTCTTGGATGTTTGTATTTATAGTTCGCAAAGATTATGTATTTCAACCCCAATCCGCCCCCAAAAAACACATTTTATATACATAACGAGCAAACAGAAAAAACCCTTGAAGCTAATCGCCTCAAGGGTTTTCAATGATGATCTGTAGTGGGCTCGAACCACTGACCCCTACCCTGTCAAGATAGTGCTCTCCCAGCTGAGCTAACAGATCAAGTTTGATTTAAAGAATAATTTTATATTATCAGGCTTGTTTTACAGTGTCAATCAGAAGTTTATATGTTTAAATTCTACTCCATTGACACATCCTAAAAGGAAGAATGATCATCTGGGGGATCGCCATCCTATGAAAAAATTACGTGACACGCTCATGGCAAGCTGCATAATTGCAATCTTGCTGCTAAACATATCAGGATGTACACTAGAGCCATCAGAAGAAACAATAATGCTGCAAGAGAGAATTAGTCCTGACTCGGAGCTGCCTATTATCGATGATGTGTACTCTCCTTCGATAAGGGATGATGTTTATTCTTCTACCGATGAGGAAATACTAATACCTTAAACGAAGCTTGCCGTCGCCTAAGATATAATAAGTCAGTCCGTTCCTTCGGGCTGGCTTATTTCTGCTGTATTGATGTATAATAGCGTGAGTTTTATGAGTTTAGAGCATCGAAGAGCTAAAGCAGAGGGGGATATTTAGTGCCAGCTGAAATTATTAATGTAACAACAAAGGAACAATTAGAGCAGGGCCTGCATATTCGTAAAGAGGTGTTTGTAAAGGAACAAAACGTTCCCTTAGAAGAAGAAATTGACCAATATGATGTCATTTCTCCCGATGCGCACCATATTCTTATTCAGGACGGACAGCAGATGGTAGCGACAGGCCGTCTCATTTATTATAAGAAGGATACAGCAAAACTTCAGCGTGTAGCCGTTCTAAAAGACTACCGTGTTCACGGTTACGGGCGTGTATTAATTATGGCTCTAGAAGAACGTGCAAGAGAGCTGGGCCTGGCGTACTCGATCCTTGATGCACAGTGCCAAGCGGAAGGATTCTACGCTAAACTTGGTTATGAAGTGATATCGGATGAACCGTTTTATGATGCGGGCATATTACATGTACGGATGCAAAAAGCATTGTAACCTTAGCCTATTTACATAGAGCATTCTTTTTTGGGACACACTATATTTACCGAGGCTCACAATACCTATTTTATTTCGTACTCGGTATAGGTAAATACACCAAATGTAGTGCAAAAAGGAGTGTTGTTCTAATGGAAAATAACACGCGCGAGCACTTTGTCGCTGTTCAGAAAAATGGAGATGGCGATTTAACCGCATTTAAAACTTCCGGAGGTCGTGTTCTGGACTATAACCAGGCATTAAACGAGGTTGAGACTGGAAAGATTGCAGGAGCCAACGTATTTAAGGCAAAAGGAGGATCCCTCCGGATTCGTGGAGATGCTGATGGAGATCCGAGCAATAACCTAGATCAATTGCCGATATTTGAGTAAAGTCTACAAGCATTAAAACCGGAGAATGGTCCGGTGATATATGAAAAGGGAGCCCTTGGAGGCTCCTTTTTTGCGTGTCATTTGGCATAGATTACAGTTGACTATAAAATTTGGGTTCCCATGCACCTTCTTGCGCCGACTCCCATACAATACATTACCTAGGCGAGAGTTCGGAGGCAGATAAAGACCTCTCGCCTGACAAGGGAAGCGGGGAATAGGGCCATGACAAAAGGCAAAGGAAAAAAAGTGGTGGCAAAAAAGGAGAAAGTTCGCGGGATGAGGGTGGTTACTTCCGAAGTCTGTGAGGTGTGTAAGACGCCATGCGACATAGGAATGGCCTATGCTGCACGTATGCGAGAGCCAGGCGCTGTAGGTAAAGGAGTACCTTGCATCTTAACGAAATCCAAAGGATAACCGAATGAGCCGCATTTTCTCATGAGATATGAGAAAATAATGCGGTTCTTATTTATTTAGAAAAAGAGAAAAAAACGACTTTTTTCCGCAACTTGTCTTGCTCGTTGAAGTATAAATAGATATAACTTTTTTTGAAGGAGGTAATATAGACCGATGAAATGGAAAAGAACACTTGCCTTGGTACTTGTCTTTTCTCTTGCAGGCAGTGGATCTATGTTATTTGCAGATTCAATCACAGAAAAAATTCGTGTCGTAGTCAATGGCAATGATGTCAGTGGTGGCGGTTATTATATTAATGGGACAACCTATGCCCCTGTGCGTGAACTTAGTGGTCTTGCATCCTGGGATGCAACTAGCAAGAAGGTAACAGTTACGAAGCCTAATGTACATATAACACTGTTTAAAGGTGATACGGTTTTTGGAAATGTAAACGTAGGAAAGCTGAAATTTCACGTACTCAGTCAAGTCGATAGTCTAGATGGGGACATTTTAGAAGTCAAAGTTGCTATCACAGATCCTTCCGGAAACACAAAAAATATTCAAACAGAGAAGATGGGAAGCGGTTCTAACGATAATTTCTGGTTCAAAACGAATGATTTCACTTATGATTTTAAGAAAAAAGGGAAGTATAAAGTAGGATTCTATATGAAACCTACGGGGGGAAATTCATTCTTTCTCGTATCCGAAAAAGTCATTACAGCATTAGATTCATGATACAAGCTCAATTGATTTTATGCTCTAATAGTGTTACGATAATTCGGTATGATAACTTTTATGAGTGTGAATACAATACAAGTATAAATGAAATGAGGTATAGATGAATGAGCGATCATAACCATGTACATGATGAGAACTGCAACCACGACCACGACCATGAACCTCAGGTGCTTATCTTTGAAGATGAGAACGGTAAAGAGATTGAAATGATTCTGGTTCAAACTTTTGATGTAGACAATAAGGAATATGCGGTATTTGTTGAGCGCAACAATCCGGAAGAAGACGGCCTCATTCTTCGCTTTGAAGAAGAGGGCGATGAAGTAAGTCTTTATCAAATCGAAGATGAAGATGAGTGGAATCGTGTAGAAGCTGCATTTAACAAAATGGTTGAAGAGCAGCAATAAGAGCGAATGAAGCAGGGAAGTCTCTGGATATCAGAGGCTTCTTTTTTTGTTGCAAATTTATAAAATGAATGCCTAAGAAACCTGAAAAAAAAGGACCCGTGCAGCTTGTCAGCTCAGCGGGTCCTTGCTGTATAAACGTGTATTAGTTCGTGTTAGAAAATCGGATCGGCTTCTACAATAACTTTTACATTCGTAATATAGCGGTCTTCCGGACCTTTTACCGGTAATCCAACCTCAACGTGTTCTGTAATGTAATTAATGTTTTCCTGAGAAATGACTTCTCCTGGAAGCAGGATCGGAATACCCGGGGGATAAACATAAATAAATTCCGCAATAATTCGTCCAGCGGATTCTTTAAAAGGAATGACTTCTGTATCTCCGTAAAATGCCTCGCGCGGTGTAAGCATGAGCTGAGGGATTTCTGGGATTTTGACAATTAAATCGTTAGCTGTGTTGACATTATAATAAGTTTTGGACAATTCACGAAGTGCATCAAGCAGCGTATTTACCGTTACATCATTGTCTCCTGGTGTAATGAGACAGAGGATGTTATACATATCGCTCATCTCGACTTCAATATTATAGTGTTCACGCAGCCAGTTCTCCGTATCGTATCCCGTTAAGCCAAGATGACGTACATGAACTGTCACTTTAGTTGGATCATAGCTATACGTTGCTTCTCCTCCAAGTATTTCCTCGCCAAAACAATACAAACCTTCAATATCGTTAATCGAACGTCTTGCATACTCTGCAAGATCAATTGCTTTTTGGGCCATGGAATGTCCATTCAGCGCAAGGTTGCGTCTAGATGTATCCAGTGAGGAAAGCAATATATAAGAAGTTGAAGTCGTCGTCAGCATACTGATTATCGTTTGAACTCGCTGTGGATTTACAAATCCATTTTTGGTGTTTAGGTTGAGTACTGAACTCTGTGTCATCGAACCGCCGAGCTTATGAACACTGGTTGCTGCCATATCGGCTCCTGCTTCCATAGCTGACATTGGAAGATCCTCGTGAAAATGAATTAGGACTCCGTGCGCTTCATCAACAAGTACAGGAACTTGGTAACTATGCGCAAGATCCACGATTTCTTTCAGATTTGCACATACACCAAAGTAGGTAGGGTTTATAACGAGCACGGCTTTGGCATCAGGATGACGTTCTAGGGCACGCCTTACCGAGCCGACGGTGATACCGTGATCAATACCTAAATTCTCATCACTCACGGGAGAGACAAAGACAGGCTTAGCTCCCGAGAAAATGATGGCAGACATAACCGATTTGTGAACGTTACGCGGTACGATGATCTTCTCACCAGGTCCGCATACAGACAGAATCATGGTCATAATGGCACTGCTTGTCCCTTGCACACTAAAGTACGTATAGTCCGCACCAAAAGCATCAGCTGCAAGCATTTGAGCTTCTTCAATGACACCCGTCGGTTGATGCAAATCATCAAGCGGCGCGATGTTAATTAAATCTATGGAAAGGGCGTTATCCCCTATAAATTCGCGGAATTCAGAGTCTGTTCCAAGTCCTTTTTTGTGACCAGGGATGTGAAACTGTACCGGATTGTTAGCCGCGTGTGTTGTAATTGCTGTAAAAAGCGGCGTACGACGGTGATCCATGGATTCTGTCACAACCTTTCTCTATTTAAAATAATAAAACTTAGATGAGTATAGCAAAATGGATAAAGATTGTAACGATTTTTTTGTGATAAATCTCACTTCATTAAAAAGCCATTTTATAAAGCGGCGCAAGCTGGGTAAATACTTCTTGAGCCTTTTTACCGAAGGATTCTCCATCTAGAAGGAGCGGATCATCCTGTTCAATACGCAGTCCGCATAAAATTTCTGATTTTTTCACGGTTTTTAATCGTTCGGTCATTTTCTTGAAATCTGTTTTCGAGATGTCTTTATGAAGGGTTCCTTCTGGATTCATATGATCTGTAGACCAGTAGAAGTGCCCTGGAATATGTTCCATAACATCATCAATCTGTCTTTCTAATGCTTCAGCAAAGATTTCCTTATTATTGCTTTCGTAAATAACGGCAAAAATAACAAATACATGAGTACCAAACATTCCTACTTGAAAATGAGGATATGCCTTGTAACCACGTTTGTTATTAGCGATCGCTACCCAAGTATCATGCGGCGGATTCACGGTACGTCTGGCATGCTTAGCCACATGAACAAACATTTCCTCACCCACTAAATCGCTCAGAAACGGGGCAGTTGCTGCACCAATCTCATTCAGTTTTGGACGAATTCTTTCAATTAATAATTCCATTCGGGGTTCGAGCCCAGGTACATCAAAGACATCAAAATCTTTGGATGTAAATGAAGGGTATTTTAGTGTAGTCATCGGGTTAATTTCCTCCTTATGTGTAAATGGACAAGTTTTATTTATATAAGCATGAACCTTATCACTTGCCAATATAATAGGATACAAAACAATATGGGACTCATTATAACACAGGTACCTCCATACGCCCTTCCTTAAAGCCTGTCCCTTATCTGTATCGTCAATGAAGATTTCCAGTTTTAAAAAAATGGACTTATAACTACGTACCCTTATCTTACGTGTCGTATAAAATAGGGTAAGCCGACTTATGGTGAAGCGTAGATCATAGGGGCCATGGCGGAAAGACACATAATAAGACTCCGGATCAATATCCGGCATGGAGGAGGAAGTGCCGTGAACAAGAGCTATGAAGTGGAATACTGCAATCTAGAGCTCCGGTTTAACCGTCGGCATATCCAACAGCTCATCAAAGACTTAATTCAGGAAGGATATTCGCTGTATTGGAGTGAAGATGAAAGCTTGTTCATTCTTTCCGTGAGAACGGGTCGTAAACTGGTTAAACTGAAATTTCAACTCATGCGTACGGGCGATTACAAGTTGATTGGCGATTATATTATTAAGGATGCGAAACTTGCCGAGTTCATAGAGAAACTCATTGGAGACACTCGAGGCCATGCGGTTGTCCGCAGGTTTAAAGATCACATCATCGTTATAGAGAATATATTGTTCGGCGAGGTTATACGCCTAGTGGAAGTGTCGGGTTTTAAACAAAGAGTAATCTATCAGAAAGGACCGACTCCTACGATGGAAGAGATGGAGGAAATGTTCTCATCGCAAGAAGGGGAAATGAGATTGCTCTTGTTAAGAATGGAAGTGGATGATGAACTCGAACGGCTTCATGCCGCCATCCTTAATGGAGACGAGGCTAAGGCGGAGTCATGCCGTAACTATCTAAAGCAAATGCAGAATCGAATGTTCATGCTTGAATGGTAAAATGCCGTATGAACCATACTATAATTTATATGAGTATTTGATGAACACCTCATGAAAAGAGGTGTTTTATCCTTGTTTACACTTTAGCGGGGGGTTCACTTCCTTTTGCAAAAGCGTTAGAATAGGATTATTGTTAGGGCGTCCTTCTTTTGCTTACATAATTTCTAAGGAATCATCATTGTCTGCTTATGGACAAGTTCCTTACCCGGACAGCTCTAGTAACATAAGATACATCAAAATAACGTGGCAAAGGATGGAGAATATATTGACTAAACAACAAATTGGCGTTATCGGTCTAGCCGTAATGGGCAAGAATTTAGCCCTGAATATTGAAAGCAAGGGGTTTACGGTATCTGTATTTAACCGTTCTCCGGAAAAAACACATGACCTGCTGAAAGAAGCAGAAGGCAAAAATTTGGAAGGCTTCTTCTCTATTGAAGAATTCGTACAATCTCTTGAATCTCCACGTAAGATTCTTATTATGGTTCAAGCAGGACCAGCGACAGATGCAACGATTCAACAGCTCATTCCTCATCTAGATCAAGGCGACATCATTATAGATGGCGGTAATGCTTACTTCCCTGATACGGTTCGCCGCAGCAAAGAACTGGAAGAGCAAGGATTCCGCTTCATTGGTGCAGGTGTATCCGGTGGTGAAGAAGGCGCACTGAAAGGCCCGGCAATTATGCCTGGAGGTCAGGAAAGTGCTTATGAGCTTGTAAAACCAATCTTAACTTCGATCGCGGCTCAAGTAGATGGAGAGCCTTGCACAACATATATCGGTCCTGATGGTGCTGGACATTATGTAAAAATGGTACACAACGGTATTGAGTACGGTGATATGCAGCTGATCGGCGAAGCATATCATTTGATGAAAGACGTACTTGGTCTTAGTGCAGAAGAATTCCACGAACTCTTCTCCGAATGGAACAAGGGCGAGCTTGACAGCTACCTGATCGAAATTACAGCTGACATCTTCTCTAAATATGATGAAGAAACAGGCAAACCAATGGTAGATGTGATTCTTGATGCTGCTGGACAAAAAGGTACAGGAAAATGGACAAGCCAAAGTGCGCTGGATCTCGGCGTTCCATTGTCTATGATTACGGAATCCGTATTCTCCCGTTTCTTATCTGCAATGAAAGATGAGCGTGTTGCAGCTAGTAAAGTACTCAGCGGTCCAAAAACAGAGCCATTCTCTGGTGATAAACAAGAATTCATCGAGAACGTTCGTAAAGCATTGTTCGCAAGTAAAATCGTATCTTATGCACAAGGTTTTGCTCAAATGCGTGCTGCTTCCGACGAATATGGCTGGAATTTGAAATACGGAAACATTGCAATGATCTTCCGCGGAGGTTGTATCATTCGTTCCCAATTCTTGCAAAACATCAAAGAAGCTTACGATAAAGATGCAGAACTGAAAAACCTGCTCCTAGATCCATACTTCAAAAATGTTGTGGAATCTTACCAAGATGCATGGCGTAAAGTAATTTCGGTTGCTGTAGAAAAAGGAGTTCCGGTACCTGGATTCTCCAGTGCTCTTTCTTACTATGACAGCTATCGTACAGAACGTCTTCCAGCGAATCTGCTTCAAGCACAGCGCGACTACTTTGGTGCACATACGTTCAAACGTGTAGACAAAGAAGGAACATTCCACCACAACTGGATGGGAAAATAAGTGCGAATTTAAGATACACTGTAATTCATGCTGCTTTGCTGCATTTCTCCCCGAAGACCATAGAGTACCTCGTGCAGACAGGTTCTAAGTCTTTCTTGTGTTGAATAGGAAGAGGTATGCTCTCCCAACAGCAGCATTGCAGCTTCACTAAAATATTGAAAATTAGTAATAAGACGTGGTTTTGGTAGATCCATGAGCAGCGGGTCTTCCAAAGCCACTTTTTGTTGTACATAATGCAGCACGAGCAGTACGTCATCTCTGCATATCACATAACCTGGTTCAAAGATACGTGTAATTCTGCTAGGAAGCACAGGTAGTTTCAGTACGGGCAGATAAGCTAAATCATCCATCATGTTCACACTCCTTACAGGTATCTATCCTTTTCTTCTCTATCATCCATACGTAAAAGGATGTCCTGATATGCTTCTTGGCGGATCTTTTTTTCTGTGTTATGTTTAGTAGAATAAAAAAAGAGGGAACTAACTGGGTTATATAATAAAGGGGTGGCAAGGCAGTGAGCAGCAAAGCTGATAATATTATTCTTATAGGAATGATGGGCACAGGCAAGACAACGGTATCCAGCATACTGGCACAAGAACTTGAATACACGCTCATAGATATTGATAAGGAAATAGAGGCACAAGAAGGCTGTCCAATCCCCATCTTATTTCAAGAAAAGGGAGAAAGTTATTTTCGCCAAGTGGAAAGCGATACCCTATGTAGAGTACTCAAAGGAACTTCTCAAGTCGTTTCTACGGGAGGCGGATCTGTACTTCAAGCGAAGAACCGGAAACTAATGAAGGAAGCGGGTTGGGTTATCGCTTTGACAGCGAGTGCAGAATCCATTATTTCACGTGTGTCGTCAAATGGCGATAGACCGCTGCTTGCAGGTAATATAGAGGAACGGGTAAAGAATATAATGGAAGAACGTAAAGATGCATATTCTTTTGCCGATGTTACGATTGATACTTCGGAGTTAAGCCCGGAAGAAGTTGTTCGTCATGTTTTAACGCTTTACCGCGTCTAAGCTGTTGTGCTTTTTAGGTGCATTGTAGTATGATCATTAAAAAGAAAAAGGGCAGGCGCTGCCTGCCCATTCTGTCTATTCTTTATTTTAAGTCCAGGCAAGCATGCCGCCAACAAGGTTTACACAGCTTGGATATCCCATCTCTGTTAGATATTCACAAGCTCTTTCACTCCGATAACCACTGCGGCAGATCAAAATGGTTTCCTGCGTTTTCTCAATCTCGTCAAGACGATCAGGAATTTGTCCAAGTGGAATATGTTTTGCTCCTGGAATCATTCCAGCAGCCACTTCCTCATCTTCACGAACATCAATCATTTGAACAGCTTCTCCTGACTCTAAGCGAGCTTTAAGTTCAGCAGGGGTAATCTCGAGTATTTGATTCATGAGTTTTCCTCTTTTCTATGGTTACTATATATTGGTGTAATCCGGATGGACAAGTTCTTATGGATAACTATACCATGATACCGAAGGGAAGAGGAGACTGTCAATTTCAATAGATTTCATTACGAACGTTGTTCCCAATTAATAAATCGCAGCTGATCATATATAAAAAAGGAGTTATAACTATGGACGTTATCGTAAATAACACCCCTTCCTTAACAGGAACGATTGATGCTTTATCTTCTAAAAACTATACAACGCGTTATTTGCTTGTTGCTGCATTAGCAGAAGGAACGAGTACCATCTATTATCCTGCTCACAGTGAGGACAGCGATGCGATGCGCCGCTGCATTCAGGATTTAGGTGCTGTTCTTGTAGAAGACGATGAGAAAATTACCATTACTGGGTTTGGTTCTACTCCTCGTCCCACAGGTGAACTGAATGTAGGGAATGCAGGAGCGGTTCTCCGTTTTCTAATGGGGATTGCCGCCCTTGGTGAGGAGATTACATTTGTTAATACCTACCCAGAATCTCTTGGTAAAAGACCGCATCAAGATTTAATTGATGCACTTGAGCAGCTGGGCGCCGAAGTAGATCATCAGGAGGGAAGACTGCCAATCACCATTCGTGGCGGTAAGCCGCAAGGCGGAGTTATTCGAGTATCGGGTTCTGTAAGTTCTCAGTATCTGAGTGCGCTGCTCTTCTTGACGCCGCTTCTTCCGCAGGATAGTACGATTGAAGTCCTTCATGATCTGAAATCGAAAGTCGTTATCGGACAAACACTCGAAGTGTTAGAACAAGCCGGTATCGTTATTCATGCAAGTGATGACTATATGTCTTTTAAGGTTCCTGGTTCACAAAAATATCAACCGGCGAATTATACAGTTCAAGGAGATTATCCCGGATCAGCAGCGATTTTAGCAGCAGCTGCGGTGACAGATTCAGATGTAACCGTTACGCGGTTAATGGAGAAAAGTAAACAAGGGGAGCGTGCCATTATCGATGTGCTGAAAATGATGAACGTTCCGCTCACCCATGAAAATAATGTTGTCCATGTTCAAGGAACTGGGAAACTTACAGCAGTTGAATTTGATGGAGATGCAGCGACGGATGCGGTGCTTGCTATGGTTGCAGCAGCTGTGTTTGCGGAAGGTACTTCGCGCTTTTATAATGTAGAAAACTTAAGGTATAAAGAATGTGATCGAATCACCGATTATTTACATGAACTCAGTAAAGCGGGCGCAAGAGTTGAAGAAAGACAAGCGGAGATTATTGTCCACGGACGACCTGAAGGGGTAGAAGGCGGCGTTGAGATTAACGCTCATTATGATCATCGTGTCATTATGGCACTCACGGTGGTGGGCCTTCGTGCCAAAGAGCCGCTGCGTATTAAAGATGCTCATCATGTTGCAAAATCCTATCCTGGATATTTTGATCATTTACAGGCGCTTGGCGCCAACGTAGAATGGGTATAGTAATGTTAGAAAGGTGCTGATCATTATGGCATTTGAAAACCCATCACGAGATGAGATTAAGGAACTTCTTCGTTCTGCTGGAAATATTGCTGTTGTCGGTTTATCAGATAAACCGGACCGAACTTCTTACATGGTCTCTGAAGCTATGCAAAGCAGGGGATATCGCATTATTCCAGTGAACCCTAGAGCAGATGAAATTCTAGGAGAGAAATGTTATGCAAAACTTGCGGACATTCCTGAGCCTGTTGATATCGTAAATGTATTCCGCCGTAGTGAATACTGCGGTGAAGTGGCAAAAGAGGCAGCTGAGATCAAAGCGAATGTACTATGGTTACAGCTTGGTGTTGTCAGTGAAGAAGCCGCTCAGATTGGTGAAGAGCATGGTATGACGGTCATCATGGATCGATGCATTAAAGTGGAAGATTCCATTTTACTTGGCAAAGAGCAAAGGTAAATGATGAAAGAAAGGTCCCTTATGAGGGGCCTTTTTACTTTTGAAAAAGAGGTACAGGATTCATTTTGACAAAAAGACATGGAACGCTTACCATCTAGATTAGAAAGGAGAGGGTGCCATGAATTGGCTCGGTTCCTTACAGCAGCTCGGCAGAGCTGTAATGCTCCCGACGATGGTCTTACCTGCAGCAGCCATATTGCTTAGTGTAGGCAGTTTGCCATGGGATTCTTGGGGATTTGAAAGTGTAAGCGGAATCGCTACAATAGCAGGTCAAAGCCTGTTTTATTTTTTGCCGTATTTATTTGCGGTGGGTGTGGCGCTTGGTTTATCGAATCAGGCGGGTCAAGCCGGACTTGCTGCCCTGTCGGGGATGATTATCTACGATCAGGTATTAAGCCATTATGGAGATGGAAGTGTACAGCCTGCTTCACTCATCGGTATTATTCTTGGCGCCATCGCGGGGATTACTCATAATCGATTTAAAAGTATACGTCTTCCTGAGATCTTGCAATTCTTTGGAGGATCTCGTTTTGTTTTACTGATTGTTGGGCTGATTGCAGCACTATTCTCCTGCGTCATGCTGGGTATTGCCCCCATCATCCAATCTTTACTCGATATGATTGCTTCTATGGAATATCAACTGGGAGGATTCGGACTCTTTTTATATGGGATTTTATACCGAGTGCTGGTCGCTTTCGGACTTCATCATTTGCTAAATAATGTGTTCTGGTTTCAGCTTGGTTCCTATGAAACGGCAGGCGGTCAGGTAGTAACGGGAGACTTGCCACGCTTTTTTGCAGGAGACCCAACCGCAGGATATTTTATGTCAGGCCTGTTTCCTATTATGATGTTCGCCATTCCAGCGATTGCGCTTGCGATTATCCAGGAAGCTAGAGAAGATTTGAAACCGAAAGTCTACAAGACGTTCATTACGTCAGCTCTTGTTTGCTTTTTGACAGGAGTCTCAGAACAGATTGAATTTGCTTTTTTGTTTGCAGCGCCTTATCTGTTCATCGTTCATGCGGTTATGTCAGGACTTGCCCTATGGATCAGCTACTTACTTGAAATACGCCATGGTTTCTCTTATTCGGCGGGCGCCATTGATTACATACTGAATTTCCATTTGTCCGAGAATGGACTACTTCTTATCCCAATTGGGATTGTATACGGCCTCATCTATTATTACTTATTTCGATGGGCGATTCGTACGTTCCGTATTCCTACACCAGGGCGTGAAGAAGGTTCAGTCCTCGAAGATTGGGTGGGCAGTATCCCATATCAAGCCCCGCTTATACTTGAGGCAATGGGGGGGAAACGTAATATCGTTCAGGTCGAAGCGTGTATTACGAGACTCAGAATTACCGTTCATAATGATCGTCTAATTGATGTGAGTGCGATGAAAGCACTTGGTTCTGCGGGTCTCATCAAGCTTGGAGGAGGTAATGTACAGGTTGTATTCGGTACTTATTCTGAGCTTATCCGTGAAGAGATTGCCAAACTGCTTGAACGTGATTTACCGCAGGTACTATTTAGCGCGCCAGTTCAGGGGAAAATGTTGCCAATTGAGGATGTACCGGATAAAATATTTGCCGGTAAGCTTGTAGGTGACGGGGTGGCATTTGTACCGGAGAATGGAGAACTTTTATCCCCCGTATACGGTACCATTATGCATCTATATCCAACGATGCACGCTATTGGAATTCAAACACCGGAGGGATTAGAAGTCTTGCTTCATATTGGAATTGACACGTCTCAACTCAAAGGCTGTTTTGAAGCCGCAGTAAAAGAAGGGGATGTCGTGGAAGCCGGTCAATTATTGATCAAATTTGATCTGGATAGACTAAGGAAGGAAGCACCTTCTTTAGTTACACCGATGGTGATTACTAATCCCGACCGAGTGAAATCATGGAGCTATGCTCCATTTAAACAGGTTAGAAAAGGCCAGGCATCGGTAATGTCTGTTGTACTACATGAAGATAGGAATGTTGGAGGGGTAGAAGCATGATACAAGGCATCTCAGGAGCGGCAGGCGTCGCTATAGGCAAGGCATTTGTCCTTCCCAGCTGGGAATGGGATTTACCAGACCAAAAAATGGACGTCGTTGACCTGGCCAAAGAATTTGAGCGGCTGTATGAAGGCATAAGAACATCTCGTAATGAGATTGAGACAATAAAACAAGAGTTTAATGAAGTGGTGGGTCCGGAGGAATCAAGTATCTTCGATGCCCATTTGGCTATACTGGAAGACCCTGTATTTATGAGTGAAATCCAAGGGATTATTGAACGCCAGTATAAGGCAGCAGAAGTTGCGGTAAAAGAAGCAATCGATCATTTTGTAACGATGTTTGATTTGCTTGATGACGAGTATATGAAAGAACGTGCTTTGGATATAAAAGATGTAGGGAATCGGTTGTTAAAACATCTGCTGGGGGCTCCCGAAATTACGCTCCCTTCAGATACACAGCCTTATATCCTAGTTGCCAAAGAACTATCACCTTCGCAGCTTGCCCATCTAAATCCGAACTATGTACTTGGGATCGTGACTTTGATCGGGGGCAAGACGTCTCATTCTGCCATTATGGCAAGAGCACTTGGTATCCCTATGGTATCAGGACTTGAGAATAGCGTGAACCTCCCTGTGCAAACGGGAGATACGCTCATCATTAATGGAGATGAAGGTACTGTTTATGTGAATCCGAGCGAGAAGATGATGGAGAAATACAAACGTATTCGTAATCAGCAGCAACGTAAAAAGGAACAACTCCAAGTGCTTGCTAAAGTTGATGCGGTGACGAAAGACGGCATTATTATGAATCTTGCTGCTAATATCAGTTCAACAAAAGAGCTGGAAATGGCTCTTCGCCACGGGGCAAAAGGGGTTGGACTGTTCCGCACCGAGTTTCTATACATGGATCGGCCAACGTTTCCTTCCATTGAAGAACAATATGAGGTATATCGTCATGTTGTCGAGAGAGCAGGAGGTTATTCGGTTGTCATTCGGACACTTGATATCGGCGGAGATAAACAGCTCGACTATTTGCCGCTGGCAGAGGAAGAAAATCCTTTCCTTGGATATCGTGCGATTCGGATTAGTTTAGATTTGAAAGATTTATTCAAAGCTCAGTTGACGGCTATTCTAAGAGCTAGTGTTCATGGGAAAGTGAAAATTATGTATCCCATGATTTCTTCCATCGATGAAATTCGGGAAGCAAATCAGGTACTGCGTGAAGCAATGAAGGACCTTGACCAGCAGGGAATTGCTTATGATAAGGATATTCAGATTGGTATTATGATTGAAGTGCCTGCAGCCGTTGTTATAGCGGATCTTCTAGCAGCGGAAGTGGACTTCTTTAGTATCGGTACGAACGATCTTGTGCAATATGTACTTGCTGTTGACCGGATGAATGAGCAGATCGCTCATCTTTATCATCCATTCCATCCATCCATCTTGCGCATGCTGAAGATGACCGCTGATGCTGCTCATACGGCTGGAATTGATATCAGTGTGTGCGGGGAACTGGCTGGGGATGAGAGAGCAGTACCGATCTGGTTAGAGCTTGGAATTCATAATCTTAGTATGTCTCCGCAATCATTACTCCGAGTGAAGCATAGACTGCTGAATACGTGTGCTGAGGACGCGAAGGCAGTGGCTAAATCTTGTATTGCGATGTCAAAAAGTCATGACATTGAAGCGAAGTTAGAAGAGTTTATTGAAGAAAATGCAGAGAGATTAAACTGATCTTTAAGTTTATATATAAAAAGGATGGATATCGCCGTAAGCAGATTACGGCGGAATCCGTCCTTTTTATTTTTATAATGAAAAAGAAGAAGCGAGTAGAAATCTACTCACTCGTTCTTAGAAAAAATCTTATGATCTTTCTGCAAGAAGATCACAGAAAGCTTTTCCGTAAGGGGGAAGATCGGGAGGACGGCGTGCAGATACAATATGTCCGTCGATAACAACCGCTTCATCTTTCCAAATCGCACCCGCATTTTCCATGTCATCGCGAATACCTGGTGTCGAAGTAACCGTAACTCCTTGCAGAATTTTGGCGGATATGAGTACCCATCCTGCATGACATATTTGTCCGATCACTTTCTTTTCTGCATTCATTTCTTGAATCAGTGAGATCACTTTGGGATATCTGCGCAGCTTGTCCGGCGCCCAGCCTCCAGGAACGAGAATACCGTCATAGTCTGCACTGTTTAATTCCTCAAAGCTGTATTCCGCTGTAGCAGGAACCCCGTATTTACCTACGTACACCTTATCCTTAACTTCACCGGCAAGATGAACCTCAGCTCCTTCTTCACGTACCCGATGTACAGGATACCATAGCTCCAAATCTTCAAACTCTTCATCTACGAGCGCAATCACTTTTTTTTCAGTCAATCTCATGACATTCATTCACTCCTTCTATATTTCTTACTTCTAGTGTAACGGAGAGTACCTCAGATTACCAAATGTGCTGACTTCTGAATAGGTTTATAACTTTATTGTGTCTACCAGCATAGACATATGAGATGGAATTAGCAAATCGTTCTGGTGCCTGTAACAGCAGGATTTAGGATAAAGGAGTCGAAGATTTATTGTAGAAGAAACACGAAACTTGCATGTAAACAATGTTACAGGCGGTGAACTTATGCCCAGATGGTGCGATTGCAAACAACCGATGAGTCTTGAACTGCATTCCGTAATTTTTGCTAAAAAGATAGAAGTGAAAAATGTGCCTATTTTTTCGTGTATGTCTTGTTCCACTTATGAAGTACTTGAACCCGTAAAAACTCATTTAACTGAATATCTTAAAACGATAGAGCTATCCATAAAAGATCCATATCAAGTTGTAATGTTTTCGGATATTAATGAAGTAGCTGGTTTATTTTATGACCTATACAAGAGTAATGTGGAGATGGACTTAGAAAAGTTTGGGAGTGCTATTGAAGCTTACAAAGAGGAGCGTATTAATTTACTTCTTGATGTGTATCAGTGTGCAATTCAGATGAACGATGAAGGTTGGATGAGTGATACACAGCGGAGACTTGAGCAGTTGTCAAAGTTCCACTTTGAAGGACATCCTTCACAAGCAGGATAAAAAAAATACACCTAGGAACGAATTGAAAATTAGCATTTCTCGTTATTTTTTGTTACTATATTATTAGTGTAAGATTTTCTGAAAAGAATGAAAACAAGACACGAAGCGATTTTTCATGTATTCGCATGGAATCCCTTATCATTCTCATATTCATCATTTTCTTTGTACGACCCACTCGTTGTTGAACTTATGAAAGGGGATGTATATGTTATGAAAACGTTGACAAGAATAAATACTATAGAGCAATTAAATGACGGTATCACATTATCTTTGGAAGCACCGCTTCTATTATTCAAACATAGCACCCGCTGTCCTATTAGCGCGCATGCGTATCAAGAAGTATTAGCATATTTGCAAGATAATCCCGCAGATGAAGTAAACTATAGTATCATTTATGTCGTTGAAGATCGCAGTGTTTCACTAGAAGCTGCAGATCGTTTGGGTGTGAGGCATGAGTCTCCACAGGTTATCCTTGTGAAAAACGGCACACCCGTGTGGCATACTTCCCATTCCCAAATCACATCAAGTGGCTTAAGTTCGGTTTTAAGCGAGTCTTAAAGCCCTCATTGTATGATGAATCTTATGTCGTATCATAGTTTAATTGAAAGTGAACTGAAAATTTATTGCAAATGGAGAGAAGGAATGTGACGGTAACGATCTATGACGTAGCGCGTGAAGCCGGTGTCTCAATGGCAACGGTTTCTCGGGTAGTCAACAACAATCCAAACGTTAAACCTCAAACACGAAAAAAGGTATATGAAGCAATTGAGCAACTCGGCTATCGTCCGAACGCAGTAGCAAGAGGGCTTGCTAGTAAAAAAACAACGACAGTTGGAGTCGTCATTCCAGATATTTCGAACTCAATTTTTGCCGAGATTGCTCGGGGAATTGAAGATATCGCGAATATGTATCATTACAACATTATTTTGTGTAATGCCGATAAGAAAAAGGAAAAAGAAATTCGTGTTATTAACACACTGCTTGAAAAACAAGTAGACGGGCTTCTTTTCATGGGCGGAACGGTTACGGATGAACATATTCAGGCCTTCCAAACTTCTGCGGTTCCGATTGTTCTTTGCGCAACAAGTGATGAGAGAGGAACTTATCCTTCGGTTGATATTGATCATGAAGCTGCAGCTTTTGATGCAGTAAGCACACTCATTCGTCATGGGCACCGTGAGATTGCCATGATTAGTGGAACGCTTCAAGATCCTGCGAATGGGTATGCAAGATTCCAAGGGTACAAGCGTGCGCTGGAAACTGCCGGTATCGAATATCAGGAAGATTTAGTACGCATCGGGAACTATCGTTATGAATCTGGTGTCGAAGCTATGAAATATTTCTTAGGTCTTAAGAAAAAACCAACGGCTATTTTCTGTGCAACGGATGAAATGGCAATCGGTGCTATTCATAGTATTCAAGACGAAGGACTTAAAGTTCCAGATGATTTCTCTATTATTAGTGTAGATAATATTCGTATGGCGTCTATGGTTCGTCCGCAGCTCACTACGGTAGCGCAGCCAATGTACGATCTAGGTGCTGTAGCTATGCGACTGCTTACGAAACTGATGAAAAAAGAAAACGTAGAAAATCCACGTGTTATTTTGCCGCATGAAACGATCTTGCGTTTGTCTGTTAGTCACGTGTAATATATGGAATAGGAAAAGCTCCGGTCAACGGGGCTTTTTTGCCGATTAATCAAGTAAAGGGGATTACATCGATGACAGCTACCATAGGGCTCATAGGAGCTATGAAAGAAGAGATCGAACTTCTTCTTGCAGGCATGAAGAATGTAAAGCAGCATACCTATGCAGGTATTCATTATGCTGAAGGAGATATTTATGGACAACATGTTGTGGTTTGTAAGTCTGGAGTAGGCAAAGTAAATGCAGCAATCACCACGCAAATGCTGATTGAGAAGTTTAACATCTCGAAGGTGATTTTTACTGGAGTGGCTGGGGCGGTTCACCCTGAACTTGAGATCGGTGACATCGTCGTATCTACAACATGCATTCAGCATGATATGGATGTAACTCCACTTGGATTTAAACGCGGGGAGATTCCTTATCAGGAAGTATCTGCGTTTCCGGCGGATTCTGAACTGATTCGTCTGGCAGAAAAAGCATGTGAACAGCTCTCCGTCCCATTTCGTAAAGGAATTGTACTTTCTGGCGACCAGTTTATCGCTAGCAAAGAAACCGTAAGAGGACTCTATGAACATTTTGACGGTGCTTGTGTTGAGATGGAAGGTGCAGCCGTGGCACAAGTATGTTACATGAATGATGTACCTTTTGTTATTCTGCGTGGTATGTCTGATAAAGCAGACGGGTCAGCACATGTCAATTTCGCTGAGTTTACAGTGAAGGCCTCCCATAAGTCTCATAAAATTGTGGAATCGATGTTGCTTGGGCTTGGTTAAGCAGTATTTTCTGTACATCTATAATAAACAAAGGACAGGAACATCCCGAGTGAACTTCGGGGTTCCTGTCTTTTTCTTAAAACTAATACATATAACGATGCCTGAATCGCACTTTATCGAATTGCTCTTTTGAAGAGAGAGGCACATTTCTGCCGATGCGAACCATAAGACAGTTAGCAGGGTGTGCACAAATTTCGGGATCATCTGTCGCATACCATTCCATATCAACGGTTTTCATCAGTTTCTCCATCATTTTTCGGTAATCCCAAACGGAGAGTCCGCTTCCTTTCAGATCCCAATGCCAATAATATTCTGTAGTGAATACAATATATTTCTCCATCTGTTCATGCTCAAATGCAGTACTAATTAACATTTTTCCAATACCGTAAGAACGAAATTCGTCTGCAACTTCAATGGCACCAAGTTCAATCAAATCTTTCATATTTCCTTCCGACCAGCGCTCCATTTCATCGGGATAATGAAAAGTTACATACCCAATGATCGTTTGGCCTTCACGGGCAAGAATAATTCTCCCTTCAGCTAGCGCTGAAATTTCAACCAGGGCTTCATGCTGTTCATTCGGTCTTCGAAAAGCGTCAAGATCCGGGTGCATATGATAACTCTGTAAAAGGGAAGAAGGGACTGGGCCTTCAACAACAATCTCCCTACCGTTCCTTTGAAAGGAGTGGACATTGTGCTGTTTGATATGTTCCATCAGTTTTTCGTGCTCCTTTGACTTGTCATACCCTACTTATAGCAAATATACAAAAAAATGAAAAGGAATAGTGTCAAAAATGGAATTTATGCTATAATAATCCAGACATAATTTATTCACAATTGAGTAACTATTCCCACGTTATAAAAGTAGATGGTAATGAATTTGATTTTTTGTAAGCGCTAACGAACTTGTACATTGTGAAGATGTAGCTTAGGGGAGGCCGAGTAGACAATGAGTCAAATACAGAATGAAGTCATCGCGACTGTCGCAGAGCGAAGTAATCTCGGAGATTATGATCAGGCTTGCGCCCAGTTTAGTTGGGAAGAGGTAAAAAAGCATTTTACATGGAATGAGACAGGCAAGGTCAATATGGCCTATGAAGCAATTGATCGTCACGTCGAAGAAGGACGAGGTGCGAAAACCGCACTATTGTACAGTGATGCTCATCGAGATGAGGAGTATAGCTTTTTAGACTTAAGCGAAGGATCGAATCGGTTTGGGAACGTGCTGCGTAAATACGGCATCTCTAAAGGCGATCGTGTTTTTATTTTTATGCCGAGAAGTCCAGAACTCTACCTTAGCCTACTCGGTATACTCAAGGTGGGAGGGATTGCAGGCCCGCTTTTTGAAGCATTTATGGAAACAGCGGTAAAAGACCGTTTGGAAGATAGCGGAGCGGTTGCGTTAGTCACAACCCCAGAACTGCTGCCGCGAATCAAGCGAGATGAATTGCCGCTTTTAAAACATATCTTCGTTGTAGGTGGAGGCGCGCAGCAAGAAGAAGGACTCGTTGACTATGATGCAGAGTTAGCTGCAGCTTCAGATTCACTTGAACCTGAATGGCTGACGCCGGAAGATGGAATGCTCATTCATTACACCTCTGGTTCTACGGGCAGACCTAAAGGGGTATATCATGTACACAACGCCATGCTTCAGCATTATTATACAGGTAAGGTCGTTCTTGATTTAAGAGAAGATGATGTTTATTGGTGTACAGCGGATCCAGGCTGGGTAACAGGAACGTCATATGGGATTTTTGCTCCTTGGTTAAATGGAGTTACAAATGTGATTCGCGGGGGACGGTTCAGCCCACAAGACTGGTATCAAACGATTATAAAGAATAAAGTAACCGTGTGGTATAGTGCGCCTACTGCTTTCCGGATGCTCATGGGAGCAGGCGAGGATGTCATTGAACAATATGACCTATCGACACTGCGTCATGTCTTATCCGTAGGGGAACCTCTTAATCCTGAAGTGGTCCGCTGGGGAACCAAAGCTTATAAGCAGCGGATTCATGATACATGGTGGATGACCGAAACAGGCGGGCAACTGATCTGCAATTATCCGGGAATGAACATCAAACCAGGTTCAATGGGCAAGCCCGTACCGGGAATCGAAGCTGCTATTATTAATGACCAAGGCGATGTACTGCCGCCATACTCAATGGGCAATCTAGCCATTAAAACACCTTGGCCATCCATGATGAGAAAGATTTGGAATAATGATGCCAAGTATGAGGAGTATTTCAGAATACCTGGCTGGTATATCTCAGGGGATTCTGCCTATATGGATGAGGAAGGTTACTTCTGGTTCCAAGGAAGAATAGATGATGTAATTAACTCTTCTGGCGAACGGATCGGCCCCTTTGAAGTAGAAAGTAAGCTGCTTGAGCATGAGGCGGTCGCGGAAGCGGGTGTAATCGGTAAACCGGATCTGGTGAGAGGGGAAATCATTAAAGCGTTTGTAGCACTGCGAGAAGGATATGAACCTTCCCAAGAGCTGAAAGATGACATCTACCGATTTGTAAAAGAGGGCTTATCTGCACATGCTGCGCCTCGTGAGATTGAATTTAAAGAAAAATTACCGAAGACAAGATCCGGTAAAATCATGCGCAGGGTACTGAAAGCATGGGAACTGGATTTGCCGACAGGGGATCTTTCCACGATAGAAGATTAACGAATAGTCATTAACATGATAAAAGAGCCTTCTGCCTTATGGCAGAGGGCTCTTATCATGTGCGCCCGGCATGGGCGATAACTCGGCGGTGAAAGTCCGCTACAGGCTTG
>NZ_WTWX01000033.1 GCF_009870785.1 Paenibacillus sp. An7
GATGGTACTTGGACCGCAGGGTCCTGGGAGAGTAGGACGTCGCCAAGCAAATAGAAAACCGTTGTTGACATTACGTCAGCAACGGTTTTTTTGCGCAACTTGCCCACTCTAGCAAGTAGAATGGCCCAGCGAATCTTTGCCAAGATGAGCAGTGCAGGAAGCATTGTATCCAATGACATGGCTCTATATTTGCAATCCGCCATACCGTCGGCTTGAGACGTGCAGACAACGGTACGGCTGGAATTACAGCAGGACTAACATACTTGATAATGAGTGCTGTATTGAAAGCTAAGCTGATTAATAGAGGTCAGTTAGCAGAAGATTATTAGCTTCCACTGAGGCAAGGGATAATTTAGGGATACCAAAGCTTTAGACAGTGTATTAGGAGGAATCATCGTTGGACTTGTTACAGTCAAACTGTACATATTATGTAACAAGACTAAACTCCGTGCTTTCATGATTCTTTTGATTTACTCGGTCTATTCCGAGTATTCTTCTTTTGCAGCCATCTTTGGCAACGACACCGTGTCTGGTCTCTATCCGATCATATAATATAGCTAAGGAACGAATAAATAGTAACCTACTGCTGCATGATAAAAAATCAATACAAGTACATATTCTCACTATATAATTGAGATTGATACATGGATAACTTTTAAAGACTAGTAGAGGAGAGAAAAGTGCAAAACAAAGCAATTAATTTTTTAAAATGATATATATTAGTACAGGTTTTGCATTTTGACGTTTATAGCTAAAATGTAAGGAATAATCTAGGAATGTCCATCAGGGACATACAGTTGTTTTTGTACAGCAATACACTCTTTCACAGCAGGTTACTTTTCCTTGACAGTGCAAATGGGCCTTTGCTAAGATTGCAATAATATATTTTCAGAAAATGTTCATTAGATCCATAAATGCTTTCATTTAGAGATCTACAGTCTATATATATTAAAAGGAGGAACATCGTAGTGTGGGGAGATAAGTTTAGTAAGGAAGGTTTAACATTTGATGATGTTTTGTTAGTACCACGTAAGTCTGAGGTACTTCCCAAGGAAGTTGATGTTTCAGTTCGTTTAAGTGATAACGTGAAGCTTAATATTCCACTGATCAGTGCTGCGATGGATACTGTTACAGAAGCACCTTTGGCGATTGCAATTGCGAGAGAAGGCGGCATCGGTATCATTCATAAAAATATGCCGGTTGAACAGCAAGCGGAAGAAGTAGATCGTGTAAAACGTTCAGAGAGCGGCGTAATTACGAATCCTTTCTCTTTAACTAAAGATCATCTAGTATCTGATGCAGAGAATGTAATGGCAAAATATCGTATCTCCGGAGTGCCTATCGTTGATGAAGCACAGAAATTGGTCGGAATTCTAACCAACCGTGATTTACGTTTTATTAAAAACTATGACATTAAGATCTCCGAAGTAATGACAAGTGAGAATCTGGTGACAGCACCAGTAGGTACTACGCTTGTACAAGCTCAAGAGATTTTGCAAAAACATAAAATTGAGAAGCTTCCTCTTGTTGATGAGTCGAATACTTTAAAAGGTCTAATCACCATTAAAGATATCGAAAAAGCAATTCAGTTCCCGAATGCTGCAAAAGACAGCCAAGGAAGATTGGTTGTTGGTGCCGCTGTTGGTGTATCCAGTGACTTGTACGAGCGTACAGAAGCATTGGTAAAAGCAGGTGTGGATCTGATCTCGATCGATTCTGCACACGGCCACAGTAAAAACATTCTTGACTCTGTTCGTAAACTTCGCGAGTTATATCCAAGTCTTACAATTATTGCAGGTAACGTAGCAACGGGTGAAGCAACTCGTGATCTGATTGAAGCAGGAGCATCTGTTATTAAAGTAGGTATTGGTCCGGGATCTATCTGTACAACTCGCGTAGTTGCTGGTATTGGTGTACCTCAGGTTACTGCAGTGTATGATTGTGCGAATGTAGCTCGTGAATACAATATTCCTGTCATTGCTGATGGCGGAATTAAATATTCTGGCGAAATTACAAAAGCTCTTGCAGCAGGAGCTCATGCAGTTATGCTGGGAAGTCTGCTTGCTGGTACAGAGGAAAGCCCAGGTGAATTTGAAATTTATCAAGGTCGCCGCTTTAAAGGATATCGCGGTATGGGATCCATTAGCGCAATGAAAATGGGCAGTAAAGACCGTTACTTCCAAGATGATGATAAGAAACTTGTTCCTGAAGGTATCGAAGGACGCGTTGCTTATAAAGGTCCACTTAGTGCGACTATTCATCAGCTGATCGGCGGACTTCGCTCTGGTATGGGATATTGCGGTACAGCAACGATCGATGAACTTCGTAACGATACTCAGTTCATTCGAATTACGAGTGCAGGGCTTCGCGAAAGTCACCCACATGATGTCCAAATTACAAAAGAAGCACCAAACTATACATTGTAGGTCAATCATTTTTCGTCATATAGCAGGCAGGCAAGGTGAATTTCACTTTGCCTGTCTTTTTTTGCGGAATATCGTGTGTTAAAATGAAACAGGACTTGTATAAGTATACAAGCAAGCATACGAACCTTATGAAAAACATGACAAGATGATCTCTACTTGATGTAGTAGAGACATTACATATAAATGAGTTATTTTCTGATTCAATGGGTTCTTCTTTTGGTCCTTGTTAACCATTTCGATTATGCTCCACATTTACAAATTAACAGATTGCTATTATTGCCTATAGCGGCACTATGAAAGATTAGAGGAGGATTTATTCCATTGAAAAAGAAGTACAGTCATTCTTTGATTCGTTCTGAACAAAACGAGAGATCAAAGTTTAAAAAACGCGTTGCTACATTAATGGTTGTGAATATGCTTTGTATGTCGGTGATTCCTGCAGCAGTGTCTGCTGAACAAGTAACTCAGGTAGCGACAGCTGCCACTACAAGCGATACGACAAAAGCATCTGTTTCTAAAGTACCTTCACCTGATACTCTAGGACTTGCAGTAAAGTCAGCAGTACTGATGGAAGCATCAACGGGTCAAATTTTATTATCAGTCAACGCAGATCAAGCTTATGCGCCAGCAAGTATGACGAAGATGATGACAGAATATATTGTCTCTGAGAAAGTGAAACAAGGCGAATTTTCGTGGGATGACATCGTAACAGTTAAAAAGAATGCATCATTAAGTGTGGGCTCCCGTATTTTCCTAGCTGAAGGGGACCAACATACCGTTAAAGAACTGTATATTGCTATGGCTATTGGCTCTGCGAATGATGCAACCGTTGCTCTTGCAGAATATGTGGCAGGTTCTGAGGAAGAGTTCGTAAAACTGATGAACGCAGAAGCCAAGCGTATGGGAATGAACGATACTCATTTTATTAACTCAACCGGTCTCAACCGAAGTGATATGCCGGAAGAATTTCGTCCGGAAGATGAACGCGAGACAGTAATGACGGCGAAAGATGTTGCTACTTTGACTAGATACATTGTTCAGGATCATCCTGACTTTGCTGAATTCACATCTCTTCAATCCTATGATTTCCGTGGGAAAGATAAAATTATTAACTGGAACTGGATGCTTGAAGCAAACAAAGATATTACAAACTTTAAACAGTATGCGTATGAGGGTCTTGATGGCATGAAGACGGGGCATACATCTGATGCAGGTTACTGTTTTGCTGGAACTGCAGAACGTGACGGAATGCGCCTAATCAGTGTAGTTATGGGCGCTAAGACACAGCCTGCTCGCTTTACGGAAACGAAAAAGGTACTCGACTACGGTTATAATAACTTTGAAGTGAAGCAAGTAGTTGCAGGTAAGACAACGGTAACTGGTGCAGAAACGGCACCTGTATCTAAAGGTAAAGAAGCAACAGTTCCGGTTGTAACGGAAGAAGCGGTTAATTTTATCGTTCCAAAAGGCACTGAATCTTTTGAACCTGAATTCACAACTAATTTTGCAGGTGAAACGCTTGAAGCACCAATCGAAGCAGGTACTAAAGCCGGCACGATCACATACACCTACAAGGTAGAAGGTATGGATGAAGTGCAGGAACAAACAGTAAACCTTGTTACTTCCGAGAAAGTTGAAAAGGCTGGATGGTTCCGTCTTATGTTCCGAGGAATCGGTGATTTCTTTGGTGACATGTTTGATAGCATTAAAAACCTGTTCTAATTAAAAGCAACATTTATTTTCTTTCTGTGGCACACCTTTCTATAAATCTGTATTTAGCAAAATAGTTGTATAATCAGGATTCATACGTTAGAATATCAAGTTAGAATCCAAAATGGAAACTTTTGATAGGTACGAGTCTTTTTCTATAGGATATTACCTTTTAAAAGGGCATTGAATTGGAAAAACTGCAGATATAATACGGGGGGCTTAAACATGGAAACGGGCACATCACGCGTTAAAAGAGGAATGGCAGAAATGCAAAAAGGCGGCGTCATTATGGACGTTATGAATGCAGAACAGGCTAAAATTGCTGAAGCAGCAGGTGCTACTGCAGTTATGGCTCTTGAACGTGTACCATCTGATATTCGTGCAGCTGGCGGCGTAGCTCGCATGGCTGATCCAACGATTGTAGAAGAAGTGATGAAAGTCGTATCAATTCCAGTTATGGCGAAGGCTCGCATTGGTCATTTTGTTGAAGCGAAAGTGCTCGAATCCTTAGGTGTTGATTACCTTGATGAAAGTGAAGTATTAACACCAGCAGATGAAGTTTTCCATATTGATAAACATGAATTTACTGTACCGTTTGTGTGCGGAGCCAAAGATTTAGGTGAAGCACTTCGCCGGATCGGTGAAGGTGCTTCGATGATTCGTACCAAAGGTGAACCAGGAACAGGTAACATTGTTGAAGCGGTACGTCACATGCGTTTCATTAACAGCCAAATCCGTAAAGTTCAGAATTTGTCCAAGGACGAGCTGTATGCGGAAGCTAAAAATTTGGGTGTTGCTTATGATCTTTTGCTTGATGTACATGAGAACGGGAAGCTACCAGTTGTAAACTTTGCAGCAGGTGGTGTTGCTACTCCAGCTGATGCTGCTTTGATGATGCATCTTGGTGCAGATGGTGTATTTGTGGGATCTGGTATCTTTAAATCAGATAATCCTGAGAAATTTGCTCGTGCCATTGTAGAAGCTACAACTCATTATACTGATTATAAGCTGATTGCAGAAGTTTCTAAGAATCTCGGTGCGCCAATGAAAGGGATTGAAATTTCTTCATTGTCCCCTGCAGAGCGCATGTCGAATCGTGGTTGGTAAGAGAGAAGGATGTCTAGAGTGAAAATCGGGGTATTAGCATTACAAGGTGCTGTTGCTGAACATATTCGCACTACGGAGCTTGCCGGAGCAGAAGGCATAGCAGTGAAAAGAGTAGAGCAACTTCATGAGCTGGATGGTTTAATCATTCCAGGCGGGGAGAGCACTACGATTGGCAAACTGATGCGTAAGTATGGTTTTATCGAGGCAATTAGGCAGTTCTCTGAAGAGGGCAAGCCGATCTTTGGTACTTGTGCCGGTCTGATCGTTTTGGCGAAGCAAATATCTGGACAAGATGAAGCTCATCTTAGCTTAATGAACATAACCGTTTCTCGTAACGCATTTGGACGCCAGCGTGAAAGCTTTGAAACAGATTTAGACGTGGTAGGCATTGATGAGCCTGTACGTGCAGTGTTCATTCGTGCTCCACTTATCGAGTCTGTTGGTGAGGGTGTCGAAGTTCTTTCCACCTATCATGATGAGATTGTAACCGCTCGAGAAGGGCATCTATTAGTTTCTTCTTTTCATCCAGAGCTTACGGATGACTACCGGTTGCATCAATATTTTGTGAATATGGTGGAAAGCAGCTTGAAATCCTTGAGATAAGATAACAATATAACGATCTTGACTCTCGTGATATTTGAAGACTTTCCCTTATGCTGGCCGGTAACGCTCGTATAAGGGTGGAGTCTTTTCTCTAGTCGCAGGTCAAGATTATTTTTTTTAGGAGGGAAATTTGCGTGTTAGATATTAAAATATTGCGTAATGATTTTGACAGAGTTGAGGAGGCCCTCAAGCGCCGTGGTAAATCTGTTGATTTAATTGCTGATTTTCCAAAGCTTGATATACGCCGCCGTGAACTTCTTCAAGAAGTAGAAACATTAAAGAATCGGAGAAATACGGTATCTGGTGAAGTTGCCAAACGTAAGAAAAATAAAGAAGATGCGGATGAATTAATTGCTGAAATGCGCCAAGTGTCAGATAATATCAAGCAAATGGATGAAGAAATCCGTGAACTTGAAGCGCAAATTAATGAACTGACGATGGCTATTCCTAATATTCCTCATGAGAGTGTGCCCGTAGGGGCTTCTGAGGATGATAATGTAGAGATCCGCCGCTGGGCTGAACCACGTGAATTTACGTTCCAACCGAAAGCACACTGGGATATAGCACAAGATCTAGGTATTCTTGATTTTGAAGCAGCAGCTAAGGTTACAGGATCGAGATTTACATTCTATAAAGGGCTAGGAGCACGTCTTGAACGGGCGTTAATCAGCTTTATGATGGATTTGCATAGTGATCATCACGGGTATGAAGAAATTCTTCCTCCAATGATTGTTAACAAAGACAGCCTTTACGGAACAGGTCAGCTTCCCAAGTTTGAAGAAGATCTCTTCAAAATTAAAGACACAGAGTATTACCTGATTCCTACAGCAGAGGTTCCTGTGACGAACTATCACCGTGAAGAAATTATTGATGCTGAGCAGTTACCACAGAAATTTGTAGCATACAGCTCTTGTTTCCGTTCTGAAGCAGGATCAGCAGGCCGTGATACCCGTGGTCTCATTCGTCAGCATCAGTTCAATAAAGTGGAAATGCTCAAATTTACATTACCAGAACACTCTTATGACGAACTTGAATCGATGACAAAAAATGCAGAACGCGTTCTAGAGCTTCTAGAGCTTCCATACCGAGTTATGGCTCTCTGTACTGCAGACATGGGCTTTACATCAGCCAAGACGTATGACCTGGAAGTGTGGCTGCCTGAGAGCGGGATGTACCGTGAAATATCTTCATGCTCAAACTGTGAAGATTTCCAAGCTAGACGTGCCAATATTCGTTTCCGCCGCGAAGCGAAAGCCAAACCTGAATACTTGCATACACTGAATGGTTCAGGACTTGCTGTAGGAAGAACTTTT
Organism: Paenibacillus sp. An7; assembly: GCF_009870785.1. Taxonomy (GTDB): domain Bacteria; phylum Bacillota; class Bacilli; order Paenibacillales; family Paenibacillaceae; genus Paenibacillus. The sequence continues at coordinate 7,160 of NZ_WTWX01000033.1, forward strand.
GCTGCTATTCTTGAGAATTACCAACAAGAAGATGGCAGTGTGAAGATTCCGAAAGTGCTTGTTCCTTACATGGGCGGCGTGGAAGTTATTTCACCAAAATAATTTTTTGAAATAAAAGTTGCATATGTGGACAATCTATGATAAAATAATTTTTGTTGAGCGTTAAGTAAGTTGCTAAAACGTTAATAAAATTATTTTATCCTGGAGAGGTACCGAAGCGGTCATAACGGGGCGGTCTTGAAAACCGTTAGGGTGCAAGCCCACATGGGTTCGAATCCCATCCTCTCCGCCATAACACATAAACGACAAGCCATTTTCCTTATTTAAGGAGAATGGCTTTTTTGGTCTATATAAAAAGATAGGTGCGAGAAGACAAGAATGAACAGTATAGAGAAGTGCATAAAAAAGCGGTAAAAGTCACACGTTAAAAGGTGTGGAGGTGTTACTAATGAGTGAAATTTTTAATATCGATCAAACCCAGCTAGTTCATGCTTGGAATGAGAGTTTGCCGAATGTGCTGAATAAAGGTGATCAAGCACAGGTAAAACCTGATGAAGCAGATCAACACACCCTTCGCATTCATATCGATACCGCAGGGCACCAAATGTACTCTTTTGATTTCAAATGTGCATATGTAGATAACCGTGAAGTCAGAGTCGATTTGATGGATGTAGAGAAGGATGGACGGCATGTTGATGAACGTACGGACACCATTCAGCAGCTTACGCATGATTATATGCGCCATATCCACGAGTGTGCACAAGCAGTGCAGTATCTAACAAACCCTTAAGGAGAGGATCTAATGAGTAAGCCAAAAGCGATTCCAGTACCGGAAGCACAGCCAACTGGTGTGAGGCATAAAAAGGATCATTCCTCTGGCCCAGAGCCTCTTTCGGGGTCCAAGAAGGTCAAGAATCGTAACCATGTAGATCATAATAATCCACAAGGCTGATTTTTATATCTTCATCATTACAAAGGTTCTCCTCACAAGAGGGGGGCCCTTTTTTGTGTACAACTCTTCTTTATAAATCATACGAGCCAAATATCACTAAAAGTGTTTATCTTCTCAGAGAAATGAGATATCATTCTAAAGGTGTTTATGAAAAGAATGAATGACGAGAGGGGAGCAATCATGAACAAGAGTTACACAAGAATCTTGTTAACAATGATGCTGGCGGCAATCGTCGTACTAGCAGGTTGTGGAGCTAAGCAAGAACCTAAGGAAGCAGTGAGAGAAGCTGCAGCTAAAGCAACGGAGATGACTTCGTTTGCACTTACAAGTAAAGTAGTAATTAATAACTTTTCCATGAGTCAGTCTGATGAACTTCCTGAAATGGAAATGGTCCTAGCAATGCTGAAAGATGCAGAGCTAAGTGTAGACGGGGTGTTCCAGAGTGACCCCATGCAAAGCGAGTTCACTATTGGTATCCATCTGAAAGGTGATATGGAGTTTGCATACAATATTCCTGTTGTGATGACAACAGATAAAATGTACATTAAAGTGCCGAATATTCCTATGCTTGGTATTCCAGAAACACTAGTAAATAAATACATTGAGATAGATATGAAGAAACTGGCTGAAGAAGAGGGAGTAGAGTGGAGTCCGGCAACTATGGATCTAACCAAATCTCAGCAGTTCTCTAATGAAGTGACAGACGCGGTATTATCCGAATATGATCAGGACACCTATTTTAAGAGTATTGAAAAGGAAGAGTTCTCTGTTCCTGAGGATGTCGATGCTACACAGCTTGTTCAGTTCCAAGTAACAAATGAAAATGCCAAAGAAGCCATTACCATTCTGTTGAACAAGGTTATGCCTAAAGTAATTGATATTATGGGTAAAGCGGAATATAAAGAAATGCTTCAAATCACGGATGAGCAAATAGCTGAAATGAAAGAAGAACTAAACAGTACGGACGAGAGCCAGATAGCTGCTAATCTTGAAGAGCTGAAAAACCACTTAACCATCAATACGTTTACTATGAATACTGCCATTAATAAAGAGGGAATTCCAGCTTACCAAGAAGGAAATGTTGATGTTATCATTAATGATCCCGACACAAGTGAGACAGTAAATTTAGATATGACCATCACACAACACTATAAAGACATTAATAAAACGCAAAAATTCCAAATTGGCATCCCTGCAGGGGACGATGTTGTAACGATAGAACAATTTCAGGAATTATTTAGCGAAGCATACAGTTACTAAGTAAAGAAGAAAAAGAAGGTCAAGTGAAGGAGCTAGATCCCTCGCTTGACCTTTTTTGCCGAGAATAACAGCACAGTTGTCCGGCTCTAAATGAATGCTCTCCCTCCGAGCATGGGTAAGTCGTTTGCTGTCACTTTATGATCCTTCTTTAGCGCTATGTTTATGTCTTAGGCGTCTAAAGAAGGAAGTAAGTAAGGAGGCGCAGGTTTCCTGCAGAACTCCGCTCGTAACTTCCGTTTGATGATTGAATCTAGATTCTTGCAACAAATTCATAAGTGTTCCAGCGCAGCCTGCTTTCGGATCGGTTGTCCCAAATATGACGTGTGGTACTCTAGATTGAACTATTGCACCTGCACACATGGGGCAAGGTTCGAGTGTTACATATAATTTGCAGTCAAGTAGGCGCCAAGCTTGCAAATGAGCACTTGCTTCTTTGATTGCTAAAATCTCGGCGTGAGCAGTCGCATCATAATTAACTTCGCGGAGGTTGTGCCCTCTTCCGATAATTTGATTATCTTTGACAATGATCGCACCGATAGGTACTTCGCCAAGTGCTTCTGCTTTTAATGCTTCTTTAATTGCCTCATTCATCCAATACTCATCTGTATATAAGGAGTCATCCTTAGTATGAAATTTTGGTTGGTCCTGTCCCATAAACGTAGTACATCCCTTCTGACAAGCATTTATCCAACGAACAAATATTCGGGTTGTTAACATGTTGTGTATAAGTTTGTGGATAACCAACTAGTTTTACACAGACTTGTACACATATTATCCAAAGGCTTGTGGATTTGTTAACAACTTTGTGTATTACTTCTTTATTTTATTCAATACTTGTCGATATATCAATTTCATAACTACGTATGCAGTCATTCCTTTTCAAATAACTTGTAAGAAGGTATGATATTCTTATACATAAATCCCTAGAAAATCGTACATATAGTCACTTTTCGCCAGGATACGAGCCAAGAGGTGAGCTGGAGATTGTCCATTAAAATTAAATTGTCTTTGGTGATGTCGTTCTCGTTATTAATTTTACTTGGACTGAACATCGCGCTCAGTTATTACACGACTCAGGAAAATTTGCTGCAAGATAGTGAAAAACGAATTGTATCTGCAGCAAAGCAAATTGCACTGGCCATGGAGCAGAATCAAGACAATGCAGATGTCGTTAAGAAGCAGGTGGCCAAAAATTTATGGCTTTCTGCGAAGTATGCAGCTAAAAATTTGGACCCGGATATTAATAATATAACAAATGAGCAGTTAGAAGAACTAAGTGAAGAGATAGGGGTATCTGCTATTTCCCTAATGATTCAGACAGAAGATGATATTGTTGTTACAAAATCCTCAGATCCTAATGAACTTGGGTTATCAACAAGAAAAATGACATTTTGGTATATTGCATTTAACCAGCTTTTTAAAGATTATCAAGTGACAATCCCCCAAGGGATAAAATATGATCATTATTGGTCAAATGGATTTGAATATGCTACATCAGACCCCGGGAATGTAAACATTTGGGGCTATTATCATGACGGGGAAAGAAATTATATAATCAATCCATTCATGAATTCAGATGAGATTGAGGATTATGTTCTTTTTTTCAACCCGGAAGGGAATATCAAAAAGTTTCAAGATGTGAATCCATCGATTCTTTCCATTGCTGGAATTAATCCTGCTACATTCGGTCAACCAACGATGGAGGAAGATGGAACAGATGAACTCTATCCTAAATTTATCAATAAACCTATATTTTTTGGGGAATATCGATATGGAGAAGTTGAAAGGGATAGAAAAGCAATTAATAAAGCGATTGAAACCGGAAATAATGTGTCATATACCTCTTTAGTGGATGGAAAAAAAGTATTAAAAAATATGATTCCCATTACTAATTCTATAGGACAGAAATATGTGATTAGTATTGTGACCGACTATCATGAAATTGAAAGTGTAATGTCAGAACAGTTAACTAGTCATATTGCGGTATCTCTTGTACTGATGGAAATCGTTATTTTCGGAAGTTATTTATTTGCTTCTGCCTATACGAAACCTATACAGACCATCCTTTCTAAAGTGAATGAAGTAGGAGACGGTCATTTTAATTATGATCTCAAACTAAAGCGCAACGATGAATTAGGACAATTATCGAACGGGATCAATGCAATGATTCGAAATCTCGGACATTATACGAGCAGACTAAAGCAGATGTATGAAGAAAATCGAGCGGTAAAGGAACATTTGGAGTCTGTTATTAATCAGACAGCTGATGCTATTCATATTACCGATGAAAAAGGAAATATTATTCAAGTCAATCGTGCTTTTGAACAAATGTATGGCTGGTTAAGTAAAGAAGTCATTGGTCAGCCCCTTAGTAACATTCCTGAAGAATTAATGGAAGAAGAACAGGAGCAACGGAAGAAACTAAGCAGCGGTCTAACCATCCCCTCGAATGAATCATATCGATATGCGAAAGACGGCAGCCGTATCGAGGTTAGTGTTAGTACGGCGCCAATCAGAGATGATGAGGGGAAGATAACGGGTTATATTAGTATATCAAGAGATATAACAGGCCGTAAGCGAATGGAAGAGCTCTTACGTCGCTCTGAGAAGCTTACAACCGTAGGTCAGCTTGCTGCTGGTGTTGCTCATGAAATTAGAAACCCGCTAACGACATTGAGAGGCTTTATACAACTTCAGCAGCAGACTCAGAAAATGAATCCTCGTCATATTGATTTGATGTTATCTGAACTGGACCGAATTAATTTAATTGTAGGAGAGTTTCTTATTTTAGCTAAGCCGCAGGCTACCAATTTTACTCCTAAGGATATCCGTTTTATTATGGGTGATGTGATCTCTCTTTTAGATAGTCAAGCACATATGCTTGGTATCGAAATCTATCTGGATGCAGATGTCCCTGCCATTGTTCACTGTGGAGAGAATCAGCTGAAACAAGTATTTATTAATCTTCTGAAAAATGCGATGGAAGCGATGGCCGATGGTGGAAAAATAAAAATCAGAATTAGAGTGAACGCTGGACAGAATGCTGAGATTATCATTCAAGATGAAGGCGAGGGGGTTCCTGAAGAGTTACTGCCTAAGCTGGGCGAACCTTTCTTTACAAGTAAAGAATCGGGAACGGGTCTTGGACTAATGGTAAGTCAGCGTATCATCCAAGCGCACAAAGGAACAATGGAAATTGATAGTATCCAAGGCGAAGGTACTACAGTTACCATTCTGATGCCAGCTTTGAATCAAAATAAGTTCAAATAAAAAGTGAATCAATCAAATATATGAAAATAAGGTGTGTGATCCGATTGCGAATAAATAAATTTATAAGTGAAACCGGATTTTGCTCTCGCCGGGAAGCAGATAAGCTTGTAGACAGTGGGAGAGTAACGATTAATGGAGCAGTTGCAGTCTTAGGAAGCCAAGCGGAAGAGGGCGATGAGGTGCTGGTTGACGGCAAGCCTTTGAAAGAAAAGAGAAATACAGTCTATATCGCTCTTAACAAGCCGGTTGGAATTACAAGTACTACCGAACAGCATATCGAAGGAAATATCGTCGATTTTGTGGGTCATAAGGAAAGAATATTCCCTATTGGCAGACTAGATAAAGACTCTGAAGGATTAATCCTGCTAACCAATGACGGAGATATAGTAAACAAGATATTGCGATCCGAAGGCAGACATGAGAAAGAATACATTGTGACCGTAAATCGGCCGATAACCGAATCGTTCATAAGAGGAATGTCTACTGGTGTTAAAATTCTCGGAGAGAAAACTCTTCCTTGTACGGTTACACGGATCTCAGAACGTACTTTCCGAATCATACTGACGGAAGGCAAGAATCGTCAGATTCGGCGGATGTGTAGTGCCTTTGGCTATGAAGTGCAGCATCTACAAAGAATTCGAATCATGAATATTCAGCTGGGTTCTCTCAAAAAAGGTTCTTGGCGTGATTTAACGCCAGACGAAAAGACAGAGCTTGGCCGTATGCTTAACTATCGTCTGCTTTAATGCTATAAATAAAGAAAGAAGCTGTGCTATGGGCACAGCTTCTTTCTATTTTGAGTCTTTATTTATTGTACATTTGTTGTTTTCGTTTCTCCGTTATACTTCCGAATGATGGAGATTTCAACTCTTCTGTTTTTTGCACGTCCTTCTGCCGTAGCATTCGACTCAACGGGATGGTATTCGCCATATCCACTTGGGGTGAATTTAGAAGGGTCTAATTTAGAATTTTGAAGTACGATTTTCAAAAAATTCAGCGCACGGTCACTGCTCAAATCCCAGTTATCTGTGTACTTGTAATTGCTAATAGGCATGTTATCTGTATGTCCGGTAACAATGACATCATAAGAGGGGAATTGTTCAAGCATTCGGGAGATATTTTTGGCAAGCACTTTTGCCTCTGTTTTCACATCCGCCGCTCCTGAAGCAAACAGAGCATTATCCGCGATGGTAATCATAAGCTGGGATTGATTGAGCTTCGTATCAAGCTGATTAGTTAAGCCGTTTTTATCAATATAATCGTCGAGCTGTTTTTTTAATTTTTCTAAGTCTTCTTGCTCCTTTTTCGCAAGTGCGGCATCTGTTGCCGTATTTAGATTACTGGAAGGACTCTTGTTTTTACCAAGATCCGCACCAGGGCCAGCATCGTAAGAGGAGGAATGTTCTAGAACTCCTGTACCTCCATTAAGAGCACTGCTAAGTGCCTGGGACATCTCTTCAAACTTCTTAGCATCTACGGAACTCATGGAGAACAAGGTGATGAATAAGGCCAGTAAGAGTGTCATGAGATCTGAATAAGGCAAGAGCCAGCTTTCGTCTGCATGTTCTTCGTGTTCTTCGTGACGCTTATTACTCTTTTTCACCTGTTCCTCCCTCCTTATTAGCAAGTTCAGCGCGTTCACGCGGTGTCAGAAATACAGATAATTTCTGATTAATGGCAATGGTAGAAACACCGGATTGAATGGAAAGGAGACCTTCCACCATCATCAGTTTGACCTCTGATTCCTGTTTAGACATACGCTTCAGTTTGTTAGCAATGGGATGCCAAAGCACATAACCTGAGAAAATGCCGAGCAAGGTAGCGATAAAAGCAGCTGCGATGGCATGAGACAACTTTTCCATATCGCTCAGATCAGCCAGAGCTGCTATTAAACCAACTACTGCTCCGAGCACACCGAGAGTTGGAGCATACATGCCTGCTTGTGAGAAAATAAGAGCACCTACTTTATGGCGATCTTCGGTTGCATGAATATCTTCCATAAGTACGTCGCGTACAAATTCCTGATCGTTACCATCAATAATCATTCGCATACCGCCGCGAAGGAAATCATCATCGATTTCTTCTACTTTCGATTCCAAGGCAAGCAGACCTTCACGTCTAGTAATGGAAGCCCACTCGGCAAACATACTAATGAGCGTAATTTTCTCGATAAGTTTTGGTTTTGTGAAGACAATCTTGAACAGCTTCGGTATTTTTTTGACTTCAGACATGGGAAATGCCATGAATATCGTGGCAATGGTACCGCCAAAAATGATAAGGTAAGCCGCAGGGTTATTTACCAAGTTGATAATTGGCGCTCCCTTCAGGATCATACCAAATACAAGTGCAACGATTCCCAAGATTAATCCGATAATAGTTGATATTTCCATGATACACCTCGTCCGTGAGATTTAATCTGAATCCTTTCATTGAGACATCCGGCTCATTTATTTTATTTATCGACATGTGATTCGTTTTTATGAAGGTTTATTTTCGGTATAATAGAACTACGATATGGAAATGGAGTGAACATTCAAATGGGTGTAAAACATGGACGCGAGTATAATGATATTTGGCAAGATTTAATACAGGCTCTTGGAAAAATACCGGATCGGTATATCTTTTTCGAGATGGAGGAAGAAGACTGGGCGAGACTGGGAGAAAAAGATCGTTTGGAAGTAGATGAAGCACTTGCAGAGGATCTATTCTACGCATTGGGATCTGAGAAAATGATTAGCGTTGGCAGCGGGGTTGTTATTCATGATCAGGAACTCCATCGCTTAAATATTCTTATCGGGGATGATGAACTCGACTTTGTATCCCTCATTTAAAGGAATAGGTTACAACTGGATTTAACATTCCTTCCGTGATAAGATGGAACACGAATAAAGCCGTTCGGGAAGCGAACGGCTTCCTATTTTCCAGTGATAGGCTTGTGCAGTAGGGCATACTATTTAAGTCACAAGCTAGAGTATCTTTAAAGGCACCGGGCATGCTGATTTGGATACGTTTTTTGATTAGGGGAGGTTAGATTGAACGATGGTCTTTACGCAAGAGGAAGTAGAAGCTCATCTCGATAAACTCGAAGGTTGGGAGTACGAGGAAGGTCGGTGGATTGTTCGCAAATTTACATTCACCAACTTTATGAAAGGCATAGCTTTTGTGGATGAAGTAGGTTTAATCTCCGAAGCGTTTAATCATCACCCTTTCATTACGATTGACCATAAAGTAGTCACATTAAGACTTACTTCCTGGGACGTTGGTGGCATCACTGCTATTGATATTAAAGAGGCTCAGCAATATAACGAGGCATACAACAGAATGATGCAAGTGTAATGAAAACACGCCTTATCGTCTCCTAGAAAGGAGAGGATAAGGCGTGTTTTGTTGATTCACTTTTTCTCGGATAGCCAAAGAGCAAGGTTAGCAATTTCTTCGTCTGAAAGTTGCCCTTCAAAAGCAGGCATTTTGCCTCCGCCTTTACCCTTACTAATCGTTTTATAAAGCTGCTCGGCATTGGATTCAGCACCAACTTTTTGCAAGGAAGGACCTACGCCTCCTTCAAGCTGATTTCCATGACAAGAGATACAGCTTCCTTTAGCTTTTTCTTCAGCACTTGCAGCGTCCAGAGTTACCTGGGGCATAACGGGTCCGGCTTTTTCTGCCATCTCTTGTTCTCTTCCTGGTACCGTAAACATTAACACGAGGGCAAAAGCGCAAGCGAAGAAAAACAAACCGCTCATGATCCATTTCTTCATTTGTAGTGTCCTCCTACTATGTACATTCCTTATTTCATTATAATGTAACCGGCTTCAGGTTCATAGTATTTTATGGTAAATATTTAAACAAAAGCGAGAATAAGTAAACTCGGCTAGATATGACATGTTTTTTTGTAAATCATGCAGTGGAATAATTGAGTACCTTCAGGAGTCAGCCGCTCATACGTGTCATCAATAACAAACCCAGCTTTTTCGTACGCTCGGATCGCTCTCGTATTCCAGGTGAGTACTTCCAAGTCAATGACATGGCTCGGCTCTCTTTTTTGAGCTTCATGTACAACAGAAGACACAAAGGCCTGACCGTACCCATTGCCACACAAAGAGGGCCGCATACCAAAGCCAAGCCGAGTGACTCCTTCCATAGGAAACAGCTGAGCAAAACCACATAGTGCAGGCATCTCTTGATCCCTTACTACAGATACATATTGCTGTGCTCTTAGCACGGGGTCTCCAAACTCAATCTCTAAAGCTTTCATCTGATCCCAAGGCAGCCAGCCATATATATTATAGGGAGGGTCGTACTCCCAGGTACTAATCTCCGCAGCTTGCTCTTCGGTCATGGGCATGACTCGGAAAACAGGGGTTGCTTGTGTCATAGGATCGCTCCTTTAATCTAAAATTTATCTTTCCTACCACTCTACAGGTTAGGAGAGAGGCAAGGCAAGCAATGTGGAATAGGGGATAAATAAAAAAACTCGAACCTGATTACTTTTTGTAAAAAAAGTAGTCAAGGCCGAGTTCTTAGGGTAATGATGTAGAAATATTAGTCTAGAGTAGCTGTTTCGAACTGTTCAGTACTCATAATTCGCTTTGCACCTACATAACGCTTTGCATAGTAGCTTTCGTCAAGCTTACTGATTGTCACACCTTTAGAGGAAGAAGCATGTGCAAACTTACCATCCCCAACAAAAATACCTACATGGGATACCCCTTTACCGCTGGTATTAAAGAATACAAGATCACCCGTTCTAATATCAGAACGAGACACTTCTGTACCCATGTTGAACTGTGAACCCGATTGTCTTGGTAGTTCAATCCCCAGCTTCTCGAATACGTACATCGTGAAACCAGAACAATCAAAACCACTAAGAGTAGTTCCGCCGTATTTATAGTCTGTTCCCTGAACGCTTTCAATAACCTTGTCCATTTTGGAGTCAGCAAATGCACTCCCTGTTCCAATGGATAATGCGATTGCTAGGCTTAGCGCTGCAGCAGTTAATGTCTTTTTCAAAAAAATAAACTCCTTCCAATGCCTGCGAGGTTAGCTTAAGGATTCGGTAGAAGGTTCCCCTATGACCACTCTATTGCGAGATCAATTCACCCGTAATATGGTTCCCCCGCTTCCCAGGTACCAGGAATTTGGCGTATCTGATGATATGTACCTGTGAAGACGTATGTACTATGTATTTCTAATTCAAAAAACAATTAAATGATTATGTAATAAAAGCTTGATCAATTTAGTTACAATAGATTACAAAGTTGTCACAACATGTTCTGGGCTTATTGTAACAGAATATGTGTAAATTTGGCAATCGTTTTCAGGGAAAAAATACAAAATAAGCCTGACTCATACGATAATGAGCTAGACTTATCTTTTTGTAAGAAGTAATTCGTGCTAACTTTAGGAGTTATCAGAGCTGGTTTTTGAATTCCACAGACTAAAATGAGCGCTGATTTTCCACACATTCATAATGGATCGAATGAGATGATAGGATTGCTGTAGAATCAGTGCTAGGAGTCCCGTCCAAATTAAGGATACGGCAGTGAATGATCCAAACATGGCCAGCGTAATGAAGCCAAGCAAAAGGGAGACCAAGGTGACAGGAACGGCATAACGGATACAGGTCCATATCGATACAGAGCCGCTGCGTTTTCCAATGAGACCAATCTGACAGTAAAGCAGCAGCTGCTTTACTATATAGCCGTAGATCATCCACAAGAGAAGGTAAGGAATGATTTTAGTAAGAACAGACAGATTATAGATAGCTGTAATAAGATTCGGAAGAATAATAGGAACAATCCAGTAAGCAGGGATGAGTAATAGGATGATCTCTATAAAATAGAGAAGAGATGTTTTTTTCCAATGTTTCTTAATACCTTGAAAGAAAGCCAGACCTTTTGCTGTATTCCCTTGTTCATGCAGACTGTGAAGTAAACCTGCTCGAATGAGCGGGGTCATCAGCATTCGAATGAGGAACATAAGGAAAAGCAGCCAGGCGTACTGATGAACTAACGGGCTTACCGATAAACTAAGCTGACCTTCCATCCAAAACAGCACCTTACTGAGCTCGTGAGGCGGAGGATCCGGATAGCGCATCAACAGAGGCACCACAGCAGAAGAAACAATCTTATAAAGAAACATTCCCCAGACCAGCTGGTATATAAAAAGAAACAATACGACAAAATAATGATCTCTCATAGATTTGAATCCTTCTGATATATATACTTTCATCGACTCCACCTCACCATGACAGACTTCCAAGCAGGGTTTCAATCAGTTTCGTAATACTGATATTAAACCGAGTCTGTATTTCTTCTTCTACTTCAGCTCTCATATAGTTATTGATATGTTTGTTTTCAATAGCGATCGAGTAGGAAGGGTCTACCATGACCCATTCTATAGGTTCTTTATACGTTAGATTGTAGATAACATTCGCATCTTTGCCGTCCCATTCTTTGCGAATCATATGACCATCTTTAAAGGCGAACACTACTGGGATTCCGGTGTAGTCTCCAGCTCTCTTACTCAATTTTACAGTTGAGATATAGTTTGGTTCCATTTCTGTGCTTTGATCCTTTACCTGGACCCAGTCTACAGCAAAGTCAGCCATCATGTTGCTATATACATACTGATTAAAGAAAGCAGCCCATGATTTGCGGGTAACTTGTTCTAGTACAGTCTGGAAATCTTTTGTCGTTGGATGTTTAAAACGGTACTTGGCAGCATAGGCAGACATGACTTTGTCCATTTTTTTGATGCCGATTTGCTGCTCAATGGCTCGCAAGACGAGTTTGCCGCGGGTGTATACATTTTCTGCATAATGCTGCTGTGAATCATATTTCCATGCTTCCTGCGTGAGGGAGGCAGGAGAGGTAATATAACCAGACTGCAAAGGGATGTGAGGTGAAAGCCCATATTCTTGTTCCATTAAGCGTTCCTCAGCATAGGAGGTAAAGGCCTCGTCAAGCCATGCTTCTTCAAATTCATTACTTGCGATCATGCCATAGAAGTATTGATGTCCAATCTCATGAATGACGGTTCGCTCCAGCTCATAACCAGGCGACGTTTCATCTGCGCCAAAAGCGGTGACCAAGGTAGGATACTCCATTCCGCCGGCTCCATTTCCTGCTTTGGGAGGCACTACGATGGATAATGTGGAGTACGGGTACTTTCCGTACCATTTGCTAAAATTGGATAGTGCCGATTTAGCTGCATACAGGTAGCGGTCTTTAAGATCAGCATGAGCAGGGTCTAGAAAAAGCTTAATTCGGACTCCAGGTACATTCGGTGCAGAGAACGGTTCTTCTACAACCACAAAGTCGGGGGAAGCGGCCCAAGCAAAGTCATGAACATCATCAGCATAGAACTGATAAATACGCTGATCGTTCTTATTATAATAAGGTTTGGTTGGGAAACCGGTTGCTGCTACGGTATAATTAGCAGGTACCGCAATACGTACACTATAAATTCCAAAGTCTGAGTAAAACTCGGAATTACCGTGATATTGATGTAGATTCCAGCCTTCGGTTTTTCGATTTCGTGTTCCGATTGGTTCATAGACACTTAGTTTTGGGAACCATTGTCCTGCCATAACGAAGTTATCTGCTGTTCCCATCCGGGCAAAAATCCTGGGCATATCCACTTCAAAGGACATATGGAGGGTGATTGATTCTCCCCCTTTTACAGGCTTGGGCAAACGGACCTTGACCAGACTCTTATCGTGTATATTTCCGTCATCGGGCTGTACATATTGAATGCGATGGAGTAGAGAAAGACCGTCTGGTGTTTTAATTTCCGTAAGTTTCATGGAGCCGTAACCATCTTTCGGCATTGCATCTCCTCTGAGTTTGCCTCCTGATTCTTTCATAAAGGTTGTCTCATCTGAGGCAAACGCATTGGGATACAAATGAAAATAAAGCTCACTCACCGTTTTCTTACCTGGATGAGTCCATGTCAAGGTAGAAGTGCCTTTAAGGACATGGTCTTCTGTTAATTGAACATCGATGTGATATTCAACTACACGGTCACTAAGCACCTCGGCAAGTGGTGTCTGTACAATTCCCTCTGAGGGCGCAGGCACTTGGGCATTTATATTGCCCGGTATCGGCGCAAGGGCAGATTGCGTAGACGGAGCTTGGCTTAAACTGAGCAGCAGTGTGCCGCCGAGAACACAAATAGCAAGAACAGAGGATAGAATAATTTTCGCGCGAACTGGGGTCATACGTTAAATACCTCCCACTTGACAAGCATCTAAGGCATGTATATGTTTGCAAGCGGAGAAATATTAGTTAAAATATTGGTATCAACTTTTGGAGGCCATAAAAATGGAGCAAAACGGTCAAATTGGCAAGAAGCAGATTGCCTTAAATATTGTGAACAGCAAGAGTAAGCATAAAGGGTTTGGTTCAGGTTCGATTGATTTGAACAATGTTTCTCCTGTTATCATTGATGGCGGCGTTGCCATCATTGATATTGGTGCGATGCATGCAAAGAGTAAGGTAGAACGCGGTATTAAATTTTCTACGGAAAAAGCAGATGTACCGAATGGCCGGCAAGTTTGGTTAGTATGGGTAGCGGTAGATCGTACGGCAGAAAGCCAGTTTTACGCTGGAGCAACCGCATGTGAGATGTTGATCGATACAGAAGCAAAACGCGGTTGGAAGATTCTCGCTGACCATGTAAATAAAATGGATTATGCAATGAAGCGCCGTGTCATGTTAGATGAGCTGGGAAATGAAGATAAGGCAGCATTAAAGCATCTGCTTATTTCTCATAATGAAGACTGGTGGAATGCAGCTCCAGATGAGCTCAAACAGGCACTAGAGACGAACTAAATGGTAAAAATAAAAGAGGGTTTCGGCATTATATGAACTGAACCCTATTAAGTAGACAGTTTAAAAAAAAGGATGTGCCGCTATTTAA
>NZ_WTWX01000034.1 GCF_009870785.1 Paenibacillus sp. An7
TTGGTTTGTTTAGTCGCTAACCTATTCGAGATTTGGGGAGGTACTCCTTTTTCTATGCCTAAAAAACCTTGCTACAGCAAGGGGTTAGAATTATGAAATTGATTCACATATTCAACATTAAATAATGTATAGAAAAGATAATCATTCCAATTATCTGGTACTAAATGAAAACCCTCTTTATTTCTTGCCTCATTAAAATTTGTTATGTAAATTTTAATAAGTCTCACCTCCGGATAAATATTGTACGCATGTTCTTTTAATTACTTTATAAAAATTCAACTGTTTTAAAACAGGCTATAATTTATCATTTAGATGACCAGAAATTCCTTGAAATATCATACTCTATTTTGAGTTCCTTACTAGTTTCACATTTACGATATATCCTACGAATTCCTATTGAACCCATCAATAATCGCTAGCACACTCCGAGCTTTCGGTAGTTTGATCTTAAATAAATGCGTAATTCCACCTAAAGGGCTAAATGCAAAGCTTGCGCTCTAATGTGTTTTTTTTACAATATTGATAATTAACTCAACTAATTAAATTTTCAGCTGTGATGAATTTCGAGAATGCTTCAACAACTGCTTGGCGGTCGAGGTCGACAATTTTACGTACGAGCTTCGTTACTGGTGTATCACCGTAATACTTTTCGTATTGTTCCTCAGAGTCAAGTTCTTCCCAAAAAATACGCTCTAAAGATTCTACGTCCTTGCTGAGTTAAAGGCTTATTGTTGGGCAGCTTGACGCACCCCATACGGAGTGCGACCCTCCCGAAAATTCGTTTTACTGTGTCGATCTGATTGTTTCAATCCACGCACCCCATACGGAGTGCGACAAGATAAAAATGAAAAACTGCAAGAGGAAGCGATTGTTTCAATCCACGCACCCCATACGGAGTGCGACTAAAAACGGTTGCCGGGGAGATTGCAACAAGGGCGTTTCAATCCACGCACCCCATACGGAGTGCGACCCATTGGCTATTGACCGACTATGTAGAGAGTAAAGAGTTTCAATCCACGCACCCCATACGGAGTGCGACATGTTGCTGTCTATCAAGCCGGACCCGTTTTTGATGTTTCAATCCACGCACCCCATACGGAGTGCGACCATACGGCGCAACTGGTGTATTGCCTTTGTATGTGCGTTTCAATCCACGCACCCCATACGGAGTGCGACTGACCGCCCTGATCCATCAAGGTAATGGAAATTGGGTTTCAATCCACGCACCCCATACGGAGTGCGACCAAAAAAGAGCAGGAACGAAACAATGATCTTGATTATGTTTCAATCCACGCACCCCATACGGAGTGCGACTCGTGCTGGGAGTCTCACGCCATTTGATTTTTTAAGTTTCAATCCACGCACCCCATACGGAGTGCGACAGGTTACAAGAGATTCGTAACCAGTTATCAAACAAGTTTCAATCCACGCACCCCATACGGAGTGCGACTTGCAGGACTCATAATGCTAGCATTTTGACGCGTTTCAATCCACGCACCCCATACGGAGTGCGACTGGTCGATGTGGCAACATACATTGACGGTGGCATTGTTTCAATCCACGCACCCCATACGGAGTGCGACTATACAATGGGTATCATACGGCGCGCCACCTCGGTTTCAATCCACGCACCCCATACGGAGTGCGACATTGTTGTTCGGGGCATGACTTCGCTTGTTGTTGTTTCAATCCACGCACCCCATACGGAGTGCGACTTCTAGTTCCGCAGCCGTTGCACCGTCAGCGATGTTTCAATCCACGCACCCCATACGGAGTGCGACTACGCCAAGTTTAAGCAATACAATATACCAGTGGTGTTTCAATCCACGCACCCCATACGGAGTGCGACGATCAATTCCGCTAGTTTGCCAAAGGCCGTAACATTGTTTCAATCCACGCACCCCATACGGAGTGCGACAGCAAAAGAAGACGTAAAAATCCTATTTCGCAGCAAATAATTACGTTATTTCGCTACTTTGAGCATTAAATTAATCCAAAGTCATGTGTATTCTTGACGTATGTTACCAGAAGATTATTATTAACAAAAATTCGACAAATTTCGAGGTGCGAATCCCTCAGGAAAATCATGTGAGCTTGGCATTCGCACTACTCATCTATAAGATGAGTGGATCTCCCATATCATAGGAAGATTTGGTTCCTACATGTTGTATCTTACTTTTATAATTATTCCCAAGGTTATAGAAACGAAGGCTATCTGTCTCTTTATCAATCATTGCTTCTAGCTCCAACTGTAATTGTTTGAACTGAGCCGCACTTAGCATACATTCAAACACAGAGTTCTGCACTCTCTGACCGTAGTCTACGCATTTCTTTGATACTTTGGACAATCTCCTTCTTCCTTCACTATCTATCGTGCTCACGTCATACGTAATAATTACAAGCATATGTCACCTACTTCCAGAGAAATGGTGGATACTCATCCAAATCACCACGTATATGCCTTGCTAGTAACAAAGCTTGCGAGTAAGGCACGAGTCCCCAAGAAATTTGTTCCTTTAAATATGGATGTATAATTTTCTCTTGCTTGCGCTCTTGCCATGCCTTGATTACTGTTTTACGAGTATCGTCATCCATGATTACAGCGCCATTTTCTTTTACGTAAAATCCCTTGCCGTTGACAATCTTTTTATTAATCAGTGTTATAACGAATCGATCTGCATACACGCCTCGTAGTTCTTCCATCATATCAAGTGCCAGCGAAGCCCTACCAGGACGATCGCGATGCAGAAAACCAACATAAGGGTCCAGTCCGGCTGCTTCTAAAGCAGATTTCATATCATTTGAAAGTAGTGTGTAGGTAAAGGACAACAAGGCATTCACTTTATCCAGTGGCGGACGCCGACTACGGCCGTAAAAATAAAATGAATTCTTTTGCTGTAAAATCAGATCATCGAAAACAGAATTGTACTGCACTGCCGCTGTGCCTTCAAGTCCGCGCAACACATCAAGCTGCTCTACGCTACGCAAAAGATTCATCGTTTCACTTAGAGATGTTGTCACCTTTTTTATGCGTTCCGTATTAATACGAAGTGCATGATCCCGTGTTGCTCGTTCGAGAATCCACTTGTTGTTGTAAAGCTTTCCAATAATCATATTGCGCGCTAGCCTGGCACTACGCATCTCATCATCAGAGATCCGATACTGTTCCTTACGAAGTACAACATTACCACGATCCTCCCCAATAACTCGAGCGAGAAATCGTCCTGTTTGAGTCATAAACGTTAAATTGATGTTCTGAGATGCGCACTTCCCCATTAATGCAGGGCTCACTCCAGCGTATCCAAAAGTATAGATGGATTCCAGATTATGCAGTGGATAACGAGCCTTCACCTCATCCTCTTGCTTGACCAAAATATTCTCCCCATCGAGAGATAGATACGTATCCGGTAACGTGACAAACAGCGTATTTAACAGTTTTTTCATTCTGCTAACCTGCTTTCGATGTAACTTGCAACCGATCTTTTACGCAAAATATCTGGCATACATATGTTATTTAAGGAACAACTTTTGCAGTGTGGTCCCGATTTTGCGCTAGGTGTATGGTTTCGCTCATAGTAGTGATGCATTTCCCTCACACTTGCTCTAACACGCTCACGGTCCGCATCCGTGATAAAAACCTCTACGCGATGCTTAATTTCATTATAAAAGAAGTAAGCCGTATTAATGCTGCACGCCAGCATCTCCTCCAAACACATTACCTGAGCTACCAATTGCGAGTGATCCGAATCATTGCGTTTTGGTTTGCCTCGCTTATATTCGACGGGAAAAGGGAGAAACTTCCCTTCCTCCCCCGAAAGTATGACACCATTTGGATCCTGAATGAATTCTACTACATCGCATATACCCGTAATTCCAAGCTCTCTTGACTGAACCGGTAATGCCCGGACCACCAGCTTGTCCCCTCTTTTCTCACGGATAAAAGGGTCGTCTGCATTCCGGTGCAGATGGTCCCCTTCAATAGTTAACACATTATCTGACCATTGTTGCTCAATATGGATCAAAGCCCATTGGCGCCTACAAAAATTAAAATGCTGAATACCGGATAGCAGCAAATAATCTTCTTCGTTATAGTCCTTCATGAATCTGAACATCTAATCCTTGTAGCGGTATAAGGTCGTAGATGTAGTCCTCATAGGATTTTGCCTGATCAATGTCTTCTTTCAATTTAATATCAAGAGAACGATGCACTTTGGCCGATGAATATTGTCCCATCTTGGAGCTATGTTCCCACCAGTACAGCTTGTGCACTTCCATACTACCATCAGGCCGAGCGGAGGAAGTATCGTTTGCAAACAGGGTGCGAAGGGCTTCTTTTAGCTTTTCTGCATCCTCATATGTAAATTCAGTCTTCTCTGCAAGTTGTGTATTAATGCTTCCATAGATCACGTATACTCCAAAATCAACACGATGCTTCATCCCCATTGTATCTGATCCTCTTTTATCGGGGTCTTTTGCTGAAGTTACAGAATTCACGCTTTTGGTAATCTGCATACTGCTAATGTCGATTCTGTCTAAACTTACTGCTGTATGAATAGAGACAGGCCCGCGAATACCGACTGATACATCTGTACCGCTAAAGGCAAACACTTGACCAAAGCTGCGTACGTCAATCCATGATTGGCATGCCGCCAAAGCATACAGATCTTTGTTGGCATTTTTTCCTTTTGCATACTCTTTTACCGCTTCGTTAGCATCTACCCGATCTTTAATGGAACGATGTCCGTCATTGCGGCGATCATCAGACTGCACCAAAATCGATTCACCCATATCTTGCAGGCGGTTACGAATCTTTCGTTTAATGCATACATCGGAAATTTCACCATAGCCATCATAATTTTGGCGTGGACGATTACCGTTCAGCGGATCTCCGTTTGGGTTCGCATTACGGACAGAAAGTACTACAGCAAAATCAATTTTATGATCTAGTACACTCATTTATTTTTCCTCCTGTATATTATCATTTTCATTCAGGTCTGCATC
Organism: Paenibacillus sp. An7; assembly: GCF_009870785.1. GTDB lineage: Bacteria > Bacillota > Bacilli > Paenibacillales > Paenibacillaceae > Paenibacillus. The sequence continues at coordinate 5,002 of NZ_WTWX01000034.1, forward strand.
CTCTAAGTTAGAAGCATCTTTGTTCTTTTTACTAGTGTATAGATCATTTCGCTGGCTATAGAAACCGAGCAGATAAATTCCTGTTAACGGTTTGTCCGTGAAATCTTCCAGCCTTAGCTTTGCTCCTACCTCATCTAGAAGACTATTATAATAGCGGGCATCTGTTCCGAGTCTAGCCTGGTACGGCTGGAGATTGGACTGAATGATGCTCCAAGTACGTCCAGGACGCTGAGCGAAAGCATTCATGTAACGAACAGCGTTGCTTGCTCTTTTCTCATCCCTTCCAAGTGCTCTTCGTTCTAGCACATCGGCAATCGCGAGCATTCGTCCAAATAAATAATTTCGATCTGTCGTTTCCGTATTCAAACTCACACTGAATCCCTCACCTTCATTTTCCTTATTCACCAAGGCACAAGCGATGCTCAGTGTCTTCTCCCACTCCCATGGTTCCATCCCAGCAGGGCATGATGCACGCTGCACGGCACTCCGAACGATATCAGGAGGTAAAATCCGTCCTTCTTCTACGATGCATGGTAGTATGCGTTCCATGAGTCCTTTTACCACTTTATCACTCGCTCTTGGTCCATAAGCAGCAAATGCAATATCTCTTGTCGCAGGCGCTCCGGTAAACGTAGTCCACTGATTTTTCTTATCTTTTCTATATCGATGCTGCCAGTAGCAACTCGTATGCCAGGCTTCCAGACGATTCAGATAATATTCATGATTCAAGTTACGGTAATAGGTGATGGACATTCGTCCTGGTGTAGCCGAATCAAGAACCATGATCGTGACATTGGCGTGATGCTCACCATCATATCTGAAACCGTCGATGGCTTTTTTAATTTCCTTCACAAAAGCTTTGGAGGTCGTATCTCTTGATGCAGTAGAAGAATACACTGCACTGGGAGAGTTACCAATTGCATATAGGTCGAAGTCTTCATCCTCGTCCGTAGTGTCGGCGTAATCTTCCGCCTCTCGTAGCTCCAAAGTGTCCTGATGAGGTTCCGGCAGGTCTAGCCGCCGATTGCCCCAAACGACAAACACTTTGCCGTCAATCGTGATTCCTTGTCTGTCAATGAGCCACTTGAGCGCGTTATGCCCCTTCTGTGAAGCCATATAACTGACTGCTGCCGCTTCCCGGCTTGTTCGAAAGCGTCCGCGATAAGTAAAACCTGTGGAGTCATTTGCAGATATCAGTTTGGATTTATCACCGGAATGCCGGATACGTGAGGTATGTTTATCTGCAACAGGCAACGTTTCACCTGTCACATAACAAATATCAGTATCCACGAGACTACTTTCGTAAAAATGGACAAACAGTTGCTGAATTTCAGTATCCCGCCACAATCTCACCTCAGGATCACCGGGTATATTAACAGCAAAGCGAACAAAAGCACTGCTTTGATCCGATGACAGTACACTGAAAATAGGTGGCTTCTCACTTGATTCATCACCTTTAGTTGGATCCCATTTGCTCATTAATTTTCCGTGAATATCTGTGTGCAGAATGCCTTTATCAATCAGGTCCTCTATCAACGTACCTTTGCGGGTATACTCATATACACTTTCTATTTTCTTGTGAGAGTAAGGAGACTCACACCAAGCCCTGAGCTGCGTTAAGTAGTCCTCGTGGGGTGTACCCTTTACTTCTCCGCAATATTTTTCATAGTCTCCTGCTACATAGAGCAGTTTGTCAAAAAGAGGATATGGAACAGGAGCGCTTGTTCTGCTTGCCGCTGCTTCGGTACACGGTATGATCGTGCTACCTTCTACCTTGTCTCGAACGTAGGCTCTTAGGAAGTTGCCTTTTTCATCAAGATGAATCTCGATATGAGCAGTCTGTGTGGTATGAGCAACGGGAATGAGAGCATATTCGCGTCCATTCTTTTTTGTTTCGAATTTACCTACAAATTGTATGTTGTTATTGTAAGTCTCCGTCAAATTAGCTAGCCAGCTCACTCTATTCCCCGCCCCTCAAACAGTTCTTCATATAGCTCATCTGCAGACTGCATATTGCCTGCATGGAACTCTTTAGTTCCTGACCCCTTAGCTTTACGTACCCATGGACAATCTTCAGGACGGTCAAAGTGAATAATGCCATGTTTCATTTTGGCTCTCCATAAACGGATCTCTCGCTCATTACGCCCTGTCTCGTCCGGGTAACTGATACCATGAACCATAGCTCCAAAATCAACCTCAGGTACGTTGTCATAAGCACCTGCTCCTTCACCGAAGATACATGGCTCTACATATGCCTGACATTCCCGCGTACCTAGAAAAATGTCTCTGCGGCCACCAATGTTTATAGCACGCCTGGCGATATTGTGATGTTTATGTTCGTTGCGGTCATAAGCCAAATCTTCCCGGTTAAGATTAAACTCAAAATGTGCCTTTACCTGATAACATACATCTTTCAAGTATGTATAGTAAGCTAGCGAGTTTCCACCACTGTATTCGATCGGACGGATTCCTTTGGATTCGGTCTGAATGGGTTTCATGATCCTTACGTCGTCAATAATCCAGATAATTGTCGGTTTCCAGTAGATTGATTCAGCAATTCCTTTTAAAGCTTGATACGTTGGAACTTGATAAGAAAACTTTTCTCCCCCGATTTTGGTAATCGGATCGGTAAATAGAGCGTAGTTTCCATAAACTTTAAATTCAATCTGGTTCCTCATTGCTTAATCCTCCTTTCTTAAAGAAATATAGTAGGGTTAGGGGAGAAATGCAGCTTATTCTCCCCAATTTTCCTATAAAATCAAACTTGCCCACTCCCCGTCACCTTCTAGTTGCACGCCGAATTGATCTGAATAAGCTGTATCCCGTAAGGCAAAAGCCTGTCCGTTTAGCAAGGGAATAATTTCATCATTTTTATTTATGATTTTCATTTCATGATCATACATATTGACGATATACTGCTGGGCTATTCGCAGTAAATTGCTAAGCTCACCCGAACCAAGCTCACCGCTTAGCGTAGCAATCAGTTCGATACCTTTCTCCCCATAAGGAACGATCACCGGGGTTGCCTTCGATGATATGACTTCAAAATACTTTTCCGCTGTTGCAATAGCCGACAAGTTAACAATTTCCGGACTGTAACCATGCTTATCACAGTATCCATCTACGTTAAAATGATTACGGTCCAAAAGGTCAAACAAATTCTGCTCCAATTGAGGAATAGGAAAAAGCACCTTCTCACCGATACCGGCATAATAGTACTCAAAATAACAAGACATCGCTTTGGCGGATAATAAACTTCCATCAAACGCACTGGGATCACTTGAATACTCATACAGCACGCGCTCCGTTGTTTCGGCACCAAGTTCAATTTCTGCTAGATTCCCCAGTTTCTCATCTGCAGATCTGATAATATACACATCCCGTAACGGTACTTCGCGATGACGATTGCACCGTCCTGCTGCCTGAGCGATAGAATCTAGTCCAGCGAGTGAGCGAATGACGCACTCGAAGCTGATATCTACCCCAGCTTCAATCAACTGCGTGCTAACACAAATTACACGTTCTCCTGTTTTTAATCCTGATATAACGCCGTTTTTTCCCGATAACATCTCTTTCCGGTGCGCTGCGCACATGTTAGTACTTAGGTGCACAAGCCGGATACCACCTGTGTTCACCCAATTAGCTTCTTGGAGTTCACGAAACAGATTTCGTACTGCCGACTTTGTATTTAAGATAACAAGCACGTTATTCACTTTGTTCATCTGTTCTTTAACAAAGCCAGCCAGCTCCTGGGCTCTCCATCCTACTGGGGATTGTTGTGTCAGGTCGTGGATATCCACTCGTTTAAATTCATTACTTATCTTCTGCAGCTGCTGAACGATCTCTGCATCTTGCGACAAGCGTAGCTTCTGACGAACCTGCTGAAGAGCAGGCTGAGTTGCCGTACACAACAATAGACTGGAATTACCGATAATATTCAGAAAATTTAATGCCTCATTAAATAGGGAGATGCAGTGAACAGGTACAGACTGTACCTCATCAAATATGATTACCGCATTAGATAACTGATGAAGCCTGCGTACATTTCGGGTTCCACTGGCATAAAACGTATTCAGAAACTGTACCATGGTCGTAAATATAATCGGACGATCCCAGTTGTCCCGAGCCAGCTTTAGCTGCTTACGTTTAAGGTCATACTCTTCTCCATACTCATCGTCCTGGTTGTCTACCACATTAGAATGGTGTTCAAAAATCATATCGTCATCTTGGAATATACGTCGGATCTCCGCTGCATTTTGCTCAATAATAGTTGTATATGGAACGACGTATATAATGCGCTGTTTCTGGTGCTCTAGGGCATGTTTGAGCGCATAGCGCATACTTGCAAGCGTCTTACCTCCTCCAGTTGGAATGGAAAGCGTATATATGCCAGAGTCCCTGTAAGCAAACTGCTCGCATTGATTAGACATTGCCTGACGCAAGACCTGAACAGGATTCGTTTGATCCGCTTCTGCGCTAATTTTATGGATGTGCTGCATAAGAGCATCATAGCTTTTCTGAAAAAAAGGATTGTAATCTGGTATTTCAGCTGGAAGTTCGTCTTCTTCAAACTCCCTGGTGTTACTACGATCTGCATCAATAAGACAACTGAATATGTATTTAATCATGAGCGAAGACGTGATTAATGGAAATTTATACTGCTTTGCTTTTTTATAATAATCCTTCCATTCACTCGTGGCCTGAACAAACAAACTATCTAATTCTTTAGGTGTTATGTGCTGATATAATTGTTGCTCTGCCTGTTCATAACTAGGCAGTTCTTTGGTAACAACACGCTTCAAATATGGAGATTGGCGTTCTGGAGATATATAATCTCTTAGCCCTTGATGGTGTGAAATAATACAATTCGCGAGCCATTCTGCAGTCATGCGGTTCGGTATTTTTGCTTTAGAATCACCGTAGCGGAGATGTAAGAGTCTTCCACCTGCTGTAGAGTGATCTACTGATCCCCTGCGAGGGGTTTCAGTAGAATTGGTGACTGCAAGCAGAATATAGTTTCTGAACTCATCAGTAAACTTACCCATATCATGTAGTAATCCTGCTAAGGACGCTAGGTGCTTAACACTAATTTTAGCTCCTAATATGCCGCTTGCTTTGCTTACACCAAACAAGTGACTCTCTACGGTTTGAATAGCGCCATCCTTTTTTCGTATATGTGCTATATAAGACATTAATCCCTCTCCTTGTCGTTAATCACCACAAGAACAACTGTCTTCTCGTTATATGATGTGTGATTTTTTAAAATTTCGAGGACTATTATTCACTTATTTCTCACCTATTGGATAGTGGTGTTTATTCGACGGCCTAAGTTGCGGAAAGCTTTCCTGTTAAATTCATTTGTCTTTTGTTATTTCTTATATAGTAATCTTTTAAATCTATGTACTTAAAAAGGAGGAGATAGCTATTAATATTTAATCGAAGTATAAGATGACGAGGTAAACTATAACACGCTTGGTAATACTTGTACAGTTTTAATCCACGCACTCCTTTTGGAGTGCGACCTTGTTCTGCTATAAAAATCTAATCGTTTCAATCCACGCACCCCATAAGGAGTGCGACTTCTTGGATGCTTATAGGCGCAGCGTTCATAGGAGTTTCAATCCACGCACCCCATAATGAGTGCGACGCTGATCAATACCATTTCCCATGCCTGGATAAATAGTTTCAATCCACGCACCCCATAAGGAGTGCGACGCGCCGACGGATTCAAGCGATCCATAACCGACGTGTTTCAATCCACGCACCCCATAAGGAGTGCGACTAATCTCATTATTGATAGTTACGGCCTACCGAGTGTTTCAATCCACGCACCCCATAAGGAGTGCGACAGCAAAAAAAGACGTATATATCCTTTTTCTTAAAAATAAGCACGTTATTCCGCTAATTTAACATACATTAAGCTGAAATTATGTACATTAGATTGATGTTTGTTACCAAAAGGTTACGATAAACAATAATTCGACAAATTTTGAGGTGCGAAGCTCACAGGAAAATTATGTGAGCTTGGCAATCGCACCACCCAAACCCTAGAATGATTTGGATTCTATAAGTTGTAACTTACTTTTCTTTTATAACTATCTCTCGGGTTTAAACGAAGGCTATCTGTCTAGGTTCTGATTATTACTTCTTGTAGGTACTTGAAGAAAATTGGCTTGGCTACAACGTCTTTAGATAGAGACAAATAACAAGTGAAAAACACATGACAATACTTTTAAATGAGAGCCTGAAAATAAAGATGGAAAGACACTAAGATTAAGTTATCTAAAATTCAAAAGTCAACGGATTGACTAAATATGTTGACCTTCAATCTTGCTTATTATACTAGCAATTACCGTTAATTCAACTATTTATATTTTAAATATATAACCTCCTTGCTGTAGTTACTTTGTTATTGATCATCTCATTAAACTCAGAAATCAAGGTACTTCTAACATTCATATCAAATCTCAAGCTAATCTATCATAGACTAGTAGCCTTAAAGTGAAGAGTTAGTATGTATACAGTATTCAAATAGAAAGGACAGCCTATGCGGGGTTATGCTTTCTTCTATAGCGACAAAATACAATATTTAACATATGGTGCGTACCACGGCGAGGGAACGGAAAGCGATAATGAGGAAGACCATGGTAAATCGCCCCTGTTAAATCCGACAAAGTTCCCTAGTTTTACCTCGCGTGGAACTAGATTCTTTTAGTTAAGGCATGGCAGAATTGTGTCTCCATACAAAGTAAACGCTAGTTCCACTTTCTTTTTATATTTATATCCCTTTGTTATAAAGTAGTTTCCTCCCTCCATCGGTAATATCTAAAAGGTTTAATTTGATAATTATAATCGATATCGATTATAATACTAATCAATATCGGGTAAAATTGTCATTTGGAGGTGTTTCATTTTGTCAATTATTGAAAGTACACAGGAGAAGATTGTAGAGCTAGAGCGGGCTTTAGAGCAATTTTCACTAATAAAAGACACGTTGCCCTTAGATGTAAGATTCACCACTCAAAGACTAATAGATAATCAGCTTAAAGAATTAAAATATCGACTTGAAAAACTAACATTCTTACGATCGGATAAAAAGTGTACTGTTTGTGATCATTGGATACGTGAAAATGAAGATCCCATACACTTGTTTTACCAATACAATAACTCTGTCGAGCCAGCAAATGTTACTGTTTGTCCTTCTTGCATTGGTGCCATGAAAAAAGTAATGACAACAAATGAAGCGGAGAAGCTGTGGGGACTAATACCAGGAACAATTAAACAAGATCGCAGGCTTGGTAACCTTCAGGAATTTGAAGAGGTAGGTTTGGTATATCATACGGGTCGTTACATCAAAATTCATGAGATCGTTATGAAGAATTATTACGAGCCTAAAATACAAGAACGTCAAAGAAAAGAAAAACGTAAAATTAAAGATAGCCAAAAATCTGTTAAATAGATAAATCTCCAAATCCCTGCAAGAAATAATGATTCCACTGCTCATTAATTAGTTAGTTTTGTCAGGACAAAGCTGGGCATAGCTGCCTTCTGTTATATTGTTATTGCTTTTAAAGAATTGATAAGTTATTGCGTTGGGATATTCCATTGTTTTGCAGGTCCCAGTTTAAGTGCTCTCGTTACCATTTGGTGTAACCCGGTAGCCGTGCGTAACAGATGTTGGGGTGAATCCTCTTTCCGACTTTAGACACGCAACCATATCCGTAAGGTTTATTTAGTGTCATGCTACCTAACCGCGTAGGCTTTGAGCTAGCGTGCACCTGACCTATCTCACGGTAAATATGTTCAATCTCAACCGGCTTACGAGTTTGTTGCGTAACAAAAAACTATATGAAAGGTGTGTTATATCTTGATTCTTAATGATGTTGAGAAAAGACAATTTAGATGTTACCTGTAGGTGAAATATATACAATAGGTGGAGTTTCTGTGGGAGAAGATAAACGATATGAGATACATAAGGTTACTGACCGGGAGTATAAGGTAAGTGTATATGAATTGATGATTCGCTTATATGTTGATTATGTTGAAAGCCCGGAATAAGTCCTCCGTATTATTGAATCAAATTGAATTAGTGAGTCATCTAAATAATGGATATAGAAAACATAATATATCCAGATAAATATGCTGCCTGGAATCCATAAATTATTGATAGTGAATACATCCTCATTAAAAATCAGCCCCGCAAGGGTTTGATTTTTAATGTATCTGGTTTCTAAGTAAGGAGTTCCATTCTTCGATAATCCACATCAATTTTGTCCACTTCATCTTTTCGAAATGATATTTCTATGTAATCGATTATCTCCATAAGGAGATGGCAAAATTGGTATCAAATACGTAATGATTATAAATTTTCATGAGATTGTATTTGGACGAATTGTCAATCCAAGTGCGACACTTCTTCTTCAAATGATTCGTGAGCAGTTTTCCATCCTAAACATTTCCTTGGTCTGTTGTTAATAAGTTGGAGGGCATGTTCTAATTCTTCCTCGGTCACCTTTGCAAAGTCTTTCCCTTTTGGGAAGAACTCTCGAAGGAGCCCGTTTCCATTCTCATTGGAGCCTCGTTGCCATGAGGAATAAGGATCTGCAAAATACACCGTCATACCGTGTGACTCTTCCAATTCACGAAAGCATGCGAACTCTTTACCACGGTGGGCAGTAGCTGTCTGGAAGGTTTGGGCAGGGTACTGTGCAGCATCTACACCAATAGCAATTTCCATAGATAATGAAGTGCGATCTGGCATTTTAATAGCAGTGTATAGCCTTGTTTTTCGCTCGATACATGTAGCGACACAAACCTTACTTTTTCCTCGACTGGAGACGACCGTGTCCAGTTGCCAGTGTCCAAAGGTTTCACGGGAACAAATCTCTTTAGGCCGTTGTTTGATAGAAGTGCCTACGAGGAAGCGACCTCGTTTTTCTTGGGGTTTTTGTCTCTTTCCTTTGTGTCTTAACTGCTGGACGGTGTTACGAATCATACGTCCTTCATAAAGCCAGCGATAGATCGTTTTAAATGAAACCATGGGCTCTCCTTTCAGTCTATAACGCATAGAGATTTGCTCAGGAGACCAGGTTTCGTGAAGTCGCTGCTCAATTTCTTTTCCGAGTGTCTCCATCCACTTTTCTCTAGGTTTCTGAGCTTGGCGAAGATGCTTATAACGATGCTCTGATGCTGCCGCTTGATAACCATTTAGGCTTTGATTTTTCCACAGTTCCCGGCTGATCGTGGAATGATGACGATCCAATTCGCGAGCAATGGCTCGGGCGGACAGCCCCAGTTGATGTAATACTTCTAGTTTACTGCGTTCAATTATGCTAACCACTCTACACGAATCCGGCCATGGGCCATTTTTTATTTTGAACTAGGTGTCGCACTTCATATTACAAACCGTCATTTGCAAAAATTATCATTTTGTTTAAAAAGTGAGACAGTAAATCTGTGATGGTTAGTTCTTTGGAGGATGGCTGATCATCAATAATGAGACCTATATCAATGAGTATATCTAGTCACGAAAAGTAATTACTTTTTTAGAATACCTTCCTCTTTCAACAATAAAAAAGCTTCACATAAAATGTCTCGCCCTGTTCCATTTGCCGAAGCAACGTGCGAGCCAGATCTACTTATATTATGTTGGAAGATGTCCTACAACATTATCTGAATTGAAAAAGATATGTAAAATCTCTAGTTATTAGCCCGTCACTAATAAAACTCGTGAAATTTAAAAAGCAAGGGCAACTAGGCGCCCTTGCTTTTTGTTTTCGTTTTTTTTCGTACTTTGAGATTATTTCTATGAGCAAAATCTAAAATTTCCTTAGATAATTGTTTGGCTTTTTCTTCATTCATCTTTATCTTCATTCTGCACTCTCCCACAAGCTTTTTACATATAGTATCTCCCTTTATATCTGGATATATACGGGCGTTCTAAAGGTCCCCTACCGCTGCATACAATACATTAACTTAGCAACATATCTACAGTGTTGCAGAGATAATGGAGAAAAGAGGGATAAAATGTTTAAAGGAGAGACGATAAGAAAGGTAAGATCAGATAAAAAAAGAGCGATTGCTGCTCCAATGAGTTTGAGTGCATATGAGATTTTTTCAAAGCTTAGCTATGTTTGTGATGCTCCCATCAAACTCATTGGAGAGTTTATCATTATAGAAGGATATAAATCTGCGTCTCTTATTGATGAACTGCAGCCATACTTCAAAAGAGATCTTCAGTATGAGAACAGATACATATTTGGAAATTCAGAGCGGGAATCATTTAAAATGAGGCTCAATTCTAAGAAACGTTTATACATGAGATTCCTAGATCGGGACCATGAAAAGATGGCTTCTTTGGCTTATAGCTTAGATAGTTCCATCCAAGTGGCAGCATCTTTAATTTTGACAAAAGTTATTTATAGAGCAGATTTGATGTATCCTATTATGTCCAGGTTTATAAGAAATATACTGAGTGAAAAAGATGAGGCAAAACTTCGAGCAATTACTAAACATCTTAATTCGGTTAGTTCAGATGATCATATAACGATGACTGCGGTGCTTTCCTATTTATTAGAGAAGGGGATAAGAGAACAAAAACGCATTATAAACATCTTGGAGGAAATAGATCGTTAATAGGATCTGCGAAGGGTCTAGGTTGGGTTAGTGAATAATATAACTCATGTAAGGATCAGGAAGGGGAGCTCTCTCGATATATGAGGTGTGATGTAAAGTTACTTTAACACGTACGTTTACGTATACGTAAACGTACGTGTTAAAAATTACAATTAGTAATTCCTGCTACATAGGAGTTGAATCGGGGTAGATGAATATAAAAATTTTATAGCGGGTGCTCCTGGATTACTGGGAGGCCTTTTTTTGTCCTATGGTTGTAACTTATTCTCAATCAAGGCGAGTTCAGAGGAAGTTTCTGAATCCTGATGGGCATCCGTTTCTTAAAACGGTCAGCTGATGGAAGAATAGAGTATCTGTACAAGGTACTTACTCTACGTTTCTGTCCCTCGTTATACACCCCTTACCAGGGAGGATAGACTGCATCCTGTCCGCTCCGTTTTTTGGCTTCGCTCCCATCAAGCATCAAGCATAAGGGCAGCATCATGATTCCGATTTGGCTTCATCATCATGAAAGGGGCCGATCCACAATCTAAGAAGGAAAGGAGAGAACCAGCGTACGTCGGTTCTTTCTTTAAAACAATTTTCTGTTGGCGATGCTCGCCACAAGGAATGTCTCTTAACACAAGAGGCTAAAGACAATTCAATTCGAAATGATTTTCGTCCAACTGGTTCAGTACTATCTGTTGATTATCAAGGTATTTATTTTGCAATCTAAGTTTTTAAATGATTCCTGAACAAGTAACTTTTACACAAAGTACTACTTTAAAACTGGTGAATTGAAGATAAGTTAGTTACGCATTAGATTGTACTTAATTACAAGTATTCTATTTTTTGACATACAACAAAACAAGAGTATACTATTGATTGAACAAGTGTTCAAAACAAATGTTCAAGAAGGTTCATTCAGAGTTATTTTTAATAAAAGTCATACGAAATTATTTTGAATGGAGGAGGATGGATAAATAAGGTGAGGCAATTAAATGAGAGCAATAATAATGATAGAAATAAGGACGTAAGAGACCAAATTTTACGGGCCGCAAAACATTTATTTGCGAAAAACGGCTATGAAGGAACAACCGTTAGACAGATATGTACTGAGGCAAATGTTTCACTTGCTCTAGTGTCTTATCACTTTGGAGGCAAAGAGAATGTTTTTTTAGAGATATTCCATACAATCAGACAATTTTTTGGAAATATGAATTACGATTTATCAGATTCATTAGGTGCACTTAAGAGTTTTTGTAAAGAGTTTGTTATCTTTAGAAATGAAGAACGTGAATTAGTTAGTATATTGCAACAGGAGCTTGTAATGAATAGTCCAAGATTAGAGATGCTGACAGACGTATTTCAGCCTTCGTGGGAGCAGCTTCGATTAATTTTACAAGAATGTCAGAATAAAAAAACAATTAGTTTTCCTTCTGTTGACGTAGCAGTTAATTTTATAATGGGAACCTTAATGTATTCTCTTGATATTGCATTTTTAAATCAGATTCATTCGAAAATATCTCCTGAACAGGTAGCAGATCTGGCAGTAGCCTTTATTTTCAATGGATTACAAGCAACTACAATATAGAGAAGAGGTAAGAAAGATGAAAGCAGCGAAAATATATGGAGCAAGAGATATTCGAATAGAAGAAATAGAAATACCTGTCCTTGAAAAAGGCATGGTGAAAGTGAAAGTGGAATACGCTGGTATTTGTGGTAGTGATATGCATGAGTATTTAGCAGGTGTTTATGCTGCACGTACACAGCCTGTTTTAGGACATGAGTTTTCAGGCGTAATTGTGGAAGTAGGAGAAGGAGTAACAAACGCGAAAGTGGGAGATCGAGTAGCTGTTGAACCTCTAATTCCTTGTGGAAAATGCGATAATTGTCATAGTGGCTTTATGAATTTATGCAAAGTCCGCCAAGGTTATGGATATACGGTTTCAGGTGGTTTTGCCCAGTTTGCAGTAGTAAGGGAAGAGAATATCTTCCATTTACCTGATAATATGAGTCTAGAACTAGGTGCACTTGTGGAACCGACAGCTGTTGCGGTTCATGCTGTCCGTCAAAGTTCATTGAAACTCGGGGATTCAGCAGCAATATTTGGTGCCGGACCGATTGGATTATTATTGTTGCAAGCTGTAAAAGCAGCAGGAGCTAGTGAAATTTTTGTAGTAGAAGTATCGGATGAACGTCGCCAGAGAGCTTTAGAACTTGGAGCTACATATGTTATTAATCCAATAGATATAGATGCAGTGGCATTTATCCGCGAAAAAACTAATGGCGGTGTAAATGTCGGATATGATGCTGCAGGCGTTCAGGCAACATTTACAAGTGGAGTTAGTTCAGTTCGTCCTGGCGGTGAATTTAAGATTGTGAGTTTATGGGAAAAACCAATAAATTTTGACCCTAATATGATCGTTAGAACTGAGGCCAAAATCAGTGGTTCTTATGCATATGTTCGCTTATTCCCTGAAGTTATTCGTCTGCTTGCAAGTGGTATTATTGATGGTGATGCAGTTATTACGAGTACGATTGCATTAGATGATATTGTGGTTAAAGGTTTCGAAACGTTAGCGAAAGATCGTAATCAATGTAAGATATTAGTAGATATGAGTCTTTAAGAAACTTGCCACAAGCATATTAGGAAGATGAAATATTCTTTGTCTTTATTTAAGTCTTTCCTTAGAAAAGTATGAGTGACGTTGTAGTTACTCTATATTACAAGAACTTTGGTACCTATGTTCCCAAGGCTCTTTTTTGGTTTTGCCTAATCACAGCCAGGATTATGTATCAGAAGTAATGGAATACGCTACGCTTTACGTGACAGATAGATACGATGTTATTATGATTCCTCAACCGGGTAAAGCTAGGTTTAGTCTTCCCAACAGTGAGGTTACATCCGGATTTGGTCCAAGTACTCATCCCGTTAGGGTAGAAAACCACATCAAGGCATACATTTTGCTTGTTCAAGTGGGAAACTGAGACCTGTATATAAAGCCGGAAAGGTGATTATGGCTAGGCTGAAAAGATGATATGGTCAGTATGTACGTGTAGACCATGGAGGTGATTATGATACTATCTATGCGCATCTGTCTTCCATTAAAGCTCGTGCTGTTGATCAAGTATCTGCAGGAAGTGTGCTTGGTGGATGTGGGTCAACCGGCAGCAGCACGGGGAACCATCTACACTTTGAAATCATTATTATTGGTGTTATGGTGAATCCTTTGCCGTTTGTAGGGTGATAAGAAATGCTCTAAAAGAAAGGATCTTATTTTTGTTATAGAGTGAACCTCTTGGCCGGTAAGATCAGTGATTTTTTATTAAGAGAATGAATGAAATTTCTGCTTGTAAATTCGAGGGGGTTATCTAAGAATGTTACTGCATCTAGCTCGCTTTGCGAGTTCAAATAATTAAGTATGATATAGGAGTTGATTTTTGGATTGTTTTTCTTTCCTATACCACTTATACCACCGACAATTGCCCTTTCTTCAATGAAGTACTTTCAGCTTAATTCCAGCTTTCTACACCATAAGAAGAGAGTTATCATTCGGTCGATAAAGTGATGCGGGTTTTGGAGCGCCCCGTTCAAGGATTATGTTCCTGGAATGTGACTGAATTTAATAGTAATAAACTTACGCGTTAAGAGCAGAGAGAGAGTATTACGGCGCCGTTCTGTTGCTAAGCCTCATCATGCTTCCATGTAGACGATTAATATTATCGGGAAATAGAGATTAAACTAAACTAATTAGTAAAAGAGATGTTTATTAAAGCTTATTTTAAAGGGGAAAAACATAATGATACTTCAGGGGCATCCTTTATCTTACGATATTAAGAATTTTAAATTTAGTTATGGTCCAAATAATAATGGAATTGGAGTAGTAGTGTACTTTCGAACCGATGCCTGGCCAAACCATGATTCAATGAATTTTTGGCTCTCTCAAGGGCTTTTTGATATTATAAAAAAAATGTTTATCGATAATACTATAGAACATTATGAGGGGTTTCATAAAGAAATTTTGAGAGCTAAAAGGTTGTATAAGATGAGAAAAAGAGAAATACTTTTGAAAGACCCTGATCAAAAAAAATTTTATGTACGTAATGAATCAGAACAAAAAAGAATAAGTCATATTATGATACCATATCATTCAAAAACAAGAGGTTTTGTTAAGGCTGAATACACAATTACAGACGAAAATATTGAATTGGAGGAGATAATTGAACATATTGGGAAGCAAGATTGGAAGTTTAAAAGACGGGTTTAGCACTACTTTAAATAATAATAATAGAAAAAACTATTTTTACTTTAAAATGTAGATTGTATATTTTATAAAAGTTATCCAGGTAACTTGAGCGAAATTGGGTGGTTTCACACGGACCGTGGAAGTGAATTTAAAAATAAATTGATTGACCAGACTCTTGCGCCATTCCAGATTGGGCGCTCGTTGAGTAAGAAAGGTTATCCCTACGACAATGCCTTTGCTGAAGCCACCTACAAAGTGATGAAAACGGAATTTGTAAACCAAATGAATTTTTCAAAGTCTTCACCATTTAGAGTTGGAACTATACGATTATGTTAATTGGTTCAACAAGCATCGCATTCATGGCACTTTAGGATACATGACCCAATTCAGTACAAAGCTGCATCCCTTAAAAAGTTGTCTAATTTAATGTTGACAGTCTAATAAGAGGACAAAAGCGCATTATAAACATCTTGAGGAAATAGGGATCTTTAAAGGGACTAAGTTGGGTTAGTGAATAGTATGAGTCTTGTAAGGTCAGGTGCGGTAGATCAGATCGAAGTACGGTATAAAGTAACTGCAACACATGCGATTACGTATACGTAATCGCATGTGTTTAGAGAATGACAATTGGTATTATCCGCTGCATAGGAGTTGAATCGGCAGTAACTGAATTCAAGAAATTTGTAAGGGGTGTCCTAGGTTTCTGGGGTCCCTTTTTTTGTCCTACGGTTGTAGCTTGGTTTTAAATTGCTCTAATGAGGATGATGCTTTACGTGCATCAGTTATCAGCTGTTTTATACGGCGGTAGATGGTGTCAAAATCTTCTCCATAAAGGGGTAGTATTTAGTATTCTGACTAAAAAGGACAAATGGTTTACAGAAACAAGGAGATCCATATCCCTAATGGGATGGGGTATCTAGCATATGTCGATGTTCATCAGGGGCGTGGAAGGTTAATTGAATTTTACCTATACATTCTTAATTTGAAATAATGATCCTTTTTTAATGTAAGCGTTCTAAAAACATGTTACAATGATGTGGGTTTATAAGGACATATGACTAACTAGCCCGCCTTGTTGC
>NZ_WTWX01000094.1 GCF_009870785.1 Paenibacillus sp. An7
TCAAACAATCATTATTTAAATCATTATTATTTAAATCATTATTTAGTAGTAGTGGATTTTCCGTCGACGGAAAATCCGTCGACGGAAAATCCGTTATCGGTTTTTTACCGTCAACGGATTTTCCGTCATCGGGAAGATCTTCTGTTACAGGACGTTCATAAATAATATATTCCATGTATCCGAAACTTCCATTTTCTCCACGGATCTGGCGTCTTGATAAATAGCCGAATTTCTCTAATTCACGCAAACCTGTTCTAACCGAATCTCGTCCATCAGTTGCACGTTTAATAAGGTCTGATTCATATACCTGCCAGTCGTCTGGTTTAGAGAGAAGATAAGCTAATA
>NZ_WTWX01000035.1 GCF_009870785.1 Paenibacillus sp. An7
TGGATATACCTCAGTCCAAACTCTCCTATCACCTTAAGATCCTTCATGATGCCGGTTTTATACAGAAAGAAACAAGAGGTACATGGAGTTACTACCGGATAAATGAAAATGAAGTCAACAAAATCTTATCTCCGGAATTGTGCTGTATCTTCACAAAACCGAATAGTACAACCAGTCAAACGAAATGTTAATCTAATTTGACCTATAAGGAGGATTCTTTATGTATAAATCAGTTATTATTGGAACAGGTCCTGCTGGCTACACAGCGGCCATTTATTTGGCTCGTTCCAATATGAATCCACTTGTTATTGAAGGACTTCAGCCTGGCGGACAGCTAACCACTACGACCGAAATTGAAAACTTCCCAGGATTCCCTGATGGAATTATAGGACCGGAACTTATGGATAACATGCGAAAACAAGCAGAACGTTTTGGTGCTCAATTCAAATCCGGATACGTAAGTGAAGTGGACTTTAGCAAACGACCATTCAAAATCAAGATTGATGGACAAGGTGAGATTGAGGCAGAATCCGTTATTGTCTCCACTGGAGCGTCAGCTAGATATCTTGATATACCTAATGAACAAGAATACGTAGGCCGAGGCGTGAGTACCTGCGCTACTTGCGACGGATTCTTTTTCCGCAATAAGAAAATTATCGTTATAGGCGGTGGTGACTCTGCTATGGAAGAAGCTAACTTCTTAACTCGGTTTGCTTCTGAAGTCGTGCTGGTCCATCGCCGGGAAGAATTAAGAGCATCTAAAATTATGCAGGACCGCGCAAAATTGAATTCAAAAATCACGTTTGCTTTAAATCGAACACCGATTGAAGTGCTTCCCAAAGACATGGGAATTCAAGGATTAAAGGTCCTTAATAATGAAACCGGACAAGATGAAATAATAGAGGCTGACGGTTTATTTATAGCTATAGGACATACTCCAAACACCTCATTTTTAGGTGATCAGATCACTACCGACCCTCTTGGATACATTGTTGTTAAACCAGGGACGACGGAAACCAATATCCCCGGCGTGTTTGCCTGCGGTGACGTACAAGACTCCAAGTACCGTCAAGCGATTACGGCAGCAGGTTCCGGATGTATGGCTGCAATGGACTGTGAAAGGTTTTTAGAAGGTTCCTCAGTTCATGACTGGAGCGAAATACTGGATAAATAAATTTAGTAAGTAGATTACTCCCTCCTGCTTGAGCTATTAAACGTATCCAAGGATGCTGGTAACTGGAATTACTTTCTCGTATTTTCACTTTCAATACTCCTAGAACTAGACATTTCAAAAAACCTTGACATTAATTCCAAGGTTCTTTGAAATATCTAGCAAACTGTAACATTAAATTTTCCCCTGATAACGGTAAAGCAGTAGGTCAAGTTTACCTATTGACCTAAAGTTTATAAAGCACCAAATAATTTATCGAAATATAGCTTAAAAACATTTATGCTGTTTCAAATTATAAATCATTGGATATTCCTTTTTATAAATGATTACCCTTTAA
Source organism: Paenibacillus sp. An7 (assembly GCF_009870785.1). Classification (GTDB taxonomy): domain Bacteria; phylum Bacillota; class Bacilli; order Paenibacillales; family Paenibacillaceae; genus Paenibacillus. The sequence continues at coordinate 1,509 of NZ_WTWX01000035.1, forward strand.
GAAAGGACAGTACATTGAATATTACCAACGATACAATTAGTTAAAACTCAATCGCTAATTAGCATCCGTCTCGTCAGCGGGGAATTAATTAAGGGTAAATGCAGGATATCAGATGATTCAAATACTTTAATTGTTGAAACCGAAGACAAGGTAATATCTATTCTATTATGGACAATAAAACGTTACAAAAAATTATGATAAAAAGGTCTGTTGATGAACAGCCAGGCCTTTAATTAATCAGCAGACATGGCTGCTGCTTTTGTTTGATGGACAGTACCAAATGGATGTTCAGGAGGAGCATAAATCACGTATAGTTTAAGTGGTGTATTGCCCGTATTCGTAATATTGTGCCATTTCCCTGCAGGTACCATGATTGCATAATCATCTCTAACCATTTCTTGAAAATCTAATTGATCTTTGCTATCACCCATTTGAACAAATCCCTGACCTTCTTCAATACGTAAGAATTGATCTGTTGTCGGATGAACTTCTAAACCAATATCATCTCCTACATCAATACTCATTAAGGTCACTTGAAAGTGTTTTCCTGTCCAGATAGCTGTTCGGTAAGTATTGTTTTGTTTAGTGGCTTGTTCAATATTTACGACATATGGTTGTTTCCCATAATCCATCAATGTAAAGTTCCCAGTATAGTTATTCCTACTGTAATAACCGTTCCAATTATGGTTTACATTTTGATTCCAGTAGTTATGCATAGGATTATAGCAGTGATAATAACAACACGGCTTATGATACATATCCATTCTCCTCACATGATTTCTTATCTTTGATTAACATTATCCTATGCAATTGCCTATTCCTTCGCTTCTGGTTCATTAAATATATCCGTATTTTTTTTAATAACAGTATTAAATCACATTAAGAAATGATATACTTCCATTATTGAGTTTAAGTACTGACTAAGCACATACAAATATGATGATTCACCGGAGGAGCCTGCCACACAAGGGGTTCCTCCGTTTTGTTTAGGTGTATTTACGGAGGTTTTTCGTAAATACACCTTTTTTATGTGTTGATATGTATGTTTAAACTCTACTATCTAAAATCTTAGGTTTTAAAAACGAAGGGAGAAATTTAATGGAATTTATCTTGCATCTGGTACTGATCCTTATTTTCACTAAACTAGCTGGACATTTATCCGTCAAACTTGGGCAGCCATCCGTTCTTGGGGAGCTACTAGCCGGTGTTATTCTAGGCCCAGCTGTTCTCGGTTGGGTTTATCAAACCTCATTTATTCATGAGTTCTCTGAAATAGGCGTTCTCATTCTCATGTTTATAGCTGGATTAGAAACGGATTTAGATACGCTCCGAAAAAACTGGAAATCCGCTCTTGCTGTAGCTATAGGCGGAGTTATTATCCCTTTTGCTGGAGGCTACAGCGCAGCTCTTTCATTCGGATTAGAACAAAGTCATGCACTATTTCTGGGACTGCTTCTTTGTGCAACCTCTGTAAGTATTTCAGTTCAAACCTTAAAAGAAATGAATAAACTAAGTTCCCGGGAAGGTACAACTATTCTAGGAGCTGCCGTTGTTGATGATATTCTTGTGGTAGTACTGCTGGCTGTCATGTTGAGTTTACTCGGTACAGGAGAGTCTGTTAGTATAGGTTCCCTTATAGGGAAGAAAGTACTGTTCTTTGTTATTATCATTGCTGCTTCAATTTGGGTAGTTCCTCTTGTTATGAAATGGCTTAGTAAGCTGAAGATCGCTGAAACTGTCATCTCGGGTGGAATCATTATTGCTCTTACATTCTCTTATTTTGCAGAGTGGTTAGGTGTTGCTGGCATTATCGGTTCCTTTGCAGCTGGAATCGCAATTTCACAAACACCTTTCAAGCACACCGTTGAATCAAAACTCGAGCCCATTGCATATGGCCTGTTCGTTCCCGTATTTTTTGTTAGTATCGGACTAAATGTTGATTTTGAAGGTGTTGGCTCTCAAATCTGGTTTATTATCGTTCTAAGTCTGGTAGCAATTTCAACAAAACTTGTAGGCGGTGCACTTGGTGCAAAAATGACTGGGTACAATTTTCATTCCTCTATGGCCATTGGAACAGGTATGATTTCACGCGGTGAGGTGGCTCTTATTATCGCCGGCACAGGACTTGCTGGAGGGTTACTTGATCCCCATTACTACACTTCTGTTATTATTATGGTAATTGTCACTACACTCGTTACGCCACCAATGTTAAAAATCATGTTTTCTGATAAATATACTCACAAACTAAGTGACAATTTAGGAGATAAAGAATAATAGTTATACTATTTCTACAATCCCTCACAAACAGCTTATAAAAATGGACCTAAGCCAGGGGCTTAGGTCCATTAATTTTAATGTTTTATAATATTACAGGACACTACGCTCTATTTAACAATGGCTTATTGATTGAGTTGAAAAATCAGCCAGTACTGTGCTTGATACTTATAACGGTTAAATAGGGTTAGCCTATTAAATCTTATAAAAGATCTATGTTTCTATTAAGGTTACCTGAGCAAAACTTATTATTCATCGAGAAAAGTTTCGTACATTTCGTACGCTATCCTACTCGCTAGATGAAATCGATTATGAAATTGATTGGGAAAGTTGCACGTATGCTTGTCTCTCTTGCTAAAAATGGCAATACTTACGACTCAACTAGAATTTTCTTACAAGCAGCATAAAACCAGTTGTTCCTCACCGGTTCATGCATTCGCAGGATTAAAATAGCACGGAGTATCGGGAGACATTAAGCAAAAGGGCATAAGACCCGTTTCGTTAGAAAGACCGACCTCCACTCCTTAGTTAGATGTGACGAAGGAATGAAAGGGCTATGACCCATTGAGACATGGGAGTGAGAATCGCTAAGGCGAAGTGGAGACGTGCATATATAGAATGTTATGGGTATTCAACAAATACCTCTGTTTTCCTATGCCCTTTTACGTCGTCTCGGCCACCTGCTTCTCCTAATCTTTCATTTTTCTCACTTTGACTAAGGAGAAATCCTGCGAATTCATGAGCCTGAGTGAGGTATTTAAATCATTTCGAGGGAGCTTAATTAATGGATTGCTCAGCTTCATAATGAAATATACGTTTACCGTCTTTATCAAAACCATTCAAGATAAATCCAGATTGAACGTTACTATATTCATCTTGTAATGCAAACCATAGTTTAGTTCCATCACTTAGTTCGACTATTTCAGCATATTTATCAATATTTTTACTCATTCCTAAGCTTTTGATATGGATTCTGGATATCGACTGTTCTTTTACTATGCCAATGTAAAACTGATACTGCTTTTCCTCTTCCTTAGCATTCATGTTAATCCAACTCCAAGTAACATCTGTTTCGTTAGAAAGAAGCGACACGCCCCCTCCAAAGCTCCATTTATATTTGTTCCCGACTTTATAAACAATTCCAGCATCTACCCCTCCATTAGGATTTTCATATATTAAAATACTGCTATTATTCAGTTCTTCCTTATAAAAAATCTGTTTATTTTGAATTCCTTCACTTCGTATAGTTGCCTCAATTGATTGGTATCCGTTATCTGTACAACCAGATAATATGAGGAATAAACTCAACCCCAACAAACATATCACTTTTTTCATAAGGATCTACCTTTCATTGATACGACGTTATTAACACTTATATATTGAACGCTAAAATTAAAGGAATGTTCTTCCAATCACTCCGTTTGCATAAGAAAAGGGAGCAGTTGCCAACTGGCAAGCCGCTCCCTGCTGTGTTAAGCTGTCTTTTTTCCGTTCGCTTAATAGTTAACTGTACATTGATTCACTTCTTAACGCATATATACTGACGTTCTTTCCACTCGAACTCATTCCCCAATTGAAATGTGGCTAGGTCAATCACGAGATCGAGTTCTTTGTTAGGAGCATCCGAAAATCTCTTCTGTCCATGCGACCAACAGCAATACAGCTCTAAATCCTCACCTATTTCCATATTGCTGACTAAATAATTGAAAAGCTCTACTAAGCATTTTTTGCTTGCTTGGTATAAAATAGGGTGAGAATATTTAATCTCGTTATTGATTCTGAAAGAACCACCTTCGGGGTCAACCTGGTAAACGAATGGATAGCGGAGAAAATGTGAGGATTGTCTGTTTAAGGGACCGGTTATATATAATCCCGCTGCATCCTCTTCCGTATCGTAGACTTCCATAAGTTTATCCCCTTTCGGGTGTTTTTCCAGTAGTGATTGCATAAAGAGTTGATCCTTAGCAGCTGGATTCACATTTTTAATATAATCATGAATCGTCATCACTGTTTTTTTCTGGCCGAACGAACCTGTCGGTAGCTCATGGCTTGCAGCAATATAGTAAAACAATGTCACAGTCAATTTCATCTCCTATCTGAGTCTGTTTTTCAAATCTATTTAAACTAACCTTAATCCTATGATAAAGGTATTAATCAAGGAGTGACGAATAATAAAGGTCAATAATTACATTGGGAACTTTCAGGAGGAGCACATGCTTAGAAAATATTTATTGAAGTATCCACTATGGTTTACAGTTATATGGTGTTTGGCTGCCTTAACTGTACTTTTAAATTTGCTGTTTTGGAAAAACATCTTACTAATTCTCTTTTCTCTGATTATTTTATATGTGGCTAACGGATTTCGAACATGGAATAGTAATCGAAAATTATCTCTTGTATCGTTTGTTTTGACATTCGTTTTCTCTTATATTTTTTATCGGTTTTTCACTTTAATAATGCTGTGAAACACGGCTTTCTGTCTGATGGAATTCCATTTTCCATTAATATGTACACTCTGTCGTGCAATGTCTTCTTTTTGAAAGCCAAATAGTCAACGACTAACCGAACAGCCTCAGTCGTGTAGCCTCTATCGTTACTTTTTTTGATCTACGTCGTATCCATTAGAACAAAAATCATACCCACGATTATGTCTATAATTTTTACGTATCTTGGTAGTTTTTCTCTTTCTTCCTCTTTCAAAGCTTCATAATACTAACTTTGTTAAATATTATACAAATAAGCTTCTCATATAACTCTCATTTTAGTTGGAAAATAAGATATGATGAATTTGAGGAAAATATTAGAAAAGTGGTGTTTCCTTAACTAACCTGTATAGGAGATGGTCTCCGTGAAAAAAGTATTCGTATTAGGTGGAACTGGATTTTTAGGTTATTTTACGATAAAAGAATTATTGAAACGCGGATATAGAGTATCCACCGTATCACTGCCTCCCATGCCGACGGAAGATCTCTTACCTAATGAAGTAGAGTGCTTGTTAGGAAATATTAATGAGATGACAGATGAAGAAATTCTAGACTTGCTGAAAGACGTGGATGGATTCATATATGCCGCAGGAGCGGATGAACGTGTTGTACCAGATGCCCCGGCGGTAAAATTTTTCTATGAAGCGAATGTACTGCCTACACAGCGCCTTGCCCGGTTAGCGAAGCAAGCAGGTGTGAAAAAATTCGTATTGTACGGTTCGTACTTTTCTCACTTTGCCGAAGTATGGACAGATCTTCCGCTGAAGGATAACGCTTATCCGCGCACTCGTCTGTTGCAAGAAGAGGTAGCATGTATGGAAGGTGAAGGTGCGATGGACGTTACAACGCTCCGTTTGCCTTATATTTTCGGCGTGATGCCAGGGCGAATGCCACTTTGGACAATGTTCGTGGATCGGGTTAAAGATCAGAAGGTTGTTCGGGTTCTTGGTGGGGGGACAGCGATGGTAACTGCCCAGCAAGTGGCGGAAGCGACTATCGGAGCGATGGAGAATGGAGTTCATCGTGGCAAATATGCCATCTGTGGGTTGAATATGAAACATAGCGAGTTTTACCAAATGGTGGCGGATGCCCTGGGACAGACAGACACTACCATAACGGTGGTGCCTCTAGAGCAAATAAAGCCTGCTATGGAGCAATTGGATGCAGCAACTGCTGAAGCCGGCAAAGAGCACGGTATTCATATGCGTGTGGCTGTAGCTGCTCAAGACCGGGATGCATATCTTGATCCAGAGGATACGATGCCGATTTTAAAATTTAACGAAGATGATATTCGTGCATCGATTGTGGAGACACTACGCAAGTGTGTGCAAGGATAATTTAACTAACCTATTATGTAATGAGAAGAACCCGTGTGCTGACACGGGTTCTTTGTTTCGCGCGTTTTCGCACTCACTGGCTAAAGCCATAACAAAAAAGCCGCTACAATAGCGACTTTCAATGGGACTATGCCTTGTCCCCCGATAAAAAATGAGCTGCGGAACCAATTATTACTTTACGTATGTTTGCAAGTCAACTCTACCCTATCAGCAATACTATTGCTGTCTTCGCAGGGGCTGCCTACCTTGAATTATTAATATTAAACGATCCTGGCGAAAGTGTTGGTACCGCTGTTCTGATGCTGTCGTCAGGTAACCATCCGGGCTCTGATTTTCTTGAGTTTCCTACTAATCGTGGAGTGATGTCGTTTCAATTTACGAGCAAGAGCTCGGGCAGACAGCCCCAGTTGATGTAATGCTTCTAGTTTACTGCGTTCAATTATGCTAAAATGTGTGTAGCTTATGGTGAATTCTTCTTGTGTGAATGTGGTGTAGGAACCTTCATTTTACACGAATCCGTCCATGGGCCATTTTTTATTTTGAACTAGGTGCCGCACTTGGATTGACAATCTGTCTAATAAAAAAGCGCCGTGTCTACTGATTCTTAAAAATCAGTAAACAAAAGCGCAAATGTAGAGCCTAAATTTAATTTCACAAGTACATCCCCTGTACGATGTCGAAGTTGTGTGCTATAAGATTTATTCTGGTATATAAGGAAGATCCAGTGTCTTCGGAACGTTGATAACATGACTTTCCGTATAAGTGCGAATGCCTTCCACGCCGTATTCACGTCCAATACCAGATTGTTTGAAGCCACCGAAAGGGAACCGAACATCGAGCCCTTGTACAGCAGCTGTATTGATCATTGTCGTTCCAGCTTCGAGTTGACGTGCGACTGAGATGGCATCCTCTTCTTTCCCCCACACAGAGCTCGTCAATCCATATATGCTTTCATTGTGTAAATTAATAACCTGCTCTTCATCGTCAAATGGCAGAATCGGAACCGTAGGACCAAACTGTTCCTCCACTACAATCGGATCATGATAATCGCAACCCAAAACAAGCGTAGGTTGTAGGTAGTAACCTTGTTCAAACAGCTTCTGATCAAGAATTTGACCGAGATGGATGACTTTAGCCCCGCGCTTTTGCGCATCTTCCACCAACCCTTGCACATAATTTTTCTGCTTCAGGTTATTAACCGGACCTACCGTCGTATTTGAATCAAATGGATCGCCAATTCGAATCCAGCGATTTGCCGCCTCTATATATTTTTCAACAAAATCATCATAAATAGAACGGTGTACATATATACGTTTGGCGATCATACAGATTTGGCCTGCTGTCAAGAAATTAGAAATGACAATCCGACGCATTGCTCGCTCATCATGAACATCAAAGCTTTCCAAGAAGATAGCCGCATCATTACCACCAAGCTCAAGCGTCATATCCTTAATCGTTTCCGCAGCAGCCTTTATAATATGCTTAGCTGTTGCGGTTCCACCTGTAAAGGCGATTTTAGTAACAAGAGGATTACTAGTCAGTTCAACGCCCACATCCGCATCACCATGAACGATATTGATTACACCAGCAGGGAACTCACTCGCAATAATCTCTGCCACCTTTGCCGCTGCCAGTGGCGCAAATGGACTTGGTTTGAGCAAAATCGTGTTGCCCGCAAGTAAGGCGGGAGCGATCTTAATCGTGGATAAAGCAATGGGATAGTTCCATGGACTAATCGCTGCCACCACACCAATTGGATCATGGGAAAGAATAGTTTTACCATTCTCATGCTCTTTGATCTCTTCCTGTAGAGCCGATTTGGCTTCATTACAAGCAAACTCCATCCACATTAACGAAACATAAATTTCACCGTGTGCATCATATAGGGGCTTGCCATGCTCTCTAGAGAGCAAATGAACAATTTCATTCTCAGCTGCTCTAATCTTCTCTATCGCCCTGCGCATCATAATAATGCGTTCATCAATGGAGGTATGTTTCCATGTTTTAAAGGCCCCTGCCGCCGCTTCAATCGCTTCAACCGCTTGTTCTTTCGTAGTGACTGGGAAATAGCCTACGATTTCAGTTGGGTTTGTCGGATTCTCTTTTGCTAACTGTGAAAGGGATTTTACATTTTGACCATTAATGAAGGCTTCAACTATAATTGTCTCTTTGTCTGCTTGAATTGTCATTTTAAATCCCCTTTATTTTGATATTTATTAATTCCAAACTTCATCTGCAATTTCCTTAACATAACTAAGTTTACGCCATTGTTGTTCTTCACTTAAAATATTGCCTTCTTCTGTAGACGAAAAACCGCATTGTGGGCTCAAACAAAGTTGCTCAAGTGGTACATAGGTTGCAGCTTCTGCAATCCGGGCTTTAATTTGTTCTTTATTCTCTAACTCTCCTGACTTCGATGTGAGTAAACCAAGCACGATTTTCAAATCTTTTCGATTCACATATTTTAATGGCTCGAAACCACCTGAGCGCTCATCATCAAATTCTAAAAATAATCCATCTACGTTTAAGCCTCCAAATATCACTTCAGAAGCGTAATCATAACCACCAGTTGAAAAATAGTTGGATTTATAGTTACCACGACAAATATGCATGGTCACAACTAAATCTTCCAGTTTATGAGACAAGGATTCATTAATCATCCGTTGCATCGTTTTCAACTCTTCCGCCGGTTCCAAACCTTTAGCACGTAGCTTATCGTGACCAGCTTCTGAGAATAGGTCTGCCCAAGCTGTATCATCTAATTGCAGGTATCGACATCCCGCATCATAGAAGGCTTGAATTGCTTTTTGATACGCCGCAATGGTATCTTGAAGGAATTGCTCTCGATCATTATAAATATTGGCGCCATTCTCCAAGCGATATATAAGCATGTTGGGACTTGGAATTGTCTGCTTCGCTACTGCGTCACCTGCATGCTTTTTCAAAAACTCAAAATGCCCCACAAAAGCATGACTTGAGAAATCAACTTTACCAACAACACGAATTCCACCCTTGCGAGTTTGCATATTATGGAATTTAGGTCCGTCTATTTGCTCATATAACTCTACGCCATCCAAGCCGCCTAGAAAATCAAAATGCCACCAGCTTCTACGGAATTCACCATCAGTAACTGCGAATACGCCATTTTCTTTTTGCTTTTCAATAATTCGAATAATCTCTTTATCTTCCACAGCTCTTAATTCCTCATATGTAATGTTGCCTGCTTTATATTGTTCACGTGCCTGACTTAAGTTTGGAGGACGTAGAAAGCTACCTACATGATCATTACGGAATGGTATCATAGATTATTTCTCCTTATAACTTTTTAGTCTACTGAGTATAGCATGATCGAAAAGAATGCGTGTTATATGAAAAATGCATCATTAGTCATAGGTTTTAACTATAGCTAAAAGACCTTAAAGAGCAAAAAATCCAGAACCTCATATGGTAATGGATTTATGGAGTGGAGCGAAGCGCTGTGGTCATAATAACTACGTTTATTTTCATCCTCGTATCTCTCAAGGTATTTTATATCAAAAATATTCAAGTCTGTTGATTATCTAGTTTTTAGAATTTAAAGGCGCGATAAAGGGGGGGGAAGGAGAAATCCTGCGAATTCATGTATAGATTACTGAGTGCTGTGAATTCATCGAAGATGTGGTATATAATGGTAAAAGATAGACCTTATAACTTGACTGTATTTTCGAGCACATCGGATAACGAATACGCGGAGGGATGATTTTGAACCGGAGGATTTGGTTTCTGGCTGTATTCACATTGATATTAACAGTAGCATTAACAGCCTGTGACAGACATTCGACATCAGAAAAAAAAGCAGCAACCGCGAAAATTGAAAAACACCTGGCGGAAAAGTATGAAAAGGAATTTGCAGTGGAAACAGCTGATGATCTCTTTATACATGTTCCTGGAAAACTCACTGGAAATGTAGTGGGCTTTGAAACACAGGCTTATCCGGTAGATGCGCCCGAAGAAACGTTTAAGGTAGAGTATTGGGAAGAAAAGGACATCATTGAGGATGACTACATAAATCACCTTATGGCAGGGAAATTGAAAAGCGAATTATCGGAGCTCATATCTCCCATTTTGGGCAGGGACATTAAAATCGACGCCGGATATGATAATGGGGCCTGGGGAAATATGCCGGATACTAAATACACTCCCGCTACATTAACCGGGGATTATGATTATTCTGCTCTTGTTAACGTATATGTGAAGCAAACGAAGAGCATAGATAAAATGGCTGAGGCAAAAAACATTGACCTAATCCAGAGAAGCTTGCTGCAAAAAGGGATAGAGGATGTAATGATCGCTTTCTACTACATGAGTCCTGATGAATTTGAGCTTATTGAGCAAATCAGAAAAGAAGATGAAGAGAACAATCTCTATAAGATATGCCGGGCCTCTGCCTCATGCTTAGTTGCTTCCGGAAGGGTAGATGAAGGTGAAGTTGTGTACGGATATAACCAGATATTGGCGGGGTTTGACTTATACAGAGAGGTTTCTTATCAGCCCGTGGAGTAACAAAAGTAGCTGAATTCGCTCTTTATTGATTGTTTCGTCATTTTAAAAAATAGAAGGGCAGAGATTCTCATCTATTTAAGAATCTCTGCCTTTTTTTGATCTCCAGTGGGGTGCTTCAGCACGAAGCAGCGGTTCGTTCGCAGAGAGCTGCCAGCATCAGCCCTAATGTCTTATCTCCCTTTCACTCTTCTTTACTTAATAAGTACCGCTAACTACAACACAATCTTGATTATCTTTGTCGGCTGCAAAAACCGTTTCTCCGCAAATTCCTACTGCTTTTATGACGTCGCTAAGGGGATTCTATACACTCTGTCCGGCTTCTTCACCACTTAAGTTCATTCAATAATGCTTAATGTTACTTCAGTATTTCCGTCGCTAAGTGCATTAGTTAATCTCGAAATATCCTCTATATATCCAAGGCGTGTATAGCTATAAGTAGTGGAAAAAGTTTTGTAGAAAAGTACCAAACCATCAGAACCATATAACATGATATCGCCTGCATTGATATTTTTAACCCGCTCAGTGGCAGTAGGTAAAGGAACTGGCACAATAGCATATTTTTCATTTCTATTGACATCGCTCATGTTCAATGTCAATGGCATTTGTGCCAATAGCGACTGAGTTGAGGCATTGTTATATAAAGTGGCTGTAAAGATTTCACTTCCAATCTGAATATTCAAAGTGGTCACAATCTCACCTCCTCTTTCTATGTTTGATTCTGCAACGGACATATCGTTTTCTATCTTAATAGAATCAACATCAGACGTCATTAACGGTATAAGAGTTGAGGAACCGCCCTTTACATACCATACCAAAGAAATACTCAAAATGATCATGATCATAATCAAAATAAAAACTGTTTTTATATATTTCATAAGAACCACCTTCAGTGTTTTTAGGCGATACTTTGTTTCGTGTCACTAGTCGTTTGGCATTCACTAATTCGTACCTCCTAAAAAACATGAACAAAGCAGGGCTCCTTCCCCCCTGCAGGTTGTGTTGTCCTGCAGTTCCTCAGTACTATGAGCCCTCGGACTCCCTTCTTGCAATTAGATCATTTCGTCTTTTGGACTTATAAACCACTTTGTTACGTTTTCGAAAAAAACCGTGGAAAGAGGTTCTCTGAACTGAACAGTGCGTTTTTTACGAAATTCTAAGGATTGTCATTATTTACAAAGCTTTTGCTGATCCAAACTTTTGAGCGCCACCTATTTAACATAAATATTCCCCTTATCCATTCGTCAGCTATAAAACCAATCCATACACCAATAAGACCAAATTCAAGATAGATAGCAAAAAACCAAGCAAATGCTACACTGATTCCCCACATCGTTGCTATACCAACATACACTGGAAAACGTACATCCCCGGCTGTGCGTAAAGCAAACACTAAGTTTAAATTAAAGGCACGACCTGGTTCTAATATAACTGTCATCAAAAGAAGTACTGAACCTAATTCAAGAATTGAAGCATCATCTGTGAAAATCCCTAATAATGCATCACTTGAGAGATAAATTATACTACCAGATATTAAAGTGATAAAAATGGATATTTGTAGACTTTTAATAGCTCTTTTATATGCCGTATCATATTCCTGTGCACCAACCATATGCCCAATTAGTATCTGTGTTCCCTGACTGATTGCAATAGAAAATACATAAATGAACATCATCAGATTCTCCACATAAACTTTAGTGGTGATAGCAACGGTACCTAACTGGGTTACAAATATTGTAATAATTACTTGACTGGCACTAAATGATAGCTCTTCTCCGGCTGCTGGTACACCTATATTTAATAGATTCTTAATATCTTTCTTATCGTATTTAAAAAATGATGCCCATGGCAATGTCACTTCCATCCGATTCACAAAAATAATGATTAGGCTTATAAAACCAAGTAGACGACATATAACCGTAGTGTAAGCTACACCTTCAACACCAAGAATAGGGAATCCGAATGGGCCAAAGATCGCAAAATAATTACCAATTACATTAAGAACATTTATTCCTATAACTACGAACATAGTATCTTTTGTAAAGCCGTAGCTTCTTAGTATTGCTGACACTGTTGAAATCAATGCTTGTAAAAATATGAAACCACCAACAATATTAAGGTAACTAGATGCCTCATCCATTAGTTCTAAAGGAAGATCCATTAGCGTTAAGATGGAATTACTAGACAGATACAATGCGATACTAATAAGGAGCGAAAAAACTAAATTTAAACTTATTGATGTTACAGCAATTTTTTTTGCATCGTAATCCATATGGGCACCAAGATTTTGTGTGATAAGGATTGAAGACCCTGTGGCAACAAAACTAAACATGACAATGACAAAGGAAATCATTTGATTAGAAACACCCACAGCAGCAACCGATGAATCAGAGTACTGACTCAACATAAGCGTATCTGCATTTCCCATAAGCATGTTTAGCATAAGTTCAATAAAAATTGGCCAAGTAAGAGCAAATAAAGTTAATTTTTTGTGTTCTTTTGTCATATAACGTCCTCATAGATAATCTTTTATTCGAATAATCACTCTGAATTTCTTATTAGAATCACGATTACGTATGCTACATTTTTTATATCCAGGGTATGAGTAACATAATCTTAGACAACACTCAAAATACATTGAAAAATCTTCTTTTAAGTTGTTTAGATCTTTGTTACCCTTTTGGAACCGCCGTATGTGAACGCGTATGTACGATGGTGTGAGAGGGTGGGGGCAGTCGCCCCCCTCCTACTTAATTTATTATGTTGTTGGCATGGATTTCTGTATTACGTAATGGAATTTCGAAGTGTTTCTCCTGTTTTTTATGACTCATCTGCAAATGCATCCGTAAAGAATGTCTCCAGTTTATCGAACGGAATTACATCTATTTGGTCATACAAATCCGTGTGGCTTGCACCAGGAATAATGTCTAGCTCCTTATTGTCACCTTTGAGAAGCTTAAAGGCATCTTGACTAAAATATAAAGAATGGGCGTCTCCACCATGAACAACAAGTACATCGCTGCGGATCTCAGGTGCATATTCCAGTATACGCATATTCATTAAGGAACCTGCTGCTGTCGAAGCCCATCCCCCATTTGAATTTACAGAACGTGTATGATAGCCACGCTCCGTCTTGTAGTAATCTACATAGTCTTTGATGAACTGTGGAGCATCATCCGGTGCCTTCTCCGGATTTCCGCCTCCCAGGGTATAGCTGCCCTTTGTATAGTCTTCTGTTCTTTGATTATTATAATCGACACGAGCCTGATATCTCCCCTCCTCATCAAGAGAATCGTTATATCCCAGTGCCGTAACACGACTCATATCGTACATTGTCATTATGGCTGTCGCCTTAATTCTGGTATCAAGTGCGGCTGTCTGAAGCGCGTGACCACCAAATCCGCAGATACCGATAATACCGATTTGATCAGGATCAACATTCTCCTGAACGGAAAGAAAATCAATGGCACTTTGGAAATCTTCGACATTAACGTCAGGTGAGTTGAAGTATCTTGGGTATCCGCTACTCTCCCCAGTATAGGAAGGATCAAAAGCAATCGCTAAGAATCCTTTTTTCGCCATTTCCTGGGCATAAAGGCCAGAGGACTGCTCCTTAACAGCACCAAATGGACCACTGACAGCAATTGCAGGAAGCTTACCTTCATAATTCTTTGGCTCATATAGGTCGGCTGCAATTGTTATTCCAAAATGGTTGACGAAAGTCACCTTTCTGTGATTTACCTCATCGCTGAGAGGAAATACTTTATCCCACTCTTCCGTAAGTTCAATTGGTTCTACACGAATGGAAACATCCGTCATCGCACCGTAATTGGTTGCTGTAGCGCTCTGTGTCTGAGTATCCTCCTGGGCTGCTGACTGTGGACTGCATGCTGTCGTTGTCAGAATTGTTGCAAGTACTCCAAAGTGTAAAATCTTCTTTTTATTCATTGTATTTGCCTCCCTTTTCGTAATATTGGAGTCTATAGTTTCGAATACAACTTTTTATTGCTTGAGATTTTCGTCCTGATATTTCAACATCTTCTCTTCATAACCATCGATGTTATCATCGAGTTTGGCTAGTGTGTTCTGCATAACTGCGATTTTTTTTGCCAACTCGTTTCGCTGATCGATAAGAATTTCTTTTCTAGATAAAACCGTTCTCGTTCCCTGTTGAAACAGGGCTACATATTCGGATAAGCGATTCAACTGAGACACCTGAATCGCGCATACATTTGATAAAGTAAACCCAGTTTAAATCAATTTTCGTATTTTTACTGGTTTTTTACAGAATAGCGAATCCATATTGTATCGTGTTCCAATTCTTTAATGGATTCAAGTTTAAAAGCTGTTTCTTTAATACTGGAAAACGGTTCTTTCGCGACGAAGAATCGATGGCCGTCTGGGTCGCCATTTGCGATAGGAGCCAAGATGACACTAACTTCATCAACTAGTCCGTTTTGAATCATAGACCAGTTGATTGTTCCGCCTCCTCCAACCATCATTCGCTTGATACGAAACAAATTGTAGAACTTGTCCAACATCACTTCATACTCAATCTGTTCCTTCCCAGCAATAATATAGGATATCTTTTTCTTTCTGAGAAAATCTTTATAGGCGTTTGAGACTTGCTCCGTTAACACAACCACAATGTGAGAAGGCACATTACCATAGCTAAATACATTATCTTCAAAGGCTAATTCTCCTCGTGTATCAATCGTTAAATAATACATTGGAGCATTAGGGTCCGCGACGTAGTCCCCTGCAGGAACGGGAGCTGCATTTATATCCAACTCCGGCTTCTTATAAAAAGTCATGTTGTCTTCTGTTGTCTTTTTACCGTTCAGATAGCCTTGTATTCCAAATTGTTGTTTTTCAGGGACTAGTGAAAGTTCTTGATATTGTCGACTCGCTTCTTCAAATTCTCGCAAATCCATAATATCCAGATTGCCATCAATGGACGTATGTGTGTGTATGATTACATAAGGTTTGTTCATGCTAATTCTCCTTTTTTATTAAGAGCAACAACCGCTTATTTAATTTTTCACATTGTACTGATGTCAATTACGAAACGGTATTTTACATCTGAGGCTAATACGCGTTCATAAGCCTTGTCGATTTGATCAGCCGAAATAACTTCGATTTTAGGAACAATATTGTGTTCGGCACAAAAGTCCAACATCTCTTGAGTCTCACGGATGCCTCCAATCATTGATCCTGCAAATGAACGGCGATGACCAATCAAATTTATTATGCTTAGTGACAAAGGTTCAGCCGGAGCACCAACGTTTACGAGAGTACCATCAAGTGAAAGAAGTCCTAAATATGCATCCAGATTAATTTTTGCACTTACTGTATTTATAATTAAGTCAAAGGTTCCAGCCAGTTTTTCGAAAGTTTCTGGATTGCTTGTGGCATAGTAATGGTCTGCGCCTAGTTGTAAGCCATCTTCTTTTTTCTTCAAGGATTGCGACAAAACAGTGACATCTGCACCCATAGCATGTGCGAGTTGGACAGCCATATGACCAAGCCCGCCCATACCAACAACCGCTACTTTTTGACCTGCACCGGCTTTCCAATGATTTAATGGAGAATATGTTGTAATACCTGCACAAAGTAATGGTGCTGCAGCGTCAAGCCCTATACCATCAGGAATTCTGAGTACGAAATCTTCCTGTACAACAATATGGGTAGAATAACCTCCTTGAGTGGGTTCGCCGTATTTGTCAACACTGGCGTAGGTTTGGATATTTCCTTTTAGACAGTATTGTTCTTCACCTTTACGGCAGTTCTCACATTCGCCGCAGGAATCAACCATGCATCCAACCCCTACTCGATCACCAACCTTGTGTTTTTTAACATTAGAACCAATATCCGTAACAATCCCTGCAATCTCATGTCCGGGTACGAGTGGATAGTTCACTGGACCCCATTCTCCGTGAGCAGTATGGATGTCAGAATGGCAAATGCCTGCATATTTAATTTCAATGAGCACATCATTGGAATCAAGATCACGTCGTTTAATTTCAGCTACTCGAAATGGTTTATCTGGACCATCAACAGCTCGTGCTTTAGCAATTATCATAAAGAATTCCTCCTATAGGTTTTAAGAATTTTGTAATAATTAAATGAAAAATCAGATGAATTTCCTTCACCTCATCTTGTTAAACAATGCTAACCCTTAGAGTTAACTCTAGGTCAAGTATTGTTTTGATTTTTCTTTACCTTTTTTTAAGACGATTTTGACATTCTACAAATACGATGATAAAATTCCTTCACATTATTAGAGTTAACTCAAGGTCCATCTCTCTATGAAAGGAAGATAAATGTTGAAGACATATTCTATCAGCGAGGTCGCAAAAAAATTGAATCTTTCAGTATATACCTTGCGTTACTATGATAAAGAGGGACTTATACCTTTTGTAAAACGTTCAGTCAGTGGAACACGAATGTTTAAAGAATCGGACATCAATGCTTTAAATATAATTGAATGTCTCAAATCAACCGGAATGCCTATTAAAGAAATCAAAAATTTTATTAATTGGTGTTCTGAAGGGGATTCTACGTTGCAACAGAGATATGATTTGTTTATAGAAAGAAAAGCAAGAGTAGAAGCGCAGATGAAAGAGATGAAAAAAACATTGGAACTCATTGAGCATAAATGCTGGTATTATCAGACTGCTTTAGATGCTGGAACAGAAAACGTTCATAAAAACGATAAAATAGAGATTACTAATTAAAAAATACTTATCCTGATTAGTAGATTCACTGGGTATTAATTGTTCAAGAACTAGTTAAAGAGAACAGTCACCATCGAACCAAACCCATGAGTTATATATTTCATTAACTTGAAGTGTAATACCCTTTTTTTAAAGTTAGATACATGTATGTGGCGACATCGCATTCATTCACATCAAAAACTCTGTCAACTAACAGGGTGCGTCAGCTGAAGATTGGGCCTGTCTTAAGGTAGCTTTTTCTTATAGAACTAAAGTGTAAAAAGCCACTTGTATAAAACAAGTGGCTCCCTGTAATGTTCAACTAACGTTTTTCCGTTTTATTAATGGTGTACAATAGGTTTATACATTATATCCTCATATTCTTCTTCCCAATCTTGTTCGTCTACCATGTCATTCAGGGCATCCTCAAGCCAACCTGGCGTAAATGTAGAGTTATTTGAGTACGCATTCATATCCACTTCCGTCGCGATACGAACAAATTCCTCGCTGGCTGTAACTACCTCAAAATCATCTAATCCATCTCGAATATAATACTTAGGCATATTTAAGTTGGCAGGCAACTCAGCATTTCCCAGCACAATCCAATTTCCTTTTTCTATATATGCAGTGTTCGTTCTTATAAAAAAACAATCTCCTTACTTAATATTTCTTGGATATTTGATACTTTTTCATGAGTAATGAAATCAAAAGCAATTATTGTTTGATAAAATGCTCCAAACTCAACTACTTGTCCATAACCATAGCGATTTTCTTTTACCGGAATAATAAAAATAACACCAATATTTATTTTCATGATTGAATCCTACCCATATTTTTCAATTTTTTGTTACCATATTTATTAATATACAATCTGTTCTAATACATCAAGTGGTTTTCCTGGCTTCTATCCTGCCGAGTAGCTTAAAGAAAAAGCAACCGGTCTATTGATCGATTGCTTACTTTTTCTTCTTGAACTAACGTTTTCTCGTTAGAATTCCTGTAAAACGAAAAATTTGGAGTTTGAATAAAAAAGAGCG
>NZ_WTWX01000095.1 GCF_009870785.1 Paenibacillus sp. An7
AAACGTGGTTCCCGGCAACTTCGTTATGCACTAGTTATGGCCGTCCAGTGTGGACTCATTCGTTCTCGTAATGTGCGACTTAAAGATTTTTATGATCGCAAAAGAGCCGAAGGAAAGCCACATAAAGTAGCATTAATCGCTTGTGCAAATAAGCTAGTTCATTGGCTCTATTTCATCCTGAAAAGTAAAAAATCTTTCCGCGTTGCCTAACTTTTTTATTTTGGTATAACCTTCCAAAACAAAGAGCTTGGAGGGTTATTTGGCATGCTTATTTTTACTATACCACATGATTTAAGTTCATTTTACTGGTAATCTTGACAAGCTATTAGCTGGTATAGCT
>NZ_WTWX01000096.1 GCF_009870785.1 Paenibacillus sp. An7
TTCCTGGAGGTGCTGTAACCCCGCCGATGAAACCGACGACAGGTTTTGTCATATTATCGCGAATCCATTCTGCTGCTTCTTCTTCAGCAGTACCCCCAATTTCACCAATCATAATAACTGCGTGTGTATCAGGGTCATCATTAAAGCGAGATAAAATATCAATAAATTCGGAACCTTTAACAGGGTCTCCGCCAATCCCTACAGCTGATGATTGACCGATACCACGTGTTGTAAGCTGATGAACCGCTTCGTACGTCAGCGTACCGCTACGGGATACGACTCCCACATGACCTGGCATATGAATGTAGCCCGGCATAATACCGATCTTACATTCGCCCG
>NZ_WTWX01000097.1 GCF_009870785.1 Paenibacillus sp. An7
ACACCAAATATGAAGTCGGAAACTCATTTAAAAATTGAAGTGAAATGTTAGAATATATGTCCCCGAAAACACCTTTGTACGTAGGGAAAACTTGATCAAGCACAGCTTGAAACTGTAGTTTAATCTGTACACACATCCTTGAAAGAGACTCATATTGTCTTGTTAGATAACGCAAATTAAGCAGTTGAACACCTCTTTTTTTATAGGGCTCAAATTCTTCTTTATAGTACAACTCTCCAAGCAAATAGGCATCAGCAGCATCTGTTTTCACCTTACGAAGGCTGGACTTTCTAAGCCGATTTGAGATGAGCGGATTAATGACAATGTACAAATAATG
>NZ_WTWX01000036.1 GCF_009870785.1 Paenibacillus sp. An7
AGTTGAACACAGCACGGAGCAGCTTGCCAGTTAGCAGCTGCTCCCTTTTATTATGTAAACCGGCAGGTTAACGCAATAATTGTGTTTGTGATTCACCTTCCTGAATTTGAACCTTTACTGAAATCGCTGTAGTAATGTAACAGAAAATCTAGCGTAAAAGACTTTTTACTCAGGAGGTCTCTTCTTTGCAAAGTTAAGAGATTACAATGAAAACACTTCATCAACTAAAGACCCTAATACGGCGTCTTTTCTTTTGGGCGGGAGAACATAAAATCCTATACTCGCCAATTCGGCGTCTGACGGCAAAAAAAGACCGGGGTAAATTGTTCCCGGTCATCCTCGACGGCGCTTAATATGACGTTCCAGTAAGTCAGTCCTTTGCGAAGGCGGTCGGGCATCTTATCACGAAAGATTCGTCGTCATATGCCGCCGTCCCTTCCTTAATACACGTACAAACGATTTACGAGCCATGGTTCGTTGATAATATCAAGCGCCTGTATCCGCACCTTAAATTTAGAGATCCGTAATTCTCTTTAGTTCGTTACCGTAAAGATCGTATCATTTTCTTTAAGAAACTTTATTCTTTCTGAATAATCTTGTTCTGCTTTAGTTTTGGTCAGTATATTGTTGGAAACTAACAAGTCATAAAATGACTTCAACATTTGTGCAGATATATGATAGGGGAATCTCTCGGAAGTAATCATCATTCTTTGACCGTCAATTAGGACAGAAGCTATTTTTTCAGGCTGAACAAGCTCAATCTGTACGCCGTTCCTGTCGATTACAAAATACATTTCTTTCTTATTATCAAACACTAGATGTTTAACTTCTGCTCCGTTTGCCAAACGACGTTGCATTTCTTTTATTGAATATCCCGGATTGGGATCATTTTGCAAAAGCCAGTTAGCAAACTCTGTTGCGTTGACATCGTTAGTATTATATTTATCCCAAACTACCCCTTTGTCCTTGCTAATCTGTATGGAGTTATCACTCGCTACACGCAGAACCATCTCGTTGTCGACATAAATCGCTCTATATTTTGAGGCGTTAAGTTTGTCCATTAAGTTCGGCACGTCTAATTTGGTGAGTGTTAAATCAATCGGCATTAAGGTTGTCGTGGATTCGCCTAGGTATAAAGCAGGCGCACTTTCGGCTGTAGGACTTTCGACACCTGGAGCCGCTTCCGATTTGTCTAGAGCAGAAGTCGCAAAGACGGTAACGATACCTGCTGTAATCGCAATAGCTAGCAACATCGTCGTGATAGAGGTTTTCTTAGTTTTCATAATCGATATAATCCTCTCTTCGGTTGGATTTTTGGAAAAATTACTAATGATTGGGGATAACCCACTTTTCTTTTCTTCTAAACGGACAAGTGCCATAGCATAAGTGGGCTTCATGCTTTCTCCAAAAGTCCATATGACCGATTCATCACAGGATAGTTCGATGTCACGGTTGGCAAGAATGTACATGATCCAGACGAAAGGGTTGAACCAATGGACACATACACCAGCAGCAAGCAACCACTTTTTAAGTGTGTCAAATCGTTTGATGTGAGTAAATTCGTGGGTAAGAATAAGCTCAAGTTGATTTTCATCGGTATAATCTAAATTTTTCGGTAACAGGATTATAGGTTGAAAAATGCCATAGGTGAGCGGAGTCGAAATTTCATCTGATTGCCGGATTTGTACCTTTCGCCATAAAGGATTCGACTTCTGCCATTTACTGATGAAATCGCTTTTAATAGGTAACGACATTTTATAATTACTGCGGCACCTTAAATGTGGGATTATGAAATACAAAGCGCATAACGTAAAACCAATCAACCACGCCAATACAATAGGGGATATTTGTGAAGTCGTCTGAAGTGGTACGGTTGGTATGGTCAAATTTTCTGTTATTAGTGGCATGATAACTGTACCACCATTTAAATAGGGGGAGCTTTCCGTTAAGGGAATTACCTCTTGTACTGAAAACATCCTTTTCAAATAATTAACTGCCGTAAAAATACTGAATTGTGAATGAACAGAAAAAGGAACAATCAGTTGGACAAAAGCAACACCCCAAAGTAACATAAATGTCATTTTGGGTAATTTGTGAATGAGCAGGGAGCGAAAGAAGATAACTGCAAGAATAAAGATAGTAGCCGATAAACTTATTTCAAGTAACGACAACCCCCACCTCATTCCAAGCTCTCAATAAGTCGTTTTAAGTGATTAATTTCCTCAGTCGACAACCGTTTCTGTCCCAAAAGTGATGCAATCAGCCTATCAGGAGCACCATCATACATCTTATTTATAAGATCTGTTGTTTCATGTTCCTGCGCCTGCTCCCGTGTAACAAGCGCACGGCAAATGAAATTTGGCTCTTGTCGTTCAATCGCCCCTTTATCGAGGCATCTCTTGATGACGGTATAGGTTGTTGTCTTGCTCCAACCTATTTTTTCTTTTGTGATTTCTGCAATCCTTTTTGCGGCGGTATCACCATCTCTCCACAGGATTTCCATAATATTAAGCTCGCTGTCGAAAAGCTTCATAACCATCTGAAAGCACCTCATTTTGTATCCGTTCTACTTCAGTAGAACAATGTATTTATATTCTACTACAGTAGAATTTTTTTGTCGAGAGTATTCTGTCATTGCTCAACATCACACTTTAGTTGCTTTCTTATCAAATAATAGTACAGATTTTCTAGAAACCAAAAAGGCAATTATGAATGGAGACATATTGAAAAACATACAGGCCAATCACTTACTACATTCTTCATTCGCATATCGGATCATGTATCACGAAATTCAAAATTTATGATAGTGACTAATCAGGAAAATAATATTGCGAAAATCGAATTAGAGGTAAATGAACAAGTAATTGAACAAGAATTAAGTATAAATCAGAAGTCCGTTACTTGGATTGCCTAGGGATGGTACCACATTTAAATATAAATATTATGATAAGGACGGGAATCTTCTTACTAATAATTAATTACAAAGGCAACCGATCGCATTGGTCGATTGCCTTTGTAATTAAGCTAAAAGGGTAGTTTAATGTAACAAATCCCACCTAATAATCGTTAACAATATAGCTGGGGGGATTTGTATGAGAAGGTTGCTTTTTGGAATAATCATTTCATCGTTGAGCATTTCTGGTTGTGATCATAATTCGGATTTAAGTCGAGGTTTAGACACAGAAACTAAGATTAGTCAGATAAATCAACTGCCTGGAGAAATGCCTGAGGATTTCAACTTCTCGCTCAGCTACGGGTATGGTGAAGTAAATAAAAATGAAATAAATACCTATAACAATTCTGTTACAAAAGATTTGATTATAAAAGGTACAGCAAAGGCAGACTTTTCATTTAGCCAAGATGAAATGCAAAGTATTTATAAAAAAATGAGAGAAATAAACATTATGAGAATAAATGAATTTTCGCAGCAAGGGGACTGTGCCAAGACTCCCAGCAATACAGATAGCTGGAAAATTACTATAAATAGTGAAACGAGAACATTCTCGTGGATGGACCAGCATTGTAGTGTGAGTAACGATGAAAAATTATTATTAGACTTAAGAATATATATTCAACAGATCGTTGATGGCAAAGACGCATATATAGCATTGCCTGAGGCGGAAGGTGGTTATGATTAAGAAAAGCGGATTGTGGATGTATTAACGCAATTTTGCTAACTGTAAAAGACAAAAGGGAGCAGCTTACCAGTTGGCAACTGTCCCTTTTAGTTATTTATGCAAACCGGCAGAATCATTGAGAAACTCACATATGGTTTTTTAGGGTTTATGCTATGTTCGAATCAAATGAAGAAGAAAGTAAGGTGAAAGATTATGAATGGAAAGTTCCTTGAAGTCTTAATAGCTATAGTACTTGGCTTTTTTACAGGGATATTACTGAGTGGTAACGGGATAGATATTGAAGAAAGCGGTATTCATATTTTACTCGGATGCATCTTCTGGATAAACGTCTTCTCCTATCTAAAAACTAAATAATTGAAACTATCGTTAACCTAACGAAAAAACGATAGCTGAAGACAGCAGGAGCAGCTTGCCAGTTGGCGACTGCTCTCGTTTTGTTAGTTAACGGTAAAAGATGTATCCAATAAATATTATTGGAACTTTATACCATCAAAGGCGTAGAAATCAAGATAGAGTTGAGTTAATAAATCGTTTCGAGGAGGAAGTTTTAATGAGAAAAGGTTTAAAATGGACTTTATGGATCGTCTGTACATTAGTAGTTTCAGGTATAGCTCTAAATTTCTATTTGAACTATTTTACACTTGCATATGCCTTGATAGGAGTACTAATAAGTTTAATTTCAGGATGGGGATATCTTGTTCAAGCGAAGAATGATGTAAGTATGGTTATGGACCACAAGGAGAGAGCATCATACCAAGGAAGTATTGAGCAATACATCAGGTTTGATAGTGACACAAGTTTGAACGGCTAAGCTAACGGAAAAACGTTAGTTCAATACAGGATAGAGCATACGTATTGAAGAAAATTGGAGCAGCGAGATAGAAGTGAAAATAGACCAAATTCATATCGCTACTATCAAAGCAAATGAGTTCACGCTTAAAACAACTATACTCACTGAAGACAATATTTACGAATCATCTTTAATTTTTGCTGTTACTATTTTGATGTACTTTATGTATAAAATTTATAAGAACGAATCCGAATTCATTGAAAATATATTGTTTGATTAATGCGGACATAACTAGGTACTCATGTATAACCTTAAAGTCTTAATATAAAGGAGCATCCAATTGGATTCATTGAAGTTTAGGATTAGTCGATTGTTTTTGTATTTTCTACTAGTATCGGTATTTCTCTTTGTATCGGGTAATGTCGGACGATATTTAATAGAAACTCACGATATTGAACGAAAAGTAGCCATGCTTCTACAAGGGGTGATTTTTACTGGATTAACGCTCACTGTACTCTATGTACTGAAGAGAAAAAGTCCCGAATCGTTTAAAAGTATCGGCCTAAAAAGTGTAAATTCATCATCTAAGATGGCTATTGGAATTGCATTGCCTTTTATCTTACTTGGAGTAGGTATTTTAACGGCCTATTTATTCGGCGGGGTTGAAAATCTCAGTATGAACTTGACAACAAGTGTTGTAATTTCCGTTTTAATCAATACAATAACAGCATTTATGTATGAAGCATTTCCAGAAGAAGTCTTTATACGTGGTTTAATATTTGAAGAGTTGCAAAAAAAGTTCTGCTTTTTCACTTCGTTAATTTTGCAACCGTTAATCTTTATTTGTGTACCGATAACAGTGATGGCGATGGAATCATTATTCTTCGATAAGCCATTTGCAATAACTATAGATTATTTTATATTACTCTTCGCTTTTGGAATTGCTCTACAGCTTTATAGAGCATATACCGGTTCGCTATGGATGAATATAATATTCCATATGGTTTACCTTGAAGTAGTGAGATATATTTCTCTCGGAGGTATATATGAATCAGGTGTTGCGCTTTTAGAGTTTGATGAGACGTTTGAAGGCTTCATGTCGCTATACTTATCATTTTTGTTTATTGTAATACTTAGTGTCGTGGTTTTATCAGTTTTAATATTAAAGGATAAAAGAAAAACAAGACAGAACCGCTCTTTGTGATTAGGATTTCATAAAAAATACTTTAATTACAAATCTATCATAATCGGGTGCGTTTGTCTTTTATCTTCCTAATTGAACTAACGGTAAAACGTTAGTTGAAAATAGCAGGGAGCAGCTTGCCAGTTGGCAACTGCTCCCTTTTATATGCAAACCGGCAGTTTAGCTTAGTTGATACAAAACTTAGACGGTCTAAATTAACCGATTACCATTAATCATAACGTGCATAACTTTGAAACTTCTCGCTACTAAATACGTCTAACTTAATTAAGAACGATTTGCAAGAAAAAGGATAATTTGTAAAATTGGAAGGAGGCAATAATGAATCTTTGGCCGGTAAAATACATATTAATTCTAATTTGTTTCGCATTGACGGTAAGCGGATGTGCTGGCTTGAAAAACAAGGGTACGGAGGATGCCAAGGCCAGTGATTTCATTATTCCCTTGAACGTTAGTGAAGTGTTGAAGCATCCAGAGACTGAGGTTGTTAAATATTTTCAAAACCGTCGTGAAGATTTTGATACTCTAGGCAGTTATCTCTTAGAGAATGAAAGAGTATTCCAGACTCGGCCTGTCATACTGCAACAAGATTATTCCATCGAGAAAATCCAAGACCCTGATATTCAACAATTCGCTCAAACTTTGTTTCAAGAAGGCATTGTGAAAAGGATATCTTCGTTAAATGATGACCCAAGTAAAAGTATTGACTTTTTGTTTGATACCGAAGACCACTTGTATCAACAAGGCATCACTTACCTCAGCCTACCAGAGATGGCCAAAGGCGACCCTTCGAAATTCAGCTATGTGAATGACTATAAAAATTTGGGCGGTGGATGGTACTATTATGTCTTTCATTATGACAAACTTAAAAATGAAGATGAATTCCGGAACCTAGCTTGGGCCAAAATCTCAGAAGAGGAAAGAAGTATTTTAACCACACCGAAAGAGAAAGCCATAGTGATCCTAGAGTCTGGAAAAAACGTTGGCTATTGGATTGATAACAGAAAGTTAGATGTTGTAGTATCCGTTCAATTTGATACGGAAATGAACGGCCTACTGGGACCAATCAAAATGTTTTTTGATCCGGTAACCAAAGATATGATCGGAGGCAATTTGCGTTTCTAATAGGGTTTAGTAACATGCCCGATTGAACTAACAAACTAAAAGACGTTAGTTGAACACAGCAGAGAGGGGAAGTGCAATGAAAAGGATACTTGGTACGCTGCTTCTTTTATTGTGGATGATAACGGGATGTTCTAATAATTCTGATTCTAATATGCGGAATAATGAGAAATTAGTGGAGGTTGTTAAGCAAAAAACCGAAATGCCGTCAGAAATGCCAACAGATTTCAATTTCATGGTCAGCTTCGGTTATGGCGAAGTAACCAAGAATGTAATAGATACTTATATGGGAACAGTAACGAAAGATTTGATTATTAATGGCTCGGCTACAGCAAAGATCATATTTACCACCGATGAATTACGTGAAATATATGACAAAATGAAAACAATAGACATAATGGGACCGAAAGAATTATCAAAAGAAGGTGTTTGTTTGAAAACGCCAAGCAAAGAAGATAAGTGGAAAGTAACTGTTGGTGGCGAAACAAAGACATTTTCATGGACAGACAAAAACTGTGGAATGACGGAGGATGAGAATCAATTACTGGAATTAAGAATCTACATTCAGCACATGGTTGAGGGATTCGAGGCTTATAAAACTTTACCTGAAGCCGAAGGAGGTTATGACTAAAGTAAGGGCAAATTATAAGGCTATACGTCATGAAACCGCTATTCAATGTTAAACAAACGAAAGAACGTTAGCGTTATCAAATACCTTTCTTTAACTAGCGGGCAGGGAATTGGGGAAATAGTAATATTAATGGTATCGATTCAACGCTATAAACCTGCATCGAATTGATTTAACTGTTTTCACTTTTAACCCTAGAGCGATCCATGTGTACGAGAAGATCGGCTTCAAACGAGAAGGGTTGCATCAAGATACCTTGTATTTAGATGGGAAGTTTCATGATATGCTCACGATGGCTATTCTCGAAGATGAATTCCGATCATTATACGAGTCGTTAAGCTAACGGAAAAACTATAGCTTAATAAATAACTAAAACGTGGTTACCGGCTGATCGCAGCGATAGATGCATCGGCGACAGAACAGCGGATATACGATATTTAAGCCAGATTATAAAGGACACCGTCGATGTGTCCTTTTTCGCGTTCTACTGGAGGAGAATCGCAGGATTGGATAGAAGGGGGTAACATGAAGTCATGGCCGTAACTATTTTCCGAAAGGCTGTAACCTTTCCGTTATTGAAACGTGGTTATGTTGAGGGGATACAAGATGAAGCATAGCACACTCGAAAGTGTGTACCGGAAATATATGCCGGCCCTATACCGATATTTACGAACCCTGTGCGGAGATGATCGTGCCGCAGAGGATTTGGTGCAGGAGACCTTTTACCGTGCCTATCTGCATCTGGAGAATTACAAGGACGAAAAGGTTAAGCCTTGGCTTTTCCGCGTGGCCTACAATGCATTTATCGATATGAAACGAAAAGAGAAGCGCAGCACCACATCATCCGATGAATTTTTCCATCGGTTGCCCGATGATGAGCGGAAGGGGCCTGAATCGGTTCTTTTGCAAAAAGAGGATCATGACGCCTTAATGGCGTGGATTGTACAGCTGCCCGAGCTGCAAAAGCAGGCATTGGTATTATACGATTTGCACCAGCTTTCATATCAGGAAAGTGCGCATGTTATGGGGATTACCTTGTCGCATTTTAAAATTTTACTATTTCGGGCGAGGCAGCAGCTAAGGAAGACCAAGGAAAGGAACGATCAGGATGACCGATGATTTCAAGCGGAAGCTTCAGGATTACAAGAACGGCACACTGTCAGCTGAAGAACGGGCTGAGTTAGAACAGCAGCTGGAGCAAATGGAGATCTACCAATATTATCTGGATGAAATGCTGGATGGCGAGGAAGACCATAGGAATGCGGAGTCTATCAAGGTGACCGAAAAAGAGATAAACCTGCATAAGCGTGAAGCAAGCCTGCTAAGAAAAGGGAAATGGCGAGCTCGTATCGGTACGGCGCTTACGCTGATAAGTCTATATATCGGTGTCACCTTGTTGACTTCGATCGGAACAGCCCTCTATTACTCGACTGGAGATCCGGACCGCAGCAGAATCTACCGAGATGTGGTGGAATCGGCCATTGCGGTAACTAATCCGAACGTAATGGTTCATCTTAGCGGTGGTTCAGGAGCCTATTTTAGTATGAATGTAACGAGCAAGATGACCAAACGCGTCGGTGACGATTATCTTGAGGTAGGCAATTTTTCAGGAACTTTTCTGTTCAACTGGATACGATTATATGACTTCGCTTGGTCGGATAGTGAGGCTGCCCGATCCGCCTTGTTCCAATTCCCGGGGACCCAGGAACTTAGCAGTGATCAGGAATGGAGAAGGCTAGAAAAGCTACCTGATGGGACGGTAGCGGAAGCTTATGTATCCTACGACCTGTTATACAAGACGGATGAATTTTTGCAGCAATTCCGAGACAAGCAGCTGGAACCACTCTGGTTCGCTGTAGATAATGGAGTTCATGGGGCTGGGCATGATAACGACGGCGTTGTAGTGGACCCCATTGGTTTTCCAAGCCTTCCACTCTGGCACCCAGACGATGGCAAGGTAACGAAGAACGAGACAAGCAGAGGGCTGTGGGTATCCGTGGGCTCCTCCGTAACCGAATATCCTGCCATTGAACAATACGGCTCGGGCCAGCTGCGGGACGAGAACTTTATCAAAACGCTTCGCATATTGGAAGAACATAAATCTATTGCTGATCGCCTGATTTATGGAGTGGATATTACGAAGTCGCTTGCATACGTGGAGAAAAACGGGGTGAATATCTACGGCGCTGTGGTCACCGGACCTACCAAGGAAATTTTGAAGCTGAAAAATGACCCTGCCGTGTCCAGTATCCGTGTCGGTAAAGTCACACTGTGGAATTGGGATCATGAGTCGTAAATGGTAAGCGGTTGTTGAACTAACGGAAAAACGATAGCTCGATAAGAACAAGTAAGCAGCCGTTCAAAAGACCGGCTGCTTACACTTTTCAATGGGTAGTACAAAGAAGTTACAAAATGGTGGGAGTATCACTAAAAAAAGTTATTCTTTACTGAACCTTTTTCCTCGTGAGAGCGAATTAAGGATTGTAACACGTTAGGGAGGAGCCCCAATGAATGATGCAAATTTACTTCCGTGGCTTGAACAAGCGACGCTCGGTGACGAGTCTGCTTTTCAGCTTGTCTATCAGGCGACGCACCAAGACGTCTATCGAACGGTTGCTTTTCTCGTCTACGACAAACAGGACATTGAGGATATCGTGAATGAAGTGTACATGCGTATGTGGAGGTCCTTTCACACGTACGATTCGAACCGGCCGTTCCGGTATTGGCTGCACGGGATCACGGTACGTCAGGTCCAAGATTGGAAAAGAAAGGCCTGGCGGCGAATTCGTCTCTTTGAACGAAACCGCCAGATGACTTGCGAACAGTTTGAGTGGACAGACAAAGCTGTCCTGCAGTCCGAAATGCAGCAGGAACTGTTCATCCTTGTCCGCCAGTTGTCGTATAAACTACGTGTAGTCGTCATCCTGCGCTATTTTCACGACTATGCTCTGGAAGAAATCGCAGACATACTGCAGATCCCCGTTGGCACCGTGAAATCCAGGCATCATTTGGCAATAAAAGAACTCCGGAAACGATTCGAAATGACGGAAGGAGATGCGTATGTCCATTGACAAGGAATTGCGTGAAGAGCTTCGTCAGGCGGCAGATTCGCTGCACTGCCCACCCCATTTATATGGACGTGTAAGACAATCCTATCAACACTATGTGAACGAAAAGAGAGGTAGATCTTCCATGAAAAAACGCATGCTCGCAGGTATTGCCGCAGTAGCAATCCTTATTCCATCTGCCGTATTTGCTTCTCCCTATCTAGCAGATTCTATATTCGGTTCTTATGAAGCCGTTGAAAAGGTCGGTGCTACCCAGGAAGATTATCAAGAGGTTGAAAAATTTCTTCAGGCAGCAAAAGGCAAGCTCACAGAAGACGAATTTAAAGAGTATACGGAACTGTCCAAACAGTTGATGCAATTAAAGCTAAAGATCACCAATAAAAATGGGGTCAGAAATGAGGGGGATTTGACAAAGGAAGAACAAGAGCAGTGGACGCAGCTCGCCTCCAAGCTAGCTCCGTACTTCGAAAAAATAACCGAAACGGCCAATCCATAAGAAAGTAAAGCAGGAACCGTCCGATGTGGATTGGGTTCCTTTTTTTACACATTATGTGTGAATTCAACACTCAACTAACGAAAAAACGTTAGAGCAGTTTGCCGCTGGGCAGCTGCTCCATTTTCCGTTAAGTTAACTGGGCAGGATAGTTCTAAAGTTTCCCGAATACCCTACATATAGAATTGTTTAGGAAGTTCGTGAATAATATGTTATGCGAAACCCTGCAAAGACATATATAAAATCTAAAAACCTTGACAAGGAGGTAGTATGCGAACTAATACAATGATTCTTATCATGTCATTATTTTTAATAATTTCGGGATGCTCTACTGAGGAAAAAGCAAATTTAGAAGACAGTATGAATGCTATTATCGATTATAAGTTGTATGAAATCGACTCAGAACAATCAGATAAGGTAAAACAATGGTTAACTAATGCTCGTTTGACAGGGGAAGAAGGACAATATTTTATTTTTCAAGATGGTAGTGAAGGTAAAGACTATATGTATTCTTATGTATATCGAAAAGGCTACTCCGATTATGAGGTTTCATTTATTTACGACCCATCTGATCCAATTAACAGGGGGAAAATCCATATAGCTGGTATAGAGGAAAATCCAATAAATGAAAAAATAGTAGGGATTAAATCCATAAATGACTTGTCTATACTTTTTATTTTATCTGATGAAAGATTAAAGAATAAATTGGAAAAGAAACTTGAAGTAGCTCAATGAAGACAGGGTATCGCATAACAATGTATCTTCGCTGCGGGCTTAGAGCCCTTGGTTCGCTAGATGAGATATGCAGAGAAGCAGATTCAGCTCACAACCCTGCGAGGCAAAGTCCGTTGGACCCGGTCGCTTGTGCTCCCTTAAGCCTCTCGGGTTCGTAGATACAAGAACGTTAGATGAAAATTGCTTACTCAAAAACCATTAAATATAAAAAGATAGGAAGAGATACAGAATGCAAATTAAAGAGACAGGCTTTATTTTGTTTTTAGAAAATTACGAAGAAAATGTCCAATTTTATACCGATACACTTGAGCTTGTAGTTAGAGAGAGAAAAGAAGGACTTGTAAAGCTTGATTTTGGTGGAAGTTACTTAATGGTCGAGAACAATGGAATTTCAAATAAGACTGAGAAGAATAGAAGTCAAAACCCAACTGTAATAAGGATTGAAGTAGATGATATTGAAGGAACTGTAAGACTACTAAGGGATAAAGATGTTCAAGTCGAGGTACATAAATTCAATTGGGGAACGATTGGAGTGCTCATCGATCCAGAGGGAAATAGAATTGAAATAAAAGAATATTGATTTTCATGTGATGTCGAAGAAGGAAGGACTTCACCTAACAGAATATTCACACATCTGGCATTCGCCCTCGGTCCGGTCGGAGATAGGAGTGCATTCGGAGAAGCATCTCAGTTGCAGGGAAGCTGAGTCAGCCGGACACATCCGCACCGACTAACCGCATCGCGGCCGGCTTTTGGCAGTACATCAGGTCAAAGATCAATATAAATATGCTTTAATTATTACTAATCCTTTTATTCAGATGCCTTAAGGCGAATCATAACTGTTATTGAACTAGCGAAAAAACGTTAGTTGAACACAGCAGGGAGCAGCTTACCAGTTGGCAGCTGCTCCCTTTTTGTTATGCAAACTGGGCAGTTTAGTGTGAATTGTGTGTAACTGATCCTTTTCTATTTCCCTTTATTTAAAGTGAGTGTATTAATGGGCTTAGCATCGAAAAGGAAATGATAAATCTTTTAAAATTAGTTTCCCTAAGTGGGAAATCCATTTTAGACTATTCGGAAAAGCGGCTACAAAAATCATTGTGTTGCTTTGAAATAAAGAGGAACCATATAAATTATCAAGATCTCAATTTAAAAAGTATAGATAAATTAAGGGACATAACATATTTTATATGACTAATATGTTGTGTCCCTTCTCATGCAAATAAAATAATTGGCAGTTAATCTATAGGGAATACGTACCGTACCTGTTTAACTTTACTTTCCTTCAAAATTAAAATATTGCTTCCTATTATATATTTTACTAACTAACCAAACTAATAACAGTACAAAGGAAATAATAAGAAAACTATATGGTATTAAATAAAAATAATCTCTGTAATCATCCTCTAATTGTGCTTCAACATACCAATTATTACTTCCAACACCATAGTTTATCTTATCTTTACTGAATGTTGCATTTTCAGGATAAATATATTGGGCTTCATTAGGTTCATGGAGATCAGCATCTTGATTATCATCATAAAACACACCTAAATATGATAGTGTGTCATACTTTTCCTGAAACTCAGCAGTGTGTTCTTCAATTATTTTAATTTCAGTAGTAGAAATTAATTCTTCATTATTAACTACATTTAAAATTCCTTGAGTCATATTCTTTAAAGATGATTGATATCCTTCCTCTAATTGTATAATTGAAAAGAACGAGATGGCTGCTAAAATAACTGATACTACAGCAACACGAAATAGATTTGTAGTAAACTTTTTTTGATATTTAAATAACTCTGTTAACCCACTAGAAATAGATTTTTCATCACCAAACCTTTGAATAGCCATTTTAATAGCTTCTTCTTCTGGCAATCCCTCTTTTATTAGTTCATTTGCAGTTTCAATTAAATGGATTCTCATTTCTTCTTTTAATTCTTGAATTTCTTTTTTATTTCCACCAACATTTTGGTAAACTGCATTTACATATGAATCAATTTGTTTCATTATTCTCTCTCCTTTCTAAAAACGAGTCGATAATCCCTTTTACAAATTCCCATTCCAGACGCTTCTTTTCAAAACCTTCATCACCTAATGATGTAAGCCTATAATATTTCCTTCTTCCTCCTGGGCCTTTTTCATCTCCCCAGTAGGATTCAATCCATTTATTCTTTTCAAGTCGCTTTAAGGACAAATAAAGCGTACCTTCTTTTAATTCAAATTGTTCATTGCTTCTTTCCCGAACCAATTTAGCTAACTCATAACCATACATATCTTTAATATGTAAAAGTGATAGGATTAACGTATCAATATGACCTTTTAAAACCTCTTTATTAACTTCCAAATTATTCACCTCCTAACTAGTTTATAATATATATTACTATATAATACAAGGTATCAATTTAAAATAACTAACTTTTTTTTATAAAACTAACCTTTACTCAATTAAATTGGCCCGATTGTTGAAGAAGGAGAACAACGTTCTCGTATTGACTATAACTTTTTGTGAAAATCAACGTAAGCTATTTTTCTCTTATTGCGCTTGTTTTCATTTTCCAATATCTTATTTTTCCTTCTAAGTATGCAACCTTGCTGCTTTCATTCGTTTTTCAATTATTATTGAACTAACGGTAAAACATTAGACAAGTAGCAGCGGATCAGTGCGATCGCTGCTTTCTCTTTGAACTAAAGGGAGTATACTTTAAGATTTACATACTAAGAAGTGAAATCCTTTATAATGGGCATTAGTTTAATGTTGGATAGTCTTTAAGTAACAACTATTATTTTTATATAATTTGTGTTTCCTCTAAAAAACGGATGAATTTCTTTAAAGATTGTGATTGTCTTTTTCTTTGTTTAATTAAAAAGTTAACCCTAATTGTTTCTGTCAGTTCTTCATATTGAATGAAGGGTAATTCCTTTCGGCTATATACAATATCTGACGGAATTACACTGATACCTAGTCCGTTATTAACTGCTTGCAGAATAGATTCAAGTGAATCAAATTCCATGACTACTGGATTTTTCATATTTCTTTTCTTAGATAAATCGAGCAATTTTTTTCTATAAATACAACTCGTATCACTATTCATGATTAACGTATGCTGATGGAGCCCTTTATGTTGATTAAGTTTAGGGAAAATAAGCATGATATTTTCATCATAAGTATATACCGCCTCGAATAGTACGTTGTTATATGGACCATTTACAAAGACACCATCTAATTCCCCATAAGAGAGCATTTCTTGTAATCTTTTGGCATTATCTGTTCTTAGCTTTACATCGATATTATTGTCTCTCAAAAACGAAGAAAATAATTGAGGAATACGAACAGCAGAAATAGTTTGAGGGGCTGCTATAGTTAGATGATTTTTCCATTTCGTTGGATTTACTGACGATCTGGCTTCATCCATTAGAAGTAAAATTTGATTGGTGTACCCAAGTAATTTATTTCCCTCCTCAGTCAAGGTTACCCCTCTATTATTACGTATAAATAATCGAACACCTAATTCCTCTTCTAAACTCTTTATTCTCTGACTGATATTCGATTGAACATAATCTAATTTCTCAGCAGTTTTTGAAATGGAGTGTAGTTCTGCAACATGTTTGAAAATCATTAAATCATGACTTTCCATAAATTAATCCTCCGCTGATATCATTTAAAATGATATCTTCTTTATTTTTTTGAATTATACCTTACATATGCACAAAAGTATAATAAACCCATAAAATCTAAAGCGAGGATGATTTGCAATGGAATTAAAAGACAAAGTGATTCTTATTACTGGCGGTGGAACTGGTGTGGGAAGAGCAACTGCATTAAAACTAGCAGCTAAAGGTGCAAAAGTTGTTGTTAATTATAGCCGTTCTAAAAAAGAAGCAAATGAGGTTGTTAATGAGATTGAACAATGTGGAGGAACAGGATTCGCTTATAAAGCGAATGTAGCGGTAGAACAAGAGGTAAATGATTTAATTGCCTATATAGTAGCTTCTTATGGAACGATTGATGGTTTAGTAAACAACGCGAGTATTACATCTCAGATAGCTATGGATAACTTAGATGAAGTAACAGATGAAATATGGGATTCTATTTTCAGTGTAAATGTGAAAGGAATGTTTCACTGTGTAAAAGCGGTTGTCCCTTACATGAAAAATCAAAAGTCTGGTGTAATTGTTAATATGGGTAGTGTGGCAGGAATTACTGGCATAGGCTCGTCTATTCCATATGCAGCTACGAAATCAGCAATACACACAATGACGAGATCGCTAGCTATCGCTCTCGCACCTTATATTAGAGTTAATAGTATCTCTCCAGGCGCTGTTGATACACGGTGGTGGTCAGGAAACGAAGAAAAAATGTACCATCTTGCAGGAAACTTACCACTTAAAAGAATTTCAAGTCCAGACGATATTGCAGAAGCCATTACTTTTCAGCTGACACAAGATTCTGTTACAGGACAAGTATTTACAATCGATAATGGACAAACACTTTGATTTATTTTACATATTATTGTTTCAATTATTGGGGTGTTACTTCTAGTTTTTTTCTAATAGATATTGAACTAACGGTAAAACGTTAGCTTAAAACAAAAGGGAGCAGCTTGCCAGTTGGCAACTGTCCCTTTTTTGCTAATCAGCAGGTTAATGCAACTTTATCCTACATCAAACGTTTTAACAGTGAAAGGAATGTACGCAACCAATTATCTGTAAAAAGGATGGTCTTCATAATGGCAGTAAAGATTTGTACCCATTGTAGGGAATCAAACGTCGAAGGTTCGATAATATGTGTTGTCTGTGGTAATTCGCTTAAAGATGCACGAATGGAAGGAACCCCAAACGCTATTAAAGACTATTCAGGAAACTTAACTCCTACAATATGCCAGCACTGTAATGAACATTTGGCGCAAGGATCAGTAACATGTAAATATTGTGGAACCGTAGTATCTAAGACAGTAAAAGGTTCTCGTTATTATAGTGATCATATTTCATCGGATGAAGGGGAAAGCGGAGGATCCACATCTCTGGAGACGTTTGGAAGAGGCTGCCTGTGGCTTATTCTTGGAACATTAGGATTATTGCTGATCGCTTTTATTACCCGGAGTACGATTAATATTCCGTGGTTCATATTTATCCCAATTGTGATTCTCGTCTTCTGGATGGCTTCAAAGAAAAGCAAATAATGCGATCAGATTGTTTAGCTTACTAAGACGAGGCATGCCGTGTCTTCGCAAAACAACAATAAGTCCTCATTACACTAACGGAAAAACGTTAACCTAACCGGTGTAAGCATCTAGGTTATACTTAGAAAACAGGGAACAATTTCATTTTCATTAGGAGGT
>NZ_WTWX01000037.1 GCF_009870785.1 Paenibacillus sp. An7
TAAGTTTCCAAGATGTTTGGGACGTTACTCAAATCGTATGGAATGCGACATTAGCGTTTGTGGCCATTATCTTAATTTCACTGATTTTAGACCGTATTGGATTCTTTGAATGGGCTGCGCTGCATATGGCCCGAGCAGCAAAAGGAAATGGGATTCGAATGTTTGTGTACATCAGTGTACTTGGCGCGGTAGTTGCTGCCTTCTTTGCAAACGATGGTGCTGCACTCATTTTGACACCCATCGTACTGGCCATGGTACGTGCACTAAATTTTAATGAAAAAAGAGTATTTCCGTTTATTATTGCCAGCGGTTTTATAGTAGATACAACATCACTTCCGCTCGTTGTAAGCAACCTAGTCAATATCGTATCTGCTGATTTCTTTGGCATCAGCTTCAACGAGTATGCTAGTCGGATGATCATTCCTAATCTTTTCTCTCTAGTGGCAAGTATTTTAGTCCTTTATTTATTTTTCAGAAAAAGCATTCCTAAAAGGTTTGATGATTCTGAGCTGAAGGCTCCATCTGAAGCAATTAAGGACCCAGCGATGTTTAGAGTGTCATGGTACGTCCTATCAGTGCTTGTTATTGGCTACTTTGTAAGTGAGTTTGCAGGAATTCCGGTATCACTTGTTGCAGGGATCATTGTAATAACCTTCTTGTTGCTGGCAAGAAAGAGTTCAGCAATACAAACGAAAGAAGTGGTGAAAGGCGCACCTTGGAACATCGTATTCTTTTCGATCGGAATGTACGTTGTTGTGTATGGACTTCGAAATGCAGGTATGACAGATCTTTTAGCTGATGCGATAGGATCTTTGGCAGAGCAGGGACTATTTATGGCAACGATGGGTATGGGATTCATTGCAGCTATCCTTTCCTCCATTATGAATAACATGCCAACTGTGATGATTAATGCGCTTGCCATTGACGCGACTCACGCTACAGGAGTCATTCAAGAGGGGTTAATTTACGCAAACGTGATAGGATCTGATTTAGGTCCTAAAATTATTCCAATCGGTTCATTAGCCACCCTTTTGTGGCTTCATGTTCTTTCAACAAAAGGCATTAAAATACCATGGGGAACCTACTTTAAGACAGGGATTATCATTACGATTCCTACCTTGTTTATTACGCTTCTAGGGTTGTATCTATGGCTTCTTATTTTATAAAAATAAAGTTTAACTTATTAAAGGAGAGAGTAAAACGATGAGTAAAAAGACGATTTATTTCTTATGCACAGGAAATTCTTGCCGCAGTCAAATGGCTGAAGGATGGGCAAAAAAATATCTTGGTGACAAGTGGAATGTATATAGTGCAGGAATTGAATCACACGGCTTAAACCCAAATGCGGTGAAAGCGATGAATGAAGTGGGGATTGATATCTCCAATCAAACTTCTGATATCATTGACCCAGCCATTTTGAACTCTGCTGATCTTGTTGTCACTCTTTGCGGTGATGCAGCGGATAAGTGCCCAATTACGCCTCCAAATGTTCGCCGTGAACACTGGGGATTTGATGATCCAGCAAAAGCTCAAGGAACGGACGAAGAGAAATGGTCTGTATTTCAGCGTGTACGCGATGAAATTGGCCAGCGTATCGAAACGTTCGCAAAAACAGGTGAGTAATCTTTAGAAAACCAGCTTGTCTAGTTCCGAAATCCTTTTGTATTGTTACAACTTTTAAAAGTTTTAAACATTTGAAGTAACAGCGTCACTTCCCTGTTTTATTTATTAATCTTTTCATTCACTTTGTGGAATGAGTAAAATAGATTATATTAAGAATAGCCAGTTTAACTGGCTATTCTTGTTATATAGGGGAGGAGAATATCATGGTTGAAGATATATTTGATGAACTAGAGAGGAGAACGGATACTGAAGGGTTTATAGAAATTACTATAGGTAACAATCAAACCTGGAAAGTTAAAAATATCCTCAATAAAGGTGCATCACAACTCGATATTGATATTCTTGAGGAGGTACTTAATAAGAGGCTCCCTGACTCCTACAAAGAATTTTTACTTCTCCACAATGGTTGTAGATTGTTTGAGCATCCATATTATGGAGGTGAAAATTATATTTATAGTAGTCACGAAGTGATTGATCTAAGACCACAAATTGATGAGCATTACACCAATCAAGTTAGGATAGCTAGGATTCTAGGTGATAACATAGTTTTGAATTTGGACAACGATACAATCTCCGTTTGTAATGAAACTAGTAGTATTGCTGAAAGTATTTCTCTTAAGTGTAATTTTTTAAACTGGCTTCGTGAATTTATTGCTAAAGATGGGCAAAATATATGGGAAAATTATACATAATCCTTAACTTAAGATATTTAAAGCAAGCTAGAGAAATAATTGCTAGCTATATTAGCAATGACGATTGTTGGACTAGCGGTAAAAAACTTAGGTCAATAAATGGTCGATTAGCTGTTGCGTTAGGGATAGGGTATCTGGGAACTGGTATAAACCTAGGAGGTAAAAGAGTGAAAGAAGTTATTAAAAATTCTCTACTGGGTATGGTTGTTTTTATTATTGGCTTTGCCATTATTTTTGTTCTTACAAGCTCTGATATTGAAGCTGAACTGACATATTATGCTGCTATAGCATATGCTCTTTTATATTTAGCTAGTGTTATCTCTGTCTGTACTGCGGTAATCCTAAGAAAATTACTCTATCAAAAGAATGAATCGCTCATTGAACTAACGAAAAAACATTAGTTCAAAAACAGGGAGCAGTTTGCAGTTGATAGCTGCTCCCTTGTTCGGACGTTAACTGGGCAGGTCAGTTCCAACTAAGAAATCAGGGAAAAGAATAGTTAATGTTTTTGTAAGTGGTATAGCTCATGTATTAAAGTAGGTCGTGTTGGTAAATCAAAATTTGTTATAAATCAAGTTAATTAATAAAGATATACGGCTATTTAATAATGATACCATAGACAGTGTAGTCTGGCATTTTTCCCAAGTGCAAGGACGGGTAAAATAGGTGGTACTGCACCTTTAATGGATTATTTAGCATCAAAATTTCTATTAAGGAGGCAACAGAGTGGAATATCCTTTAATGCACCCACCATTTGAAATAAAGGATTTTGAGGAGATGACAAAAAAGGAAGCACGAATTCACTTTGAATGGTATGTGAATGAAATACCAGCCCGAATAGAGCTCTTAAAAAAAGCGTATCAATTCACAACTGGTCGCTCAGAAAAAGATCTTGATTGCTCTCCGGAAT
This sequence comes from Paenibacillus sp. An7, assembly GCF_009870785.1. GTDB lineage: Bacteria > Bacillota > Bacilli > Paenibacillales > Paenibacillaceae > Paenibacillus. The sequence continues at coordinate 3,226 of NZ_WTWX01000037.1, forward strand.
CCTTAATTCCTTTATGGGAATGGTTTGTTAATGATATAGCGGAGGTTATTAATCGGCCAAAAGAAGAAATAGAAAAAGAATTATCTGAAACACCTAAGTGGGTTCATGAATTTAGTCGAGCTAAGAAACTAAGTTTTCATAGTCAAGCTGTTTCAATGGATGTTGGAGTATACCTAGCTGAGACACTTAGAAAGAATATAGAGTCTTTATTTTGGGGCTTTCGTTCAACTCCCAAAAGCTTATATTGCGTAAATAGACCCATTTTAATGGATCCTTCAGATCGTGCTTTTATATTTGCTCCAGCTCATAAGTTAAGCATCTTAAATTACAAGCTAGTAGATGGACAAACTGATATAAGCGGGTTATACAAATTATACGAATTTAATCATAGAAGACTTACTGAAGAAGAAGAAGATTAATAAGAAAGCAGCAACCACAAATAGATGTATATCCTATAAAGCAGTAATTTTTCCTTCCACTGCTGGTTTTGTATCAGGTAAGCTGATGATGCACCGTTAGCAGGGAGCAGCTTACCAGTTGGCAGCTGTGTAGTATACTTAGCCTGAATATTGTTTACATAAAAAAAGCAAAATGACGGGTATTTTTAATAGGTTACTATGAAAGTATAACCTAGATGTTTTGTGGATGAATGCGTGTTTGTTAATATTATCCCCTATTACTAAAGAGTCATTATAGAAATTATATTAATATTGGTAAATTATAACTAATAAGTGTGAGGATGACGTGATATACTTCTCTAGTATTATTTAAAGAGCAAGGCTATTAAAATATTCATGGATGGAGTGTCAAGGTACATGTTGGGGTTTATTGGAACTGATATAATTTTTTCTGTTTTATGTATAGTCTTCTTCATTTGTTTTGTTCAGATTTTTAAGAGTCAGAAGCACTACAAGATATATTTATTAATTGCCTGTATAGCACTGGCCTACATTTCGAATGATCTTTACAGAATCTCGCTTCATATCTATTAATTCTTTAATGTCATGTAAGAAGAACTAATGAGCATAAACCACATCTGGGTAGATCCTCTTGGTATGGTTATGATAGGGACCTGCTATTGGTCAAATAAAGTGCTACAGAAGTGATTATTTAGTTAATTAAATAGTTAGAAGACAGTGAAATGCCATTATGAAAGATGGTAAACAATTATCAAGCGAACAAGGACAAGAGTCTATGAAGGTGAGGTGAATTAAATGAAGAAAAGTTATTCTAATACGATTATGTTTATCTCCATTCTACTTAATGTTGTATTCTTAGTTTTCTTTATTAACCATTATTTTAATTTAGGTTCAAAAGACGAAATATCTAAAACATACGAAAGTTTCTACAATAGTGTCCAATCTTTGGATTGGACGTTAGATCTAGTAAATACTTCTACGGAAGATAAGAAGATTACGGAGAATATGTACCTTTCCAATACGAGATTAAACTATGTAAATGATCGATTCATCTTTTTAGAGAACAGTATTAACGGTTATACACAATTGAATTTGCCTGATATTAAAAACAAATTAAGTTTGCTCAAGTATGGTTATGAATCATTTATGTTAAGTCAAATTCTTGGTCTAGAAGCTGTTAAATCAGAAGAATTCAGAGAATTAAAAGAACAAATAAAAGATTTTTCAGGAAATCTACCTGAGAAGTATAGCAATTCTAAAGCATTTGTCCAAAAATTCAATAATGCAGTTGAACTATTATATTATTACTAAATAGTAATGAAAAATGTATATTGGATACTTAACAATTGTTCGATGTATAAACTATTCAACTAACGAAAAACAGGCTACCAAGATCTTCGGCGTTTGGTCGGCTAATCGGTATGATAATTATAATTTATGGTGTTATGTGTAGTTAACCTAAAGTAATAAAAGGAGTAAATATGTTGCTTAAAATTGAAACGCTTAGCGTCTTATTAATCATTTGCCTATTAGCGATTCCAATAGTTAGAATAATAAGAAAAAAACCAATGCAACACATAAGAGAGAATATAGGTTTAACTATTCTAGCTGGAATTACTTTATTTAATAAGGAGATACCTCTGATCCTACTCGACTCCCTTTGGATCATCACAATCACCGTTTTTCTTTCATTAATAGTAGAGATATTTAAGCATCGTCATCGAAGCAAGAGCTAGTATATGTAAAACGATAGTTCAAGAGAATAAGTAAGCAACCGAACAACAGACTGGTTGCTTTTTCTTTTTGGGCAGGTTAACTCAATACTGTATTGAATGCATTTTTTTGTTTTATGGTATAAAATCACATCAGTGAATTATCTTAGATCAATGAGCGCCAGGGGGCTATATGAAAAAAAGATATGTTATTATTCTACTATTGATTTTTGGTATATCACTTTTAATTGGTTATAATAGGTATTTTTATAATTTTAAAACCCTTGATAACGCAACATTATTTTCAGATTCCATAGAATCATCAGATGGTAAATATAAAGCTAGCCCGTATTATTTAAATTATGGTGGTGCAGCAGGTGGGGTAAGTTATATTGTCGAGGTAGAACAAACTCAGACTGGTGAAAAGAAAAAGGTATACTCAAGTAATCATAAAGATGATTTTTCGATATCTTGGAAATCTATAGACGTCCTTTCTATAAAAAATGAAAGTCCTACATATAATGAATATAGAAATATTGATTTGAATGTTAATACGGATATATATGAAGAGTCAGGAGCTGCCTGCCGAAGTTTATTACTTAAAGAGAAATTTGAAAATTGCTATAAAGCTGAGGACATTAAGGTGCCTCTTATTTTTAAGCTATTAGGTTATTGAGCTAACGAAGAAACGTTAGTTGAACACAGCAGGGAGTATCTTACTAGTTGGCAACTGCTCCCTTATAGTTATACTGATCGGCAGATTAATGCAACATTGATTATGGATTACCATCAATTATAATGTTGAGGGGCGACAGAAACGGGGGTAGTCAATTTTTTAAAAAAACAGTTTTGTTTTTGTTATTTTATTGGTAATGTTGGTCGGTGTCGGATGCGCAAATGAATTAAAAGAGGGAACTTCGTCGGAAGCACCTAGCGATAAAGAAATGGGAGTTCATTACGGTGATGCTTTTTCCTGTTTTATTTTGGAAGTCGTATAAATGGCTTTGTACATAGGCATTACTCTAACGAAAAATGCCAGGATGGTAATTGCAATTTAAACTCACGTAATGTAAAATTACGTAACGGAAAAATATGGGAGGTGTGGGAGTATGAGGTGGGAACAGAAGACTTACATTCAGTCGACTTGCGTAATTTCATATTTCCATTCCATTAAGACACTAAAGCATTTATTGCTTTAGTGTTTTTATTTTATGGGGGGTGTAGTAATTGTCAAGGTACAAAAGGGTTCTCGTTAAGCTAAGTGGTGGAGCAGTTGCAGGAAACTCTGAATTTGGTTTTGAGCCAGAAAGGTTAGATTACATTGCAGATGAAATTATGTCAGTAGTAAATTTAGGCGTTGAAGTATCGTTAGTTATAGGTGGGGGTAACATTTTCAGAGGTAATATGGCCGAAAGCTGGGGGATCGAAAGGGCAGAAGCTGATAACATTGGGACGCTTGCAACAGTAGTAAATAGTTTAATGCTCCGTGGGGTCCTAAAGGCCAAGACTAAAAAGGAAGTAAGAGTAATGACAGCAATACCTATTACTTCAGTTGCAGAACCATACATCCGTCTAAGAGCAACCCACCATCTAGAAAAAGGCTATATTGTAATTTTTGCAGGCGGGAACGGTCAACCTTACGTTACAACAGACTATCCTTCAGTACAAAGAGCCATCGAGGTCAATTCTGACGCTTTATTAGTTGCAAAGCAAGGTGTTGATGGTGTTCTTAATGCAGACCCTAAATTTGATAAAAATGCAAAGAAATTTCGTTCGCTTCATTACAACGACATTCTAGAACACAACTTAAAGGTAATGGACCAATCAGCTTTTATTTTGGCAAGAGACTACAATTTGCCAATGCATGTGTTTAACTTCGATAAACCAGGTTCGATGAAAGAAATCTGTGAAGGTAAGAATAATGGTACGATAATTAGTGGCCAATCAATATTAGAATTGGAATGAAGATGTTAGAGATACTACTCTCACTTGATTTCGCGGAACAATCGTTTCACGAAAGAGAAGTTCTATTTAAAATATTACAATAGGCACAGTGAATCGAATTATAAAGTCGAGCATTCTTGAAGTAACGGAGAAGCGACAGTTGACCAAACAAGGAGCAGTTGCTGCATAGCTGCTCTCTTTCTTATTAAACTAGCAGGCAGGATCGTCTACTGAATTTCTCGAATACTTACAAATGGAAGTATATATTATCTTTCTCGTTGTACATAACAATTACCTACCATCTATATTAGGAGGGATAATGATGATAGAGTTAAGAAAAATTACATTTGATAACTTCAATGAATGTATTAGTCTTAGGGTGGAAGAAGATCAACAAAGATTCCTTGCCACTAACATATATACGCTCGCCGAATTATATGTAGTTAGAACAAATAATAGTAGTTTTATTCCAATGCCGTATGCTGTTTATCATAATGATACGATGGTTGGGTTTATAACAATGTCATATGTAATTTCACAAATGAATCAAAATGAAAACTACTATGACATTTATAGATTTATGATAGATAAAGAATATCAACAAAATGGATATGGTAAAGAAGCAATAGTAAGGGCAATTGAATTGATTAAGACTTTCCCGCATGGTGATGCTTCGAAAATAGTAATTGTCTATGGAGAGGAAAACAGGATAGCAAGGAATCTTTATACGTCACTTGGATTTATAGAAAATGGTGAGAGAGACGAAGATGGGGATATACTTGCTGAGTATGTCTTATGAATGAGATTTCTGATACAGGGAGACATATTCTTTTTCACAGCATAATCATAGTAAAAAACCGATAAAAGATATAAGAGAAAACGAATGTCAAAACAAACGATACAAGAGATAATTTTCGATTACTATTCCATGTTCGAAATCCGTTAGCCACATATAAAACAATCAGAGATAAGAGAATTAGTAAGATATTTTTCCAAAACAGCAAATTTAAAAGTACAGTTAAAGCAGCCAAACACCATATAACTGTAAACCATAGTGGATACTTCAATATATATTTTCTAAGCATGTGCTCCTCCTGAAAAGTCCTTAATGTAATTATTGACTTATTATTCACCACTGCTTGATTAATACCTTTATCATAAATAGACTCTGATAGGAGATGAGTTTGAAGGTGACGTTATTTTACTATATTGCTGCAAGCCATGAGCTGCCGACAGGCTCATTCGGCCAGAATAAAACAGTGATGACGATTCATGATTATATTAAAAATGTGAACCCTGCTGCTAAGGATCAACTCTTTATGCAAACACTGCTGGAAAATACCCGAAAGGGGATAAACTTATGGATGTTTACGATACGGAAGAAGATGCAGCGGGATAATATATAACCGGTCCCTTAAACGGACAATCCTCGCCTTTTCTCCGCTATCCATTCGTTTACCAGGTGAACGCCGAAGGGGGTTCGTTCAAAATTAATGACGAGATTAAATATTCTCACCCTATTTTATACCAAACAAGCAAAAAATGCTTAGTAGAGCTTTTCAATTATTTACACAGCAATATGGAATTAGGTGAGGATTTAGAGCTGTATTGCTGTTGGGCGCATGGACATAGAAGATTTTCGGATGCTCCTAACAAAGAACTCGATCTTTTGATTGACCTAGCCACATTTCAATTGGGGAATGAATTCGAGTGGAAAGAACGTCAGTATATATGCGTTAAGAAGTGAATCAAGGTACAGTTAACTATTAAGCGAACGGAAAAAAGACAGCTGAACACAGCAGGGAGCAGCTTGCCAGTTGGCAGCTGCTCTTTAAATTATGCAAACCGGCAGGATGAAGCAGTGAACCAGTTGATTGAATTCACTATATACTTATCAAATGGTGGATTAGATACAGCAAATACAACCAATATTAATCTTTTAGTGCTAGGCTCTGTTTTAAAGAATAATAGCGATCGATATTACGCCTAGTTAAAGGGGATGACTAGTATAATAAGATATATTACGATTGTGTTGTTTAGTTTTATTCTAATATTATCGGCTTGTACTCAACTTGAAGAAGAACAAGGGTATTCAGGAATTATTGTTGATGATAAAGTCATGGGCTATGGGTACACCGTAAGCCAATATGATAATTCACTCTCATGGAAGGTAAGTTACAAAGGAAGTATAACCACGATCGAAGAAAGTATCGACAATAAGGATGAATTAGAAGATTACATGTTGGCTGTAAGCGAAAGTAAAATAATACATTCGAAGCTTATCATATCGTTATCATACTTTTTAATTGTTGTAGTAATTGCGTTTTTACTTTTTAAGAAGAACAGAAAAACACTTAAAGATAGTACAATTGTAATTGTATTAGCGAGTATGATTGCATTATTTATTGCTGTTGATGCAGCTTATGATTTAAGTATTGAGTTACAAGATATTAAACTTCACTATCTAAGGCTAACTAATTGAGATCATGAGGAAACCAAAGCAGTTATTATTATTCCAATACCTAAAAAAGTACTAACCTTATGGTCTGTACCCGTATGAAAACACGAACATAAAAGCCAAAAAAATAAAAATAACTGCTGATGGGATGAAACTCACAACAACCAATACCTTAGCTTTTTTTCTCTTCGCTCCAGTAAACCATTTGTAATAAATAAAAAGGAGAATTCCTCCGTAAGTTTATTTGTGAGTTTAACAGTAATATCAGGCTTTCAAACCAGGAACATATGGAACATCGGTTATATTCCTTAGTGTTGAATCAAAGAGATAATTGTTGAAATTGGCTTGGAGAGAAGCAATACCATTTTTTTAAGTTTTGATGTAACATTCGTGCGGATATTTGATATCAAAAAAGTGCACCTTTTGAAGATATCAAACTTTCCCAATTGTTCTACTTTGATGATTGAACTAACAGAAAAATGATAGTTGAATACAGAGGGGAGAAGCAGCTTGCCAGTTGGCAGTTGGCAGTTGCTCCTTTTTAATTATGCAAAGAGGCTGTTTAACACAACAAATATACCTTGAATCCATGATACGGGTCACCGTAATGTATCTAAGCACAAAGTACAGTTTGACCACAAAATATACATCAATGTATAAAGACAAAGCCACTCTTAAGAAAAGAGTGGTTTCTTCGAATATTGTTACTATAACGGGTAATTAAATGGGAAAGGTATATTTTAATTCATTTGAAACGTATTTAATCCATTCGTTTTGCGGTGACACGATCTCAGGTAACTTGTTAATTGGAGACCAAAACAATTTGAAAGTATGATTATCCGCTTGCTGTTCCCACTCATTAAGTTCGCTATTTGTGTGTAAATGATAAAAATGTCTTTCAACCGTGGATGCTAATTGTGTTTCCTCTATCCAACCTGTTATTTGATAAGTGATGTAGTTTGGCTCTGGATATTTATCTCCTTGTATCACCTTGAACCCCTTCTTTAAACTGCCTAGAATCTTTCTAAGCCGTCCAGCCTTGTATCCGCTACCCATTAAGTCAGGAATCAGAAGCCCCATACAGTCCCGCTTCAACTATTTTGCGATGGTTTCTTCTATCGTTCTTTAATGGAGAGGGTGACTTGTTTAAACTATGAATGGAACTTGAAAGGTCTCGTTGAAGCCCTCCATCTCATATTTTCTCTCTGAACGATTGAACTGCTCTTGAGTTTTAAATTTTTCTGAACTGGACAGGATGAAGTCAAAAGGAGTGTTCATATGATTCTGATTGTCAGCCTGTTATTGGTGCTGAATTTTATTCTCTTTCACATGTATTCCAGTCAAAAAAAGACCATTGAAAATTACCGGGACAATGCACTTGAAGCGATAACTACACATGAAGATATGAAGGAAACATTACGTATTGGTCTTTACCACCGGTATAAAAGAGATCTTGTAGAAGACAAAGTGGAAAACCCGCTATTGTTCGAACATTTCGTTGCTGAGATTATGACTTCTGTCCGGGGAGGAAGCACTTATGTGACGAAAGGTTCTGGTGATTACGGTGTTGATATAGAAGAAGAGACAAATGCAGGTTTATACCTTGGACAAGTCAAGTGTTATAACGATTATAATCCGGTTAGTTTTGATCCCATTGCTATTATTCACTCACAAATGGTGAAACAAGGAGCCATTGGGGGATATTTAATAACAACAGGTAAATTTACTGCAAATGCGTATAACTATGCAAATGAGCTTAACATTGATTTGATCGATGGGAATCAGCTTGTTGAGTTATGGCTTGAGCACTTGGATTCAAAACGTGAGCTTGTCTCCGAATTTAAAGCTCTACCTGCGACCTGAAATATTTTAGCTAATGTGAAGAGATTTACGGTATGATATACTCGAACAAAGGAGGGTGAGGATATGAATTTTAGTCTCAAAGCTCCCGATGGAACGGTAATTGAGTCGTATCATAAAGATCACAGGGAGTATATTCGAATAGCAGGACTTGAATATGAGATCTTTAGTCCTGTTGAAGAATTGGATGCGGATCCCGAGATTAAAGAGATGATAGAAGCTTCTGAAAAAGATATTCAGCAAGGGAAATTATACTCTACAGATGATCTGGTCGAAGCGATAAAGCGTGGTGACTGGTAATTGATTGTCGAATGGACCAACACAGCTGTAAGGCGGCTTCACCAGATCAAGAGCGAGCATTATACAGAGCAGGAAACAATGGAGTATAAGATTGATCTTATTCGGCGTATTGAAGCTAAGGTGGTCCATATGGGTACAGCGATGGCATCTCGTGAATATCCTGGCACGTATTACTGTATTGTTGATCGTTATATCGTATCTTATAAAGTAATGGAGAATGGTGAGCGATATATTATTACTTCATTTAAACATGGTGCGATGAAGCGTAAACTATATTAGATAAATGAAACCGATTCGATTAGGAATCGGTTTTTTGCTATATGAAATTTAAGTACCTTGGCGATACGAAGCCCACGATGGTTTACACACGTTTGATAGTTTTGATAATGGCGTTCGAAGTTCTGATCTCGGCTGTAGTCGGACTTGGTATTTATTTTGGATTTTCGGTATTTCCTTATACTCAATCATTGTTAACGACAACCGGTACTGCTGTTCAGTCATCAAGTATCAACATAACAATCCCATTATATATGCCGTCGCTTATGGATCTAAAAATTCCATACACGTATCTTCAGGCTGGGGAACAGGCTTGGGGAATCACAGCATTCCTTGTATCGGTGGGTGTTATGGTACTTCAAAGTTATGTCAGGGGCATGTACCTCGGCGGTTTGAAAGGATGGATTCTAGATCGTAAAATAGTCCCTCTATTCGCGTGTGGGCGCAGATATTTTGGCGAGATGATAAAATGTTCTGTTTTTCAAACCATCATAAGTGTGCTGATTCTATTCCTAGCCGTAATCTTTGTCCCGTTTGGATTCATAGTAATGATTGCGTTACTAATTCTATTCGCTTACGCCATATCTGATCGTCCTCCAAAATATTACTTTTGTTGATGCATTGGCGAAGGGGCCGTGCTTGTTTCGGCGCTATTTCGGCACGTTGCTGCCACTTGCACTGTTAGCCCTCCTGAGCACGCTCGTCGTCAGCCTATTTCGGTTTTTGACTCCTCCTTGGGGATATGTGATACCTCTGCTCATTTATGCTTGTATTGGAACCTTACTGATTTGCGCGCTTATGAGACGGCTGGTAGCGAAGCTAACAATGGACGGCGAATGGTCTCCGGATCTGCCGTTCGGCGAGGTCCACTCTCGTAAAATGGTTAACGCCATCACAATGTTGCTCGTACCAGTACTTGTCTTCGCAGGAATTTTTTCAGTCTCCGGCAGGCATTTAATTGCGTTTGAGTACGGTAGTAAAAAGCAACTCGACGGTATCTCCTACAGTACAAATTTTTCTGACGTTTTCTATGCGTCCGATCAAATGTATACAGCGTACGAGCGGCAGAAAAGTGATTACCATCTTGCGATAAGACTTCCGGATTTGTCCGATGGGCGGAGGCCAAAGGAACTGCGCGGGATAGCCAACATTACGTGGCAGGTGAATGAGGAAATCCGCACTTCACATAGAAATTCAACCCAAATTGACGTGTAGCCGATAATGCACACAAGCCGGGTCATGTATCGACTTGTCCGGGAGACTGCTAACGATGGCAGCTTCTACTACTCCAGCCTGAGCGGTGCAGCTTCAATTTTGCCGGGAGAGGAGCGGCCGCGTGAACCATTGTCCGTTCAAATGATGGTTAGTGGAGACGGTCTTCATATTTTTGTTATGCAATACCCAGTGCGCTTTGTTGTCTCGAATGTGTTCCGTGTTTCAGATGACGGGATGTATTTGATTCCGGAAACAAGCCAAGTCAATCCAATGGATTTCCACACTTATTGGTTCACGGCAGATCAGAGTGCGGATAATCTGTTCAAATTGCTGGCCACGAAAAACAAATCGAATAGCTACGACGAACCGAGCCTACCTAGCGCTTGCTTGTGCCATGCAAGAAGGGGACGGGCACATGGTCGTCCAACTGCTGGAGATGATGCGTCAGGCTGGCTTAAATGTGAAAGCTCCCAACTGGGATGCCGTGATGTGGACGAACAACTTACAAGGCCGTTATCAAGGTGCCAGCTTGCAGAAGACCCTGGAGCTATTGACAAAGGCCGGCATTCAGGGGGCATATGGTGCACAGAACTATTGGAAAAAAGTAATGAAACGATCGGTGTTTACCGAATCGAAGTACCGTTCCCGGAGGGAATGATTACAATTACTTATAAGGAATCTAAGGTGGACGGCATGCTATTGTCTGTCAATGTTATGGACTAATTCAGTGAAGACACTCATGACTTTTGAAGCGTATTGCAATTCTTCTTTAAACTAACGAAAAAGCGAGAGGTTAATTAGAAAAAGTAAGCAACCGATCAATAGACCGGTTGCTATTTCTTTAAGCTATACCAGCTAATAGCTTGTCAAGATTACCAGTAAAATGAACTTAAATCATG
>NZ_WTWX01000064.1 GCF_009870785.1 Paenibacillus sp. An7
GAAAGATGGACGGAGGAGGCGGAGTCAAGAACGGTGTAGAATATACTATCGAAGCTCTTCCTGTTGTCGAGTCCTTTTTTGTAGGGGACAAGAGTTTGATGAAGAACTACAAAGAAGTTTATCCAGAAGACGAAATGGAACAAACAAAGTAAACAACATTATTAACTAAAGCAAGAGCAACGCGATATGTACGCTGCTCTTTTTTAATTAACAATGTTATAAATAAAAGCAAAGGATTTCAATTTTCAGACCATTTTATACATACTTGAAATTTACCAACTGTTAAAATATGTTTTTTTGTGATAAAATAGGAACATACGTTCTATAAATAAGAATAGCCATCTAGGAACTCCTAATCACAAGCATAGTTGCAGAAGGGGAGATCAGCAGTGGAAAAGCAAGATTTTATGGTTGAACGGTTTCGTAGTGAAGTCTATCGGATTGGTTGGCGTCTGCAGTATCACGAAAAGAAACAACGAAAGCAGGAACTATCTTTATTTAATGGCACTCCTGAGGCATCATACCGCACGGACAATTGGGATAGTAGAATCCTGGTTAAAGACCTTCTTTTAACACTGCCAAAACAAGGTAGAACTATTCTTTACAAACTTTATGTCGAAGATCTAATAGAAAAAGAAGTAGCTTTGCAGTTAAATATGAGCCAGCAGGCGGTGAACAAATGGAAGAGAAAGATGCTACAACAGTTATTACAGACCGTGAATTTTTAAAATTGCTTCAAGAAGCGAGACAGAAAGAATCGGAAGCTATGCTACAGATTATTGAATTGTATCAGGATGATATCGAAAAAATCAGCAATTCCATACGTATTCCGAAAGAAGATGCCAAGTCACATATCATTGTTGAATTGCTTGAGTATATTCAAAGCGAAAAGAATGACTGGCTAGTGAAGCGCCAGGGTGATCGTCATCGCACACAAAAGTATGCTTTGCCTATAGAATGAACAATACAAGTAGTTTTAATATGTAATATAGAGGGGTGCTGACAATGACATTTCGATGTTGGCACTTTTTTGTTATTATCATGCTGTCGAGGGACGAAAACATGGTCCCATTGAAGTCGCTATTTTAGCGGCTTTTTTGTTTTATCGGTACAAGTTCTTGTCACGAGCCAAGGACAAGAACTTATTCCCATTACCGATCAGACGAATATCTAAGTTAAGGTGGTAAGTTTCTTTAGAATGACTGAAACGCTAAAGGCTGCTTTATGGTCAAGGGACCAGCTTCATTGCTCTAAAGTATATTGAACAGGAACTGTGTTCCCATTCAATGGCTATAACAAGCTCATCAATAAGTACTCTAGCAAAGAATTGGAGAGGAAATGTACTTTTGATCAAAGGGTATACCGAGTTGTCGAGGGACAAGAACATGGTCCCATTGAAGTCGCTATTTTAGCAGCTTTTTTATTTTATCGGTACAAGTTCTTGTCACGAGCCAAGGACAAGAACTTGTACCGATTGCCGGAATGGACAAGAACATAGTCCGATTACCGATTAGATGGAATTACAGCGTGTGGAAAACCACGGGGGTGAGTTAGGTGAATGGATGTATAATAGTAAAAGTGAGAAATCTAGATACCTGTAATTTAATGCAGTAAGCTAATGGATTCAATTATTGCTGAGCCAGAAATCACTATATAATGCTTGTATTAAAGACTGATAATTGTGAAGCTGATTTATTTTATCGCTCTATTGGATTTTCAAAAAAGCTTGACTCACAAAATGAAACCATTTTCTAGAGTTAAACTCCCTCGAAATGATTTAAATAACTCACTCTGGCTCATGAATTCGCAGGATT
>NZ_WTWX01000038.1 GCF_009870785.1 Paenibacillus sp. An7
GCCGATTTGAGATGAGCGGATTAATGACAATGTACAAATAATGATGCTCCTCTAAAAACTGAACAACCGGACTCTGGTAATGCCCAGTCGCCTCGAGAAGTAGTGTAGGACGTAGTCCAGCAGCATGTTCAACATCCTGAATAACTTGAAGTAACTTCGTCAAACCTTCTTGGGTATGTTCAAATTGAAACGTCCCTCTGTACGGTTTGCCTCGCTTTAAAAAGGCTTGTCCATGGCTTTCATCTTTAGAAATATCCAGGCCAATCACTGGATTCATTAAAATGCACCTTCCTAATTTAGATTTACCGGCATCCCCTGTGATTCCCTCTTGTCGCTCCATAGCATCGCTTGTTATACGGGATCTATGTCCCAACCAGCCTCAATCATGGTCATGACAAGTAGGGGTGAACATTATAGCTCTCGGGATCAAGTCCCACGGGCAGGTACGTTCGACCCGGCTACCTTAATTCTTAAAGCTAATGAAAAAAGGATCAACCAGAAAGAACTGGTTGACCTCATAATACGATAGAGGCATTATAGTCATTATGTCTTAATACATAAATTTCGCTATTCTGTTCAAAGAATACTTTCAAAGGTTCTTCTTTAGGGTCAATTCCTACACCTGGGAAATGTGTAATACTTGATCCAGCATTAGTAACTATTGCTGCATGTCCTACCCAATTAGCAGGTTTAGGTCCTCCATTCTTCTTAGCTACCAAGATATCACCTGAACGAGCTACAATTCCATTATAGCTTCCTGCACGAGAGCCACCATTAATATATTCATCTGCAGTGACAACTGCTCCTCTACTTTCTATATCTTTCATTATAGAGTTAAACTGCTGTTCCATCTCTTTAATTTCTTCAGGTGTGTAAAATTGCGAATACATATTATTTTCTTCTTGTGTAAATCCGTAATTACCGATTGGAAGTTCATCTGCAAAACTTTGCGGTGCATAAGAGCCTAACAAAACAATAAACACCATAAATCCAGTTAATAGTTTAATTTTCTTCATATTAATAATTGCTCCTCTACATTGTATTAAATTAGTATATTATATTAATATGAATTTTGGTATACTTTTATTGGAAAAGATTAATATTTTATTAATAAAAAAACTGAAGGGGAAATTTATTTGAAAAAATTAGGATTAATTAGCGCATGGACCATTTTTGGTCTTGTATGCATTGCAATTGGTTTTGTTGTTTTTACTCTGTACTCTCTTAATACTCCACCAAAGAGTGATCCAGAAATTGTCGCATATAACGAGGAAAGAGTAATGAAGTACTTGATTGAGGACAAAGGTTATTCTGAGAGCGATATAGCTAGTATTGAAGCTAAAAAGATGCCGAAATCTTCCGGCTATGAAACCTTTGTTGAATTCTCAGATGAACTTGACAAATTATATGCTTACAAATTAGAAGAAGACGGTGAAATAAAACAGAACGGAAGTACTGGAGGGGCTTATAAGCATAAAGAGTAAATAATAATAAATAAATATTAATCTATCAAAAAGACGTTACTATAACCGGTGCCGTCTTTTTAGTTTGTAAATATGACACTGCTCAATTATTCATTGAATAAAATGCGTGTTTTATGATAATAACGAGTGAGGAAACGGGAGTATAAGGGAGCATAAGTGAGCATTTGGAAGATGTGATTTATCAAAAAAACGATTTGAAATCAAATAGCAATAAAATACATTGATATAGGAACGGATGTTTGGTTATAATAAACAAAGCAAACAAATGTTCTTATAGGAGTGATGCAACATGTTACCTGACTATGAACGGAAAGTGCATAGGATTCTATACAACTACATAAGCCAACGTGGAAGAACTCCAACTATACGGGAGCTGGAGATTAAAACAGGACAGAGTACTAGTCGTATAAAAGAAGCGCTACTTCTGCTTGAATCAGAGGAGTTTATATTGTGGGAAGATAAATCTACACTGGAGAATATTATCTTATTAAAAGAGTGGGAAGATGAAAGCAATAGACCAAGAACTTACACATCTCCACATGGAACTATAGATTATTGGACGGAGTATTAATTATGGCGAAAAAACTATTTGATAATGGATTGTTTGAGAGCTCACGTATGATATTGCCTGAACACAGAGATGCCTGGATAAGAATGGCGAACACTAAATTAGCAAGATTTAAACCAACTTTAGACGATCAGGAAATACAACGAATAGAGTATGAAATTGTGCGTTCGTATAATAGAAGAGAAAAAATAAAGCTTGTCTTATTCGATCCATACGAGGATAAAGAAATTACAGGTATAGTAGTTGCTTTAAACACTTATAAACGTGAAATTAAATTTTTAACTGCAGAAGATGATTGGAAATGGATTTATATTAAGGACATTATATCTGCATCAGAAGAATAAAGAGTAGACCATCATTCAGTTGATGGTCTTTTTCTTTTGGAGGCATCTCCAGGCAATTTAGTTATAAAACGTGCATAGCCATTTACATTCTTCACGTAATTCAGAGCATGATAACGAGGTAAATTCATCAAATCTTCTTCAGTGAAAGGATGTAATTCGCTTTTTAATTCATCGAAATTTTTCTTATCGGAACCTGCGATAATAATATAAGATGCATTGGCACTGCGGAGCTCATCTCTCATTATTTTGAGTTGAAGGAGATAATGGCAACTGATGATCGATTTGAGTATAAATTTAGACATTTGAGACAGTTTACTGGTAAGAAACTTTTCAGAATGATTGCACTGATAAAGTTCATCGATAACGATATTTACCTTAACTCTTTTCGATTTATCCTTTATTTGTTCAGCTCTAATCTGTGCTGCCAACCATACTTTCGTGAGAAAGTATAAGACCATAGTGTCCTTTTCTGACTCCACAGTGAACATGTGTTGAGGGAGCTTGATCGTAATCAATTGGTTCTTCTGCATCTCTTCAACAAAATCTATGTTATTGGATGTATCCTTTTTAAGCATTAGTTCTGTGTAGCTATTTCTTTTTAGTACGTTTAGTCGATCAAGAATTCCTATGATTAGATTAGTCTTAGTTCCCTCAACTATATCCTGCTTATTGTAATCATCTAATTCACGTAGATTTTCAATATACTCCTCCAAGAACTCAAGTTGATGCCTTGGAACATTGTGTATGAATCTTCCACGTATTTTGTGATTTTGGAGCACTCCAAACACGTCTTTGATACTTCCATTGTTGATAAAGGCGATTAAACTAGCTGATTCTAAATATCGTTCCATTTTAGGACTTAATCGGCTGTCGTCAGCATTGATCGAATTTATCAAGGTTAATAAGTTAGTGGTTTGACGTTTTGCATTTTCATATTGTTTAAATGGAGTGTCTGAATTACCAGAATTCACTTCGTTATAGCCTAAGCCTTGTAAAGCTTCTATATTGTCACATCTGATTTCTAACACCTTGTCTTTGGGAAAACACTTTGCAACCTCATCACTCATCTGACATGTTTCGATGAAATCAAAAATTATGCAACATTCTCCATTTTCAATAGCATCAACACATAAATTGCTGATTAATGTACTTTTCCCTGCCCTACTGGGTCCTATTAACAATGTGAGGAGATTTCTAAATTCAATATCATTACTAAGGTATGCTTTTTGTGATTTACCTTTGTAAATATTCTCCCCGATACACATTACACCACTCTGTAGATCCTCTGGGACTTCCGTCTCCAAAGATTCCACCCGTTCTATAAAATTATACCTTTCCAAAACATCCCTACCAGCTACACAAAGGAAATTCTGTGCTTCTTCATCTCCTATTAGATTTCGTGTGGTGCCCGTAGAGAATCCCCCATACTTAAATTACTTATTGCACCTGTCATTATTCTATAAATCACAAGAAAAGGTAAGTTAAAAATTGACATGGCCGCTTATAAGTGATTTTGCAACGCTAACCCGCAATATAAAATAGACCCTTCAACATGAGAAGAGTCTATTACTAATCAATCTACTTATTTTTCGCAGGCTATACCGTCTTTGTCTCTATCACTTTTTATATTGGCTTCATATAGAGCTTTAGAAACATGAGGTTTATATTTTGTTTTTCCACCTTTATTTTTGGTTGATGATGAACGAGCTACGCCGCCTTTATACACCTTATTCAGCTCTGTGCAGTTTTTATATGTAACTACTTTTTCTTTTGCTTCTGCTACGCCAGTTGATCCTATCGTTGGTCCAATAATAAGCCCAAGAGATAAAATAGCCACAAATACCTTCTTGATATTAATACTAACACTTCCTTTCTACAGTATAGACTATAACTCTATTGTCCTTTTTCTTCAATATATTGGATATTATTCGGCAAAAACTGTAACGAAGAGTACGGATTGAACTCCCCTACAAACCTTACTCATCTCTACACGCTTAACTGGCTATACCATAAGATTACAATGAAAAAAGCCGCTAAAATAGGACCTTACGCGTTATACACCTATACTAAGAAATGACCTCAATGATTATGTACTTTATTTGTAATATGAGGTTGGCAAAATTACAAATTCATGTTCACCGTTATCGAAGTTCTTGAGGCTAATCATAATCTTTTTAACATCTGTTACGTTAACTTCTAATGATGTTACCTTTCCTGGTTCGACAGAGACATTCCCTAAACTTCTATCATCGATTAAATCTTCGAATACAGTTACTTCGACCGTTTCTTTTGGAGCAAATAGATCTAGATGCAAAGTTTGATATTTCTTATCTGGTGTGGAGTAATCATGAGCAAAAGCAGTAAATTTGGTATACAGCACTTCTTTGTATTCTTTGCCCTCGATATTTGTATGACTCTTATTTCTTGTATTACTGAAGTCATCATAATCAAAACTTACTTGTTGGAACGGTGTCTTTGCGCCCTTCTCCCCGATATTAATCTTGCCAGTCTTCGAATCCACGGTAATGTTTGTTTTCGTCGCTTCCTTTACTACACCAACCGGCAAGTATGTCGTACCGTTAATGACAACTGGCTTTGCAGTGGTTTTAGCGGTCCAGTTTTTCCCATTAAGCGTGTACTTGAGATTCGAAACCGTCGCCTTGACCGTTTGCGTGTTAGCTGCGAAAGCCACCGAACTACTGAGTAATAAAAATGCGGATAGCAAAACAGTTACTCTTTTCAATTTCATCTTTCTTACTGACTCCTTTTATGTATTATTTTTACATCTATTAAAAATATCGGTTAATCAGACGATATAATTAACAAGAAATGTAAAAATAATTAAACAGGGATAGTGCACTATTATGTCTAAATCATCCCAAAAATTTCATAAAAGGAGCACGATGATATTGCAAAACAGACATTCTATGAAGACACTGACTGCGGATGACCAGTTATACACGGCGAAGATGGAGGCTAAACCCATCTTTATATACTTTAATAAGAAGCTCTATGGAAGAGGTGTGATCGAGAGGATTACTGAGGATAGCATAAAAGTGAAGGGCGAATATTATATGCGCGGGGTTTGCGAGTTTAAATGCGAAGGATAACTAAGATTTGAGGCACTTACTTTGAAATACTTACTACTTAATACTAATATCTTGGATGGAAACTAGATATTCTCCTTAGTCCAACAAACGACTGCTTTCAAATTTCTGATATCTTCACAATCCTAACCTGAAAAGACACATTTTTAACGTCAAAAACCACATGAGAATAAAAATGTGGTCTAAACTTTGCTGTAACGAAACAGGTTTAACAGGTCTGTTTTCCCGATAAAACAAAAACGAATCAATCATCACCTTTTCAGGATCAAATCAATTCGCCTCTGTACGATAAACCGCATATATTTTGTTACACTTATGAATATATCAATGTATAGTATTATATTCAATTCCAGGCCTAAACTACACATTAATCCCCAATTATTTTTAACTAATCATAACCCCGTTAGCTTACAGAATGGAGTAGGTGCCCAGTGGCAAACCGCTCCATTCTGTTTTTGAACTAACGTTTTACCGTTAGACTTGGGAGTGAGAATTGCTAAGGCGAAGTTGAGACGTGCGCATATATGGAATGTTATGGGTATTAGGTAAATACCTTTGTTTCCGCATGCCCTTTTACGTCGCCTCGGCTACATGCTTCTCCTATTCTTTCATTTTTCTCAATTTGACTAAGGAGAAATCCTGCGAATTCATGAGCCTGGGTGAGGTAATCAAATCATTTCGAGGGAGCTTAGTACTGTCCCAAATAACAAAACATAATATATTAAACCGTATAATAAAAATCCTCATCTTTTTGTTTTATGATGAGGATTTTTCGTGTTATTGTGTTTTCCAGTAGGGTACTAACCGATATTAATCTTGTCTTTATATTTCTGTGCCCATTCTTTAAACGGGGTTAATTTGATATTATAAGTTTTTAACGAATCAACATCTACATTGTATCCTACTTCGTTATTCCATTCATGGGATCTTGCCCATGCCTATTAATGGATCTAAATACAGCTCCTTCTGATATATTGGCTGCTTCTAACCACTTATTAATAGCATAAACTGGACAGGTATCTGGATTCTCTCCGTATGGTACTAGAGACCTCTTCAAGAATAACGAGTTTCTCTAGAGCGTTATATTTTCCTCTAGACATGAAAAGCTCCCCCTTGCAGAAAGGTTTATTTTTTAACCTGTCTACCGTAGGGGGAGCATATATCAAGACGGCTGCCTTGCTGTATTATTGATCTTTTGAGTTCTGGTATTAAAAAGTGAGAGTGAGAAAAAACTCCAGCTTCTATTCATTCAGATCTATGCTTTTATCCATTATTTTGACTGTACCATCTGAAAGTGACGATTTATACAATTGTTCTTTATATTGGTTTAAGACTAAAGCAATATCGGAAGATTCCTTTAAAAGAACTACTTGATCATTCAGTAACTTTTCGGCTAGGTTTTGCTTTGATAAGAGTTCCTGATAAAGAGGTGGTGCGACTTTTTTCCAGTGCTCATCTTCAGTAACTCCATCAGCAGCAATAAACTTTTTATGAGTTTCCTGTACTTCTATAGGCTGTTGACTTAATAAATCTTTCATTTTTTTGGCTTCCTGTCTTCCTTCATCTAAAGTTGCTGATACCCCCTCTTTCTCAGCTAATTGCAAGAACAACTCTTCTTTAATCATGTGTTCAAGAACTTCGGAATCAGTAAAATTTGATTGGGAAGTACGATTATACTCTTTATAGTTTAAAACATCCGTATTCGTAATTTCTTGGTTCCCGACCTGTACCAATACCTTTTCCTCGGCTTTATTATTAATTTCAGTATTAATTTTGATTCGATTAAGATCTGAAGTAAGAGGATCAATTGCAGAAGATGATAAAGCCCCAAACGTAAAGACACCTGCTAATAAAATTCCTAAAGATACGATCAACTTATTATTCTTTTTCATTTATACTCCTCCTTACCAGTTGAAATTAACCCAAGCCGTGTTATCAAGTTGAAAAGATCCAAATCCTCCATAGAATACAGTAGAACCAGCTGCAGGAGCAGATGTAGAGCTATATGTCTGTCGAGCGTCATTGTATTTACCCGAATATCTAAGTTCAGTATGACCTATATATGCACCTTTTTTCGGTAGGGAGACATTCCCCCCTCTAAGCTCTAACGTTCCTGCTCCCCATGTTGCATTCGGATAAGCTAAAAAGGCATTCTTATGTGTGGAACTAACTAATTCCCTTCTAGTGGCAACCCAGTTCGATCCAGAAGTTGTCGCATTTATTTGAACGTTTGTAGTAACACTAACAGGTGTATAAATACGAGCTCCAGAATCATCAACCATCCACATAGAAATTAAATCTGTATCAGAAGGACTAACTGCTTGAGGACTAACAATAGGATCAGCTAAAGCGACATCATTCCTAATAATAGAATCCCCAATAAACAATGCACCCATCATAGAGGATGCGGCTAAGAGTAGTGCAATTTTTTTCTTCAATAGTTTACCTCCTATTTACTAGATAATTTGGACCCTCTATTTACTTAGACGCTATTATTCCATAAAAGTAGCGAATAAAACAAAAAAAGTAAAAAAAGTATATAATGATCGATTTTAATTAGAACATATATTACAATGTGTTCTCAGGATGCTGTAACCAATTAGCCTATTTCTTATCAATAAATACTTTAGATGAGTACCACTAATTAACAGATTAAAACGAGGGAGTGAGTTAAATGAAAAACAAACGTAGAATGTTAGCAATAGGTATATCCATTTTATTTATATTTATTGTAATTTTTTCAGTGTACTCATTTCAAAATAACACTTCATTTCCCAAATTAGTATCTAAACAAATACAAAAAGAGGATATTAACGAGATCAAGATTTCTCGAATAGCTTATGGCACTTTATATCGTGAAGAAGTAATTATTTCTGAATCGAACGAAATAAGTTCTCTAATAAATAATCTTAACAATATAGAATTATTAGAAAAATATAACGAATATATCCCAAGGACAGAGTACCGCTATGATGTACTGATACAAGTAAATCGGCAGGAAAGGTTTGGAATCACTTTTTTAGATGAGTACAATTTAGAAATATATGATGCCCAAGATTCAAATAATCGACTTAACAGATACGAAATTGAAGATGGTTATAATTTAAATAGACTTGCGGATTATTTTAAATGAAACAAATAATTTAAGTCTAAATCACCAAATAATTCCGATTGGTATAATATAAGAATATATCTAAAAAGTACCCCCTTAATATATGAACTGCCCCCTGTCAAGTAGACAGTAATTTAAAAACATCATTAAGCAACCTGAGTCCGATATTCATACGGGCTTAGGTTGTTTAATGATGTTGAAAACGATGGTGGTTGTAGAAATGGATGTACCGTTGGACGGCATGCTCTACTTCCTTACTAGTACGAAAAGTGTATAGATTAAAACACTCCGATTTAAAATGACTAAAAAAGTTATCCATACATGCGTTTTCTCATCAATTTCCTTTACTCAACATACTAGCTATCATTCCGTATCTTATAAGACGTTGGTTATATTGGCGAGAGGTATACTGGACCCCCTTGGTCACTATGTAGGAGAATTCCTTCAACTTTTTGTTTTTTTCTTGTCTTTGTGAAGGAGCATTACAAGCTTTAGATCATTTCTTCGACTGATTTGATAAGACATAATTTCGTTATTATACAGGTCCTTTATAGCAGTTGTTCCTTCTTTTCGTTCTCGGTTCCTAGAGGGATCGAGGAATGGTTGATTATGAGGGGAATGCATTATCAGCCCTTAAGTGATGCAAAGCAAGTGAGGATCTTGATAGAGAGGGTTGTATATCAAATTGATTATAGTAATGTTCCATAAACAATCCAAACGATCGACGATCACTTCCACCTGTCCGAGTTCCAGAAACGAAAGATGGCAATCAATTATTTCTGTACCAATCCGAACCAGCCGTGCAGGAAAAGATAATTAATCCCTTTCAACCGTAACAACATTGCTCCCTTGGTTTTTACTGCATTCAATACGCATGAGTTCGTTGTGCAATTCGTCGACTTCTCGAGACAATGTCATAGTTTGAATGTGTGATAATCCAAGCCGCACGTCTCTCTTACCTTCCAATTCAATTTTCACCGTTCTTAAATCTCTCAAGGCAGATGTCCTGTATGGTCTATGCTCGAACATAATCAGATGATTCTCCGCTATGAATCTTAATTACGCTATACTGCCCAGTTTGCATAACAAAAAGGGCAGCTGCCAACTGGTAAGCTGCTCCCTGCTGTGTTCAACTAACGTTTTTCCGTTAGTTCAACCAATATTTTGATTCGTAGTAAGACCTTCTAATTTTTTGCAATCATAATTATTGCTATCGACCATATTGTTAAACTAGAACTAAGGGAATAAAAAATAGATCTAAATATTCATGTTGAGACAAAAGTAAAGTATTTTGTTGATATTAATATTAATATCCATTATTATCTAATAAGCTAGAGTTATTGGTGAATAAAACCATCTCTAGATCTAAAACACAGCTAGATTTATCAGGGGGAAACATCATGAAAAAGTTTTGGAAAATCGGTTTAACAATGTCTTTATTAATGGGGGCTATTGGTGGGACAGCAAGTGCAAGTGTTTCTAGTGATGAACAAAGAGTTCTAGAAACAATAAATACGGCGTATAGTGCAGCTCAAAATCTAGATGCAACAACATTTGCAGAATTGACTACAGATATTAAGTGGGGTTCTGAAGAGGAACAATTAGATATCGTATCCGCATCTTATGAGATTCTAAAGAATAGTATAGTAAATGAAACAGCTGAAAATGCAGATCTTTTACTTTCCTTTAAAGTAGGAAATGCAAATAAAATAAATGAAGAAGAGTATTCAGTAGAACTTACTCAAACTTTCTCACAATCTGGAAAGCTTCCAACTTACAATGTACCTGTTAAATTAGTAAACGGAGTATGGACAGTCGTTCTAGAGAATGTTATTTTGGTTAACAAGGATAACTCTGAAGCCATTGAAATTCTTGAGAAAACTAGTAAAAATTTTAAAAAGACAAGCTCGCTAGAATTATTAGGAGAGAATAGCAAGGTTGAGTTATTTATAAATAACAAACCTTCTCTTAATTAGTCTGAGGCGATGCCCAAATAGCTTAAAGAAAAAGCAACCGGTCTATTTATCGGTTGCTTTTTCTTCTTGAACTATCGTTTTACAATTAGCTTAATCAATTTCGCCTGTATTTCCTTTGTAAGATATGTACCAATCGATTAAATCGGAGCTGAATTCTTTGTGTTTTTTTATAAACTGTTCCCTGTAATCATTAGGTATAGAGTCAATTCCCATGCTAAAATGATCATCGAGTTCATGAATAACAAATTCATAAATATCATTTTGACTTTTCCCTTGTTCTAATAAAGTAATTAACTGAACTGTTATGCAGTCATATTCATCATCAGGTGCTCCACCACCAACGAGACCAATTGGATCCCATGTATTTATAATTGGTAATAGTTGCGTATAAAGCTTGTTAAACTTCTTCTTCAGCATTTTGATTTGAGTATTCGAGGGATGTACCCACATAAGCATCACCTTTTTATGGTTGGTTTAATTAGCTTTTGGTTTTAAATTACGTACTAACCTCTATAGATCAGTATGTATGCGAGACATATACCGCATTTTTTTGCCTTATTCATCTTAATAACGGCAACCGTCTTGTCTTACGACAAAACTCTGGTTATATCGCTTCCATTAGTTAAGTTGTCTACTATCGCGTATATTGCTCAATGATTCCTTGGTATGATCCTCTCTCCTTTTGGTCCATAACCATATTTACATCATTCTTTGCTTGAACAAGATATCCCCATCCTGAAATTAAAAGCAGGAGTACCCCTATCATGGCATATCCAATTGTAAAATAGTTTAAATAGAAGTTTAGAACTATACCTGAAATTACGAATGTAGAGGTGCTCCATAAAGTCCACTTTAAACCTCTTCTCATTATAAAATCCTCCTCGAAATTATTTAAGATCTCCTTAATCTATCTTGATTTATACGCCTTCAATGGAATAAAGTTCCATAATATTTAGTGAATAAACTTTTCCTACTATTAATCTATTCTGCCAAGTAGGTTAAAGAAAAAGCAACCGGTCTATTGATCGGTTGCTTACTTTTTCTAATTAAACTATCGTTTTCCCGTTAGTTCAATCTTTAGGTGTGATTTTATAGTCTACCAGATAGTAATTAGCCCCTGCAGTATCATTCTTGAAGTACAGTTCAACATAGTCCTCTTTTGGTCCTACATCACATAAGCTAATGGTCAGTTCAAAGTATTTTCCTCCGTGCGTTGCATCTGCACTTATGCTTTTGCTTTCTTTATCTTTATTTTTAAGTGTGACAAGTGTATCTATTGAAGATATTCGTTTGCATCCAATCATAATATATTCTGTTTTGTAAATACTCTTGAGTGCTGACACTATAGAAGAATGCAACTGTTGTAATAGAGCTTCCTCAAGCTGTTTTTCTCTTTCACTAAACCCTGTATTTGATGCTGAAGTTAAAGTTGAGTTTGCTAAGACTATACCGATTAAGACTAAAATGCATAAGCTTCGTTTTATTTTCAAACGGATCACCTTTGAGTTTTTCGTTTATTGTGCTCAGCATTTTAAAACTCTATTCTCAATGGGTGCTTTATCTCATTTAAAATTAACCTGCCCATTAGGTTAATGATCGAAAAAAATATAAGTTATATCTTCTTACAAAAAAACCCCACTTAAGTTTTAAAAAGGTTTAAAAATCTCCCTTCTCTTGGTATATGTATTGGGCGATCCATTCACGCTGCAGCACAAAGTAAGTGACCTTTACTTGTTCAATAATTTATTCTTTTTCAGTATGAAATCTTACTGCGCGAAATGGGTTGAAAAATATATGGATTTCTATAATAAAACGAATAAAGTCAAAACTCAATTATACGGATTTTTATTTTTTTGATACTCATGTAACCTTTTAAGCTGACCGTGGTCGTATAATGAAAAGCTAATGGTGAAATACTGGTATTACACCATTGTTTCGACTCTTTCTAATACCGTCCAAAAGGGCGGTTGTTTTTAAGAACAGGAGCTATTATATCAAAGGAGTTTCAGGATATGAGTATAGCTTATAGTCTCATAACGAAAGTTGAAAACTTAATGTATGAAGAATATACTTCCTTAAAAATGTTTGAAGACGATAAAGAACTATATATAAAGCACTCTTCAGCATTAGAAGCATACTCAGGTGTATTTCTATTAATAAAAGAAATGGGATTATCTGCACATGAAAATTCTTTAAATGAGGAAGTGGATATTACAAAGATTTGTGAACTAAAAGAGAAAATTCAGAAATTGATAAAAAGAGAATCTTTGCTGATGGATCACTTTATGAAAGACAAAGAGCTGCATATTGAACATCAGTCAGCATATAATGCTTATAAGAAAATCATTGACTTTATTGTCGATGGACAAGAGCATAATCCAATATGAACCCGCGCCCAGCGCGGGTTTCTGTTTTATGAGACCCTGTTCTTTTCCTTGGCTCAGGACAAGGACAGGGTCCTATTGCCGATGATGAATATCTATCGTTTTATTCCGTTTTTTAATCGACATTCAGATCAGCAATTCTGTTACTATAAACCTTATGAAATAAAAAATGTTACCGCTAATCGAGTTAGTCGGCAGTAGATAGAAACACTTCATGCTCATTTTAGCTCCATTCCGAAAGCATTCCACTGAAATTCCTGCATTGCTAAGCATCAACTGAAACAACGAAGGGTGACGCTGCTCATCATGCATAGCATGCGTAAAATGCATTTCAATAGGGCGATCGGTAGCTCTGTAGGCAATGTTAGATAGAACGCTGCTGCTTCCAATTCATCGTTAATTGCGGTTCTGTCACCTTCGTCAAAAGGTTTTGGCATCTTACCGGCGGGAATTTGCCGCTGCTGTCCTTCCTATGATTCCTATGAGAATAATACTTAAAATGATACGCAAAACATTTTTTTTGGTTAACAAACCTATAACACTTCCTTTTTCAGCCTATTGGTACATAGTCAAACACTGTTAATTTAGGGTTACATAATGTCTCATAAGTCCTCGTATCAACTACTTATCGTTGTAAACCCGAATTTTTCCTGACGGTACCCCTCCCACAAAGCTAACTCTTAGTTCCTCAATGATTTCGTAGTTTTGCTAAGTGTGTCTCCTTTAACAGATTGGGATACCGCTTTTTTAAATAATCTCTTTCAATCTCTTTCTTCTTCGATACTTGAAAATGTTGTGCGAGGGTGTCCTTTCATGGGACTGCCAGAACCTTTACGCGTATCGAATACCTCTCCATCTCGATATTTTCTCACCCACGTTTTTAGTTGTGTGCAGCTTCGTATCCCCAACTTGTCTGCTACGACTTGATAACTCGTCGATCCCTCGAGGTAGCATTGAACTGCTCTTAATTTGAATTCCTCCGTATACGATTAAAAAACTTGTCCCTTTTTAGCCATAAAAAATATCCCCTCCAAGTTCTCTCGATGTCTCATGATAACATGAGGCTTTTTTCGAGTGTCTACTTGGAGGGGATAATACCAGAATGGATCTTTTTTTAAAGAAGCGGGTGATGGGAATCGAACCCACGCTATCAGCTTGGAAGGCTGAAGTTCTA
>NZ_WTWX01000003.1:0-46398 GCF_009870785.1 Paenibacillus sp. An7
GTACGGTGGTGTGAGAGGTCGGCTACTCTTCTAATGGGTAGCCTCCTACTCGATTATTTATGAATGGAATTCTACGGATTCATTTAGCTCTAATGGTAAAAAAGCATATACTCCTTCTTTTCGAATCCTACATTTTCGTACAGGAATAGGTTGCTTGAATATAGGGCCGTCTATTACCGTGGTATGAAACTCTCCACCTTCTCCGCATGGATCAATACCGCGGGCCTCTAGTTCTTTTATATAGTCATGAGTTAGGGTTCTTCCTAAATCCTCTTCCCGCATACCTAAAGATAAATTGACTGTGACTACAATCGTAGTAAAGCCAAGGTCAATAAATTCTTGCACCGCTTCTCTATGATCCATTCCCCATAGCGGCATTCCAAGCCCTAAACCTACGTTTTGCGACACCCTTTCATGCCAACAACCATGAGCAGGCACATCTAAATCTCCTGTGACCAGTACTTCGGCTCCTTGATTCTTAGCTCGTGTAAGGAGCCCCATAAATCTGGATTCGTACCCTTCCCAGCTTGCAGCAGCCGTAAATACCGGCAGTCCGATCGAGTCAGCTTGAGCTTGAATAAGCTTAGGAGGCATGCCGTGGGATCGCGATCGTTTTCCTTCCTCTTCTAACATGACGATCAGCCCAACAGCTCTGCCTGTTTGCATCCCTTTATACAGAGCTAGAACGCTGTCTTTACCACCGCTAAACGAGGCAATAAAGGGGCGGCCTACTGCGCCGTTTTTCCAATCTTTCATTTGCTCCACCGTGCTCGTCCTCTCTTGATTTCTATTCTACGTGCTTCATTCTATCACGTTATAGCAAGTGGACTTGAGAATAACAATATCTATGCTAAAATTTCCTTATAATACAATATAAGATATGAAATGTAACTTTTGTGTCTCATATTATCTAGTATGTAAATATATAACGATTTATTTTGAAGAAGCAAAGGAGGCGAAAATCATGATGAGAAGGGCGGCTCCTTATATCTTGTTCATTGGACTCACCTGTGTCGTTGTGGATGGTCTTTGGATTGTGGAGCATTACGATACCTATGATACATATCCGGCAGAAGCGTTCATCTGCCTTATCCTCGGACTTAGCTTAACTTTGGCTGCTCATCTAATCATTTTGCTTGGACAGGGGCAGGTGACTCCGATTGGAGTAAATAGTAAAGCAGGGGGAGGTAAGGATCACCGAGTTTTTCTCCAGAAAGTATGGGCAGATGGTGAAAAAATAGCAAATAGAGCATTATTAATTTTGCTTATTTTCTTTATCCTTCTTGCTATTTATGATTTTGGGTTGGCAATAAGTCTGCTGAATCCTGTTATTTTCATAGGGATGACCGGTTATTGGTTTTTGGAGATTGTGGTTTTATTTATATTTTTCAGCATGGTGACTTCTTCGGAGTTCGCCAAGCCAAACAGAGTGATTATAAAGTAATGCGACTGCATTTTTTTGAAATCATCATATGTGGCTCGACCTTTTTGATCTGGTTACTCATTCTGGTTGTTGCTTTGTTCACTAGTTACTAATCAAATAGGTGGGACCTACGATATCATCTCAGAAAGTGAGAATGGGAGGTCTCATTTTATTTATGTCTCTACTAGACTTGAAAATATTGTAAATAAATTAGAGTGGTGATATGATTAAATCATAGCAAATGATTAAAGTTACCTAATTCAACACTTAGGAGGGATGGGTTTGACCGATGACAATATTAAAGTAGGCGTCTCTAATAAAGAAGGTCAGCTAGGATTTCTTTTTACTAAAGGCGGGCTTCGTGAAGGGGCAGGAAGAAAAAGTATAGGTGTAACGAAAAAAGTATCGCTGACCTTAACGGAGGAGATGTGGGAGCAGTTCGATAAACATTGTGAAGAATTAGAATTATCTAAATCAGAAGCGATACGCACGATGATGGAGCAATATTTTTCATCTAGGTGAATCAATTTCACAATACTTTTAGTTTAAAGACATAGTTTAGAGAGGCTGAGGTGATGAATGTGCTTCTGGTAGTTGAACGAGGGGAATTGTACAAAGTACTTCGGCTTATCATGAGAGCGGTATCCCAAGATACAATGCCAGGAAACTCAGGATTACATATTCAGGCTAATAAGGATCGACTTATATTTACAGCAAGCAACTCCACTTTTATCCTTGAACATACGGTTATTACTGGAGAGCGTGATGACCACATCTGTTCTATAGAGCAGACAGGAAGCATAATCGTTCCAGCGATATACTTATACGAAATTATACGGAAGTTAGGCGCAGGGCATGTTACGTTAAAGACGAGCGATAAATTGACTCTTATCATCTCTTCAAATAAAGCCCGTTTTCGTATAAGGGGGAGAGAATCGGCAGAATATTTACCTTTACTGCGGTACAATGCAGATGACAATAAGAGTAAGTTCCTTGTATCTAATAAAGTTCTTCTATCAGCGATAAAACAAACCTTGGCAGCTACAGTAGATACATTGTCACGGCCACTCTTAACAGGTGTGCTCTTTGAGTACAAGGACAAGAAGCTGACTTTGACGGCAACAGATAGTATAAAACTAGCAACAATGACTATAGAAGTACTAGAGGTTAAGCATGATATGGGTCAGCGAGTAGTTGTACCTAAAAAAGGTATCAAAGAACTGCTTAGAGTAATGAAAACGATGGAAGGTGAAGGTACAACAGAAATTCAAATCAACACCAATAACATTAGGTTCGTATCTGGTCAGTTAACGCTCCAATCCGTTCTTCTTCAAGGAGATTATCCTCACACCGAACATCTCATTCCCAAATCGACTGGGTCAGAGGTGACTCTCCATACCGCAAGCCTTTTGCAATCGATAGAACGTGCCTCTGTACTCGCAAGTGAAAATATCATTCATTTCTCCATCATCGGTAACAAAATAAAGCTTCATTCTAATCTCTCCGAAGTAGGAGATATGAATGACGAACTCTCGACCTCCATGAAAACCGGCATTGATTTTCAAGTTTCATTAAACAGCAAATTTGTATATGATGCTTTGCGTCACTTTGACACAGAGAACACTATCATCAGGTACGCGGGACATTTACAACCGGTTGTCTTTCAGCCCGCTGATGCAGATCAGGCTTGCTTTTGTCTTATTCCCCCAGTTCGAACTTCTCAGAGGTAATGACATTAGAAGACATTAGAAGAGTAGTAGGTTGAGTTCTAAAAATATAGCCTCTGTTCCGTAGAACAGAGGCTGGCTTATTAATAATAGTTTAATAACTACTTTGCTCTATGGAAGTACGTTCCCGGCTGCGCGGTAAATTTCATACCATTCCTCACGAGTCATACGAATATCAGCTGCTTTGCAGCAGTCTTTTAGACGCTCCAGATTCATGGTTCCAATGACAGGCTGCATTTGTGCAGGATGGCGAAGTAACCAGGCGATTGCAATCGTTGTATTGCTTACCGAATATCTCTCCGCAATCTGGTCAATGACTTGATTCAGTTCAGGGAATTTATCGCTTCCAAGGAACACCCCTTCAAAGAATCCATATTGGAATGGGGACCATGGCTGAATAGTAATATCATGTAATCTGCAATAATCAAGGATACTTCCGTCTCGATTGACCGCAGCTTCATTCTCCATATTTACATTAATGCCGCTTGAAATCATGGTTGTGTTCGTGATACTAAGCTGCAGCTGATTTGCAATTAAAGGCTGTTTCACATATTTCTTAAGCAGTTCAATTTGCATTGGGTTCTGGTTGGACACCCCAAAGTGGCGAACTTTACCTGAACTCTCTAGAAGATCAAAAGCTTCTGCTACCTCTTCTGGTTCAACAAGCGCATCTGGACGATGAAGCAGCAAGGTATCTAGATAATCGGTTTTTAGACGAGCCAAAATACGGTCAACTGAATCCAAGATATGCTCTTTGGAAAAATCAAACATGCCGTTTCGAATGCCGCATTTGGATTGGAGGATGATCTTTTCTCGGATGTCATCGTTCATATGAATGGCATCTGCAAAAATTTCTTCGCATTCTCCACCGCCGTAAATATCCGCGTGATCAAAGAAGTTTGCTCCTTCTTC
This sequence comes from Paenibacillus sp. An7, assembly GCF_009870785.1. GTDB lineage: Bacteria > Bacillota > Bacilli > Paenibacillales > Paenibacillaceae > Paenibacillus. The sequence goes on from NZ_WTWX01000003.1 coordinate 4,063, forward strand.
AAGAGCTGTTTGAACAAAATGTTCAGCTCCCGCTTTATCTAAAGAGTTTATACGCATACAGCCTATCGCTATAACGGGTACTTCAAGTGAACTGCTTCCAAGTTTCATCGTTCTCATTCATGTTCCTCCTTTTTATGTAGACAAGCTATGCTCCCTATTGATTTTGACACACAACTGTTACCGTTTACAAGACTAAATCTATTTGCATATTTCTTAATATCTGAAAATTATGATATTATATAACGGACTAAGGGCCGAAAGGTCTGTCTACGACAAACAAATATCTAATGAATTGAGGAATGAAAAGATGTCTGATTTGCCTAACTGTCCGAAATGTAATTCTGAATATACGTACGAAGATGGAACTTCGCTAGTATGTCCCGAGTGTTTCCATGAGTGGAACCCTGCTGATATGGAAAGCAATGAAGATACAAGAGTAATTAAAGATTCGAATGGTAACGTGCTAAACGATGGAGATACGGTAACTGTAATTAAGGATCTGAAAGTAAAAGGAAGCTCATCTGTGATCAAGATCGGTACAAAAGTGAAAAATATCCGCCTGATTGACGGAGATCACGATATCGATTGTAAGATCGATGGATTTGGAGCGATGAAATTAAAGTCAGAGTTTGTTAAAAAGGTATAGTAATAAACGAAAATAGATAAGAGCAACACGAAGGCCGTTCCCGTAGAGGAATGGCTTTTTTTATGATACAGAGACAAGAGATGAACCCCAAATAAATTTCTTGCTAAAACCAAGAAAAACCCTCAATATATAGTTATTATAATAAAGTTATTTACTTACGATTTTAAATATATTGGAGGGGTTAGGATGGAAATTGGAATTAGTACGTTTGCAGAAACTTCTCCAGATGTGTACACAGGTGAAGTCATGAGCCACGCACAGCGTTTGCGTGAAGTAGTCGAGGAGATCGTGCTTGCAGATGAGGTAGGTCTTGATGTATATGGAGTAGGGGAGCATCATCGAAAAGACTATGCAGCTTCAAGTCCCGCTATGGTACTGGCTGCAGCGGCAGCTCAAACAAGCCGAATTCGCTTAACAAGTGCGGTAACGGTATTATCTTCGGCTGATCCGGTACGCGTCTTTCAAGATTTTGCTACACTTGATGGGATTTCAAATGGCCGAGCAGAGATTATGGCAGGACGGGGTTCTTTTATTGAATCCTTCCCCTTGTTTGGATATGATCTGAACGATTATGATACGTTATTTGATGAGAAACTAGACTTGTTACTAAAGTTACGTGAATCCGAAAAAGTAACCTGGAGCGGTACACATCGTCCGGCAATTCACAATCTAGGTGTATATCCGCGTCCGGTGCAAGATCCGCTGCCGATATGGATTGGAAGCGGTGGAAATCAGGAGTCCGTCATTCGTGCGGGTCTACTCGGTTTACCGCTTGTACTAGCAATCATCGGGGGCAGACCGACTCAGTTTGCGCCGCTCGTTCAGTTATATAAGAAAGCAGCTGCCCATGCCGGTCATGATGCTTCCAAGCTGCCGGTTGCTTCTCATTCTCATGGTTTTGTAGGCGATGATTTAGAGTCTGCAGTAGATACCTTCTTCCTGCCGACGCAGCAGAGCATGAACGTGATTGGCAAGGAACGTGGCTGGCCTTCTTATACTCGTTCCAGTTATGATGCGGCTCGTAGTCTCGAAGGAGCACTATATGTAGGTGATCCGCAGACAGTGGCAGAGAAGATCATTTATCTACGCAAAAATGTGGGCATCACCCGGTTTATGCTGCATATTCCTCTCGGTACGATGCCGCACGCGGACGTAATGCGGGCGATCGAACTGCTAGGTACCAAAGTTGCTCCTATCGTCCGTGAAGAAATTACAAAATGGGAAGCCGCTGGCGGCATCTAAGCTTTTGTAATAATGTTAAACCTCGATTTCTCTACAAAGGAGACTTCGAGGTTTTTTTTAATTTGTCGTTTTTTGTAATTCGTTGCTGTTTACTCTTCCGGCACTATAACCTGAATATGAGAAGGCAGGATACGGAGTTCGAGCGGCAGAGGAGGTCCATCCTCGCCATCGACGTTGGTGTGGAGCTGCTCTGATGAAGTTACATGAACCTGCTTGGCAGGAAAATAGACGACATCCTTATGTTCTTTCAGGCTTCCAAATAACAAAGATGTACCTACGGTAATCGTGTTAAATACGTTAATATCTTTTATGATAAAACAGTGGAGCAGACCATCATCAACAGATGCCTCAGGTACCATTTTTTCAAAGCCGCCTACGGAATTCGTGAGTGCAACTACAAATAAAGGCGACTCACCGGTCCATGTCTCTCCATCATGCATAATGGTAAGAGGGTGTGATGAAGTTTTTATTAATTCTTTGAATCCTTCTTTTAAATAGGCAAAAGCACCAAGCTTCGTCTTTTCTTCAGAAGATACGGAAGATAATGATTCTGCTAAAGAACCTACCGCAACGACATTGGCGAACAAGCGGTCATTCATTTTGCCAATATCGACGGTTTTGACGATCGACGATGTGAGGGTCTGAATAGCCTTTTCCGGATTAAGGGGAATGTTCAGCGCACGGGCGAAATCATTAATTGTACCGAGAGGGACTACACCCAGTGTAGGGCGGTGTTCTTGATCTATGAGTCCGTTAATCGTTTCATGAAGGGTACCGTCTCCACCTATAGAGACTACAAGATCATAATATTCCTTGCAGGCCTGTAGACAGAATTTGGTTGCATCGAGTGGTTTAGCAGTCTCACTTACACGGACTTCATATCCCTTGTTACGCAAGATATCTTCCACTTGGCGGACGTACTCCATCGCCTCTTCTTTCCCGGAAGAAGGATTGATAATAATCATGGCTTGCTTCATAATCCATGGTCTCCTCTATTGTAAGGTTATTTATAATTCAGTATCTTTTATCCATTACCCAGCAGATGAGGTCATTGAATAGTCAACTTTTGACTAGAGGTTTCAGCACAGCAGGTCCTGTGCTATGATAACAATATATTTTCAGGAACAATCCAAGGAGTTAACTACCTATGAATAATGAAGTCCAACAATTTAAAGCTGAATTTTTCAAGGCGCTGGCTCATCCTATGCGTATCCGAATACTTGAAGTGCTCAGCGAAGGAGAAAAAACAGTTAACGAGATTCAGACGATTCTTGGATCCGAAGGTTCTGCCGTTTCTCAGCAGCTTGCCGTACTTCGCTCTAAAAATGTGGTGTCTAGTGTAAAAGAAGGAACTTCCGTTATCTATTCCCTTCGAGATCCTCTTATTAAGGAATTGCTGGCTGTAGCCAAACAAATTTTCGATAAACAATTAGTCAGTGCGATTTCCATGCTTGAAGATATGCGTAAAAATTAACAAGATGCGAAAGTGAGCGTGTTGTGATTTTTGACGTTGATTTTTTTGGCATGGCATCGTATTATACTTCGTATATTCAAATAATCAAATATCTAAAGAAAAGAAGGTTATCGTATATGACAGGATGGGGCCGATTCAAAGGCTATAATATGGCTTCTTTGCGTAAGGATATCGTGTCAGGTACAATCGTTGGAATTATTGCCATTCCTCTAGGGATGGCTTTTGCTATTGCGTCCGGTGTGAAACCGGAGTACGGGATTTATACGACGATTATTGCCGGGATTCTGATCTCCTTGTTTGGAGGGTCAAAGTTTCAGATTGGCGGCCCGACGGGCGCCTTTATCCCGATTCTTTTTGCAATTGGGATGCAGTATGGATATGAAAACCTGCTCATTGCAGGGATGATGGCGGGTGTGTTGTTGGTACTGATGGGAGTATTTAAGCTTGGAGTACTCATTAAGTTTATTCCAAGACCGGTTACCATTGGGTTCACAGCCGGGATTGCGGTTATTATTTTTACAGGTCAGATTGGGAATTTTCTTGGTCTTACCGGGATGGAACGTCATGAAGCTTTTATTGACAATATGAAAGAGATTGGCGCTCACATCTCGGCTATAAATATATATAGTATCATCACAGCTGTCGTCTCTTTGGTGGCTATTTTAGTACTGAAAAAATATGCTCCTAAAGTGCCTGGATCCCTAGTGGGTCTAGTGCTGGCAACTGTGGTAGCAAGTCTGTTCTTTAAAGGCGAAGTATCTACCATTGGTTCTGCGTATGGGGCTATTCCGAGTGAACTTCCTAAGTTTCAGTTTCCTCATATCACTTGGGAACGAGTAACACAGCTTATACAGCCCGCCTTTGTAATTGCGATGCTCGGAGCAATTGAGTCCTTGCTCTCTGCGGTCGTTGCAGATGGAATGACTGGAGATAAGCATAACAGTAATAGAGAACTCATTGGCCAAGGGATTGCCAATATTGCTGCCCCGATGTTTGGAGGAATCGCCGCAACAGGTGCGATAGCAAGAACAGCTACCAATATTAAGAGCGGTGCCGTATCCCCGATGTCAGGGATCATTCACGGGATTGTTGTATTTTTAATCCTTTTACTGTTTGCACCTTACGCTTCAAACATCCCTCTAGCAGCTATGGCGCCTGTTTTGATGGTGGTTGCGTGGAATATGAGTGAGCGAAAAGAGTTTGCTCGTTTGTTCAAGACAAAGACGGGAGATTCAATCGTGCTTGTCATTACCTTTTTGCTTACCGTGTTTACGGATTTGACGCTTGCGGTTGAGGTAGGTCTTGTGCTCGCCGCCATTTTGTTTGTGAAGCAAATGGGCGATACCCATAACGTATCTAAAGTGCTGCCTGATCCAGAGACTGTCAAAGTAAAGCCTCATATGGTGAGCGAACATCATGATTGCCCGCAAATTGGCATTTACACAATGGAAGGGCCGTTATTTTTTGGTGCAGCTTACCGGTTTGATGACACGATTCCTTTATCCGCTGCAGAAAAGAATAAAGTGATTTTGCTTCGGATGGGGAAAGTTCCTTTTATGGATACAACGGCTGAACTCATGTTAGAAACACTTGTCGAAAAAGTGCATTCTGCAGGAGGCAAGCTGCTCATTTCGGGTATCCAGTCACAGCCGTTATCCTTATTACAGCGGACAGGATTATATCAGAAGATCGGGGAATCTCATTTTTATGAGCATACGGGAGAGGCGATTAATGAAGCTTTAACCAGCATTCAGTATGTTACATGCTATGGCTGTCAGCATGCCGCTTTCCGTGAGTGCAGTTTGCTTTGCAGCAAGCAAATGAAAGACGGACAAGAGATGAAAGACTCCCTTTTGCATTTAGGAAAAATAAAGCATAGCCCAGCTGCTCATCTCAGCACAGGGGCTGAATAGATAATAGCAAAGCCTGCTCTGACCCATGTCAGTGCAGGCTTTTTTTGTATTGTGTCGCTTCACTCTTGTATTGTATGGCTGCTATAGCGTAGTCCGATCTTTTGGTTCGTCAGTATATACCGAGATCATGATGATTGCTGTTTCCTCACCGATATTCTTTACTTTGTGCGGAGTACAGGCGTTCCAGCTAAAAGAATCGCCTTCGGTTAGTACTACTCCTTCTTCCCCTTGTTCAGCTAAGATTTTCCCCTTCATGACAAGATGAACTTCTTCTCCTTCATGAGCGTGTGGCTCCTCTCCGGTAGAAGAGCCAGGCGGCATTTCAACAATCATCATTCGAACATGCTTCGTGGTGGCTAGATGAGATACTTTCAGTTGATCGGGGCGACTTGAGGTCTGCTTCCGCTCTTCCTTGCGAATGATCTGCATCCGTTCTTCTTTTTTGAGAAGTAAATAGGCCAAAGGAACTTCCAGTGCATCAGCAATATGTTCAAGTGTAGCGATAGAGGGTGATGTCTTATTCGTCTCCACCTGACTCATAAAACCTTGAGATAATCCTGTCATTTCACATATTTGAGCAATGGTAATATTTTTGCGTTTACGTATAGAACGAATGGTAGAGCCAATATCCAAGGGTTATTCATCCTTTCATTCCAACCTTATCATTCTTTATAGTTTATCACTTTGTGGGGAGGATCGTACAGTTTTGGGATCATTAAGCAGTCTAAAATATTAGAAATACGAATATAAAATATATATCAACTATATTTTTGTTGACAATAGCACAAGTACCCTGTAATTTTATATATAAATAAAAGTTCTGTATTACTAATAAATCGGGACATATTTAGGGGGAAGCATGATGAAAATGAATATAGTTACTACCATTATGAGGGTTGTGTTCGGTATTTTATTCCTTGTACATGGGATGGACAAGTTTAACACGGGGCTTGGTAATATATCGGGATGGTTTGAAAGTATTAATATTCCTGGATTTTTGGCTTATATCGTAGGACCTGTCGAACTTATTGGAGGAATTCTGCTGATCCTTGGCTTGTTCACTCGGTATGTGTCCGCAATTTTGTTGGTTATTCTGATTGGAGCAGTACTAACTGCTAAGCTCTCTATGGGGCTGCTTAACGGATATGAGCTTGATCTCTCGTTCATGCTCATTGCTCTATATCTTGTATTTGCTGAAACGTCACGCTGGTCACTTGATCATTTGATTTTCAAAAAAACGTATTAATCTGTCATTGGTAGAACAAAAAGCAATCACCCCTGGTAATAGAGCCAGAGGGAGGTTGCTTTTTTCGTCTTAACTCACGAGCTGGGCGGCGTCTTTACAAATAGAACATTTAATGAAATGTCCTGAAAAAAACGAGGTTGTTACAAGAATTTTCAGAAAAAACTTTACATATGTAAAAATGTTCACTATACTTTAGAAAGTAGTTACCTAGAGTAACTAAATTTCGGAGGTTTAAAATGGAGGACCATAGAACTTTTTTTCATAAATACTTTTTGCTGTATCGTCCCTTTGTTAGTGAGCTGAATCGTATTCTTGCGAATTATGAGCTTCACAACGCCCAGTGGTCTATCTTGTATTACCTTGATATGTACCAGTCTAGTTTTTCGCTCGTGGAACTATCCAAACATTTATATGTGGAGAAACCAACGATTACAAGAACGGTAATGACGCTTCTTCGCCTTGGATATGTGGAGCAAATTCCAGTTAGTGATAAACGTGAGAAAAGGATTCAGCTATCGGAGAAGGGCAAGGAAATAGCGGTACAAATCCGTCTTCTGCTGGATGAGTATGAGAAGAGTATTATGGAGGGTATCTCACCCGAGGAACAAAATCTGGTCATTCAGGTGATGGATCAAGTCCGAAACAAAATTATTGAAAAAAGGTGATGGAGTTGGAAACTGCAGATACGGAAGAACGATTATGGACGAAAGACTTCCTAATCGTTTTTGGTGTGAACTTCTTATTGTTTTTATGTTTTTATTTACTTGTCGTCATTATTCCTTCCTATGCTATTGATGAATTTCATGTCAGTGATGGCATCGCAGCGTTAGGATCCAGTATTTTTGTTATCGGCGCTCTTATTGGTCGAATTGCAGCTGGAAGATTGATGGAGAATGTAGGCCGTAGACGTATGTTATTTACAGGACTTATCTTCTTTGCAATTATAAGCTTTTGCTACTTCTTTATCAGCAGCATAACTACCTTGCTCGTGATTCGGTTCTTTCATGGTTTAGCGTTTGCTTTGGCTTCGACAGCCACAGGTACCATCTCGGCTAGTCTTATACCGCACAGCAGAAGAGGAGAAGGGACAGGCTACTACGGGGTAAGTATTATTGTTGCCTCTGCGATCGGACCCTTCCTCGGTGTATTGATCAGTAACAACAGCTCAGTCACAGGGAACTTTGTATTATGTGCTGTCCTTGCTGTATTTTCACTGCTTGCCGGCTTATTTTTGAACGTACCTAAATTTACGCTGACTGCGGAACAAAAGAGTGAAATGAAAGGCTTTAAGATTTCAAATTATTTTGAGCCAAAAGCAATTCCCATTTCAATCACAATTCTATTTATTGGGCTTGCCTATTCTAGCATTCTTTCTTACCTCAAGCTGTATGCTGGACAGATCAACTTAACAGAAGTCGTCAGTTTCTTCTTCATCGTATATGCCCTTGTTGTGATTCTGACAAGACCGTTCACAGGCAGATGGTTTGATAAGCATGGTGTAAATTTTGTAATGTATCCGGCGATTATCTGTTTTATTATTGCCATGATCCTGTTAAGTCAGGTTGAGTCAGGCCTCATCCTCTTACTGTCTGCGGTATTTGTAGGTCTTGGATATGGTACAACACAGGCAAGTGCACAGGCATATGCCGTAAAAAAATCTCCTGTACACCGTATGGGGCTCGCTACTTCTACATTCTATATTTTCTTAGACCTCGGAATTGGTGTAGGTCCGTTCTTACTCGGGTTTCTGACTCCGCTCATTGGATATAGAGGAATGTACATGGTGATGGCAGGAATGCTTGCCGTTTCTCTCTATGTCTACTATGTGCTGGTGGGCAGAAAAGAGAAGGCAGAAGCGAAGGATCATACGTTAAAAGTGCTAAATTAGATTAAAATACAGAAGGCCGCAAACCCATGAATAACAGGGTTTGCGGCTTTTTTTGAAGTGTATGAATGCAGAAGGGCTAAATGGTTAAAGACTTACTATAGTGACTCCTTAATTACTTTTTTATAATACAGTACCGACAGAATACCAAAGATGGAATAAAGAACGGTGTACACCACCATAACCAGAATCATGGGTGCGAGCATTTCTGTTCCGAAGAAGAACCAGCCTGATTTTACGGCAAAATAGCTGTGACACAGTCCGACCATCAGCGGGATCCCAAAGTTAAATAGCTGCTTATACTGAATACCGCGAAGCAGATTCCCTTGAGTGAACCCAAGTTTCCGTAAAATCGTATAGTTTGGTCGTTCTTCCTCACTTTCGTCCATTTGTTTAAAGTATAGGATACATCCAGAAGTGATTAGGAATGTAAGTCCCAAGAATCCGACAATAAACATGATCAGCCCCATACTTTCGATCTGTGACAGCTTCATATCCAGCTGAGAGAAATTTGGAAAATCCAAGCCTTGTTCATGGAAAATTTCATTTGCAGCGGAAACTTCAGATCGATCCGTGATGTCGATTCCATAGTAAGCGGATCTATATTCTTCCTGAGAATATTCGCTGCGGAAATCTTCATAGACGGTATCATCAACGACGGCAACAGGCAATCCGCCACTGTAAAAGAAGGTGAGAAGAGTCTCTTCATCCATGCCGGTAAGCTGCAGTGTCTGTGATTTTGTCGGTCCAAGAAGTGTTACTTCTCCTTGATCTTTCAGCGGCAAAAATGAGCTGATCGCTCCTGTATAATCTGCAAATCGTACTTCCCCCGGTTTCACATCTGCACTGCCAGCTTGTTTTTCTGAAATCACGGGAATGATAAAGTTATCGTTCATATCTCTAGAAATCATGTTGTCACTAATCAGAATTTGAGAAATGTCGAATTTAAGCATAACCGGTTCTCTAAACGTTTCTTTATACGCAATTTGCTTGTTCGTAAGCTCTGCTAGGAAACTATTCTTCGTCTCTGCTGTAGCAAATGAAAAGTCATTTGGAACACTGTTCTTAGCTGTTGAGTCTGCTGAATAATATGAGATATAACTGAGTGACAACAAACCTATCGCCAGTGCTGATACCGTTGTGATAATTGTTAGAAGAAGCGCATTGGACTTCATCCGGAACATAATGGATGACAGAGAAAGGACTTCACTTATCGACAAGTAACCTTTCCGATTTTTACGAATCAGATTAAAAATAAAGCTCACGGATCCTTTGTAGAACAAATAGGTTCCAATAATGACACTAGCCAGAATAAATAGCATTGCCATCATAAGCTGATTCATCTCGGTAAATTTACCTCCGAAGAGCTGGGAGGATACATAATAACCAAGAGCTAAGCCGAGCAGTCCCATAATGATCTCCCATACGGACATCTTCTGTACACGCTGCTGTGTAGAAGAAGTAACACGAAATAGCGAGAGAATACTCTGGCGCTTAATAAACAGGTAGTTCATGATCATGATAAGCAGATAGATCGCTGCAAATACAATGATCGTTTGGAAAAGTGCCTCTGTTGAAAAACGCAGTTTTGCAATTTCATCTACTTGGAGGATTTTGAACAGAATCATCAGCACCAAGCGGGAAACCGCAAATCCAGACGCAATACCTACGACCATGGAGCCAAAATAAAGAATGAGATTTTCAGCACTGAGGATTTGAAATATCCTTCCTTTCGTGAGACCAATCAGCTGAAATAATCCGATTTCTTTACTGCGCCGTTTAATAAAGATCGTATTTGCATAAAGCAAGAATATAGCAACAATAGCGACCAGCAGGACAGAGGCAGCACCGATCGCAGCGCCTCCTTTTACTGACCCGGCTGCTTCATCCATTGCAGGATCGTACTGAAGCGTAACAAACGAGAAGTATAGGGCTACGCTAAAAATAAGAGCGAAGACATATAAATAATAATTTTTAATGTTTTTCTTTAAGTTGCGAAAGATCAAGTAGTTAAGGTTCACTCTTGAACACCGCCCAGCACGCCTTGGGTTTTAATAATGTCATTAAAGAAGGATTGTCTTGATTCTTCCCCTTTATTAAGCTGAGTATAAATCTGACCGTCCTTGATAAAAACGACTCGGCTGCAGTAACTGGCTGCTACGGGATCATGAGTTACCATAATAATTGTCGCTTGGTGTTTCTCATTCATGTCGCTCAGTTTATTGAGCAGATCCGAAGCGGATTTGGAATCGAGAGCGCCCGTTGGTTCATCAGCAAAAATAATACTCGGATCATGAATAAAGGCTCTGGCGGCAGAGGTGCGCTGCTTTTGACCGCCTGAAATTTCGCTCGGATATTTATCCTTCAGCTCATAGATTCCAAGCTCAGAAGCAATATTCTGAAACTTTTCATTCGCTTCTTTTTTGGATACATTCTTGATGGACAGCGGCAGCAGCACATTTTCACGCACTGTCAGTGTGTCGAGCAAGTTGTATTCCTGAAAAATAAAGCCCAGATGATTTTTGCGGAATTCTGCCAATTGTTTTTCCTTCATCGCTGTAAATTCTTTTCCCTCAATCTGAATCGTTCCTTGGCTTACCCGGTCAATGGAAGAAAGGACGTTCAGCAGGGTTGTTTTACCCGAACCCGAAGCCCCCATAATGCTTACGAATTCCCCTTTATTGACTCGAAGATCAATGCCTTTTAGGACTTCTTGTTTGTTAAATTTATTCCCGTATGTTTTATGAATTTTACTCGCTTCAAGTATAATCAATTCACTCACTCCTTTGTTATGTACCTATCATAATAAAAGCAGTGCCGGCTTTCCTTCGATTTAACGAACAATATACAAAAGCATGTGACGATGTTGTCACATGCCCGTAATACGAATAAATTCATTTTTGCCCGGGAAAGTCAAAGTAAAGGTCGTACCTTCCCCAAGTACAGAAGACACGTTCATACGAATATGCAGGGATTCGGCTACTTGTTTTGCCAAATATAAGCCCATACCCGTAGAGGCACTGTCATCATGATGCGTTGTGGAAGTAAATCCTCGCTCATAAATACGAGGTAGATCTTTTGGATCAATCCCTCTGCCTGCATCTTGGATTGTGAGTATAACATGATCATCTAGGCGTGAACTCTCAATCAGAATATCAGAGGATGGACTGTATTTTACTGCATTGGTAATCAGTTGTCTGAGGATAAAGCCAAGCCACTTGGCGTCAGTCAGTACCTTCGTTTCCGTAAGGGAAACGTCAAACCCGATTCCTTTTTGAATACACCAGGATTTCAAGGCCCGAATTTCTTGGTAGATGATAGGCTCCAGTTCAGAAACTTCAATATAGAGATCATTTTGAATAAAAGGAATCCGTTTCTGGTGCAGCTGCTGATCGAGAAGGTGATGAATTCGCAGCCACTCATACATCAGTTGTCTTTGCAGGGTCTCATCGGGAAGCCGGTCGATCATCAGCTGCATCGCTGTCAGGGGTGTTTTTACTTCATGGATCCAGGACAGCAGCTCGTCCTTTTCCTGTTCAAGGAGCATATAATGATGCGAAGTTTCGCTTTTGTAACGTTCGGTCTGTAAAGTGACAGCGTCCAGAACAATCTGCTCAAAGGGACTGTCCGCACTACGTAGGTCAGCTAGATCATAGGTGTGATCCCGATTTTCCATATTTGCATAGAATTTCGTCTCTTTCGTGTACCGCAGCACCACAAAGCAGGTGCACAGAAGAGTGAGAAGAAGAACAATGTACAGCATCGACATAAACGGAATTGTGTTATCAATATAGGAAATAAACAGAATAATTAGCTGTATAGACAATAAAAGAAGAAGCCAAGTTCTGCGTTCTTTAAGAAAGGTCCAGATCATACGCTGACCTCTTCCGTAGCGATATAACCTTGTCCCACTTTTGTCTCAATATAGATATGGAGGCCAATCGTTTCAAGTTTCTTACGCAACCGATTCACATTTACCGTCAGGGTATTATCGCTGACAAAGTGTTCATGATCCCATAAGTTTTGGATGAGTTTTTCTCTGCTGACAATCTGGTTTTTATGCTCGGTTAAAATTTTGAGAATGAACATTTCATTTTTAGTAAGGTCGATCGATCCTTGCTCATTAGAGATTGTATTTTTGACGTACTCAATGGTGGCTCCGCGCCAGGTCCGGAGTTCAATGCGCTCGGTATTATAATTATAAACCCGTCTAAGGGTAGCCTGTATTTTGGCAATGAGAACATCAAAGTGAAAAGGTTTCTGTACAAAATCGTCGGCTCCCAGCTGCATGGACATAACCATATCGGTTGGGTGATCCCTAGATGAGAGAAAGATAATCGGCACATTTGAGTGTGACCGGATAATCCGGCACCAGTGAAAACCATCGAATTTCGGAAGCTGGATATCAATGATGACAAGGTCTGGTTTTATTGCTGTAAACTCTTGAAATACCTGATCAAAAGCCTGTACCCCATATACGTTATATGACCACTGAGCAAGCCGTTCCTTGATTTCATTAAAAAGGGTCGCATCATCTTCAATAAGCATAATTGTAAACAAAGAGTGTCACCGCGCTTTCTGACAAGTTAGATCTCCTAGGGCAAGTGTAACCGAAAAAGCCTCTTCCTTAAAAGAGAGCTATGTGATTTTACCGATATGTAAGAAGGAGAGCAGCTGGTTCGTATGTTTAAGAAAACGGAATATGAGGTTATATATAAAGAAGATAAGTTACTAAAAATCTATCTTTGAAAAGAGGGATTTCGATGGTAAAATGGTTGAATAATACAGATCCGAACGAGAATGAAGAAGATAAGGCGATTCGTGATGATGAGCCAGATGCATTCGAAACAGAAGGCAAATAAATAAAATAAGTAAGCAAGTAGAACAATCGCCTGCTCCCACATGTTGATGGGCAGGCGATTCTTTGTTATTCCACAATAACACTTGCTTCCATACTAGGATGCGTGGCACAGTAGTAGGGAAAGCTCCCTTTTTCCTGAAAAGTATAGGAGTACTGCTTGCCAGGTTCAATATGACGAGAATCAAATTGATCATCTATTGAAGTTACGGTGTGAAACATAGGATCGTTGTTAATCCAAGTGACAGTGGTCCCTTGCTTTACTTTGAGTTCGGGAATGGAGTAACGCATATCGCTGATAACAACGATAGTTCCCTCTCTAATTTCTTCAGGAAGGGTAGCTGTATGCTGATGATGGTTTGTGCCTTGCGGTGTTTTTCCATCCTTAGTGACCTGGACCATCGTATGCATCCCGCCAGGGTAAATGCCATTGTTGGTATTGTCGGTAATGTTATGACTATGGAAAGGATAGGAGCCATCTTGATCGAAGGTAATAAGCAGATCGTATCGTTCTCCAGGCCCAACATTAACGGTGTCTTTGATCAGCGGTGAAGTCAGCGGTCTTCCATCGGAAGCAATCACTTCAAAATGAAATCCATGCAGATGCATAGCGTGAGCTTGATACCCTGTATTAATGAGGCGTACGAGCACCTTGTCTCCGAGTTTTCCATCTATCATGGTTGCTGGGTCTTTCTCTGTATCAGGATAGGCCTTCCCATTGATGGTGAAATAGGTGGGATGGAAGGTGGTTCGATCATATTTCTTACCTTCTTCCACGGCTTTGTGCCACACAGGGTCAATCTCGTTCAGCATAAAAGTATATTCTTTAGTAAAGCCAGGACCGCTCGTCCAAGCTGCATTTGCTCCATCTTTTGCTTGTACAATAAATGCACCTGTCATCCCCATCTGCAAGTGTTCTACCGTATCGACATGACAATGATAGAAATAAGTCCCCGCATGTGTAGCCTGAAATTGATAGGAGAAGCTTTCCCCTACGAGCAAATCTTTTGAGGTATGAGGAACACCATCATTCGCCTGATCCGTATCTAGCCCATGAAAATGAATGGTATGGCCTACCCTCTTTATTCCTTTCTTGGCAGTGCCGATATTAGTAAGAGTAACTTCTACTTGATCACCTTCGTTAACAGTCAAGGCAGGGGCAGGATAAGTTGCCGATCCTTTTTCATTTTTCTCACTATAACCCCATACATAAACGGAAGTACCGTCCGGCAGTGCAAGAGTGCCGTCTGTAGCATAGAGATGAAATTGTTTAACAGCAGGTATTTCACCTTTTTGCCCGGGGTCTGCAGCAGTAGAAGAAGGAATCGCCTGGGCAGGCTCATGAAATAAAGTGCTTACTACAGGAAGAAGCAACAGGGCTAATAGAAGGGAAACAGGACATATATATAGAAATTTATTGAATATTTTTCTCATAATGTATTCCTTTCATCTCGATCTGGGTAAAGGGTAGAGGGATGCTTGTAACATAGCTGCCCATCTATTCGTCATTATTATTAGATTATGGCTTAAAGATAAGGATATTAGTCTCCTATATAGGAATTGGAATACGTATAAGAGTAGAAAGTACAGTTATAAAGGGGAGGATATGGGGAATGAAGAGAGTAATAACCATTGTACTTGCGTTTTTAATTACGATGGGCTGGGGAGGACAGGGCGCATATCTGTATGCTGCTGGGCAAGGTCTAGTAACAGACCCTTACTTGGACAATGGTCTCAAGATGATCCTAAATAAAGCACAAGATGATGAACTCACGGTAAGTGATTTGGAGAAATTAACGGTGATTGACCTTCCTTCTGCGGGAATTCGAAGTCTTTCCGGGCTGGAACATGCGGTTCACCTCACACATCTGCAAATTCCATATAACCAGGTCGAGGATTTGTCACCGCTCAAAGAGTTAACAACCCTGCGGGAAATCAATGTTACGAATAACTATGTCAGTTCCATAGAGCCGCTTGAGAAAAACACACAGATGGAACGACTTATTGTAAGCAATAATGCCATTACATCACTCGGTGTGACACGTAACTTTCCAAGGTTGCATACTCTTTATGCTGGAGGGAACCAGATCACAAGTTTAGATGGTCTGTCAGGAGCAGCATCCTTACGTGCGCTAGACATCAATTTTAACAAAATTGAAAGTCTAGAACCTTTAGTAAACATGACATCATTAAAGGAACTGCTGGCTTCCGCTAACCTAATTAAAGATATATCCATTCTTACCAAGCTTGAAAATTTGCAAACTCTCGATCTTAATCAAAACCAGATAACAGATGCAACCTACATAAATGAATTACCTAGATCCCTTGTCAGTCTGAAGCTTGCACATAATCCTTTGTCCAATATAGACGAGCTGCAAAATATGAGTCATCTTGTGAATCTTGAGATTCTAGATCTGTCAGGCTTACAGCTGAACAGTCTTACTCCTATTCAAGATCTACAGCAACTTACAGATCTAAACGCTTCTGATAATCAGATAACTAGCCTAGAACCACTGGAGAATTTAAAATTACTAACGAATATCGATGTGTCCAAGAATCTAATTTTTAATCTTGAACCTTTACAGCATTTGAGCCATATACAGAGTTTAAATCTATCCAGTAATCTAGTTTGGGACTTGTTGCCGATCCAGAATCAACAGTTTACCTATATACGCCAAGAATCCTCAGGAGAACCTTCTTATTATGGGCTGAATCTAAAAGATAATTATCTTGATCTAACTTATGGATTGGATACGTGGAGTTTGTTCACTGAGCTTGGAGGGAACCCGGAAGATGTGACTCCACAGGGGAGATACCAGCGACTTCAGGAAGGGTCAAAAACAGCCTATATGGGTGATGAACCTTATTCACTTCAAGTTGCTCCTTTTCTTGAAAAAGGACGTACTTATGTGCCTCTTCGTTTTATATCTGAGCAGCTTGGAGCCGATGTTACATGGGATCAAAAGAAGAAAGAGGTCACCATTCAGAAAAATGATATGTCCATCCAGTGGACTGCCTACAATAGACAAGTGAAGGTAAATGGCAAGACTACAATCAATGATGCTCCGCTGTTGTTAAAAGGCGGAGTGACCTGTATTCCCCTCCGTTTTGTATCTGAACAGCTGGGAACGAAAGTGAGCTATATAAATAACTCAAAAACAACACTCATCTTTGCGGATA
Organism: Paenibacillus sp. An7; assembly: GCF_009870785.1. Taxonomy (GTDB): domain Bacteria; phylum Bacillota; class Bacilli; order Paenibacillales; family Paenibacillaceae; genus Paenibacillus. The sequence continues at coordinate 20,507 of NZ_WTWX01000003.1, forward strand.
AATAAGCTTAAGCCCCCGGTTATGTTCGGGGGTTCTTCGCTTTTTTACCGATAGATCAGGAGAATGTTAATTTTATAAAAGTGAGAATTAAATCACTGCTAAACAGAAAAGTATGATAAAATCTGTTTTATGATATTGATAATCATTATCAACAATAGGGTGGTGATTATGTTTCATGGCTGAGATGACAACCTCAACAGCGGGTAAGGTACAAAGCAAGCAACTCTTAGATTGCTCGGTTGTTAATCTGAAAGAAGTTCTTAAAGTAAGTGTAAGTAACAAGTGGAATACTTCTGATCTGAATCATCATTCTTCTCATCTGCTGATGGTTGCTGAGGGACAGGGATGCTTAACAGGGAGGGATTGTTCTCTTCCCGTTGATGGTACCTGCATCTATTCGTGTATGAATGAGGAGAAGCTGATGATGGATTGTAAGGGAAGCGACAAAGTGAACCTTACCATAATTGGCTATGATGTATATCAACAAGTTGACCCGAAGCAGCCTCTGCTTATAACAGAGATACCGCCTGTGGGACACTTACTGGATCTATCGAATCATGAGGTCAACTGGTTTACCGGTATATGTAATTCGATTTATGGTCACTGGCACAGCGGGGAAGGACTTGGGAGATATCGCAGTCAGCTTCTTTTTCAGGAGGCTTTATACTGGATTGCGAAAAGCAGTGACCAGGCTAGGGCAGACACTGACTCTGCATTACAGTCCACCAAAGATTACATTGATCAGCATTACACAGAAAACTTGCCGCTAGACAAACTTTGCCGGATGGCAGGACTAAGTTTGAAATACTACAGCGAGCTGTTCAAAAAGCACTACGCAGTCAGTGTAACAGAATACATAGCCACCGTCCGAATGGAGCACGCCAAACGACTCATGATGGACCCTGAGCTGAAGCTGAGGGAGATTGCACATCTTGTTGGATATCCGGATGAGTTTTATTTTAGCCGCAAGTTTAAGAAGATGATGGGAACTTCCCCTTCTGCCTATCGAGCAAGTCATTAGTTCAGCGCTTCTTTTGCTATTTCGTCCGTGGTATTCGTGATTAGACCTTGTTTAAACCTGAAAAGTTTGGGACAATAATAAACGGACTCAGGAAGATAGGTAACGTATTTTTGTATATGAGACGCAAAGGTTTGAATAGATTTTATTTTAAAGTTTTGAAAAGAGGGCCGTTTTGTCATGAAGAAACCATCCATTTATGGATTAACTCAAGAACATATGGGAGTTTGGCTGGAAGAACACGGCCATAAGAAATCTCGGGCATCCCATGTATGGGAGTGGCTGTACCGGAGACGTGTGAAGGATTTCGCGGAGATGACGGAAGTGAACAAGAGCTGTGTTCAGCTGTTATCCGAGCATTTTGTAATAGAGACATTAACGGAACATACAAGGCAGGAATCGGCAGACGGAACGATCAAGTTCCTATTTCGTCTGGAAGACGGTAATCTTATTGAGACGGTGCTGATGCGCCATAAATTTGGACTTTCTGTTTGTGTAACAACGCAGGTAGGGTGTAATATTGGCTGCAGCTTCTGTGCGAGTGGTCTGCTTATGAAAAGCCGTGACCTTTCTGCCGGAGAGATCGTAGAGCAGATTATGAAAGTTCAGTTCCATCTTGACCAGGCGGGTAAGGGGGAGCGGGTGAGTCATATCGTGGTGATGGGTATCGGCGAGCCTTTTGATAACTATGACAATATATCTGACTTTATCCGTGTGGTGAAGGATCATAAGGGACTGGCTATTGGGGCAAGACATATCACGGTTTCGACTAGCGGACTAGCGGATAAAATTAAAGAATTTGCCGATTCGGACCTGAACGTTAATCTTGCTGTATCACTGCATGCACCGAATAATGAGCTTCGCACACGGATTATGAAGATTAATAAAGCGATTCCGATTGAGAAGCTCATGGAAGCCATTGAATATTACTGGGATACTACAAATCGGCGGATTACGATTGAATATATTCTCCTGCAAGGAGTTAATGACCAGCCTGAACATGCACTTGAGCTTGCAGAACTGCTGAAAAATCGCCGGAATTTAGCGATCGTCAACCTGATCCCATATAATCCGGTAGATGAGCATAGTCAGTATCAGCGGAGTGAGAAAGACTCCATTACTGCCTTCTATGATGTGCTGAAAAAGCAGAATATCAGCGTAAGTGTGAGACTTGAACATGGTGCCGATATCGATGCAGCTTGCGGCCAGCTTCGGAGTAAGCAAATTCGTAAAGACCAAGGCGGCAGTATAGAGAAAGTAACATCTTAATTGAGATCAAGCTGCTATAGCAGGGAATTTAGTTCTAGATAGGCATAATAAAAAAACCTCTGTATCCAAGATGAACGAAAGATTCATCAAGGATACAGAGGTTTTTACGTTCTATTTTATTTAATCCCCTTCATGTAGGATTGAATTTTTGGTGCAATGATAAACAGGATGATACCAAGGACGATCGACGTTCCGCCAATCACTCCGAAATAAATCATCTCTGTTTCTTCGGAATACAGAGGTGCAATTAGAGCATTGATTGCTTGAGCAGCTGCGTTGGTTAAGAACCACAAACTCATCGTTTGAGCTGAGAACGCTGCAGGTGCAAGTTTTGTAGTTGCAGATAGACCAACCGGCGACAAGCAAAGCTCACCAAGCACGACAATGAAGTAACTCAGTACTAGCCAGAGAGGGCTTACCAGGCTGTTTTCTCCTCCGAAGTAAGAAGGCAGAAGAATAACCAAGAAAGATAGACCTGCGAACAGCAAACCGAATGCAAACTTTCTAGGAACAGATGGCTGACGATTGCCAAGTTTCACCCAAAGTCCAGCAAAAACAGGTGCAAGCAAGATAACGAATAGTGGATTTAGGGACTGGAAGAAAGCCGGCTTAAGTTTGAGCCCGAAGATTTCCAGTTGTGTTCTCGTATCTGCATAGCTGGCAAGAATCGTGGAACCTTGCTCTTGGATTGCCCAGAACATAACAGCTGCAATGAACAATGGAATGTAAGCCACTAGATTAGAGCGCTCGACAGCAGTTGTTTTTGGACTGCGGTACATAACAATAAAGTAACTAACCGGAATCAGTATTCCGAGGAATGCAATAATATTTACAAATACCGGGAATGTAAGAATTCCTGTCTGAATACCAATAAGAACAAGAATAGCAATGACTACAAAACCTACTGCTATTGTAGTAAAGATCTTTTTCTTCTCATGTGGAGCAAGCCGGTTATTTACAACCGTACCAGCAAGTCCAAGATTTTTCTTCTTCGTAACGACGAAAACAATCAAACCAATTAACATACCAATTGCTGCTAAGCTGAAGCCAAGATGGAAGTTGTTTGATCCGTTACTCGTTGCAACTGATCCTACTACAAGCGGAGCCAAGAATCCGCCAAGGTTAATCCCCATATAGAAAATACTGAAACCAGCATCACGGCGGTTATCTTCAGGGCTGTAAATATCCCCGACTACGCTGGATACATTCGGTTTGAGTAAGCCTGTCCCAAGGACAATGAGAACCATAGAAGCAAAGAATAAAGAAACACTGCCGGGAATAGCAAGTGCGATGTGTCCGAGCATGATGAGGACACCGCCATAGAATACGGCTTTTGATGTTCCAAAGACACGGTCTGCTAACCAACCGCCGATAATGCCTGACATGTAGACAAGGGAACCATAGATGGACATGATCGATAGAGCGAGTGACCGATCAAGACCAAGTCCGCCTTGTGAAACTTCGTAATACATATAGTAAACGAGGATTGCCCGCATTCCGTAATACGAGAAACGTTCCCAGAACTCAGTAAAGAAGAGGGTGAACAATCCTTTAGGGTGTCCAAAAAATCCTTTCTGGGGGACACTGTCTACAATTTCTTTTTTCGTGATGTCTGCCATTACATAACCTCCCTGATTTGATAGATATAATAACCTTATATGTTTTGGACTGTCAAAAGATATGGGACATGTAAATTCAGGAACTCCATATTTCTTTTAACAACCTATATATAATTCACAAATTCACTCCGTTTATTTATACCCACTATCCTTCTCTTTTAACAAAAATGTTAAATGAAAGAAGGGCACCACATTGACACGCTAATCGGATAAAGTATGAAGACACACGTTACTAGGTGATGGGTAGAAAATAAAAGGGTTTAGATACGGGTTAAATTATCATAGGCCTGATTTCCGACTCAGTGAAAAATGTCACACTTAATCATGATAGATCTGTGACATATATAAAGGTAGTTGAAATGGAATTGTATCATCTCTTAGGCAACCTGAACAGACAAGATATGGAATCTAATAGCGGACAAAAAAAAGCTGCCAAGCATAGGCTTGACAGCTTAATTCCACTCGATCTGACCTGCTTACATTTTTGATTTGGACAACAAATAAAGGAAGTAGGGAGCCCCGATAATAGCCACCATAATTCCGGCATGTATTTCTGTAGCAGGAAATACCAATCGGCCAAGCGTATCTGCCATGAGCAGCAGCAGGGCGCCGCCGAGCGCGGATGCAGGCAGCAACATTCGGTGCCCTGGACCAACAAGACGGCGTGCAAGATGGGGAGCAATCAGACCAACGAATCCAATTCCGCCCGTAAAGGCAACACAGGCAGCGGCTAATCCTACGGCAATGAGCAGCAAGTATAGCCGTTCACGATTGAGATTTACTCCAAGCGAGGAGGCAACGTTCTCATCCAGTGATAAAGCATCAAGCTTTCGCGACTTCAAAAAGGCGAAGACGATAAGCAGCAACACCCAAGGCAGGAGAGTAAGTACCTGCTTCCAAGTTGACCCCCAAATGCTTCCGGCAAGCCAGCTGGCTACCATATCGTACTTATTCGGGTTAAGCCTGAGCATAAGGACAATCATTAGGCCATTCACAGCTGCAGTAACTGCAATTCCCGTCAGCACCATTCGATTGGGATTCAGCCCATCCCTTTTGCTATAAGAGAGTACATAAATAATAGCTGCAACCATTAGACCCCCAGCTAGGGCGAGAAAAGGCAATAGCAGCGTAGGGGCTTTCGCCGTGCTGCTGTAGAAAGACAGATAGAGCACAACGATGAGCCCGGAACCTGAAGTGATTCCTAGGATACCCGGGTCCGCAAGTGCATTTCTCGATACCCCTTGCAGAATGCAGCCTGATACAGCAAGCCCAGCACCTACGAGCATGGATATAACAATGCGAGGCAGACGAAATTCGAACAAAATAAGGTTTTGCCGAGAGGTACCTTTGCCAAGGATTGTGTTTAGTACTTCTGCAGGGGCCAGCTTAGAAAAACCAGTGTTCATACTAAGGAAGATGAAAGCAATCATGAGGACAGCAAAAGTGATCATGACTGCCCATTGGCGTTTAAGACGCTTTTCCGTACTTTGCTGCATTTGTTCAGCAAGTGATTTTTTCATTAGAGACCCCTCCCTGATTTACGTGAGATATACAGGAAAAAGGGAACACCGACAAGCGCGAAAAGTGCGCTGATGGGTGTTTCGTAAGGCGGATTAATCATCCTCGCACCAATATCAGCAAGAAGCATCAAGAGGCTTCCGACCACGGCTGAGCAAGGAATAATAAAGCGATAATCCACCCCAACGATATAACGGACAAGGTGAGGAACAACAAGTCCTACAAAACCAATCGGTCCGGCAACCGACACCGCTGCACCAGCTAGGACGAGCACAATCATGCCGCCAATGATTTTGATTAGCCCTGTTTTTTGTCCAAGACCGGATGCCACTTCATCACCCAGACTAATCAGCGTAATCGACCTTGAAACCAGCATGGCGGCAATCAGTGCTAAGGAGATCCATGGAAGGATAGATAACACTTGGGGCATTTTAATACCTGCGACACCCCCTGCCACCCAATAAGCAAGATCTTGGCTCAGCCTAAAGTGAATCGCAATCCCTTGGCTCAGTGCAGTTAGCAGTGCAGAGACTGCAGCACCTGCAAGTACAAGCCGAATCGGAGTGACTCTCGCTTTACCTAGAGAACTTGTACCATATACAAGCGCGGTTGCGATAAAGGCACCAATAAAGGCGAAGATCATCGTACCGTTATAGGACATTTCTGGGAAGAAGGCCAGTGCGACTGCAATCATGAAGATTGCACCTGAATTAATACCAAGAAGACCTGAATCAGCAAGTGGATTTCTCGTCATCCCTTGCATGACTGCCCCCGCGACTGCAAAGGCTGCGCCAATGAGTACATCAGCAATCGAACGCGGAATTCTAAGCTCATGGATAATGGTGTGCTGGGTTACGTCTGGATTGAAGTTAACAAGGGCTTCATACACCGTAGAAAGCTGAATATCCGCTGCACCCACAGCAATCGATACACCCATGAATAGAATGACAGCAATCAGACCTATAGTGAGAGTCAAAAAAGCTCTGACAGGTCTGGCATGTATTTTTAATTTTGAAGAATGATGATCTTTTGAGACTGAATTATTCAATTTCATGACTCCTATTTGAGCAGTGATGGTAATAACTATTATCACTCAAGAGTAGAATGACAGGCAGTTACAATATGTTGTAGTTGGCCAAAAGGAGACCAAAGCCTAGTCTACTATATCACAACACCCGAACTTTTTATAATCATCGGAGCATATAATATCAGGTGTATCATGGAAGGGAAAAGGGGGATCCGTATGCCATCTATTACGACAGGAAATCTGATAAATATACCGATTCAAGGAGACAGGCCATATGTTCAAGTCATTGTCAAAGTCATTAATAATAATACCTCTTCTGGGCTTTGTTACTTGAAGGGTCTCGTGAATAACGGGAGCCAGCAAGCTGCTTTTGCAGAAGATCTCTTTTTCTTGGATACAGAGGAAGTAATCACCCGCACATATGACGTGGGATATGATCATTTTCAGATTAATGCAGTTTACTCGACCATAGGGTTAGAAATCGCCTTATACGGAGTTGATGCAGGGGGACTCTATACTCCAATAGATACGGAGGAGGTAAATATCAGTAGAGTCACTTCTGAGATTAGATCTGTCAATTCTATTACACAAGTTGATAATTATGCTGTCATAAGTTTTAGAAAAAACCTTTCCTTTACGAATCCATATGGAATAGCCGCTTCTGTCTATGTAGAAGGATTGGATATCCTGACAAGGAACCCTGTTAGATATACTTTAATCCAAGGAGGGACGATTGATGGGAATTTTAATCGGTATCCCACGCCTACAACGCAGATTCCTGCGGATGAAACAGCGTTAGAAGTAAATACAACGTGTACGGTCGTTACGAATGGACGAGTTGTTACCCAAGGAACCCTGACGGGCATAGCCGGAGCCTTTACCAAGACTTCCGTTAATCTAAAGGAAGAGGGTGTGATGTTATATCTTGAAGATGGAACGAATCTCACCCTTGTTATAGATTCACTGATGGAAGATATTGATGTTGTCGTTACACTTCGAATGCTAGAGCAATGGTGACAGGAAAGGGAAGAGAATATCACTTATATTACGGACATCCGAGGAATGGATGTTCTTTGTCTTGGGTGACTTTCCCTGAGGGTAAGGACAATTATAGATAATATAGTTTAAATACGATATCTTGATCGTGATTCCCAAATTTCTTACCAAATAGAGTTGCACCGCCAATATGATTCGCATCTTCTTTTACTTCAATACGGAAGGTCCAACGACTGCAGGTGGTATCTAAATCTTTCACCGAAACCGTTGAGATCGGGTCCCCGTCAATATAGGTGCCATGGCTTGTAATACGAATGGTTTTTAACAAACCATACTGGTTAATATTATGAGGCCACCACTTCGGTGTAAATTTCCCTCTTGCATCTCCAAAATCCCCTGGACTTGTCCATGTTCCAAGCTCTAATCCATTGAGAGAAAAAGTGATGTCAGAAGGCCATACATCGTTGGAAAAAGGAAACTCGGAGGCAATCTCTAAGCTGATTTCGAATTGTTGAAGTTCTTCTTCTTTTTTTAGAAAATTGGCGATATTGTACTGAACAAACCCCTGAGTAAACCATAATATCTCCGCATCTACCCGCTTTGAATCCATAAAATACTTTGGTTCATCCACTCTTCCTATAAACTCTTTATCCGTAGCAAGACCACAGGTTGGTTTCAGATCGAAATCGTTATAGTGACCGATCGGAACAGAGGTCTCATAAGAGGCAAAAGAGTGAAAGATCTTTTTGGGAAAATTAATTTCAATGTGATCGACTCTAAGAGTGGAGATTTTTTGAAGACCGGACTTTCCGGGGATCTTTTCTGTCTTGATAATCCCGGCATCCTCCAGCTTTTTGATATGTTTAGTAACAATCGGACTGCTAATTTGCAGCTCTTCTGCTAGATCTTTGATGTTCATTTTATTCTTTGAAAGTAACTGAATAATTCTAATTCGTACTTCACTTGCCAAGGCTTCGTAAACAACGAGCGAGGACTTATCGATTTCCAGCTGCATGTTATCCACTTCTTTCCCAAATAATTAATCTTGACATTTATTAACCAGTACCAAAGTAACACGAAAGATAACCAAAGTAAATAATGATACTGTATGCACCCTTTTGATTAACCTTTTGGTTAACTTAAATTAAAAATAAAGAGTTAAATTTACATAAAAGTTATTGACACCGCTTTCAGTATGGATGTATGATGATTGCGAATTGTAATATTTTTCAATATACAGAAAACGGGAGGAAAACATCTTGAAAAAAATGCGGGGTCTTACATCTTTAATTCTTGCTGTTGTGCTAATTACAGTTTTGTCGGGTTGTGGTGGGGATGATAAAAACACAATTGTATTTTGGACGCCACTAACGGGTGACGATGGTGCTTACATGGATCAGCTCGTTAAAGATTACAATGCAACTGATCCTGAAATAAAGGTTAAGCATGTAATTACGTCAGATATGTATACGAAGAACTCCACCGTACTCAACTCCGGTAAAGGGGTTCCAGATCTATCTATTATCCATGCTGACCGTGTTCCAGGGTATGTTAAACAAGGTGCTTTAGAAGATATGACAAGTGTGATGGCTGCTGAGCCTGAACTTAAACAAGAAAATTATCTTCCTCAAGCTTGGTCAACAGGAACGATTGATGGAACTCAGTATACGGTTCCTTTGGACATTCATAGTGTTGTTATGTATTACAACAAAGATTTGCTTAAGAAATATGATGCAGAATATTTCCTTGATGATAACGTAGTAACTATTGATGAGATGCTTTCCTTACAAGGCAAATTGGATGATGGTGACTTTGTAGTAAATGATGCCTTGCTCGGCTGGGTTATCCTATCTCAAATTCAGAATCTAGGCGGGGACATTCAAGAAGATGGTAAACCTGCAGTGAATACACCTGTTATGAAAAAAGCATTTGAAGAAGTGAAGAGAATTGCGGACGCTGGCTTGATGACACCATATGGTGAAGACGGCTACCTGATGTTCCAATCCGGTAACGTTCTATTCTCTACAGACGGAACTTGGAGTTCCACAGCTCATGCTGGTGTTGAGGGATTGAACTTTGGTGTAACTAATGTGTACTCTCCAACTGAAGAGAAATTCACAAACAGATCCTCTTCTCACTTGTTCGCTATGCTGAAAAACGATGAGAGAACAGATGAGAAAGAAGCGGGAATTGCGAAATTCCTTGAGTTTATCCGTGAGAATTCCCTTGAATGGGCAAAGGCTGGACAAAACGTAGCAAGTAAACAAGTTAACGAAAGCCCTGAGTACCAAGAATATATGCAGTCCTTCTTTACTTCTAATGAGAAAGAGATTGAATCTTTGTACATCTACACTTATGAATACTATGCATACGTTGCTGAAGCAGTAGATACTTATGCACTTGAGCTGGCTCGCGGTAATGTAGACATTGATGAGACACTAAACACAATGCAAAAATTTGTAGAAGATAAAATTGCAGAAGGTACAAGCGGACAGTAAGGGCTAGAACTGAATAGATTGTATAAAGTAATGTGCCATCCATTGGCACATTACTTTATTCAGAAGGAGAAATGACTTCCTATGAAAAAGAAAATTAACTGGGCTCCCGCTTTCTTTGTAGGCCCTCATATTATATTATTCGCCATCTTTATACTGCTTCCGACGATCTATGGTATTTATGCATCATTTACAAAATGGAACTTAATGAATGAACCGGTTTGGGTAGGTTTGGATAACTATAAAACGATTCTGTTTAATCAAGATTCTACGTTTCATACTCAGTTTTTTAATGGGATGAAAAACACCTTTATTTTTGTGGGCATCAGTGTCCCCCTTCTGATCATTATTCCTTTGATGATCGCTGTTGCCTTAGAGCATAAACAAGTAAAAATGAAAAACCTGATCCAGTCCATAATTTACATTCCGGGACTTATTTCTATATCAGCAGCAGCTCTGATCTGGCTGCTAATCTTTAATAAACAGCTCGGTATTACTGGAAACTTGTTTGGTTCCGATGTTGCATGGCCTGCTACTCAGCCTTATGCCTGGATTATTATCTTCGTGATTACAGTCTGGGGCGGTGTTGGCGGTAATATGATTATCTACCGCGCTTCCATCAGTGGAGTATCGCAAGATTTGTATGAATCTGCAGAACTCGATGGAGCAGGACCTGTCCGGAGGTTTACCAGCATTACCTTGCCTTCCATCCGTTTCCCGTTAATCTATACTTTTGTTATGACTACCGGGGGTGCCTTTAACGTATTTGGACAGCCGTTAATGATGACCGATGGCGGACCGCGTCAAAGCACCCATGTGCTCATGATGTATATCCGTCAGTTGGCCTTTGGTAACGGAGAATCCATTGCCGGTATGGCATCTGCTATGGCAGTACTGCTCGGAATTGTTATCTTAGTAATCTCTGCCCTGCAATATTATGTGATGAACAGAAACGCTGCTTAATTTCATAGAGAATAATATTTTGCTTACAATGGAAATGGAAAGGTAGATGGACCGCTATGTCAAATCCGTTAGTGAATCCGATTGATCAGCCCTTGAAAAGGAATACTCGAGGGAAAAAGAAACCTTCTGATAATAGCGTATCTAAATACGCAGCTTATATTTTCTTAATATCACTTTGCCTTATTTGGATCATCCCTGTCGTTTTCGGGATTTCTACGTCTTTTAGATCTCAAACTGAAGTCGTATCTTCCGGTTTTAGATTGTTGCCTAAAGATTGGACGATCGACAATTATATTGCGACTTTAACGAATACGTCTACAGCCCCTATTCTACGGTGGCTTTGGAACTCCCTGTTTATCGCAACGACACATACGCTGCTCGTTGTTGTCATTATTTCATTAACAGGTTACGGATATTCCCGTATGAAATTTAAAGGAAGAGATGCTTTGTTTTTTACATTACTAGGGATTTCTTTCTTTCCAGGTGTCGTCAATCTCATTCCTTCCTACAAAATTATTGATGCATTCGGTTGGGTAAATACAGCTTGGGCTATGATTATTCCAGGTTTAGCAGGGATGGGGAATATATTCCTCGTGAGACAGTTCATGAATGGACTTCCCAAAGACCTAGACGAATCGGCTCGTGTTGATGGGGCATCTGATTTTAGAATCTATTTATCTATTATCGTTCCACTGGTTAAACCCATCTTAATCGTGTGTGCGCTATTCTCTTTCACCGGATCATGGAATGACTTCCTCTGGCCGGTCATCGTGTATACGGATGTTGAGAAAATGCCGGTTACAGCAGGACTTCTTTTATTACAAGATATTTATGGAAACTACCGTATGATCGGACAATTGATGGGGTCTGCAATTCTTGCTATTATCCCTACTTTGCTACTTTTCTTATTTGCACAGAAGTATTTTGTTCAATCCATTAACCTCAATTCCGGTATTAAAGGTTAGTTTATCGCATTAGAAAACAAGACAATTCCTCCCGCATAAATAACAAAGAAAACCAGTCCCTCGCTATGTGAAGTGAGAGCTGGTTTTTTTTAGATTTAAAACATATAATCCCTATAATTACTAATTTTATAATAATTAGGAGGGATAACATGAAGCATCATCAAGTTATTGTAGCAGGCTGCGGTGGAATGTCGAATGCTTGGTTAGACTATGCGGCAGAGCGGGACGATGTACATATCGTTGCCTTAGTAGATATATATGAAGAGAATGCGGTGAAGATGGCAGAGAAGAGAGGACTTAAGGTGCCGATCTATAACGATCTTAGCACTGCTCTTCAGTCTGTGAATGCCAATCTAGTATTTGACGTGACCATACCCTCAAGTCATAAATCGGTGGTAACTACGGCGCTTGAGGGAGGATGCCATGTATTTGGTGAGAAACCCATGGCAGAATCTCTAGAAGATGCACGCGAAATTGTGGAGGTCAGTAAACGTACGGGGAAACGATATGCTGTGATGCAAAACCGCCGTTATCTCAAGCAGATTCGAGCGCTTCGTGACCATTTACAATCAGGCGCTATTGGCAAAATAGGATCTGTACATGCTGACTTTTTCCTCGGACCTCGGTTTGGCGGATTTCGTGATGTTATGGACAGCCCGCTTATTATTGATATGGCAATTCATACATTTGATCAAGCCAGATTTATTACGGGAGTGAATCCTGTGTCGGTGTATTGTCATGAATATAATGCAGAAGGGTCCTGGTATCAGGGAAATGCTTCTGCGATCTGTATTTTTGAAATGAGTGATGGTTCTGTATTTAGCTATCGGGGGTCTTGGTCAGCCATCGGCCTGCCTACCTCTTGGGAAGCAGACTGGCGAGTGGTGGGGAGTCAGGGATCTGCCCGTTGGGACGGAGTGCATATGCCTTTCAGTGAGCAAAAACAGGAACAGGCTAGCGAAGGATTCTTTCATGAGATTGTCCGAACGGAAGCGGAAGCAAGGTGGAACGGAAGAGAAGGGCATAATGGATGCCTAGACGAGATGTTTACCGCACTCGAGGAAGATAGACCGGCAGAAACCGATGCCCTTGATCACATCCATAGTGCAGCAATGGTTTTTTACGCTCTAGAGAGTGCAAGGACAGGGAAGAAGGTCTTTTTATAACATGCTGTCGTTTCTTTATTCAGAATGTGACTTTCGCTTTTCAAGGTAACGGAAGATAAACATAGGTACGACAACAGTAAGCGTAATGCGAATCACAATTTCAAGCCATGGAACATCTGCTGGAGGCGTTCTTAACATAATCAGTTCATAGAAGGCAATGAAAGCGATAGGGGCTGCTCCGCATAATAAGATCTGGTAAGGGGTTAATGGCTTTCTAACTTGGCCTTGCTGCTTCCTATAAACTGTACTTGTATAACCAAATACTGCCGTTAATGCTAGAGCCAAGAAAACGGCTGTAAGAACAGAATCAATTCCCATAAGAAAATATTGTGTCCCAATGAAGGCGACTGCGATGGCAGATGCGAAAATCGTAAGCAGTTTACTATCGTAGTCGTACCCTTTTATTAGACTGATTGCTATATATATGGCTGCAACAACCAAAGTGAACAAAAAGGAAAACATCGTTATTTCACCTCTTTTATGAATAAACTCAGCATGCAAACAATATAAGGAAAATACTTTCTAATAACCTTACCCTATTTAAATAGGTAATAAAAGGATTAGGAGTATAAAAAGTGGCGATTTCGATTAGGAATCGTCACTTTTTTTGTTCAATACCTGGGATAAAGAACACTGAATTATGTACGAAAAACACTGTTTTTTAGATGTTAAAAGAAGTGATCTAAAGCTACGATGGAAGGGGTTACATTTAGAATGCAAAGGAGGCATCTTCATGAAAGCAAGCAGGAAGCACCATCCTGGCAAATCTCGATTTTTTATCATTTTTCTTGTTTTTCTTATGGTGCTGTCAACGATGGCAATGCCAATGGAATGGGGTGGACAGACGGTAAAGGCAGAGGCAATACAAGATGAAGTAGACGAGGGTGTACAAGAAGATGCACAAGCAGGGCAAGAAGGGGTAGAAGAAGGACAAGAAGGATCAGAAGAAGGTCAGGAAGGAGTAGAGGAGGAAGTGCAAGGGGATGGAACGCAGGCGGATGCGGGTCGCGATGCTCTGGCTCCACAGACGAACGATGCAGATAATAACCTGAAGATGGCTGCTGAAGGCGAATATCGCTTTGATTTTGGGGATGGAGTGGTAGCGGAAGGTTATATCGGAGTCGGTGCACAGTCATCTTATTCACAAGAGACAGGGTATGGTTTTACAGATCTGTCCACAGTGACTGTACATGACCGCGGAGGAGATGACCCGCTTCGTTCTGATTATGCACATGTGGATAACGGCATGTTTCAGATTGATCTGCCAAATGGCGATTATGACGTAGCTCTTATTGCAGGGGATCAGGAGGAAGGCTCGGAGATTGCGATTAAGACAGAGCGGATGGAAAAAGTGCAGCTGACTGCCAAAGGGGCAGGCGAGTTTTTGGAGATGAATTTCTCCATTGCACTGGTTGATGGCCAGCTGAATCTCGCAATCACCGGTTCTGCAGCTAAACTGAGCGCGCTGGTCATTACGAGGCTCCCGGACCGGACACCAGGCAGTAATCCGGCAATCTATATTGCTGGAGATTCCACAGTGCAGACTTACGATCCATACTGGAAGCCGCAAGCTGGATGGGGACAAATGCTCCCTCGTTTCTTCGAGGAACAAATTACGATTAAGAATCAATCTATTGGTGGACGAAGCACGAAATCTTTTATCGATCAAGGCAGACTCGATGATATTCTAAAAGTCATTCAGCCAGCTGATTATTTCCTTATTCAATTCGGTCATAACGATGCGACAATCTCGATACCGGATCGGTACGCTTCACCAGCTGATTTTAAAGAATATCTCAGAACTTATATCCACGGTGCAGAGCAGCGCGGGGCAATCCCGATTCTCGTAACACCGGTAGGAAGAAGAGATTTCAATGCAGATACAGGTAAATTCAATGTGAGTTTCCCAGAGTATGTAGATGCAATGAAAGAAGTAGCAGCAGAGGAAAATACAAAGCTTATCGATCTTAGTACGCTGAGCAGAGCCTACTATGATTCCATTGGTGTAGAAGAGACCAAATCCGTCTTTTTGCATACCGACCCAGGAGTGTATGCAGCATTTCCGAATGGATCAGCTGACAATACACACTTCCAGGAGTATGGAGCGATTCAGCTTGCTAGAATGGTTGCTCAGTCGATCAAGGAGCTGAACATTCCACTATCGGAATATGTAAAAGAGCAGGACCTGCCGGATGCGAAACCAAGTCCTGTAACCGGTCTTGTGGCAGGTAATATCAGTAACAGCGGTGCGTTATTAAAATGGAACGCAGTAGAGAATGTTGATATTTACCGGATCTACGTCAAGCTTCAGACAGATGCAGAATCCGCGTATAAGTTAGCAGGAACAGCTACCGTGCCTAGCTTCTCTTTGGCTGGTCTTTCAGAAGGAAAAGCATATACTGCGTATGTCATTGCGGTAAATGGAAAAGGTTCCTCTGATCCTTCTGAGAAAGTAACGATTGGAACCAAATCAGCTGCTTATCGCTATGATTTTGGTCCTCCGGGTTCCCCTGTAGCAGAAGGATACACGGAGATTAATCGTAATATTCTCTATACCAAGGAACGCGGTTATGGACTTGTCGTTCATGAAGGTGCTTTGGCAGACCGTGATCGAGGTGGGGCTACGGATGCCCTTCGCCGTGATTTTATTATTAATTTCGGTGGTGTTTACGAATTTAAGGTAGATCTTCCTAACGGTACATATGCCGTGAAATCCTATACAGGAGACTGGATTGGTTCTACTAGAACGAACGTGAACATTGAAGGGAAGGACTATGGAACAATAAGCTCTGGGAAAGAGAATATTGCTGAGAAGCTGCATGCTCCTATAACTGTACAAGATGGGCAGATCAACATGATCTTCTCTGGACAAACCGCTCATGTGAACGGAATTGAGATTACACCTCTTCTGCTTGCACCAACGGGTCTGGAACTTGTGAAAGTGGATCTTGCGAGTGAAGTTCCTTGGGCAGAGATTTCTTGGAAAGACATGGATAGTGCAGCCTTATACCGTGTATATCGTCAGGCAGAAGGAGAAGCGAAACCATCTTTCTTAGCGGAAACTTCCGGACTCACTTGGAAAGATGAAACCGTGGACTTTGGTATGAAATATACCTATACAGTAACCGCAGTGGATGCAGCGGGGCTTGAATCGGTTGCTTCTACACCGCTAGAGGTTTCCATGATTGATTCGTCTGTAGAGAAAGCCGGCATTCCTAAGGGCTTAAAGGTAAGTTCTATTCATAAAAATGAAGTCACATTTACGTGGGAACTAAGCACAAAGGCTCGTTCATATAACGTATACCGTTCGGATAAAGAGAACGGAGTCTACCATCTTATCGGTAAGACAAAAGAAGCACAGTACACAGATCAAACCATTCTCAGTACGATACCTTATTATTATAAAGTGGCGGCTGTAAATGCGGGAGGAATCTCGGATTTGTCAGAGGTGCTGGTTACTGAAGCGGTAACCACGTTATATCGTCAAATGGAGAACCTTGATCGTGCACCCGTTGCAGTCAAGACAGAAGACGGCGTATTTATTAGCTGGAGAATGCTTGGTCTGGATCCAGATTCAATTGCATTCCAAATTTACCGTGATAGCAAGCTCATTACGAGCAAACCGATTACGGATCGTACCAACTATGTGGATGCAGGGGGTACAGACAAATCGAAATACGTAATTGAACCGATGGTAGGTGGAGTAAAACAAAAAGCGACGGAGCCAATCTCCGTATGGCAGCAGCAATATAAATCCATTCCGCTTGATAAACCAGCAGATGGTTATACCAAGGATGGTCAGCCTTATTCTTACTATGCGGGAGATGCGAGCGCAGGTGATCTCGACGGAGATGGCCAGTATGAAATCGTTATGATGTGGTCGCCAACGAACAGCAAGGATAACTCACAATCAGGATACACAGGCGAAGTGTATTTGGATGCTTATAAAATGGATGGAACAAAACTATGGCGTATCAAAATGGGTCCTAACATTCGTGCAGGGGCACATTATACTCAGTTCCTAGTCTATGATTTTGATGGAGATGGAAAAGCGGAAGTTGCTATGAAGACAGCAGACGGAACCAAAGACGGAGCGGGTGTAGTTATTGGAGATGGTTCGCTTGATCATCGCAATAGCTCTGGATACGTTCTTCTTGGAAACGAATTCCTTACTGTATTTGAAGGACCAACGGGTAAGGCACTGAGTACCGTTCCTTATGATCCGCCTCGCGGTGATGTAAGTTCGTGGGGAGATGGATACGGAAACCGGGTTGACCGGTTCCTTGCGACCGTTGCTTATCTGGATGGAGAGCATCCAAGCCTTGTTTTCTCTAGAGGTTATTATACAAGAACCGTGCTTGCTGCTTATGATTTCAGAGGCGGGGAGCTGACCAAACGCTGGCGCTTTGACTCGAATGATGAAGGTCTTAGCAGCTATGCAGGACAGGGTAATCATAATTTGTCTGTCGGTGACGTAGATAACGATGGCAAAGACGAAATCCTGTTTGGTGCCATCGCCATTGATGATGACGGTACTCCGCTTCACAATACAAGACTCGGTCACGGCGATGCTATGCATTTTGGTAATCTCGATCCTCAGCGAGAAGGTCTTGAAATATTTAGTGTTCATGAAGACAAAAATGCGAAATACGGCATGGAAGTACGTGATGCAAATACAGGCGATATTCTATGGGGAGTTCCTTTGGGAATTGACGTAGGCAGAGGGATGTCAGCCGATATTGATCCGAATTATCCAGGAGAAGAAGTATGGTCTGCTACGATTACGAACGCAGAGCATATTCCGCTAAGCGGTTTGTATTCTATTAAAGGGGAGAAAATATCATCTAAAATCCCTTCATCGACAAACTTTGGGATCTGGTGGGACGGCGATCTGCTAAGAGAGCTGCAAGATGATATCCGAATTGATAAATGGGATTACAAAAATCAAAAAACGATCAATTTACTCACAGCAACAGGCGCTGCGTCGAACAACTCCACAAAAGCGAATCCAAGTTTACAAGCGGATCTTTTGGGAGACTGGCGTGAAGAAGTTATCTGGCGTTCGGAGGACAGCACAGAGCTTCGGATTTATACAACAACCGATGAATCGGACTATCGTATTCGTACGTTAATGCATGATCCAATCTACCGCTTAGGTGTTGCATGGCAGAATGTTGCTTATAATCAGCCTCCACATACAGGCTTCTATTTAGGAGCAGGAATGGAGATGCCTGGGGCTCCAAACATTCGTTATACGGGTGCTGAGGATCAGGGATCAGCAAAAGAAAAGCCAGGAATTCCTGTACTTTCTGATAATAACGGACACAATAATGGTCTTTTGGATGGAGAATACACCATCTCTATGAATATGTGGTGGGGTGAGAATGGAACCAGATATAAACTGTATGAGAACGGGAAGCTGATCCATACAGAGCTTTTATCTGATAGTACACCTGACGCACAAAGTGTTCATGTTCCACTGGCAGGAAGAGATAACGGTACGTATGTGTACACGGCAGAACTGATAAATGCACACGGAACAACACAAAGTGCCCCTCACACGGTAACGGTAAAAGATGCGGCCCCGAGTAAGCCTAGTATATCAAGCGATAACTGGGATCAAGACGGAGAGTACCGAATCACGATGAACATGTGGTGGGGAACAAGCGGCACCCTCTATAAGCTGTATGAGAATGGGGAACTCGTCGATACACAGGAATTAGCAGCAGTGACTCCTGATGCACAGACAGCCTACACGGAGATTACAGGCAAAGCAGCCGGCGTATACGAATATCAGATTGAACTGTCTAACACCCATGGACAGGTAAGAAGTGAAGTCATCCGTGTTGAAGTGAAATAAACTAGGAATTGAGTGAGAGAAGCCGGGCGCAGGGTTGTTATTTCATCCGCGACCGGCTTCTTTATTTTGTATACATAATAGAAGAAGGTACGTTTCCACGAGGCAACAATCAGATTTGATTCCGGGCGAGCGTTTAATCCAATGTGCTGAAGGGTACTTAAACTAATATGCTAAATTACTATTTTTTTTCGGTAGATTCGTTGTTAGTTACTGATTAAGAAGCGAAAACGAAGAGGAGTGATAAGAATGAGTGAAAAAGATATGAACCTGAACAAAGACGCGAAAGACGAGCAGCTCGATACATTCCGAGTGGACAATGATGGACAGAAGTTAACGACCAACCAAGGTCTTAAGGTGTCTGAAGATGAATTTTCGCTGAAAGCAGGAGAGCGTGGACCGACGTTAATGGAAGATTTTCATTTTCGTGAAAAAATGACGCATTTTGACCATGAGCGTATTCCAGAACGGGTTGTGCATGCCCGCGGTTTCGGTGCCCATGGGTATTTTCAAGTCTATGAGCCGCTTACTGAGCTCACCAAAGCAGGTTTTCTGCAAGACCCAAGTGTAAAGACTCCTGTCTTTGTCCGTTTCTCAACCGTAGCAGGGTCACGCGGATCAGCAGATACGGTTCGAGATGTGCGCGGATTCTCCACGAAATTTTATACCGAAGAAGGTGTCGTTGATATCGTTGGTAACAACATACCTGTCTTTTTCATTCAGGATGCGATTAAGTTCCCGGACTTTATCCATGCGGTAAAACCCGAACCTCATAATGAAATTCCGCAGGCTGCTTCTGCTCATGATACGTTTTGGGATTTCATAGCGAATAACCCAGAGACCGCTCATATGATGCTGTGGCATCTGTCCGATCGTGCTTTGCCGCGCAGTTTCCGGATGATGGAGGGTTTTGGTGTACATACATTTAGACTAATTAATGCCGAAGGAAAAGCCCATTTTGTGAAGTTTCACTGGAAACCAGTGCTTGGCGTTCACTCCCTTGTCTGGGATGAGACTCAGAAGATTGCGGGTAAAGACCCTGACTTCCATCGACGCGATCTATGGGATGCGATTGAGTCCGGCAATTATCCAGAATTTGAGTTTGGACTTCAAGTTATTAAGGAAGAGGATGAGTTTAGTTTCGATTTTGATATCCTTGATCCGACTAAGCTATGGCCAGAAGAACTCGTGCCTGTTCGTAAAGTAGGTAAAATGACGCTGAATCGGAATACGGATAATTTCTTCAGCGAGACAGAGCAAGTGGCCTTCCATCCTGGACATGTTGTTCCAGGTATTGATTTTTCCAATGATCCATTGCTTCAAGGCCGTCTATTCTCGTATACAGATACACAGCTTACGAGACTTGGCGGGCCAAACTTTGCCGAAATTCCTATTAACCGTTCGATTGCTCCCGTACACAATAACCAGCGTGACGGTATGCACCGCATGACGATTAACCGTGGCCAGGTCAGCTATCACCGTAACGGAATGGCCGGAAACAGTCCTTCTACGGCTACACCTAGCGAAGGCGGTTATGAGCATTATACCGAGAGGGTAGATGGCCGAAAAGTACAGGCAAGAAGTGAAAGTTTCAAAGACTTCTACAGCCAGGCCAAATTGTTCTGGAACAGTATGTCGGAAGTGGAGAAAAAGCATATTATAACTGCGTTCCAATTCGAGCTTGGAAAAGTTCAGCGCAAGGAAGTGCGTCAATCGGTAGTAAATCTGTTGATGAATATCGACACCACTCTTGCAGCGAGTGTTGCGCCGAAGATCGGTGTACAGCTTCCGGAAGCAGGAGAGGCAACCAAGAACCCGATTCCAACTGATTCTCCGGCACTCAGCATGATGAATACTATTTTCAGTGCGAAGACTCGTAAGGTTGCGATCATTGCAGGAGAAGGTTTCGATCAGGCAACAACCAAAGTTATAGAAGCGCTGAAGGAAGCAGGTGCCATGCCAGAAGTGGTTAGTGACCGACTTGGTCCCATCAGCGGACAAGGTGGACAAAGCATTGAGGCACTGCATACTTTCCTCACCAGCGATTCTTTATTATTCGACGCCATTTATATTGCGGGTGGAAAAGAAGGGGTTAATCTGATTGCCTCTGAACCTGATGCAAAAGAATTTGTGCGCGAAGCATACAAGCACTTTAAACCGATCGGTGCTGTGAATGAAGGGGCAGCTTTCCTTCAGCAGTCCCTCGCGATAGAAGACCTGCGTTTACCAGGAATTGTGACAGCTCGGTCTACAGAAGAGCTTTCTGGTTTTGAGAACAAATTTGTGGAAGCTGTAGCGGCACATCGTTTCTGGGATCGCAAAATGTAAATAAAAAGGGCGATGAATTACCTTAAGAAGGTGATCCATCGCCCTTTTTTTAAATTCATTACATCTGTTTATTCTCCCCGCTGCTCAAACAGCTGAACAATACCAATAATGACCTGAGTGGCTTTCTCCATATGATCTACGGATACATACTCATAACGTCCATGAAAGTTCTCTCCGCCTGTAAAAATATTCGGTGTCGGCAGTCCCATGTAAGATAACTGAGAACCGTCGGTTCCCCCGCGAATCGGTACAATATGAGGCTCAATTTCGAGCTGTTTCATGGCTTCTCCGGCAATATCCACAATAAATTTCACTGGCTCAATTTTCTCGCGCATATTGAAATATTGGTCACGAATCTTAAGTTCGATTCGCTCCTCACCGTAGGCAGCCTGGAGGATTCTGGCGATCTGCTCCAGATTCGCTTTCCGTGCTTCAAATTGTTCACGATCGAAATCACGGATAATATAATTCAGTACGGTTTCTTCTACATCTCCCTTAACAGAAGACAAGTGGTAGAAACCTTCATAGCCGTCCGTAAACTCGGGTGCTTCTTGAATAGGAAGTCTTGCGTGGAACTCCATTGCGATTTTGGCGGAGTTCACCATTTTATTTTTGGCAGTACCCGGGTGGACGTTTTTGCCTTTGAAAGTAATTTTGGCAGCTGCGGCATTAAAGCTCTCATACTCCAGTTCACCAAGCGGTCCTCCATCAACGGTGTAAGCATATTTTGCACCAAATGCCCCTACATCAAAACGCTCCGGTCCACGGCCGATCTCTTCATCAGGTGTAAAAGCAACCCGGATCTTCCCGTGTTTAATCTCTGGATGAGTGATCAGGTATTCCATGGCAGTCATAATTTCGGCAATCCCTGCTTTGTTGTCTGCACCGAGAAGAGTCGTTCCATCCGTTGTAATTAGCGTATGACCTTTATAACCTGCAAGCTCTGGAAAATCTTCTAGAGACATGATAATCTGTTGTTCCTCGTTCAGCGTAATATCTCGGCCATCATACTGCTCTATAATTTGAGGGTTTACGTTCTTTCCGGTAAAGTCAGTGGCCGTATCTAGATGAGCAAGGAATCCGATGACAGGAACATCATGATCTGTGTTAGAAGGAAGTGTGGCCATCACATAACCGTTATCGTCTATACGGATCTCTTGCATGCCGATGGAGTGCAGCTCTTCTACCAGCTTGCGTCCAAGTTCAAGCTGTCCTGGAGTTGTAGGGCAAGTCTCACTGTTCTCATCTGACTGGGTATCCACACGTACATAGCTCGTTAGTCTTTTAATTAAGTCCTTTTTCACGCGACATCAGCTCCTATGTAGTTCTCTTTTATAAATGTAGTTTATCACGAACCTTGTCCTCATGCATAAATCTGGAAGGGGAATGCACAATAGTAGAAAACCACTTGAGATTCCATTGACGTGCAACCATTAGGTGCTATAATTGCTGCATTCTTTACTCACAAACGATGAAACTTTTTGTAGAAGGAGCGACTTATGACAACATCATTGCCCGAAATTAGAAAAACCATTCTGCTGAATGCACCTATCGAGAAGGTATGGAAACTAGTTTCTACAGCAGAAGGAATTGCAGAGTGGTTTATGCCAAGTACCTTTGAACCTGTGCTTGGTCATGAATTTATTCTTGAAGCAGGACCTTTTGGTAAATCGAAATGCAAAGTAACGGAGTTCGATCCGCCAAATACGCTGAGTTTTACTTGGGATAAAGATTGGTTACTCACTTTCAAGTTGGAAGAGAAGGAAGAGCAGACCGAGTTTACTTTAATCCATGACGGCTGGAAAGCTGGAGAGAAGACTTCATTTGGAGAAGATCACAGTCTGGTTCGGGATCGTATGGATCAAGGGTGGAGCGGCATTGTAAACAAGCTTGCTGCCATAGTTCAAGCCTAAAGATATATTTCCGAGTTGCGGTTTTGCGACACTTGACCTGTAATGAAGGAATGACAGCATACTTTCAATTGAAAAGAAGGTCTATCTAGACCAAAGAGAGCGCAGCAGGTTAATCCCGCTGCGCTCTTCTTGTATTTACGATAATGTAAGGCTTCGCCATAACTAGAATACAGCGTAAGCTTCATAACCTTTCCACGGTTCGAAAACAGCGCATCATCACATTGTGACTTGCTAATATGTCCGACCCTATATGGCGATCGTTAGAATTCAAAACGGGCATGTCCTTTTCGGGTGTAGTCATGATATCCCTCTAGTGTAAGAAGTGCCTCCTTGAACTCAAGTCCTCCGCGGAAGCCCGTGAGATTCTTATTCTTACCGATAACCCGGTGGCAAGGAACCACCATGGGAACGGGATTAGCTCCATTTGCAGCGCCGACAGCACGGACTGCCTGTGCTCTGCCGACATGGTTTGCGATATCGGAATAGCTGCGTGTTTCTCCATAAGGGATCTGCTGTAGTGCATTCCATATTTCGATTTGAAAAGCAGTTCCGCGAAGATCAAGGGGTACAGAGAACGGAAACCTTTCTCCACTCAAATACGCTGTAAGCTGTTTGGTATAGGGTTCAAGCTGCTGTTCATCCTTAAGCAGTGCAGCATCTGGGATGTGGCGATCAATCCAGGACTGAAATCCCTCCCAGTTCTCTGAGGGCCAGGTGATTTTACAGATTCCTTGTTCAGTTGCTGCAAGATATAAAAATTGATTTTGTAACAAATCATGTTGAACCTTCGTCCAATAGACAGGGGTCACGATCTATCCCTTCTTTCGCTTAATTGTTCATATTTCTTATTATAGGCTTGCTTGGCATATAGAGCAGTATTTTGGAATAGGAGAGCAAGTTTTCGACATTGTCACCAAAATGATATTCCTTATTATGGAAACTTGTAGTATAGTAATTGCGTTATCCCTTTGTAAGCAGAACTGTACATAATTTTTAATTAAACAAAAGCAATCTTAGTCTGAAATTATAGCTTGAATCTGTCGAAAAAAAAGAAAAAGAGTGCAGAGAGGAGAAGCACATGAGTGACCAGGAAGAATACCCGCTGACGCGGAGTAAACGACACCAGAACAAAAAAAAGAAGAAACCGAAATCAAAGAAACCGCTGATTATTACAGCGATCATTCTCTTGCTTATAGGAACGATGGGGTTTGCATTCCGTAAAGAACTTGTTGCTGTAGCATTTCACTTATTTATAGAAGATACAGTAGTGGACGGAATTGATAAAGCATACGAGCCGATTAAGGTGACAGGTCCTGCAGGGGATGAAGAAAAGCAGGGCGAGCTGACAAAACCATTCAGCATGCTGCTGCTCGGTGTAGATGAAAGAGAAGGCGATGTCGGAAGATCAGATACGATGATCTATGCGGTATTTCGGCCCGCAGAGCACCGAATGTTATTAATGTCGATCCCTCGGGATTCGTATGTTCCGATTGTAGGAAAAGACAAGAGAAATAAGATTAATGCTGCCTATGCTTTCGGGGGAACCAAAATGAGCGTAGAGACAGTGGAGCAGTTGCTGCAGGCGGATGTTAATTACTATGCTAAAGTCAATTTTCAAGCACTAGTAGAAGTAGTGGATGCGCTTGGCGGTGTGAAGCTGCCAATAACCGAAGTTATTGAGAACAAACAAAGAATCCACATAAAGCTCCGAATTGAGCCGAACAAACCGATCTATGACGGTGCAGATGCCCTAAATTATGTGCGTTATCGTGAGGATTCGGATTATAAGCGAACAGAGCGCCAGCGGATTTTTATTAAGCAAGCGACAGAGCGGGCATTATCGCTGGGTAATATTACAAAGATTCCGCAGTTAATCGACATAGCGAGTTCGAATATGAAGACAGACATGACTTCTGATTTTATTATTGATCTAGCGGAACTATTGTATGAGAAAGGATCCGTTCCCCAGATGAGCAGTTACATGCTGAAGGGTGAAGGTGAGAATAACCAGTACGGCTGGTACTACATGCTAAGTGATCAAGGGTTAGCAGAGGCGCAGGAAATCATCAATAATTGGATGGATGAAAATACCGCAGCAACGGATCTTATCGATCCTGAGCTCAAAGAACAATGAAAGAAAGAGGCAGACCTGTAAATCAAAGGTCTGCCTCTTTTGATACCTTATTTTTAAGCTTGTGACTCTTGCTTCTGATCGTCTGATTCCTGATCTTGAACTTGTTCCACCCAGACTGAGACACTTCCGCCTTTGACGGTAAAGTTAGCACAGCCATCTTCTTCGATCGTAAACGTCTGTTCTTGGTTACCTGTAATGTCATACCAAGTCTGCCCCGCACGTTCTTTACCGACACACATCCGCTTTTCTCCATTTTCGCCGTTACCGATAATGATGGCACAGCCGGAGTGAGGGATTTCAGCGACACCGCATCTTACCCAGCCAATCGTATTGGGATGGTCAAAATAATCAATTTGGTCACCGTAGGCATGATCGTATCTTGCGGCTAGCAGAGGGTCGATGGCTGCTTGCTTCGAAGGAATCGGATTTTCTCCGCCAATGCCATAGTAATCTCCGTAGAACACACATGGGTATCCGCCCTGACGAAGTAAGATCAGTGCATATGCACTTTGTTTAAACCAGTCGTCAATCCAGGACTCGAGTGCTTCTCCCGGCTGAGAGTCATGGTTATCAACAAAGGTAACCGCATGGGTGGGGTGGGTTTGAACAAGCGTATCATTAAAA
>NZ_WTWX01000003.1:46408-97033 GCF_009870785.1 Paenibacillus sp. An7
AGACAGATTAAAAATCGTGGTTAAATCAAATGCTTTACCCGCAAGCGAAGCTTCGTGAAGTTTGTAATGGAGTGAAACATCAAATAGATCAATTTGATAATCGACAGTATCCAAGAATTTTTGGCAGGAAGCAAGATCTGGTTTCCAGAACTCACCTACAATATAGAAATCCTGCCCTCTTTTCTTAATCATCTCCTTGGCAAACTGTTTAACAAATTCATGATTGATGTGTTTAATCGCATCCAGACGGAATCCATTACACTGGAGGGTATCAATCATCCATTTGCCCCAGTTCATCATCTCTTCGCGAACTTCTGGTTTTCTATAGTCGATGTTAGCGAACATCAGGTAATCATAATTCCCAAATTCATCATCTACATTCTCGTCCCAGCCTTCTTCATTTGGGGCGATTCGGAAAATACCAGTTCGGTCTTCGGCTGCATCGTAGTCTGTTCCATTAAAGTGGGTATGGTTCCATTTGAATGAGGAGTAGGTATTTCCACGGCCCGGGAAATTAAATTTCGTCCATCCCTCTATTTCAAAAGGCTTGGAGATATCCTTGGTACGATTGTTCGGATCGACCTCAATGACTTGAAAACGTTCGGTCTCATCTGCCCCTGCTTTATGATTCATCACAAGGTCTACGTATACGGCAACTCCATTTTGAGTACAGATTCCCATAGCTGCTAAAAGTTCTTCTTTAGAACCATATTTGGTCTTCACCGTACCTTTTTGGTCAAACTCTCCTAAATCATAGAGATCATATACTCCGTAGCCTGTATCTTCAGGTGAACTGCCTTTGGTGACAGGAGGGATCCAGACGGAATCGATTCCTTTTTTCTTTAATTCAGGAGCTCTTTCAGACAGACGTTTCCAGTGTGCTCCATCTGCATCTACATGCCATTCAAAGAACTGCATCATAGTATGATTGCGTTTTATCATACGACCGCCCCCTCTCATTAGTATCTTTCTCTTACAACAGCACACCAAAAAGGATGTGGTTTGCGTGATGACAGACTGCCGCAATCTATAAATGCTTTTATTCAGAAATAACCACCCAGGGAGAGAACTAAACCCTATTAAGAAAATATATGGAACAAGAAACAAGATGATAAGGCTACTTATCTTCTTTATGCGTGCTTAAAAAAGATGGTAAATTATCGTGCATATATGAAAATTTTATGCTAAGATACGGTTTGTTTCAGAAAAAATTACGTAATTTTATGAAAATATAAACATTTACTATTAAGCTGAAGGTGAATCTATGACAACAGCAGCCGACGGGCGTGTTCTTAAGACAGAAAATCTCAATCTTTTTACATTAACCTGGCCCATCTTTTTAGAAATTATGTTATTTATGCTGATGGGTACCGTGGATACCTTTATGATCAGTGCTGTATCCGATGAGGCGGTATCTGCAGTAGGTACGTCCAATCAGATTGTATCGATTGCCATCCTCATTCTTGAAGTGATTGGGAATGGAGCAGCCATTGTGGTAGCTCAGTATATCGGTTCGAGAAAACTTACGGAAGCATCTCGCGTATCCGCCGTAGCAATTACACTTAACTTATGTGTCGGACTCCTCATTAGTGTTATTTTTGTATTCAGCGGCCGACATATTTTACAACTCATGAATCTTCATGGTGAAATCTTGGAACTCGGAAACACCTACATAACGATTGTCGGCGGGGGAATTTTCTTACAAGCCTTGATTAATATTATGTCCGCCATTATTCGTACCTATGGATTCACCAAACAGACGATGCTTGTATCGCTTGTCATGAACCTCCTTCATTTAGTTGGTAACTATGCACTCATCTTTGGTCATTTTGGATTCAGTCCGATGGGGGTAAAAGGAGCAGCCATCTCGACCGTGGTCAGCCGGCTGGTCTGTGTCGCAATCTTTATTTGGTTACTTTATAAAGTGATGGCCGTAAGGATCGAATGGAGACATTATTTCACGATCTCCAAAGATTATGTGAAAAAAATACTGAACATCGGTATTCCTTCTGCCTTTGAACAAATAACGTATCAAATGTGTCAGCTCGTCTTTCTGTATTATGTGACTTATCTCGGAACAGAATCACTTGCTACACGGCAGTATGCAGCTCAGATTTCTAATTATATCTACTTATTTAGTATGGCTGTATCGCTGGGAACATCGATTCTGACAGGACGCTTTGTCGGGGCAGGAAAACAGGATGAAGCCTACGCACGAGTGAAGAAAAGTGTGAAAATCGGCCTGATTTCCACAATAACGGTGGATATTATTATTATTTTGCTTCGAGAGCCGCTGATGGGGATCTTCACAGATAACGCAGAGATTATCCGATTAGGTTCTCAAGTACTCTTGTTCAGTATCGTACTGGAAACCGCAAGAACGTGTAACATGATTATGATCAATTCCTTGCGTGCAGCAGGGGATGCTCGTTTCCCAGTGTATATGGGGCTGATCTCTATGGTTGGCGTGAGTCTTCCGCTCGGTTATTGGTTTGTCTTCCATTTAGACATGGGAATTCTGGGTGTATGGGTCGCAAACGCAGTGGATGAATGGATTCGTGCCTTCATCATGCATTATCGCTGGAAAAATGGAGCTTGGCGCCGTCATGCGCTCGTGGAGCAGCCTGCTTCAAAAGATTCAGAATCTGCTGTGCCAGCTGCATTATAAATTTCTTGATCTGCAGTTAGCCTCTAAGCGAGGGTTGTCCGTATGATGCAGCTGCTCAGCATATGTATCTGCCGCCGTAAAGGCGGCTTTTTCATGTAAATATACATAGGAGCTACAAATTACAAAAAACCAGTTTTATTGTTATTTAGGATGAATTTGGAATAAATGTTATCGTAATTTGTCCAAATCCTTAAATAATTCTGTTATTATTATTAAGTTAAGGGATTTTTAATGTAAATTGTTTTCAGAAGTTTTACTATAGATAAAGTGATTTTGAGCCGGTCGAATAGAACGTCTCTATCAATCAACAAATTTAACCCAAGGAGTTAATATAATGAGTCAAACGATGACAGCTGAAAAAAGGGAACGTCTACCCGAGCTTAATCTTGTACGATGCATAGCAATTCTTGGTGTACTAAGTGTACACTCCACTTCTTTTGCTACCGTAAATATGGTGGATTCGGGTATGTACTGGCTGTATAACTTTTTTAATATTTTTATGAAGTTTGGTACACCGACGTTTATTTTCTTAAGTAGTTTTGTGTTGTTCTATAATTACTATACGAGACCGCTGGATAAGAAACTGGTTCTTGGTTTTTATAAGAAGAGATTGCTTTACATTTTAATTCCTTACTTTATGTTTTCATTGTTTTATTTTCTAATTTTACATGTTGTGTACTATCCGGATCGTTCTCTGATTGATACGATCGTAAGCTTTACAACCAAGTTGTTTACAGGTAAAGCGTACACTCATTTATATTTTGTATTTATTAATATGCAGTTCTATATTATGTTCCCGCTGGTACTGGCTTTATTCAAAAAAGTACCTTCTCTCGTCAAATGGGCAGTTCCGATCGGACTTGCCATTCAGTGGGGATTTATTCTGATGAACAAATACGGTGTAATTAGCGTGGAAAATAAAGGGAGCTGGTCTTTATCGTACTTTGCCTATTTCATGCTCGGTGCATGTCTCGGTGTGTACTTCCCTAAGATTAAAGAATGGATTGTAATCAAGAGAAGATACGCTACACCAGGAAAGGTTACAGCATGGTCGCTATTATGGATTGTATGGATCTGTGCAGGCCTGGCACATGTGTATATCTGGTACTTGAACCGTAAAGGAATTGCTGTATATGATTCGCTTTGGTATGAATTCCTGTGGAATCTGCATACCTTCTCTGCAGCGCTGGTGTTATTCCAGATTGCCTTCCTGCTATACGGTAACGGTAAGAGCGCTCTGGTACGTACGATGTCTAAAATTGGTGGATTGTCCTTCGGGATCTATCTCATTCACCCATTCTTCTTGCTTGTTTACCGTGAGTTCCCGCCGCAAACCGGAATTTCAATCCTTCACCACTTATGGTATGTTGGTGGATTCCTGCTTGCACTGATCGGATCATATATCGTAGTTGGTTTGGCATCTCACTTCTCTAAATCGTGGATTCTGTTTGGTAACCTGCCTAAACCGCAGCGAGGAGCAGGGGAACCCAAAAAACCAAATCTGCCTGCGTAAGTGAAATCATACGTTATCTTTATCGGAAGATATGACTAGACAAAAGAAGCATTCCCGTTTATGCCGGGGATGCTTCTTTTTTTATGAAGGTTAGATCGTGGATTTTCGCAGCCACATATAACATAGGAAAGCATACAGCAAAGTAAGAGGAGCGAGTAACCAAAGAATATCAGTCTGGTAGGTCGTAATCCATCTGCCGAATTCTCCCCAATATTGCCAGTAAGTCATCAGAACACTGCCTGTTCCTAGAACGATGAATGAGAGTAAGAGGAAGCTTATCAAGACTAGTTTGCCGAATCTTCTCACTATACTTGATAGCAAGAAACCGAATAGAAACAGATGGGATATGACAACAAAGTTCAGCAGAGCGAGATGCAGGAAGGAAAGACTGCTGAGAAAAGGAACATCAAAGAAGTGAAGCCCTGTACCCCATCCTGAAGTAAACTGTTCTAATTCTCTGAGGAGGGTAAGTGCGATGGAATCGATTAGACTGAAGAGAAGAAACATACTGATTGTCCCTAAGAAGTAATCTTTGCGCCGAATGCCAAAACTCAGTGAGAATGAAAAATTCATGGGAATTACCGCAATGCCTACACTCATTACAAACCCGTAAATGGACATTAAGCCGCCAGTCGTAAACGATCCAATTGACATACTAACGATCAAATTAACTACAAAACTACTCATAAGCACAATGAGGGGGACAATAAGCCATAACCAATAGTCCACAAAATGGGTACGCATTACTGTTTTAATCGCTGGCATTCTTAATTCACCTCTTCTCGGTTCGTTTGTTTGGTGAGGTGCACCATGAGCTGTTGTAAAGAAACAGGTGCAAGCTTAACGTTATTTAATTCCGCTTGTTTGCGGAAGTCTTTTTGGTTAGCGGTTTGGACGACAGCACTACACATGGAGCCCAGTGCTTCCTGATGAAGCACTTTTTTTCCTATAACGAAGTGATCTACATCAGACTGTTTTCCGCTAACAAGAAAAGCTGATCCTCGAAATTGTTCCGCTTCTTCACTTAGCAGAAGCTTACCCTCATGAAGTACAATTACCTGTTCGAGCAGGGCACTAATCTCATCAATAAGATGTGTTGATAAAACAATGGTGCGGGGATATTCCATATAATCTTGTATTAACTGATCATAGAATAATTGTCTTGCTACGGCATCAAGCCCAAGATAAGGTTCATCAAAGATGGTAAGCGGAGCACGGCTAGCAAGACCGATAATGATGCCTACAGAAGAAAGCATGCCTCTTGACAGCTTTTTGACTCTTCGATTTGCGGGCAGGTTGAATTGTAACACCAGGGAATCAGCAAGCAGAGCGTTCCAGTTAGGATAAAGGGAAGAGGCTACCAAGAGTACATCACGAACTCGAAACGTATCGGGATACTTTTGACTTTCCTTAATAAAACAAATCTGCCGAAGGACCTCCTTATTCTCATACGGTGCTTCACCAAAAACTTTTAGTTCTCCTGAAGTGGAGAAGAGCTGAGCTGTAATAAGATGAAGCAGTGTTGTTTTGCCTGCTCCATTACGCCCAAGCAGTCCGTAAATTTTGTTCTCCTGAATGGTGAGGTTTATATCATGGAGGGCATGAAATGTTTTTCCATAGCTTTTGGTCAAGCCATTTAACTCAATAACATCTGCCATTCTACTTTTCCTCCCTGTGTATCATTTCAGATAGTTCGGTTTTGCTGATCCCAAGCTTCTGCGCTTCTTGCACCATTCGGATAATGAACTGCTCATAGAACTGCTCACGCCGCTTCTCTACAAGCACAGACTGTGCTCCATCTGCTACAAACATGCCAATCCCTCTCTTCTTATACAGAATTCCTTGATCGACCAAGAGGTTTACGCCTTTAGCCGCTGTTGCCGGATTAATCTGATAAAAGGATGCAAATTGATTCGTGGAAGGAACCTGTGATTCTTCGGGCAGCCTTCCTTCGAGGATGTCATCTTCAATTCGTTCTGCAATCTGTAAAAAGATCGGGCGGTCATCATCCATCTGCATGCCCATACATTCTCACCACCAAGTTGGTTAGTTACTTATGTAACTAACCATATAACCAAACAAAGGGTTAGTCAACAATATTTGGTAAAAACGGACGGGTACACGAAACTTTTTTATATTTAAAACGTTTATTATTTTAGCGGGTAAAGGGTGTCATACTTTGGTAACGAGCTGAATATAATGAAAGTCCGGACCAAGGAGAGGTTTATCCCCGTTTCGTGAGACGGGCAGGAGGTTAATAGGAAGAGGGCAATTGAAGAAGCCAAATATTCGAGTAATTACCTCACATCCATGTTTAGCATAACAAGGACATGGACTAATTAGATTGAACTTATTCTTGGTTAATAATATAGAATTAAAGGTGATTTTATAATGAAGTGTCAAGCTTGTGGAAAAGCAGTAAAAGATGTTTTGGAGCATGTGGAGCATATTCTCCATGAATGTGGAAAAGTTCCAGGATCTTCTCCGAATTTGTCGTCAGTACCGCCAGATGCGGTGCACCAGTCAATGAAATTCTCAGAATCCATATCATAGAATAATCTAAAGAACCTGCCCCGTGTAGATGGATGGCAGGTTTTTCTCATAGTCTCACCTAATATCAACGAACTCTTCATACAATGAGGAGGATGGTCAGTTATACTGAGACGAGATATAAGCTATTCAGTTCAAATGCAAGGAATGAGGTGCTGCATGGAAGGGTTCTCCGTAACCGAATTAATCTCCTTTTTTACAGAAGAAAATATAGTGAGACTGCTGGAAAAATTCCGGGCACTGGGTCCGCTACCTGGAATTTTCCTCGCTTTTATGAAATCATTCATCCCGCCGCTTCCTACCCTGTTCATCGTGGGAGCGAATGGGCTTGTGTATGGATGGGCTGGATTCTTCTACTCTTGGATTGGACTTGTAGGAGGAAGTTTCCTCACCTTTATGGTCATACGGAAGCTCGCAGGCACGAGATGGGCAAGTCACTTGGCAAAGAGACCAAAGGTTCAGAAAAGTCTAATCTGGATCCGGCGTAATGCATTCAGTTATGTTTTTTTACTCGGCATGTTTCCGGTAGGACCGTTCGTCCTTGTAAATATGGCAGCGGGAATCGCCCAGATGCGCCCGCGCTCCTTCTTACTTGCAGCAGCTTTAGGTAAAGGAATCATGGTATTTTATGTGACCTTCATCGGCACGAATCTAGTCGCTATTATGGAACAACCTCTAATTTTGGCATTTATCCTCTTATTCATAGGTTGCGCAATTTGGATCAGCAGAAAGATCGAACGATATTATACAGGCTCTTCTAACATATAGTGAGTTCTACAGTTAATTAGGGTTCTCTGCCTTTCCCCAGTGGACGAGCAGCGGACCCTCGGTACCTAGCAGGGGATCTTGATCGGGGAGCGGAACACGAGCAATCTCTCGGAGGACCTGCGGACGTTCTTCTTTGTCTCCCGTGTGGGTATTGTAAGACATCCCGTCTGGGTAGGCACCAACTAGCTGAAAATCGAGACTGGACTCCAGTTTTTTATGACCTGTTCCGGCAGGAAGAACAAGAATATCACCGGCGGATGCAGTCAGAATAATCCCCTTTTCTCCACCAATGTGGAGTTTGACCGATCCTTTGATGACACCGAGTACTTCATGCGAGTTGCTGTGATAGTGGTGGTACGGAAATACCCCGCCTGTC
The DNA here is from genome assembly GCF_009870785.1 of Paenibacillus sp. An7. Taxonomy (GTDB): domain Bacteria; phylum Bacillota; class Bacilli; order Paenibacillales; family Paenibacillaceae; genus Paenibacillus. The sequence continues at coordinate 54,284 of NZ_WTWX01000003.1, forward strand.
CAGCTGTTTCGCCAGTTATGTTTATTGAAAATTTTCTCCGTATTCTGCTCCTCACCGCGTAATGCGCCGGGATAGAGAATGACAGGCAGTTCGGAGTTATTTGGAATCATCCCGTCATCTTTAAAATAATATACACTCGTCTCTACATGAGTCGTTCTCATCATAAAAGCCCTCCTTTGGTAGAAATAAAGCCATGAATAAGGCTGCCTGTGCCTTTTATCATGGCTTATAATCATTATATTCCAAAATTTACTATTTACTGTTATGTACCACAACATAAGAAGGGTTAAACAGGCTTTCATTCAAATTGATTGTAAGAGATTGGATATCCGCAGACTAATAAGTTACAATTAGATTACATCTAATATGTGGAGGCGTAAATCCGATTATGAAACTTGCCGAAGCACTCATTCTACGTTCTGATCTACAAAAGAAAATCCAGGAACTTCGTTTTCGTTTGCGTAATGTGATTAAGATTCAAGAAGGCGAAGAGGCAGCCGAGAATCCGGCCGATCTTTTTCGTGAACTGAATGGAATACTTGAGCAGTTTGAGTCTCTTGTTCAGAGAATTAACAAGACCAATTCACAGACGGAATATGCAGAGGGAATGACGATTACTGATGCGCTTGCACGCAGGGAGAAGCTCCAATTGAAACGAAGTGTGCTCAGTGATGTTATGGATACTGCATCTATTCGTTACGACCGGACCAGCAGGACAGAGATTAAGTTTATAACAACCGTTGATATCAGCGCACTGCAGAAGCAAATAGATGAACTTGCCAAAGAACATCGTAAGCTCGATACGCGCATTCAAGAGCTCAACTGGACAACTGAACTTATAGAATCGTCATCGTCATAAGAACGTCCTAGATTCAATTGCAGCAGCGAAGTCCTAGCGTTGGTAGTCAGTATGAAAAAAAGCGAGCATAAGCCTCCCAGCGGGTCAAGTCTGGATCTCATAAAAATAGTGAAGGGAACGGGCGCCCTATACTTACAATTTAGCCCACGCACGATTTACATCTGTACAAGGTAATGTTACTTCTTACTACCATATGCTGATTTTTTCAACTGGCGAGGGCCGGGTGTGGGGACTATAGGACTTCTCTCTGCAAATCTGTTAGATACAAGGAATTGCCTACTCCAAAAAAACGCGAAATGATCTCTACTATCTCTCAAATAAATAGATGTAGTTAACAATGGTATTAATTAGCACTGTATATAGTAGAAAAAGCGAGAATATGTGTCTTTTTCAAGCCCAAAAGCGAAAATTCATTGTATTGACAAAAATAGAGGTTTTGTTACAATGTTCACAAGGTATTCACAAGTATAGTTAGATTTAACTCGTGTTTATGTGTAATAAGTGTAATATTAGGGTATAGGTTCGTAATTGGCCTGTTCGGATAAATTTGTGATTGCGATGGAATAAACAACTATTCATTTTTGCAAAAGATCCATGAATTACATCACATGTGTATGCTAAAGCTGCCTGTGCCGCTTGAAAGGACGCGGCTTTTTCTAATGTGTGAAAATTGTTACATTACAATTCAGTGTGCATTCATGGGTCGTTCATTTGATTATCAGGTAGGGTCAAGCAAGCGGGCTTTTTAACCCAAAGTAAAGGAGGACGTTCTCTTATGTCACAACCGACTCAACAAGAGGTACCAGTAAACGGTGCAGCTCCTGCACAAAATCAGGATGTACTTGATCAATTGATGAAGCCGGAGGTTCAAGACTCTCTTATTGTTCTTGTGGAGAATCTGCCTAAACTGGCTGAAATGGTAACTGCTATGACAAAAGCTTATGATTTCGCTCAAGGCTTGGCAACAGATAAAGTCTTCGTTAACGACATGAAAGTCGCTCTTGGAGAATTTACAACGCCTGTAGTAGAAAAAGCAAAAGGTGTAGCATCCGCGGCTATCGAAGCTGGAGACCGTGCTCAAGCGGAACAGTCTTCTGTTGGTCTTTTCGGTATGCTCAAAATGTTGAAAGATCCTAACGTACAGCAATCTCTTCGTTTTGCTCAAGCATTCCTGAGTGTGCTTAACGAGCGTCAAGGGCAAAAACAAGACTAAAAAAGTTATTGATACGAAAGTAAGAACGGAGGATGGATATGTCGAAGCAAATTTTGATTCTGGGCGGAGGCTACGGCGGCTTGCTAAGCGCGCTGTCAGCGCGTGAGTATTTGTCCGCTGAAGAAGCAACAATTACAGTTGTGAACCGCTTCCCAACTCACCAAATTATTACTGAATTACACCGTCTTGCAGCAGGTTCCATCGCTGAGAAAGCTGTTGCACTTCCACTGGAGAAACTTCTTCGCGGTAAAGACGTTAACCTGAAAATTGACACAGTTTCCGAGATCAAACCAGACGAGAACAAAGTTGTAATGCAAAGCGGAACGATCTACAGCTATGACTATCTCGTAGTTGCTCTTGGTAGTGAAACAGCGTTCTTCGGTATCCCAGGACTTCAAGAGTACAGCTTTACTCTGAAATCCGTAAACGATGCTAACAAAATCCGTGCACACGTGGAAGCTTGCCTGGATAATTACAAAAAAACCGGAAACAAAGCAGACGCAACAATCGTTGTCGGCGGCGGCGGTTTGACAGGTATCGAGCTTGTTGGTGAATATGCTGACATTCTGGATCATGTATGTAAACAAAAAGGTATTAAACGTGAAGAAGTACAGCTCTACAACGTAGAAGCAGGTCCTTCTATTCTTGCAGGATTCCCACCAGAGCTTGTTGAGCGTGCTCAAACAAGTCTTGAAAAACGCGGTGTGAAATTCATCGTTGGTGTGGCAATCACTGAAATGCAGCAACACACAGTAATGCTGAAAGATGGCAGCTCCATCGAAACAAGCACACTGATCTGGACAGGCGGCGTACAAGGTAACGCAGTTGTAGCTAACTGTGGTATCGAAGTAAACCGTGGCCGTGCAACCGTAAAAGAAACACTACACTCTACTTCCCACGAGAATGTATTCATCGCGGGCGACAGTGCAGTTGTTATTCCTAGCGAAGGTGCTCGTCCTTATCCTCCAACAGCTCAGCTTGCTTGGCAAATGGGTGAAACCATTGGACATAACCTTGCTGCAACGATCAAAGGCGGCGACCTTGAAGTCTTCACGCCAGTCTTCTCCGGTACTCTCGGAAGCTTGGGACGTAAAGATGCAATCGCTATGCTTGGCGGAAGCCAAACTCGCTTGAAAGGCTTGCCTGCAACAATGATGAAAGAAGCAAGTAACATCCGTTACCTTAAACATATCGATGGTTTGTTCGCTCTTGCGTACTAATCTATTACGATAGAAGAATAGGAAGGCAGACGACCACTATAGGTTGTCTGCCTTCTTTTTTCATTTGATACGTGGCTATCACCCTGCCCTTCATCAGGTGTAGACTTGTTATAGATCGTGCCTGGAGGGTAAATGAAGGGAGAGAATGGATGATGAAAAGAAATCCAATTTTGAAGGGAGAAATGAGTCATGAATATTTTAGTAATTGGCGCAAATGGACAGATTGGGAAACAAGTGATCTCACAGCTTAAGGATGACAAAGAGCATACGGTAAGAGCGATGGTTCGTAAAGAAGAGCAGGCAGAAGCCTTTAATAAAGCGGGTGTAGAACCTGTACTTGCTAACTTAGAAGGAACCGTAGAGGAACTTGCAGAGGCGATGAAGGGCAGCGATGCAATCGTGTTTACGGCAGGTTCAGGCGGTAGCACAGGTCTTGATAAGACACTGCTTATTGACCTCGATGGAGCTGTGAAAACGATGGAAGCTGCAGAGCAGGCAGGGATTTCGAGATATATTATGGTAAGTGCTCTGTATGCAGAAGATCGGACACGCTGGCCAGAACAAATTAAACCCTATTATGTAGCCAAGCATTACGCAGATAAACAGCTGGAACGATCCTCTCTGCAGTATACGATTTTGCGTCCGGGCGGGCTGCTAAATGAACCGGGTCGTGGTAAAGTAACAACGGATATCGAGCAAGGAGAGTCAAGTATTCCGCGTGAAGATGTGGCGAAGGTTATTGTAGCGGTACTGAATGCAGAGAATACGTATAGAAAAGCGATTCCTCTTGTGTCTGGAGAGCATTTAATTCAGGAAATGGTGCAAAATATATAACATTGCTTTGAACAAAGCGGAGGAGGAGCTATGAAACCATCCATTCTCATAGTCGAAGATGAAGAGAAAATTGCTAGAGTGTTAGAAATTGAACTGGAGTATGAGGATTACGAGGTCTCCAAGGCAATGAGCGGTACGGAAGGGCTGGAAGCTTTTCAGAATGGTGATTTTGATCTGGTATTACTTGATATCATGTTACCGGGTCTTAGCGGGATCGAAGTCTTGCGGCGGATACGCAGCCATGACGAACATATCCCTGTCATTTTGCTGACGGCTAAAGGCTCCGTAGAAGATAAGGTCTCCGGTCTTGATCTCGGAGCGACAGATTATGTCACAAAACCATTTCAGATTGAAGAGCTGCTTGCCCGGATTCGTGCCGCCCTCCGTTTACATAGTAAAGTTCAAAAATCAAACATGACGGCAACAGAAGAACAGAATCAAGAACAGGAAGTATGGCTGTCTGCCGGTGACTTAAAATTGAATGAAAAGACAAGAGAGGTACTGCGAGCCGAAGATGGAATAGAGCTTACTCCTCGGGAGTTTGATCTGCTGGTTTATTTACTTCGTAATCAGCGGCAAGTCCTGAACCGGGAGCAGATTCTTGAGTCCGTATGGGGGTATGATTACATGGGTGACACCAATGTGGTTGATGTTTATATCAGATATCTGCGTAAGAAAATAGATCATGGACGCTCTCCGCTGATCCATACGGTTCGCGGTGTCGGTTACGTTCTCAGGACCGAGACATGAAGCTGCGTACAACCATCTATGTATATACTTCGGTACTTTTTATTGTCCTGTTGCTGTTGATTAATGGATTTATCTATTTCATGTTTGACCGAATGTCGACAGACACCCAGATGGAAAGAGCGGAAGCAGAAGCAAATTCGATCTCAACAGGTGTGCGCAATGCAGCTGATATCGTAGCTCCGGATGATCTGCTGCGTTCTTTTGTTCCAGCAGAAGGGATGCTTAGGATGGTGAGAATGACAGGCGATAACCCGCCTGCGGTTACTTCGCTCTCGGAGCGGCGTCTTGCTCAGATTAACCCTGCTTTTTATCCGAATAAACATACCGAAGTGTTAAAAATAGAAGGTGTACGTTATGTCTTTGTATCCATGCCCGTTATATGGGCCGATGGAGAAGTAGTGAACCTTCAGGTGACAGAAAGTCTTGCGAGTGTAGATAACAATCTGAAGGTGCTCCAGGTTGTCTTGATTTCTGTGTCTCTAGTTGCGCTGCTGGCTGTATTTGCTTCAAGCCGGCTGCTTGGAAGCATTATCATCCGGCCGATATCAAGTATGACGCAGACGATGAGGATCATTGAAGACGGGGGCGGATTCAAGACCCTTGATTTGCAGAATCAGTCCAAAGACGAGCTATACGAGATGGGTGAGACTTTTAACCGAATGATGGGCAGACTGAAGCGAAATTATGAGAAACAAGAGCAGTTTGTCTCCAATGCTTCTCATGAACTCAAGACACCGCTGACGGTGATTGAGAGCTATGCCAGTCTATTGAAGAGGAGAGGCATGTCGCGCCAAGACCTTTTTGAAGAATCCGTTGAAGCCATTCACTCGGAAGCCATTCGGATGCGAGAGATGACGGAACAGCTGCTTATGATGGCGAGAGAAACCGAGTCTTTCAGCATCACGTTAGAGCAACACGATCTAGCCGGTATGGTAAATGATATGGCCCGTTCCTACGGAACAGCATATCAGAGGGAAATTGAGGTCGAGACTCCCTCATCTGAACCTTGCTATGCTTCTACCGATATCAACAAGGCGAAGCAGCTGCTTGTTATTTTACTGGATAATGCCAGAAAATACAGCGAGGACTCTATCCTTATTCGTGTTCAGCCTGATGCGAGTTACGTTACCATAAGCGTAACAGATTATGGTCCGGGCATTCCTGCTGATGAACTTCCCAAAGTGTTTGACCGTTTCTACCGGGTGGATCAGGCAAGATCCCGTAAACAAGGCGGAACAGGTCTTGGTTTGGCACTAGCAAGTGAGATTGCTGCGCAGATTAAGGCGGAAATTGGTTTGGAAAGTACCTATGGTAAAGGTACCACAGCATATATACAGTTCCCAGTTCATCATCTTGCCTAAGCAGAAAGGCAAGATGATTTTCTTTTCTCAGAGAATTCTCATTGTTAAGGGTTATACTGGTGGCAGGTGTGAAGTGTAAACAGGAAGGAGTTTTTTTATAATGAATATAAAGAAAAAACTAGGATATGCGGGAGTCGGAGCTGCTGTGCTGATTGGACTTGTTCTTTTGTTTGTTCAGCCATGGAATCATGCGAAATCGGTTCTGTCCGCGGAGGCAGTGGAAGAGACGGTGATAAGTCAATATCCAGGTACGGTAGAGAAGAGTACGCTTGAGAATGGTGAATATCATTTGCGAATCAGTACAGATACAGGCACTTATGAGTTTGCCGTGGATAGCAGCGATGGAAGTATTCTATCTATTCAGCAGATCAGTAAGTCAGGTGCGAAAGAACATGCCATTCTTAGCCGGGATACAGTGAAAGAGAAGCTGCTGAGTGAGACAGGAGGCAAACTGCTCTTCCTAGAGCTGATTACGAAAGAAGATCAAGATATCTACAAAGCCAAAGTAAAGACGGATACAGAGCGTACTTTATTTGAGATAGATCCTTATACGGCAGAAGTGTTATCAAGACAAACGATTACCATCGATGAAGAAGATAACGAAGAAGAGAATCAAAAATTTCTAGCGGAAGAAGAAGTGGAGAAAATTGCGATGGCAGAAGTAGAAGGTGAAGTAGATGATACCGAACTTAGAGGGGAAGACACAAACCATCCTTATTATTTAGTTGAAATTGAGACGGATGATGATAAAGAAGCCGTTATTCAAATTCATGCAATCACCGGACAAGTTCAATCTGTAACCTGGGATGACTAATTCTTAGAAGCTCTTCTTCTTTTCTCATCGAATTCTAATCTAACTCTTTCTTTACTCTCATGTGGCAGAGGTAAGATGTATTTGTAAGCAAGTGAGACGTAAATAACAAAACAAGAAGAGGAGTCGATGAGACATGAAGAAATATAAACGTATTTTGGCAGGCGGGGTTCTGAGTGCAGCGCTTTTGATTGGTGGTGCAGCAGCATTTACAGGTGCAGAGTCAACAGTTGAAGCTAGTCAACTATCCTCTACATCTACATCTACATCTACATCAACAAGCAAAATGATCACTGTGGAGCAGGCTAAAGAAGCTGCACTGAAAGAGGTACAAGGTACCATTGATGATATTGATTTAGAGAAAGATCACGGAAAAGTATACTACGAAGTAGATATCGAGTCAGAAAAGGTTGATGCTACGGTATTAATCGATGCTTATACTGGGAAAGTGCTTAACGTATCTAAAGACCTTGACTTTGAAGTTCCTGCTTCAGAGGCAGTTGTAAAAGTTTCACTTGAACAAGCAACACAAATTGCGTTAAAACAACTTGATAACAGTAAAGTAATGAGTACAGAGCTTGATCTTGATGATGGTCGTTATGAATATGAGATCGAACTTGTAAATAATAAATACGAAGCCGAAGTTACGATTGATGCAAATACAGGAGACGTATTATCTGTTGATATCGATCGTGAGGACGACTAAATTCATATAGCTTTCCGCTGAAAACCAGCTGAAGAGAATATGAAGAGCACTTGTCAGTAATGACAGGTGCTCTTTTGCTTTGGCAACGAACTTATAAGTGATTTTTTCATTGGCTAATATATGAAATTTAATAAAAGAGGTTTCATGACAACAAAGATGTGGTATTTTGGATGGTATGGTTTTATGATTCATAAGAAGACCTATTTATTTTTTCGTTTTATAGGATAGAAAGTTTTGTCGGTAAGTTCTGCAGTTAGGAGAGTGGTAGCCATGGTTCAAACGCTACTTTTTATTTTTGCAATCCAGATTGTTTATGTCTCGGCGTATACCTTACGCATGATTCTGACATTAAAGGGTCAAAAGTACATCGCAGCCTTGATTAGTACGGTTGAAATTGTGATCTATGTACTCGGACTGAATTTGGTGCTTAGCTACTTAGACCAGATCTCAGCTCTTGTGGTATATGCACTTGGGTATGGATTGGGCATTCTGATTGGTGCTTGGATTGAAGAAAAAATCGCACTTGGTTATATAACCGTCAAGGTGATATGCGATCAGACCCGTGGTACGATTGTGACGACGCTTCGGGAAAAAGGGTATGGAGTAACTTCTTGGCTTGGCAATGGACGAGATGGAGATCGGCTGGTAATGGAAATACTGGCGAAACGAAAAAGCCAGAAAAAACTGTATGAGACGATCTTGGAACTTGATCCAAAAGCTTTTATTATTACAGTAGAACCCAAACAATTCCATGGTGGATTTTGGACGCGTTCGATCAAAAGATAGCACGAATAAGCAGGAGCATGCCGATCGGTATGCTTCTTATCTTTGTGCATATATTAATAAATAATTTAAAAATAAGGCTGTATATAGCAATAATTGATGATATTATGTACGAAATTGGTATGAAACCCTTATTTATGTGGAAATAATGGAGAAGCAAGATAAGTAATGGGGATGGTCTTATGTCTATATGTTATGTCAAATTAAACCATTTTTATGTTGTAATCTCTTGCGTTGATTTGGTAAATATGCTATTATTAGTTCTGTCATGTAATTCACATTTTGGAAAGAGACTCATTCCGAAAATGACACTTTTTCCAATATGTGAATTTTTTTCAAAGAAAATAACCATATTAATATAAGTGTAAAGGAGAATGACCAAATGCAAACAGGTACAGTTAAATGGTTTAACGCAGAGAAAGGCTTCGGTTTCATCGAAGTTGAAGGCGGAAGCGACGTTTTCGTACATTTCAGCGCAATCACAGGCGAAGGTTTCAAAACCCTCGACGAAGGACAACGCGTTGAATTCAACGTGGTAGAAGGTAACCGCGGACCACAAGCAGAGAACGTAGTAAAAGTATACTAATCCGACCTGCAAGCTGCCTTTGACTGACAAGTTAAAGGCAGTTCTTGTTTTCATTCCAAAAAAAAGCGATACGGAGTATGCGACGAGATTCGTTTATTCTGTAGATAGGGGGGAAGTATTCATGTACAGACGTCAAGTATCAGAGGAAATCCCCGAGGAGAACACGAAGGTCTGGTCTTGTACCAATGACGACTGCAAGGGTTGGATGCGTGATGATTTCGCATTTGAGAGCGAGCCGCAATGCAGTTTATGTTCCTCACCGATGGATCGGGAAATGAGAATGTTGCCCGTGTTATCCAACGCAGCAAATGATTTGAAAGCAATGAAAAAAGGGTAACGAGTTAGTACCATATTCGTTTTTGCATAAGTAAGTGTTTGTAAAAATAGCAAAACTCTGTAAGTGTACCGCGATACGGCGAGGATTCTCCTTCCGATATGGCGGTTTTTTTGTGCTATGGAAAAAAGGAGGATACGTTGATGGATAAAGTAGGACTCGTGATGCGTAAAATTCAGTTTACGGAAGCACAAGGACCCCGGGTTTTTGCAGATCGGCTAAAAGCCATTGGGGAAGAGCTAGGTGTAGAGATTGTGTTCATCTCACCAGAGCGTCATGTGAGCGGTTATGACTGGGTTCCAGGATATGAGCATGAAAAAGGGGACCTAGTCAACTATGATATCGTTCTCGATCAGATCTATTCACAGAATATCGACCATGTCATCTATACGGTTTCTGGTTTTACATATCTCAAGATGTTTCTAAAGAACAGCGTGCTGTTTCCGCACAGTTTTCCTGACCCTGCCCTCACAGGGTATGAAATGATGAAGCCTTTCTACCAGATCGTGGACAAAGCGATTGTGCAGACCGATTTCCTGAAAAGGGAGATGGCCGCTCAGTATGGTGTTCATGATGTAACGGTGATCCCCATTGGTTTTGATGAAGGACTAGCCCATAAACATTATGATCCTTCTGCAGTCGTCGACAACCGCATTTTGTGGATCGGACGGGATGAAGCCAACCGCCGCCCTGATCTGGTTATTGAATATGCGCATCAGAATCCGGATAAAGAAGTATATATGGTATTCGGCGGGGAGCGTTATAGAGAAAGTATGAAGAAATACGACATCCCAAATAACGTGAAGCTGAAGTTTGCACTTAGTCAGGATGAAGTGTTCCAGCTGATGAATTCGTCTAAGGTGTACTGGAGCTCTTCGCGCTTTGATACGTTTGCGATGCCCCTGACTGAAGCGATGGCGATGGGGAAAATGGTCGTGAAGCCAGAGCATCCTTGTTATGGACATATCAGTTCGACCCATACGTTTGGCGGGAATGAACGCAACTTCTTCGAACTGCTGAATATGGCAGCCGCCGCACCTCGCAAAGTATCGGAAGATAACAGGGATTATGCGTTTGGTGCCTTTTCAAGAACCGTGATGAAGGAAGAGTATCGAACCTTTTTCGAATCATGGCTTCGGTAATAAATGTGGTGAAGCGAAGTGAGAAATAGGTAAGAGTTTGAGGATTTAGGTAAAAGTAAAGTAGAGTATGACATTGCCGCCTGCAAGGGCGGTTTTTTTTGATGAAATCCGCACTAACTGAATGATTATATAGGCTTTAACTTACATAAAAGTGAAAGGTATGGAAGAGAAATGCAGGACACAAACAAAGATTCCCCTTTTTAACTTTCGTTTTTTTGCAAATTTATATGTTATATAGCAAATTTGTTCTATATAATGGTAAGGGTAGTTCTTAGGTAATGTGTAGAATAAGTCGTTCGGTTATTCGGCCCAGACATCTAGTTGTGTTTAATTAGGATAAAAGATCTATGAGCGCGTTAATTAGCAGAATGAATATGGAAAAGATGACGCTGACTATAACAGATGTTTACACTTTAAAATTATAGATAGGGTGCCAGCTGTTAGTTCTATTGACAGATCTATATGGAACAAAGCAACCCCAAAGACTATTCATGATAAACGGAATGGAGGAAGTTTAGGGAACATGTCGATTTTTAAGTTCTTATGTGAAGTGAACGCAGGGTTATCTGATTTGGCAATCCAAGCTGAAGCAGATATATGGATGAATTCAAGATCAACCTTAACCCAAGGAAGATTATTTAGTGAAGAGCTGGCAACTATTGTTTCAAAAATGGAGAAGGTAGAGCCCGTATATTACATTAAACCAAGCGATCGCGTTCAGCTTTTATCACGTAAAGATATTATCTCAAGTGAAATAAAGGATAGTTTTGACTGGCTCCGTAAAAATGGGAACATTGCAGCACATAATTCGAAACCCATTCCAACTGATCTAGCGTTAACCGCACACAGACATATCTTTATATTAGCGTTATGGTATGTGGAATCTTATGGACCTTTGGAAATTGAACTTCCCGTCTACACCATGCCGACTCAGCCTGAGAACGCAGCAAATCAAATGATGGGAAACTCTCCAATAGATATGAGTGAACATATTGAGCAATTATTGAGTGCACAATTCGAATCTAAAATACTTCCAACAATGAACGAACAGTTCAAACAGCTTCATGAAACGATTAACAAGATAACAGAGATGAATAAAAATCGTGATGAACACTCAGAAAGAAATCTGAAAGCATCAAATTCAGATACCCAACCGAGAAAATCAGCACCTAATGATGAAAAAAACAAAATATCAGAAATGGAAATTAGGGACTTTCTCACTGAAAAGGGATATAAGGTAGTAGATAAGAGATCAAGCAGAGGAGCTCTGTGGATCGTTGGAGGTTGGGAGCTTAAAGACGAGTTGTTAGAACTTAAGGAGTTTGGGGCACTTTTTAAATTTGCGAAAAATGGTAGTCAGTCCACGAAGCGGAATCCGGGTTGGTTTTTATTAGACAAAAAGCTAATTATCATATCGTTAGACAGAAGTAAAGATGGGACTAGAAATTCTGAAAATGAGGTAGCCGTTTCATCAGAAGTAATTAACATCCCTAAGGGTAATGCTGGTGATGGAAAAGTTTTATTAGAAAGTGTTGAAAATTATAAACCAAATAATGTGGCAGATGATTATGATGAAGAAAAAGCAGAGGATAAAACTGAATTCAGAAAAGCCTTTCTAAATAAAGAGCTTGTTTTTCCTGCTTCTATGGTCGGGATGTCATTAGTGGAGCTAAACCTTAAGGGAAATCAGGCAATATTGCAATACTTAATCAACGATCTTAAGGTATCAACAATTCAGAATCTCCCTGAGGATCTATCTGATCTCCAATTGAAAATTCCAGGTGTTGGGCCAAAATCTATTGAGCGTTTTGTAAAGCAATTAGAAGAGGCAATAGCAACTGAAAAGAAATTGATTGGTTCTGGTAAACGTAAGGAAAACCTAGTGATTAATTATCGTGAATTAAAAAAGAAATTAGGTCGGAGACCTACCTATTTAGAAGTACATAAACGAGGAACGGTAGATAGTCAGGAATACCGATTTCTTTTTGACTCTTATGTTAACTTCTTGTTAGTTGCAAATGAATTGGATAAAGAGGAAGCCTCTCTAGCTAGAAGATACTCTAAATGGTTTCATGAAGTAGAGAATACAATCTTGCGTAAAAGTTACAAAATGACCCTGCTGCTCGCTATGCTTGAACGTGGATCGGAGCAATGGATGAACCCCATTACTGCTTATGAAACAGCACCATTTTTTTATGACTTCTATATGAGTAACGAAATAAGAAAGTCCATCGATTTTGCAGATTCTGAGACTCGAAAATTGTGGGATGCGCCACTTGATCGTACTGCGCAATTAATTAGCAGGATGCCAATGACTCATTGGGCGAAGTCCTCGAATAAACAGGTTACCTACTCTAATGAAGAGTTCGTAATCGCTTTTCAGATTAGAGAAGTTGATCAAGAAATACTTTATAAGTGGACAAGAGAAATTTGTGAGTATAGGTTGGCTATGTATTTTGAGAGGAAGAAGTTATAAACATATTATTCTTACTCGTATCGAACATTAAGGGTGATAGTAAGGAGTTAATTTCTGGGCAACTAATTTAATTAATTTAGAACATGTGGAGGAGTTTTATTTGAACGCAATATATCTTTTTATAGTAATTAATGTAATTTTATTTTTGGGCGAGTTGTATTTAAAAATTGAAGACTATAGGGAAGTTAATAATGATTCAAATAAAATAAAAAGTAAACTATCTGAACTAGAGACTGAATCAGAAATGACAGAACGCTTTATTCAGATGAATGAGTGGTTAGAGGAAGAAAAGGATAGTAGATTCCTACAAAAACACTTAAAACATGCTTGGGCAATTTTTTACCAAAAGTATATGGGTTCAACACATAAGATACCTCCTGATACTTATGATTATTTTTTAGAAGAAGAGCTGGTTCAAAAGTATGGAAGAAGAAGAATGGTTGAGCTCCTTCCTGGGATATTTTTATCAGTAGGATTATTGGGAACATTCTACAGTATATCAGTTGGAGTAGGATCTCTTGATTTAAACTCAAATTCTGAAAATATGCGAGATGGCGTTAGTTTGTTACTTAACAGTATGCAGTTTAAATTTTTATCTTCTATAGTAGGTATTGCCCTATCTATACTTTGGCAGTTTTTAGACAAGACATTATTTATTAGAAACTTACAAGATACTTATATTGAGATTCGTGATGCATTCGACGAAGCCTTCCCTACTCAGGATCAGAATGTGTTTCTAGTGCAAATGTTAGAAAATCAAAAAAATCAGATGAATGATCTTCAAACTTTTATGTCAGAGCAAATGATTCCTCAAATGGTTAGCGGTTTTAATCAGAGTATAGAGCAGGCATTACTTCCTCCAATGGTACAAACTCAGGAATTGATGAATGAGCTAATTACAAGTGCTTCTGTAAACCAGATGGACGGGGTGAAACAACTGACCTCAGATGTAATGACTTCACTCAATGAGATAACAGGGGAACATATGAAGCAATTAGGGGAGGCCCTACACGCGACTGTGGAATGGCAAAAGAAAGTTCATGAAGAAATGACTGGCTTGGTAGACTCTATGCAGCAAGCAGCCAAAAACCAATCAGAAATGGTTGAAAAGACTACTGTACTTACCCATGAGATACATAACTATACCGATAATATAACGAATTACCAGCAGGTACTCGAAGGAACGGTTGCTCAGTTAAATGACACGACTTCCACGAATAGCGAATTGCAATCAGCAACTAGTAGCTTGTTAGGGAATATGATCGAAGAAAGAAATGTATTTAATGATTATTTTTCAGAACATATGACTAAGCTTCAAACAAATGTAGATTCAATTATGAATCAGACTGAAAAACAAGTAGAAGTGCAAGAGTTGCTAGGTAAAAATCTGGATCGTATTTCTGAAATGTCATCAAGTCAAGAAAAGTTAGCAGTTTCCCTCTCGGAACAGGCTAATCATACTCAAAGTTCAAGTGAGGAACTTGGCAAACTACTTGTTCATTTTGAGAAAAATGCCGTTCAATATAATGATCTACAGGAAAAAATGGGTGATATGTTACAACAAGCAGAAAAGGATCGTACGGTATTTGATCAACTAGTTGAACGTATACAAATTAATCTAGTAGAACAAGTTGAAGGAATGGATGAGCGCGTAGAGGATCTGGGTTTAATATGGTCGGAAAATAAAGAAACAATGAATAAGTTAAGTAAACAGCTTAGCACTTCAATGGGGCAATTTACGGATGATATGCACCGTGGAGTCATGAGGACGTTTGAGAAGTTTGATGAAGAGCTTACAACCTCCGTTAATCTACTTGCTAAGGGTGTAGATTCCATGAGGGATGGTTTAGTAGATATGCCAGATGTAATACAAGAACTTAAGCAATCAGTTATTGAAATAAATAAGCAGGCTAAGCGTGCTACAAACGTATAAGTGAGGAGGTTTACTAGTGGCACGAGGGACACGAGGTAAAAAAGGGAGTAGTAATGTAGGTGAGGAAGGCGAAAGTTCCTGGATTTCTTATACGGATTTGATGTCAGCGTTACTAATCATTTTTGCTCTTGTCATTATGATTACAATGTATGACACGCAGAATGCATACGAGCAGCAGAAACAAGCAATGGACGAAGCCGCAGAGGCGCTTAAAGAGAAGGAAGAAGTTATTAGCCAGAATAATCAGCTTATTGAAGAGGTAGTTGGGGTGAAATCTAAAATTATTGAAGAGCTGATGCTTGCATTCCAAGACTCCAATTTAGATTTACAAATAGATAAGCAGACAGGGGCAATTCGTTTCTCTGGCGGAGTGTTCTTTAATAAAGATAGTAGTACTGTCTCTGCAAAAGGAACAGAATATCTCGAAATGTTCATACCCAAATACATTGAAATTTTGTTATCTGACCAATTTCGCGATGAAATTGCCCAAATTATTGTAGAAGGCCATACCGACAGTGACGGCGGATATATATACAATTTGAAACTTTCTCAAGATCGGGCATTGTCTGTAGTTGAGGAAGTGTTTGCTCCGACTTTCTCGAAGTTTGCATACCAAGAGGAACTTAAGGCAGTAATTACTGCCAACGGACGTTCATTCAGTGTACCGATCCTTGATAAGAACAAGAAGATGGATCAGGATAAATCCCGCCGTGTGGAATTTAAATTCCGGTTAAAAGATGAGCAGTTACTTGAAAAATTACAAGGGCTAATGGTGGAGACAGATGGATGAGCAATCATATATTTTTCATTTCGCATTTACACCGAATAAATTGTCTGCGGTAAGAAAGAAAGTAGAAGAGAAATATCGTGACGTAGATATGCTCACAGCTTCACAGATAAGTTATCTACGACTTCCTAAAATTCTAGAAATGATTCGGAATACTTCTGAAGATCGTTTGGAACTTTTGGCCGCTGAGTTTAATAGAAGGGACTTTTCTGTTTTAACATATAGCTACCCTTACTCAGAAGAATCAAGCGAAGTTCAAAAGAAGATTAATATGGTATTAGCTAGCGGCTACACCCCAGGCAATGCAAATATGATCTGGGAAAAGTTTCAGAGAGAATACAAGCATATTTATATTCAGGATTTGCTACGAAGATTTTTACTTAAAGATGAGGACGTTTCTTTTATTTATTCAGATTATTCAGAAGCTGATTTAAAGGAAATGTTGCACCCTGCTTTCATGCATAAATCAGGAATTGCACAAGGTCTTTTGCAGGTCATGATTAATAAAGATCCTAAAATATCTGAGTTTTTAAAGACAGTAAAAATTAAACCGGAGACTCATTTAGAAGACTTTTTAGTCTTTGAAAGGTTAGATAAAGGTCTTAGAAGTGATTCGTTTATAGATAAAAATAGTGTTAGTTACATTACTCAGGTGTTAGAAAAATATACAGTCGAACAGTACCAAAGATTATTAAAAGTTTATTTAGAAAATAAAAACTACGAACAATTTCATGTGCCAATTCTAGACCAAGCAATCAAGCGATTACATGACCCAAGAGAACATGAAGCAGATTGGCTATTTCTAGGAGAGGAAATACTTGGTGAAGTTAAACGCTGGTTACTACAAAATGAGCTTGCTATTTTCTTTGAAAACGACAATAATCGAAGATTTGAATATTGGAAGAGGCACCTGCATTATATATACGATGTTAAGCAGCTTACACCTCCAAGGAATCCGAGTGTAGCGTTTATCTATTTCAAAGAGTTTGTAGTAGTCGAATTTGGAGAAATGGGAGCGGCTTATTTCTACCATAAGAAAGGCTTTAATCAATTCATATTAAGCAAGACTACAGGAACAGAGTTCCAAAAAAGATCTATTAAAGCGAAAGAAAGTATGCTTAAAATGAAGGACGTTGCTTTGTATAGAGGAGAAAAATTATATATAAATTCGTTGGGCCATAACGGACCTTACAATACATGGGCTGAAAAGTTCACTAGACATTTACATGAATATATGGATGGAAATTATAACTACTCGGGGTGGTGAGTTTATGAGTTTTTGGAGCAAGCTTAAGAAGCGTACTAAAGAACCGGAATATGATGCTATTGAGTGGCAGCTAGATAAAGTTCAGCAGGGGCTCAATATTAGATTAACTCGTGACAGGGGGCAGACAGATTTGTCTCTCCCGCTTCGTATGTCAGTTGCAGAAATTAGACAACAGCCCGATGTAGAGATCTTAGAACTCATTGAATCCATGTGGTATGAAGAGTTAATACAGGAGTCAGATAATGGATATTTGCTTCCCTATGAGCTATTGGTCGAGGCGCCTTCAGAAATTAGATTAACTCTTGGTATACCAGAGCCCGTTCAACTTGACTTATTTCTTAGTCACGAAGGGTTTGTAGGGAGTCCTCACTTTCAGTTTAAGCTAGAGAAGCATCTACCAGAGTGGAAACATATAGAGAAAACCTCTCGCCAAACAGGACCGTGGATCCAGCTCCCAGATCGCACATTTATTCTTATGAGTCCGGATCAGTATCAATTTGATCAAATAGTGTCACAACAGTTACCTGATGTAATGGATAAGGAGCAAGTATTTACATATGTAGCGAAAGTGCAATCTCAAGCAAGACAGCTTGGTATTTCCGTAGATAACTATTTGCAGAAACAGAATTATAAATTTGCAGATCAGCTAGATCTTGATGTGACTTACGATAACAATGAAATAGAAATTATCCCTAAGTACCTTTCGAAAGATGAAGTGCCTAAGTACCTGTTGAATGAAATGGCCAGTAAAGGTACCGCTTATTATAGTGATCCTGAGATAGGGAAGGTCTTTGTTTCAACAGATGTAATCAACAAAGCCAGCGCAGTTCAGCATAAAGCTCCCATTCGGGGACAAGATATCCCACGTTTTGCTGAGAATCCAGAAGCGTTTTTATCTGAGTTTGAAGAACTAAATCTATCTTTATTTGGAGAGCGAGTCAGATCTCTAGGGATCAGAGTTTATAAAGCACAACCTTATGTTCACGCCGAGGAAAAAGGGCGAGGATGGTTTGAGTTAAATGCGGGTGTATCGTTAGTTGATTCAGAGGGAGAAGTGAACGGGAATTTTTCAACAGAGCAATTTAAGGATTTAGTAAGCAATGCCAGAGAATCAGGTGATGAGTTTTTAAATCTGGACGGAAACTGGATCAAAGTACCTCATAATGTGGAGCAGTTTGATGAAGCGGTAGATCGATTTCATCAAATGCTAGGTGATAAACCTGAGGTGGACATTACTAAACTACCGTATGTACTGGAGATTTTCGAAAATATAACACAGCTTGATTATAATCAGCCAATTTTGGCAGCTCAACAGGAAATGATGGACCAAGGGATTTTAGATCGTGTCCCGCCTACATTCTTCAATGCACAACTAAAACCATTTCAACAAGATGGATTTGTATGGATGAAGTCGCTCCATTATCGTAAATTGGGCGGGCTCTTAGCGGATGATATGGGACTTGGTAAAACGATTCAGGTCGTATCATTTCTAAGTTATTTACATGAGCAGAGCAGGCTGACTCCCACTCTCATTGTAGTGCCGAAGTCTCTTATAGATAATTGGGTTGCAGAAATACAGAAATTTGCTCAGCCACTAGTTAATATGATTTATGTACATACAGGTGCTCAGCGGTTAAAAGAATTAGAAATGTTACAACAGCAACCGATTATTTTAACCACTTATCAGACACTAGTGAGAGATCAGCTTGTTTTTGGACAGGTGGAATGGCAGGCCTTAGTCTGTGACGAAGCACAAGCTATTAAGAATCCAACAACAGCTGCAAGTAAAGTAATTAAAGCGATGAATGTGAAGTTTAGACTAGCAATGACGGGGACTCCTGTAGAAAACGGGCTGAGTGAACTCTGGTCTATTATGGATTATGTACAGCCGGGACTCTTAGGAAGTTTGAGCGAGTTCAAGAAAGAGTTCATGGATAAATTAGAGGCCGAGGAAAGAGATGAGGAGACAGAACAGAAATTGTTAGCACGAATTAATATGGTCTACAAGCGTAGAACCAAGACTGAAGAACTTGCGGGACAGTTACCTTCTAAGACATTAATAGAGCTACCTGTTTCACTTGGAATGGAACAAAAACAATTATATTCGGCTATCATTTCTCAAGTTCAGAAAAAAATGCTATCGGGTCTCCAAGCAATTCAAAAATTAAGAGAACTTTGTTCGCATCCGGCTTTGGTTGATCCAAATCTAAAAACGTTACCAGTTAAAGCTGTCCCCAAGCTTGCCCAAACAATCACCTTACTTCAAGAAATTAAGAACAAAGGGGAAAAAGTGCTTATCTTTACGGAACTTCGTTTAATGCAAGAGATTATCCGGGATGCTGTTCGTGAGAAATTTGATATTGATGCATTCATTATAAATGGTGTTACAAATCGTAGACAGGAAGTAGTAAATCAGTTTAATCAGAAGCCTGGTTTTGACGTTATGATCCTATCACCAAAAGCAGCGGGTACGGGACTTACAATTACTGCAGCAAATCACGTCATCCATTATACTCGGTGGTGGAACCCTGCGGTTGAAAATCAGGCAACGGACCGGGTGTATCGTATTGGACAGAACAAACCCGTTCAAGTTTATTATCCAATCGTAACGGCCGAAAAGAAATTTTTATCTTCAGGGACAGTTGAAGAAATTGTCCATCGGATTTTGACTGAAAAGCAGGAATTAGCTTCGTCTATTATTGTATCAAGTCGGAAGTTGGAGATTGAGAATGAGGTCTTAGAGAGTGCTTTTCGATAAAAATTAGTGCTGACATAAATTTGTTACACTCCAAGACTTCCTTAAAACTCTAGAGACAAGTAAACTAAAGGCGTGCAATGATAGTTCTGACATAAGAGGAGACATAAAATGATTAACTTTCAAGATAAAGTAAGTTTTATCTGGTCGATTGCTGAAGTACTGCGGGGACCGTATAAACCGGATGACTACGGAAAAGTGATTTTGCCTTTAGCGGTATTACGTCGCTTTGATTGTGTACTGGAGAGTACAAAAGAAGAAGTGTTGAGTAATTATGAAAAATTTAAAGCAATGAACGAAGATGCACGAGAGCCGATTTTAAATCGGATTGCAAAGCAGAATTTTCATAATATCAGTAAGTATAATTTTACTAATTTACTAAGTGATGCTGACAATATTGCAGATAACTTACGTGATTATATTAATGGTTTTTCTAAAATAGCTAGAGATATTATGGATCATTTTGATTTTGATCGTCAAATCGAAAAAATGGATCAGAATGATCTATTGTATTTAACCATTAAGAGATTTAGTGAGCTAGATCTGCACCCAGAAGCCGTTTCTAATGTGGAAATGGGTTATATTTTCGAAGAGTTGATTCGTCGTTTCTCTGAGCATGCAGAAGCAGGTGATCACTATACCCCTCGTGAAGTGGTGCGTTTAATGGTTAGCTTATTATTCCTGCAAGACGATGATATCTTAACGAAGCATGGCTTAACTCAGACATTATATGACTGTGCTGCTGGAACAGGTGGCATGGGCTCGGTAGCACAAGAATATTTACATGAGCTCAATCCAACAGCAGACCTTGAATTTTTTGCCCAAGAGATTAACGGAGAGTCCTATGCGATCTGTAAGGCAGATATCTTAATCAAAGGTGCGGATGCAAAAAACATTCGTCTTGGAAACACGCTATCTAGCGATCAGTTTAAGGGCGAAAAGTTTGATTATCTCATTTCTAACCCTCCATACGGTGTGGACTGGAAGTCATACGAAAAGCCCATTAAAGCGGAGCATGAAGAACTCGGATTTAACGGACGCTTTGGCCCGGGCACACCACGTACGAGTGATGGACAACTCCTGTTCTTGCTTCACTTGATCTCTAAAATGAAGCCTGTTTCAGCAGAAAATCCGCAAGGATCACGGTTAGCTATCATTATGAACGGATCACCTCTATTTACAGGAGATGCGGGTTCAGGGGAAAGTGAAATCCGTCGTTATGTACTGGAGAATGATCTGGTAGAAGGTATCGTAGCAATGCCTAATGACCTTTTCTATAACACTGGTATTGCCACTTACATCTGGATTCTGAGCAATAATAAGTCTGCTATTCGTAAAGGAAAAGTGCAGTTAGTGAACGCGGTTGATCTCTCTAAGAAAATGAAAAAAAGCTTAGGTAGTAAGCGAAATGAGATCTCGCTGGAACAGATTGATGAGATTGTACGCCTCTATGGTGACTTTAAAGAAGGTGAATATGTCAAAATCTTCGATAACGAATACTTTGGTTATCACAAAATTACCGTGGAACGTCCCCTTCGTTTGAACTTCTTAATTTCGGAAGAGCGTATTCAGCGGGTTGCAGAAGAAAAAGCGTTTCTGAATCTTGCTACTTCTAAGAAAAAGGGTGAGACTGGACTAGCTGAAATCGAAGAAGGCAAAGCTCAGCAAGCCAAGATCATAGAGGTATTACGTGGGTTAGTAAGTGAACATGTATATAAGAATCGGGATAAATTTACTAAGATCCTAAAAGATGCACTTAAGCGTGCTGATGTATCATTAGGCGCTCCTTTATTAAAAGCTATTTTAAATGGGTTGTCTGAGAAGGACGAAACAGCAGATATTTGCATGAAAAATAAATCGGAAGCTGAACCGGATACTGACTTGAGGGATACGGAGAATGTACCGCTAAAAGAAGATGTTCATGAATACTTCGAGCGTGAAGTACTTCCTCATGTATCTGATGCATGGATTGACGAATCGAAGACAAAGATTGGATACGAGATTCCATTCACTCGGCAATTTTACAAATATACCGCTTTGCGTGGTTCGGAAGAAATTATGGCTGAGATTAAGGAGCTAGAGGCAAGCATTGTAGAGCAGTTGAAGAAGGTGTTGGGGTAAATGGACAATGCTAACATTTATTTTAAAGAGAGTAATATTGAATGGGTGGGGATGATTCCCAACACTTGGGATGTAACATCTATTGGCAAAGTGTATGAGATAGTTCTTGGGAAAATGCTTCAACCATTACAGATTGGTCCTACTGATAGGCTTGTTTCTTACTTAAAGGCAATGAATGTACAAGATGGATATTTAAAATCTGATAAAATTGATCAAATGTACGCTTCTATAAGTGAAATCCAAAGACTAGAAATACTGTCTGGTGATCTTTTAGTATGTGAGGGAGGAGACGTTGCTCGATCTGTAGTTGTACAAGAAGATATACCAGGTATTATTTTTCAAAATTCTTTACATCGTGTGCGACCACGTAAAGATAATAGTAACTCATTTCTTCATTATTATCTTATTGCTTTAAGGAATAGTGGATTTGTAGATATTTTAGTAAATAGAGCTACAATTGCTCATTTTACGAAAGATAAATTCAAGTCTTTAAAGATTGTATTACCTAATACTCTTGTACAAAAAGATATTGTGAATTTTTTAGATGAAAAATATGCTGAAATTGAAAAATTAATCAATCAGAAAATAGAATTACTTGATTTATTAGAAGAAAAACGCCAATCCATGATTACAGAAGCAGTAACAAAAGGCTTAAATCCTAATGTGAAAATGAAAGATTCAGGTGTGGATTGGATTGGTGAGATACCTGAGCATTGGTCCTTAAGTAAATTAAAAAATCTTTCTAGTAGAATAGGTGATGGTTTACACGGTACACCAAAATATGATGATAACGGAAATTACTATTTTATCAATGGTAATAACCTAGGAGAAAGGACTATTGTTTTTAAAGATGACACTAATACTATTAGTGAGGATGAATTTAAAAAGTATATAAATAATTTAAAAGAAGGTTCATTGCTAATATCTTTGAATGGAACTATAGGCAATGTATCAATTTATAACAAAGAACCAGTTATGTTGAGTAAAAGTACAGGGTATATAAATCTAACAAATCAAATTGAAATTGAGTATGTATATTATTATTTGCAGAGTTTAGGTGTGAAGATTTTCTTTGAACAGTCACTTGCAGGAACAACTATTAAAAATTTATCACTTGGTACTCTGAGAAGCACTAAAGTTACAATACCACCTATAATAGAACAGGTCCAAATTATAACTTATTTAAATAGTAAACTTGAAGATTTTAAACGTTTAGAAAATGAACTTAAAATACAAATAATATCTTTACAAGAATACCGCCAATCTCTCATCTACGAAGCAGTAACAGGTAAAATTGATGTCCGTGATTTCGAAGTCGATTCATAATGGAGGTGATCACATGGCTGTAGATGCAACAGAAAAAGGCTTTGAAACAAATATTGAAGAGTCACTGATAATGAGCGGCTATCGTAAGCGAACATTAGAAGGTGAAGCAAGCCGATTATTTAAGCAATATGCTATTGATGTAGAGCAGCTCTTTATTTTCCTTGAAGATACTCAGAAGAAATCCTTGCAATTACTAGAAAGATCATATGGGACGGATTATAAACAAAAAGTTTTAAACCGCATTTGCAATCAGCTAAAGAGCCAAGGTTTAATTCATTGTTTACGCCACGGGATTAAAGACCGTGGTGTAACATTGAAACTGATCTATAACAAACCTTCCACCACGATGAATCAGCTAATGAATGATCTTTACAGTAAAAACAGATTTACGGTTAGCCGCCAAATACATTACAGTGACAAACATAACAATAGCCTTGATATGGTGCTATTTGTGAATGGTCTTCCACTGGTTGTTATGGAACTTAAAAATCAGTTTACGGGTCAGACTGTAGAGCATGCAATGAAACAGCTGAGCAATGATCGTGATCCGAGGGAGACGCTGTTTAAGTTTAATGAGCGAGTTGTTGTTTATTTTGCGGTAGACCCGGATGAAGTATATATGACAACTGAGCTAAAAAAGGAAAAAACTCGCTTTTTGCCCTTTAACAGAGGAAATAACGGAGGAAAAGGCAACGCTGTCGTTTATAACAACTATCGTACCCACTATTTGTGGGAAGAAATTTTGCAACCTGACAGCTTACTTGATATTTTATTCCGTTTTGTATTCATGAAGAAGGACGAGATCTTGGATTCCAATGGTGAGACAATTGATGAACGTAAAGCAGTTATTTTTCCTCGTTTTCATCAATTGGATGTTGTTCGCAAAATAGAAGAAGATGTACGGGCAAAGTCAGTCGGATATAATTATCTTATACAGCATAGTGCAGGGAGTGGAAAAACAAACTCAATTTCCTGGCTCGCTCACCGTCTTGCAAAACTTCATGATGAAGATAATAATGCGATATTTAGTAGTATTATCGTTATTACAGATCGGCGTGTGCTCGATAAGCAGCTGCAGGATGCAGTGTATCAGCTCGAACATAAAGCAGGAATGGTTGAACGTATAAATAAAGATTCCAACCAACTTGCTCAGGCCATTACAAGTGAGACTCGGATTATTATCACGACTCTTCAGAAGTTCCCTTTTATTATGGAAAAGGTTACTAATCTCAATCGAAAGAAGTATGCGGTAATTATTGATGAAGCTCATTCATCGCAAGGAGGGAAGGCTTCAACTGCATTAACTAACATCTTGTCAGATAAAACGCTCGAGGATGCTTACGAAGAAGACCGTATAGCTGAAGAGAATATGGATAGCCTAGATGAACAAATTGTGGAAACGATTATGAAGAGTGGCAAGCAGGATAACGTTTCTTTCTTTGCTTTTACTGCAACTCCAAAACCGAAAACGATTGAAAAATTCGGAACAGTAGGCACTGATGGTAAGCCACATGCATTTCATGAGTACACGATGCGTCAAGCTATTGAGGAAGAATTTATCCTAGATGTATTAAGGAACTATACTACTTATGAAACTTTCTACAAAATAGCTAAACAAGTCGATGATGATCCACTCGTTTCTAAGAAACAGGCGACGAAAAAATTAGCTCAGTATGTCTCTTTGCATCCTCATAATATTGCACAAAAGACAGAAATCATCATAGAACATTATCGTAATTTCACACGTAAGAAAATTGCTGGACGTGCAAAGGCAATGGTTGTAACGGCAAGCCGGTTACATGCGGTACGTTATAAAATGGCATTTGATCGATACATTAAAAAAATGGGCTACGATGATCTTAAAACGGTAGTTGCTTTCTCCGGTATTGTTAAAGATGGTGAAGTTGCTTATTCAGAACCTGATATGAACGGATTCAGTGAGAAGGAACTCCCGGATAAGTTCAACTCAGATGAATATAAAGTGCTGCTCGTAGCAGAGAAGTATCAGACAGGATTTGATGAACCTTTGCTACATACGATGTATGTTGATAAACCCCTTAGTGGAATTAAAGCAGTTCAGACGCTATCCCGCTTAAATCGTACATGTCCGGGAAAAGAGAATACGTTTATCCTTGATTTTGTAAATAAGCATGAAGAGATCAAAGCTTCTTTTCAACCTTACTATGAAACTACAGGACTTGAAGAAGTAACAGATCCTAACATTTTGTATGACCTGCAAGCAGAGCTTGAGCCTTACCAAGTTTTCACTGAAGAAGAAGTTCAGGCTGTTAATGAGCTCGAGATAAAAAATGGGATGAAGAAATCGACAAAAGCTCAAACCGAGCTCAATGCATGGATTGATAAAGGTGTGGATCGTTTTAAGAAGTTGAATAGTGAAGAACAAGAGGCTTTTAAAGCATCTGCAACCAAATTTGTGCGGACTTATTCTTTTATATTGCAAATTGCTACGTTTATTGATGTCGGGTTACATAAACAGTATATCTATCTGAATTACCTTTTACGTAAACTTCCTCGCAGCGGAAAGGATAAGGATGTCTATTTGGCAGACGATGTAGCACTTCAGTATTATCGTAATCAGATTGTTGCTGAAGGTCAGATAGAACTTGAAATCACAGGAGGAGTAGAACTTAAGCCAACCTCGTATGGAACCGGCGGAGCGGTTGAGGATGAAAAAGTTCGTCTGTCATCTATTTTAGATAAACTAAATGAACGATTTGGCACCGATTTTACGGAAACCGATTTCTTGTCGCGTGAACAAGTTAAGGAAGACATGCTGAACAGTGAAGATATTCAGCAAAAAGCTAAAAACAATACAAAGGATAATTTCAAGTTTGCTTTTGAAAAAACATTCATGAACTTCGTTATTGATCGTATGAACAGTAATGAAAAATTCTTTATCAAGATTCTAGAGAACGAAGATTTCAGAAGTTTTATTATGGATGATATGATGAATGAAGTTTATGCAAAAGTTAATGCGTAACAGAAATAGAGCTATGTACGATCTATACATAGCTCTATTTTAATATTAAGGTGAAGCTATAATATTTATTTTTCATTAGAAGATTTTAAGATAAAAATCATCTATTCCTTCACTTAGCTGGGTTATCCATATTATAGGTCCATAGTTGGCAGTTTCCTTAAATTCAATTGGGAAACTGCTTTTATTTCTTTATAATTACATTAATCATGTTTTCTTACTTGGAGGTCATCATGCTACCAGAAGCACTTTCTAATATTTTTCGAGCCAAACAAAAATCATACAAAATGGTCTTAATCTTATCCATAATCGATTTTTATGAAGAAACTCACTCTTATCAGGCTTCATTAGATCAAATAGCTCAAAAGTTCTTGGCACACTATCAAAAAGAGAGCGAAGCGGGAAATACGGTAGATACTCCACCAGAACAGAAAGCTTCTGGATGGAGTGATTTCACACTAGGTCAAACAAAGACGTTATTAAAGACACCAATTGATGCTCTGTCTTCTGTTCTCAGCTTCGATCAAGCCAATCAGACTCTCACCTTGGCCAATCCAGAGTGGTTCAACGAAGAGACGCTTAAGGAGCTGAAAGCATACGCCATGGAAGAGCTGAATAATTACAATAAGAAACTTGAATTAAGTAGAAATCTTCCTTCTTTTTCTTTACAAGCTGCCTTATCTCAAGTGATGAACACGTATCTCCAAGCCAAAACAGAACCTTTTGCTCAGCATCCTTTAGGCACACTAGTGAGGAACACGATTCCAAATCAGTTGGTGGATCTGCTCTCTTTAGATGAACATTACAAAATTCAAGGTTCTATTGGGCAAGGCAACTGGGCAACTATCCCATGGATCGCACTCATGGACAAAAGAATTACACAGACGACACAAAAGGGAGAATACATCGTGTATTTGTTCTCCGAAGATATGCAGTCTATATATCTCACGTTAATACAAGGAGTTACAGAACCATTAAAAGACGGTAGGACTAAAGGATACGAATATCTCAAAAAGAAAACGGAAGAAATTCGTAGCTTGATCCCATTAGAAGGACTACATAAAGATGAGAACATCTTTCTCACGGATAAAAGCGGTCTAGGCCGAGACTACCAAGTTTCTACGGTAGCTTATATCAAATACGAACGAGGTGCTTTACCGGAAGATGAAGAGCTTATACAGGACCTCCAGAACTTAGTCTCTAACTATAATCAATATGTAGATATCGTGCTTCATAGTAGAGAAGAACTTACTTCAGATAAGGAGCCAAATCCGGTGACATTAACAGTCAAAGAACAACTGGAACAAGCAAAAAGGTATATTCACCATAAAGGGTTCCTTTATCCAGATGGTCTCATGGAAAACTTCTACTTGTCTCTCAAGTCAAAGCCCTTTGTTATCCTTGCGGGTGTATCGGGTACAGGGAAAACGAAGCTGGTAAAACTTTTTGCTGAAGCATTAGGTGCTACGATGGATAACGGACAATTTACTTTGATTCCCGTAAGACCGGACTGGAGTGATCCATCTGATCTCTTAGGTTACAAAGACCTTGCGGGCGTCTTTAGACCTGGAAGATTAACAGAAGTGTTGGTAGAAGCAATGAAGCCGGAGAATAAGGACAAGCCTTATTTTATATGCCTAGATGAGATGAACTTGGCACGAGTGGAGTATTATTTTAGTGATATTCTAAGCGTCATGGAAACCCAAGAATGGAACGGCGACCGTATTATTACTTCTTCCTTGATTGGGTCCGAGTCATTAAGAGAGGAAGATCAGCCTGTGTATGGCGGTGTATCTCTTCCAGATAACGTGTACGTTATTGGAACCGTTAATATGGACGAAACGACTCATCCGTTTAGCAAAAAGGTGTTGGACCGCGCAAATACGATTGAGTTCAACTACATTAATCTTCAGCAATATCCTGATTATGATGAGGAAGAAGTATTTTCATCTTCTGGCGCAAATAATATGTTCCTGAGAAGTGATTATTTACAGTTATCCGATGTATACAGCACGTATCAAGATCTGGTGCATTGGACAACGGACAAGCTTGTACGAATCAACAACATTCTCGAAGAAATTCATTCCCATGTCGGCTTCCGTATTCGTGACTCCATTTGTTTTTATATGGTGTATAATCAGCGCTTTGACCTGATACCCATTGATAAGGCTTTTGACGGACAGCTTCTTCAAAAGATATTACCTAGAATTCAGGGAAGCAGCTTATCTGTAAAAAGAGTGTTGTTGCAGCTGATGCAGGAAGCTCTAGGTAGATCTCTCCCAATTAAAGATCTGCTGGATGATGCTTCCGAATTGTATGGGAAATACGGCAGAAAGCAGCAGGATGTAGACGTGAAATATCCGCAATCCGCACGAAAGATTGCCTTTATGTTACGGAGGTTAGAAGAAGATGGATTCACCTCATACTGGCTTTCTTAATCAAAGTGTAGAGCTCATTCGAATAGAGACCAATCTTTTTAACCTATATATCCAGGGTAAGCCGTATCATCCTACGGTAGAATCTCTACAGCTCCATCGTAAGGATACAGGAGCATGGATCGATTCGAACACGTTGCAGATGGAGATCCTATCGGATGAGCTTGTACTAGAGAATATGTATGTTTTTTCACCAGAACAGGGGCAGTTAGTTCTTTGGAAGACAGGGGACAAAAGCTACCCTTTATTCTATGAAACGCAGTCCTATGAACTTGTCATTGAGAAAAAGCAAACGGCAGAACTTACTTTTCATCATAATAATGTTTATATTCGTCAGGCCATAAAGCCACTGGGTCGTTCGATTCTTTCTGGAATTCTGAATTTTCAGAATGAGGTAGGACTTACTGAGTTAGAACTTCAATACCGAGGACGACCGTTGTTCCAGCTGCAACTCGAAATCTATCCTTCTAAGATGGATTACAAAAGAGATTATCAGATGATCTTAAGTGATATTAATCGGCAGATATATAATTTGTCTTTTGATTTTTTGAGGAAGACCTATCATCTAATGGGGTTAAAAGAGACACATCATCAGAGTCTTACCGAGTTTTTTACAATCTTACAGTATATTTTTGACCAGCTTAAACAAGCGGTAGAACGGATTCATGTAAATCCTCATTATAGGCTGGAAAGAGAACCAAGAGTAGTCGATGCGTCTAAAGTAAAGAAAGCCGGCAAAGAGAATATAGCTTACATAACAAAACGTCCACATCTTCTTACACATCATGAACAGCATGGTTTTATTCCGCATCAGGGGCAACGGCTGTACCCAACACATGCCCTCGAAACGAAACGTCATGCTGAGTATGATACGATGGAGAATCGTTTTGTTAGATGGGTATTAATGCGAGTATCTAAGAAACTGAAACAGATGAAGATGAAACTTGCCGTATCAGGGAAACTCCAGGACCCTTTGTTGGATAAGAAAATAACATCCATGCAGAATCAGTTACAACGGCTTTTACAACTGGATTTTCTGAAAAATGTAGGGGAAATGAAACAACTCTCCGTCACGCTGGTACTGCAGATGGCACCAGGATATAGAGAGGTATATCGAAGTTACTTGATGCTTATGAAAGGGCTCACGGTACACAGTGATTTATTCCGATTGTCTATGAAGGACTTGGCGCAACTATACGAATACTGGTGTTTCCTTAAGATTAATGAGCTGCTAGCCCGCAAATATGAGTTGTTAAAACAAGATATCATCAAGGTTAATCGTACGGGTATGTTTTTTACGCTGGATAAATCGCAAGCAGCCAAAATGGTGTACCGTAATCAGAAAACGGGTGAAGTTTTTACGCTGTACTATAATGCTCTGCCGCGTGGTGACCGTAGTGCAACTCTTGGCCAAAAACCAGATAATGTGTTGACTCTGAAAAAGAATGAGTCTGCTATGGAGTACAAATATATCTTTGATGCTAAATATCGGATTAACCCTGCCTATGAAGGATCTTATTACTATCAGAAGTACAAGCAGCCTGGGCCTGAAGAGGATGATATTAATACAATGCATAGATATAGAGATGCGATTGTGTATGCTGATGGGGGGCAGGAACTAGAGCGAAGTATGTTTGGAGCTTACGTGCTATTTCCATATCATGACGAAAAAACGTATCGTGAACATAAATTTTATAAAAGCATTGAGCTCGTTAACGTTGGTGCATTTCCCTTTTTACCAAACTCCACGGAGTTAATGGATGCATTTCTGGATGAGATTATTATGGATAGTCCAGAAAAAGCATATGAGCGATCAACGCGTCCTCGTGGGACGAAAAGTTATTATCAGAATAAGTTATCCGGTAAAAATGTTCTGGTAGGTTCGTTAAGAGAAGTCGCTCAATTAGAAAGTGCACTACAGTATCATTACTATCATCTACCCCTTGAAAATATATCTGACCATACGATTCTTACACAGATTGAGTACGTCGCTCTTTATCAGTCGAAAGGAAAATTCGCGGGTACGGGTGAAACGGGAATTCATTGGTATGGCAAGGTAAGGAACTGGAAAGTTGTACGGAGAGGTGAAATAAAGGAACGCCCTGCTAGAAAGGGAACAGAAGATAAGCTCTATGTGAAGTTATCGGTCGAGAAATGGATCAAACGAGAAGAGCCAATTATCTCGGGTGGTCTAGGTATCTATCGATTGCTTTACACATCCAAATACATTTTCGATCGTGCAAAGGAAATTGCTGAACTCAAGCTAGAGACGGAAGAACAATTGAATGAATGGCGAGAATTGCGGCGTAAAGGCACAGTGAAAGTAGAATTGGATCACTCTCAGGTCGATTTGGCACATCAAGTTAAAGAAATTCGAAATGATATTGATTAAAAGTGGTTTCCGTTTAAGTATCGAATTCTCATCAATAGAAAATCGATAACGAAGCGAGTCTAATTCTGTTCTTTATAGTTTAAAAAATAGCGACCTTCCCACAAGGGATCAGTCGCTATTTCTTATATGTCTTTTATGGAGTTGTTGTCTGCGCTGGCATCTGCTGTTCAACCGCATTATCGAGTACATCCTGCGGTATTTTTATGCTTTCTGTCTTATTGTAGTCCGTGAGTGAGCTGTCCATCTTCATTATGATCGAGAGTGCCTGACCATCCATGTCCATATCCATAGTCATGGAATAGACGAGATCTTTTGGATAGTAGGTCTCTTTATCTACACTATAGGAAATGTCCATGGTTTTAATGCTCATTTGCTGCATCATGGCCGCCATTTGCGGATCGGTAGCACTGCTTTGAGACAAGATGGCTGTAGCAAGTTCTTTGACTTTATCTCCGGAAAGTTTAGCTTTCAGCCAGTAGACATCTCCTTCTTCTTCAACTTGGAGATCACTTGCGATACTGTTCAGCTGTTCGAATTGGGAAGCTGTATTGGACTGATTCTTCATCTGTTCCAGCAGAGGAGCGGTGGATTCCTTAGGAAGGGTTACCCAAGTATCCTCGACCTGTGTGTATACTCCATCTTCCGTAATATATTGCTTTATCTCCTGTGTGCCCTCTAGACCGGGCATGGATGTTTTGATTTCTTGATAAGCAGCGATGGGGTTTAATACCACATCTGTTTTCATTTCCATATTCACATCTTGCTTTTGCTCTTCTCCCTCCATGGTAATACTGAGGTTTTGTTCGATTTTGCTATCCATAGAGTAACTCTTAATTCCTTTGCTTGCTTCTGTAATCCGTGTGATTAGTTCTTCTGCTGTAGGGGTTTGTTGTGTTTCTTCATTTACGTTTTCGTTGTTACCTGAAGTTTGATCGTTTGCTGCTGGTGCTCCTTCGGTTGTCCCCCCTGTGCTTGGCTCGGCATCATTATTACCGCAAGCTGCAAGGACGAGGACAAGGATGACCCCCATGATAAATACATTCCACTTTTTCAAAAGAAAATACCTCCCAGTTCAAGTTATTACTCATTACCCAAATTTCATAGAAATGAATTAAAAATTAGGAAATAAATAAACAATATAGAAAATAAAAGAAAAACCAGCCCATTACAAGCTTTGTATAGGACTGGCTAAAAGATGATAAATCTATGTTTTTACATAAAGAAAGGAAGTTCACTAACCCCTGCCACACGAGCAAATGTGAACAGTTGACCCTTATGATGAATTTCATGGTCAAGAGCCATGTTCAGGATGCCATAGCCGGGTACTGTTTTTCCGAACAATGCGATTTCTTGTTGCAGCTGCTCTTCGGTAATGGAAGCGAGCAGGGAGGATGTAGATTCCGTATAACGATGAACGAGGTTACGCACATCTTCCAAAGTGGTCCACTCATTTTTTGTTTGTGGGGGAGTGAATTCGCCGCGAATCAAGGTGTTTGCAAACATCTCCATCGATCCAGCAATATGAAGTGCGAGTTCTCCATAACTCATGCTGCCATCCCATGGTTTAAACTCAGCAAGTCCTTCTTGATTCAGATCAACGAGTTTATGTAGCACTTCACGGTGTGTGTTCCAACGATGGATAAAACTTTGCATTTCTAACATATAAATAATCCTCCTGTATAATCGTAATGAGTTCTTTAAAATGGTAACGAAAAGGAAGAAGGAATGCAAATAAAGGGGATATTGTAGCCGTATTAGAGACCATTCTAATAGGATGAGAGGCGAGATAAATACTTGCAAGAATGATGAGGAAAATGGTTCAATAATGAGAGATGTACATGCTTTTTTTGGTTAGAGAACATGACAACAGGGAGTGTATACAGATGAAACGAGTAATTATTGATACGGATACGGCAGGAGACGATACGATAGCGATCCTGACAGCGCTTCATTATTTTCAGGTGGAAGGAATCACGATCACCGGGGGAAATGTGGAATTTAATCAGGAAGTAGAGAACGCACTATATACTGTACAAGTAGCGGGAAAAAGCGGACAAGTTCCTGTATATAAAGGGATCGAGCGGCCCATGCTTACCCTTGGAACAGCTCAGCACCGTTATGTCGATGATGTACATGGGGATGACGGCATGGGCGGAGCTCATTTTCCAAAAGCAGTTCAGCGTCCCGAAACCAAACATGCGGTAGATTATATCATTGAGACGGTACATGCAAATCCTGGGGAAATTCATATTCTGGCGATTGCACCGCTTACGAACATTGCTATGGCGATTCAAAAAGACCCTACGATTATTCCGCTTATTCCTCATATCTATATCATGGGCGGGGCGAATAACGCACTTGGTAATATCACGCCTGCAGCAGAATATAACTTCTATACCGATCCGGAAGCAGCACGAATTGTACTCCACTCTGGCATCCCAATGACGATGGTCGGCTGGGAGATGTGTACTCGTTATTCGGTGATGGATGATGCAGACCATGAAGAAATTGCAGCACTGGGTACAAAAGGATCTCAATTCTTCATCGATATCAATAAAGTGGTTATGCAGTTTAATAAAGAGGTACATAAGCTTCCGGGCACCACACACCCAGATACGCTTCTGATGGCAGTGGCTGCGAATGAATCAATTATGACGAAGTCTGGCACGTATTTTGTCGATGTAGAAGCGGCAGGGCAATATACAAGAGGATACAGCGTTGTTGATATCAATGGTCGTCTGGGGCAAACACCGAATGTACGCGTATGTGAAGATATAGATCGTGGAGCATTTAAACAGATGCTGATCGATGTATTATCGGCGATCAACTAATGGAACTAGGAGGCACTCTCATTCGAAGGGGGCCTCTTTTGTATGCACGGATCTTTCATCTCACTTAGATGTACAAACTGCAGCTATGGTACATTAGTAAGGTACATACAGATTACATATTGCACGGATAAGGAGGAAGCGATGGTATTTTACTTTACGGCATTTCTTGTTATTCTGCTTGATCAGCTGAGTAAATGGTGGGTGCGTGACCATATTGCAATATCTGAAGTAATTCCTGTAAGGGGGATTATTTATGAACTCCAACATTATGAAAATTCAGGTATGGCATTCAGCTTATTTCAGGGGTATGCTCGTTTATTTGGTGTAGTTGCTGTCATCTTTATCTGTCTTATTCTTTATTATCGGTCCAAAGGGGACATTCAGGGCCGTATTTCGAATGCGGGAGCCGGGTTTCTTGTCGGCGGTGCAGCAGGGAATATGATCGATCGGTTCTGGCATGGAACCGTAACGGATTTTATTGTTTTCTCTGAAGGCGGAGGAATTATGAATATTGCCGATCTGGCTCTAAATGCAGGAATCATACTCTATATCATAGGGATGATCTTGAATTATTTTTCTTCTCAACAAAAGAAAAGGAATTTTCCTTAAAAGAATCAATTTCATAATACCTTTCGTTGCTTTCCTCAGAATCAACTTTTTTTGAATAGTATATAATTTTCCTATGACAAAATTGACGATTTGGGTGTATAATCTAACATTGTGTGAACATTGTCACAAAGTGTTTACACAATGGTCATGAATTTTTGTAGGAGGCTTTTATACATCATGAAGAAGTGGGAATTTTTTAAACAACTTACCCGAATCTTTTCGATAACGGTGATGATTGTTCCCGTGATTCTCGGAACGGTAGCTGCTTATGCAGTGACGAAAGAGTTTCATTGGTTTTTATTTTTAGTCACACTGGTGGGGGCTGTATCTGCACATATTTTCTCGAATCTCATTAATGATCTCTGGGATTACCGCAATGGGGCGGATACAAAAGCGGTCGAGCTAGAAGGTGACATTGCTACACACTCCGCGATTCTTACATCAGGTAAAATAACGGAAAAGCGTCTTGCAAGTATTACTTGGGCATTCTTGCTGCTTGCTGCGGTGTGCGGTCTTGTACTTACCATGATCTGCGGTTGGCCTATCCTGGCTTTGGCTGTGGTCGGAGCATTGCTTGCTTATTTCTATGTAGCACCCCCGCTGAAGTTGGGTTACCGAGGAAAAGGGTATGGTGAGATGGCGATCTTCATCTCCTTTGGCGTTCTGCCTGTGCTGGGTGCTTACTATGTACAGACTGGCGAATTTAATCTTACACCGCTGTTACTGTCGTTCCCAATCGGGATGCTTACTACAATGCTTTTGTATAATCATCATTTCTTGCACAGAAATGCCGATGCTGCAGCGGGTAAGGACACTTTAGTTGTCGTGTGGGGTGAAGAGAAGGGGCTTCGCGCATCAAAAATGATGACGAGTCTTGCTTATGTATTTTTGATTATCGCCGTTGCGTTTGATGCACTGCCGGTGTATGGTCTTATCGCTATCATTTCTATCATTCCACTTTATAAAGTGTATAAAACACTAAGTGACAAAGAAAATCCTACGGAAGCTTATTTACCTCTATTTGGAGCTTCCCAGCAGTCTTCCGTATTATGTGGACTGATGATGATTATTGCGTTATTCATTCAGATTTGGACAACGTAGTAACTGATTATATGGTACACAAAGGTTATCTCGAAGGATTCAGGTCCTTGCTGAGATGACCTTTTTTGATTTCAGGAATTTTTGCATTAAATAAAGGAGGATCCAGACAAGGCACTTAATCAACTTTTTATACCTTTATATTGACTAAGTGGGTCCACTTCGTTAGACTAGGAATATCATTTTGACCATGAATTTACATGTAGCGGCAGAGGGATCTTTTTCATCCTTCTTGTGGCTGCTTCTTGTTGTTTAGGGGTCTGTAATTGAATACGAAGTGAACGCCAGCAAGGTCTTTACTTCCTCGTTGTTGTCGTCTAATTCATAGCTTGGAACTATAAATAATGACAGGTGGAAACAGAGAATGAGTCAATCTAATTACCGTGTACTGCTGTACTATAAATTTGTCCACATTGATGATCCAGAGACGTTAACTCGGGAACATTTACAATATTGCAAGGATCTTGGACTGAAAGGCCGGATACTGATTGCTGAAGAAGGAATCAACGGAACGGTATCTGGAACTTATGAGCAAACAGAACAATATATGCAGGATATGAAAGCGAACCCGCTGTTTAGCGATATATGGTTTAAGATTGACGAAGTAGAAGGTCACGCGTTCAAAAAAATGTTTGTGCGTCACAAAAAAGAACTAGTGACTTTCCGCTATGAAGAAGAGCTGGATCCAAACGTCTTGTTCGGCAAACGTCTCTCTCCTAAGGAATTTTATGAAGAGCTGCAAAGCGACGATGTTGTGGTAATTGACGGCCGTAACGATTATGAATATGAAATTGGACATTTCCGCGGAGCGATCCGCCCTGATGTCGAGTCTTTCCGTGAATTCCCGCAGTGGATTCGTGAGAACCTGGGTGACGTGAAAGACAAGAAAGTCATTACGTATTGTACGGGCGGTATTCGCTGTGAGAAGCTTACCGGTTTCTTGCTAAAAGAAGGTTTCCAGGATGTCGCTCAGCTTGAAGGCGGAATTGTTACTTATGGTAAAGATCCTGAGGTTCAGGGCAGACTGTTTGACGGTAAATGCTATGTATTTGACGAACGTATTTCTGTACCGATTAACCGTACAGATGAAGATATTGTGATTGCTTCCTGCTATCACTGCGGAACGATAGAAGACCAATATGTGAACTGCCCGACATGTAATTTACAGTATGTGTCCTGTGATTCTTGTGCGGAAGAGCATGATTTGTACTGTTCGGATGCTTGCCGGGAGAAAGCGAACGTAGCGGCTGCTTCGATCTCATAAACACGAAAGCAGGTGATTCTTATGAGTGCACCAAGAGATATGTCAACACGCCAGCAAGTGCTGCACATGTTAAAGCTTCAAGGTCCGCTGAGTGCCCGTGAGATCACTGCCGAACTGAAGATTACAGAGATGGCGGTACGCAGGCATCTTGCAACACTGGAGAAGGACGGGTATATTGCCCCTCATTTAGTTCGGCAGACTGCTGGACGTCCTTCTGCCGTGTATGGACTCACGGATACAGGTGAAACATTGTTTCCCAAAACCTATCCAAAAGTTACGCTGGATCTGCTTGAGGAACTGCAAGACGAAGCCGGTGAGGAAATGATCGATCTATTGTTTGAGAGGCGCAGAAACAAGCTTCGCGAACGATATATTAAAGAGATGGAAGACAAAGATCTAGAGAGCCGTGTTCATTCTTTGGCACGGATTCAAAATGATGGCGGTTATATGACTGAACTTACGGAAGACGAAGAAGGTTATATTCTGCGTGAATATAATTGCCCGATTTCTGAGGTTGCAGATGTATACCAACAGGCATGCCGCTGTGAGTTAGAATTATTCGAATCCCTGCTGCAAGCTTCAGTAACCCGCACCGAATGCCTTGCCAAAGGCGGACGCTGCTGTACGTATAAGATTAAACCATCTTAATTATGAAAACGTCAGAATGGAACTTAGGTTCTATTGTGGCGTTTTCTTTTTGTTTTTGTAACTTCCAGTAAAAGTAGTAATTGACGAATAGTACAAGCACCCGTAATATTAGGGAAAAGTTGTTTCTGACCATGCGTTAATAAACGCGTGGGTGACCCGTTTTTTAATTCTTGCAAACGGTTCATCTTGGAGGAACTTGAAGGGATGATGCCTTTTCAGCTCCGCATGCTTTAACACAGTAATGCTATTATGTAACACCGTATGTAAGAGATGTGTATGAAATGGGAGTACAGTAAGCGAGAAGAAAAAGAGAGGGGTCTTATATATGAAGAAAAAAATGTGGATGTCTTTGATTCTTGGTGCTTCGATGGCTTTGGCAGCAGGTTGTGGAAACGATGCAGGGAGTACGGGTACGAACGGTACCTCGGGCGGGGAAGGTGGAAATTCGGCAGGCGAGAAGAAGGTGTATACCATTGCGATCTCGCAGTACGTTGAACATCCTTCGCTAGATGTCACAAGAGAAGGTTTTATTGCTGCTTTGAAGGACGGTGGTCTGGTAGAGGAAGACAATCTGAAGATTGACCTCAGCAATGCCCAAGCCGATGCTGCGAATAACCTATCGATTGCTCAGAAGATTGCTACAGATAAAAGTGATCTTGTGCTCGGTATAGCTACCCCTTCTGCTCAAGCTGTTGTCCAGCAGGTAAAAGATAAGCCTGTACTATTCGCTGCTGTAACAGATCCTCTTAATGCAAAACTTGTGACCAATCTAGAAAAACCGGGCGGCAATGTTACAGGAGCATCGGATACAAATCCAGAGGCAATTAAGACACTGGCTTCTTTCATTGCAGAGCAATTGCCGGAGATTAAAAAGGTTGGCCTTGTACTTAATGAAGGAGAACCGAATGCGGTAGTTATGGCGGGGAATGCGGAAGCAGCTTTCAAGGAGCATAATATTGAACTCATCAAAGCCTCAGTAACGAATACGTCCGAGGTACAGCAGGCAGCAGATTCCCTAGTCGGCAAAGTCGATGCCCTCTACATTACACTCGATAATACCGTGGTAAGTGCAGTAGATACGATTATCAAAATTGCGAACGATAAAGATATTCCGTTCTTCTCCAGTGACCGTGATACGGTAGAGAAGGGTGCATTCGCAACCGTAGGTTTTAAATATTTTGATCATGGATATCAAGTAGGCGAAATGGCTGTAGATATTCTAAAAAATGGCGCAAATCCAGCCGATCTTGCGATTACCGTACCAGACAAACTTGATCTTATTCTTAACCTCAGTGCCGCTGCAGAACAAGGAATTGAAGTCACAGAGGAAATGAAGGCAAGCGTAACAGATCAGGAAACCAATATTATTCAGTAATAGGTTAGACAAGATGTATGGTATTTAAGTTAGGCAAGCTGAATGGTAGCTAGGAACAGGACAGCAATGTGCAACAGGGCGGGACTCCCACCCTGTTCTCTTTAACTAGGAGGAGAAAAGTATGGTTAGTACACTGCTCGAACTGCTTGCATCCACGCCAAAAGCGATTGAGCTGGGGCTATTGTATGGACTCATGGCACTGGGCGTATATATTACATTTCGGATTCTCGACTTCCCCGATCTAACGGTTGACCAAAGTTTCACGACAGGCGGAGCCATTGCGGCGGTGATGATTACAGCGGGACACGCTCCTTGGGTTGCCACCCTAGCTGCTTTTGGCGGAGGAGTTGCGGCAGGAGCATGTACAGGACTGCTGCACACCAAGGGAAAAATCAATGGCCTGTTATCCGGTATTCTGATGATGATTGCTCTCTATTCGATTAATATGCGAATTCTGAAAGCTCCCAATGTGTCGCTGATTAATACGGATACCCTGTTTACAGGCGTATCTCCTCTGTATTTCATGCTGATCATTTCCGTTGTCATTATCTTGCTTCTTGATATTTTCTTTAAAACGAATCTAGGGCTTGCCCTTCGTGCGACGGGTGACAATGAGCGTATGATTCGCAGCTTTGGTGCAAATACAGACATAACAAAGCTCGTAGGGATCAGCTTGTCCAATGGTCTTGTTGCTTTGTCCGGTGCTTTTATTGCACAGCAGTCTGGATTTGCAGATATTTCGATGGGGATCGGCATGATCGTGATCGGACTGGCTTCTGTCATTATCGGAGAAGCGATCATTGGTAAGCGGAGTATCTTCTGGGCGATTGTTTCCGTCATTCTTGGTTCGGTTGTATACCGAATTGTAGTCATGTTAGCTTATCGTATCCCATGGCTGGAGACTTCTGACCTGAAGATTATTACTGCAGTAATCGTCATTCTGGCGCTGCTTATTCCTTCCACTCAGCGGAAAATAAAACAGAAGAAGATGGCGAAGAAGCGGACGGCAGATCTGTTATCTGGATCGGGATATACAGGGAAAAATATAGGAGGTGGTCTATAATGCTGCACATTGATCATGTCTCCAAATTATTTAATCCAGGTACGGTAGATGAGAAGATTGCATTGATGGATGCGAATTTAACCTTAAACCAAGGTGATTTCGTAACGGTCATTGGCAGTAATGGCGCAGGCAAATCTACCTTGATGAATGTGATATCAGGTGTACTGAAACCCGATGCCGGAGAAGTGAGAATTAAGGATAAGACGATAAGCGGCTTACCTGAGTATAAGCGGAGCCAGTGGATCGGCCGGGTATTTCAGGACCCGATGGCAGGGACTGCGCCTCAGATGACAATAGAAGAGAATCTGGCGATGGCTTACCGCCGAGGCAAATCGAGAGGGCTTTCTTTTGGAATTAGTAAGGGGACGAAGCATCTATTCCGGGAACAACTGGAGAAGCTCGGGATTGGACTTGAAAATCGGACTAGAGCCAAGGTAGGACTCTTGTCTGGCGGGGAAAGACAGGCGCTCAGCCTGCTTATGGCGACATTTACTCGCCCTGAGATTCTGCTTCTCGATGAGCACACTGCTGCACTGGATCCATCGCGGGCTGAGCTGATTACCAGCATCACAGAAACGCTTGTCCGAGAAATGAACCTGACCACCCTGATGGTGACTCATAATATGGAACAAGCGATTCGGCTAGGGAACAGGCTGATTATGATGGATAAAGGCCGGATTATCCTTGATGTAAATGCGGAGCGTAAAGCAACCCTGACCGTGGCTGAACTGCTGCGGGAGTTCGAGCAGATCAGCGGAACAACGCTAGCCGATGATCGGGTTGTTCTTGGATAGAACCATGTTTATAGAATGGAACAGGAAGCGGGCACTCTTAGAGTGCCGTTTTTTTTCGCATCATATTCTACATGATTTAATAGATTCCATACGTTCTGCTTAGACCTCCCACCAGACGAGGTTGGCTGTACTGGCAAGAACCCCTGCAACGGACAAAGCGCCGCTTATGGTTAGTGTGAAAGATTGACCTGGAGGAATGATAAAATCACCGAACTCATTATATTCAAGGGGTCCTGCAGCTAGAGGCATGGAGAGGATCGAAGTTCCTCCCGTAGAAGCAGAGGTAGATGAGCGGACGGTCATTAGGCTTGTGTTACTGCTTGCAAAATTTAAATTAGATGCTGTCAGTGTAGTCGGTGCTGTTAAAGTACCATTTCTAATGATCGTCATTGATCCGGAAAATGAGGATAACAAGCTAAGCGAAACATTGATGCCGCCCGAAATGCGAGAGATATAAGCGGTTCTTCCACTGCCTGCGGGATTGGTCAGCTGTATGGTAATGATAGAAGATCCTCCAAGCAGTCCGAGCGTAGCTGAGTTCGTTGCTCCTGCTGTAAATAGTCTTCCCGCCTGACTTGCACTCGCTTCTGTAGGAGCCGCTGCGCTTGGAGACTGATACGTATTTAGTTGTAGCTGCTGCAGAGGTTTGTTCGCATTACTAAAAATATGATCGTTAGGCATAGAGCAGTATCCCTCCTTAGAAACTTTTTTTTAGAATTCCCACCAGCTTACATTGATGGACCCCGTCAGTGCACCGGTTCCAAGACTAAATGTTACGGATTGACCTGGTGGAACAATAATCGTCCCTGGAAGACGGATATCATAAGCGCCAGAGGTTAGGGGTATGCTCAGGATGCTCACAGGACCTCCTGTAATGGAACCGGCCACTTGCTGCGCCGTCATTACACTTGTAATCGGGCTTCCAAAAAGATTGTTAATCGGGGTTAATCCAGCTCCGCCGGTTAACGTACCTCCCCTGTATAAAATAAGCGAAGCAGCGGCTGTAGTACCCCCAATCGCTTGTGAGAAGTAAAGAGTGCGACCGCTGCCTGCTGGATTAACCACCTGTAATAACAGACTGCTTCCCGAAGCTAACGCAATGTTTCCCGTTGTTAAGGAGAACAGTCTTCCAGCGGCAGCAGCTCCTGCATCAGGAGTAGCTTCAACACCAGGCGATACATAAGTGTTCATCTGCTGTGTATACAAAGGCCGATTGGGTGAATTAAATACATTATAGTTGGTCATGGATCTTCCTCCTTTAGTAGAATTCAGTTCCTAAATTCCATCTGTTATGGTTATTTGAACACGGTTGATGATAAGTATTATCCAAGACTAGTATATGGAAAAAGCGCGTATTTGGTTTGGGTTGTCCTTACCCTGAAAAAAAGAGTGAGGCTTAAGCCGTTACGACTCGCTAGGTCCTGGCATAGAATGACGTAGCACTGCTGTGGTGTTAGATCATGTTCTATGGAGGAGGCCCTTGATGCCAAACTTTTCGAGTTTTAACTTAAACCCCGACAATTTAAGGACGCTGATATATGGCACGGACAATGAGGAAGTATCCCATCCTGTGCGTACGGATCCATCAGGTAACCTGGTGGGTGTTATTTTGGATGGTACGATTAGTAACATGCCTAGTATCACGAGCGTATCCATTACAGCGGGTACAATTACAAGTGTACTCGGTGCGACAATCACGGCGGGGACACTTACAAGTGTGCTCGGAGCAACGATTACGGCAGGAACACTGACGAGTGTACTGGGAACAACGATTACAGCAGGGACCATAACGGGAGTGCTGGGAGCGACAGTGACAGCAGGAACACTCACGAACTTGCTGGATGGAACGCTGACAAGCGTGCTTGGAGCGACAGTCACTGCAGGAACACTCACGAACTTGTTGGACGGGACACTGACAAGTGTACTCGGAGCAACGATTACAGCGGGAACGCTGACGAGCGTGCTAGGAACTACAATCA
>NZ_WTWX01000003.1:97132-357381 GCF_009870785.1 Paenibacillus sp. An7
GATCACAGCGGGAACGCTGACGAGTGTGCTAGGAACAACGATCACAGCAGGGACGATTACGAGCGTACTGGGAACAACGATCACAGCAGGAACAATAACGGGAGTGCTGGGAGCGACAGTGACCGCAGGGACACTCACGAACTTGCTGAACGGAACTCTGACCAGTGTACTTGGAGCGACAATCACAGCGGGAACGCTGACGAGTGTGCTAGGAACAACGATCACAGCGGGAACGCTGACGAGTGTGCTAGGAACAACGATCACAGCAGGGACGATTACGAGTGTGCTAGGAACAACGATCACAGCAGGAACAATAACGGGAGTGCTGGGAGCGACAGTGACCGCAGGGACACTCACGAACTTGCTGAACGGAACTCTGACCAGTGTACTTGGAGCGACAATCACAGCGGGAACGCTGACGAGTGTGCTAGGAACAACGATCACAGCGGGAACGCTGACGAGTGTGCTGGGAACAACGATCACAGCAGGAACGCTTTCGAGTTTGCTGAACGGTACGATCACAAGTGTGCTTGGAGCAACCATTACAGCCGGGAGACTTGATAGTATTACATCCATATCACAGAAAAGCTTTCAGGAAATTCCGACGCTTGGAATTACAACGGCGGATGCTTACACCCCTCTCTCTCCAGTCACGACAAGTGTGTTTGGAACCTATTCTTTCTTTGTTTATAACTCAGGGGCAACAGGCAGTGCGGATGCAAGGGTCGAAATCAGCGCGAATGGTACGAACTGGTTCACCGATGTGGACACAGTTACAGGAATTGCTGCAGGATCTGTTGATGTGCTTGTTCCGCAGCGTTTTCTCAAATATACAAGGCTTGCTTATAGGTCCAGCACAC
Source organism: Paenibacillus sp. An7 (assembly GCF_009870785.1). Lineage (GTDB taxonomy): Bacteria > Bacillota > Bacilli > Paenibacillales > Paenibacillaceae > Paenibacillus. The sequence goes on from NZ_WTWX01000003.1 coordinate 97,993, forward strand.
CAGGAACACCTGCCACCATTAGTGTGTATTTCAACGGACAAGGCACATAATAAGCGCTGCACACATATACGTACATGGAGTCTCAACAGAGGCCCATGTATTTTTTTTGTAACCGGGGGAGAGTTCACGATGAGTATTCCTACTTTGGGAGTTCACCTGATTGTATATAACGAAGAAAAATGGCTTGGCGCATGTTTGGAACGGATTCATACCCTGGCTGATGAGCTGATCATTGTCGATACGGGTTCTACGGATCGGTCTGTTGAAATAGCAGAAAAGTACGGGGCAACTGTGATTCACAGCCCATGGGAACATGATTTTGCAAAGGCCCGTAATGCGGGGTTAGTACATGCAAATACAGACTGGATACTAGTGCTGGATGCAGATGAACAGGTGATGGCCGGGCAAGAAGAGATCAAGGAGTTCCTGAGTCAGGAAGAAGGAAGTCAGTGTCTGATAGAACTTGTGAACTGGACGGGATCTGGTCCCGAGGAGTGTATTCATTATTTTGCACCTCGCGTGTTTCGAAATAGAGAGGGTTACCGGTACGAAGGGATGATTCACGAACAGCTTGTTCAAGCAGATCAAGGGTCTTTAGGAGAGATCGGGCTGAATATGGAGCATGGAATGAAACGCTGTTCGACAAAAATAAAAACAGCGACTCCACCTTCCATCTGTCCGCTGAAAGTGAATCATTACGGGTATCTGCCCGCAGTCATGGAGAGTAAACAGACGGCAATTCGTAACCTCAAAATAATTCAGCAGGCACTCCTAATAAACCCGGATGATGCTTTTCATCTCTATAATCTCGGGGTGACGTACTGCCAATTAGAAGATAGGGAGCAGGCTAGAATAACTTTCTTGCGGGCACTAAATAGCTGCCCTGTGAATGCTCCATACCGGTCAACTCTCGTGCAGGATTTAGGAAAGCTGCTTTATGCAAACCACGAGTTAGAACAGGCAAGAAATCTGTTGCTGACAGAAATCAGGCGATATAGAGACTACCCTGATCTTCACACGCTGCTTGGGCTTGTTGAACAGGAGTATGGAATGGCGGAGCAAGCTTATGGCTATTTTGAAAAAGCAGTTAAGTCCGGTCTATCCTCAAAGAACCAAGCTGTACCTTACGTTACGGAGGATGGGGCAGACAGCTATATCCCGCTCACCCATATGGCAGATATAGATAAACGCAAGGGGAGAGCATCCTATGCAGAGAATCACTACCGGTCTGCTATAAAGGCACATCAAGGTTATCTTCCGGCGATTAGCGGGTTAGCTGATTTACTGCAAAAAGAAGGAATAGCTGACTCCTCGATTAAGCAAATTTTGGTGGAGATAATTGACAGAGAAAACCCCGAACATCTGCATAAAGCAGCGTATTCACTCATGTTATGCGGAGCATATGAAGCGGCTCTATCGATTCTACCGGTTCAATCCATTGGCATAGAAGATGAAAGCTGGGCCCGTGCCTGTCTGATCCAGACACAAAGAAAGCCACAAGCGATACAGCGATCTCAGCTGCTATTAGAGCGGAATAAGGGGATTAATCAGGAATTAAATGATCAGCCTGTGTCTCCATGCGAGCATGAGCAAATAGAGTTAGCTTTAATGGACTGGGCTATATGTTCTTGGTCCTGCGCTGAGGCATTACCGCAAGTGTTCTACCAACATAGTAATGAAGATAGCTTTTTCTATTCTGAGATAGAGCGGCGGATGTTGAACATAAGACAGCAGAGTGAAATAGAATATCTTCCTCAGCCGGATTCAGGAACCCTACTTCAAAAAGCAGAGAAACTAGCGGGCCGGGCAGCGGCCTGTGGGCAGAAAGATCTGCCTCTGTTCATGAAAAAGGCTGGATTATTGTTACCTAGCACCGCAGGTGATCTTTTATATAAACATGGTTTCCGATTGGAGGCGGCAGAGCAGTACCTGGGGCAACTGGCGAAGGGGGACCTTCATTTAGAAGGGATGTTTCAGCTGGCCGAATATATGTATGATCGCGCTAATTACTCAGAGTCCCTTGCTTTGTTTGAGCAGGCAATCACATTATCTAAAGATCATAACCGCGCTAGAATAGGGGCAGCAGCTAGCTGCTTGCAATTGGCAAGAGAAGCGGCTGTACGAATGCTGAATACCCAAACTGCAAAAACATCAGAAAGTACATTTTCTACCTTAGCTCAGGATATTGCCGAGCTCACGGGCAGTCTGCAAAGGTTAGATGACCTGAACTGGAAAACATCTTGGGACAGTCAGGCAAGAAGGAGAGGGGTGTGAGAATTGCCGAGTCAAACCATTTCCCTATGCATGATTGTAAAAGATGAGGAACAGATGCTGCCCGCATGTCTTGAAAGTGTGCAGGGAGCTGTTGATGAAATCATTGTGGTAGATACGGGTTCAGCAGACAATACGGTTCAGCTGGCAGAACGTTACGGTGCCTCTGTTGTCCACTTCAAGTGGTGTCAAGATTTTGCAGCAGCCAGAAATGCAGGGCTTGAGGCAGCTACCGGCGACTGGATTTTGTTTCTTGATGCAGATGAAAGAATAGATGAACAGGGAGCAAGAGAACTTCCGATCTGGGCTCAGCAGGAAGGGGTCGAAGGTTACTTTTTACAAATTCACAATTATACGGGAAACGGTTCGGGGGGAGTCACGATTAATCCGGTACTTCGTATGTTTCGGCATCGACCAGAGTACCGCTTTCAGGGGAGAATTCATGAGCAGATCGCCGAATCCATTGTGAGTCAACGTGCGGAAGCTCATTTTCATATGACCGATGTAATTATTCATCATTACGGGTACAGCGAGACGATTGTCTCTGCTAAGAACAAAGTGAATCGAAATATGGAGCTGCTCCAGCAAATTATCGAAGAAGATCCAGCGAATCCGTTTCATGATTACAATCTGGGTGTCGAGTACTTACGAATGGGAAAAGTAGAGCAGGCGTTACAGTGTTTTCAAAAGTCATGGAACGGCTTAGATCCCGTACGTGTCAGTTATGCGCATTTGGTTCTTAAATATGAAGTACGATGTTTGCAGGCACTTGGGCAATGGGGAGAGGCAATGGAAAAGATTGCTGAAGGGCGTAGCCTGTACCCAGGCTATACAGATCTGCTGCATGCTGAGGCTTTTACCCAGAATACGCTCGGTAGAACAGAGGAGGCCGAAAAGATTCTTCAAGAAGCCCTCCATATGGGGCCTTCAGCGGAGATGTACCATACAGAGGATGGAATTGGCACCTTTCAAACGCTCTATATGCTAGGTCAGTATGCGGAACAAAGAGAAGCGCTCGAAGAATCCGTCGATGCTTATGTCGAGGCAGTTCGGTATAAGCCAAGTCTGCTACCGCCTTTATACCGGATCTGCCGTATCCTGCAGGTTACCGGACAGGAGGAACGACTGCCAGAGCTTATAGAGGCACGCTTTCGTATTGAATCACAAGAAGCGATGTGGAAATTGATTGGAATCCTGAACGATAGCAGGTGCTACTCAGCTGTCTTATCCATCTTGCAGCAATGGGATCAGCCGCCGGTTCCTCATAAGACGATCCGCGTAAGTAAGCTCGTGGCGCTATGGCGGTGTGGGGACTGGGATAATGCAGCTCTTTTACTGCGCAAAAACCATGACCTTCCTGAACAAGAGAAAGATTGGCTGATGTGGAGTTTAGATATCCCTTTTTCTAAAGGGAAGAAACGCAGTTTTAAAGATCATGCCATTCTTCTCATCGAGCAGGGGGAAGATAAAGAGTTGAAGTCTCTAACAGAGGAGGCTTGGTCTGGCTTTGCAGAACTTCTGGAAGCAGCTGACCATGCGGGGAAAAGAGAAATGTTTGTAGGAATAGCAGACGCCTGGCGCAGCACATTAGAAAAGAACAGAGAAGTAATGCCTGAGACGGTTCTAATGGGCACAAAAAAGTATGTGAGCAGTATGACTTCGGCAGCAGACGGGCATCTGTCTGCGATTCAAGCGCAGGCACGAGACCGCGTGAATACTCGTCTAGTCCAGCATATTCGGCTCGGACTTCCATGGCCGAACGGATTTAGGTAGATAACACCCAGTAAGAATAAAAGGAGGCATTTACGCGAAATGAATCCAGATTCTCCTGTGTCCCTTTGTATGATTGTTAGAGATGAAGAATGGGTTCTTTCCCAGTGCTTGTCTTCCGTAGCTGATATTGTATCGGAAATCATCATTCTCGATACCGGGTCAGTAGATGCAACTTGTTCCATAGCAGTAAAATACGGCGCGCAGGTCATTTCGTATCCGTGGCAGTCTGATTTTGCAGCTGCACGAAATGAATCTTTAAAACTCGCAACCAAGCCATGGATTCTCGTTCTGGATGCAGATGAATGTTTTGCTGATGGTCAGAAAGAAAAATTATGGGTGCTTTGTGCGGATGAAGCGGCCGCAGGATATGAACTGCATATCAAAAGTTTACTTGGGCACCAAGGCGATGAGCAGGTAACAGACTATGTCTGCCGGTTGTTTCGTAATGATCCGGAAATAAAGTTTAGTGGTTCGATCCACGAACAGATTGCTTCCGCAGTTCAGGCACATTCCAATCAGCAGTTAAAGCGCTGTGACCTAGAAATTATTCACTATGGCTACCTCACTCATATTATTGAACAAAAAAATAAAACTGAGCGTAATCTCCGGCTTATTAAGGAAGCGCTGGCTGCTGATTCGAAAAACAAGGAACTGCTTTATGCACTGGGTACAGAATATTTTCAGCAAGCAGATTATTCGCAGGCGCTTCCTATCTTTGAATCGCTGCTTGCGAGTCTTCCGGTTACGGAAGGATATGCTTCGGATCTGTTCTTAAAAACGATGTATGCACTCAGAGAAACAGGCCGGGCAAAAGATGCGCTACAGCAGATCGAGCAGGGACTGACTGCTTTTCCTAATTTCGCTGATCTACAGGAGCTTTATGCCGTACTCTTCATGGATGAGGGACAAGATGACAAGGCTCTTCATGTACTAGATGGTATGTGTATATCGAGGGAATATACCTCGGTATCAGGAGCGGGGACTTACCGAACAGCTTATTTAAAAGGGATATTGCTAGAGCGGCAAGGTCAGTGGCAGAAAGCTTGTGAATCTTATAGAGTTTCTCTTGAGTACCGTCCAGATTATGTGCCGGCATGGCAGAGATGGCTTCCGCTCCTTGTCTGTACCGGGCAGATACAGCAGTTGAATGAATGGGTGAAGAAGCAAGGAATTCCGAAAAAGGCGCAGCTGCTCGTATTTTATCTCATGCTTGATTTGCAACAGCCTGCTTGGATTTTAAAACATAGACAATACCTGCATGGTGCTTTTTTGGCCCAACCTTGGATAGAAGCAATTTTGCAAGCACAGATGGGGGAATACAGTACAGCTTCTCGTTACATTCAGCCATGGGTGCAGTCTCCAGCCCACCGAGAACAGACGGAAACCATCCAAGCGGCCTTAGAATATAGCAAGACTGCATTGAAATCAGGGCATCGCGGAGTGCAGACTGGTTTGGAAAAACCCAAATTGCATCGATTCTCCTCTGCGGCAGATGCCTGCGAAATGTTCATTCGAATCGGGGCATGGTACGGTTTTTCGTCTATGTTACGCAGTGATCCCTCACCTGGAACGCTGCTGTCTGCCCTATCGCCAGCGATGAAGATTGCACTCGTTCATGCACCGCTTTGGATAGTAGAGCAGCTGCATTCTTTGCTAGAGCAGGAGCTAGAGCGGGAGCGGGAACGAGAACAGCCGGATGAAATCCTGAGAAGTCGTTGCTATATGCTGTGGATTGCTCTCCATACCCAGATGATTCAGAGAGACAGTGATCCGCCGTCGTTTGATACCAGACTAAGGTCATTTCTACAGGAGCAACAGGAGAAATATATACCCACTTCAGAGGCACATATCGCATGCTGCGGATGGAATGCTCTTACCCATGTAATCAGCACACCGCTGAAGAGACCCAGATTACATCCGCTTGTGCTATTGTAGTCTAGATGAACGTAATGCTATCTGAGGAAGGGGATCAGCACCTTTTTCCAAGCCGATTTCCACTTCTCTTCATCATAACTAAGAGCTGTTTGCCGTGCCTGCTTGCCAAGCTGTAATCGAAGATCTTCATCGTCAATAAGTCGGCATAGGGCAGCTGTAATATGGGATTCTTCAGGCGAGACTAACAGACCATTAAAACCATCTTGTATCAGATCATTAAGACCGCCGACATTGCTTGCTACAACAGGAATTCCACAGCTCATGGCTTCTAGACAGGCATAGGAAGTTCCCTCAGAGAAAATCGTAGGAATAACCGCGATATCTGCCATGTGATAGGCGGTAATCATCTCATCAAAAAGATAGCTTTTGGAAAGAATGCGCGCTTTATGGGGGTGATGTTTCATCCACATTTCAAAAGCTCTGCCCACGGTGCTTCCCTGTACCCGCTCTCCTGCAAACTCAATTTCTACTTGAGGGTAAAGACCTAATAAATAATCAGCGGACAGCATCATCGGAATGATTCCTCGTTCCAGACTAATTCTTCTTGGAAAAAGAATTCGTATCCGTCCCGGCCGTTCCTCTTCACTTGCTTCGAGCTCCTCTTCTGACTGGTGAAGATGAACCTTTCTGTTATTGGTTTTTTTGCGCAAGGTATGCTCTTCAAGTTCTGTTTCTTCCCCAGCGGACTCAAGCGGTTTGAAATAATGAGTATCGACTGCGTTTGGAATTAAGATAATCTTCTGTGGATCGTAAAATGTACAGACGGCTCTGCAAAAGGTAAGAAAATGAGAATCAACAGATACGATGGTCTCTAAATGATCGAGAGCGTGTTGAATAGAGAGAGCCACTTCTTGTTTCACTTCGGGTGGAAGACTCGGGCGATCCCAATTGATCCCGTGACATATCCCCAGACTATTCGGGGAATAACGCAGCGGATGCCATATACAGCTGGCATAAATAAGCGGTCCTTTCGCCTGGGAAGCCATTTCCTCAAACGCATCCGGTATGCGCTGCGGATCATAAGAATATCCAAACACTTCAATCTCTTCAATATGGCGATGAAATGAATCGTAATAGGATAATTGATGGACCTGCGGTGTATGACCCAGTGAGCGAATAACCTGACAGAGCTGGTAGATATACCGTTCGAGGCCGCCTCCAAATAGTCTCTCGAAATCACGGTTATATCCGTCCGCAAAGCTGTGCGTAAGAATGCTGACGTACAATTAATCTTCCTCCTTCCATTCCAGAAGGTTAGGTTTCAAATCCAAAATGGACTCATATTGGGCAAGATTTCCCCATCGCCCTTCCGGGTCCATTTTTTTGTAGCGGACATATTTCTCAACCCGTTCTTCCAGTGGTCCTGACCAGCCCAGATGCTTGATACGTAAATCTGTGGTAAGCCCCGGGAGCGCGGAACAGGTAAGCGGGAGCCTTGGTACATGATGCTGCATTTGCGGATAAAAGTAGGGGTAGTCTTTGAAAAAGCGAACAAGTGTCATGGTTGCTCCTTTATGTGCTTGCCACAAGTCGTCTTCCCGGTAATACTGCCGGCTGCCCCAAAGATCATATAGCCGAAAGCTGACTGAGTCATAACGATTCTGATTAATAAGACCTCGAATATTTCGCTTGGCCCGCTCCTCATACAATTCATCGGCATCAACGGCAAGCAGCCAGTCGGGAGAAGTAGAAGCAGCGGCTTGCCATAGGATAGAACGTAATTTCCATTCTTCTGCAAACAAGGATTCCGGCAGCTGTACAAGCTTGATTACCTTCTCAAATGATTTACAGATCTCGACCGTACGATCTGTACTGGCATCATCAACGATAACAATGTGATCAACATAAGTAGAGAGGTCCTTAAGTACTTCTTCCAAGTAGCGATGTTCTTCATTATGCACTTGAAGCATAGCGGTCAGCGTATTGTCTTCCGGTTTACGTACATTAGAAATAGAGGGAGAAGTATCTGACATAAGTAAAATCAGCTCCCTTTCAATAAATTATGAACCTTATCATCCAGTACCTCCAGAGCAGCGATATGGACAAGAGCTTCTTCCTTCTCGGCTGCTGCTTCTAGAAATAGGCGAATCGCTGCGTGCCGTTCTCCGCGCAGGGCCTCCACATTGCCGCATAATAGGCGAAACAGATACCGATCTTCTGCTGCGAGCAAGTCAGAGGAGTGAACCTGTGATAGAGCAAGTTCCAGTTGTCCTGTTTCTCGGTACATATGAAACAGCAGGTGACGAATACGATTATCGGCAGGCAGTTGCAAAATGAGAGATAACGCTGCTCCATAGTCATCATTCAGCCGAAGTAATTCCGCTCGCGCAAGGGCCTCCTGATCTTGAGCCAGAAGGGATAGGATGTTCTCATATTGTCTTGCCTCGGTTTCACCAAAAGCCGTAATTCCGTATATGCTAGCTGCAGTTTGCAGGTTGCCTAGCTTTGCATGAATGGCGGATAGAAACCGGTAATGGGAAATCAGAGACTGATCCTGACCGCTTATCACTGCCTGCAGAAAGGCTTCTTCTCCATAATGTAGCGCTTCTTGTTCTCCTAATAAGTAGTGATATACAGCTAAAAGAAATGAAAATATCTCGTGAGGTCCATTCTGTTCTCTCATAGCACGGTAGTGCGCTTTACGCTTAGTCCACTGAATTTCATGGGCAGTGACAGGTACATCCTCCACGATTTCATGGATTGCATGTATAAAAAGGTCAAGGTCTAGGCTTCCCTGTTCCTCATCCAAAAATAGAGCTGGCGTCCCTCGAAAAGTCGCATCCAGACACTTCATCTCGGAACGGGAACAATAAAGCGAAGATATGGCCCGAAGTTGTTCTCTACAAGTATGGAATAGACTGCTTGCGTTTTCTTCATCTTCGAAATCGAGCATGATCAGCTGTACTTCTGTTTGGGAAGCAGCGACATGAAGCCAGTACGGATGAGCAACAATAGCAAGGGTATCTTCTGCACAGACGGTATGAAGTTCGGAGGGCGCTAATAAAAGCACACCAGACGGCAGCTCGGCGAGTAGTGCTTCGTTTTTTACCTGTTCCCCTTCTTGAAGTTTAGGTTCAGACAGATAATAGACATCATATTCCTCATACAGCACAGATAAGAGTTTGGTAAGCAAGGGGTCCGGTTCACGCGGAGGAAATACAACAATGGAAGAAGAGAGCATCGCACAGCTCCTTTCTTGATGCGGATGTTAGCACAACGCTATAGTATATGGGCAGTTGCCTCAGAACATGTTCTTAGGGTCTGTAAAAGTTATTGCATCTGTAAAAGTTATCGCAAATACTATCAAGTTCTTTTTAATTATTGCTTAACGCAAAAAGCAGGACCTGTCGGCCCTGCTTAGATAGACGAGAATTTACATTTGAACGAGCATAAGAATGATGGAAGACAAACATAAGCAGACGCTGACAAGGCATAGAACAGCAACAACTTGTTTTTGAGAAAGCCCGGCACGAAGCAGTCTATAATGTGCTTGGCTGGCATCTGCTTGATAGATGGCTTTGCCACCCAGAAATCTTTTGACCACAACAAATAGGTTGTCGAAAATAGGAACACCGAGCGCAAGGATGGGGATGAGAATTGATAATACGGTCGCCTGCTTGAAAGCACCATCCAGGGCAATGACCGCCAGAATGAAACCAAGAAACGTGGCTCCTGCATCTCCCATAAAGACTCTTGCAGGCGGTTTGTTGAATTTTAAATATCCGATGGTCACACCCACGAGTACAATAGCCAGCATGGCAGAATTCCCTTGTCCCATGGTCAGTGCCACAATAAACAAAGTTGTTCCCGAAATAGCCGACAATCCTCCAGCTAGACCATCCATTCCATCCGAGAAGTTAATGACTGTTGTTACACCGAAAATCCAGAGAATCGTGAGGGTAAACTGCAACCAGACAGGAAGAGAAATATATTCTTCACTGAATGGGTTATAGAAACCGCTGAAGCGAATCCCAGCAAGGTAGGCAATGACAGCAGCAGACATCTGAACTACCATTTTGGGCAGAGCGGGGAAATCTTTTCCCTTAGTCTTAAACCAGTCATCCACGGTGCCAATGATGAGAAGTAGTAATCCGCCTAAAAACAAAGCCCCTGTCTGCCAAGTATATTCTCCTGAAAACAGAAGATATGTAATAAAAAAACCGATGAAAATCGCATAACTTGCCGTTAAAGGAATCGGTTTCTTATGTAATTTACGTTCTTCATCTTCCCGGGGCTTGTCTACAAAATCGATTCGAAGGGCCAGACGACCTAGCGGGGGAATTAGAAAGACAACGATAGCTATGGATAGTATAAGGGCTCCTGCATAAAGCATAATGAGGAATTCACCACTTTCTTCTATATTATACATTTATATTAAATATAGGTTTGTAATTTGTCGATCTTTTTATAACAAAAAACTGCAAATCCCGGGAAAGGAATTGCAGTTCATATGCTGGAACAACATCCGTCTTTGTAGACTTAACCTTACCTATATCTTATAAGGCAGAAGTTATCTGTAGAGTAAAATTTTTTATTAACATCAAAATTACAGATCTAGAAGAGCTTCTTCTAGAATCGTATTTAGAGAATCAGAGGAAGAATCACCTTTCCAATGTAAAATCAGTGCATTTTTATGTTCATATACAGCAGGAGCATCATCTAAATAATTGATTTGCTGCTCTAGCTCTACTACTGCATCTCGCAAAGCATCTGCGGATGCATAGGTAAAGATGGATACTGCTTCAGGCTGGCCTGTAGCTTGTTCAGACTGAACGATATATTGAACTGCAGGGACATGATTTAAGATTGGTTTGTCGGCGCTGTCATTTGCAGCAAGTAAATGAATGTCTTCAGCTTCTAAAGCGCTTACAACTTGAGCAGGAGTAACAATGGCATGGTTGTTGGCGATTACGCTTGTTACGCCGCCAACAGCGAGGACAAGAAGTAGAACCAAAGTAGTAAGTATAGGTTTTTTCATAAATTCCCCTCCGTTCTTACTCCCTATTATAGCGCAGAACAGAGGTGAAATGTATCTTAAATGTAAATTTAAGCGCTTCACAAATATCAATGAATTATACTGCTTTTTCTGGTTTTTTAACCAGTGATTCTGACAATTGATTGATCGGTTTCTTGAGTAACAAGCCAAGCAGCATAAAGAGTCCAGCCTAGATTATCCAGAAGGCTTAAGAACAGAAGAGACAAGCAGCTCATATGAAAGATAAACCAAGTAAAACAGGGGTGTTAGTCTAAAAAGAAAAAATATTCCGCTTTTTATAAAAATAGTGAAAAAACCTTTTTTTATTAGGATTGTTTTGCTATAATCTCCCACAAAGAGAATTAGAAGTAAAAAACTTCCAGGATTCTCACATCATATTGTTCTCTTCAAAAATGACATTTTCCAAAGCTAAAGGGGGAAAAGGAATGAGAAGAAACAGAAAAGGTGTTAAGCTGACCTGTCTTACCGTTCTATTGTTAGCTATGTTTATTAGTGCTTGTTCAGGTGGAGCAGGTACGGCAGAACCAGCAGATCCGAAACCTGCCGATCCGGGAAAAACGGAAGTAAGCAGTGAACCCGTCACACTTAAATTCTGGACGATTGCACTGCAGCCAAAGTTTAATGATTATTTCAACAAGCTCATTACCGAGTACGAAGCTGCCCATGAGAATGTCACAATCGAATGGCAGGATTACCCCTATGATGCAATTACACAGAAGCTGCTCACAAGCAGTGCGAGTAACACAAGCCCCGATGTTGTAAACCTCAATACAGAATTTGCCAACCAGATGGGCACCAAAGGAGCTCTGGTTGATCTAAATGAATACCTCACCACTGAAGAAAAAGCCGAATATTTTGATGGAATTTTCGATTCAACCGTTCTTGGAGATAAAGCGTATGCATTGCCGTGGTACACAGGCACGGAAGTTCTTTTTATGAACAAAAAAATAGTTGAAGCTGCCGGACTTGATCCAGCAAGCCCGCCTCAAACGCGAGAAGAACTTGCAGACTGGGCTCGTACAGTAAAAGAAAAGACAGGCAAAATGGGATATGCCTTAAACTTTGTTACGAAGCTACTGACGATTGATGGTATCCCGATTCTAAATGAAGATAAATCCGCAGCAGCTTTTAACACGCCGGAGATGGCAGCTATGGTTGAGAACCTCAAGAAATTATTAGATGAAGGACTCATTGTCAAAGAAGATTCCGATCTTGGTAAACAAGTTCAGTTCTATTCTGCAGAACAGACTGGTTTTGTACTCTCAGGGCCGACATTTATCAATTTCATTAAGACATCATCTCCTGAGATTTACGAGAACACGGTAGCCGTATCTCTTCCAACCGGAAAAGCAGGACTGCGTTTATCCAACTCCATGGACCTTGTTGTACCTAGCAAATCAAAGCATCCAAAAGAAGCGGCAGAGTTCGCTAAATTCATTACCAATGCAGAGAACCAAACTGCTTTCTCTAAAGAGGCAAATACACTGCCATCAACTAAAAAATCAGTAGAAGATCCATTCTTTACGGAATCCGATGGTTCACTTGAAGCAGAAGCAAAACTCGCTTCGAGTCAAAGTCTCGATAAAGCAACGGATCACATGGTAGGTGTGCCGAATGCATCGGACATTAACTCTGCTCTAGCCCGCGGATTACAAGATATGCTGTTAAATGGGAAAGAGATTCAAGCAACCCTTAAGTCGATGGAAACCGAGGTCAATAATATTTTGAAGCAATAGTGATTTAGGTGTCCCAGATAAACCAAAAAGTGAGGCAGGACTTGTTCTTGCCTCCTGCTGTTTATGAGGAGGAATGTAACGTGAGATGGATTCGCTCCGAGTCTTTTGCCGCCTGGGCTTTCATGACCCCGGGGCTGATCATTATCGCCGTGTTCGTATTTTGGCCGATCCTTTACGGAATTCCGTTATCACTAACGAACTATTCTGTCATCGCAGAGACCAAATATGTCGGGCTGACTAATTTTAAGAATGCTTTTCTAGATAAGAACTTCACGATCTCGCTATGGAACTCACTGCTGTATGTTATCGTAGTGCCGTTCATTCAGATTTTCTCCATTCTGATGGCTATCCTGGTGAATAGTCGCATTCCGGGAATTAAGCTGTTTCGTGCCGCATTCTATATTCCTGTCGTTACTTCGATGGTAGCTGTGGCGCTGATCTGGAGCTGGCTGCTGAGTAATAACGGGGTAGTGAACTACCTGCTTATGAAAGTAGGAATCATTAGTGAGCAAATCTCTTGGTTATCATCAAGCGAAACGGCACTAGCGACACTGATGTTCATCACGATGTGGAAGGCACTTGGGTATTATATGATGCTTTATCTGGCAGGTCTGCAAGGGATTCCCAATGATCTGTACGAGGCAGCAAGAGTAGATGGTGCGAATCGACTTCAGCTAATCTGGAGCATTACGCTTCCGCTGCTGCGTCCTCATATTTTCTTCTGTTCCCTGATTTCCGTAATGGGTGCAGTGCGGGTTTTTGACGAAGTATATATTCTGACAAAAGGCGGACCCGGGACGTCAACACTTGTATCGAGTGTGTATATTTTTGAAAAAGGGATTAACCAATTCAACTTCGGTTATGCCTCTGCGCTTGGATTAATCGTCAGTGTGCTGATCGGCGGACTAAGCGTCCTCGTATTTAAGTTCAATCAGAAAGGTGGTGTCAATCCTTACTGATGGAAACCACGAGAAGAACAAAATACGTGCGCAAGATTACCAATATGGCGGTCACCTATTTCTTTTTGATTCTGCTGGCCATCTTTATGATGGGACCTTTTCTGTGGCTGCTTAGCGTTTCCTTAATGCCGGGCAGAAATGTGTTTGCTACACCACCTGCAATCTTCCCAACGTTTATTGACTTTGATAACTACGTGCAGGTATGGGCGTTCCTTAACTTTCCGAGGTACATCCTGAATACCGTCATTATTACCGCACTTGGCGTAGTTTTTAATATTGTACTTGCTTGTATGACCGGATATCCCCTTGCGGTGTTCCGTTTTAAGGGCAGAAATTTCATTTTTGTGACGATGATTGCCACGATGATTATTCCGTCATCCACCGCAATGATCGTGCACTATTTGACAATACAAGAATTGCATTTGATGAATACGTATTTGGGTGTGGTGCTGCCCGCAGCCGTCTCTGTGTTTAATATCTTCCTGATGCGGCAGACTTTCATTGGAATCCCGATTGATGTGAGAGATTCAGGAAAGATAGATGGTGCATCGGAATTCCGGATTTGGTGGCAGCTAATATTGCCCCTGGTGAAACCGGGGATTGCGGTTATTGCGCTGCTTGAGGTGATGTCATTCTGGAATAGCTTCCTGTGGCCGATCGTTATCCTTGAGGATACGAATAAGTATCCGCTGTCTTCAGCACTCACCTATCTAAATGGACAGTTCTCTTATAATTTCGGCTGGATCGCCGCCGGAACGATGATTTCTGTTATCCCTATCATCCTGGTTTTCCTCTTTACACAGCGGTACTACATGGAAGGCATCGCCGGAGCTGTAAAAGGATAACTTGTCCCTTGCCGATGTAAGCGGCAAGAGAAACGCCGAAGGCTACAGAGGTTTTGCTCTACCTCATCTGCCTAAAGTAGAAAGGCAGACCCACGCCGAAGGCTACAGGGGTTTTGCCCTACCCGGTCGGCCTAAAGTAGAAAGGTAGACAAACGCCGAAGGCTACAGGGGTTTTGCCCTACCCTGTCTGCCTAAAGTAGAAAGGCAGACCCACGCCGAAGGCTACAAGGGTTTTGCTCTACCTCATCTGTCTAGTGTAGAAACGGCAGACCGACGCCGAAGGCTAAAAAACCTAACATCAGCCAGTCAGCCAAGTGGATATTAGGCTGACATGCCAAAGGCATCAAACTAACTAATATCGAGGAAAGGGTGGAGTGAAACGACCCGCCACCCAGTCCCCCTTACAGAGCGAGTGTTCTGGATTCTGAGCGACTTTTGGCTTTGAATGCAGAGATTCCTCTACCTAGAAACACTCCGCATTCAAAACAAGTCGGAGCGAAGAAGTCAGAACAGGAGCGCCTGAAGAGGCCAGAATAGGAGCGATCAGAATACGAGCTGAGGAGCGTGAAACCTTTTGCAAATCACCTTTATCCCTTTAGACGAACGACCATGTAACTACGAATTCCCGTACATGCTTGTCCAAGGAACCGAGCATAAGGTCGACCAGCCTCCGATGTCCATGATGGGACAGAAAAAAACACCGGGAGACTGGGAACAGCTGTGGACATGGCTCGAAGAGAAAATAGAAACCGCAGATGGAGCGGTTATTGCGCTCGATACTTTACTATACGGAGGAATCATTCCTTCCCGGCTGCACTATTTTAGTGAAACTGTATTACTCGAACGGCTGAACCGCTTACGGAAAATAAAAGAGAAGCGGCCTGAACTGAAACTCTTGGCTTTTCAGCTCATCATGCGTTGTCCGCAGTATTCGATCTCCGATGAAGAACCGGATTATTATGCCGACTGGGGCCGTGAAATTTTTCGGAAGGGTTACATTGACCACCGGAAAGAGCTGAGTATCGCCACGCTAGAAGAACTAGAGGAACTCAGCGATATAAATAGCCGCCTGCCGGATGACGTACTGAATGATTATCTAGGGCGAAGAAAAATCAATATGGAAGCGAATAAAGCTGTGCTGGAACTTGTAAAAGACGGCACAATTGAGTTTCTGATTTTTCCGCAGGACGACTCCGCTCCGTATGGTTATACAGCAAAGGATCAGCAGGTAGCAAGGCAGCGCATTGGAGAACTGGATCTGGAACTGAAAGCGTATATGTATCCGGGAGCCGATGAAGTGGGATGCACGCTGATGGCGAGACTGATTAACGAGTGGAAAGGCGTACAGCCGCTTGTATATCCAAGGCTATCTTCCATTCAAGGGGCTTTTGTGACCCCGGTTTATGAGGATCGTTTTTTCTATGAAACACTGAAATACCAGATTACTGCGGCAGGAGCACTGATTGCTTCGAGTGCAGCGGAAGCGGATCTTATCTTACTGGCAAGCACACCTGGAGAGACTATGATGGAAGCAGTTTCGCAGGAACATCCTTTTTTCAGTTATGATGTGTACCGGAATTTAATGGAGCTGGTGGAGTATGGGAATTACCTACTGAAGCAGGGAAAAGCAGTAGCGGTAGCCGATGTAGGATATGCCAACGGGGCAGATCTGAAGCTTGTAAAGATGCTGCGTCAAAAAGGAATACTGTTTCAGCTGGCAGGATACGCCGCTTGGAACACAAGTTCAAATTCACTCGGGACCGTGATATCCCAGGCCCTCTTATACACCCATTATGGACGTACGCAGGAGCATCTCGATTTTCTGTCGCTTCGATATGCTGAGGATGCGGGTTACTGCGCCATCGTGCGTAAAGAGCTGAATGCAGGTCTCGTAGATCAGATGGGATATAACAAGTTTCTGCTGGATGGGCCACGCGGTGAAGTAGCAAGTTATGTAAGATCGAGATTAGCGGAAGTGCTCGAAGAGAAGATCAATGGTTCCGATGGTAAGGTAACGATCACAGATTGTTATATGCCATGGAATCGTACATTTGAAGTCGGTTTGAAAGTGAAATATACGCAGGAGTAGATCAATGGATACAGATAGCTTTCGTACTTAGGAGAAGGATGAAGGAAAGAAGGTGCATCAACGTTGGAACTCATTATGAAGCAGATTCGAAAGGGACTCATTGCCTCGTGCCAAGCTTTGCCCGGTGAGCCTCTGTTCGGTTCAGATACGATGGCAAAGATGGCAAAAGCAGCCGAGGAAGGAGGGGCTGTTGCGATCCGAGCCAACAGCGCCGAAGATGTGAGAGCAATCAAACAAGCTGTAGAGCTGCCTGTTATTGGGATAGTGAAGCGGGATTACCCAGATTCGGACGTATACATCACCCCTACTCCTAGAGAAGCCTACGAACTGGTCGAAGCAGGAGCGGATATGATTGCCATGGATGCCACTCGGCGCAAAAGACCTGGCGAGATCACACTTGAGACGATGGTAGATTATATGCGTTCTCTGAATATACCGATCATGGCAGATATATCGACACTTCAGGAGGGCGAGTATGCAGCTTCTCTTGGGGTTACCTGTGTATCAACGACACTCTCTGGCTATACACCGTACTCTCCAAATCTACAAGGACCGGATCTGGAACTTGTAAAAGAAGCAGTCCAAAAACTAACTATACCTGTCATTGCCGAAGGAAGGATTCAAGAACCTTCTCAGGTAGAAGAAGTACTTCGGCTTGGAGCATACGCCGTGGTCGTCGGCTCTGCGATCTCCAGACCACAGCTGATTACCAAACGGTTTGCCGATGCCGCACGGAAGGCAGTGATCCTACTCAATGGAAATGAATGATCGGATTCATACGTATTTACCTTCCTTAACGAGGTCAGAGCAAAAAGTAGCGGAAAGTGTCCTGGCGAATACCAATGATCTAATGTATTACTCGGTTACGGAACTTGCTGATTTTGCGGGTGTTGGGGAGACCACCGTTATGCGTTTTTGCAGAAAGATTGGATTTAACGGATACCAAGATTTTAAATTATCACTCGCCCAGAATGTTGGGGTGAGAAGGACAGATGGTCAGGACGAAGATGAGGATCATGGTGATTTTGTGAAAATGATCTTTGAGACAAATGTGAATATTCTGAAATCGAGCATGAGTCTGCTTGCAAAAGAGAATTTAATGCAGGCTATTGAATGGATAGATGAAGCGACACATGTACAATTTTTTGGAGTGGGAGCTTCCGGAATTACCGCCCTGGATGCCAAAAACCGGCTGCTTCGTATAGGAAGAAGATCAGAAGCTGCAACCGACAGTCATATTCAGGCAATGATGGCGGTCAGTATGTCAGAAGGAGATGTAGCCTTTGGGATCAGTGTTTCGGGGAGTACGATAGACACCAATAACATGTTGATGCAAGCCAAAGAAAATGGAGCTAAAGTGATCGCCATCACGAATTATGCCAAATCACCGATTACAGCGATAGCAGATATTGTGCTCCTTACTGCCGGTAAAGAGATGCCGCTCGAAGGCGGTTCAATCGGGGCGAAAATCTCGCAGTTATTCATTATTGATCTCATCTGTGAAGGCTTGGCTCGCCGTAATGTTGTGCTGACAAAACAGATGAAAGAGAAGACGGCAAGAGCCGTCATCGATCGAAGCTATTAAAAAAGTTAATACTTAGCCGAGTAACTAACTTCATTCGAATGGAGGAAGCATGATGCAGAATACGTTCATGGAAGCAGATATCGTCATCATCGGAGCAAGTCTTGGGGGAGTGGCTGCAGCCAGAGCCGCAGCCAAGGCAGGAAAACGTGTAGTCATGACGGAAGAAACGGACTGGATTGGAGGACAGCTTACTTCACAAGCAGTGCCGCCAGATGAACACAGGTGGATTGAATCTTTTGGATGTACGGCAAGCTACCGCGAATTCCGGGACCGTGTCAGAGCTTATTATAAAAATAATTATCCACTCACCGATGAGGCAATTGCTAATTCTATTTTAAACCCGGGTAATGGTTGGGTAAGCCGTATCGCACATGAACCAAAAGTTGCACTCCGTGTACTGGAAGATATGCTCGCTCCTTATGTGAATACAAGACAAATTCAAATTCTATATAGCACGGCAGCTATCTCCGCAGAAACGCAAGGTCCAGAGATTATTTCGGTGCGAGCAAGAAATGAGAAGAGCGGCGAAGAATATCAGCTGACCGGACAATACTTTTTGGATGGTACAGATAACGGAGACCTATTGCCGATGACAGGCACAGAGTATTTGATTGGCAGTGAATCAGCCCAGCAGACCGGTGAGCCTCATGCGCTGGATGAAGCTGATCCGGAAGATATTCAGTCCATTACACATGTGGCAGCAGTAGAGTATGTAGAAGGCGGAAACTTTACAATCCCCCGCCCAGAAAATTACGAGTTCTGGAGAAGTTATACCCCGCTTTTCGGGGATATTCCTATCCTCAGCTGGTTTACCGCAGATGTGAAGGATACGGCTAAACGGAAACAGTATACGATGTTCCCTAATGATCAGGGGATTCCTTCGCTATGGACATACCGCCGTATCGTTGATCCATCCATATGGCGTGAACCGCTCCCTTCCGGCGAAGTTACTTTACTCAACTGGGCACAAAATGATTATTACTTAGCACCTGTCATTGGTGTGACAGCGGAGCAGAAGGGGGCGCATGCAGAGCAAGCGAAAGAATTGACACTCTCACTCGTATACTGGCTGCAGACCGAAGCACCGAGATTAGATGGAGGAAAAGGTTATCCGGGAGTAAGGCTTCGCGGAGATGTGCTCGGGACGGAAGATGGCCTCGCAAAGACTGCGTATATCAGGGAATCGAGGAGACTGAAGGCCCTGTATACAATTAGTGAGCATGATGTGAGTAAAGAGCTGCGCGGCGACCAGGGGATTAAGCGTTATTCAGATAGTGTGGGCGTAGGAAGTTATCATCTGGATCTGCATCCTACGACAAAGTCTCAGCGATCGTTCTACATACCAAACTACCCTTATGAAATTCCGCTTGGCTCCTTCATTCCCATACGGATGACCAACTATCTTCCGGCCTGTAAAAATATCGGAATGACGCAGATCGCTAATGGATGTTACCGATTGCACCCAACGGAGTGGAATATAGGCGAGGCAGCAGGGTATCTTGCTGCTTATAGCGTGACCCATAATATTCGTCCAAAACAGGTGTACGAATCAGCAGAGCATCTGGCTTCCTTTCAGCAACAGTTGCAGGAGCAGGGCGTCGAACTGCACTGGCCTGATGAAGTATATGATTCTTTATATTAGATAAAAAAGCATCCGATTTTCCCACTCAGAACGGGGAGAACTCGGATGCTTTTATTATGCGTTATATGTTTTTAGGAAGCCATTCTTCCATTTTGATCTGAAAAGCAGTGATTGCGGCATACTCTTCTTCAAACTTGCGAGAAATCCGAATAAAGATAGGCAGCAGCTCGCGGTAGACGGAAACCGCTTCTGCTTCAGGATCATGATGATAGGTAGAGCCGATCATGTCTTTTGCTACATCAAGAGAGTCGATTTTTCCTGTTGCGTACATCCCGAGAATCACTGCACCTAGGCAAGAGCTTTCGATGCTGTCTGGAAAAACAACTTTTTGATCGAAAATATTTGCCATCATCTGCCGCCATAATTCCGTACGAGCAAAACCGCCAGTCGCGTGAATGGTTTTTGGTCTTCCAATCTGTTCCTCTATAGCGAGCATGACGGTATATAGATTAAACAGGACTCCTTCCAGAGCGGCGCGTACCATATGTTCTTTCTTATGCTGCAGCGTCAGGCCAAAAAAGGAACCGCGGGCTTCTGGGTTCCATAGAGGAGCCCTTTCTCCCATCATATAAGGATGAAACAAAAGTCCGTTCGAACCAGCAGGAACCTTTTCTGCAATGGCAGCGAGCACTTCATAAGGATTAAGGCCAAGTCGTTTTGCTGTCTCGACTTCAGAAGAAGCGAGTTCGTCACGGATCCAGCGGAAAATCACGCCTCCATTATTCACAGGGCCGCCGATTACCCAATTCTGCTCCGTTAGTGCGTAGCAGAAATAACGGCCTTTCGGATCAGCAATAGGGCGATCAACCACGGTACGTATCGCCCCGCTCGTTCCGATAGTAATGGCAACAACGCCGGGGTCAATGGCTCCTACACCTAGATTAGATAACACACCGTCACTCGCACCTACCACAAAAGGAGTCGAAGGGGCGAGATGCATCTGCTCAGCATAGGAGGGATGGAGATCTTGTATAACATGCGTTGTAGGAACGAGCTCCGATAAATGATTAGCTGAGATCCCTGCCATACGCAGGGCTTCTTCATCCCAGTCCAGGGTGTCCATGCGAAGGAGCCCTGTAGCGGAAGCGATAGAGTGTTCAACGATATATACCCCAAAGAACTGATAGAATACATATTCTTTAATCGATATGAATTTATGAATCTGAGGCATTAGGTCTTGCTGTTCCCGAGTAAACCACATGATCTTGGTGAGCGGCGACATCGGATGAATCGGTGTACCTGTTCTTGTATAAAGTTCATGTCCAGTCTTGTCTTTCTTAAGCTGTTTTGCATACGCTGCGCTGCGATTATCTGCCCAAGTCAAAACGGGGGTAAGTCGATTACCCGAATGATCCATGGCAATCACACTATGCATAGCAGAGCTGAAGGATACAAACTGTATTTTATCAGCGGGTAGTTCACTACTCGTCATTACCTGCTGAATTGAATAAACAACGGCTTTCACGATCAAGTCAGGGTCTTGCTCCGCTTTTATTGCGCCTTCGGTATGTAAGGGATAGCCTTGACTTGCCTCAGCAATAATCGTTCCGTCTCCCTGGAACAGGACAGCCTTGGTGCTGGTGGTACCAATATCGACTCCAATCATATAGGAAGCCTCATGACTTGTGCCCATTGAATACACCTTCTTCCTGAAAAATAGGAAAAGACCGCAACAGCAGCGGCCCTTTCCGTGTTCTTTTTTACGCATGAAAGCCTGAGAGCTATACTTATGCATTAACCTCTAATACTACCCATTAATCTTCCCTCTTTTTAGATGAGACAGAAATAACAGAGAAAAAAGGAAAGGGAGTCTAGTCTTTAATCGCACCCGCTGCTATATCGGAAATAAACTGCTTGCTTACAAATAAGAACATGATGATAAGAGGAATAATGGCAAGCAGTGTACCGGCAATAATCATGGAATAATCGGTATTATATAGTCCATTTAATTGGGACAAGGCAATCTGGAGCGTGTACTTTTTCTCATCCGTAAGAACGATAAGCGGCCACAGGTAATCGTTCCACACTCCAATAAAAGTGAATGCTCCTAGAAAAGCGAACGCGGGACGTAAGATAGGCAGGGCTACATTAAAGTAGATTCGAAAGAAACCTGCACCATCCATGCGGCCGGCATCGAGCAGCTCGCTTGGAATCGAACCTTCAGCATACTGCCTGATCCAGAATATGCCGAAGGCATTGACCATTCCAGGGATGATCAGGGCTTTGAACGACCCAACCCATCCGAGCTCCGCCATAATGACAAAGGAGGGAACAAGAGAGAGCTGTGAAGGAACCATCATCGTCGTAAGCAGGACAACGAACAAGATTTTCTTTCCCGGGAATTCATATTTAGCAAAGGCAAATCCAGCCAGTGAATCGAAGAAAAGCACGAGTACTGTAACCGCCGTTGCTACGAAAAAGGTATTTAGAAAAGCTCCCAAAAAGTCAATCTGCGTCATGACCCTGGAAATGTTATTCCATAGTTCCCCGCCAAACCAAAGTTTCGGAGGGAATTGATAAATATCTGATGTCGTTCGGGTCGACATTACGACGAGCCAATAGAAGGGAAACATAGAGATCATAAGTCCGATGGCTAAGCCAAGATAGAGAATGAACGAGGTAAACTTTGACTGCTTCATGGAATCTCACTCCTTCTATTTGGATGATGGACCTTGGACAATTTTCCAGTTAATGAACGAGAACAGCGCAATAATCAGGAACATTCCCCAGCCTACCGTTGCGCCATAACCAAAGTAATTATTGATAAATGATTCACGGTACAGATAGAGGACAATCGTCATCCCTGCCCCGCCGGTTCCGCCATTATTGCCAAGCAGAATCTGCGGCTCGGTAAAGAGCTGCATTCCCCCGATCGTGGAGGTGATGACGGTGAAGAGAATAACGGGACGAAGGAGCGGAATCGTAATACGAAAAAAAGACTGAATACCCGTAGCACCGTCGATTTTGGCAGCTTCATATAAGGTAGTTGGTATGCTCTGAAGTCCGGCGAGATAAATGACGGCATTATATCCGGTCCATCTCCAGATCACCATAGAGGAAAGAGCGGCTTTGATTCCCCAAGGCACATCGAGCCAAGCAACAAGAGGAAGATTAAATACGCCCATTACATAATTCAAAATCCCATAGTTGTTAGCGAATAAAGCAGCGAAAATAATAGACACGGCTACAATCGAGGTAACATTCGGTAGAAAGAATCCAATTCGGAAAAAGGTTTTGAACCTGACAAAAGGGGCATGGAGTAAAAAAGCTACAATTAGAGCAAAGAAGAGCATGGGGATCGTAGAGTAAATCCAGATCATAAAGGTATTGCCTACGGCTTGCCAGAACTCAGGGTCGGTCAGCATATAGCTGAAATTATTGAACCCGTTAAACGTCATCTCGCCAATGCCGTCCCATTTATGAAAGGCAAGATAGAGCGAGAATCCGATCGGAAACAAACCGAAGACAGCGAACAAGAGATAAAAAGGGGAGATGGCAGTATACACGGCCCGGTTCTTCCAAATTTCCTTAGCAAGCTGGCGTTTGGGCGGGACCGGCATATAGGTTTGTGTAGGTTTATGCTTTACAGGTTGCTGCATAAAGGTACCTCCTTTTCATTTGGGCTTATCGCTTCAGTTCTCGTTCTACCCGCTGCATCGCTTCATCGAAGGCAGTATCCGGATCAAGATTCGCAATATTATTCAGCCAGCGTGTCATGACACCGTGAACGGCAGGATACCGTTCTCCGAAGAAAGAGATTTGGACATTCCGTGCCGATTCAGCAAAAACTTCACCTGTCGCTTGTCCTCCAAAGAAAGGTTCTCCTTCTCGGATCGTGGCACTATCATAAGCACTGGGGGTGGATGGAAATAGGTTGGTTGTTTTGAACATCGTCAGCTGGTTCTCCGGGTTTTGGAGCCACTTAATGACTTCGAATGCTTCCTTGGGATGCTCGCTTGATTTTGGGATGGCCATGAACGAGCCTCCTACATTTCCATCTCCTCCCGGAGCTCTTGTTACCCGCCACTTTCCTGCGGTATCTGGAGCTGCTTCTTGGAGAGG
Source organism: Paenibacillus sp. An7 (assembly GCF_009870785.1). Lineage (GTDB taxonomy): Bacteria > Bacillota > Bacilli > Paenibacillales > Paenibacillaceae > Paenibacillus. The sequence goes on from NZ_WTWX01000003.1 coordinate 121,886, forward strand.
TTGTTTCATCCACACCGCGCCTACAAAAGAAGCGATCTTCCCTTTATTCACACCAGCGTTCCATTCGGGCGTCCAGTGGTCTGCATTTGCAATGAGTCCATCCTTATGAAAAGCGACTGATATGTCCCAAGCCTCACGAATGGTCTCATTCGAATCCCCTATAAAATCTCCTTCCGGAGTGAAGTATTTCTTATCACTTTGTGAAATGATCTCATTGTATACGTTTTCAATATTGTCGTACATAAAGACCTTTCCGTTGAATGCTTCCTTCAAGGTAAGACCCGCTTTCCTATAATCGTCCCATGTGCTCATCTGCTTATGCACTTCTTCAGGATCGGTTGGCAGCCCAGCTTCTTCAAATAAGTCTTCTCGGTAAAATAGAGCCGTTGGTCCGGTATCCATCGGAAAGCCAATCATCTGACCATCCGGTGTAACCCCTTGTTGCCATTTCCAGTCTAGATACTGATCCTTCACTTCAGCGGCTCCAAACTCATAAAGATCGTAGAAACGATCCTGGCTTGGAAACAGCTCCATGATCCAGTCATTCAGAGCAACGATGTCAGGTTCGCCAGACTTGGCCGCCATCGTCGTCTTTAATTTGGACTTGAAGTCACCGCCAATCTTTTGGGTCACTAGATGAATGTTAGGAAACTGTTCTTTCGCTTTTTGAAGCAGCTGATCATCAATACTACGGTTCCAGTACCACAATGTAAGCGTTATCTTTTTGCTGGATGAAAATGGATCTGCGGTGGGTGAAGAGCTGCAGCCGCTGATAACAAGAACCAAAATTAGGATAACGAGTGACCAGGTTCTCTGTTTCATCTTGAAGATGCCCCCTTTGGTGGTAATAGACTAGATTTAATACCATTTTATGCTTTAAATGAAATGATATGTATCCTCCTGCATGCCTAATTTGTTAAGACTTCAAACAGTGAAAAGACGATAACAAAGTAATTTAAAATTCAACAAAAAAAGCCTGCCGCTGTAAGCGGCGGGCTTCTCACTTGATCTTTATATTACATTTTTTTCTTGATTTCATCTTTTAGCGCTTCAGAAGACGTACCAAAAATAATCTGAACGGCACCATGACCGAGGCGTATAACACCCGCAGCACCTGCTCTTTTTAGTTCCGTATCATTCACGATATTCTCATCTCGTACCACGAGACGCAGGCGGGTAATACAAGCATCAATACTTTCAATGTTATCCGTGCCGCCAATGGCTCGCAGCACTCTTTCTGCTTTGATCTCCTCTAAAGTAGAGTTCACGGCAGGAGTTTCTGGTTCTTTTGCTGGTTCTAAAGCCGGCTCCTCCTCATCTTCGCGACCTGGTGTTTTCAGATTGAATTTGACGATAACATAGCGGAACAGGAAGTAATAAACGACGCCAAATGCGAGACCAACGGGAAGGAGCAGGAAAGGGTTAGTCGATAACTTGATATTCAGCAAGTAGTCAATAAGACCCGCTGAGAAAGCAAACCCCAGCTTTACATCAAGCAAGTACATAACGAGTCCGGACAAGCCGGTAAGCAGCGCATGAATCACATAAAGAACAGGTGCAAGGAACATAAAAGAAAACTCCAGCGGCTCTGTAATCCCAGTGAAGAACGAAGCCAGTGCTGAACCAATAAAGATGGCACTAACCATTTTACGTTTCTCAGGTTTGGCGGTATGTATAAGCGCAAGTGCAGCCGCCGGCATGGCAAACATCATAATCGGGAAAAATCCGGACATGAAAACGCCAGCTGTCTTGTCTCCTGCAAAATAACGCGTTAGGTCCCCGTGAACCACTTCACCCGCTGTGTTTGTGAAATCACCAATCTGGAACCAAGCAATAGAGTTCAGTACATGATGAAGGCCGACAGGCACAAGCAGGCGGTTTGCTACACCGAAAATAAAGGCACCAGCTCCCCCGAGACCGACGACCCAATTACCAAAGGAAGCAATGGCGTCTTGTATAGGACTCCAGATCATACCAAGCAAAGCAGCCAGAATAATCGTGGTAATCGATGTAATGATGGGCACAAAACGCTTCCCAGAAAAAAATCCGAGCCACTCAGGTAGTTTCATGTTGTGAAAACGCCTATAGAGATAGGCAGATAGAATCCCTGTAATAAAACCGCCAAGCACCCCGGTATCAAGCTTCACATCGTCCGGTATATAGTCAAAAACAAGAGGAACCTGTTCCATAACCTTTACAAGAATCAAATATGAAATGACCGCAGATAAGGCAGCAACCGCATCTCCAGCTAAACCAATGGCAACCCCGACAGCAAAAATAATAGCAAGGTTGCTAAAGATCGTTCCGGCACCTGCACTCAAAAAAGGAGTAATGTACTGGTTGATAAATCCGCCGACAGCTCCGAGCGGAATGTCTTTTTGATAGTCAATGAGTGCAAAGCCTTGCAAAATTCCGGCAGCGGGAAGCATAGCGACTGGTAGCATTAACGACTTGCCGAGTCTTTGTAGCGCTTTTAGCATGAGTATCATTCACTCCTTATAATATTTGATAAAAAACTAGCTTCTACAGCATCCTTTTACTGTCCTGTGTTGACTTCGGCAAAGCCAGCATATAGATTAACTATACATAAAATAGGGTGCTTGCATTTAGATTCTGGCGAACAGCCTGATAAAAATATATTATTTGGTTGAGATAAGAATTACAGAATGAATCAATTTCATAATAATCTGACTATTATTGAAGTATTACCAGGTATGATGCCTTCAATCATTAGAGGAATAGAAAAGAGTACACCGTAAGTAAAAGGTAAGTAAAGCGAAGGTAAACGTAAGGAGGTAAACAATGGAGCAATATATTATGTCTTTGGATCAGGGAACAACAAGTTCAAGAGCGATTTTATTCAATAAAAAAGGGAATATCGTCTATAGTGCGCAGCGTGAATTTACGCAGTATTTTCCAAAGCCAGGGTGGGTGGAACATAACGCGAATGAAATTTGGAGCTCTATTCTGGCTGTCATTGCGAATTGTTTAGCTGAATCAGGGGTTAACACGGCGCAGATTGCCGGCATCGGGATAACGAACCAGCGGGAGACTACGGTGGTATGGGAGAAGGATACCGGACATCCGATTTATAATGCGATTGTTTGGCAGTCCAGACAAACGGCAGATATTTGTGCCAAAATGAAAGAAGATGGATTAGAAGATTTGATCCGTGAGAAAACAGGGCTTCTTATCGACCCCTATTTCTCTGCGACAAAAGTGAAGTGGATTTTAGATCATGTAGAGGGAGCGCGGGAGAGGGCAGAAAGAGGTGAGCTGCTCTTTGGAACCATTGACAGCTGGCTGATCTGGAATTTGTCAGGCGGAAAAGTGCATGTCACGGACTATTCGAATGCTTCCCGTACGATGATGTATAACATTCATGAACTGAAATGGGATCAAGAGATTTTGGATCTATTACAAATTCCTGCTGCCATGCTGCCTGAGGTGAAAGGTTCATCTGAAATCTATGCGTATACTGTGCCCTATCATTTCTTCGGTGCTGAGATTCCTATCGCAGGAGCCGCAGGCGACCAGCAAGCTGCTTTATTCGGTCAAGCTTGCTACCGAGAGGGAGATATTAAGAATACATACGGTACGGGCTGTTTTATGCTGATGAACACCGGCGAGACCGCGATCCGTTCAAAACATGGTCTGATTACGACCATTGCTTGGGGCGTTGGCGGTAAGGTGGAATATGCACTCGAAGGCAGTATCTTTATCGCCGGATCGGCTGTACAGTGGCTGCGGGATGGACTGCGTATGATTCGAGATTCTAAAGACAGTGAGCTGTATGCCTCCCGGGTAGAATCTACGGATGGCGTATATCTTGTGCCTGCGTTTGTAGGCCTTGGAAGTCCCTATTGGGACAGCGATGTGCGGGGAGCGATGTTTGGCCTGACCCGAGGAACAACCAAAGAGCATTTCATTCGTGCTACCTTGGAGTCGCTTGCTTATCAGACGAGAGATGTACTAACAGCGATGCAGCAGGATTCAGGTAATGGGCTGGCAAGGATGCGAGTTGATGGCGGTGCGGTAAGAAATAACTTGCTGATGCAATTTCAGAGTGATATTTTAGGCTGTCCGGTAGAAAGACCGATTATTGGTGAGACAACGGCCCTCGGAGCAGCTTACTTAGCGGGTCTTGCTGTTGGTTTTTGGAGTAGCTGTGAGGAGATTAGTGAACAATGGGCTTCAGAGCGAATTTTTGAACCGGTTATGAAGGAAGAAGAGCGAGAACGATTATATAGCGGCTGGCAAAGAGCAGTACATGCTGCCATGGCTTTTAAAATATAAATGGAAGAAATTGTGTCAATCATTCAGCTGCATGGTAAGATACAGGTAAAAGTAAATAAAGGTCTGGAAGAGAAGGAGAGACTGCAAATCCACTTGGGGAATATCCCGTGTGCTATTTTGCAGTCTTTTTTACATAGGTTATAGAAATGATCGGGGCGGAGGTTTTCTCATATGAAGACAGGATTTACAGGGATATCAAGACAAGAAATGATCCATAAGATGGAGAAGAATACATATGATCTGCTCATTATCGGCGGAGGAATTACAGGCGCAGGGATCGCTCTGGATGCTTCATCCCGCGGGATGAAAGTGGCTCTAGTGGAAATGCAGGATTATGCCGCCGGGACGTCCAGCCGCTCTACGAAGCTTGTTCATGGAGGACTTCGGTATCTCAAACAATTCCAGGTTGATGTCGTAGCAGAGGTCGGTAAAGAGCGAGCAATTGTATATGAAAATGGCCCGCATGTTACGACACCCGAGTGGATGCTGCTTCCGTTTTATAAGGGAGGGACATATGGAAAATTCATGACCGGGGTCGGACTTCGAGTGTATGATTTCCTGGCTGGAGTGAAGAAGAATGAACGCAGAGTGATGCTGAGTAAAGAACTGACCTTGCAAAAAGAACCCCTGCTGAATGATCAGGACCTGTCAGGCGGGGGTTACTATGTGGAGTACCGGACTGATGATGCAAGACTTACCATTGAAGTGATGAAAGAAGCAGTTCAGCAGGGAGCCCATGCAGTAAATTACGTAAAAGCAAATCAGTTTCTCTATGAAAATCAGCAAATCAAAGGTGCACTCGTGCGAGATCTGGTATCAGGAAAGGAATTCACGGTTCGAGCAGCGAAAGTGGTGAATGCAGCCGGTCCATGGGTAGATGAACTTCGTGAGCTGGATCATTCCAAAAAAGGAAAAGTGCTGCAGCACACGAAGGGTGTGCATCTGGTCATTGATCAGAGCCGCTTCCCTCTAAGGCAGGCTGTTTATTTTGATACACCGGATGGCCGTATGCTTTTTGCAATTCCACGAGAGGGCAAAGCTTATGTGGGTACGACCGACACAGTCTATGAGGAAGATTTGGCTCACCCCCAGGTAGAACCCGAGGATCTTGATTATGTCATGAAGGCGATTCAGCTCATGTTTCCGAGTGCTGGAATTAATTATGGTGATGTGGAATCAAGCTGGGCAGGTATTCGTCCTCTTATTTATGAGGAAGGAAAAAGCGCCTCTGAAATTTCGCGAAAAGATGAAATCTGGCAGTCGGAAACGGGACTGATCACAATTGCTGGCGGCAAATTAACCGGTTATCGAAAGATGGCGGAGACGGTCGTAGATTTAGTTGCAAAGTTACTTTCTGAGACGAGTGGGCATGTGTTTCGTTCTTGTCAGACAAAACAAATGCCGATCTCAGGAGGACATGTCGGTGGAAGCAGCGGGTATCCTGCTTTTGTGGAACAACTGATAAATGAAGGACAGCGGTATGGATTTACTCAGGAAGAAGCGTCCTCTCTAGTTACGATGTATGGTTCCAATACGGAGCGGCTGTATCAGATCGCAGAGCGATTAGAGCAAGACACGCAGGAGTATGATCTGCCTGCTTCATTACTTACTCAGCTTCAGTATGCTATGGAAGAAGAGATGGCGGTAACACCGGCAGACTTCTTCGTTCGGCGAACGGGCAGCTTATTTTTCCGAATTAAGCAAGTGGAGCAGTATAAATCCGCCGTCATAGCCTATATGTCTGAGACAAATGATTGGACGGACATGGAACGAGATTTGTATAACCAGGAGCTTGAACAACTGATCCAAGAAGCAAAGCCCCAGCGGGTCTAGATTAGATATATAGGAGATGATGGAATGATGTTACACATCGGAATTATTGGTACGGGGTGGTTTAGTAAAGTGCATGCCGATCTGCTTCAGGAGACAGAAGATGTGAAGATACAAGCGATTCTCGGTACGAGTCTCGAAAAGGCGCAGGCGATGGCTGTAAAATATGAGGCAAATCCTTATGAAGATCTTCATACGATGCTTGAACAGGAAAAGCTGGATGCTGTTTATATCTGTGTTCCGCCGATGGCCCATGGAGAGATAGAGTTTGCATTAATCGAACGGGGCATCCCCTTCTTTGTGGAGAAGCCGCTGGCGGTTGATCTGGAGCTGCCGATGCAAATTGAAGCTGCGATTCGTGAGAAAGGACTGCTGACGGCAGTAGGCTATCATTTTCGCTATCAGGAGAACGCAGAAAAGCTTAAGCAGGCATTAGCGGGACAAACGATCGGGATGGCGAGTGGCTGCTGGAATGGAGGAATGCCAGGCGTAGCTTGGTGGCGTGATCTAGAAGGCTCTGGCGGGCAGTTTATTGAACAGACCACGCATATTGTAGACTTACTCCGTTATGTAGCCGGCGAAGTGTCAGAGGTACAGGCAATGTATGCGGGGCGCAGTATGCACAAGCTACATGAAGGAGTTACGGTTCCCGATGTAGGGACAGTAAACTTAAAGCTGCAAAATGGGGCAGTAGCCAATATTATGAACACTTGTATTCTACCTGAGGGAGTAGCGGGGCGATCTGGACTTACTTTCTATACAGCGGAAGGCATATGGGAGTGGAATCCTGAACAGCTGACCATTTCTACAGCAGAAGGGGAGCAAACCATAGCGGGTGAGAATAACCCTTATCAGCGTGAAAATGAAGCCTTTCTGCATGCTCTTCGGACAGGAGATCGGAGCCTCATTCGATCAGATTACCAAGATGCACTCCGTACACAGGCAGTTACTGTAGCTGCATTACAGTCTGCCAGGTACGGAGATCGGCTTTTTATTTCTGAGCCAACAGATTAATTGGTATAGGTGATCCTCAGTCATTTCTGTTTCAGTGAAAGTACAAGAAACAAGCCCCTCTTCTTAATGAAGAGGGGCTTGTCCACTTTGTATACCTTTTTGTCATGTAACTGCTACTTTAAAATCTGATGTTCCTACATGATACCGTTTACTAAAGAAGTTTCTTGAGCTGAGATACACGCCCTTGGCTGATCCCTAGTTTCTCCGCGATTTGATTCTGAGAAATACCGGGATGCGTATCTATTATTTCTTTCATCTTACGCAGCATTTGCGCTGTCTTCGGTCTTACATCACGGGCAAATTCGTCGGAGTTGGTGGCGAACGGATGTCTATGTACGTTAGGTTTTGCTGACAGTTCTGGCTTAATAAAATAGGTTGCACGTCGTTCATGCTCAGAAAGTGTCTTTTCTTGTCGTTCGCCTGCTGAAATATCGATTAGATTTTCCGCGATTTTTAACTCTTTGGCACAATTCTTGCAGATAAACTGCTCCTTGAAATACATTTCAGTATCTACATTTCCGCAAAAAATGCATAGCGTAGATTTGTATTTACGAAGGATTAGCTCCTTACCTTCAATAAAGAACTCAAGCGGGTCGCCGATATCTATCTCCATGGTATCACGCATCTCTTTTGGTAGGACAATGCGGCCAAGGCGGTCGAGCGCTCTTTTCATACCGGTTCTCTTCATGGGTAATCTCCCCCGCTAATCAGCGATGTTATCGTTCTTTCATTTTAAGGTAAGAGTGTCCTGCAATACAATAACTTTTTTGAAAAAAAAGGGATAGAAGGTGCATTAAGAGAACAAAAGCATCGATATGACAGGGGATATGGCCAAAGTGATGATTGCGGAGAGTACCATGGATATGCTGGATATCGTCCCGGTTAGCGGGCTGAATTCGAATGCTTTGGAAGTCCCGGTACCATGCGCACTTGTACCATAAAGAATTCCACGAGGTATTTCCCCGTCAATTTTCAACAATTTGAGGGTATAAGGTCCAATTAAAAGTCCCATGAGTCCCGTCATCACGACGAAGACAGCAGTGATTTGCGGCACGCCTCCAATCATGGTAGCTACATTCATCGCAATTGGTGTCGTGATCGAGTGTGGCAGCAGGCTTGATTCAAGGCCTGGATCAAGATGGAGTCCCTTGGCAACAAGGACAGAGGAAGAGATGGCGACCACAGAACCGAGCGATACACCGGTCACAATTTCACGCCAGTATTGCTTGAGTTCTTTCAAATATTTATAAAGCGGAATTGCAAAAGCAACGGTTGCGGGCTGCAAAAGCAACGTTAGTATACTGCCGCCTTTGTTATATGAGCTATAAGATGTATTCGTCGTCAGAAGAGCAACAATAACGACCACTGGCACAATAATGAGGGGAGATAAGTACACTTTAGGCATCTTCTTATACATTTTTTTGGCTAGCAGGTAGATGGCTAGAGTGAATACGAGACAGAGCAATGCGGTCATTTTGTTTTTTCTCCTTTCTTTTTGTCATGATCGAAGCAACAAGCCCCGATACAGCCATTACAAGAAATGTACTGATTAGAATGACGAGTAGAATACTTAAACCATCTTGCTTCATCATGTCGAAATAATTCATAACCCCAACAGCGGAGGGGATAAAAAAGAGTAGAAGCTCTGCAAGCAGCCAGCTTGCCCCGGCGTCAATCCAGCGTAGTTTAATAATACGGGTCTGCAAAAGGATGAACAGAACGACCATACCAAGAATCGAACCAGGAATAGGCAGGTGCAGGAGATTCGCCATCCCGTTCATAAGCAGAGCGAACAAGAGCAGGATCAGAACTTGAAATACGATCTTTCCTGTTTGTTTCATTTGATGGACCTCCTTAAAAAAACAATGATATATAGATAACGAATCACTTTGAAATTGGAATGTTTTGTTACTGAAAATTTTACATTAATTTTTTTCATGAGTAAAATGCATATTAAGCATTTCTACTATTCCTTTTTTCTATAGTAGGGAAGGAGTTCACTTATGGACATTAGGCATCTAAATTATTTTTTGGAAGTAGCGCGGCAAAAGAGCTTTACCAAAGCAGCTCAGGCCCTGTATATAACCCAGCCTTCCATCAGCAAGACAGTTAAGAATCTAGAAGAGGAATTAGGTGTGACTCTTCTTGATCGGTACGGGAAAAAAGTAGAGCTTACAGATGCAGGAGAAGTCTTTGCAAGACAGGCTCAAGAGATTGTGAATTCTTTTCATAACTTGTCTTCAGAAATCGATGATTTAATGAATCTTAAAAAAGGACATATCCGGATTGGGCTTCCGCCCATGATCGGCGCGAGCTTTTTCCCAAAGGTCATTGGAGAGTTTTATAAGCAGTATCCGAATATCACGATTCAGCTATTTGAGGATGGCGGGAAAAAAGTAGAGAAAGACGTGGTATCCGGTGCACTCGATATTGGTGTTACTGTCTTGCCAGCCGATGAATCACTGCTAGATGGATATGTATTTGTTACAGAATCACTTAAAGTAGTACTTCATCCTACACATCCGCTTGCTGGTGAAGAAGAGATTCATTTATCAGCACTTCGGGAAGATGCATTTATTCTGTTTCGTGAAGACTTTACTTTGCATGACCGTATTATTGGTGCCTGCCAAAAAGCAGGCTACCAGCCTCGTATTATCTATGAAAGTGCCCAGTGGGATCTGATCAGCAATATGGTAGCTGCAGGGCTTGGTGTGGCGCTCATGCCGGAGACGATCTGCAGGGAGCTGGATGTGGAGGAAGTACGGATCTTGCCGCTTCACGAACGTATCCCTTGGGAACTTGGCATGGTTTGGCGTAAAGATCGTTATCAATCCTTCGCGTTGAGAGAATGGATTGCATTCACCGAGTCTATGCTGAAACAAAAAAACTAACGATGATAACCTTTGTAGCCCTCGTGGAACATTACAAAAATGGAAATGTGTTTTCATAGTAAGCAGAAAGTTTTGACTTTCGCAAAAAAATGTTGTAATTTATGTTATGCCGAATGATTAAGCGGCATTTCAAAAAAATGTTCGTGTTTTGGGGTGAATACATTGAAAGAAGTATTTGATTATGAAGATATACAATTAATTCCTGCTAAATGTATCGTGAACAGTCGTTCTGAATGTGATACAAGTGTTACGCTGGGGAAACATACGTTTAGATTGCCTGTTGTCCCTGCCAATATGCAAACGATTATTGATGAGAAAATTGCTATTTATCTAGCTGAAAATAAATATTTTTATATTATGCACCGCTTTGCACCGGAAAAACGCGCTGATTTCATCCGTAATATGCATGAACGTGGATTGATTGCTTCCATTAGTGTCGGAGTCAAGGAAGAAGAGTACGAGTTCATACAGCAAATCGCTGCTGAAAATGTAGTACCTGAATATATTACGATCGATATTGCCCACGGGCATTCAAACGCTGTAATTAAGATGATCCAGCATATCAAAGAACATCTGCCTAATAGCTTTGTGATCGCCGGAAATGTTGGAACCCCTGAAGCTGTGAGAGACCTGGAGAATGCAGGCGCAGACGCCACCAAGGTTGGTATCGGCCCAGGAAAGGTGTGCATCACTAAGATTAAGACCGGTTTTGGTACAGGAGGCTGGCAGTTGGCAGCACTCCGTTTATGTGCAAAAGCAGCCAGCAAACCAATTATTGCAGACGGTGGTATCCGTACACATGGAGACATCGCTAAATCCATCCGTTTCGGTGCTTCCATGGTTATGATTGGTTCATTGTTTGCCGGCCATGAGGAATCACCCGGTGTGACCATCGAAAGAGATGGTAAGCTGTATAAAGAATATTTTGGATCAGCATCCGAATTCCAAAAAGGCGAGAAGAAGAATGTGGAAGGAAAGAAAATGTACGTTGAGCATAAAGGCCCTCTTGCCGACACATTGAAGGAGATGGAACAGGATCTGCAGTCCTCCATTTCATATGCTGGCGGTAATAAACTGGAAGCAATTCGCACGGTCGATTATGTCGTTGTGAAAAACTCCATCTTTAATGGTGACAAAGTTTTTTAATAAAGAGCTAAGAAATGGCATTGTCGCCCTGGATTAACTCGTGACAGAAGATAAAAAATAGCAAAAGGCAATGGAATGTTCTCATTCCATTGCCTTTTGTTGTTACGAAAATCTTCTGTATAAAAAGAATAAATCTATCGCTTGGGTAACTGGGTTACATAGCTGTCTGAAAGGTGAAGCAGCTCAAGCGCACGATCGTATTTGTCTTTGCTGACTGTTCCCTTGTTTATGTTCTTGCCTGCTTCCTTCAGCGCATCCGGCGGTGGATTCAGAGCAGATACAAACGAAGGATCGGCTGTCTCTTCAATTAAAGGAAGAGGATACCGTGTACCGTCTTCATAGTTGCTGCCTGGAATAAACATGCCTTCTTCGGTAATCAATGATCCAGAAGGAAGGTAATAGCGCTCAGGAAGAAGGTTAGAATGCCCATTTAGCAGATCCTGACCGAAATGGATGTAATCCTCCATGGATATGCCAAGCAAGCTTGCCACAGTAGGAACAATATCAGCTTGGCCTCCAAGCTGATCAATACGAGCCTCTTTAATGGCATTCGGTGCTGTAATAATAAGCGGGATGTTCATCATATCTGCACGAGTATAATCACGACCAAAAATTTCTTTCATCAGAACCTGGTCATCTTCTTCAAGAGAATAGAGCGGGAGTCCGAGATGGTCTCCATATAGAACAATGAGGCTGTTATCCCAGACCCCGTTATCTTTCAGCTGCTCAATGAAAATACCAAGTTCATAATCAGCGTAGTTCTGGGCTCTTATATAGTCACCAACTAGCGTATTTTCATAACGCGCTGGAAGCTCCATTTTATATTTACTTTCAGGCAGATGATATGGATGATGCGCGGACATGGAAATGACCTGAGAATAGAAAGGCTTACCCGTGTCCTGAAGCGACTTTAGCTCTTCCGATGTCTTCTTATACAGCACTTCATCGGAAGCAGCAAAGGCAACTGCATCTTCATTACCGAAAAAGTCCATATCGTAATACTTTCCGAAGCCAAGCGCTGCATACATCTCTTTACGATTCCAGAACTCTACCTTGTTCGTATGAAAAGTGGTTGTGTGATATCCGTATTGATTCAGCAGTTTGGCTAAACTAGGCACTTCATAACCGGCATATATCTGGGAAGAAGCCCCTCTAGCTGGAATGTAATAAGAAGAGTTCACAACAAACTCTGCATCCGATGTATTCCCTTGTCCCACTTGCTGATAGAAATGAGGGAAATACAGGCTTTCTTGTGCAAGTTTATTCAAATTAGGTGTGATTTCTTTACCATCAATATGAAGCCCGACTAGGAAATTTTGAAATGACTCCATTTGAATAATGATGACATTCCGTCCTTTAGCCTTATCGGAGTAAGTAGAAATCGCAGGCTGATCGGTGGAGAACCCTTTAAGTTCATTAATTTTTTCTTGGGTAATCTGATCAGCCGGCACAGGATCACTTGGTTTATCTGCGGCAATCATATAAGCCTCGTAATTAAGTATCCCCATCGACTCCGCTTGATTCAGCTCATTCATACTGGCACGATTCGGCCAAATGTTATAGAGGGTCAGCAGCGCAGAAAAAGCAAAGATAACGACAGCCGTCCGCTTACCTATACGAGGCAAGATTATGGTTGATCTAGAATCTTGTTTCTTTTGCCTAATCTTGCGCTGAATATAGTAAACACTAAGCACGATAACATCGACAAAGATCAGCAGGTAATAGGGTGCTAGCAGAGAGAAAACACTACTGTTGACGGAAGTAACTTGATTCACTTGAGCTAGTGCATGATAGGTAACGATGACTCCATAATATTTGTAGTACATAATGGCAGCGAAGAAAACGATCGTAATGACCAGATTGGCAATCATGTAATAGCCGATTTTACGTTTATGAGCAAAGCGCTCAATAAAACAAAAAATAAGCCATACAAAAGGAACCTCGGTGAGTAAAGGCTGCCAGAAAGGAATGTTGTCAAAGATGGCATACCAAGTCAGGTAGCTTTTTATAATCATAATTAGGGTGAAGAATATAAATGGCTTCATCAGCCATCTGCTCCAGATTTGGCGTTCCAACAGGTTCCCTCCTTCATTTCCATGCGACAAGCTATTCTATGTGACAAGTTATAATGTAAAATAATGGTTTTATTATATCTTATTTTAGAATATATGCTATCTCCACATTTGTAAGAAATATTATCCTATGCATGCTTGGGGATGTCAAAAGACAATCTATTCATTACTTTAGAGTAATATACCCGTTAAAGCACAGGTTAGTGGAAGAGGGAGACGGGGTTATTGCAGAAGTCGGAGAGATGAGGATGATGGTGATGCAGAAGTTGAAGGGGGAGGGAAACGGTGATTACGTGCTCTCTGCTCCGCTTGTTTTGTCTGGACAGGGTGGATTCAAGGTGAAAAGGTCCAGCCAAAGCCAAAGTCGCGCCGATCTCGTAATCTCCTTATTCCCTTGAGTTACGCTAGCGTAGTTCCGAAAGTGCAGTTTAAGATCAGTCCTTCCCCAAAGTTGGGGGGCGGTAAGGGACATCGTTGCTCCCTGAGATGAGCAACGAGTCCAAGGAAAATGAATTAAGGAATAAGAAAAGGATTCGAGCGAAGGGAAGTTAGCGCTAATGTGGATAGGTAACATATTAAAAACGTAAGTTATGAAATACGTATAAAGGGATTAAACAAAAAAAGTACTCAAAAAAAAGTACATTAAATAGAGTGCAAAAAATAGCATGCAAAAAATGAGAGCACAAAAAAGAGTGCGCAAGAAAAAGAACAAACAAAAAAACGTCCACTCCTGTTCAGGTTAGAACAGGGAGCGGACGGGCTATATTATTCTAGATTACTCTGCGGTGTACGTAGTTACAAAGGATGGACGAGCGAAGATCGATGGTGCTTGTGCTTTTATGCCTTCACTGGTATCCCGTTTAGCATGCGCATGGGCAAAGGCTTGAGACTGCTGCCATGCTTCAAAGCTTTCTTTTGATACCCATGCGGTCAGAATCACATAGGTGTCACTGTTTAGCGGACGTAGTACACGGATGCCGGAAAAACCAGATTCGCCTTCCACTTTACGTGCTCGGTTCATGAATCGTGCTTCAAATGCTTCTCGTCCCTCTTCGGTAACAGGGATGTTATTCATGACGATGAAGTTACTGCCTGCGATCGTACCATTTGCATCAATGACTTCATATCCGGGAACCGCTACTTCTCCCTCGATTGGATTATCCATTTCGACAATGTAACGTGTACCTTCTTCGCCATGGAGCGTGACGTAGTGATGTTCCTCGCGTGCATCTGTGATCGGTGATGAGAAAATATAAAGATACATAATAACAACCTCCTGTGCACTAATAATGAGATAACATGTATTACCATCAAAATATAGCATATAAACAGGTCGCTTTCTAAACATGGTAGATCGATTAGCTATTTATCGTCGTCTTTTTTACGATATCTTATTCGCTCAAAATAATCATAAAGAGCATGCATAGTCTCCTTTTTGTGTTTGTTTCATTTATTATGTTACAAATAATGTAATCTTTTTATTGTATAATACATGGTTTTTCTAACTTGTTGTTCACTGGTTTCTGGCATCCTGTTCTGTTACAGTGAAGAGATGAAAAGACCAGGAGCGGGTGATTATATGAGTTACGATATTTCCATATCGGTAAGACCGCTGGTAGAGTACGTCTATCGCAGCGGCAGCATTACGGGCGGTTTCAGGACGAATGCAACGATGCATGAAGGAACCCGGATTCATCAGAGCATTCAGAAAACCTATGCGGAAACAGATCAGAAGGAAGTCTTTCTTACCGCCGATATTCAGCATGAGGAGCTGTTATTTCACATCGAAGGGCGCTGTGATGGGCTCATCCAGCTAAACGGAGAATGGACGATTGATGAGATCAAATCAACAGCAGCACCGCTTGAGGACTTGGGAGAAGGGCTGCAAGTTCACTGGGCGCAGGGGAAAATGTATGCTTATATGCATGCCAAAGCACAGAACTTGCCCCGTATGCAGGTTCAGCTTACCTATGTACGTACGGGCAGCGGAGAACAACGAAAATTGCTCGAAACTTATACCTTTGAGGAGCTGGAAGCTTACGCACACGAGGTTGTAGCAGCATATGCTCCTTATGCGGACATGCTCCGTATCCATGAAGAGGAGCGGAATGCTTCCATAGAGGCGTTGCCGTTCCCATTCCCGAATTACCGGGCGGGTCAGCGGAAATTTGCTGGTGCTGTTTTTAAGACCATTCAAGAAGGTGCGGGACTTATGGCGAAGGCACCTACAGGAATTGGAAAAACGATGTCCACCTTGTTTCCGGCAGTGAAAGCGATGGGAGCAAAACATATCAGCAAAATCTTTTATCTTACTGCACGGACGACGACAAGAGCGACAGCAGAAGAAGCCTTTGTTAGGATGCAGGCACAGGGTCTTCATGTGAGCAGCGTAACAATTACGGCTAAAGACAAGATTTGTTTTAAAGAAGAGGAAGCATGTGATGCTGGAAAGTGCTCATTATGTGAAGGATACTACGACCGGATTAACGGAGCTGTCCTCGATATTATGAAAAATGAGACGATCATGACGAGACCTTTGATCGAACAGTATGCACGCAAACACCGGGTATGTCCGTTTGAATACTCTCTTGATATCGCCTATGCGGCAGATGCAGTGGTCTGTGATTACAACTACATTTTTGATCCGAGAGTATCTCTGAAGCGGCTGATGGAAGACCAGAAGAAAAAAACGGCCGTCTTAGTCGATGAGGCACATAACCTAGTGGACCGAGGCAGAAACATGTTCTCAGCAGAGCTGGTTAAATCTGTTTTTCTAGGAATCAAGAGCGAGTATAAGACGGCAAATGAAGGGGTTTCTCGGGCAGCAGGAGAGGTAAATTCCTTCTTGCTTGCGGTTAAAAATAATTGCAATGCAGACGGCCGAATCATCCAATCGGAACTGCCTGAAGCACTGATTCAAAAACTGGAGAAGTTTGTGGAGACAGCAGAGATTGAGCTGGTAACGGGGACTGCAGCATCCAGGGTGAGTGTAGAAGCACAGGAAGAACTGCTCAGTACCTATTTTGCAGCACAAAACTTTATTCGGATGGCGAAGTTCTATGACGAACGTTATCTTACCTATGCGGAGATCATTCGCAGTGATTTCAAAATAAAAATCTTCTGTCTCGATCCCTCGGAGCTGCTGCGGCAAGCAGGAAAAGGGTACCGCTCCATTATTCATTTCTCAGCGACCCTGTCGCCGATGAATTATTACCGCGATATGCTGGGTGCGGGTGAAGAAGACTATACGCTGAGCATTCCTTCTCCATTCAGTAAGGATCAGCTGGATGTAAGGCTTGTCCCAGTCTCGGTCCGCTATAATGACCGCGAGCGCTCGAAGCAGGTTATCGCAAAGCTGATTCAGCAAGTCGCAGAAGAGCGGCCGCGTACGAATCTGCTTGTCTTTTTCCCTTCTTACGCGTACATGCAGGAAGTATATGATGCCTTCACTCAGGAGCAGGGCAAAGGAATCGATACAGTGATTCAGCAGTCATTCATGAGCGAAGAGGAGCGGGATGCCTTCTTGCAAGCTTTTCAGCCGCATCCAGAGCGAACTCGGCTTGCTTTTGCCGTACTTGGGGGCGTGTTCTCAGAAGGTGTGGATTTGCCAGGGGATCGACTAAACGGTGTCATTGTGGTGGGAACGGGATTGCCGCAGATTGGCATGGAGAACAACATGCTCAAGGATTATTTTAACAAAACAGGGCGTAATGGATTTAACTATGCTTATGTTTTTCCAGGTATGAATAAAGTGCTTCAGGCAGGCGGGCGGCTCATTCGAACCGAAGAAGATGAAGGGGTGCTCGTGTTGATTGATGATCGCTTTACCCAGGAACCCTATCGCTCCTTACTGCCTGAAGAGTGGAGAGAATATGAGCTCATTAACCCTGCTTCCCTTTAACAAAAGCTCGTACGAACTGAATGAAATAATAGAGAAAAATCCAAGGCAAGATATAAAGGGTAGTCCACTCAATTATATGAATAACAAATAAGCCGAGTGAACCTGTATTCATACCCGTCATAATGAGTACGAATAGGAAGACAAAACCGAGAACAGAATAAAACAATAGTTTGTTTGCTTTTTTCGATATGGGTTGAGAAGCGTAGGATTGGTTTCGTTCCAGATTGTCCATAACAGGTATAATAGAACGCCCCTCCTGAGGAGGGGTGTTTTTGTTATTCGGTTGATGATCTGTCATAGCTCAATCACCTCTAGCGGATGGGCAAGCTTTGCCAGTGATTCTTGGTTAAACCGTTCTCTCATATCACTATTT
Source organism: Paenibacillus sp. An7 (assembly GCF_009870785.1). Lineage (GTDB taxonomy): Bacteria > Bacillota > Bacilli > Paenibacillales > Paenibacillaceae > Paenibacillus. Next base: position 139,409 of record NZ_WTWX01000003.1, read on the forward strand.
GCGTACCCGTCATGGTAATGCATGAGCAGTGTTTTCCGCTGAATGGATTCGGGCAGGGCCTGAATATCGCCGAGTGACGTGTGCGAGCTGATGGTTACGTCCTGCATATGGCATTCATAGAAAATAACTTTTACATCTTGATTAATGTCCAGCAGCAGATCCTGATCCATGGTAGCGTCTCCGCTGTAATAGAAATATCCTCTTGCGAGCAGACCGCAGCTTATCATTCCTGGTACATGCTCGGTTCTGGTCATCTCATACGTTATCCCGCCAATCGTGAAAGAAGTCCCCTCTTGTAGAGGTACGATATGAAAATAATCCTCGAGTGCTTTTTCACCGCCTACGGTGTACTTCATTCCGGGCTCGAGCGTGCGCCATAGCGGGTCAACCAATTGTTCGTGAATATACAAAGTCGGTTTATGGTCGCCAAATACTTGTGCATAGTAGCCAAGCTGCTGTAAGCCGTTGATGTGATCGTCATGCAGATGAGTAATAAACACATCCCGTACATCGCTGAGGGGGATTCCTAATTTGTGAAGTACCTTGCTGTTAGACTCGGGAAAATCAATAATGAGCCTTGTATCTTCATGCTCGATCATGGCGCTGTTATGATCCTGTTCAAAGCTGAACATGTCGCCGGTTCCAAGAAATTGAATCTGCATAAAAAAACACCTCTCTTTCATGTTTATTATAACGCTCTTTGCTAGAAAGGACGCTTTAAACGAAAGAGAGGTTGTATATCAAAATAAAACTTATGTTTTGTTTCTAGGTTAGATGACCCCAATTCAATCTATTAAATCAATTAGATGATGCCGCGAATTTCATCAAGCGACTGGACACCTTCTTGTTCCATCCATTCTGTGACACCTTCTATTAGATCTGGGCCTGTACGAAGATTAATAAAATTAGCCGTGCCTACCTGTACGGCATCAGCGCCCGCCATAATAAACTCAATCACATCCTCAGCCGTTGTGATTCCGCCCATCCCCAGAATAGGCAGGGTAACCGCGTGGGCAACTTGATGAACCATACGAAGCGCAATCGGTTTAATCGCAGGGCCAGATAGCCCGGCATAACCATGCTCGAATACACTTTTGCGCTTGCGTATATCGATTTTCATAGCAGAGATGGTATTAATGAGGGAGAGAGCATCTGCTCCTTCGTGCTCGCACATAATTGCCATTTCAGCTAAGTTCTCAGCACCCGGCGACAACTTTACAATAAGAGGCAAGTTTGTCTTGTTTCGCACGGCACGTACAACATGACGAGCTGCATCCGTCTGAATGCCAAAAGCCATTCCGCCTTCTTTTACATTCGGGCAGGAGATATTCAGCTCAATCATATCAATGGAGGATCGGCCGGTCTCTTTGCGGACTCTCTGCTCATGTTCTTGAATAAGCTCTGCGCCGGCTCTATAATCCTCAAGCGTTCCGCCGCCAAGGTTCACAATTCGAACAGTATCTAGTGACTGCCAGTAAGCACATTCTTGTGTAAGAAAAGCATGAATCCCTGGATTCTCAAGGCCGATACTATTCATCATTCCTGCTGCGGTTTCGGCCATACGAGTTCCGTTGTTGCCTTCTTTGGGGTGCAAGGTAAGGCCCTTACCTACAAATCCCCCCAGTTTATTAATATCGTAGAATCCGCTGTATTCCCGTCCAAAACCAAAGGTACCAGAGGCCATGACGATGGGATTCTTAAATGAAATACCTGCAATATTACATGAAAGATTAATCATACGAAAGAAACCTCCTCTGCTCGAAAAACAGGACCGTCCGTACACGTTTTTTTGCGTCCTGTTGTATGATTTGTGCTGCAAGCAAGGCAAGCACCAACTCCGCAAGCCATTTTATTCTCCAGAGAAACATAGACGCTCGCCGTGGTTTGCTCTGCAGCTTGTTTTGCTTGAACTGCTTTCAGCATCCCTTCAGGGCCGCATGTGATGACATGGTCATAATCCGAAAACGACAGGGTGTCCAAAATCGTACCGCCAACATCAACCGTAACAGAGGAAGAGACTTGTTTGAATTCTTCTACAAGATAAGGCTGATCGCTGAAACCAAGATAGACATCTGCATTCTCATACTGTTTTGCTGCGTAATAGAAAGGTGCAATTCCAATTCCGCCGCCGATCAGCGCAATTTTTCCGCTCAGTTCAGGGAAACCATTACCAAAAGGTCCTTCCAGTATCAGGTTGTCGCCTGCGCGGAGCTGATATAGACGGCGGGTTCCCTCGCCAACAACCAGGTATAGAAAACGGATGCTGTGATCCGTACAATCAAAGATACTAATAGGCCTTGGGAGGAGCGGAAAGGTATCCCAGGCTCGAAGCATGTAAAATTGTCCAGGTCTTCCTCCGCGGTCACATTCCACCTCAAGCAGCCCCACTTTTTCATTTAGGTGCATATTAGAAATCACTTTTGCCATTCAAGTTCGCCCCTTTGGTACATTTCGATACACTTTGCATGAAAAATAGAACTTCTTCAATGAGTTAGATCACTTAGCAAGTCCCCTGCCAAATATCCGTGTAAGATAGAGAAAGAAGTTCAATAAAAAAACAAATTGTTAGCGCTGTCAATTTATATTGAATTTTTTGGGAAAACAGTGTAGCTTTAGGTAGTAAGTAAACCGAAATGAACTAAAAGGAACTTATAGGGGAGCGTGAAAGGGTAGATGAAGTCTTTTTTGGATGAGCAGTTTCTGCTCACGAACGACACAGCAATTACGTTGTTTGAGAACTATGCCAAGGATATGCCCATTATCGATTATCACTGTCACTTAAGTCCTAAGGAAATTTACGAGAATAAGACCTTCCGTAATCTAACGGAGGCTTGGCTATATGGAGACCATTACAAATGGCGGCTGCTGCGTGCGAATGGAGTAGAAGAGAAATACATAACCGGCGGTGAAAGTGTCAGCGACTATGACCGGTTTATGGCTTGGTCTAGAACCGTACCACTGGCAATCGGGAACCCGGTTTATGCATGGTCACATCTTGAGCTGCAGAGATATTTTGGTGTGTATGAATTGATTAATGAGAAGAATGCACCCGTAATCTGGGAAAAAGTAAATGCCAAACTGAATGGTGAAGGTTTTGGTGCACGAGACCTCATTACTAAATCCAATGTTACTGTGATTTGTACAACAGATGATCCGGCAGATACACTGGAATATCACCTTTTAATTAAAGAGATTCCGAACTTCGATACCGAAGTGTTACCTTCTTTCCGTCCAGATAAAGGACTGGAGATCAATCGGGATGGTTTCCGTCCCTGGTTAACTCAGCTCGAACAGGTTGCCAAGCGAAAGATCGAAGATTATGATACCTTCCTGCAAGTCATGGAAGACAGGGTAGATTTCTTTCACTCTGTTGGTGGAAGAGTCTCTGATCACGCGCTTGATTATGTTCCTTATGCAGATACAACAAAAGAAGAGGCAGCTGCTATTTTTGAACAAGCTCGATCTGGCGCGAAGGTCAGCTTGAACGATGAGCAGAAATACAAGACTTATACGCTTGTTTTCCTAGGAAAGTTGTATGCGGCTCGGGGCTGGACCATGCAGTTCCATATCAATGCAGCGCGAAATAACAATACGAGAATGTTCCATCTGCTTGGACCGGATACGGGTTATGACTCAATCAATGACAGCCTGATTGCAGGTCCGCTAGTTAATCTCCTTGATTCGCTTGCAAGCGAAGATGCACTGCCAAGAACCATCCTCTATTCACTTAATTCACGGGATAATGAGGTGCTGGCTGCAATAACGGGAAGTTTTCAAGGGGACGGAATTCCAGGCAAGATCCAGCTCGGATCTGCATGGTGGTTTAATGATACCAAAGACGGAATGCTTGCTCAGATGAAAGCACTCGCGAATGCGGGACTTATCAGCCGATTTGTTGGAATGCTCACGGATTCAAGAAGTTTTCTTTCCTATCCAAGGCATGAATATTTCCGCAGATTAGTGTGTAATCTCTTTGGAGAATGGGTAGAACAAGGAGAAGTTCCCCACGACATTGAGCTGCTTGGAAATATCGTGCAAGATATTTCATATCGAAATGCGAGGCAGTATTTTGAATTCAGTTCCCAGGTGTCTACAGTTAGGGAGTAGCAGAGGTATGAGGAAAGCGGTGGCGACTATGCCATCGCTTTTCTTATGTATCCTAGAGCTCTAGAACAGCTTTATAAAAACAAGCAGGAAGGGGAATTTTATTCTGTAATGAACATCAGTTGACATTCATGATTTCGGGGAATATAATTTGCTTGCTTGAAGTTAATTAGGTTACCTAACAATCTAAGGTTACAATTAATTTTAGAAGGGATGAAAAGGTAATTCGGCTTTAGAGGAGGGGTTTACAAAAATGAATGAAGATACAACCGTACAAAGTTTGCTTTATACGTTTATGAAGTTTAATCGGGGGATATGGAAACAACGAAAAACGGAAGGACGTAATCCCAGCGAAATCATGCTTTTAACAGCGCTAATTAGAGGTACGGAGACCGAGCGCGATCCTGCCTCCGTTGTATGTAAGATTAGCGAATATATGGAGAATGGACCCACAACGAAGGAGCAGATTGAAGGGATGAAGGCTTCAGAAATCAGTAACCTTCTTCGTGTGAAATCTCCTACGATTACACCAGTAATCAGGACTCTGGAAGAAGCAGGTTTAGTGGAGCGAAAAGTAGATCCAAATGATCGGAGAGTCGTCCGCATCAAGATTACCGAAGCAGGACAACAGGTAGTTAGAGAAGTTCACAGAGAAATGATGACTACAATGCAAGGTCTTGTAGAGTACCTTGGAGAAGAGGATACGAAACAGCTCACCCTGCTCCTAAACCGAGTTCATGAGTACCATGACATGGTTCGGAAAGAGAAGGAAGAACGAAGAAGAAAAGAAGGAAGTGAGAATTTATGCTGAAACTTTTAAGGATGCTAAAGGTTTATAAACTTCCTGTGATCCTTGTCATTATCTTCGTATTTTTACAAGCGATGTCTGATCTATACTTACCCACACTCATGTCAGATATTGTGAATAACGGCATACCCACCAGAGATGTACCTTATATCTGGAGTGTAGGAAGATTAATGCTGTTTATTGCGCTGCTCGGAGCGCTATGTTCGATCCTGGTCAGCTTCCTTGCTTCTCAAGTATCTGGGAAGTTTGCGCGTGACTTACGCAGCCGAGTATTTAGACATGTGGAAAATTTCTCACTGCAGGAATTTGACCAAATTGGTACAGCTTCACTCATCACACGTACAACGAATGATATTACCCAAGTGCAAAATGTACTGCTTATGATGATGAGAATGATGATTAGTGCTCCGCTCATGTTTATCGGGGGACTTGTCATGGCGATTTCACAAGATGCCAAGCTTTCACTGGTTCTTGTAGTATCTCTGCCGATCTTGGCAGGAACGGTAGCACTAATTGCCTTTAAAGGGCTGCCTTTATTTAAAGCCATTCAGAAAAAATTAGACCGATTGAATCTGGTACTGCGTGAACAGCTGACCGGTATTCGGGTTATTCGTTCTTTTAACCGAGGGCAATTCGAGAAAAAACGGTTCAAAGAAGCAAATCAGGATTTAACGCAAACAGCAATTCGAGTAAATAAAATTATGGCTTTTATGATGCCGTCCATGATGCTCATCATGAACTTTACCATCATTGCGATCATCGGATTTGGCGGTCTTCGTATTGATACCGGAGATATGCAGGTCGGTAATATGATGGCATTTATTCAGTATGCAATGCAGATTATGTTTTCATTGATTATGGTCTCCGTGATCTTCGTGATGCTCCCAAGAGCATCGGCTTCTGCTGTCCGAATTAACGAAGTGCTGGAGATGAAACCGGAACTAAAAAATCCAGATACACCTGCAAAACCGAACAAGCTTTATGGAACACTAGAGTTTGATAATGTCTCTTTCAAATATCCAGGTGCTGAAGAATATGCTCTTGAAGGGATCAGTTTTACCGCGAAACCGGGCGAGACAACGGCCATTATCGGTGGTACCGGATCAGGTAAAACAACACTTCTTAGTCTCATTCCTCGCTTCTATGAAGTGACAGAGGGCAGTGTGAAGGTGAATGGCGTAGATGTGAGACAGATGACACAGGATGATCTGCGGTCAAAAATTGGCTATGTACCACAGAAGGCAATCTTGTTCACGGGAAGTATTGCAGACAATCTTCGCTATGGTAAGGAAGACGCGACCCAGGAAGAAATCGAGCATGCGGCTTCGGTAGCACAGGCTTCTGATTTTATCAGCGAAATGGAACATGGGTACGAAAGCGTCATCGCGCAAGGCGGGAATAACGTATCTGGAGGCCAGAAACAGCGCTTATCCATCGCAAGAGCCTTGGTGCGCAGACCTGAAATTTATGTGTTTGACGATAGTTTCTCTGCGCTTGATTTTAAAACGGACAGCCGTTTGAGAGCTGCTTTGAAAGAGGAAACTTCAAACTCAACGGTCATTCTTGTTGCCCAGCGCGTGAGTACAGTACGAGATGCAGACCGCATCCTTGTTATGGATGAAGGAAGAATTGTGGGCAGCGGTACTCACAGCGAACTGCTGGCTAATAACGAAGTCTACCGTGAAATTGTATCCTCACAGTTATCAGAGGAGGAGATCGCATGAGTAAGAAACATACACCGCCGCCTGCAGGACCAGGGCATCCCGGCGGACATCCAGGAAGAGGTCCTGTAGAGAAGGCAAAAGATTTTAAAGGAACCATGAAACGGCTTGTGAAATATCTGAAGCCAGAAAGTAATATGCTAATACTCGTCTTTATTATGGCGATTCTGAGCACCGTTTTTACCATTGTTGCACCGAAGATTATGGCACGTGCTACAAACATTTTAGCTGCCCCTGGTCTTGCTAAATTGTATGGACAGCCGGTAGTACCGATAGACTTTACGGCTATCTACCGTATCTTGATGCTACTGGGCGGACTCTATCTGCTAAGTTCTCTATTCAGCTATGCTCAGCAATATCTAATGTCTGGTGTAGCACAGCGAATTGTATACAAGATGAGAGAGCAGATCAACGAAAAGCTGTCACGTTTGCCGCTTAAATATTTTGACGGACGCACTCATGGAGAAACCCTCAGCCGTGCGACGAATGACGTGGATAACATTAGTAACACCTTGCAGCAAAGCATAACGCAGTTCATCACCTCGCTTGTGACCGTTATCGGGGTTATCGTAATGATGCTGACAATCAGTCCGTGGATGACACTCATTACGTTTCTGACATTGCCGCTTAGTATCATTGTCGTAACGATGATTGCCAAGCGTTCTCAAGGGTATTTTGTGGGTCAGCAGAAAAAACTAGGCGAACTGAATGGGCATGTGGAAGAGATGTACACTGGTCATAATGTAGTCAAAGCTTTTGGACGTGAAGAAAGATCGATTCATGATTTTGATGAAATTAATGAGAAGCTGTACCATACGGGTTGGAAGGCTCAGTTTATCTCTGGACTCATCATGCCGCTGATGCAGTTTATTGGAAATCTAGGATATGTATTGATTTGTATCGTAGGCGGAGTTTTAGTCACCAAAGAGAGAATTTTAGTGGGAGACATTCTTGCTTTTATCCAGTATTCTCGTCAGTTCACTCAGCCGATTACGCAGCTGGCCAATATCGCGAACGTCATTCAATCTACTGTAGCTTCAGCCGAGCGTGTCTTTGAACTGCTGGATGAAGAAGAAGAAGTAAAAGAAGCTGGAAGTAACGCAGCACAGGAAGAGGTTCAAGGCGCAGTTACCTTTGAACATGTGAAATTTGGATATGAAGGCGGACAGACCCTTATTTCAGATATGAATCTGGATGTGTTGCCTGGACAAACGGTAGCCATCGTCGGCCCTACGGGTGCTGGTAAAACGACACTGATCAATCTTCTGATGCGCTTCTATGAGATTCAGGGCGGAGAAATCCGAATTGACGGGGTTAATATTACCGATATGCCGCGTGGTGCACTCCGTGAAATGTTCGGTATGGTTCTGCAAGATACCTGGCTGTTCAATGGTACAATTCGTGACAATATTGCCTACGGAAGAGAAGGAGCAACCGAAGCAGAGATTCGGCAGGCTGCCATTGCTGCCCGGGCGGATCATTTCATTCGTACGCTGCCGGATGGTTATGACACCGTGCTGAATGAAGAAGCCTCGAATATATCGCAAGGTCAGAAGCAGCTTCTTACCATTGCTCGTGCGATCCTCGCAGATCCATCGATTCTGATCTTGGATGAAGCAACAAGTTCAGTAGATACGAGAACCGAAATTGCGATCCAACAAGCGATGAACGAACTGATGAAAGATCGGACCAGCTTTGTTATTGCTCACCGGTTGTCCACCATTCGTGATGCCGATGTGATTCTCGTCATGAATCATGGGGATGTAATTGAAAAGGGAACGCATGTAGAATTACTTGCACAAGGCGGATTCTACGCTGATCTGTATAACAGTCAGTTCTCCGAAGCGGGTTAAAATAACAAAAAAACACCGATCTCTTTACGGCAGATGAGCTTCTGTCTCTAAAAGAGAATCGGTGTTTTTTTATCTATTCTTGCTGAACACAGTTATTCCTTAGGTGCCGTATGTTCCCTATCAGCTGCTTCATTCTCAGATTCAGCTTTACTGTCGATAGGAACGGATTCCGTTATTCTGCTGAGGATTTCAGAATCTTCCGGGAGTTGGGTCTCTTTCGCTCGGCGTTCTTCCAAGAGCTTTAATGCAACCTTGTAACAGTCTTCTACATGTTTGTTGCCGACATAACGCATTGCCGAGAAACTGAGTACCGCAGATAAGGCTTGACCTGCAAAAGGAACAAATCGTGTCGCTTGTTTCGCTGCCATTCGCACACCAACTTTTTGGAGTAGCTTAATGACTACTTCTCGGGTAACGAGTCTTCCGATAACAGCGCTACCCATCGATAGAACGAGTCCATAAAAGGCAGCTTTGGTTTCTGCATCCATACCATCTACATCTTCTTTAGCTAAACCGAATTTCTCATTAATAGCGGGAAGCAGCTGCATTAAAATCCCTACGTCGGCGACAACATCGGTTCCCGGGATCGGAATCAGTGAAGTGCTTCCAGAGGCGAATGCCCGTGTCTTTACCATGGACCGACATTTTGTTCTGATTTCTTCCAGTTCTTTATGTGTTGCAGGAATCATAGAAATTGCCTCCTTGGTTATAAAGATGTAATTTTTAAAGTTATTACCCTGAACCAAGGTGATACATAACACCTCTAAATAATAAGATATGGAATAAGTTAGTTTAAAATGATTTGTGTAACGGTTAACAGTCTGTCTACAGCGGGTAAAGAAAGGGTAATAAGCATCATAAGAGGAGTAGGAGGGCTCGGTTATGAAGATCACAAAAGCGCTGCTTATACATAATGACGCAGCAGGATCTGCTGCAGGAGGTTTGGTTAGTTCTGCCGTAGCTGTGCTGGCACCTGCCATTAAGGAACTGGATATCATTCAGACTTCAGGTCCTGGGGACGGAGAGAAGATATGTCTTGAACGCGGCAGTGAGGTAGATGCGGTATTTATTTTAGGCGGGGACGGAACAGTCCATGAGTGCATCAATGGGTTAACACAGCTGATTCATCCGCCGGTCGTGGGAGTTCTGCCAGGCGGAACATGTAATGATTTTGTAAGATCACTCGGAATGCCGGTGGACGTTACGCAGTCTGCACGTATGATGCTTGAAGGAAGAACCATCGATATCGATCTGGGATATGCGAACGGGCGTGTATTTACGAACTTTTTTGGAGTAGGCCTCATTACGGAAACATCGGAAAATATCGATCCAAACTTAAAAGGTTCACTCGGCAAGCTAAGTTATTTTATTAGTACACTGCAAACGATCCGCTCAGCAGTGCCCTTTGCTTTTGAGATGGAAGCTGATGGCAAGCTGATTCAAGATGAAGCAGTGATGATTTATATCGCAAACGGCCGATCGCTTGGATCGAGTGCCCTTCCTTTTGCCCAAGACGCACTGATAGATGGCCAATTTGATATTTTAATCATTCGCCAGACAGGATTGCCGCTGCTAAGGGAATTATTAGCTCGTAAACCAGAAGGAGAGTGGCAGCCGAAGAATGACAGTATTCTCTATTACAAAGCCCGTAATATCAAGCTCAGGACCGATGAAAAGAAACAGGCTGATACAGATGGTGAGGTGTACCTTAGTACCCCTGTGCAAATTTCCGTTCTTGATCATAAACTGACTTTTTTAGTGGGCGGTCCAGATGCCATTTAGAGAGGCAGCAAGGCTTATATCAATAAATTAAAAAAAGCCCTCACGGGCCTTTCTTAATTCTTAATAAATAGACCGTTTTCCTTACGAACCCGCACCTTGCCAGAATAACTCAACTAGTTCTTCTGCAAGCTCTCTGGGACTTGCATATTTACTCGTAATATCCTCACGATTACCCAGCATGAGCAGGGCGGAGAAAGCCTGGGCAAGTAGAAGGGGATTTTTCTGTTTGATAACTCCAGATTGGAATTCATGCTCAAAATGATCCGCTAAAAGCTTATGAATGGCACGCTCGCCATCTCTAATTTCTTGGATCTGTTCTTTGCTGAGAAAAGCTTCTGCTTCGCGAAGGATCGTTTCCATTTCCGCATGAGGTGTAGCAATTTTGGCTTCCGCAATATAGAGAAGGCCTTCTTTCAAAGTATCTGCTTTCATCAAACACTTGTGTGTTTGTTCGTAACCGCGCCGCAGCATACTAGTGACAGCGATCTTGAACAGTTCTGGCTTACTCGTGAAGTGATAGTATATGGAGGCCTTTGTAACATTACATAGCTTTGCAATCTGCTGCAGAGATACGGGTTCATAACCATTCTCCATAAACAGCCTGGAGGCTGTTCCTAGGATCACATCATAGGTGGACACTTCATCCGAAGTTTGTTTAGGACGTCCGGGTGAACGAGGTGGTTGTTTAGTCATCATGATTCCTCCTGATGAGCAGTATAAGTGAATCCACCGCCAATTTCAAAAATAGTTGTTGATAATTAACCTACCGGTATATATAATTACTTCTAGATTGTATTATGACCTGCGGTTCATTTCAATAAAAACATGAAAAAAAGAAGGATGTGACTGGAACAATGCAAGAAAAAGAACCCGGTGGATATGGTAAATGGGTCGCTGGTAAAAAAACAAAATGGATCACGGTTTTAGTGTGGGTCATCTTGGCCGTTGTTTTAAACCTTATATGGCCTGCTGTTGGTGAACAGGAAAATAACAATGCAGCCAATTTGAAAGAAAATGAACCTTCTGTTATTGCGCAAATGGTAGCAGATCGTGAGTTTCCGAGTGATTCAGGCATACCTGCTCTAATTGTTATCCATAAAGAGTCAGGCCTTGCCACTGAAGATCTGACAAAGCTACAGGAACTAACTCTTCAGCTAGAGGAGAAGCCTGTTCCTCATCAAACAGCAGTGATTCCTCTACATAAGTTACCGCCGCCAGCGCTGTCGGCACAGTTGTCTGAAGATGGAAGCACACTGGTGCTGCCTGTGTTTTTTGAAGTCGAAGCGGATGCCGAAGAACTAGGTCAAGGTCTTGATGGAATCAAGTCCAGCATGACTTCTTTATTTGGAACGAATCCATTTGATGCCGACATAGATAGTGGAGATGAGCTTAGTGCTCGTGTAACAGGTCCTGTCGGTATCTCGGTAGATGCGACCGGATTGTTTGAGAATGCGGACGTATCCCTTCTTATCGGCACCGTGATGCTTGTACTGATTTTCTTGCTTCTTATTTACCGCTCGCCGCTGCTTGCTGTGATTCCAATAATTGCAGTTGGCTTTGCATACATTGTGACGAGTCCGATCTTAGGATTTATGGCAAAACAAGGAATTATTACTGTTGATTCACAGTCCATTTCCATCATGACGGTTCTGCTGTTTGGCGCAGGAACGGATTACTGTCTATTTATTATTTCTAAATTCCGTCAGATTTTATGGAATGAAGCAGATAAACGTAAAGCGTTGTTCCAAGCGATAACAAGTTCTTCGGGCGCAATTGCAATGAGTGGATTTACGGTGGTTATCTCACTCTTTGCTCTTCTGCTAGCTGAATATGGTGCTTACGAGCGCTTTGCAGTTCCATTTAGTTTGTCCATTCTTATTATGTTTATTGCGAGTCTCACGTTGGTTCCCGCATTTTTGGCTATCTTCGGCCGTGCATCCTTCTATCCGTTTGTACCAAGAACAGCAGAGATGCAGGCTGAACGTGCTCGTAAAAAAGGGAAGCCGGTACCGGCTCCACGTAAGAAAAAAGAAAGTTGGATTGGCAATGTGGTGACAAAACGTCCTTGGACTGTCATCGTGTCGACCATTGTGGTGCTTGGGATATTAGCTTCCTTTTCACCTCAGATTAAATACACCTATGATCTATTGTCTTCTTTCCCGGAAGATGTTCCCTCAAGAGAAGGATTTACACTCATTGGGGAACAATTCACGGAAGGAGAGCTTGCCCCTGTGCAGCTGATGCTGGATACGGAAGGTAAAGATACAGATGTGAAATCGCGTCTGGAAGCACTAGATTATGTAGGAGTCGTTTCTGAACCTGAAGAAGGATCTGTAAATAGCGACATTCTCGCTTACCAAGTCGAACTGAGTATGAATCCATATTCCATCGAAGCAATGCAGCATATTCCTGATCTTCGTTCTGAAGCAGAATCTGCTCTTGAGAGTGCAGGTGTGGCTGCACCCGGTGATAAAGTATGGATTAGCGGTCAAACAGCTGAACAATATGATACGGAACTCGCCGGAGAACATGACGCAAGACTCATTATTCCGGTCGTGGTGGGTCTAATCAGCTTGCTGCTGTTAATTTATCTTCGTTCTCTGGTGGCGATGGTATATTTGGTTGCTACCGTAATCTTGTCGTATTTCTCGGCACTTGGTCTTGGTTGGCTCGTTATTCATTACGGACTCGGTGCGGATGCAATTCAAGGCGCAATTCCGCTTTACTCCTTTGTGTTCCTAGTAGCATTAGGGGAAGATTATAATATCTTTATGATCTCGAGCATTTGGCAAAAGAGTAAAACGATGCCGCTGAAACAAGCGATTAAAGAAGGGGTAGGAGAGACCAGTTCTGTCATTACCTCCGCTGGACTCATCCTTGCCGGTACCTTTGCCGTTCTTGCTACTTTACCAATTCAGGTACTTGTTCAGTTTGGTATTATTACAGCGATTGGAGTATTGCTTGATACGTTTATTGTGAGACCTTTCCTTGTACCTTCAATTACGATGGTGCTTGGAGAAGTTGCTTTTTGGCCAGGTAAAAGGAAAGTTGCTGCTAAAGAAGAACAAGTTCAAACCTTTCACTAATATCGGAAAATAACAAATTAAAGGGGTGTGTTAGCAGATATTGAATTTGCTGACACGCCTCTTTTTTCTATCTTCCCTTGATTTTCAGAGGAAGAATGGTTGCATTTGCACTTTGTAAAGACTTAAGATGAGAACATATGAGGTAAGGTTTCACACCAATAGATAAGACTAGCAGGGGGATTTTTCAAACATGACGAAGAGAAAAGTGTATTTTAATCATGACGGCGGGGTAGATGACCTTGTATCACTGTTTATGCTTCTGCAGATGGATGATGTGGAAGTGACAGGAGTGTCTATTATTCCTGCTGATGGTTATTTGGAACCAGCTACGGATGCAAGTCGTAAAATTATTGATCGTTTCAGCACATATCAGGTTGAAGTATCGAAATCCAATTCACGTGGTAAAAATCCGTTTCCAAGCGATTGGCGCATCCATTCTTTTTATGTTGATGCACTTCCTATATTGAATGAATCCGGAACAATGGAAGCTCCATTGTCTGAATTACCTGCACATAAGCACCTTATTGAGACCCTACGCAAGACGGAAGAAAAAACAATTCTCGTATTCACTGGCCCCCTTACAGACTTATCTCGCGCTCTGGAAGAGGCACCGGAGATTGAAGAGAAGATTGAGAAGCTGGTATGGATGGGAGGAACCTTTGAAAAAGGGAATGTCCAGGAACCAGAGCACGATGGAACGGCAGAATGGAATGTATATTGGGACCCAGAAGCAGCTTATCAAGTTTGGCAGACAGGGATTGAGATTGACCTTGTTGCGCTTGAAAGTACGAATAAAGTACCGCTCACGCCGGCAGTTCGTAATCGCTGGGCGAAAGAGCGCTGCTATGAAGGTGTAGACTTCCTTGGTAACTGTTATTCGGGAGTACCTCCGCTTGTATACAGTGAGACCAATTCAACCTATTATTTGTGGGATGTACTTACCACAGCCGCGCTGGGACGAGAAGAACTTGTAAAGCGCAAAGTGGTGAAGTGCAGCGTGATTCCAGATGGGCCAAGTCAGGGGCGCACCGTTATAGATCCAGCTGGAAAACCAGTTAATCTAGTCTATGATACCGACCCGGATGCATTTTTCTCCTATCTCACAGAGTTAGCTAAAAAAGCAGCACCAAAAAGATATTAAGCTTCATCTATAGAAGCAAAGGTTGACATGGAATAACCTTTGCAATATCAACCACTGCCGTTCATTCAAGTTGCTGCTGAGCGCTTAGAAGAAGGGCAGTGGTTTGTTTGTATAGTAAGGCTAGGCGAGGAAGAAGGGAATTTACAGATGAATGATAAACTCGTCCTATGTATTCCAGGACAGTGGAAAGAGGAAGACAAACTAATACGAAAACTGACAAGAAAAAGCAGCGGGGAATATTCTCTTACTGGCGGTCTCTTGCTCGATACGAAGCGAAACCGTGCTTTTGAAATAAGGATTGAGGAGCAGGATCCAAGACTCGCGGAAGCTTTTTATTTATCCTCTAAAGGTGATTTCTCAGACAAGACGATGCAAAAGGTAGAAAAGCATACAAAGGTCATTTATCTGTCTGGCTATATGGGTTCCGTCGAAGCGGTCCAGCGAATGATTGCTCCTGTACAGATGCTGCTGGCATGCGGGGGAGTTGCTGTCAAAATCGAGAATTGTGATAAAGCATTTACTCCGGAAGAGTGGAATATGATCGGGGAAGAAGCGCGGCTTGATCAATTGCTTAATACGATGATCAGTTATATGCAGGATGAACATTATTTTTACTCCTGCGGGATGCAGATGTT
This sequence comes from Paenibacillus sp. An7, assembly GCF_009870785.1. Taxonomy (GTDB): domain Bacteria; phylum Bacillota; class Bacilli; order Paenibacillales; family Paenibacillaceae; genus Paenibacillus. Next base: position 154,539 of record NZ_WTWX01000003.1, read on the forward strand.
TGGTTTGCCTGATGTAGCTCTGAGCAAAGAAACAGATCCGGATGCCTCCTTGCAGGTTATGTCCCAGTTTTTGTACCTTATGATGAATGCAAGGGAAGGAACGAAAGATAAATTAAATGAGTTCAAATTGTATGGGACCACGTATCAATATCATCATCAGGAAAGTTTCTTTCAAGAAGAGAGTTCTCATATAACCAATCCGTACGGCATTTATGTGTTAACTGAGATGTAGGAAGAGGAGGCAATCTTTTGGCTGATAGCGTACAAAAAGCAGTGTTCTTTGATGTCGATGACACACTCTATGATCATTTATTACCACTTCGCTCTGCCTTGCAGGAGGCTGTAGGTTTAGCGGTTGATATGCCATATGAAGATATTTATTACCGGTTCCGTTATTATAGCGATTTGTTATCAGAAGAGAAGAATTTATCTGCTGTACCTGAAAAAGAGGCGTTAGCTGATATGCGCAGACGCCGCTTTATGCTGGCTTTAGCAGAATTCGGGGTCTTCCTCAATGAAAAAGAAGCGGAAGCTGCTCAGACAGCTTATGTAAATAGACAGTTTCAGATTCAGCCTTTCCACGGTGCTATGGAACTGATTGAGACACTGACTCATTCAGGAATAAAGGTGGGTCTAATTACGAATGGACCAGCAAAGCATCAACAGAAGAAGCTGAAAGCACTGCAAGTGCATAGGTACATTCCGGAGGATATGATCTTTGTATCCGGTGGAGTTGGTTATGCCAAACCTGATGTTAGACTGTTTGAACATGTAAATACGATCACAAAGACTTCTCCTGAGCACAGTTACTACATTGGTGATTCATGGCGAAATGATGTGGTAGGGGCGATCAAAGCAGGCTGGACCGTACTTTGGTACAATCACCGGAACGCGGAAGCCGAATCGGACCATCGTCCGCATTTTATAGTTCATAATTATGAGGAAATTAAAGATAGCTTGCTTTCGATAGCGGGACTGCAAAAGGTGTAAAAGTAAGACATGGAAGAGCGATCACAATGACTTTTTGATCGTTCTTCCATGTTTTTTTATATCCAGATGGGGCATTCTAACCTTGCAATAGAAGCCTCTGTTGTTACGTTTCATCAAATCTTCATCTATTAAATGTGGAGGTAAGTTTCCCTTTTTCGAAAACCATGCTATAATAATATTAGGATTTAGATTAAGTCTAAATTAAAAGTCTATGATAAGTATCACTAAATCAACATTCACTTCCATTTTCAAATAAAAAGGAGATCTAACTATGACAACTCAAACCAATCAAACCAACCAATCACAAGGTGTACAAAAACTGCATGATGCATTAAATCGACAAATCGCTGGATGGTCTGTGCTATACACAAAACTTCATAACTTCCACTGGTATGTAAAAGGAACTCACTTCTTCACCCTGCATGAGAAATTTGAAGAATTCTATAATGAAGTAACAGGACATATGGATGTTGTAGCAGAACGCTTGCTTGCTATTGGAGGTTCTCCGGTTGCTACACTGAAAGAACATCTGAATCTTTCTCCAATTCAAGAAGTAGAGGGCAGCAAAACAGCAGAACAAATGGTTCAAGCTTTGGTTGAAGACTTTACTACCATGGTTGAAGTGCTCGAAGAAGGTAAAGAAGCAGCCGAAGAAATGGGTGATGACAGCACAGCTGATCTTATGATTGGCAACCAAGAAACGCTGCAAAAACATATTTGGATGCTTAATGCTTTTCTTGGCAAATAAGTAGCTGAACTCACGATTGGTGAATATAAAGTGAACATATGACCCATATGATGGTTTTGTAAGCAGTCGAACCGTATAATGGAAATATTCCATTCGTTCTCCTGAGTTTAGGACGAGTTCTCTGGTATGACGCGTTATTATGAGGAGATTATCGGTATGACAAATACACATGATATGTGGAAAGAAGTAAGCACATTTATATACACTTGTTATGAGGAGCTGGGTCTTCGCCGTGAAGCGGCAGAAGCCCGGCTTCTTGACATTCAGCGGGAAATAGAAGATTCGGGTACGTATAGACATACCCAGCAGGAGCTTGAGTATGGGATTAAGTTAGCATGGCGTAACAGTAATCGCTGTATAGGACGATTATCATGGCAATCCATACGGCTTGTAGATGCGAGAGAGGCAGGGAGTGCAGAACAGGTAGCGGAGTGTTTATTTCAGCATATCCGTACAGCTACCAATCATGGAAAAGTGATTCCACTGCTTACTCTTTTTGCTCCAAGTACACCAGAAGGAGCCGATCCAGTCCGCATCTGGAACCATCAGCTCATTCGTTATGCTGGTTATGAAACGAGCAGCGGTATAGTGGGGGATCCGGCTTCCGTCGTCTTCACCAAAGAAGCAATGAAACTCGGCTGGCAAGGCAATGGCACAGATTACGATGTGCTTCCGCTCGTCATAGAAATAGCAGGCCATAAGCCTGTGTATGTACCAATACCGAAGGATCTCATTATGGAAGTGGACATAGAGCATCCTGATTATCCTGAGATGAAGTCGCTTGGACTAAGATGGTATGCGGTACCTATGATCTCCGATATGAGGCTAGAGATCGGGGGAATTCAGTATCCGGCAGCCCCTTTTAATGGATGGTATATGGGAACGGAGATCGGAGCAAGAAATTTAGCGGACCCTTTCCGTTATAATAAGCTTCCCGCTATGGCAAAGGTTATGGGGCTGGATACAACAAGTGAAGCAAGCCTTTGGCGGGATAAGGCACTCGTGGAACTGAATATCGCGGTACTTCACTCCTTCCGGATGAGTGGCGTCAGCATCGTGGACCATCATACGGCTGCCAATCAGCTGGCAAAGTTTGAAGAGAGAGAAGCAGAGGCCGGCAGAGAAGTGACCGGGAATTGGACCTGGCTTATTCCGCCGCTGTCACCGGCGACGACACATATTTTTCATAAGTCCTATTCGAATCAAGTGAGAAAGCCCAATTTCTTTCATCAACCAGCACCTTACACGAAAAATCAGGATGACAACCTTTCGGAAAAAAGGTCCAGTCAGAAGGAAGAAGCAAATTCTGCTATCGCAAAGTGTCCTTTTCATGGATAAAATATTTTGTTTTTTGGTAAATTCATAGAATCGTAGGCTAAGTGATTACGAAATGGTACAATATATAGAGCAGGGACCAGAGCATCTCAGAGGTCAATAAAACCTTAGGAGATGCTTTTTTGCGGAAGTAACGACAAATTTGAAGTTTATAGACACGGCTTTTATTCCGTTTATTGGGCGATAAATACAATATTGGAAATATGCCCGGGATAAAATATCGAAGAAAGAAGTAAACTTCATAGAATGATAAAAAAATGGGTTGCGCAATTAGATGATTTCTATATAATAAGTTGCGACATGTGCCCGAACGGATCTGCAGTAATATGCTTCAATGAACTAGAAGGCGCAAGGTAATCCCCTGAAAAAGGAGGTTTTTCTATCATATGATAAACCAAGACTCCATTATCCGGTTCGAAAGCGTGACAAAACGATATGATGAGGATGATCCCATCCTTAAATCGGTCAGCTTTGAAATCGAACGCGGTAAATTTTATACGCTGCTGGGTCCATCTGGATGCGGCAAAACTACGATCCTTCGGCTGATTGCAGGCTTTACGGAGCCTTCCGAAGGAAATATTTATTTTAATGGCAAAATTATTAACCGTGTTCCTGCACATGAACGTCAGGTAAACACCGTATTTCAGGACTATGCATTATTCCCGCATCTGAATGTATTTGAGAACGTAGCATTTGGGCTGCGGATCAAAAAGATGAAGAATGCAGAGATCAAAGAGAAAGTGGAGAACGCTCTTCGTTTTGTCAATCTGGCTGGATACGGAAACCGGGAGATTACTGAAATGTCTGGCGGTCAACGTCAGCGGGTAGCAATTGCTCGGGCAATCGTTAATGAACCAGAGATCATTCTGCTGGACGAGCCTTTGTCTGCGCTTGACCTCAAACTTCGTACCGAGATGCAGTATGAGTTGCGTGAACTTCAGCAACGTCTGGGTATCACTTTTATTTTTGTAACTCATGATCAGGAAGAAGCACTTGCGATGTCTGATGAAATCTTTGTACTCAATGAAGGGGTCATTCAGCAAAGTGGAACACCACTCGATATCTACGATGAACCGATTAACCGATTTGTAGCTGATTTTATCGGGGAATCCAACATTGTCTCAGGAAGAATGAAACAAGACTTCTTAGTTGAGTTTGCAGGAAAGACGTATGAGTGTGTTGACCAAGGGCTTAGACCTGACGAACCGATTGAGATTGTTATTCGCCCAGAAGATCTCGAGATTACAACACCTGAGCGAGGAAAACTCCAAGTGCGGGTAGACTCTCAGTTATTCCGCGGCGTGCATTATGAAATTTCAAGTTACGATGATATGGGCAACGAATGGCTTGTACATTCTACGAAACGCGCTACCGTTGGGGAAAGAATCGGTCTTTATTTTGATCCAGAAGCCATTCATGTAATGCGCTTTGGTGAAACAGAAGAAGAATTTGATAAACGGCTGGAATCTTATGAATCCAATCTTGAGGATGCGGAGAAGACTTCAGAGGGTAAGGTTCAAGAGGTAAATCATGAATCGTAGTTTAAAGAACCGCAACTTCTACCTGATCCCCTACATGTTTTGGATCATTTTCTTCGTCGTTGCTCCGATTCTGTTAATTGTGTATTACTCCTTCTTCAATGTTGAAGGTCAATTTACATTTGAGAATTACGTGAAATTCTTTACACCTGTATATTTGAAAATGACACTCAGCTCATTCTGGTATGCACTGTTGATTACTGTGTTTGCATTGCTTATTTCGTATCCAACCGCTTATTTACTTACGAAAACCAAACATAAACAGTTATGGTTGTTACTCGTTATTTTGCCAAGCTGGATTAATCTTTTGCTTAAGGCTTACGCATTTATTGGCCTGTTTGGCACGTACGGATTTGCCAACGCGATACTCGAAACGATTGGGATTGGTACGCAGCAGATTCTATTCACGGATTTTAGCTTTGTTTTCGTATCCGTATATATCTTCATTCCGTTTATGATTCTGCCGATCTTTAATGCGCTTGAAGAGCTGAATCCTTCCCTTATCTATGCAGCTCGAGATTTGGGGGCATCTTCATGGACAACATTCCGGCGCGTTATTTTTCCACTGACACTAAGCGGAGTGCGCTCGGGAATTCAGGCTGTATTTATTCCGGCTTTGTCCCTGTTTATGATTACAAGACTTATTGCCGGTAACCGGGTAATTACCCTGGGTACTGCAATTGAACAGCATTTCTTAGTAACACAAGATTGGGGAATGGGAGCAACGATTGCCGTCTTCCTCATCATTATTATGATTGCCATTATGTTTATTAGTGGGCGTGGAAAGCGGGGTGTACCTCATGGGAAGAAATAGTAAGCTGTCAAATGTATATCTGTTTATTGTTTTTGCCATTTTGTACATGCCGATTCTTTACCTGATCTACTATTCATTCAATAGTGGCGGAACCATGCAGAACTTTGAAGGCTTCACTCTGGAGTGGTACGAGGAAGTATTTGCGGATACGCGGCTGCTGATTATCGTGCTGAATACCTTTGTGATTGCACTTCTGTCTGCGGTGGCTTCCACAATCCTGGGCGTGGCTGGTGCTCTAGCGATTCATCAGGTTCGCCGTAAACGTAACAAGAACACCCTGCTGTCTTTAAACAATGTACTCATTGTAAGTCCGGATGTAATTATCGGTGCATCCTTCCTTATCTTCTTTACGATGCTGGGGATTCAATTAGGATTTACTTCGGTACTCTTATCACATATTGCATTTAGTGTACCGATTGTCGTGATCATGGTACTGCCTAAGCTGCAAGAGATGAGTTCTACGCTTATTGATGCGGCACGTGATCTCGGTGCATCGAGTTGGCAGGTGCTGACAAAAGTTATTTTACCTTTTGTAAAGCCAGGAATTTTTGCTGGATTCTTTATGGCCCTGACCTATTCACTGGACGATTTCGCAGTTACTTTCTTTGTTACCGGGAATGGATTCTCAACGCTGTCAATAGAGATCTACTCGAGGGCAAGACAAGGGGTATCTCTGTCCATTAATGCTTTATCGACGCTGTTGTTCTTACTGACCATTATTCTGGTAGTAGGTTACTACTTTATCAATACACGTAACAACAAGCTTCAAGGAAAGGGGCTGAGACCATGAAGCAGCTGGTACAGACATTTAGTCTTGTGCTGATCGTGGCTTTTGGCCTCATGTATTTTACCTCGGTACTGAATTCTAGTGAAGGATATTCTGGAGGTAATACACTTACCATCTATAACTGGGGTGATTACATTGACCCCGAACTGATCGCTGAGTTTGAGGAAGAAAGCGGGATGAAGGTTGTTTATCAGACGTTTGACTCTAATGAGGCGATGATGACTAAAATTCAGCAAGGAGGAACGACGTATGATGTCGTGATTCCTTCGGAATATGCAATCAGCAAAATGAAAGAGGAAGATCTGCTGATCCCTCTCGATCATTCAAAAGTACCGAACCTTAAATATATCGATGAGAGGTTCCTGAATCTTTCTTTTGATGAAGGTAACCAGTATTCGATTCCTTATTTCTGGGGAACGGTCGGGGTTGTATTTAATCCAGAATTAACGGACCTTACATTTAAGAGTTGGGACGATCTGTGGGACCCAAGTCTGAAGAATCAGATCTTGCTCGTGGACGGAGCACGTGAAGTGATCGGAATGGGCCTGAACAGTCTGCATTACTCTCTAAATGATACCAACGAAGAGCATCTGCAAGAAGCACTTGCCAAATTGTCTAAGCTCACACCTAACGTGAAAGCGATCGTCGGAGATGAGATTAAGATGCTGCTCGCAGGTGAAGAAGGTGCAGTGGGTCTCGTTTGGTCAGGGGATGCTTCAGAGATCATGGATGAGAATGAGAAGCTCGATTATGTGGTACCGGAAGAAGGCTCGAATCTGTGGTTTGATAACATGGTCATTCCAAAGACAGCGAAGAATATAGAAGGTGCTCATCAGTTTATTAACTTTATGTTAGATCCAGAGCATGCTGCACGTAATGCAGAGTATGTTGGATATTCCACACCAAATGCTGGAGCACTAGAACTTCTTCCCGAAGAAGTTTCAAGTGATGAACGTTTTTATCCAAATGAGGAATTGACGGAGAAGCTTGAGGTGTATGATAACCTTGGCAAACGAATGCTTGCTCATTACAACGATCTGTTCCTCATCTTCAAAATGCACCCGAAGTGAATAATGGGGATAACCTGTGTATATATAGATAGTCAAAGAACCTTATCCACATGTGGATAAGGTTCTTTGGTTTTCGAACCAGAGATTCAACCACCTAAATTGCTTTGGCTGCTTTCAATTAAATGATAAATGTTATATACTTAAATTATATACTTACTTAAAGTTAGTTAAGGTGATATATAACACATACATATCAGGTTTATAGAAACAAAATGTAGAAATCCACTTCAGACCAAAAGAGAGGAAGATCAGGATGGGAGAATTACAATCCGTAATTAAACAACGGCGTTCGGCGATGAAGTTTCATAAAGAAGTGAAGATTAGTAAAGAGGAACTAAACCAAATATTTGCAGTTAACAAATATGCTCCCTCTGCGTTTAATTTGCAGCATGCTCACTATGTTGTTTTAACTACGCCGGAAGAAAAAGCATTAGCTTATGAGGCTTCAGGTCAATATAAAGTACAGACAGCATCTGCTGTCATTATCGTAATCGGTGACACGAAGGCATACCAGCAAGTAGGACGGATTAATGAGGGAATGCTGACACTTGGGATGATGTCTCAAATTGAATATGATTTGGAGATTAGCAGTGTGACGGAAATGTATGAATCAAGAGGACCTGTATTTCAACGAGAAGAAGCGATTCGTAATGCCAGCCTGTCTGCCATGCAGTTCATGCTAATTGCGAAGGACATGGGATGGGATACCTGCCCGATGATCGGATATGATGAAGCAAAACTAGCCTCACTTTTACAGCTCTCAGCACATCATATTCCTGTCATGATGATTACCATGGGGAAAGCGGATGAAAGCAAAGTGAGACCTCGGGGCTACCGCAAGCCGGTAGATGAATTTGTGACTTGGAATTCGATGGCCTGAATAAAAAAAGGATGAATGGTAGTTTCTTATCAGAACTACGGATTCATCCTTTTTTATTGGTTACCGGTGAGCTGCTGTATTCATGGCGAGCTCTGCAAGGGAGTGATCCTTTTTTTTGACATAAATCTCATATAGGGTATTCGCTGTAGAAGAAGACTTCTGTTTGCTCGTGTCCACCATATGAGTCTTGTAATCGATATAGTGTGCGTTGAGATTTAAGATTTTCTTATGGAAATCCTCTTCATTATGAGAGGCATAAAGCTGGATTTTGTAGCGTGAGAATAACTTTCTGTAGGCAAGGGTGAAGAAATGGTCAACGGTACCGATTCGCTGGGACATAGATAACACTCCTTTACATTTGATGGAGAGGTGAGGGAGGGGAGTCATTATAAACATCTCATAAGCAAAAAAGTAAATACTTTCTGCTCAACAATTTATAAAATTGATGATTGTAAATTCTATTTTATTAACTGCTCTATCGTTTTATGACAAATAAAAAACAGCGCGCCGCACTGCACCGCACTGTTTTCTATATGAATACGATTTAAGAAGAGAATCATTAGGAGAAGATACGACCAATCTCCGTAATTTCTGCTTGAGATAGTGTCACATCAAGGGCTTTTAAGTTATTAACCACTTGTTCTGGACGTTTCGCACCTGGAATAAGTGCATCTACAGACGGCTGAGTAAGATACCAGGCGAGAACTAGATGAGCTACTTCGACCTGTTTAGCATCTGCCATCGTACGAAGCTGCTCGACTTTGTCCAAGTTTCTCACAAACTGCTCACCTTGAAACTGTGGATTGTTTTTTCTGAGATCATCGAATGTAGTATCTTTATTATATTTACCTGCGAGAAGTCCAGATACCAATGGGAAATACGGAATAAAGGTAATTTGGTTTGCTGCTGTATAAGGGAGAATCTCTTTCTCTACTTCCCGATTTAATAGATTATATTCGGATTGAAGTACATCAACATAACCATCCTTATTTGCTTCTTTAAGCTGGTCGATCGAGAAGTTAGATACTCCGATGGCGCGAATTTTTCCCTCGTCTTTTAGACGCCGTAACATACCTACCGCCTCATCTTTGGGAGTATGCTCATCTGGAAAATGAATATAATAGAGGTCTATGTAATCCGTCTGTAGACGTTTAAGGCTGTCTTCGACCTGTTTTTTCAGGAATTCTGGTTTGTTGTTTGGTTTATAATCATCATTCTCATCATGGGCACCTTTTGTGGCAATCATGACCTGATCGCGAGCTTTGAGCTCCTTGATCACCTGACCGGTTAGTTCTTCAGAACGTCCAGGGCCATAAATAAATGCGGTATCTAGGAGATTCACTCCATTCTGAATGGCTGTGCGAACGACTTCCTTACCCTGCTCCTCATTCAGGTTGGGGTATAAGTTATGCCCTCCCACTGCGTTTGCTCCAAGTCCGATTGGATTTACATAAAGATCTGATTTACCGAGTTTTGTATGTTTCGTCAATTCATTCGCCTCCCTATAGTTATATATAACACAAATTATACAAAATAAATCTGCGGAAATCAGAAATAACCTCTGACTAACTAGCCAGAGGGAGGTATAAGCCTAAGTAAATCATGTTTAATTTACTTGGGGTCTATTTTGAAGATAGATTCCAAGATCTGGATTAGATCCTTTCACAATTACATCACGCAAAATGCGGGACAACACAGCATTATACACAGTTCCGTTATCTCCATAACCCATAATGACATAACAGTGAGGATACTGCTCGTATTGTCCTATCATCGGCAGCCCATCATGAGTTCCGCCGTAAAAGGCCCCCAGATAAAATTCAGGTTCTGCCTGAAGATTAGGGAAAAGCTTAAAAAGTTCTTTCATCAGCTTATCGCGGGTATGAAGAATCTTCGAGTCTCGAGTAGAGGCATAGGCAGTATCCTTATCCAATCCGCCAATAATAACCCGATCGTCTGGTGTAGTTCGAAGGTATATATATGGGCGGGCTGTCTCCCATATAAGCGCCCGTTTATACCAACTGGATAAATCGGGTACAGGCGTAGTAATAACAGCATAGGAACTGTTTATAACTACATTTTTTTCTACTTTAAATTCTTGATTCTCATATCCAGCAGCAATGATTACATGTTTTGCTTTGATCTGATGCCGATTCTTCGTATAAAAGATAGCAGAATCCTCTTCAAAACGGTGTCCGGTAACCTGAGTTTCAGCCCATACTTTACCGCCCACCTTTTCTACTGCTTCAAAAAGCCCATAAATGAATTTTAGCGGATTCATCTCTGCATCGTCATAGTAATAAAGTGCTGCTTGTTTACGAAAAGGAAAGTGGCTGCTTATTTTCTCTTCATCCCAGCGATCCACATGAAACCCGTATTTGTTAAGCAGTTTATGCTCCTGTTCGAGAGCAGGGATATCTTTCTCGTAACTTGCATAATACAGGCTGTCCCTGCGAACAAAATTAGCATCTATTGGCAGTTGACTGCATGTCGTTTCAATATCATGAATTGCCTGCTCACATAGCTTTAGATGCCTGGCTGCTATTTCTTCCCCAAACGTATTGGCAAGGGAAACAAAACTTTTATCGCCTGCATATTGGATCAGAGCTGTGTTCGTGCTGGAACTTCCCTCACCAATTCGCCGCTGGTCTACCACGACAACCTTCAAACCTTCTTTGGCAAGAAGATAGGCAGATTGTGCTCCCGAACTCCCCCCGCCAATGACAAGTACATCACATACAACATCCTCGGTCAGTGGCGGGTAAGATGCAGGATTAGTCACGGTGGTGGGCCAGTACAATTTGCCGCTTAGTAAATCCATTAGGACGTAAAGCCTCCTTATTTATCTCAGATTGGCTTTAGTATGGATGAGTAAGGGCTTATGCATACAAAGATGGCAGAGGAGGGGATATTAGGGCTGTGTAATGTTGATATTGCTTGAAGTGGCACGTATCTTTATGAGTTCCGTTCCTGTTCGCATAGATTCCGGGGTACGCACATTACCTGATACGGTCTGTGCATCAAAGTATCCAGCAAAGTCACTGGCAGCTACGACATTGATATTTCCCGAGATTGTTTCAATATCTAAGCCTGCTGCTGTATTTTGGACAAGATGAATATCACCCGATTTCATGCGGATCGTGCCTTCACCGGATAATCCATTTATTTTCAGATTTCCAGAAGTAAGGTCGGCCTTTAGATCCCCTTGGATATCTTCGATCTTAACATCCCCTGACAGGAGCTTCATCGTAATTTCGTCAGCCTCTATGGAGCTTAGCTTTACGTTTCCAGAAGTGAGTTCAAAGCTGGCAGCCTCGGTAACCTCGACCTGATCTGCCTTCACCTCACCGGAAGTGAGTTTTGCAGAAAATGAATTGGCTTTAATATTGTTCAAATTCAGATTGCCTGAGGTAGATGTAAGCGTGATTCGATTTGCATTAAGCCCCGTGATATTCTGATCGCTTGAGATAATTTCAAGTGTGAATTCCGAAAGTCTTTTTTGTTTTGGTACGGAAATTTCCATTTCATTTTTACTAAAATCGGTGGAGAAGCTAAAGAAGGAGAACGAATCTTTCGAGCGGGTATTAATCGTTAGCAGGGCATTTTCTGGCTGAAGTTGGTTTAGCTGTTCTATGGTATCTGGGTTCCATTTTCCTTTAAAATGAACGGAGACTTGATCATCGTCTGTTGAAGTAAATACGATGTTCGTGCTGTCTTCGGTTTGGACGAGCAGGGAATTAACGTTCGCCGCGTCAAAACTCAGCTTTTGATCATAGTCTTCACGTTTGTCCCCGAATTCATATCCGAAGAAGGTAACTCCGATGAGACCGACTACAATGCAGAGAATGGCAAGCCTTATAGCATTTTTCATATTAATGCTCCTTTCCTTTCAGTACTGTGCGGTTCCACTTGAAATATCCTGCAGTCCATTGCCCTAGTCTTCTCATAGACCAAAGGGTGAAGATCCCAACCAGAATACCGATTCCAAAAAAAACAAGACTGACAAAAAGTTCAGGAAGCACTACTTGCTTATGAATCATAATAAAATCAAGGATGGCTAGTAGGGGAGCGAGGATTCCGGATACGGATATTCCAGCCACTGAGATCCACAGAGCCCAAATCGTTAGAGCGATCGGCAAGGCAAGAAGGAGATCTAAGAATACCAATCCGATTGCTCTAAAGAAACGCGCAGTTGTTCCTTGGTTAGATGTTTCTTTGGGAACAGAGGGAGATCCTTGTGACGACCTATTGTACGGGGTCAGCTCTTCATTGTGAACTCGACCCTGAGACAAGAGCTCCCTATCTTGAAAATCTTGAAAATAACGGTCACCCAGCGCTTCCTTTATTAAATCCTCTGGATTTCCTAGTTCAACGGCAATCTCTATTTCGCTTTTTCCTTCGGACAGTCCCATATCAAAATGCTGCTCGTAGTCACTGAGTAGTTCTGCACGTTCCTGAGCATCAAGGGGATCCAGTCCTTCTTTCATTCTGTTCATAAACTGAAGCCTATTCATTAGCTTCTCCTTCCTTCAGCAGGGAGCTGACGCTGTCTACAAATTCATTCCATTCAGACTGCAGTACACGCATATAATGCACGCCTGTCTCTGTAAGTCGGTAATATTTTCTTGGGGGGCCTTCGGTAGATTCCCTAAGATAAGTTGTACAGTATCCATCGGATACAAGCCGTCTGAGGAGGGGGTATAAGGCACCTTCTGCAATTTCAATATGCTGAGATACAGCTTGAGCCAGTTCATATCCATAACGGTCTCTGCGGTGGATTAGGACGAGGACACACAGCTCGAGTACGCCCTTTTTAAACTGAGTATTCACATTCATCCTATATGTTCCTTTCATGTTATGAAATAACGTTAACTAATGTTCTATACTATGTACTGGTTATTATACACTACTGCACATTATTTACTACCTTTCGATATAAATTTTGGGAAAAATATCCTTTTGTTATTGATATACAAGTATGAAAACATCGTGAAAATCGTTTTATCCTGTGCCATTCGGGTAAATTTGCAGAAGGAGGGATGGAACGTGAAAGCTAAAATTCATAATGATATTGATAAAGGAGATTCTTCACACAACCCTTCAGGGAAGAAAGGAAGGTTTCGTGTACATTTACATCGAAAGAAAAATTCACTTGTTAAAAAAAGAATTGAAATAAGAAATCGTTATGAAACCGCCCATATGGCGAGTGAGATCATAACAGCCATTTTGTATCTGGCCGGTAGTTTTTTTCTCTTCTATCCAGATTTAAAAGTGATTGGTTCTATTATGTTTATCCTAGGGAGTATTCAAATGCTCGTGCGTTCTTTGATCCGCATGTCCTATCTGATAAAGCTAAAAAAGTGGGATTATAGGGATAGGCAATCTTCGGTGGAAGGAGAAGCACAAACAGATGCAGAGGCCTATCTTAATTCAGAGCTCAAGTAAATTCTAAGTCATCCAGCAGAAAAAAGGTCATAACCTAAGTTTGGTATCTCGAACTTAAGTTAAGACCTTTTTATTTTTATATGATGATCGTGTTAATGTACTTTAGGTTTATTATGTAGGTACAAGTCAAGATCTGGACTGTTCCCCTTAGTAATTACATCAGTGACGATTTTCGAAAGATTCATATTATAGACGGTTCCATTATCACCATAAGCCATAATGTAAAAACAGTTTGGATACTCTTCGTTCCTTCCAATCATCGGCAGACCATTAACTGTACCCGCAAAAAAAGCACCCTGTGCGAAGTCCGGTTCTGTGTTGATCTCAGGGAACATATGATGAAATGCGTTCATCAGTTTGTCTCGGCCCTGCCCAATTTTGGCATCTCGGCTTAGCGTCTGATCGGTATCCTGATCCATTCCGCCTATAATAATCCGATTGTCCTTGGTAGTTCGCAAATATAGATAGGGTCTGGCGGTTTCCCAGATCAGGCTTCGTTTGTACCAGCTTGTAAAGTCAGAAACAGGTTTTGTAATTACGACGTAAGAGCTTGTAATCGTTGCATTGTCACTAGGTGTAATCTCTGCTTGCTCGTAACCTGCAGCCATGATGACATACTTAGCCGTAATGGTATGACCGTTTTTTGTCTTAAAAACAGCAGTATCTTTCTCAAAGGTTTTTCCTGTAATCTCCGTATTGCAGTATATTCTGCCACCAAGATGTTCCACTTGCCGGAATAACCCGTAAATGTATTTGAGCGGATTCATTTCTGCATCATTGGAATAGTATATGGCTCCTGCCTTGCGGAAAGGATAGAGGCCGGCAATCTGTTTCTCGTCCCAATACTCCACTTTAAATCCATGTTTGGATAGCAGCTCATACTCCTCCTTCAAGGCAGGGATATCTTCAGCAGTAGAAGCATAGTACAGGCTGTCTCTTCTAATGAAATCAGCCTGATCCTCAATGTTAGCACAGGCCTCTTCAATATCTGTAATTGCTTGTTCACAAAGTTTTAGATGGCGTACGGCTGTTTCTTCTCCAAAACTTGCTGACAGCTCCGCTAAACTTTTATCACCCGCATATTGAATGAGTGCCGTATTTGTACTAGAGCTTCCGCCGCCGATGGTGCGTTTATCAACCACAACGACACGTAAACCCTGCTTGGCAAGCCTGTAAGCACTCTGTGCGCCAGAACTGCCGCCTCCAATAATCAGTGCATCACAAGTAATATCCTCTGTTAATTTAGGATACTCCGGAGTATTGCCCACCGTTGTTGGCCAGTATAGTGTACCGCTTTGTAGATCCATAGCGGGAGCCTCCCTTATTTCTGTTCTATTTATGGTATAGGATAAACATTCTGTTCTTTTCAATACCATAATTTTATAGAAAAGAAACAAGAAATTTATGGGTAGGTGATGATTTCCCAAAGCTTAGTAAGACTACATCTTAAGCATCCAGCTTCTTAAGCGGTTCGGAAGCAGGGCCTTCCATGACCGTTCCATCATAGGAATAACGGGAACCATGGCACGGACAATCCCAGGAGCGTTCCCCTGAATTCCATTCGACTTCACATCCAAGATGAGTACATGTACGGTCTACAAGATGTACTTTGCCCTCTGGATCTTTATAGGCGCCTGCCCGCTTCCCTTCATGCCATACGACCGACCCTTCGTCTGTCCCCAGATCACTAAGTTTAGGATGAGAAAGATCTACTTTTCCTATAATTAATTCTTTTACTACATTCAAGTTTTCTTTGATTGCATTTTTGATTGAAGGATCTGCTTTGAACCGGCCCGGATCATATAACTCCGCATAAGGATTGCTTCTCTTCATGATGAGATCGGTAAGAAGCCTTCCTGCAACGGTTCCCGTTGTCATACCCCATTTACCATACCCTGTTCCGACGAATACCCGGTTGTAGGCTCCTCCAATAGGACCGATAAAAGGAACTTTATCGATCGTAATCAGGTCTTGCGCTGACCAGCGGAAGTATACTTTTTTAACACCAAAATATTCACCGGCAAATTTGAGGAGTTCTTCATAATGTTCATGTGTACTGATGCCTTGTCCCGTCTTATGATTCTCGCCGCCGACAATCAGCAGATTCTTATCACCATACTGTACAGAGCGCAGGGAACGTTCCGGTGTATCAATGCTAATGTACATATCCCCTTCATAAGAGGTTTCCGGTTCGATGGCTATTGCATAGGAACGTTCGGCATGCATACGGGCAAAATACAGCCTAGGGTCATGGAAAGGGAAGTGACTTGCGGACACAACATATTTACTTGTAATATGGTGGTCACTATTCTCTAAAAAGACTTTTACATGATTCTCATTCTCTTCGAGATTCGCTGCTGTCGTTTTTTCATAGATTTGAACACCGAGGCTGACAAGCTCCTCCGTTAATCTTCTAAGGTATTGAAGCGGATGGAAACGTGCCTGATTTGGCAGACTGATGCCGCATACCGCTGGGACAGGAATGGTTAGGCGGTCATGCCATACACCCGGGATGCTAAGCTGTTTATAAGCGTCAAATTCATCCTCCATTTTCTTTTGTTCTTTCTCATCTTCTGCTTGAAGATAGATATACGCATTCTCTTCACTTAATTGGCAGTCGATCTCCATCTCGGTAACGACACTGCGGATAAAACGAAGGGCTTCTTCATTTGCTTCATAGTACAGCCGAGCTTTTTCATGGCCAAAGTGCTGCAAGAGTTCGTTATAGATCAGACCGTGCTGGGAAGTGATTTTAGCAGTGGTGTGGCCTGTTGTTCCATTAAGGATCATGCCTGCCTCAACCAGAGTCACTTTGTATCCTTCTTTGGCAAGAAGATAAGCGGTAGTTATACCGGTGATGCCTGCTCCAACGATCGTAACATCCGTAACTAGATTTTCCTGCAGTTTAGGAAATGTTGGCAGAGGAGTAGTATCACGCCACATGGATTCTGGGTTCTTGGGCAATTCGGTAGCGGACCAAGGTTCAATATGGTTATTCACAGCAAAAAACCTCCTATTTATAGTCGTTCCATTGTACATACGAGTCTATTTTTCAATTATTACCACCCATATATAAATAGAAACTCTGCGTATGGATATATTTTGGAAATAAATCCAGCTGTGTGTTTTTTGTCCTACTAATTCTGCAGACCAGCTCTTATACTAGATACTATAAAACGTTTTAGAAAACAAAATATGGGTATTGTAAGCGATTCACTTTTGGTATTATTGGTAAATAAGCCAATTTGGTAATCAAAGGAGAAGAGAACATGACAAAAGCGGTGCAATTTCCTTTTCAAGATACAGAACTTGATTTAGATCTGCGTGTAAAAGACCTGATTTCTAGATTTACGCTGGATGAAAAAATAGAATCGATGTTACAATACCAACCTGCTATCGAGCGACTGGGTGTAGGCGCTTACAAACATGGAACTGAAGCAGCACATGGTCTCGCTTGGTTGGGTGAAGCAACGAGCTTTCCACAGCCGGTAGGTCTTGCTCATACGTGGGATACGGAACTGATGGAAGAGATCGGTTCTGTTATTGGGGATGAAGCAAGGGTGTTCTACAAACGGAATCCAGAAGTGAACGGGCTGACCTTGTGGGCACCCACGGTGGATATGGAGCGGGACCCAAGATGGGGACGTAATGAAGAAGCATATGGAGAAGACCCTGAGCTTACAGGTGAACTGACAACGAGCCTTGTCAAAGGTATGCAAGGAGATCACCCTAAATATTATAAATCGATAGCGACATTGAAGCATTTTCTGGCTAACAATAATGAAGTGGATCGCAGCAGCGGGTCTTCAAGTATTGATCCTAGGAATATGCGTGAATATTATTTGAAAGCTTTTGAGAAGCCTTTCTTAAAAGGCGGAGCACAGTCCATGATGACAGCTTACAACTCCATTAATGGAACGCCGGCACTGCTGCATCCTTTTGTCAAAGAAGTAGTCAAAGGCGAATGGGGAATGGATGGCTTTATTGTCAGCGATGCAGGTGATGTGATGGGAATTTACAATGACCACAAATATTATGATTCACATACGCCGGGAGTAGTAGAATCCATTCATGCCGGCATTGACAGTATTACAGATGATGCGGAATTATCTAAAAAAGCCATAAGAGAAGGACTCCAGATAGGGACACTAATGGAGTCAGATCTTGATGAGGCGCTATTTAATACATTCCGTGTGCGCTTTCGCCTAGGAGAATTTGATCCAGCCGAGATGAATCCTTACGCCTCCATTGGGGAAGAAGCATTCATGACCGAAGAAGCAAAAGCCTTATCATTAAAGGCAGCGAAGAAACAAATGGTTCTTTTGAAAAACGAAAAGAATATGCTCCCGCTGAGCAAAGAGAAGCTGCAAAGTGTGGCTGTTATCGGTGAACTTGGCGGCGTAGTCCTTCGGGATTGGTATGCAGGTACCCTTCCTTATAAAGTGACTCCGCTTGAGGCCATTCAGAAGAAGCTTGCAGGCAAACAAGTACAATACTGTGATGCGAATGATCGCATAACTCTTACTTCTGCCGCGAGCGGTAAAAAAGTCGGGGTATTAGACGGGGAGAACGCGCCTTTAGCAGCCAATGGCACAGCAGAGACGTTTGTTTTATCAGACTGGGGATTTGGAAGTGTAACGCTGCGTGCGGAATCGAGCGGTAAACTACTTACATCTGACGAAGAGCAGTTAACTGCATCCGCAGATGAAGCGTACGGCTGGTTCGTAAAAGAAATTCTTCATCTCTTGCCGCAAGAAGATGGTACGGTAGGAATCAGTACCTGGAACGACAAAAAAGTGACAGTCCCAAATGGCGGCACTGCGGCTCTCGCTGTGAACGAAACAATTAGTGAAATAGGCACAGCAGAGAAATTTAAACTGGAAGTGGTATCTGATGGTATTGCAGAAGCAGTAGAAGCAGCTAAATCAGCGGATACAGCGATTGTTTTTGTAGGGAATAATCCGCTGATTAACGGAAAAGAAGAGATTGACCGTCCGGGTCTTGAGCTTCCTCAGTCGCAGCAGCGTCTAATAGAAGCAGTTTATGCGGCGAATCCAAATACAGTCGTCGTTGTCGTAGGAGCCTATCCTTTTACAATGAACTGGGTAGAAGAGAACATCCCTGCGATTCTATATACATCTCATGCAGGACAGGAGATCGGAAATGCGATTGCGGATGTCTTATTCGGGGATTATGCACCGGCAGGCAGACTGAATATGACTTGGTATAAATCGGAAGATCAACTGACTCATATCAAAGATTATGACATTATCAAATCGGAAAGAACGTATCAGTATTTCAAAGATGATGTGCTGTATCCGTTCGGACATGGCTTAACGTATGCTTCTTTCAAGTATGACAATCTTAGACTGAGTGCGAATGAGATCAGTGAAGAAGATGTAATTACGGTCAGTGTAGAGATTACGAATGTTAGTCAAGTTTCAAGTGATGAAGTAGTTCAATTCTACATTCGTGCTAACGAGTCCCGTGTGAAGCGTCCGCTCAAAACCCTGAAAGGATTCCGCCGCATTCACTTATCACAAGGGGAGACGAAGACCGTTACTTTTGAATTGCCGGCCTCTGAGCTTGCATTTTGGGATGTAACGCGAAACAAATACTGTGTAGAGACAGGCAGCTATCGTATTCTGATTGGAAGATCATCTGCAGATATTCAGGTTTCTGCTGACATTCAGGTGAATGGTGAATTCATCCCTGCCCGGAATTTGGCACTTGAAACACGTGCAGAGAATTACGATGATTACAGCGGTGTTGATCTGGATGAGTGCAAAGAAAGCGGAAGCTGTGTAAGATCCTTAGAAGATATCAGCTGGGTACTTTATCAAGGAGCTGATTTTGGAGAGAGAAGTGTGGGCTTTACGGGACGTTTATCCAGTGAATTTACAGATGCAGAGATAGAGATTCGTCTTGGCGCGCCAAATGGAATGCTTGCGGGTACGGTGCAAGTCGCGGCAAAAGGAGTACAGGGCTGGCAGACGGTATTCACTACACTTACTGAAGCAGCAGGAATGCAGGACGTTTATGTTATTCTTCCCAAAGGCGTTCGAATGAGTCGATTTACGATTGCCTAGGAAGGGAATTTATCTCCTCTGTTGTTGATCCAAATCATTGAGCATTGTCTTGTTTGGCACATTTGCCAGGCAAACAATGCTCTTTCTTTATAAAAACGCATGCTTTCGTATAAGTTGTCATCACTCAGGATCTGTAATGTTACATTTTAGGTTCATAAGGTCGATATATTATACAGGTACGTAATTTTTGGTGGCAATCGCCACTTGTGGAAGAGGTTGTCCATGCATATAGAACATATACATAATTCTTATGATCACATTTTTGTTTTTTTCTCTTATGTTATTGCTGTATTCGCTTCGTATAATGTTCTAAATCTAGCCAAGACCATTAGCAGCTCCAGAGGGAAAAGTTACGGACTTTGGCTTTTATATGGCGCTGTTGTTATGGGAATGGGGATATGGTCGATGCACTTTGTCGGCATGCTTGCTGTTAACTTTGCGATTCCCGTCTCCTACAATTTTGAGATTATCATTGCGTCTGTCATCGTCGCTATTATCGCTTCATTCATTGCTCTCTATATTGTTGTTCATCAGAAAGTATCCAAAAGAAGATTGCTGGCAGGTGCTTCTCTCTTCGCGATCGGAATCTCAACAATGCATTACATTGGGATGGAGGCAGTTGATCTTAAGGTAACGTATGATCCTTTCTATTTTATTTTATCTATTGTAATTGCCTTCGCAGCGTCGACTACTGCTTTAGGACTTACTTTTTATTTTCTCGGAAATCAAAAGTACCGGGAGCGAGGGAAGAAATTCGGAAGTGCGTTATTAATGGGAACAGGGATTGCTGGAATGCATTACACGGGGATGGCAGGGGCCCACTATGAAATAAGTCTTGAGCGTGAACCCGCAGTTATGATGATTAAGGAGGAATGGCTCGCTTATTTTATTACCATAGGCTCCATACTTACACTTGCGCTCTCTCTTCTAGGATTATATATAACAAGACGGTTTGCACGTCAGGAGATGGCGAAACAGGAAAGCGAGAAATGGTACAGATCCTTATATGAAAGTAATCAGGACGGCATTATTTCAGTTAATTCAGAACATATCATTATTGGATTCAACCCGGCAGCTGAAAAAATCATGAAAATCAATGAAGAGAATTATAAATGTAAACCAATCAGCTCCATTCTTCCGATCTTTGTGTCCGATCAGCATGAATACTTAAAAGACATGTATCGCCGCTCATCAAAAGGAGAAATTCTTAGATACGAATCAGCTATCCATCATCATAGCGGAGAACAAATCGACCTGAGTATGGTAAATACCCCGGTTCTTGTCGATGGAAACGTGATGGGGAACTACATCATTGCAAGAGACGTAACGGAGGAAAAAAGAATAAAGGAAAGAAACCATTTTCTTGCCTTTCATGATGAGCTTACTGGGCTTCCCAATCGGCGAATGTTCAATCAAGATTTATCAGACATGATTATAGAGCAGCAAGAAAGCGGCAATTCTTTTGTCGTCATGGTCATGGATATGGATCGTTTCAAAGTCATTAATGACTCTCTTGGACACGCATATGGTGATCTATTCTTACAGCAGATGAGTAAGCGTATTAAGCAATGTTTAGCTGGTGAGAGTGCCGTCATCTCACGTATGGGTGGAGATGAGTTTGCTATTTTGCTGAAAGAGGTTAGGAACGAAGAAGAAGCAGTCCTGTTGGCTGAACGGATCATTAAGGAAATGGGTCTGCCTTATCAGCTTAAGGATAACGAATATTATGTTACCGCCAGCATTGGGATTGCGATTTATCCGCAGCATGGGATCGATGCCGTACAGCTGCAACGAAATGCAGACATGGCAATGTATGAAGTAAAGAAGCAGGGGAAAAACAATTTTCATTTTTTCTCTAATGAGCTTAATGCTCAAATCACTGAACGTGTCGAACTTGAAGGAGAGCTTAGGAAGTCTATTGAGAGAGAAGAGTTTGAACTGTATTATCAGCCTCAGTTCCACGCAGGGGAAGGAAAGCTGATCGGAGTAGAAGCGCTCGTGAGATGGAACCATCCAGAGAAGGGAATACTGTCGCCTGCTCTATTTATTCCTGTTGCAGAAGAGATTGGTCTCATAACGAACCTTGGAACTTGGGTGCTTCGTGAAGCTTGCCGTCAGATGCATAAATGGCATGAAGAAGGTGGACCTTTAATTCCCGTATCTGTAAACCTGTCATCACAACAGTTCTATCAGCCGCATCTTGCGAGAGATATTAAGAAAATACTAGAAGAGACCGGACTTCAGCCGGCATATCTAGAACTTGAGATTACGGAAAGTATGATGATGGATGCGGAAACATCGAGTGAGATTCTTGAGGAGTTATCAAGTCTTGGAATACGGATTAGTCTCGATGATTTCGGGACCGGATACAGCTCTCTTAGTTACTTGAAAATGTTCCCGATTAACAAACTGAAGATCGATCGTTCTTTTATCCAAGATATCGCGGTAAGTGACAATGACAAGGCCATTGTAGCATCTATTATATCCATGGCTCAGCACTTGAAGATGGACGTGATTGCAGAAGGAATTGAGACAAAGGATCAACTGGATATTTTAGTTGCGAGTAATTGCAGTGAAATTCAGGGTTACTATTACAGTCGTCCTTTGCCTGCGGGAGAACTGGCTTCTACCTTTTTATCTCCGCTCCATAAGTAGTAAAGGTTATCTATACAGTGTATAAAATGTACCGTTTACCATTCCCTTATTTTATAAGTATATGTAACAATTTGTTAATTATCAAATAAAGGATCTTAGAAATTCTATAGCTCATAACGATGTTATTTTTGACGCCCGGTTTAGAAGTAGCACTCCAAATAGAGCCTTAATACAGAGTCTTGAAAGTGACACGAGAATACGTAATATTACTTTTAACACTATTGTCGATTATTTCATACTCGTGATTTACCTTCTAAAAAGCTTTAAATTAACTAAGACAGAACTGATGAAGACTATGAACAGATTTGAATCAGCAATTGATGACGCTAAGAGTCAGATACCGCAGACCATATACAATCAGATTTTTCTTCCAGATACAAAACATAAATTAAGTACACTTAGACAGTTTATTTAGGAATTGCTGCATATTTTAGGAGCAAAATGTATAATATAGATATTGAATAGCGGTGGCTGTTTTCGGACTACCACCTGAGGGAACCGGATTTTCCGGTTCCCTTTTTGTATTCCAGAACTAACTATGCAATTTATATAGTACCGTCGCTTTACTTATTCAGAGAGTATCCGTTTTTGACCCGACAGTTCCTGGATCGGCTTAATATTTTGAGTGAATTCAAGTGTACCTAGATAAGTACCTTCTTCATCTCTAACGGCAAAATAGCGGATATAGACAAATTTATCTTTGAAAGGAATCCAGAAATCTTCCGAGTCTTTGACACCTGCTTTGAAATCAGCAAGCAGCTGATTAACGACATGAACGCTTTGCGGGGGATGGCAGTTTTGAACACTTCTGCCGATGACCGCCTTGGTCCGAACGAAGATTCTTTCTGGCCCGTGTGAGAAATAGCGTACAATGTCATTCTCATCAATAAAGGTGAGATCCACCGGTAAATGATTGAGCATTGTCTCGAGCTGTTTAACTGACAAAGTGCCGGTACTCATACGAACAAATCCTTCTTGCAGCGGAGAAGAGTCTCCTCCGGCACCTGTGCCTGGTTCCGCTGCTCTTTCGGGAATCCACACTTGATCGGGTGCAGTCAGACAATACCCAATCTCTTCACTTTGAGCTGCAATCTGAAGCCATTCATCTTCTGTCAGTTTACCAAGAGCCATAGGTAACAAAATATGTTCCTCTTTATAGATCATTTCTGTGACTTCGGTCAAGACACGTTTTGCCAGATCCACTAATGCTTCGGCATCTCCATCAAAAGCAGTGAGTTTCTGTTTCACTTCTTTAATTCCAATTCGAATACCGTCATCTACCGCCCACATTACTTTCGTCGGTCCATAAATGCCGTATTTTTCGAGAAAAGGAAACAGCACATTTTCTTTGCGGCTGTAGTGTTTGTCTACATCATACAGGAGACTGAAATCCTCCAGCAGCTGCAGGCGATTTGCCTCCCCTGGGTCCTTAAGAAAACGATCCAGATGCAGAGCAATTTTAAAATTGGTAAGTTGATCAATTTCCTTGTTCTCCATTTTAAAGGTATGCACTGGATGTCCAGGCTGTTCTTCAGGTTTGTTAGATCTGTGTATATCTTGGATGGAACCTTTGAATACCGCCGCATGCACACTGCACAGTCTTTGTACTTCTGTTACGGGTATTCCTTCTTCCTGCATGAGAATTTGCTCGAGTTCCGAAATTTCATCAACTGATATTTCTCCAACCGCTTGATTGAATTTTCCCTTTACTTCTTCCACGCTTTTCCCATGGTGTAGCTCTTTAATAATATCCTTAAGTACATTTATACGTGTAGTTCGATCAGAAGCAGAAACTCCATTTTCACGGTTATTAATTAATTCACTCATGTTTTCACCCCTATTATTTTTTATCTGAATCAATTTCATAACTCATTAAAACGATAAATTTGTAACTATATATAGACAAATAAAACCATTTTGATCTATATATACTCCTGATTAAAGCAACTAAAGGTATTATGAAATTGATTCAATCTATATAAAAGCTTCACTTTTTTCTTATTTACATCATTAAGTTACCATCCCTCTACGGCCTAGCTTGTGATTACAAACACAAATAAAATGGAATTTCATTGAACAAAGAAAGGTAACCGTCTTTCTCGTGAAAATCCTGCCAAGTCTACTTCTTTACCTTCACGCACCGTGAACGTTTATACTGATTTTATCAAGGGGGCGGGGATATGGATCTGTTGCTGATTAAAGATATTTCAGAACGGCTTCAAATATCGGCAAGAACAATTCGTTATTATGAGGAGAAAGGCCTGATCATACCTATAAAGCAGGAGAGCAGTGGCTATCGGATGTTTACAGAACAGGATGCAGCGAGACTTCAAACGATTGTTTCCTTGAGAGAGGTAGGAATGTCTTTAGAAGAAATCGGCCGTGTACTTGCGGAGATGGAAGCAGGGGACAGTGAAGATGTGCTTCATCATCTGGAACTGCAAAGAGCTGTTCTATTTTCTCAAATGGTGGAGATCAGGCAATCCATTGAAACGACAGATCGTATCATTGCAAAAGGGAAGGAACAGGCGAAGCTGGAGTGGGAGGATATCTATGAATGGACGGCCAGCCTGCGGTATGCGAAAAAGCTAAGGTCTACCTGGCGGGATCACTGGAATTATGACTCCCATGCCGTACATCATGACGAACAGGTAGAGAAAACTCAGCAGCAATATGGAGCCTATCCAAGTTACCGTACTGCCTTACAAAAGGTTCTGGAAGCTGTTCAGCCCCAGAAAGGAGAAAAAGGGGTCGATCTTGGAACAGGGACAGGCAATCTAGCTGCCTTATTTATGGAGAATGGGATAGAGATGAAAGGGATGGACCAATCCATTGCCATGCTGAGGGAGGCAGAGCGCAAACATCCGGGGTATGAGGTGAGGCTCGGTAATTTTTTGGCGATTCCTTATGATGATTATCAATTTGATTTTGCAGTAATGAGCTATGCTCTCCATCACCTTACAGAAGACCAGAAATGGCTTGCACTCCTTGAGGTTAAGCGAATTCTGAAGCCCCACGGACGCATTGGTATCGTCGATTTTATGTTTGAGGATCATCAGGCGAGAGAAGAGTATCTGCATATGCTCAGAGGAGAAGGGAGAGACGATGTCATCTCAGACTTTGAAAAATCCTATTATGCCGATCGTTCTCGGTTAACTGGCTTTTTAGAAGAACAGGGATACGTGACCAAGACGGAAGAAATCCAGAAAAGACTTCATTTTATCTATGCGGTCCCGGTAAGAGGATATTTATAAGTTTAGTGTTGACCTTCACGCCGCGTGATCCTTTACGCTTCTTTGTATTACAAAGGAGGTCATGATGATGAGACTAAAGATTGAGAATGCTTGGCTTGTTACGATGGAAGGAGAAGATTCTCTTTATAAGGGAGATCTGCTTATTGAGCATGATCGGATTATAAAAAGGGGAGACTGCTCAGCGGATGAGGCAGATGAAGTAATCGATGGGACCGGATTTGCGGTGCTGCCGGGACTCATTAATACTCATCAGCATAGTCCAATGAGCTTACTGCGAGCTTATTCTGATGATCTGAAACTGATGGACTGGCTCGAACAGAAAATACTGCCCGCCGAAGCGAATATGACAGAAGAAGATACTCGGGCAGGTGCACGGCTGGCTATGGCAGAGATGATTAAATCGGGAACAACGACTTTTGCAGATATGTACATTCATATGAGTGCAATTGCAGAAACGGTGGAGGAAGTGGGAATGAGGGCTTCCTTGACAAGGGGACTCGTATTTCATGAACCGGATGGTGGAGTAAGAATGGCAGAAGCACTGGATCTGATCGATCAGTGGCATGGAAAAGCGGAAGGACGAATAACGACGATGTTCGGCCCGCATGCCCCATACACCTGTCCGCCAGATGCTTTACGCCAGGTTGACTTACAGAGGAACGGGGTATCCCCATTCATATTCATCTAGCCGAAACGGTGGAGGAAGTATCAACCATACGTCAGAAATATGGACAGACTCCTGCGGAATATTTGCACGCCCTTGGGCTTTTTGATCAGTGTCATGTTCTATTGGCTCATGGTGTGCATCTCAGCGAATCGGATATTCAGCTGCTCAAAGGAATGCAAGGCGGGGTGTCCCATAATCCGGTAAGTAATCTGAAGCTGGGCTGCGGGATTGCTCCTGTTCATAAGCTGCAACAAGAAGGTGTAATGGTAGGACTCGGTACGGATGGAGCGGGCAGTGCAACAACACTTGATATGTTTGAAGAGATGAAAGCAGCCACATGGATGCAGAAATTGCAATATGGCGACCCCACGGTCCTCCCTGCAAAAGAGGTACTTAAGATGGCAACCATTCATGGTGCAAAGCTATTGCGGCTTGATCATGAGATCGGCTTATCTCCAGGTAAGAAAGCGGGCCTGATCCTGATCAACCTGAATAAACCGCATCTGACACCGCTGCATCAGCTTGAGTCACTGCTGGCTTATGGCGTAAGCGGTGCTGATGTGGACACGACCATTGTAAATGGAAAGATACTGATGCGAAACCGGAAGCTACTAACAATAGATGAGAAGGTTCTTCTTCAGGATGTGCAGATCCGAGCTGAACGCATCGTCCAGAGCGTATAGCAGGGGGCTACTTTCTTCTGCTCTGCTTTCTCCAGTTGCGAATGTAATTCGTAAGACCATCCAGAATAAGTCCAATCACAATCCAGGTAAATAGGTGAACTGCATAATGGATGTAGATATCCACTGGATCACCATAATCAAAGTGAAGTTGCCTATTTATAGGTCCCGTCAAAAAGAGACCCAGATGTTTTGAATCCCATTGTATATAGTCATCAACAATAATGAGAAGTGATAGAAAGGGGAGCCAGCATGTCCAGCGGGATCGAAGGAAGCGTAAAATTTTCATAGACTGACACTTTTCTTAGGATCATGACTTACGCGGCGATCCCAGTCTACAGAATTAGCTAGATCCGTAAGTCTTGCATGCGCCTCATCCTGATCAAATGTGCTATACCAGCGAATATGAGTGGTATCGAGAATCCGGTAGTGCATACTGATCATATTTTGCTGCAAAATATAATCGCCTTCTTGTTTAATTTCATTCCACCAAAGTTTACCCCCAAGGGTTCTGCCTTTCGGTCTTTCCAAAATGCTATGTGCGGCTATTTCGATAATTTCCATCGGTTCTTCACCGAGAATAGATTGGATCGTCAAACTTTCAGGGTGCAAAGCTACAAGGGCAACAACTGCAGTCCAACTTGCTTTGGAACGGCCTTTTTCAATTTGGACCAGTGTTTTTTTAGATATGCCGAGTACTTCAGCCATTTGCTCTTGAGTGTATCCCATTTCCTTACGTACCAGCTTGATTTTACCGGATAAGAGCTGAATGAGCTGCTCTTTTGTCATGATGATTAAGCTCCTTCCCGCCTGTACCTCTATAACAGTAGGTAACATTTGGTTATTCTAATTAGTGTAATTTTACACTCTTAAAAATAAACGGTCAATGATTCGTTAAGACTCTTTATTCATCCTTATTGTGGAGGGGTAATGTATAATGGGAATTATTACATATTTTGAATGGGAGGTTATCAGAAGAGATGAAGTACCGAAGATTAGGCGGCAGCGGCTTACAAGTCAGTGAAATTAGCCTTGGAAGCTGGTTGACCTATGGTGGATATGTCGAGCAAGAGAATGCAGTACGTTCCATTGAGACGGCTTACGATGCAGGTGTTAACTTCTTTGATACAGCGAATGTGTATGAACGTGGAGCAGCAGAGGAGCTTCTAGGCAAAACACTTCAGAATTATAAACGTGAGTCTTATGTTTTAGCTACAAAAGTCTTCGGTAAAATGGGCGATGGTCCGAATGACCAAGGTTTATCCCGTAAACATATTATGGAGCAGTGCGATGCTTCTCTAAAGCGACTGGGCACGGATTATGTAGACATTTATTACTGCCATCGTTTTCATTCGGGTACTCCTCTTCTGGAGACACTTCGTGCACTCGATGACCTCGTACGTCAAGGGAAAGTGCTCTATGTTGGTGTAAGCCAGTGGACTGCAGCTCAGATGGAAGAAGCGCTAGGGATTGCAGATCGTTATCTGCTGGATCGAATTGTGGTTAACCAACCTATATATAATATGTTCGAACGTTATATTGAAGACGAGATTATTCCGCTTGGGGAGCAAAAAGGCATTGGACAAGTCGTTTATTCTCCACTTGCACAAGGCTTGCTGACAGGTAAATATAATGATGCCTCTCGCATTCCTGAAGACAGCCGGGCGGCAAAGCTTAAATGGGATGATAAGAAAATAAGTCAGGAAAAACTTGAAAAGGTACGCAAGCTTAGCAGCGTTGCGAGTGAACTGGATGTGAAGGTGGGACAACTTGCACTGGCTTGGATCTTAAGACAGAAGAATGTTTCCAGTGCTCTTGTGGGTGCGAGCAGGCCGGAACAGATCCAAGAAAATATAGGAGCTTCAGGTATAGAGCTCAGTGAAGAAATACAAGATAAGATCGAGTCCATACTTTCGGAGTAAAAGTATTAGATAAAGGTAGATAGAGCTAGGTGAAATCCAGATTACACCCGGATTTCACCTAGCTCCTTTTTCATTAAACCAGATCAGTACACCGTTTATACAGGGATTGACTGGATATGAATTAAGATTTATACTTAATCTAAAAATAAATACTAATGATGCGGAATCATTTTATAATAGAAGGAGATCTGATGATCTTATGCCTAGAACATTAAATTTAACAACGCAGCGTCAAGCTGTTTATGATGTAGTCAAGAACGCTCACAACCACCCAACAGCAGCAGAGGTAATGACAATGCTTGCACAGCAAGGGTATAACTTAGCTTATGGGACGGTATATAATTCATTACGTTATTTGGTAGAGAAAGAATTAATCGTTGAACTGAAGCTCGGTGAGACAGCCAGCAGATATGACGCGAGAACAGACGACCATCAACACATCATTTGTGAAGTTTGCGGCAAGGTAGATGAGGTAATGACAGAAGTACCCGGACCTTGGACGGAATCTGTAGCGAAAGAAACACAGTATGAGATTGGCCATGTGCATGTCGTTTTTGGGGGTGTATGTCCAGAATGCCAAAGCAAGCGGAAGAATTAGTGAATAAAAATCAATATCCTTATGCGTCTGTTCGTATTTCACAGGATAAGTCTTCAGAGTGGCTAAATAAGCCGGAAGAAGATACCGTTCCTTTTTGTGCGGTGACAAAGCGAATTCTCTTAATCAGTCCTACACTAAATCAAGTACATGATTTGGTTAAAGTTCTGACAGATCGTTGCTTTGATGTCATGATGTTTCATAGGCTGGAGCCTGAACTATATCATAACATTCCGCATGACTTACTGATTTATGACGTGACTTCTTATGATGATCAGGATGCACTTGATCTTCAGATGAAGCTAAAGGAATCGACTTCTTCACAGAACTTATTCCTTGTGAGTGAGAAATTTATTCGCGGTGCAGCACCCGAGATGCTTCAGGAAGAATTGCTGGTTTGGCCGGGAAGACCTCATGAAGCGCTGTATCATGTGCAGCGTATTATCAGCCGTGCCGTACCAAGACAAGAACAAACGGTTCAAACAACCAACAACGATACCTTGATCTTTAAGGATTTGAGAGTGGATTTGGAGCGAATGTTGGTCCTTAAACAGGAGGAACAAGTTCACCTTACGAAGACGGAATATGATCTTCTGCTCATTCTCATGAATGCGAAAGGTTCTGTTATATCGCGTGAAGAGATGCTCAGCCGAGTATGGGAAACGGATTTTACCGGCGGGAGTAACGTGGTAGATGTTCATATCAAAAGCCTTCGTAAAAAGCTGGGTGATCAGGCTTCTGACCCTAAATATATTATTACAGTCCGCGGCGTAGGTTATCGTCTTGCTGACTAGGAAATAAAGCCCCTTAATGTGCAAACATTCAGGGGCTTTCGTTTTGTTCATAAAGAGTTTCATTTCTTCATAATATGTAAGAGTGAGTTCATTTTGTAATCACAAACCATTCATCCTATTCTCATGAAAAAAAGCATAGCTTCATGCTACAATCTATATATGAATTTAGATTAAATCTAACTACACATATAAATAGAAAATGAATGGAAAGGGTGACCCCTATATGACAGAACGTTTAACTACCAATCAAGGCACACCTGTAGGTGATAATCAGAACTCTAGAACAGCAGGAAGAAGAGGTCCAACTTTACTAGAAGATTATCATTTGATTGAAAAGATCGCTCACTTTGATCGTGAACGAATTCCAGAACGCGTCGTTCATGCACGCGGATCAGGAGCACATGGTGTTTTTAAAGTAGAAAAATCAATGTCCAAGTACACAAAAGCTGCTTTTCTACAGAAAGAAGGAACAGAGACACCTGTCTTTGTACGTTTCTCTACCGTAATTCATGGACAGGGATCTCCAGAGACGGCTCGGGACCCTCGTGGCTTTGCAGTTAAATTCTATACGGAGGAAGGTAATTATGATCTGGTCGGCAACCACCTGCCGGTATTCTTTATCCGTGATGCGATTAAATTCCCTGACATGGTTCACTCCTTAAAGCCATCACCTAAAACCAATATTCAGGACCCAGCTAGATATTGGGATTTCATGACACTAACTCCTGAGTCTACTCACATGATGACATGGTTGTTATCCGATTACGGTACGCCAGCTAATTATCGCCAGATGGATGGATTCAGTGTTCATGCCTATAAGTGGATCAATGATCAAGATGAAGTGGTATACATTAAATATAAATGGGAAACACAACAAGGTGTTCGTAATTTCAGTTCAGAAGAGTCATCGGAGACGCAAGGAAGAGACTTTAACCATGCCACTCGTGATCTGTATGATGCAATTGAAAGTGGCGATTATCCAGAGTGGGTTCTTAAAGTACAAATTATGAATCCCGAAGATATCGATGCACTTACGTTTGACCCGCTTGATCCAACGAAGATTTGGCCAGAAGATAAGTATCCGTTTGAGACGGTTGGGCGCATGACACTTAACCGAAACCCAGAGAATTTCTTTGCGGAAACCGAGCAGGTTGCTTTCTCCCCAAGTGTTCTAGTACCAGGAATCGAAGCTTCGGAAGATAAGCTGCTTCAAGGTCGTTTGTTCTCTTATCCAGATACACAGCGTCATCGTCTGGGAGCAAATTATACACAGATTCCAATTAACTGCCCTTATGCAAAAGTGAACAACTATCAGCGCGATGGTCTTATGCAGATGAACCAGAACCCTTCGGAATATAATTATGAGCCAAACAGCTCCCCTGACAGCCCGAAGGAAGACCCAAAATATCGTGATTCTAAAGTAGCGATCAGCGGGCATATTACCCGTGAACCAATTGAAAAAACAGAAGATGATTTCAAACAAGCGGGTGATACGTATCGCAACTTCACCGAACAGGAACGGGAGAATCTCCACAAAAATTTGATTAATGATCTGAAGCAGACACCACAGCAAACGCAGCTTCGTGCCATTTGCAACTTCATTCGTGCAGATCACAGATTAGGTATGCTTCTTGCAGAGGGTCTTGGTGTAGATATTCGTGAGTTTATGCCGCCAACTGAGTAATTAATTTCTAAGTTTCACAAGAAACCGAGCTGTCAGAATCTTTCTGCCTGCTCGGTTTTTTTCTTATGAAAAACTGGATGTGAGTGGAATCATATGTTGACAAAGGAAAGAGAGACAATACAATGGGTAGTGTGGAGGGGTGCTGATGAGGATTAGTCACTTTAAGGTGGGAGAGCAAGGTCTTAACCGTTTTTTTGGTCCTCTGGAGGCAAAAATTATGGACGTCCTCTGGAATGAGAAAGAGGTAAGCATTAAAGAGGTTCAATTAAAACTGGAAGAAGATAAAGCTCTGAGTTTCAATACGGTCATGACCGTGATGAACAGGCTTGTTGAAAAAGGGATACTCGTCAAAACACTTCAAGGCAGGACCTCAAAGTATCGCCCGGTTCAATCAAGGGAGGTGTTTATGGATACGCAGTCGAAAGAACTGACACATGAGTTGATGGACCAGTTTGGTTCTATTGCGGTTACCCATATGCTCGATGCGGTTGAAGTTGCCGATCCCGAGTTAATTAAACAACTTGAGCTCCGAATTAAGCAGTGGAAGAAGGATCTGCCGTGAAGTGGGCGCTGCGTTCTAGGATGTTATTTAGCTGCGGGATTCTGATATGCGGGGCTGTTTATATTCAAATGGGATTATATGTAGTTCATATGATCTGGGGCTGGCAATCTACGTTTAATCTATTTACATGGTGTACTCACTGGATGAGAGAGTTTGGGTTGTTATCTGTTATTCACTTATTAAACGTATTCGTTGCAGGAACTTTTCTATTCATTATTTACTATATATGTACCCAGCTGATTGGCGGGGCTCGCGCCTTAAAATACATATACCAATTAACTGATTTTAATCTCACGGCGTATTATGCGGAGCGGTATCCGAACCTCACACTTTGCAAGAATCTGGTGGTAATCGAAACGAATGAACCGGTTGCCCTTACTTGTGGATTGTTCCGCCGGCGAATTGTGATCTCATCGGGACTGATTCAGCTGTTAGATGAGAAAGAATTGGAAGCTGTACTCTATCATGAACACTATCATCTACGGCATTACGACCCGCTTAAGACGTTTCTTCTTACACTTGGTGTGTCTACCATTGGTTATATACCTATATTAAAATCGATACTATTCAATTACAAAATGGTTCGTGAGATGATGGCAGATCACGATGCCATTACGAGAGCCGGTACGCCTATCGGCTTGGGTGGAGCCCTTCTTAAGCTGCTGGGTACATCAGTGAATTCTGGCTTTCAGAGCGGTGTGGTTTCTTCTTTTGCTGCTGAAAGTACAGTCAATGATCGAATTGCCTGGATTTTGGAACCGGAGAAGGAGCTGCCTTTACGAATATCCGGCTCAAGTTTGCTATGCTCAGTCTTCATTCTGATTGCATTGTTTGCTGTATTTAACGTCGTTCCTCATTGATCGATAACTGGAATAAAGAAAATAAAAAAACATATGAATTCGCAGGAGGAATGAGAAAATGTATAGCAACCGAAATCAAAGCCAAACTCGAAACATGGAGCTTGGACTTCTAATTACTAGACTCGTACTTGGGGCCATTTTTTTAATCCATGGCATTACCAAATTTCAAGGCATGGAGGATACACAAAGCTATTTTATTAGTTTGGGTCTACCGAGCTCGATGGCAACCATTGTAGGTTTGGTAGAGTTCTTTGGCGGTGTGTTTTTAATTATTGGTTTGTTTACACGGATGGTTAGTCTTGTATTTGTTGTCATTTTATTTGCAGCTATCTTTACCGCGAAGGCAGAGAGTGGGTTTATTGGCGGCTATGAGCTCGATGTTGCACTGATTGGAATGGGAGTCACGCTTGCTGTAGCAGGCAGCCGATATGTGGCAGTAGATCGTTTATTCCGAAGAAACCGCAGATAACTGAAGATTCACCTATACACAGGACAACAACCATAGAGGGGGATTCATAAGAAATGGCACAAAATTTACTTGGGAAAAAAGTGGCACTCGCTGGGCCAAGAAAGTCGGAAGAAATGTCCATGATCGTGAGAAAGTTAGGCGGGACCCCAATCCTGCGACCGGCACAAGGAACCGTTTTTGTGGATGATGAACATCTGAAAAGCAGTATAGAAGCTTGGGTGAAAAGTCCGCCCGATTGGACGATCCTTACGACAGGGATGGGGCTTGATGCGATATTTCAGGCAGCCGAACAACTTGAACTTGATGAAGAGCTGCTTGAGGCTTTGAAGCAATCCCATATTGCAGCACGTGGATATAAGACAGTGAATGCGCTTCGTAAGCGGAATTTGACACCTGCCGTTAGAGACGATGATGGAAGTACAGCGGGACTCATTCGAGAACTTATGAGTTATGATCTTCAGGGAAAACGTATCCTCGTTCAGCTCCATGGAGAGTCTGCTCCGCGCCTTATGGCATGGCTGAAAGAGAGAGGAACATCGGAGATCAGGGAAGTACTTCCTTATCGGCATGTACCCCCTCAAGATTCGGATCTGGAAGAACTGCTTGAAGATATTCTTCAGCAAAGAATTGATGCGGTTACTTTTACGAGCGTTCCGCAGATTCGCTTTCTTACAGCTTACGCTGAGAAGCATGGGAAACTAGCAAGCATGAAGAAACGTTTGGAAGAGGATGTGGTTGCTGCTGCGGTTGGCAGGGTAACTGCCCAAGCTATGGTGGAGGAAGGGGTTACCCCTAAGGTGATTCCCGAAGAAGAGCGGATGGGAAGTATGATCGTTTCATTAGGCAAGTATTTTGCTGAGAAAGAGCGAGTATAAGAAGGGCAATCTTGTTACAACCTATAGGGCAAGAACACCTGACCAGAAGAGGTGAGGTGTTTTTGCGTTATTGAGACTAGAAGGTGTATGACTAAGCGTGTCGTTATTCAAATTTGTGTTTAGATAGGTAAGAGACTTATTATTTATATTGTACATATGTAGACACTCACAGGAGTTCCTGGAGTGGACAGATGAATTAGGAGGTGCCACAGCCATTGGGGTTTGATATTTTAGTCATTCTCATCTTACTTGTCGTTAATGCTTTCTTTGCAGCTTCTGAGATGGCACTGATCTCCATTAATGACAATCGGATTCGCATCTTGTCGCTCGAAGGAAATAAAGGTGCACAGAAGCTGGAGAAGTTACTGGAGGAACCAACCGGCTTTCTATCCACGATCCAGATCGGAATCACACTTGCTGGATTTCTAAACAGTGCTTTTGCGGCAGATAAATTTGCGTCCCTGCTTGTGGATTATGTGTTGTCGCTAGGTGTTACTATTTCACCTTCTGTGCTATCTTCCGTATCGGTCATTGTTATTACCTTGATTCTTTCCTACTTTACGCTTGTATTCGGGGAGCTTGTTCCGAAACGGATCGCGATGAAAAAGGCAGAAGCGATTGCACTCGCGGTATCAAGCCCGCTAAGTGTATTGTCTAAGGTCGTTAATCCTTTTGTAAAATTGCTCACGGTATCAACGAATCTTACCGTCCGTTTATTTGGTATTGATCCCAACGCGGAAGATGAGGAAGCTTCCGAAGAAGAGATTCGAATGCTTGTAGATACAGGGCTTGAGAGAGGAACGATTCAGCAAAGTGAAAAGATGATTATCCACAACATATTCGATTTTGATAATAAAGATGTATCGGATATGATGACTCATCGTACAGATATGATCGCCATTTCTGCGGATACTCCGCTAGAAGACGTGCTGGAAATTGTGCAATCTGAGCAGTATACCCGGTTTCCTGTATTCGAAGAACGTGTCGATAACATCATTGGAATCTTACATGTAAAAGACTTGATTGTTCAATTTAGAAGAGATACCACAAAACCGATGAGCATTATGGATATCATTCGTCCTGCTTATTTTGTATCTGAGTCGAAAAAAGGGGACGACCTTCTCGAAGAATTGCAACAAAACCGGGTTCATATGGCGATCGTGGTCGATGAATACGGAGGTACAGCAGGTCTCATTACAATCGAAGATTTAATTGAGGAGATTGTAGGCTCTATATATGATGAGTATGATGAAGAAGAGTGGATCTTTGAACAAGTGGATAAAGACACCTACATTTTTACAGGGATTGCCCATTTGGATGAAGTAAGCCAGATTACAAAAGCAAGTTTGCCGGAAGAAGAGTACGATACTCTTAGTGGGTTTATGGTGGGTACGATCGGCCGGATCCCCACAAAACAAGAACGCCCTGAATTTGAATTCCGAGGTTTCCGGTATAAAGTGCTGGAAGTGGGGAAACAGCGTATTCGCCGAATTAAAATGACAAGGCTCCCGGAAGAGGGAAAATCACTTTATCAAGATGGTGAGGAATTTCCTCCTGAAGTATAAAGTATTAATAAAATGAATCGCAGAGATTTTTTTCTGTGATTTGTTTGTTTTTATACGGATTAATATGGCGAATATGGTAAACTCACAGAATGAATAAAGGGTATTTTTGAATAGCGCCGAATTCAAAAGTAGTAAATACTAAGCTTTTTGTCTGTTATGTAACTTATGGATTCAGAAGAACGATTGCGGCTATACTAGGCAAGTCAACAGACCATGAAGTTAATTCGTTTCTAATTTTACCTCTCTAGGGCGGTAAGGATAGATATGATCATATAAGCGAGAAAAGGGTCTTGCGCCTTTCTTGCTTTGCGTAAGCAAATGAAACGAAATGAATCAGACAAAAGCAGAGCAAAGGAGAAATGGTATATGAGTCGAAAAAAAGCATTACTATTGGGAGATTATACACATCCCATGTATCACCCCTTGCAAGGAGTTGACGCGGAAGTCAGCCGAATCTTGCAAGATGAAATGACCTTACAGTGCAGTGAAAATCGCAATTTGATGTTAATGGAAAACTTGGCTGGTTATGATCTGCTAATTTCTTATCTGGACGATTGGAAGGGAGCCATTGCTCCGCAGCAGGCCGCAGGATTGCTTAGTTATGTCAGCGGAGGAGGCGCTCTCCTGGTGCTGCATAACGGGATATCCATGCATAATCGTTATGAAGTAGCTCAATTACTAGGTGGCAGATTCACAGGTCATCCTGCTCCGCGTGAACTCAGGTTCCAAGTCACAGATCCACTTCATCCTATTGTGTCGGGGATAGAGAATTTTACAATGGAAGAGGAGCCTTACGAGATTGAATTCGATAATTTCGCTGATATCACGGTTCTTCTTGAGTATATGAATGAAGATGGGAAGTCATGGCCTGCAGCTTGGGCTCATAACTATGGCATGGGACGTGTCGTTTATCTTATGCCAGGACATTCAGTTCCTTCTTTTAATAACGAATCATTCAGACGACTTCTTTTACAATCAGCAATGTGGGCAACACGTACGAAGCCAAGACTCTAACTACAGATGAATTAGAGATCAGACGTACTTTCGCTTGATTGGGTAATATAGGTATATACTGGTATAGAATCAGATTTTTTCAGAAGGAGGATGAAAGGCATGAGCGATTTGTTTAAAAAGGCGGTTTCTCTAGGATTGGGACTTACTCTGGTTAGTAAAGAGAAAGTGGAGAGTGTTGTAGGCGATCTCGTCAAACGCGGAGAACTGGCTCCATCCGAATCTAAGGCACTCATTGATAAGCTTATGGAACGTGGAAATGAAGAACAAACCGGCTTTAAGAAAATGATTGAAGGTCAAGTGGAGAAAGTGTTGATTGATCTGGGTGTACCTACCAAAACAGATGTAAACCGATTAAACATGCGGATCGAAGAACTGGAACAGAAACTGTCTGCACTCGAAGCGAGTCAGCCTGCGAAACAACCAGAAACTCCGATTCTTACGTCAACGCCTGAAATAGAGCAGCCTCCTAAAGGAAACGAGATTGAATAAATGGTAGTGCATATTAAAAATGCCGGTCGATATAGAGAAATTGCCATGGCGCTGATGCGTCATGGCTTCGGCTATATTGTGGAAGAAATCAGCTTCTTTCAGGTGCTATCTTTACCCAGAAGGTGGATTACCCATGAGACAGGTCCAGAAGCCAAAACCCTTGGTGAACGGATAAGACATGTACTAGAGGATTTAGGGCCGACGTTTGTTAAATTAGGACAACTTGCAAGTACGAGGTCTGACCTGCTGCCTCCAGGGATTATATCGGAGCTGACCAAACTTCAAGATCAAGTCCCTCCGTTTTCACCAGAGATTGCAAGAGGGTTACTCGAACAGGAGCTGAACAGTCCGCTTGAAGAACTCCTCACAGAATTTGATGATACCCCTCTTGCAGCTGCGAGTATCGGTCAGGTACATATCGGCAGACTGCGGAGCGGAGAACAGGTGGCAATCAAGATTCAGAGACCCGGCATATCACCTGTCATTCAGCGTGACCTGAATATTCTCAAAGATTTTGTTGCGCTTGCTGAGCGCAGGTGGGAATGGGTAACCAGGTACCAATTGCAGGAGATGGTGAGTGAATTCGCTGTATCTTTACTTGCAGAGCTGGATTACAGCTATGAAGGAAGAAATACAGAAAAGGTAGGGCTGCAGTTTGCAGAGAACCCAGAGGTTCATGTCCCTGTTATTTATTGGGACTACACGACTGCAAGGGTACTGACGATGGAGTATATGGACGGGATCATGCTGAATCAGCGGGATGTATTGACTGCGAAAGGGTATGATCTAAAAAATATAGCGCAGCGATTAGTAGATTCGATGCTGCACCAAATTTTTATTGAAGGCTTCTTCCATGCAGATCCTCATCCAGGCAATCTAATGGTCATGAAGAATGGGGCGCTGGCTTACCTTGATTTCGGAATGGTCGGACGTCTTAATGAGGATTTAAAAGAGCAGCTTTCTTCCCTGATTATATCGCTGATGCGAAAGAATACCGAAGGAATGGTGCGTGCTATACAGCGCCTTGGTATGATTCCAGATGGAACCAATATGGCTTCCCTTCGCAGAGACCTCGATCGAATCCGGGACGATTATTATGATCTTCCTTTTTCTAGTATCAGTATCGGGCAAGCGCTGAATGATTTATTTGGCGTGGCGCAAAGACACCAAGTAACCATGCCTTCGGATGTAATCTTACTAGGCAAAGCATTGGTGACTCTCGAAGGAGTTATTGAAAATCTAGATCCTACCATAAGTATTATTGATATGGCAGAGCCTTTTGGCCGGAAGCTGATGCGTGAAAAGTTTAGCTCAAGACGGATTAAAGGGAAAGTGCTGGGCGGTATGACGGAGCTGTTAGAAACGTTAATCGACTTGCCGGGACAAGCACGGCTGCTGTCTTCCATTATCAGTAAAGGTAAACTGAAGGTCGAAATCAGCATTCCCGAAATTGAACAATTTGAACATAAGCTGGACCAAATCACCAATAAATTATCACTCAGCATCGTACTCCTTTCTTTTTGTATTCTCATGGTAGGTTTGTTTATCGGTGCTTCCAAGATGGAGCAGGTCTGGCATGTACCGCTACTTGAAATTGGGATGATTATTGCTGCTTTCATGGTGTTATGGCTTATTATTTCTATTATTAGATCAAGAAAACAATAAAATAGGCATGAAGACAAAGCTCCTCTTCCCTAGTTCAGGGCGGGGAGCTTTGTAGTTAAGGGGAATCCATGTATAATCAGGAACAAGAAACGAATTCATATAGAATCCGAGTTTGGTAATGATTAGTGTAATGACAGGGGGTAAGTCCTAATGAACGTAAGCGAAATTGTAAATAAACAGAAACTTTACTATAGAACGGGCGCAACCCGGCGTTATGAAGCAAGAATACAGCAACTTGATTTACTGAAAGAGGCCATTCGGCGCAGAGAATCTGAAATCTTGGAAGCACTGAAGATTGATCTAAGCAAAGGCGAACAAGAAGCATATATGACCGAGATCGGTATTTTGTTTGAGGAAATTTCATTTGTATCTAAACGTTTGAAGCGGTGGATGAAGCCTCGAAAAGTAAAAACGGCAAAAACTCATATTGGCAGTAAGGGCTACATAGTCCCTGAGCCTTATGGCACCGTACTGATTATTGCACCCTGGAACTATCCATTTCAGCTTGCTATCTCTCCCCTGATCGGAGCAATTGCAGCCGGAAATACGGCTGTCATTAAACCGTCGGAGTTGACACCGCATGTATCGGCTGTCATCACTTCGATAATCGGTGAAGTATTTGATCCTGCTTTTGTAACGGCTGTAGAGGGCGGTGTAGAGGCAAGCGAGATGCTGCTAGCTGAACCTTTTGATAAAATATTTTTCACAGGCAGTGTTGCCGTTGGTAAGGTAGTAATGAAAGCTGCGTCCGAGCGTCTGATTCCAGTGACGCTGGAGCTTGGCGGGAAAAGTCCATGTATCGTTCACCATGATGCCAATATGAAGCTTGCTGCAAAGCGTGTTGCTTTTGGAAAACTGACAAACAGCGGGCAAACATGTATCGCTCCTGATTATTTACTGGTTCATGAGAGTGTAAGAGATGCATTTGTCACGGAATATGAAAAAGCGATCAAACAATTCTACGGTAAGGAACCACTGTTAAGTGATTATTACGGAAGAATTGTTTCTCCTAGACATTTTGAACGATTACAATCTTTTCTCACGAACGGTTCCATTGTTCTTGGGGGAGAGACAGACCCTGAATCGCTGAAAATAGCACCGACCTTGCTGGATGAAGTGTCCTGGGATAGTCCAATCATGCAGGAAGAAATATTCGGCCCCATTTTACCGATGATGACCTATAAGCACCTGGACGAAGTGATAGATGTAGTAAATGCTAGGCCAAAACCGCTCGCTTTGTATCTCTTTACGGTCAATCAGTCTGTTCAAGACCGAATTGTTGAACAAATACCTTTTGGTGGAGGGTCTATTAATGATACACTTATGCATATAGCTACACCATATTTGCCATTTGGCGGCGTAGGGGAGAGCGGCATGGGCAATTATCACGGAGAGTACAGCTTCACTGCATTCTCACATATGAAAAGTATCCTTAAGCAAACCAATGCTTTTGATATTAAATTTCGTTATCCTTCCAAGACCGGGTCTGTTATGATGCGCCGGTTCATGAAGTAGAATAATTGCTTATCATGTTGCTTAAGGTAGACGAATATAAAATAGTTTGAAATAAAACCATGAGGTGAAAAATTTGGTAGGTTTTGATAAGTTGGGCATTCTGCCCGAATGGAATGAAGCTCTGCGTTTGCAGGGAATTGCGGTACCGACACCGGTACAAGAAAAATCAATTCCGATTCTGCTCCAAGGATCGGATATTATTGCGGAGGCACAGACAGGAACAGGAAAAACGTTCGCTTTTATGCTGCCGATCCTGCAGCGTCTTAACGCGGAAGATCGTTCACCGCAAGCACTGATAGTTGCCCCTACAAGGGAGCTTGCTCTACAAATTACAACTGAAGCGAAGAAGCTGACGGAATCAAGAGAAGATATCCGGGTTCTCGCGGTTTACGGTGGACAAGATGTGGAGAAACAATTGCACAAACTTAAAGGCGGAGCACAGATCATCATTGGTACGCCGGGAAGACTGCTAGATCAT
This sequence comes from Paenibacillus sp. An7, assembly GCF_009870785.1. Classification (GTDB taxonomy): domain Bacteria; phylum Bacillota; class Bacilli; order Paenibacillales; family Paenibacillaceae; genus Paenibacillus. The sequence goes on from NZ_WTWX01000003.1 coordinate 195,978, forward strand.
TTAGGCCGCGGAACGCTAGTGCTTGATAAAGTGAAAATGCTGGTTCTAGACGAAGCAGATCAAATGCTTCATATGGGATTCCTTAATGACGTAGAGATGCTCATTAAAGCACTCCCTTATAAACGTCAAACGATGCTGTTCTCCGCAACGATGCCTGCGGGTATTCGTAAACTGGCTCGTGCTTACATGAAAGAACCTGTTGATGTTAAAGTACAATCCAGCAATGTTATTCCTGTAAAACAAATCCGTCAGTTAGTGGTAGAAGTAACGGATCGTACGAAACAAGAAGCACTAATCGGGGCAATTGAGCAATATCGCCCATATCTCGGTATTATTTTCTGCCGTACGAAACGTCGTGCATCCGTTCTTAATGAGGCGCTGCAGGATCTTGGATATGCGAGTGACGAGCTGCATGGAGATCTCTCTCAAGCGAAGCGCGAGACGGTAATGAAAGCATTTCGTAATGCCAAGCTGCAGCTTCTTGTCGCTACGGATGTAGCAGCTCGAGGTCTTGATGTGGAAGGCGTAACGCATGTATTTAACTACGATATTCCTCATGATGCGGAAAGTTATATTCACCGAATCGGAAGAACAGGCCGTGCGGGAGGCAAAGGGCTGGCAATCACATTTGCTGCTCAGAAAGACAAGCCGGAGATTGCAAAGATTGAAGAAGGAACAGAGCAGCGTCTTGACCGTGCTGTATGGCAAAGCGGTATCGCCGGCGAGACGGGAACGATTGAGAAGCTGGCTCACGGTACAAGTTCATGGGGCAGCGGAGGCGAAACACGCAGAGTTCGTCCCGATGCGAAACGAGATGCCAGCCGTGCAGGCGGCGGGAGAAGCGGGGGCCGCAGCGGGTCACGCAAGAATGAGGATTCATCTAGTAATGGCCGAGGCAGAAGCCGCGGGCAGCAAGGTGCCTTCTATGATCTAGAGCGGGGCGAAAGCAAGCGCAGCGGCGAGTCTGTGCGCCAAGTTTCGGACAAACCGCGCAGTAGTGGACGCTCTGGAGGCAGTACGGGGCAGAAGAGAGCGGACAGCGATCGTCCATGGCGCGCTTCAGAAGGAGCAAGTGGTGCCGGCAGTAAATCACGTTCCAGCAGCGGCGGTTACAGCAGCGGAAGAAGCTCACAAAGCAGCAGTCGGAGCGGCTCATCATCTCAAAGCAGAGATAACCGTCGTTCTTCGAGCAGCAGCGATCGTGGTCGCTCAAGCGGACGAAGAGGACGTTAATTCGATAATAAGCGGTTCAAAGATCAAAACACGCCTTTAAAAAGAGGGCGTGTTCAGACTGTAGACAAACTAGGCTACCCTAGTTTAGCCTACAGTCTTTTTTATGTGTTTATTAAGTGTACCCGCAGTAGAAACTAACAAAGGATGACTTGACAAGTGATAATGATTATCAGTATCTTTAAATAGAATACAATAAATCATCATGCATTTTTCATTTGTTGTTCGTCTGAACTTCATATTACACATACATACATCATGTGATGTTAATTTTTCAGGGATATATTTTTCAATCAAGTGGAGGAGATGATTTTATGTTTCGCCTGGAAACTGCAGGACTAAACATTGCTTATGAAAACCGTTTAATCGTTGATGATCTAAATATACAAATCCCTCAAGGCAAAATTACAGCACTTGTAGGTGCGAACGGCTCTGGGAAGTCTACCATTCTTAAAACAATGGCTCGTCTAATGCAGCCAAAAACAGGCCGAGTTTTGCTCGACGGAAAATCCATTCATAAGCAGTCCACTCGGGAAGTGGCGAAACAATTAGCAATTCTTCCGCAAAATCCAACTGCGCCGGAAGGTCTTACGGTAACTGAGCTTATATCTTATGGACGTTTTCCTTATCAGAAAGGCTTTGGCTCACTGCAAGCAGAGGATAAGAAGATGATTGAATGGGCCATTGAGTCTACTCGTCTTCAGGAGTTTCACGACCGTCCTATCGATCAGTTGTCAGGTGGCCAACGTCAGCGTGCCTGGATTGCTATGGCACTGGCTCAAGACACAGATATTCTTTTTCTGGATGAACCGACCACCTTCCTTGACATGGCCCATCAGCTTGAAGTGCTGCAGTTACTTGAGGAACTGAATGTTACGGCAAAACGCACGATCGTCATGGTTGTTCATGATCTGAATCATGCATCCCGTTATGCACATCATATGATTGCAATCAAGCAGGGGAAGGCCGCTGCAACAGGAACCCCAAAGGAAGTAATGACGCCAGATGTACTGAGAGAAGTATTCGGGATTGAGGCTGACATTGTAACAGATCCTCGGACAGGAGTTCCGCTCTGTCTGCCATATGCCCTTGCAGGTAAGGAGAACAGCGGAATGATCGGTGTGGAAAGTTCAATAGAGTCCCAAGTACGACAGGTTGCTGGTGTTTAGATTTAATAAATAGATTAATTTGAATCGTCTAAAGCAGAAAGTGGGGAGAAGAAGATGGCGCTAGATTATGCTGTACTTGCTCAATACGGGGGAATTCACACAAAGCCTTCCTCTGAATCGGTAAGAGACATTAGCTTACTTGAGCTGATTCGTCCGGAATATGGTAAACCATGGCTTGAGATTTATCAGCGCCATCTTCAGGCAGAGACGATAGGAGTAGCTGCGGTGTATGTCATGCATACGGTTCGTGGTTTGCTTGCAGCTGCTCATTATATGATATCGAAGTGCGGTACCTATGTGGATCTATCCCTCACGAACCTAAGTATACAGTTGTCACCCCATGCTTCGGGTGCGCCGCAGTTATCTTTTGTGCTCCACAAGATAGATGAACGTAAACTTGTGAACCACGCCGACGCAGCTGAACGTAGACAGATGCTGGAGCAGTTCTATGTTAGAACGCTTGCTCCAATTATAGAGGGATTGGCTGCGGCGGGCAGAGTACCTGTTTTAGCGTTATGGAAGCAGTTACCGGGTGTCCTCATATATTATGTTGATCTATTTAAGGGAGGACTCTCCTGCGGGGAGCAGGATCTTGCAGAGTATTTGACAGCAGACTTAGAGTCCGTGCAAAGTTTTAGTTCTGATATATTTAATTTGAGAAAGAATCCATTTGATCTGGAGCCTGTATATATAGAGAATCCGCTAAATGCAGAAGAACCGTTTCGAATGAAGGATGCCTGCTGCGAGTTCTACCGAGTATCGGATGGGAAGAATCGCAAATGTTTTACATGCCCTAGAATGACAGCTGAGGAACGGAACGCTAGGGCAGAGGAAATGCGGGGTACAGTAACCATCTAACGATGCACTCATGATAGATTTAACAATTACATTCTAAATAAAATATAGAAAAGAGGCAGATAAGTTGATATCTGCCTCTTTTATTTTTAACGTAGAGCCGTTTCATATTCGCTTAACGTCATACCGTAATAGACGACATCTTCGTATTCTTCCCACTTCTTGATATGTTGTACAAGCTTTCCTTCATAATTCATACCATTCTTCTGCATAACCGCGGATGAAGCAGGATTTCGTGCTAAGGCAGCAGCCCAGATTCGGTTTAGCTTCAGCTCATTAAATCCATACTCCATCATACGCTGTACCGCCTCAGTAGCGTAGCCGTGTCCCCAATAAGGCTTGCCGATCCAGTAAGCGAGTTCCGCTCTGTTATAGTCGCTGACAATATGCATTCCTGCACAGCCGAGGAATTCATTCGTCAATATTTGGAAGATTCAAGCTAAATCATGAGTTGTTTTATTTTGGGCATAGTAAGTGAACTGGATTTTGCAGATATTTCGAGCTTATTGACTGGAGGCTTTTTTAGAAATGATAGAACTTGATCTGTTGTTCATCAATGCAAATGTGCTGACCTTAGATGGTGATAACAATAAAGCAGGGGCGATTGGTGTAAAGAACGGTAAAATCAGCGCCTTGTGGAAAGAGAAGAATCCTGCACGGGAAGAAATCACACTCACTGACGACAATGCGGTTATTGATCTTCAAGGGAAAACGGTACTTCCCGGGTTTATTGAAACACACAATCACTTAATCAGTGCTATTATGCTGAAACGATTCATTGATTGCAAAAGCCCGCTGAATCAAACGATTGCTGATATTCAGAAGCGAATTTCTGAAAAGGCATCTGAAGTTGGAAAAGATACCTGGATTGTAGGTTTCGGGTATGACGATACATCTTTACTCGATATGAAGCATCCCACAAAAGCAGATCTCGACGCAGCTGCCCCGGACCATCCGGTTGTGGTATATCACATCTCGGGACATCTATGTGTGGCGAACTCAGTGGCTTTATCTATAGCAGGTATTAGTGATTCCATGCAGGATCCAACGGGAGGTCGCCTCGGGAGGGATGACAGCGGACAATTAAATGGCATTCTCTATGAAGGGGCGACAATGCTTGTTGGCTCTCACCTGCCGGGACCCAGTGAAGAAGAAGTTCTCTCCCTGCTTCGAGATGAGGCTAATACTTATGCTGCTCAGGGAATTACAACATCTACGGATGCCAAAATGGGTATAAGTATGGATATAGATGATATTGATTTATGTATGAAAGCAATTGAAAAAGAAGCCATTCCCTTTCGCATGAAGCTCATGATATCCAGTGATAAGCTGAACCAAGATGAAAAACTGAAATCCATGACAGCAGGCGAGGTCGATGCTTACCTCCGTGAACGATCGGGAGGCAGAGCTTCGCTCGACAGCGTGAAACTGTTTCAAGATGGATCAATTCAAGGACTGACTGGTGCACTTCGAGAGCCGTACTTTTGTGATACCGAGCGGTATGGTGAACTCATTAAACCGCAAGAACAATTAAATAGAGAAGTGAAGGAATGGCATGATAAAGGATTCCGCATCGCAATCCATGGGAACGGAGATCGGGCCATTGGTTCCATATTAGAAGCATTTGAATATGCATTGACATCGAGTCCACGCAGTGACCATCGGCACCGGATCGAGCATGTTCAGACAGCTACCAAAGAAGATCTGGAGCGTATGCAAAAACTCGGGGTAGCAGGTTCCTTTTTTATCAATCACGTTTATTACTGGGGAGATCGGCACGAGAAGCTGTTTCTTGGACCGCAGCGTGCGGCTCGAATTAGTCCGCTTGCAGAGGCAAAGGAGCTTAAGCTTCTGTTCACTCTTCATTCCGATTGCCCTGTAACTCCCATCTCGCCTTTATTTTTAGTATGGACCGCAGTGAATCGGGTAACCAGCAGCGGCAAAGTATTAGGTGCGGAGCAAAGAATTGATGCACTGACGGCTTTGCGAGCGATGACGAGTTATGGTGCAGAACTGAATTTTGAAGAAGCAGAGGCAGGAACGATTGAAAGCGGAAAAAGAGCAGACTTCGTCATTCTAGAGGAAGATCCGACCGAGGTGGAGCCGATTCGAATTAAAGACATTTCGATTTTCGCTACATTAAGGGACGGCAAATTCATCTATGGAAATGGTGTTTAGCAGGACGGTGGGATGAGGTGAACCCAGGTTCGTTCGATGAGTATTTTGGCCAAGGAAGTATCCTTGGTCTTTGTTTTTTTGTTATTGCAGGGAGTATGGAGTTACATAGAGAATTTTGAAGGGAAGGATAAAGGGTATAGTATAGAGTACTAGAAACACTAGAAACACATAGTAAGAAAAAGGAGGAATAAAATATGTCAATTTATTCGTATCAAGCAGTGACACCAACAAATCAGGAAGTCTCACTAGAGAAGTATAAAGGCGAGGTAGTCGTTATCGCTAATACAGCCAGTAAGTGTGGACTAACTCCGCAGTATGGGGATTTACAAAAGATATATGATCGTTATAAAGACCAAGGGCTGGTCGTTCTTGCGTTCCCGTGCAATCAGTTTGGTGGACAAGAACCGGGTTCGAGTGAAGAAGCCGAAGAATTTTGCCAAATCAACTACGGTGTAAGTTTCCCCGTCTTTGCTAAGGTTGATGTAAACGGAAAGAATACACACCCTATCTTCCAATACCTAAAAGAGCAACAACCTGGAAGCGGAGAGAGCAGCGATATTCAGTGGAACTTTACGAAGTTTGTAGTAGATCGTAACGGGGAAGTTGTGGAGCGTTTTGAACCGAAACAATCTCCGGAAGAAATGACAGCACTTATTGAAAAGTTGCTATAATAATTGCTTAGAGTTCATCAATGATTCCCTTGAAAATAAATATAGGAGAGCATCATGGGTTAGTCCATGATGCTTTTTGGTTTACAACGACAACCTCTGCTTGAGATGAGTCTGCTGCTTCATCGTGACTTATTTAGGTTTTGCAAATTTGGGCTTGCAATGTGAAAAATGTCACATTATAATCAGGATATAAACATTAGTGAATTAAATCACAATTCAAACCGATGCCTGAGGATCTATAGAAAATCGTCAGGCGGAATCGAACACCTATCCATGAATTTTTTATAGCTAGATTAGTGAAAGTTTTCACAAATAAAATTCGAAGTGATTTTAGATCAATTAACTTTAGGAGGAACTTTATTATGAAAATTGCTGTTGTTGGATGTACACACGCAGGTACGGCGGCTATTGTGAATACGGCTAAACTTTACCCCGAAGCTCAGATTACGGTATACGAGCGCAATGATAATATTTCTTTTCTATCTTGCGGTATTGCGCTGTATGTTGGCGGGGTAGTGAAAGACCCGGATGGGTTGTTTTACTCTTCTCCAGAGCAGCTGAAGGAACTTGGCGTCGAAACAAAAATGCTGCATGAAGTTACAGACATTGACACAGAGGGGCACAAGCTGACAGCACGCAACTTAGAAACAGGCGAGGAAATTACGGACACGTACGATAAACTGATTATGACAACCGGTTCTTGGCCTATTATTCCAAACTTTGAAGGCGTTGGACTAGACAACGTACTCCTGTGCAAAAATTATAATCATTCCAACACGATTATCGAGAAATCAAAAGATGTACGTCATGTGACCGTCGTCGGTGCAGGATACATCGGTATTGAGCTCGTCGAAGCATTTCAAATGAATGGAAAAGAAGTTACTCTAATCGATGCGGAAGATCGGATTCTAAGTAAATATCTCGATGCTGAATTTACGGATCGTATCCAAAAATCGCTTACGGATAAAGGAATTGAGATTGTGCTTGGTGAGAAAGTAAGCCGATTTGAAGGGAAGGATGGAAAGGTTACTGCGGTCGTAACCGATAAAGGAGAATACCCTACGGATCTCGTTATCCTCTGTATTGGATTCCGTCCGAACACAGCTCTACTCCAGGGTAAAGTGGATATGATGCCAAATGGAGCGATCCTTGTTGATCGTTATATGCGCACAAGCAATCCTGATATCTTCGCAGCAGGGGACAGCGCAGCCATCTATTATAATCCAACTCGTCAGAATGCTTATATTCCACTAGCAACAAATGCGGTTCGCATGGGCATGCTTATAGCTCGAAATCTGGTAAACCCTACGATGCCATATATGGGTACTCAAGGGACATCGGGAATCAAAATTTATAAGCAGAATATTGCAGGAACGGGAGTAACGGAAGCTGCGGCAAAATCGGCAGGTATGGCCGTCCAAGCGGTTACCATCGAAGATAGTTATCGTCCTGAGTTTATGCCTACTGCAGAGAAAGTCCTTATAAAAGTCATCTATGAGACAGAATCCCGCCGAATTGTGGGTGCTCAGATGATGAGTGAAGCCGATCTAACACAGTCAATCAATACCATTTCCGTATGCATTCAGAATGAAATGACGGTGGATCAGCTGGCCTTTATCGACTTTTTCTTCCAGCCTCACTACAATAAACCTTGGAATTTCCTTAACACAGCAGGACAAGCAGCACTAGAGCCTGTATTAACAAAAGAGACAGTATCTGTATAACAAGAACTTCCGGCCATCCGTACATCATTGTATGGATGGTTTTTTTATGCCGTAATATGAACAGAAATTAGGAAAATATTGAACTTGTGATTTTAATAACAAACTTGAGTTTGAGGAGGATTTACAATAAGCTTAAGGCACTTAATTTATAGGTGAAAGGAAGTTATCCCGACTATGGCAGCATTAAAACCGGCAGCAGTTGCTGAGTTAACAGCGGATACGGGCAAGCATAAAGCACATAATCCCGCTATAGTGGTTCTGATTTTAGGTTTTTTAGCAGGTGCGTACATTGCTTTAGGATATCTATTGTATATACGAGTGGTTGCTGCGGCCCCTGAAGCATGGGGGAGTATGAGTGGACTGATTGGAGCTCTTGTTTTCCCGATCGGACTTACACTAGTCTTGATTGCAGGCGGGGAGCTGCTTACTGGAAATATGATGGCATTATCGATTGCTCGGTTGGCACGCAAAATTACAACGCGAGAAGTATGTTGGAATTTAACTTTGGTTACATTCTCAAACTTTGTAGGAGCTGTTTTTGTAGCTTACTTGTTTGGTCATGTGCTTGGTTTGACCGGCCAAGGTGTATACCTTGATAAAGTGGTGGATTTGGCAGGACATAAAATGGAGGATTCCTTTCTTCAAGCATTTGTTTCTGGTATTGGCTGTAACTGGCTGGTCGCTTTAGCCGTTTGGCTTGCTTATGCTGCGGATTCAATGAGTGCTAAGATTGTTGGGATCTGGATTCCGACAACGGCTTTTGTCGCTTTAGGTTTTCAGCACGTGGTGGCTAATATGTTTCTTATTCCCGCAGCGATTTTTGAAGGGCACTTTACTTGGGGGCAGTATCTCATGAACTTTATTCCAGTCTGGCTTGGAAATATGGTGGGCGGAGCTATCTTTGTAGCTGCGGCATATTATGCTGTTTATCTCCACAAACCAGCTAGTACTACATCAGTAACGACAGAAGAGACAGAGCCTCAAGTGGGTTCGACTCCAGCAGCAATGCAGTCTCTTACTGAATAATAACTTACATTATGCAAAATAAACGCAGGAAGTTAATTTCATATTATGAATTGGATTCAGGAATATAAAAAAATCCGTCATGGCCAGGTTCGGGGGAACGAAACCTGTTCATGACGGATTTTCGGGAGTGGTCCATGATATGGCATGTGGAGGAGGTCATTTGCCTGTCTCATAATGCCTTGATCTTCATTACCCGCCTTTATATAGGGTGAAACATCAGGAATTAAAAATTTTCACAAGATAGTTTTAAGCACCTGTGAACAGATCAAAATCTGTTTACAGGTGCTTTTTTTGCTTTTTTGCACATCAATCATACCAGCGTATGCAGAAACTTTGCTTTACGAAACCTTATGACAGAATTATCCTAAAGGATAGGAAAGAAGTCGGAAAGTGTCATGTTTTAACACAAAATAACTCGAATATCTTACTGTATTGTCGTGTGATGTATAGCATGTGGTAGAATAGGAAAAATACATTTCACCTGAATCAACGTTATGAAATACGTTATGAAATTGATTCACTTGCAAGCAGAAGCAGAAAGGTAGATCGCAGATGGTAGTAACCAGAGAAGCTCTGACGGTGCGCAGATCGAACCTCCAGGATGCAGCGCAGCTGATGGAACTGGATGCTCTAGTATGGAACGAGCGTAATGCACCTGCACCCGTACTTTGGAAATCAAAAGAAGAATATTTACTGGCATCACCGCCAGGAAATCAGTTCATTACTCTGAAGGATAACAAGCTTTGTGGATATATTGGCTTTAGGCCGCCAACCTCCTTGCTCAGCAACAATCATGTATATGAGATTCATATTGCGGTGCATCCGGCTTATCAGAGGCAGGGGATCGGCAAATCACTTATGGACTCGATGATCGAACATGCAAAACATGAAGGAATCCGTAAACTTCGTCTGCGCGTTTTATCCAGCAATCATGCTGCACTTGCTTTCTATAAACAGTATGGGTTCGTGGAAGAGGGAAGGCTCAGTTCAGAGTTCTACATCGCAGGTGCATATGTTGACGACATTTTAATGCGGTACATGCTATAACTGCCACCATACCGATAAGAGGTTAACCTAATTGCCTAGGTCAGCCTCTTTCTCATTTGTGTGGACTGAATGCAGCCTTAAGACAAGATAGTATATAAAAAGCATTCTGCCTAACCGAGCGGGTTAGCAAAATGCCTGTGTACATCAGAATTCATCTTTATTATGTAGGAAACGTAAGCGATGCTGATTAACGAAGTAATTTCCACTCACTTTGGAGCATGCCGTATACAGCATGGTTTACATAACCGAGCGGTAATTTCTCTGCTTGACGGATAATACCTTCCAAAACAAATCCGAGTCTTTCGGGAACCCCGCGACTGCGATGGTTGCTCGTAGCACAGCGAATCTCCACACGGTTTAGATCTAGATCAATCAAGGCATAATCAACCAGAGCGCGGCAAGCTGAGCTCATAATTCCTTGCCCCTCATGAACTTTCCCAAGCCAATAACCAATACCTACGGTACGATTATGCCAGTCGATTTCATGAAAACCGATGACACCGGCAAGTTCACCTTTTACCCAAATTCCTGCAGTAAAGCCGCCATTATCCGCCGCTTGGCGAATCGCATTTTTGATAAACTGAACGGTATGTGTTTCTTCGGTTACATTATCCACCCAGGGAAGCCATTCCCGCAGCCGCTCACGAGACTTATCAGTCAAACTATACAAAGCTCCCGTATGCTCCATAGACAGGGGCTTCAGTTCAATATCATCATCTAACTTGTACGCAAACATGATCAAACCTTCCTTCTAATTAAGATCATAGAAATCAAAGTAAAAGAACATATATGAGAGTAAGACCAACTTAAAAAGCAAAATCAACGAGATAATTTGATGCTTTTCTCTAGAGCGTAAACATCCTCTTCTAGTGAAATCATTCGCTGATTCAATAATACTCGGCAGTCGCTTAAAGCTTGATTGTATACATAGGGTGAGAGCTGTGTCATGAAAAAATCGAGAACTCCATCTGCCGCCAAATCACCAATGGTTTCTCCGCGTTCTGTTTCGAAATAAGCTTGAATTAATCGTATCATTTGATCTTTTTGTTCTTTGGGCAGCTTCATCGCTTTCATAACTAATACTCCTTTAACACCTCATTTCCTTCATGCTACCTTATATTAAGCTTGTCGTCAAAAGGCGAGAGATGCTGTAATTATCCTATTTTAAGAGATGGAAGTTCAATCGATTTATGAATAATTCGCTTGCTTCAGGTTATCTGTACCTAATAACTTGGGAATGCTGATCATATGGGGTATACTGCTCTGCTACGGTCCCCTCTATAATGGATATGATTGCAGCTTACCGTTCCTCGTTATCCTATATTATTGCTGAATAACGCCTGAAAAGGTATATTTAATAGAAGGTATTTTTTGAACTACAGAACTTATTACGTAAAGAAAGGTTGATCATCATGGAGAAGCCGTTAACACCCTCCAATTTCATAAAAAATGTGATCTCTGAGGATCTTCGTACAGGAAAAGTAAAAGAAGTGGTGACCCGGTTTCCTCCGGAACCCAATGGTTACCTTCATATTGGACATGCCAAAGCGATTTGGATTAACTTTGCCCTCGCTGAGGAATTCGGCGGGACGACAAATCTGCGTTTTGACGATACGAACCCAGCTAAAGAAGATACGGAGTACGTAAACTCCATCCGTGAGGATGTAAAATGGCTTGGATATGAGTGGAAAGAGAATCCATTTGCATCCGACTATTTTGAAGAAATGTACAACCGCGCTGTAATCCTTATCAAAAAGGGACTTGCTTATGTGGATGATTCCAGCCCAGATCAAATCCGTGAAATGCGCGGAACCTTGAAAGAACCGGGTACAAACAGCCCTTACCGGGATCGCAGTGTGGAAGAGAACCTCGATCTGTTCACTCGTATGCGTAACGGAGAGTTTAAAGACGGAGAGCGTGTGCTTCGTGCCAAAATCAACATGGCTTCGCCGAATATCAATCTGCGCGATCCTATTATTTACCGTATTGCTCACATCCCGCATCATAACACAGGGGATAAGTGGTGCATCTATCCGATGTATACCTTTGCTCATCCTATAGAAGATGCAATTGAAGGAATCACTCACTCTCTTTGCTCTCTGGAGTTTGAGGACCAACGTCCATTTTATGACTGGGTGATTGAGCATTGTGAACTGGAAGCGAAGCCGCATCAATATGAGTTTGGCCGTCTCAATCTCGCTCAAACCGTAACGAGCAAACGGAAGCTGAAACTTCTCGTTGATGAGAAACATGTAGACGGATGGGATGATCCGCGGATGCCGACGATTTCTGGTCTGCGCCGCCGTGGTTATACACCAGAAGCACTGCGCGAGTTTGTCTATGAGACCGGAATTTCGAAGAGCCAAGGACTGGTTGATCTCGGAATGCTGGAGCATTTTATCAGAGAAGACTTGAAACTGAAGGCACCGCGTACGATGGCTGTACTTGATCCGATCAAAGTGGTAATTACCAACTACCCAGAGGGTCAAGTCGAAATGCTTGAAGCAGAGAATAACCAAGAGAATGAAGAGATGGGTAAACGTGAGATTCCTTTCTCCCGTGAGATTTATATTGAGCGTGAAGATTTCATGGAGAATCCGCCAAGTAAATACTTCCGCTTGTTCCCAGGGAACGAAGTTCGCCTGAAACATGCTTATTTTATTAAGTGCAACGATGTGATTAAAGATGAAGAAGGTAACATTGTGGAGATCCACTGTACCTATGATCCTGAAACGAAGAGCGGCTCTGGATTTACCGGCCGTAAAGTAAAAGGAACGATTCACTGGGTAGAAGCGACTCAAGCAATTCCTGCGGAATTCCGTTTGTTCGAACCGCTTATTAACAAAGAAGAACCGGAAAGCGATAATGAGATTGAGGAAGAGAAGGAAGCAGGGGAACCTGTGGAGAAATCATTCCTTGATGAGCTAAATCCAAATTCGCTTACGATTGTTCAAGGTTTTGTGGAGCCAAACATGAAAGATGCGAAACCGCAAGATAAGTTCCAATTCTTCCGTCATGGATACTTTAATGTGGATCCTAAATATTCAGAGCCAGGAAAACCGGTATTTAACCGGGTAGTATCTCTGAAGAGTTCCTTCCGTCTTCCAAAAGCATAAGAAAACATAAATAAGCCCCTTTCTGTTTCTGACAGAGAAGGGGCTTTTTTTTACACTGCATTTATATGTTTGTTGTACTTTATGACAAGCTCAGCTAAACGGAGACGTATGACTTTTTCAAGTTCAGAAGATTCTATGATGCGGACGTCATCACCTAAACCAATAAAAAACTGAACAAAATAAGGGAGGTCTTTCTTCTGGATCACTCCTTCGAGCCAGCCTGTCTGGTCTTCCCTGATATAAAGCTGCGGTTCTGACCATGGCTCGGCTTCGCATCGCTCAACTCCTCTGCTAGTCAGTTCTGCACGAATGGAGACAGAATCCATCTGCGGTAAAGGCTTTTCTTTAGCCCTCTGTGTAGAGGTGAAAGCTCCGCTCTGATGTTTTGACTTAACGGGTGAGAAAGTAACAGACTTCATTTTGTCACAGCGAAATACACGATTACTTTGTTTTTTGTAACAATAGGCCAAGCAGTACCAATGTCCGTTTCTTGCATAGATTCGCAGAGGCTGAATTTGGCGGATAGAGCACTTGGTTTGCGAGTCATATTCTACACACAATGTTTTTTGATAGATTGCTGCATCCAGTATAAGGGTGAGGTGAGGGGCATGAGCTGTCCGTTTAGGTGTAATAAAATCAACTCTGTTTTTCATTTGGTCAATGCGATCTCGCGTATCTTGCGGCATAAAGTTATAAAATTTCCCTAAAGCTGAGACGGTTTCTGACTCAAATGGAAGAGAATTATAATAGCGAAGGGCGTGCACGGCAAAAAAAATTGCAACAGATTCCTCCACGGAAAAAGCAATGGGTGGAAGCATTCGGTCTTGCAACATGCGGTAACCCCCATGCGGCCCTACTTCTGAATAAAGAGGAACGCCAAGTTCACTCAGCTCTTGAAGATCTCGAAGTATAGTACGTTTGGATACTCCAAATTCACCAGCAAGTTCTCCTACCGTAAAGGCTCGCTTCTGGTTTACAGTCAACATCAATTCCAAAAGCCTTTTAGATTTAGACATGAAATTCATCCTTTATTATCTTAATAATGACTATTTCTGTCACTATTATCTGTTATTTTGTTGATAAGAACCAGAATTCTTATCTATTGGAGGAAATAGTATATGGATCAACAGAATAGAAATCAGTTGCTCAGTAGAAAATATTTTAAATCAGGACCATTACGGCTATCGTATCTAGATTATGGCGGTGAAGGGGATCGTTATCTTATTATGCTGCATGGGCATATGGGAGATGCTAAAACATTCTCTGAGTTGGCTCCCCGGTTAACAGGTTGGCGTGTTCTATGTCTCGACCAACGTGGGCATGGGTGGAGTGATCACCCTCCAGTTGGAGAGTATACAAGAGAAAGTTATATAGAGGACATCTATCGATTCATTCAGAGCGAGCTTCATGGGCAGCAAGTTACCATCCTTGGTCATTCACTTGGTGGAGCTAACGCATACCAGTTTGCAGCACAATACCCCGAACTCGTAAAAGCTTTAATTATAGAAGACATTGGAGCAGTCATAAACAATGATATGTCGTTTACGAGGTCTCTGCCGAAACATTCAGGTTCCCTGAAAGAGTTGCGAGAGTTGTTGGAAAATAACGGAGTGAAGAGCATTGACTATTTTATGGAGAGTATATATGAAAATGAAATAGGGTGGGGACTTCGAGCCGATCTGAAAGGAATACCTATTTCACAACAGCTACTGAACGGAGATTGGTGGAAAGAATGGATGAACACAGTCTGCCCTGCTTTACTAATCAATGGAGGTAAAAGCTTCGTTCTAGATAAAGATCAGGCTGTACTTATGGCAGAACGCAGGGTTAATACTAAGCTTACTCTTTTTGAAGAGTGCGGGCATGGGGTTCATTTGGAAGATCCAGAAGGTTTTTATAAGGCAGTGAGTTCTTTTCTAGAAGAACTATCTTGGAAATAAGGTTTTGATTCCATAAAAGGGCAGGAATGGGTTGAATTATTTTCATCCCATTCCTACCCTTTACGATTTGGATAACAACTTAATTTATATTAGATTTTGACATTGTAGCTTGATGGAAGCGGAGGCTGGTAACCGTATCTACGTACAATATAGTACATCATACCAAAACCGATTGTTCCCACAGCAGCCATGAATACGCCAACCTGATACATAACGGACGCTCCAAAGTTCTGGAACATAAAACCGCCAAATATGCCGGCGATCACACCTGAAATTCCACTCCAGGAGAGCGTGTAGAGCGCTTGTCCAGAGGACCGGTATGGTTTTGGAATGAAGAGCATGGTCAGCTGAGTTCCTACATAAAAATATCCGCCAAATGTAACGGCATGTAGCAGCTGGATAAAGGCAATCTGCATCGGAGTGGTTGCCAGTGCCATCAGTTCCCAACGCAGCGCAAAGAGCAGACTGACGATCGTGAGACAAGCGAGCATGACGGTCATTTTCCGTTTCAGAAAACGGTCAAATAATAGAAACACAGCAATCTCCAGAATAGAGGACATAAATACAGCGAGACCTACCATTTGTTTGCTTCCGCCAAGTTCGGTAATGTACAAAGACATAAACGAACTATTCATGGCATTTGGAATGGACACAAGAATCCCAAGAATCACGAATGTCATGAAATAGGGATTCATGATAACCTGAGAGAATCCGCGCATGGTAACAATCGGTGCATCAGATGATCGCTTAAGACGTGGCAGAAGAAGCGCAAATCCAAAGGCTGTAATGAGCAGAACACTAAAGACTAGGGACATTTGGGAATCTCCGAGCCTGTCCATGATCGGCCCTGCTATAATGGCAGTGAACGCCCAGCCCATGGAACCCCATAGACGAAAGGAACCAAATTTATAGTCTGTTCCATCAATATAGGTCAGAATCATACTGTTCGTCTGTGCAAATAAGGGACTCTGAAAGAAATAGTAAAAGATCATTGCCGTAAAAATAAGACTGTAACTCTGCGCTAGGAATACAGCTTGTACAAACAACAGAGTACCCGCCACCATAATAAGTACGGTCTTACGGATGTTCTGAGTACGATCACTCATATACCCCCAGAAAGGGTTAGCAAACAGAGAAACAAAAGGACCAATGGCCATCAGGCTGCCGATCTCGATTTTCGTCAGACCAATGTCTTGAAGATAAATCTGAAAGAAGCTGGTAAAGACCGCAATAGCCCCATAGACAAAGAAATTATACAGCTTCAGCTGCGAAAAAGAGGACGTACGCAAAGGTAAGCCATTCCTTTCGGTGGAATCATATATTTTTGGCATAAATTCATGTTTTGTTTACACTTTAGCACGTAATTGTAAGGGGATACAATTTATTTTTATTCTAAGATGTTAATGATGTGGATAATACGTGAACAGCAGGCGGCCCTTGTAGGTTATATAATATCTTTAAGAAGGAACATAGCCCTTCTATTTTATTAAGAACGGAGAGATTAGGCAGATGAAGATTGCAGGCATTGTGCTCGCTGGCGGAGCATCCCGGCGTATGGGAACAGATAAAGCTGTACTCGAGCTTGGGAATAGCAGGGTTCTAGACATCATAGCGGGGGAGCTGTCCAGCATGACATCAAAAGTCTATATTGCAACAGGGTCCGTAAGCAGAGAAGAAATGGGTTCTGAGTATATAGAGGTAAAAGATATCTATCCGGGGAGCGGCCCGCTAGCAGGGATTCAAGCAGGAATGCTTCGGGGAGAAGCCGATCTGTATGTGGTTGCTTCCTGTGATATTCCTTTGATTCGTGCAGAATTATTATCTGCGATGGTGGAGGTAATGGAGGTCGATCTTGATTCTGGAATTCAGGCTCTTGTACCGCAGATTAAGGGCCAGATTCATCCCCTGGCGGCAGTGTATCATCATAGCATGATAGATACGCTTGAGACCCAGCTTCGGGAAGATAATCGCAGGGTAAGGGATACACTCTCTAAGCTTTCCGTTCGTTATGTAACCGAATCTGAGCTGGAACTGGTCACGGGCATTCCTGCTTTGCAGATCGAAGAAATGTTTATCAATATGAATGAGAAAGAAGACTATGAGCGGGTGAAACAGATATATGAATCTAGAGATCAGAATCAGTAAGCAGATAAAAAACATGCCCTTAAAGACATGAAATTATTTCCTGGGTGAAAGAATAAATTCATCTTTAAGGGCATGCTCTGTAAACGATTTTATGCGTTGTGGCTGTATATTTAGAAGTTAAAGTTATCTGGGTCTGGGCCAGTACGCTCATCCTTGTTCAGACTGTTGATTGTATTCATGTCTTCTGCAGTCAATTCGAAGTCAAAAATCGCTACATTTTCTTCGATACGGCTTGGTGTAACAGATTTAGGAATAGTAATCGCATCATTCTGCAAATGCCAGCGAAGGATAACTTGAGCTGCTGTTTTGTTATATTTTTTTGCAATCTCCTGAATCAAAGCATTGTCTAATAGTTTCCCATTACCAAGTGGTGACCAGCCTTCGAAATGAATTCCTTTGGATTTGCAGAATTCACGAAGCGGTTCTTGTGTAAGATACGGGTGGAATTCAGACTGATTGACCGCAGGAACCGTTTTGGCTTCGCCCAGCAGATCTTCCAGATGATGAATATTAAAATTACATACCCCAATCGCCCGGACTTTACCGTCGCTGTATAGGCGTTCGAGTGCTTTCCATGTATCTTTATATTTATCTTTTACCGGCCAGTGGATCAAATATAGATCGAGATATTCAAGACCGAGCTTTTCTAAACTGGTTTCAAAAGCACGAATGGTAGCATCATAACCATGATCTGCGTTCCATACTTTGGTTGTAATGAAAAGCTCCTCGCGAGGTACACCGGAATCTTTTATCGCTTTTCCGACACTTTCTTCATTCTTGTACGCAGCAGCTGTATCAATTGCACGATATCCGTGTTGAATGGCATGTTTAACGGCAGTGTAAGTTTCTTCTCCGTCTTTCGCTTTCCATACCCCAAGACCGAGCTGAGGCATTTTCACACCGTTGTTAAGGGTTACTGTATCTTGCAAGTGAGTAATGGTCATAAATTATCCCTCCGTTAATAGATTCTTACTATTATTACACCTATATGGATTAAGCAACGCAGCGGTTTTTTAATCCTTTACTTTCATGCGCATACATATAGTTTCTTGTTTATTTTAGACTTCAGGTCAGGTGAAAGCAAGCTAGTCCACACTTCATACACAAACAAAAGGCCCCTGGAGGCCTTTTGTTTGTGTTAAAAAGTATAGGAATTTGAATACCATATTTTGAAGAACTACGGGTAGATCAAGGTTCTTAATCTAATCCCTCAGCGTTTTGTAAAGGCGGAATAGGGGATAACAAACTTTGGCATGCCATCTCCGAAGGAGGTGTACTCGTATTGCGTGAAGTAGATAACAATTCCATCACTGCTTAGGAAAAAATCACGATCTGGTTCAATTGTCTTAAACGGTGCAATTAGAGGCAGTTTGCGATCCGCGATTTGTTTCTTTATTTGCTGATTGATGATCGTAACATAATCCGACTCGCCGCCTGCGGCCTCTTTCAATGTGAGCAGGTCGCCTGTCGAGAGGTCGAAGGTATAGGCTTCGCGAGCAGTATCACTGTGTGCCCCTCCTAAGTAGACGGAGTAATCAGCGTAGAGACTTAGCAGTCCCTTTTCGTTATAAGTGACGGTAAATCGTCCATCGAAGCTCGGGCGCCGGATTGAAGCATTTGGATCTTTAGCCAACTGAGCGTTGTTTTCTTTAACGACAGGGTCCATTTGTTTTGATCCAGCTGAAACGAAACGGTCAGCTTCTTTTTTCAGAAACTTGTTGATCTTTTGCTGTACCTCGGCATCTTTATACCCAGACAAGACAGGGTAGAACACAAGCAGAGATTTGTCCTCACCGTCTGCTCCGATTGTTTCCGCAGTAATGGAGAGCGCATTTTCCGATATGGCTTTAAGTCCGATGGTCTTTGATTTATTCTCGTACGTTACCTCGTAACCGAAGCTCTCTGACAAGAAACGGAGCGGAAGATACGTCGTGCCGCCTTGCAGGATAACCTCGGGGCCTAAAACGGGCTGGCCGTTCAGAACGTAAGAACTATTTTGGAGACTAATTTCCATTGTACGTTCTCTCCCCGTCACTTGAACGAGCTGGGTAGAAGGAACGTACTTCGTCTTTAATCCTAACGAGGTGTTTAGACTCCGTAATGCAATGTACGTTGAACCATTCTTGTTGATCGTGCCAATGCGAGAACTTTCCCCTTTGATCTTAAAGGGTTGAGAGATAACCGGATATTTTTTAACGGCTGCTGAAGCGTCGTCTGTGGATATATTGGCTGCGATGGGAAACACCATAATGGCGGCAAGTGATAAAGTCAGCGCCTGAGAACGCCACCCCTTTTTTCGATTCATCAATGAAATCACTACCCTTTCGTGTATTGACGTCGTTACATTTTAATAAACGAGACCAAAGATAGAAAGGTTACGGAAACAGGAATATCCGTTCATTCCTGATGAACAGATATTTGCTGCTCCAGTTTGGTTACATCTTCTGTTGATAGGAAACCGGCCATAGGGTGAAGCGCTGCTGAAGTTCCGCATGCGGCACCTTGCCTTAGAATCTCCTCAATGTCACTCGGGTGTTTCAGAGCAGCTGCTACCATACCTGCTACCATCGCATCTCCGCTGCCGAGTGGGCTTACGACGGAGACGGCAGGAACCTTTACGCGGTATAAGCTATCTGCTGATGCAGCTATAGCACCATCCTCACCGAGAGAGATAACGGCAAGCTTTGCACCGGCTTTTACTAGCTGTGCAGCAGCCACCTTAGCAATATCCGGGGTGAGCTCGGTAACCCCGGCATAGCGGGCTGCCTCTTCTGCGTTAGGCTTCACGAGGTCCGGCCCACCTTGCAGCCCTAGTGCGAGCGCCTCGCCGCTTGCATCAAGCGCGGTGCGCGCACCTTGCGCCTTCGCCAGAGCAATCAGCTCGGCGTACAGTCCAGCAGGGCAGCCTTGCGGCAGGCTGCCCGAGAACAAGACCCAGGCGGAGCTTCGCGCCAGGGTCATTACTTTGCGGCGCAGCGCCGCAAGCTCATCGCGGGTGACTTCTGGCCCCGCCTCGATGAGCTCGGTCTGGGTGCTGGGCGATGACCCCAGCACCGTAATAGCCAGCCGCGTTTCACCATGCGCGGCTTCCACAAAGTCGGCTGCGATGCCTTCGCTGCGCAGCCCATCCAGCACTTGCCGGCCCGTATGTCCGGCAACAATGCCCGTGGCGCCTACAGGTGCTCCTAGTAGGCGCAGTACCCGGGCGGCGTTAATGCCTTTGCCGCCTGGGACCGTAATCGCATGTTCAGGGCGGTGCACCTGATCCAGCTTAAAATTTGGCAGGGTGTACACTTTGTCTAGTGCAGCATTTAAGGTAACAGTGGTAATCATCAGTGTAGGTAGCTCCTTAATGGATATGGATTCTTTCATCATACAGGAAGGCTTGAAGATTCCGCTATGCTTCTTCTTAAACATAAAAAAGAGCAATGAATACGCAAGGTATTCATTGCTCTTACACTTTACAAACGATTCACTTAACAAGGCTCCTTAAGGAAGAACGATTAATCTAATCTTCAATCCGTTTTTTCTTAAATTTCATTAAGAATTCATATACGATCGGTACAATAACAAGCGTGAGCAACGTAGAACTGATGAGCCCGCCAATTACCGTAACGCCAAGCCCTTTGGAAATAATACCAGCACTGTTCTCCCATCCAAATACAAGCGGGAGAAGAGCTCCAATGGTAGCTAGAGCCGTCATGAGAATCGGACGAAGACGAGTTGAACCTGCTTCAAGCAAGGCGTCTCGTGTAGACAGACCTTCGTTTTCCTTGTGAATAACGCGGTCAATGAGCACGATCGCATTCGTGACCACGATACCGATCAGCATCAGCGCACCCATCAAAGAGGAGACGTTTAGTGTTTCCCCTGTAACAAGCAAACCGAGTAATGCTCCAATCACCGTAAACGGCAAGGAGAACAGAATGGCAAATGGAGCAAGTCCGCCGCCAAACGTTACGACAAGTACGAAGTACACGATCGCGATCGCAGCCAGCATAGCAAGACCGAGCTGTGTAAAGGTCTCGTTAATTTGTTCGGTTACCCCGCCAAATTCAACATGAACCCCTTCAGGTAAATCCATAGCATCAACCGCTTTTTCAATGGAAGATGAAGCAGAACCAACATCGGAAGCGAGGATGCTCGCCGTTACTTGCACGACCATATCACCGTCAATACGCATGATGGAGTCAGGAGTTGTTCCTTTTTCCACGGTTGCTACTTCTCCAATAGGAACCTTAATACCAAGCGGCGAAGCGACGGTTTCTTTTTCAATCGCTTCAATGCTTCCATATTCTTTACTATCCGTTTTAATGTAGACTTTGTAGGACTTACCGTCCACTTCGACTTCGGTTAGTACCGGACGTTCTCTTTCTGGACTAAGAGTCATCGCGAGCTGCCCGGCAGTAAGTCCGAGAGAGCTGAGTTTTTCTTGATCAGCTACGAGGGTATATTGTTCATACCCTTCTGCTAGAGAAGATTCCGCATCCTCGAAGTTTACGGTATCGTCTTGTACCACTTTTAAAATATCATCAGCAACAGGTTTAATTTGATCAAGACTGTCACCGAAGACGCTGACCGTAAGTGTGCTGCCGCCCATAGCTCCAGCAGCCATATCAAGTGTAGCCCATTCTCCTTCAGGTACACGTTCTTGGAGTCCAGTCAGCAGCTTTTCGCTTTCCTCACTTACCTTGACACCATCTTTAAAGATGACATAGAACAGACCCGAGTTGGAAGAACCCATACTCATCGGATTACCGCCGCCAACAGAGTACTGCATACTTTCAACACCGCTTGCATCGAGAATGAACTTCTCAACGCTTTGAGTGCGTTCTTCTACAGTTTCTTGTGTTGCCCCTGGTTCAGGGCTGTAAGTTACCAGAGTATAATTGGTTCCTTGTTCTGGCAAGAAGCTGGTGCCGATAAAGCGAGTAAGGAACAAGCTGCCCACGAGCAGAACGACTGCTGCTCCTACCGTGATGAGCTTATGATTCAGTGTCCAATTCAAAATTCGAGTATAACCGCCTGCCAGTCGGCTTGGTTTATGCTCATGGTTCTTTTTGTTTTTCAGCCCGCCTCTAAAGAGGGAGTGAGCCATGGCAGGTACGATCGTGATCGCTACAACAAGGGAAGCGAGAAGTGCAAAGACCATCGTAAGTGCGAACGGCATAAAGAGTTCACCGACCATACCGCTAACTAATGCCAGCGGAAGGAATACCGCAATGGTAACAATGGTGGAGGACATAATCGGTACAAACATTTCGCGCGTAGCAGCACCGATCAATTCTCTGCCTTTCAGTTTCTCTCCTGGCAGAGAGAGACGCCGATAAATATTTTCAATAACAACAATAGAGTCATCGACTACCCGGCCAATCGCAACCGTCATTGCTCCGAGTGTCATTACGTTAAGCGTAATATCCATTAGATAGAGTACGGTTAAGGCAATCAGTAGAGAAAGGGGAATCGAAATCACGGAAATAATCGTCGATCTCCAGTCTCGCAGGAAGAGTAGAATGATAAGTACGGCAAAGATGGCCCCAAATAGGGCTTTGGATAACATCGTATGGACGGAGTCTTCAATAGGTTGACCCTGATCAAGAAGAATATCGAGATTAATATGATTGTATAGTTCTTCCAGTTCAGCGGAAGCCTCTTTTACTCCGTTTACAACGTCAACGGTGTTGGCATCATTTGCTTTTACGATAGAGAATCCGATCGATTCTGCACCGTTTGTACGAGAGATTGACTCTGCTTTACCGATGACTTCAATAGAAGCAATATCAGAAAGCTTAACGGTAGGTATCCCTGTCATTTGTGCTGCAGCACCCGTACTCGGAATGGCTTCAGCGCCTTCTTGCCCAGCTCCAGCCCCGGCTTCTGCTCCGCTGTTCGCATCGGCACTGCCCGCAGCACTGCCTTGACCTGAATTAGAAGGAACGACAGGAATCTTCAGATTCTTCAGGTCATCTACGTCGATTACATTACCGTCTACAACAACCGCATTCTCTGTGTTTTCCATGGTGAACAGACCTAAAGGAACACGTAAAGCAGAGGCTTGAACGATTTGTTGTACCGTATCTTCGGTTAATCCGAGATCATTCATTTTGTTTTGGTCGAAGGCAAGAGTAACTTCTCTCGTATATTGACCGGATACCTGAACAGATGCCACGCCATCTACATCTTCAAAGGCAGGTGCGATCTCATTCTCGGCAAGGCGAGTCAAATCTTCGAGGGACTCCCCATCTTTACCAGATAAACTTATGGAAGCTACCGGGAAAGAGTTTATACTGAACTTGGAGATGGTAGGCTTCTGAGCATCATCGGGAAGTGGAACATCGTTTAGCACTTCGCGTACTGCAGCCGTCGCATTGTCCAAATTTGTGCCATAATCAAATTCAATCATGACGGAAGAAACATTCTCCATTGATGTAGATGTAATACTCTTAATCCCATCTACATTACGAAGCGTTTCTTCGAGGGGCTTGGTTACATCCTCAACGACACCTTCCGGGGCTGCCCCTGGATATACCGCAGTGATGTTTAGGAACGGAATGTTGATATTTGGAATCGTTTCTTGCTTCATGGTCAAACCGCTGTACAGTCCGCCAAAGGTCAAGATAATGGTTAGAATCCAGATCGCCAGCTTGTTTCTCAGTGAGAAATTAATTATCCCTTTCATCCGTAGGTTTCTTCTCCTCTCTCATTCACAAAAAAATATTGATCTATTTATAATAGCGCTTATTTATTTGCGCCAAGATAAATACGTGTCAAGCAAATGCTCTAATTGTATGACTTGTTCTTCCAACCCAGTCACTGCACTTAAATTACTAAGCATACCCGTGAGGATCACGCGGCGGGGCTTCATTTCAGTAAGTTCATGTTCCAGTACAAGAATGGACTCGAGCGCTTCGGAGCGAACGAGCTCAGACAACTCTACATTTTTTTCAATGCACTGACGCATTTCCTTCAGTAATAGCAAAGGGTGTTTTTTAGCAGGGCTTTGTGGGATTCCCTCTTCAATCCAGGGGAGCAATAGTTCATGAGGAATAAACGGTTCTCCCCCATGACGCAGTTTCGCTTCTGCCAGATCATCAAGCGTTTCCACGAGATATTCCGCCATTCGCTTAATGGATATAGGCAGTATTTTTGAGAACATAATTTTTATGTAGGAACCCATCAAACTTTGTACTTGAAGCGCCATATCAAGAGTATAAGGATGAATCTGTGGCCCATACACATCAATCATTTTCTGATTGAATTTTTTTAAGACGAGTTTGAACATATCTTCAGGACAATTCTTCTGCGTTAGGCCGCTGTTACCTTGACTGATGGCATCTTGAAATTGAGCAAGAAAAAATTCTTTGAGTTCCAAAAAATTTTCAAGCAAAATTTCAATCTGCCTGCAGAATATTTCTTTCGGTGATAAGTACTGTTCACTCTCCACAAGCACTACTTTGTCATAAATAGACTGAATACAGTAGTGAATCACACTCTGCTGCAGTTCTTCTTTCGATTTGAAGTGAAGATACAGACTTCCTTTAGAGATCCCGCAGGTTTCTGCGATTTCTTGCATGGAGGTTGCCGCAGTTCCTTTGGTAGAAAATAATCCAAGTGCCGTGACTACAATATGTTTCTTTTTATCCGTGGTTGAGTTCATCGTCCAAGATCACCCCTCTCTAGAACTCCACGGTTCTCATTTTGACTAAGAAGTCATGGAAATTATATCTTAATTAAGAGGGCGATACAACTTTACGCTGTAGGTAAGGGTGGGGAGATAACGAGGATAACAGGAGGGAATATAAAGAAAAGCCAAGAATGAAAAGTCAGCAGAAGGCTTCCTTTTCACTTTGGCTTTTGTGCCTTACTATGATACGAAAGTTCAGCCAATAAGTTTCAGTCCAACAGCGGAACAGAGAATCATGGTAATGAATAGTAAACGTTTGGCTTCCTTGGGTTCACCAAATATGAACATACCGACAAGTGTACTTCCTACGGTACCAATCCCTGTCCATACGGCGTAAGCTGTACCCATGGAGAGGGTCTGCATCGCATAAGAAAGAAGAGAGAAACTGAGGAGGAAACTAAGCCCCATGAGCAGCAGATATTTTTTGCCTTTCCCTGTCGTAAGTCCCTTAATCCCAATGACTCCAATAATTTCACTCATTCCTGCGAGAACGACTGCTAACCATGCCATCTAGACAGCACCTCCTTGTGGAGACGAAGACTCTGCCTTGGAAGACTCGTCCGTAACCAGCTTGAGTCCGATCACTCCCACAAGCAAAAGCGCGATCAATAGAACTTTTGTGATACGGAAGGGTTCCCCAAATAGGAGCATTTCAGTTATAACGGTCCCTGCTGTACCGAGACCTGTAAATACGGCATATACGGTGCCGACTGGAAGTTTTCTGGACGCTTCAATGATAAGCCAGAAGCTAGCCGCAATGGATAATAAGGTTCCAATCCATTCCAGCGGGGTCGAGGCGTGCTTAAGACCAGATACCCATAGGACCTCAATAACCCCTCCAAGCACAACAAATAACCAGTAGCGATTCATGATGTAGACTCCTTTTTCTCGAATTGATGTATAATTCCTTTCCAAAATATAGGCCAAGCTGCCTGAAGCCTCTTTTGATAACGAGCCGAGTCCCCATAGAGTAGCTCTACGGATATCCCATCAATCAGTGTCATATAGGCAATGGCAAATTGCATGGCTTCTTCCTGAGAAAGCTCGCCGTCCCAAGCTTCTGATGCAATAAACTTGGCGAGTGTTCTCTCTAGCCCGTCTAAGAAGGGATATACAATATCCATGACTTCCCTATATAAAGCTTGAGGAGGGAAATAAGACATCCGGAGTAGGAATCTGCCTGCATCTTGAGATTCAAATTCTTCTTGAATCCAGTCAAGTAATCCTCGCAGCCTAAGCTCCAGTGGTGTTCCAAGATTTTTTTGCTCCTGAAAAAAGGTAAGGATTCTCCTGCGTTCCAGCCCGAATACATAGCGTACGACATGAAGGAATAAATCCTCCTTGTTTTTATAATGCGCATAGATAGAAGGCTTCTTAATCCCGACTTCCTCGGCGATTTTTCGTAGCGAAGCTCCTTCGTACCCTTCACGAGCGAACTGGGTTAGAGCCACTTGTTTAATAGAGGTTGAACTCATTTTCTATCACCTACCTAACGATCGTTAGTTTAATGTATTTTTTCACAACAGTATGTCGTTGTCAACCTTCTCTTAGCTCATATTGACCGGCATAGCATCTGGACAAACATAACAAAAACCCGCTTTCACAGCGGGTTCTAGACTGTAGACATATGAACAAGTGACATACATAGCGGGTTATCGCCTTATTTTAGTGAAAGATGAGTTAGAACGTAGTGAAACCAAGAGAGTACTGCAGTTTATATAACATATCTTTGAAAAATGGGATATCATCCTTATATTCGGCTAGATCAAGAGTGAATTCGGCATCCTCATTCGTCCACAGACGCTCAAAGTATTGATTCATTTGGGTAACGAGTTTACTGTCTCCGGGAGCTTCCATATAAAGATCATTCTCCAGATTATAATTATTTAGATTGCGCGGCGTAAAATTAGTTGATCCTCCCAAAATCAGCTGGGGTCCGCTGCTTCGCGATAGATACAGAAGTTTGGTATGGTACTGTTCTTTGGTGGTATTGTACCACCTGATTTCAATGTTCCCCTCTGAGTTATCTGTGAGTTCCTGGGCAACGGGGCGATTGGGAATTCCTATTTTTTTCTGACCGAACGCATTTTCATTTGGGTCTAGAATCAGTTTTACCGCTGCTCCCCGTGAAGCAGCCTCAAGCAGTGCTGATTTGATATCACGGTCCGCCAGATAGAACATGCCCATCCAGAGGGTGTCTCCTTTTTTCGCTTCATTGATGAGGTTAACTGCGTATTCAGCAACCTTCCCTTCGGTCAGGTAACGAACTCTGATGGGACCTTGCACGTCTTCATGAGAAGGAGTAAAGGCCGGGAGTTGTCCTCCGCCTGAAATATTGAGGACCGCCTGTTCGGATTTGAGCATATCTCCTATGATATTCCCGCTGACTTCAAAGGCAATATTAGAGTGATAGATACTAGGGTCATGTACATTAGCCGAGGCCACAATCGCGTTTTTCTCACTGGCTACCAGTTTTCGGTGATTGGCTTTTACATTCAAGAGTTTCAGATAAGACCGTAATGTAACATCAGGACCATCGCTTGCCATGAGATTGGGGAGCCATCCGTTACCGGACTGTCCAAACCACTGAAAATAGGTGCGCCATACCGCTGAATACAGCGGTGTAGAGTCGCGAAGTGAATCCACATCCGTAATAACAACCCGTATTCCATGTTGCTTCATTCGCTCGAGCAGTGCGTTTGGATGAGAATTGTAATTGGTATTTACTTCATCTGTAATGAAGACAATTTCCATTTCCGGGTTCTCTTTCTTTTTGTTTACAAGCAGGTTCGTGAATCGTTCACTCGCTTCGGGAAATTTCTGATCGGTATGCTGGTAATTGTTAAATAAAAATAGATCAATGACTAGGAACTGCTGCGCTTCGTCCACAATCTTCTCCATGCGTTTAATAATCTGCTGCTCATGTTCCATCTTTCCATTTGAGGAAGGGTAGGTAAGGTCTGTTATGAAGTCAACATCCTCTACTTGATGGACCTGACCTTCAAAAGCGACACCCTCAGGCAGAGGTTTATTCATTTGATAGACCACAACGGCAGCAAGCCAAACGATATTAACAAGTAAAAACCAAAAGATGAATTTCTTTACCGGCCTATTTTTTTTGGTCGCTGATTTTATAGGGTAAGAGGACGGGGAATAATTTTTAGAATGCTTGTTCATACGAAACATCCCTTCAAGTCGATTAGTTGATATGTACACAGGCATACATAAGTAGGTAAGTAGGTAGCCTGAACTCTATTAACACCAACATACACCTGTTGAAGCAGTGTCCTTTTCCTGTATACAAGAATAGAAAAGTGAGGGTTATCGACAGTAAATTTTGGTTTGTGTATAATGAATGTACTATTTTTGTAGAATGTTTAAGGAGACTTCTCCTTAAGGTACGGACCGGATGATAGAAGAGAGTGAGTGAATGCCTTTTGTATTCAATTAAACAGGTTACTGAAATGTTGGGTATTCCTGCCGTAACCCTGCGGGCGTGGGAGAACAGGTATCACGCGGTGGAACCCCTGCGAACAGATTCCGGATACCGAATCTATACGGAAGAAAATGTAGAAGATTTGCGCTGGCTCAAAGAACAGATCGATTCTAACCATATGAGTATTTCCCATGCAGTACGTTTGTTAAAGACACATAAGGAAGAACAAAGCAAAGCAGATGCAATACTTGCAGAGCCTATGCCACAGAGTGGAAATGAAGATGCGTTTCGGAAAATGGAAGATCAAATTTACCAGTCTTTGTTTCAATTTCAGGGGGAACGAGCAAACGCATTGATTGATTTTGGATTTACGATGTACGGATACGATGCGATGTTTTATCAAGTGCTGGTGCCTATACTGATTCGGGTAGGGGATGCGTGGGAGAAAGGACGAGCTTCGGTTGCTCAAGAACACTATATGACACAGCTGATCTCTCAGCGGTTTTATCAGTTCTTTCATTTATTCCCGATTTATCCTCACTTACCAAAGGTGCTGGCCATGTGTCCAGAAGGAGAACATCATCAGGTCGGTCTAATGCTCTTCAGTTTATTCTTAAGAAAGAATGGAGCAGAGGTACTTTATCTAGGTGCAAATACACCTATCGAGGGAGTGCTTCCCATTCTCAAGGATCAGAAGATTGATCTTGTATGTATATCGGTGACGAATGAAGAGATGGCCAAAACAGCGGACGATGTGATAACAACGATCCTGAAGCATGCTCCAGATATACAGTTTGCACTCGGTGGACAAGGATATAATAAAATAAAAAAACCGAAGTATCCGCAGTGGATCATGACAGGAAGTGCTCATGATTGGCAAGACTGGTTTACAGAAACGTATATGGCGAAATCTCATCCAGGAGATCTATTTTTGAAAAGATAGGAATAGCATACTTTTGAAACAGCAACGATAAATCATATATTAGCACGCTCTTTGTTTTGAAAAGAGGGTGCTTTTTTGCTTTTTAAAAGGTGTTTTTATGATCGAACGAAGAAGTTAGTGTAATAGGTTTGTATAATGTTTGTCTTACCTTTACTTTACTCGCGATGATTTGTATTATATTTGTATAACGTTATAGATGAATATATTGGGAAGATTGTGAATATTGTCTATCATATCCGCTAATCCTAACCGTAATTATAGAAAGGTGAGTCTGCAATGAACCATGATCAGAACAAGAGACAAGCTGTTGTCATTGGAGCTGGGCCTGGGGGGTTGGCGGCAGGGATGCTGCTTGCCGGCCAGGGATATAAAGTTGATATATATGAAAAACAAGCGGTGATTGGAGGACGATCTGCGAGACTAGAGCTTGGAGACTATCGTTTCGACCGCGGAGCTACCTTTTTGATGATGCCTCATCTGCTTGAAGAAATGTTCCAGAAGGTGGGCAGGTCATTATATGATTATGTGGACATGCAGCAACTCGACCCGCTGTATTCTCTCCATTTTGGGGATACCGTATTCAGACCCTCCAGTGATGAAGAGAAGACAGCGGCAGAGATTGCACGCGTGTTTCCCGGAGATGAACAGAACTACAGAAACTTTATGCGGGATGAATCTGTTAAATACCAAAAGGTAGAGCCGCTTCTACGCAGACCTTTTGGCAAGTTATCTGATTACATAAAACAAGATGCGATCAAGGCACTTCCTTATCTTCATCTACAAGATACGGTTTACGGCAGACTTTCTCGGTATTTCCAAGATGAACGGCTCCGGTGGGGATTCACTTTCCAGGCTAAATATTTAGGGATGTCAGCTTGGGATTGCCCAGGAACGTTTACGATTCTTTCCTACATAGAACATCATTTTGGATTACATCATCCAAAAGGCGGAGTCAATCGGATCTTCCAAGCGATGGCCGATGTCATTCGGGAGTATGGAGGAACCATCCACACAAGTACGGCTGTACAGAAGATTCAAGTGGAGCAAGGTAGAGCACAAGGTCTTTTACTTGAGAACGGGGAAGAAGTGAAGGCTGATCATGTTGTGCTAAATGGAGACTTTGCTGCATCGATGAACAAACTGTTTGAGCCTGGGGTACTGAAGAAATACACGCCTGAGAAAATCAAGGATATGAAGTATTCCTGCTCCGGTGCCATGCTTTATCTAGGCGTGAACAAGAAAATCGACCTTGCTCATCATTCCGTTCATTTTGCGGCTGATTATCGTAAAAATGTGGATGAGATGACGCTGCATAAAGTTTTATCAGAAGACCCTTCCATATATGTTCATAATCCGTCTGTGCTTGACCCGACTCTGGCGCCGGAAGGCAAGTCATCCCTGTATGTGCTGATGCCAACGCCGAATACGACAGCGGATATCGATTGGGATGGACAGCGAGCTGAAATACGGCAAAGAATGATGGATCGTCTGGAACAAATTCCGGAACTTGCGGGTTTATCCGAATACATCGAAGAAGAGATGTTTTTCACCCCGCTCCAGTGGGAAAAAGAGCTGGATATTTATAATGGAGCGCTCTTTAATCTCTCACATAAGCTTGGGCAGATGATGTATTTAAGACCGCATAACCGATTTGAGGAAGTGGAAGGTGTCTATCTCGTCGGCGGAGGAACCCATCCAGGCAGCGGCTTGCCTACCATTTTTGAATCCGCCAAAATCTCTGTAGGATTAATCCAAGAGGATGACGCAAAAAAACAAACCGCACGTCCCCTCTTTAAAAAAGGGAAGGAAGCAGGGCAATGGACATGAACAAGAAACAGATTGCCATTGTAGGCTCCGGAATTGGCGGGCTGACAGCCGCTCTGCTATTAACGAACCAAGGATATCAAGTGACGATCTATGAAAAATCCCATCGTACAGGCGGCCGGCTTGCCTACGAAGAAGAAGGGATCTACCGAATTGATCAGGGGCCGACAATTGTTTTATTGCCGGATATGCTCCTGCGTATTCTGGAAGAAGCCGGCGTGGACCGTTCCAAAGTGGAACTGATTCGCTGCGATCCGATGCATCGTTTTTATTTTGAAGATGGAAGAGTACTGAATAAGTGGTCAAGCCGGGAAGAACAGGTAGACGAAATTAACCGTGTATTCCCAGGGGAAGGCAAAGGGTTTGAGCAGTTTATGGCGGATATGGACCCGCTGTTTCCAAGAGGGGTAAGCGCTATTCTTGAGCGGCCTTTTCCGAAGCAAAGAGATTTCTATACTCGCGAGATGACAGGCCTTCTAAAACAGATGAGAGCTTATACGAGTCTGCGTTCTGCAATGGGCCGTTATTTCCATAGTGATCAACTGAAAGATGCTTATTCCTTGCAAAGTTTATACATCGGCGGGTCACCGCTGTCGACACCCGGTATCTATACTTTGTTGCCTTATGCAGAACATGAATATGGCGTATGGATTCTCAAAGGCGGATATGCTTCCCTAGCTTCCATACTGGAAGAGGAGTTAAAGAATCGCGGGGTAGTCTTCCACTTCGGTGAAGAGGTTACATCGCTGATAATAGAAGAAGGAAGCTGTAAAGGAATTGTGACTTCACAAGGAACAGCTCATTATGATGCTACCCTGTTTAATGGTGATTTCCCGCAGATTACAGATCTGATGGATCGGAAGCACATACGAAAAAGACGTGCCTACAAAGCATCTTCTGGGTGTTTGCTAGTATATCTGGGCGTAGAAAAAAGGTTTGAGGAAGCAACGACCCATCAGTTTTTCCTTCCAAGCGCTTTTGTCTCTAACATGAAAGAAGTATTTCAGAAGCATAGACTTCCTGATCATCCTTCCTTCTATGTATTTAATCCCGTTCATGCGGATGCATCTGCGGCACCAGAAGGTCATAGCGTTCTCTATTTTTTAATACCTGTACCGAACGCCGAAAGATTCTCTCATGGGGAGGAAACGGGTAAGCTGGTAGAGAAAGTGCTTGAAGAGGCAGAGAAAAAAGCTTTCCCTGCCCTCAGAGAAAATATTCGCTGGCAAAAAGTACGTACACCAAATGATGCCAAGCGGGATGGATTATATGGAGGAGGAAGCTTTGGCATTGCGCCGGTATTGTCCCAATCCGGAGTTTATCGACCTCAGCCGAAGCCTTATCCGAAGATCCAAGGTTTATATGCGGTAGGCGCTTCCATTCATCCAGGCGGGGGAGTTCCCATCGTGATGCAGGGCGCGAAGCTGGCAGTTAATCAATTAATAAAGGAGTTGAAATCATGAACGAAATGATATTCGAACGTTGTGAGGAAATGATCAAGAAAGGTTCGACTTCTTTTTATCATGCTTTTTATGGTTTACCGAGTCCCAGGCGTGAAGCCGTATTTGTGATATACGCATTCTGCCGGATCATCGATGACAGCGTAGATGAACCAGAGAAGGCTCCTTATTCAATTCATGAGCTGAGGGAACATTTACACGCGCTTGAAAAAGCCGAGGGTCACTTTATATGGCCGGCACTTCGCTGGTTGTTTGATACGTTTCCCATGTTGTCAAAAGCCCCATTTTTCAGACAAATGGATGGACAATTATCAGACTTAACCCTGACTCAGTATTCTACGGTAGATGAGCTTGAGCATTACTGTTATTTGGTTGCAGGGACGGTTGGTGAGATGCTGCTCCCCGTGCTTCGCGATGACAGCGGAATAAAGGTTATGGAATCAGGGATTGCACTAGGCAAAGCAATGCAGATTGTGAACATCATTCGGGATGTGGGGGAAGATCAAAGGAGAGGCCGCCGCTATCTTCCACTAGAGATGATGAAAGCTCATGGCTATACAGAAGAAGATTTTCATAACCAAATTATAAATGAACGGTTTATATCTTTGCTTACCGAATTAAGAAAGAGGGCACTAAACTTATTCGAAATCGGATTATCCGATATAGGAACGTATCCTCAAGTAAGCGGCTTTGCCATTGAACTCGCATCATCCTATTATGCCTCGATCTTACAAGCAGTGGAGAGTAATGAGTATGATGTGTTCACAAAGCGGGCCTACGTAGATGATGAAACGAAGATGCAACTGTTTTTAGAAGTAGCTTCTAGATATCCTGCTCTAATAGGAGAAGGACTGAAAGCAGCGGTATCCTAATGGTTCAGCTTATTTACTGGATTTGGTACAGTATTGGAGCGGTTTTGTTATTAACGATCGGCGTCCCCGATGCGCTCTCGTTCTCAAATGGGATATTTCTTATTTTATATGCACTATGTGCTGTTGATCTTATTTTTAGTAACGACGTGAAAAATCAACTGTCCGACCAGTCAGTCAGTTGGTGGAAGAAACCAAGATTCTGGATGATGGCAGTCGTTATCTGGACTGGGGGAATGGGGGTTGAATGGGTCGGGGTCCATACGGGTTGGCCGTTTGGATCCTATCATTATTCCTATTTATTTGGACCTCATTTGTTTGCCGTTCCTTTTACGCTCGGATTTGCTTGGATCGCTGTGGTTGGAAATTCAGCCCTTCTCAGCGGGGGAGGAGCCGGCTGGAAGAGCAAAGGAATAAGAGCCGTAAAGACAGGAGCATGGGCACTTATGATGGACTTGGTACTTGATCCAGTAGCTCATCACCGAGAATTTTGGAGCTGGGAAGCTGCTGGTGGATTTTACGGGGTTCCGTGGACCAATTTTGTAAGCTGGTTTGTCATGGGAGGCCTGTTGTCACTCTTTATTCCGCCCATCCCGAATGATCCTGTTGTTCAGCGAAAAGCAAAGGTTCTATACCAAACGTTTATATTGCTGTTTGGATTACTTGCCGTTCAAGCCGGACTCTATGGCAGTGCCATGATCGCTGCACTCGGTATATTGCTTGCTGAAGGGAGACATCAGTATGCTGCCCGCAAACAAGTCTCGGCTTTTTGATCAAATGTTTTTTCATTATCATCAAAAATACCTGCTCGAGCGGCGGTTTAGATATGTCGGTTTCACCGGTGATCTAGACCCTTCGCTCGTAGAGGGCAGACCTGTGCTATATATCATGAATCACAGTTCGTGGTGGGATGGTCTGCTGGCTTATCACGCTTTTCGTAAACTTACGACCTATGATCACTACGTCATGATGGAAGAGAAACAGCTCAAAAAGTTTACCTTTTTTCGCAAATTAGGAGCCTTTTCGATCAACAAAGAGTCTGCTTCTGATGTGAAGGCTTCCTTTGAATATACAATGCAGTTATTACGTGCTGGAAAACGGGTATGGATGTATCCACAGGGAAAAATCATGCATCAAGATCTGCGTCCACTTACATTTCAGCGTGGGATCGGAGTTTTGCTGAGACGGGTGCCGGATGCTGCTGTCATACCGGTAACTCTAGTACACGGGATGTATGGACAGGACAAGCCGGAAGCGCTGATGATGGCAGGTCCTCCGCTGCTGGACAATTGGGGAATGATGGACAGCAGATTAATTACGAACAGGCTTGAGACCGTAATGGTAGAACAACTAGACAGTCAAAAAGTAGAGGTAATGAAGGCTGAAGATAATCGTCCCATGCGATATCAACCTCTAACGAAATCAGGACGTTCCACAAGTGAACATTTTGATCATGTTTTTGTACGGAAGCGGGGATGAATCATGAATATTGTTCACACGCTGCTGCTGATCCTCTGCGGTATTCTTGCCGTTCAGCTGGTCTTTTCCCTCTGGAACCGGACCAAGCTTCCACTCCTTGGCGTACCGGATGATAACAAAGATTGTACTGCAGATCACATCGTAGAGCGCTCGAAAGACACTCGCCTATCTCACATCAATAGGGACGCAAAGACGACAAAGACGAAAATCTCTGTTCTAATTCCTGCGCGGAATGAACAGATTCATATTAAAGATTGTGTGGAAAGTGTGCTGGCTGCGGATACAGAGGGCATACAGCTGGAGGTCATTGTTCTCAATGACCGATCGGAAGATCAAACCGGTGAGATTCTAGAACAACTGGCGACAAAAGATCACCGTCTTCGTATTCTGGAAGGCAAGGAACTTCCCTCAGGATGGATGGGCAAATCCTATGCATGCCATGAGCTTGCTCAGCAGGCAACCGGAGAGTGGTGGCTGTATATGGATGCCGACGTCAGATTAGAAAAAACGGCACTAACCGCGGTGCTCACCACCGCGCAAGCTCAGCAAAAAGGACTTGTTACGGGCTTCCCCCGCCAAATAACAGTCACATGGCTGGAGAAACTGGTCGTACCTATGATGAAATTTACGATTATCAGTCATCTGCCTATTGTGCTAGTGAGAGGTTCGCAGAATCCTCGTTTTGTTGCGGCTACCGGTGCGTTTATGTTTATTCACCGAGATACCTATAAAGCAGCAGGAGGGCATGAAGCAATCAAGGCAGATTTGCTGGATGATATGCAGCTTGCCCGTGCGGTGAAAAAAGCAGGTCATCCGGTTACTCTGGCTGATGTTCATCGCCATACTCGCACAAGGATGTACCAGAATGCAGCTGAGGTATGGAACGGATATAAGAAAAATATGTACGAGGGCCTTGGGCGCAGTGGTTTTCTTTTAGCGGGGGTTCTTGTGATGTATGCTGCTCTCTATCTTCTCCCGCCAATCAGTTTTCTGATTGGAATGTTTACTGGTGACTTTAAAGCAATGGCTTTGGGAGCGGTGGGGACATTACTAGGAATGCTAGTGAAAAGAGTGGCTGATCTTACAGGAAGCCATCCGTTCTGGTTAAGTTTACTTCACCCAGTCAGCATTCTTTTTGTCATTGCCATTGGTATCTCATCCTGGCTTGGAGCCGTTACCGGTAAAGGTTATGTGTGGAAAGGGAGGCACTATCATTGAACAATCAAAAGGTAGTTATTATTGGAGCTGGATTCGGCGGGTTGTCTTCGGCTATACGTCTTGCCACCTTAGGTAGGGATGTGACGATCATTGAGCGGCAGCAACATGCGGGCGGAAAACTGCAGCGAATTCAGCTTGGCGATTATTATTTTGACCGAGGACCGAGCACCATTACGATGCCCCATGTTTTTCGGGAAGTGTTTGAACTGGCTGGTGTACAGATGGAAGACTATGTGAAAATGTATGATCTCGAGCCAAGGACAAGAAATGTATTTGCTGACGGGACAACGGTAGACCTGTCTAGCGATCGTGCCTTTATGAAAGAGCAGATTGCCGCATACAGCGCAAAAGACGCACAAAACTACGATGCCTTTATGGATGAGTCCAAAGCGCTTTATAGGGAAGCAAATCAGAAATTCCTTGGGCAGCTGATGATTCGTCCCCAGGATAAATATAATGTATCGATGTTAAAAAGCTTACTGCGTGTCAGACCCGTGACGAAGCTGAATACACTGCTTCAGCGTTATTTCACGCATCCAAATACACTCCAAATGTTCGGCAGATACGCAACTTACGTTGGATCTTCGCCTTATGAAGCACCTTCCATCTTCGCCATGCTCGCTCATGTGGAAGCAGAACTTGGGGTATATGGCGTAGAAGGAGGTACGTACTCCCTGGTGTCTGGAATGGAGAAGCTCGCGCGGGAGAAAGGGGTTATCTTTCGGACCGGAGAAGAAGTGAAGAGAATTAAGACACAACGCAACAAAATTACTGGAGTAGAGACGGACAGGGACGAATATACAGCAGACGTTGTTATCGCTAACGGGGATGTACTTAGTATTCATCAGCTGCTGATTCCTGAATCACAGCGCCCATCAATGAACAATCGAAAGATTGAGCAGTATGAGCCCTCCCTATCAGGGTTTGTCACACTTGCAGGCATACAGCAGCAGTATGACAAGCTTCTTCATCATACCGTCTTTTTTCCAGACCATTATCAAGCGGAATTCACGGATATTTTTAGTAAAAAGAGAGCTCCTAAAGATCCGACGCTATATCTTTGTTACTCTGGGTATTCAGAGCAGGGAATGGCACCAGAAGGGGGCAGCAACCTGTTTATTCTTGCCAATGCACCTTATGTATCAAAGGAATGGAATTGGGAGCTTGAGTCGTTTGCTTATCAGGGTAAACTGATCCGGCGGCTTGCAGAGCTTGGTGTGACAGGTTTGGAACGAGCTGACGTAATGAGTCATTACACTCCAGAAGATATTCAGCGTGATACCCTTGCTTACCGGGGCAGTATCTATGGAATCTCTTCCAACAATCCGAAACAAACATTCACAAGACCGTCCAATCGTTCCAAAGATATAGAAGGATTATGGTTTGTAGGAGGGACAACGCATCCAGGAGGAGGAACTCCTATTGTCACCCGCTCGGGAAGGCTCGTAGCGGAGGAGATTGCTCGTTAGAGCATATCTAGGTAAACACAAGGTAAACGTAAGGACAGGCGGAGCAAGCTGTGCTGTCAAACAAGGCGAGAACCTTATTTATAAGGTATAATGACTCTATCTAGCTTGAAATGGAATGGGTAAAGGAGACGGGATATGCGGGAAGTGGGACGAGATAATCAATTACATAAGGATCAAGATTTTCAGGGGGTTGGCGAGCATTTGCTGCCTGAAGTGCCGACCGGCGAACGGAAAATAGAACATGTCCGGCTCTGTCTTAACGAAGACGTGAATGCACAGGGAATAACCGCTGGATTTGAATCTTACCGGTTTCGGCATGCAGCACTGCCTGAGCTTGATTTTGCTGATGTTCAGCTGAATACGATGTTTCTTGGACAAGAGCTCCGCACACCGTTTCTTATCAGTTCTATGACAGGCGGAAGCGGGGCGACAGGTAAGATTAATGAACGCCTGGCAGCGGTTGCTGAAGCAAGAGGCTGGGCTTTTGGTGTGGGTTCCGTAAGGGCAGCGGTTGAAAAAGAAGAACTGGCCGCTTCGTTCTCTATGAGAAAGTTTGCGCCCACGATTCCCATTATTGCGAACCTCGGAGCCGTTCAGCTGAACTATGGGTTTGGCAAAGAAGCATGTCAGCGGGCGGTTGATATCGCGGGTGCATCCATGCTTGTACTTCATTTAAACGGTCTGCAGGAAATTTTTCAGCCGGAAGGAAACACGAATTTCAGCGGGCTTTTGAAGAAGATAGAAAAGCTCTGCGGGGAACTCTCTGTACCTGTTGGGGTCAAAGAAGTAGGCTGGGGAATTGATGGAGAGACAGCAGCCAGACTTTATGATGCGGGAGTTTCTTTCGTTGACGTTGCAGGGGCCGGCGGGACAAGCTGGGTTCAAGTAGAGAAGTTTAGAAATGAAGATATGATGAAAAAAGCAGCGGCAGAAGCCTTTGTAGATTGGGGAATCTCTACAGCTGAATGTATAAACGAAGTACGGCAGATGAACCCCGGGAAAGCAGTGATTGGAAGCGGCGGGCTCACCTCCGGTGTCGATGCAGCCAAAGCGATTGCACTCGGTGCTGATCTTGTTGGTTTTGGAAGATCACTCCTTGGAGCCGCTGTCGAATCAGAAGAAGCACTTCATCAGCGGCTTCACCAAGTAGAATTTGAACTGCGAACAGCGATGTTCGGGGTAGGCGCTCCACGTCCAACGGATTTGCAAGGTACGAAACGGTTGATCAGAACGATCAAGTAAGGGCGGTGTTCCGATGCAGCTTGAATTGATAGCAATGGATAAAGAACAATATGAAGACTTTATGGCGTTTACACTTGTGACCTATATGAAAGAGAAGATACAGGCAGGTACCTGGATTCCAGAACATGCAGAAAGTCGAGCGCTGGAGGATATGAGCAGGATTCTGCCGAAAGGGTACTCCACGGAAAATGCTTATTTCTACCGGGTTATTGATATGGCGCTCGCGACTCCTGCTGTCATCGGATTTATCTGGTTTAATCTCTATCGAAGAAATCATAAAAATGAATTATTCTTATACGACATTACCATCCTGGATGAATACCAGGACCAGGGATATGGTACTAAGACGATGTTCCTTCTAGAAGAAGAGGCTAGAAAACTCGAGGCAGATCTCATAGGACTGCATGTTTTTGGACACAATGAGCGGGCTTTGCATGTGTATCAGAAGATGGGATATGATGCTAGAAGTATTACGCTATATAAAGAGTTGTCATGATTCCTTATTAAGCAATAAGGAAAAAGATACATAACCAATTCACTACAGTGGGAATGGTGACTTAAGAAAAGTAGGAAGAGGGGAAAGCTGCCATAGGCAATATCCTTGAAGCCCTTCTAGTTCTCATATATAATTAGAAAGATTGTTTGATGGAAATCGTAATATACACCAAATACATTTGAGGAGTGTTTATATAAATGGCTTTGAAAGCAGGGATTGTAGGGTTACCGAACGTAGGGAAATCAACCCTTTTTAATGCAATTACACAAGCGGGCGCAGAAAGTGCCAACTACCCATTCTGTACCATTGATCCGAACGTGGGAATCGTTGAAGTTCCGGATGAGCGTCTTGATAAATTGACAGAACTTGTAGTACCGAAAAAAACAGTACCAACGGCTTTTGAATTTGTGGATATCGCAGGACTCGTGCGCGGTGCAAGTAAAGGGGAAGGGCTAGGCAACAAGTTCCTTGCTCATATTCGTGAAGTGGATGCCATTGTACATGTGGTTCGCTGCTTTGAAGATGAGAATGTTACCCATGTGGATGGCAAAGTAGATCCGATCTCCGACATTCAGACAATTAACCTGGAACTCATTCTTGCAGACATTGAAAGTGTTGAGAAACGAATTGAACGTGCGCGTAAGAATATGAAGGGCGGCAATAAACAGCATGCTCAAGAAGTAGAAGTTCTAGAAAAAGTAAAAGCGGTACTTTACGATGATAAACCAGCTCGCAGTATTGAGCTGACAGATGATGAGCAGTTGATTATTCGCGATCTACACTTGCTGACGATGAAGCCGGTTCTTTATGCAGCGAACGTTAGCGAAGATGAAGTTTCTTCTGCAGACACTAACCCTTATGTACTGAAAGTAAAAGAATTTGCAGCCGATGAGAATGCAGAGGTTGTTCCAATTAGTGCGAAGGTAGAGTCTGAGATTGCTGAGCTTGAAGGCGATGACAAAGCAATGTTCCTTGAAGAGCTCGGACTTGCAGAGTCAGGACTTAACCGTCTGATTAAAGCAGCTTACCGTTTACTTGGTCTGTACACTTATTTCACAGCAGGTGTACAAGAAGTTCGTGCATGGACTATTCGTAAAGGAACCAAAGCACCGGGTGCTGCGGGTGTGATTCATACGGACTTTGAACGTGGATTTATCCGTGCAGAAGTTGTGTCATACGATGACCTAGTGGCTGCAGGTTCAATGAACGGTGCCAAAGAACGCGGTCAGCTTCGTCTTGAAGGGAAAGAATATGTAGTACAAGACGGCGACGTAATGCACTTCCGTTTTAATGTATAGAAATAAGTATAGAAATAGCTTCTGATCATGAAGCCTCAGACTCCTCCTTGCGGGATGAGCCTGAGGCTTTCTTCATGAATTCAGCATGGAGTGATCTGTATGATTCTGGGCGCCAGTCCGTATCTTCTCAAGGGCTTTGCCGTATGATATAATAAAGAGTCGCCAGAGTAAACTGCGACGAGTGTTTATTCTATACTAAAAGGATGGATGACATTGTAGCGATACAAATCATCAATAATACGGCACAATACATTTGAATATCAACAGTTGGAAGCTTTCATCATATATAGACAAACATTGAATATGGAGAGGTGATTTTACTTATGCTGGATCGTTTACAAGCATTGGTTGACCGATATGAGAAACTGAGCGAACTTTTGTGTGACCCGGATGTAGTCAGTGATAATAAGAAGCTGAGAGACTACTCTAAAGAGCAGTCCGATCTGCAGCCCTCTTATGAAGCTTACATGGAATACAAGACTGTAATGGAAGAACTGGAAGCAGCTAAGCAGATGCAAGCAGAAAAACTGGACGATGAGATGCGTGAAATGGTCAAAATGGAAATTGATGAACTGAGCACGCGCCAGAAAGAGCTGGAAGATAAGATTCATATTCTTCTGCTGCCAAAAGACCCGAATGATGATAAGAACGTAATTGTCGAGATTCGCGGTGCTGCTGGCGGAGATGAAGCGGCTCTATTTGCAGCTGATTTGTACCGGATGTATACACGTTATGCGGAATCTCAGGGCTGGAAAGTGGAACTGATGGACGTAAATGAGAATGACCTCGGCGGGTTCAAAGAGGTAATCTTCATGATCAACGGACGCGGTGCCTACAGCAAAATGAAATATGAGAGTGGTGCCCACCGTGTTCAGCGGATTCCTGCAACAGAATCCGGCGGCCGGATTCATACCTCTACTTCTACAGTAGCGGTGATGCCGGAAGCAGAAGACCTTGACATCGTTATTCATGATAAAGATATTCGTGTAGATACGTTCTGCTCCAGCGGCGCTGGCGGACAGTCGGTTAATACGACCAAATCAGCGGTTCGTGTAACTCACGTTCCTACGGGAATCGTAGCAACTTGTCAGGACGGAAAATCCCAGAACTCGAATAAGGAAAAGGCATTGCAAGTTCTTCGTACACGTATTTTTGATATGATGCGTCAAGAGGAAGAAGCGAAAATTTCCGGCGAACGGAAGAGTAAAGTGGGAACAGGAGACCGCAGTGAGCGGATTCGTACGTATAATTTCCCGCAAAGCCGTGTAACAGATCACCGTATCGGTTTAACCGTGCATAGACTCGATCAGGTGATGAACGGTGATATTGAAGACATTCTGTCTGCTCTCACGGTTGCACAACAAGCAGAGCTAATGGAAAAAGGGGAATAATGCTTGATGCGGCAAGAATTTAACTTACCGCAGGGAAGCAGCAATCGGGAAGCCTTTGTGAAGGCTTCCTCTTTTTTAGAGGATTGCGGCGTGATGGAGCCGCAAAACAATGCACGGCTTTTGCTGATGCATGTGCTTGGCCTCGAAGGAGCTGCTTATTATATGGCACAGCCGGAACCCTTTCCGGCGGAGAAGATCACAGCTTTCACGGTTGCTGTGAATCGGAAAGGCCAAGGAGAACCTGTCCAATATATTATTGGAGAGCAGGAGTTTTACGGACTGCAGTTTGAAGTAACCCCAGCGGTGCTCATTCCAAGACCCGAGACCGAGCTATTGGTCGAAGCAATTATGAAGCACGGCGATGTGCTGTGGCCAAGCGGAACACCGCGGGCCATTGATATTGGTACGGGCAGCGG
Source organism: Paenibacillus sp. An7 (assembly GCF_009870785.1). GTDB lineage: Bacteria > Bacillota > Bacilli > Paenibacillales > Paenibacillaceae > Paenibacillus. Next base: position 238,304 of record NZ_WTWX01000003.1, read on the forward strand.
CGCTATTGCGGTGACGCTAAAGGCAATGCGCCCACATTGGGACGTTGCAGCCAGTGACATTAGCGCTGCTGCGCTGGAAGTTGCCGCGAAGAACGCAGCGGCAAACGGCGCAGCCGTATCCTTTCGCGAGGGCGACTTGCTTGCGCCCTTCGCGGGAGAGAGGTTCGACATCCTGGTGTCGAACCCGCCTTACATCCCGGCGGGAGATATCGCCGGATTACAGCGCGAAGTGCGCGAGCATGAGCCGCGCACCGCTCTTGACGGTGGGCCGGACGGGCTGGCTCCGTACCGGATCATGATGACGCAGCTGGATTTGCTTGCTGCGCCGCCTGTTTTGGTCGGATTTGAGCTTGGAGAGGGACAGGCGCAAGATGTGGCAGAGCTGTTAAGGCAGGCTGGTCACTGGGACCAAATTGAGATCGTGTCCGATCTAGCTGGAATTGAAAGACATGTCATTGGCATTCATACAAAGGTGACGAAATTGTAAGCTGTAGAACATTTTCTTTTTACGATTTCATCCATTACAATAGAGGATAGTGTCGTTTCATGTCGGTATAGATCATAGGAAACATAGGGGTTATAAACCTCCCTTATCGTGTTACAAGCTCATTATTATGTAAGGCTGGTTAGATTAATGCCCAGTCTCGCCTTTAGGGGGACGGTTCATGCTGCAAAAGTTTAAAAAGATGGATGTACCCACACTGATGATCATCTTCATGCTGATGATTATCAGTGTTATGTGTCTGTATAGCGCTACACATGGTGATCCAAAGCTCGAAGGACATCATATTAAAATGCTTGCCTTCTATGTACTTGGATTTGGCGCCGTGTTTGCTATAACACTGTTCGATTACAGATTGCTTGTGAAATATGCGCTTTATATTTATTTCTTCGGGCTGCTTATTCTGTTGGCGGCTAATTTCTTTGGAGGAAATATTAATAATGCATCGGGTTGGATTAAACTCGGTCCGATCTCCATTCAGCCAGCCGAGTTATTTAAGCTGATCCTGGTTATTTTCCTGGCTTCCGTACTTATCAAAAGAGGTAAGGCGAAATTGGAGTTTTGGAGGGATGTCGTTCCGATTGGACTCATGACCTTTGTTCCATTTGCCTTCGTTATGCTTCAGAATGACCTTGGTAATGCGATGGCTTATGTCGTAATTTTAATCGGACTGCTCTGGATCGGGAATATTAAAGCATCACATGCTTTAATTGGATTTGTTATCATTGCTGTACTCGTGGGCGGCGGAATTAAACTATATACGGTGTATCATGATAACATTTATGATTATTTGGATAAGCTCGGACGTACTCACTGGGTAGAACGACTTGATCCGTGGCTTGTGCCTGAGAAGGCAACTGCCAAAGCTTCCTGGCATACAGATAATGCGAAACTTGCGATTGGTTCAGGCGGGATAACAGGCAAAGGATTTATGCAGGGAACTTCCGTGCAATCCGGCCGTGTTCCCTACACCTACTCTGACTCCATTTTCGTACTAATTGCAGAAGAGTTTGGATTTGTAGGTTCTTCGGTCGTGTTACTGTTATATTTCATATTAATCCATAGGATGATCCTGATTGCACTGGAATCAAAGGAGCGATCAGGGCCGTATATCATTGTCGGGGTTGTCGCGATGTATTTGTACCAGGTATTTGAGAATATAGGTGCATTTATTGGAATTATGCCGCTGACCGGGATTACACTGCCGTTTATCAGTTACGGGGGTACCTCACTGCTCATTAATATGGCGAGTATCGGACTCATTATGAGCATCAAAGTACATGGACAAGAAGTCGATGATGATATTCTTGCTCCAGGAACAAACGGTCATAGCAAGAAACGCATCTTTGGTCGTAAACAAGCTAAGGCGTAGCGTGTATTCTTTTTAGATAAAATTCAATTTTAAAACCAATGTTACATTGATAAAATGAAGCATTATCACGGATATTCTCCTTTTATGAAAAGGATCGTGATGATGCTTCTTTTTTTACAGGCTAAGCCCATTCTATGAAACTATGAGTTCTTTTTAATAAAAATAAGTTTGCTAGGTTTAACTCTACCAACTCGCGGACATACTGATAGACATGAAGAGTTCGAGGGGGAGAAGAACATGCGGAAGAGTATAAAACAGTTTTTCATGATTGTGGTGTGTATGATGATTGTGATGATGAGCTGGGAAGGTCAGAAATCAGATGCAGCCATACATCAAGCTGTCATTCCGCATGATTCGATCCGGTTACGGATTCTAGCGAATTCAGATATGCCTCATGATCAGTTGGTCAAAAGAGAGATTCGGGATGCGGTTGTTGAACAGATGAATGAGTGGGTGCCGGCACTGGCTGACCCGCATAATCTAGAAGAAGCTAGAATCATGGTTCGCGGACATTTGCCTGAGCTGAATGAACTGGTTGGACAAGAACTTAAGAACCGCGGGCTGACTTACGACTATAATGTAGAACTTGCAACGGTACCTTTTCCGACAAAAATGTATGGCAAACTAATCTATCCTGCAGGAGACTATGAAGCTGTTCGAGTTACCCTTGGTAAAGGGGAAGGACAGAACTGGTGGTGCGTGTTATTTCCTCCTTTATGCTTCGTTGGCGGTAAAAATGGAGATGTAGCCGAGAAGAATATGACGGCAAGTAATGAACAAGCGGGGCAAGGATCAGAAAGTGAGGGCACTATCAAGCCTGAAGTCCGATTTTTCCTATGGGATATGTTGGTTAAAGCTTGGGATTTTGTAGGGAGTATCGTGGCATAGTATATTCGAATTTGCACTCCGCCCGAAGAATGCATGAATTGTGATATAATGTACGATAATTAATATATGAGACTGGATGATAACAACATGTGTAATGAGAAGAATTCGATAGAGAATATAGCGGACGTTACTACGGAGATTAGATCAGACATGGTGACTCACATCTGGGATGTGACAGGGGATACGAATAAAGAGCAGACAATGGAACACTTGAAGGAAGCAGCCGCCTTGCTTCAAGACGGTTCCATTGTTGCGTTTCCCACGGAAACGGTATATGGACTTGGTGCAGATGCCAGAAATACGGCAGCAGTACAGTCTGTTTTTGCTGCAAAAGGCAGACCTTCGGATAACCCGCTTATTGTTCATGTTGCAAGTAGAGCACAACTGGACGGATTTACGGAACCGGTTAATGAATTGTCCAGCAGGTTAATGGATACATTTTGGCCTGGACCGCTTACATTAATCCTTCCGCTAAAACAAAATAGCTTGTCAGAGAAAGTCTCAGCAGGGCTCAGTACCGTTGGTGTTCGTATGCCGGATCATCCGGTAGCGCTTGAACTGATTGCCGCTGCTGATTGCCCGGTTGCTGCACCAAGCGCAAATCGTTCAGGACGTCCAAGTCCGACGACCGCTTCTCATGTGAGAGAAGATCTTATGGGCCGAATTGCCGGAATTGTAGATGGCGGCCCTACAGGAGTAGGGGTGGAATCTACTGTAATTGAGGCTCATGATGACGGAACCGTGACGATTCTTAGACCCGGCGGAATTACAGCCGAGCAGCTTGCTGAAGTAGCTGCCGAGGTACGCCTTGATCCAGGCCTCTCCGTAGATTCGGTCAAGACAGATACTTCCTCTCCTGCCCCTCGCTCGCCAGGGATGAAGTACACGCACTACGCTCCTAAGGGAGAGCTTCGTGTAGTGCAAGGCGCACCGGGTGCGGTAGCCGCATATGTGAACGGTGCGCTTTCAGCGGCGGCTGCGCGCGGAGAACGAACTGCGGTGCTTGCCTTCAGCGAGCACCTGCATCTGTACCGCGCAGACGCTGTCTATTCTCTCGGCAGCCTGGAGCGGCTAGCCGAGGGAGCTCACCGTCTATACGCTGCACTGCGCAGCTGTGACGAGATTGGCGCCTCGGTACTTTACGCCGAGGCGTGCCCCCGGGATGGTCTCGGGGATGCGATCATGAACCGCCTGCTGAAAGCAGCCGGTCATCAGATCATCCATGTAGCTGAATAAACATACTCGTCATGTTTTCATTCTTGTCCGCATAAGGTGTACAAGAATGCTGTGTACATGGGGGTATGAACAATGCTGGAGGCTTCTGCGCAGTGGGGCCAGCTTATTACCATTCTGATAATGGCGGTAGCACTGGGTTTGGATGCATTTTCTCTAGGAATAGGGATTGGTATGAAGGGAATTCGATTATTGCATGTACTTCGTATGAGTATTTTAATTGCAATATTTCATGTCCTCATGCCGCTCGTCGGGTTTTATGCAGGTGAGTATTTTAGTTCCTTGCTTGGACAAGTTACCTCCTATGTAGCCGGGGGACTGTTACTTTTGCTGGGAGCTCATATGATTTTTAATGCATTTCGTTCAGGAGAGACCAGCTTCATGGATCACCGTACGTTTACGGGTACACTGATGTTTGCTTTTAGTGTGAGTATTGACTCCTTTTCCGTTGGGGTAACTCTTGGAATGTTCCGCACGGATTTATGGCTGACCTTATTTGCTTTTGGACTGTGCGGGTTTCTCATGTCGGTTGTGGGACTACTGATTGGCAGAAGGGTAAATCGCAACTTGGGTGAATATGGAGAGGCAGTAGGAGGGGCGATTTTACTTGCCTTTGGTCTCTTGTTTATTCTCTAGTATTAGGCAGTTTGCTGAGTGATTTTGCGTATTAGGCCAAAGCAATTTACAATAGAAATGATCTCCTGCGGATGGGGAAAGATTGATACTGGCTTTACAGGCCCTGATGGAGGTGAAGAATATGAAACATATTTTATTTGTTTGTACAGGCAATACATGCCGAAGTCCGATGGCAGAAGGTTTACTCCGTAAAGCTGCAGCAGAACGAGGTGTTGATCTAAAGGTTAGGTCCGCTGGTGTTGCTGCAACAGAGGGGAGTATGATTTCTCGTCATGCCAAAGCGGTGCTTCAGGATCACGGTATCCAAGACTCGATTACATCTTCCTCACTTACCTCGGAACACGTAGAGTGGGCAGATCTTATTCTGACATTAACCGGTTCTCATAAGCAACATGTGCTTCACTTCTTCCCGAATGCAGCAGACCGTATCTACACGCTGAAGGAATATACGGAGGATGATGTACAAATCCTTGAGGATCTTAAAGAGAGAGACCGTTTGTATGCAGAGCTGGAAATGAAACTGTCACTTGGTCAAGAGATTGAAGCAGCTGAACGTCAGCGAATGATTGAGATCCACCAGCGTATCCCAAGTTTTGATATATCTGATCCGTTTGGCGGCAGTAAGGAAGATTACGATGTCACCGCGGCCGAAATTCGGTTAGCAATAGAGCGACTTCTGGATAAGCTGTGATATACATTATTAAAAAGTTACAGTAAGCAATCATAAATGGTTGATTTTTGCCATCTGATGTTCTATGATGAGATGGAATGTAAAAATAGATTCCAGTGTAACTGGCGACAAGTGTGGATTAAACCACGATGGAGCACTGGAAATATCGGCCGGTCGCCTGGGCAAAAGAGCATTTCTGTACGTATCTATACGTGCAGACTGCTCTTTTTTCGTCTTTCGTCATTTTTTTCGTTATAATAAATGAAAAAGGGCGGCAAGGCGAACATATCATTGGTGTTTGTTCATTTGAGTTATGCCCTTGCCTTTTGATTATGCTCGTCATAGAAGGAAGGATGATAGCCAGTGGAACAACAGAAGTCTGCTTCAGAATGGCATGAGCTTGTCCAGCATACGGCAGAGATTCTAAGAGAACTTGCGGAAGCTGGAGATTTAGGGCCTGGAAAAGTCGTTGTTGTCGGAACGAGCACAAGCGAAGTAGCCGGCAAACATATTGGTACAGGCGGTGCTTTAGAGATTGCTGATTCCTTACTTAATGGGATCAACGAGGTAAAGGAAACCTTTGGTTTCGAAGTTGTATTTCAATGTTGTGAGCACCTCAACCGTGCACTCGTAATGGAAAGGCATTTACTCGAACGCTTAGGTCTGACCGAGGTTTCTGCCGTACCGATTCCCACCGCCGGCGGCTCTATGGCAGCAGCAGCTTATCGTTCTCTGACAGAGCCTTGCCTCGCGGAGACGATTGAAGCTCATGCAGGGATGGATATTGGAGAGACGCTCATAGGAATGCATCTTCGCCGAGTGGCCGTACCCTATCGTACCAAAAGACGGTATATTGGCGAGGCTCGTGTGACAACAGCGATAACAAGACCGAAACTTATCGGGGGTCAGCGCGCAGTGTATCAGATGGAGACATCAAGTAATACCTCAACATGTGATTAACTTTTTTTTATATTATTTTATTTCTTAGGAGGAATTATCATTATGGAACAATTGCGTAAAAGTGACCCTGCTGTACTGGAAGCTATGAATTTAGAACTGAAACGTCAGCAAAATAACATCGAGTTAATTGCATCCGAGAATATCGTATCTGAAGCGGTTATCGAAGCTATGGGTTCTGTTCTTACGAACAAGTATGCAGAAGGATACCCAGGCAAACGCTATTATGGCGGTTGTGAACATGTGGATATCGTAGAAGATATCGCTCGTGATCGTGCAAAAGAATTGTTCGGAGCAGAGCATGTGAATGTTCAGCCTCACTCTGGTGCACAAGCAAACATGGCGGTTTATCTTGCAGCGCTGAAACCAGGCGATACCGTTCTTGGTATGAACCTGGCACATGGCGGTCATTTAACGCACGGCAGCCCGGTAAATGCTTCCGGTCTTTTGTACAACTTTGTTTCTTACGGTGTACAAGAAGACACGTTCCGTATTGATTATGATGATCTCCGCAAAGCGGCATTTAAACATCGTCCTAAAATGATTGTAGCAGGTGCGAGTGCTTACCCGCGTACGATTGATTTTGAAACGATTGCTAAAATTGCACACGATGTGGGTGCGTTGTTCATGGTAGATATGGCTCACATCGCTGGTCTAGTAGCAGCTGGCCTTCATCCAAGCCCTGTTCCGCATGCACACTTTGTTACTACAACAACACACAAAACGCTTCGCGGACCACGCGGTGGTATGATTATGACAACGAAAGCATGGGCAGCAGCCATTGATAAAGCCGTATTCCCAGGTTCACAAGGTGGTCCTTTGATGCATGTGATCGCGGCAAAAGCAGTAGCTTTGGGCGAGGCATTACAGCCATCATTCAAAACGTATGCTCAGAACGTAGTGAAGAATGCTCAAGTATTGGCTGAAACTTTGATCGCTGAAGGTCTCAATATCGTATCTGGCGGAACAGACAATCACTTGATGCTGATCGATACACGCAGTGTAAACATTACGGGAAAAGAGGCAGAACATGTCCTTGATTCCATCGGTATTACAGTAAACAAAAATGCAATTCCATTTGATCCAACCAGTCCTTTTGTAACGAGCGGTATCCGGATTGGTACACCAGCGGCTACTTCCCGCGGTATGGATGAAGCGGCTATGGTCGAGATTGGCAAGATCATCGCGAAGACGCTGAAAAACACGGAAGATGCAGCTGTTCTTGAAGAAGCAAAACGTCAAGTTACGGCGCTTACCGATAAATTTCCGCTTTACCCTGATTTGAAGTACTAAAAATGAGTAATATTACCCATACTAATAAATAGCTTTCGTAAGCTGTTTATTTCAAGTAGACCGAAGCTGCTTTTTGTAGTTTCGGTCTTTTTTTGATTGATGTCCCGAAGCTGTCACGGTTTATAGTGTAATTTGAGGATAGGGAATGATATAATATACAGGATTTATCGACAGGTTTTGTTTCTGTGAGCAGGAACTGCCCGGAGTTGATAATGGAAGATGAAACTACCGGAGGGACAAACAATGGGAAAATTGGTGGTATGTGATCACCCGTTGATTCAACACAAATTGACAATTATTCGTGACATGCGCACGAACACAAAGGATTTTCGCGAACTTGTAGATGAAGTAGCAACTTTAATGGCTTACGAAATTACACGTGATATTCCACTCGAAACAATAACAGTACAAACTCCTGTTGCAGAGACAGAAGGAAAAGTGATTTCGGGCCGTATGCTCGGTCTTATTCCGATTCTTCGTGCAGGACTGGGTATGCTTGATGGCGTAGTGAAACTCATTCCGGCCGCAAAAGTAGGACACGTAGGATTATTCCGTGATCCTGAAACATTGCAGCCTGTTGAATACTATACGAAGCTTCCAACAGACGTAACAGAGCGCGAGCTGATCGTGATTGACCCGATGCTGGCAACGGGCGGATCTGCTATTGAAGCGATCAACGTACTCAAGAAACGCGGCTGTACTCAAATTAAGATGATGAACCTGATTGCAGCGCCAGAAGGCGTGAAAGCAGTTCAAGAGGCACATCCTGACGTAGACATTTATGTTGCGGCAATGGACGAGCGTTTGGATGAGCATGGTTACATCATTCCTGGTCTTGGAGACGCGGGAGACAGACTGTACGGCACCAAATAAAGAAAATTGGTATAAAAAAGGGGCTCTTGAGAAATGTCTAAAATTAAAGTAATGACGGTATTCGGAGTGCGCCCTGAAGCAATCAAGATGGCTCCACTCATTTTGGAGCTGGAACGTCACTCCGAAGATATCGAATCCATTGTATGTGTAACGGCCCAGCATCGTCAGATGCTGGACCAAGTACTTGAAGTTTTTAACATTACACCGGATTATGATCTGGATGTCATGAAAGAGCGCCAAACGCTGAATGAAGTTACCGTTCGCGTACTGGAAGGCCTTGAACCCGTCCTGCAGGAAGCGAAGCCTGACATCGTTCTGGTTCATGGAGATACCCTGACTACGTTCCTAGCAAGTTATGCTGCTTTTTTACAGCAAATTAAGGTAGGTCATGTAGAAGCTGGGCTTCGTACCTGGAATAAACTCTCTCCATATCCAGAAGAAATGAACAGACAACTAACTGGGGTTTTGGCAGATTTACACTTTGCTCCAACAGATATGTCCGGAAGCAATTTACTGCGTGAAAATAAATCGGAATCAAGTGTATTTGTCACAGGCAACACCGTTACAGATGTGTTTCAATATACAGTACGCGAAGATTACAACCACCCTGTGCTGGAGTTTGCTAAGGGAAAAAGATTGATTTTGATGACGGCGCATCGCAGAGAATCACAAGGTGAACCGCATCGGAATATATTCAAGGCAGTAAAACGCATTGCGGATGAATTCGAGGATATTGCTATTGTCTATCCTGTACATCCAAGCCCAGCTGTTAAAGAACCTGCTTATGAGCTGCTTGGAAACCATCCGCGCATTAAGCTGATTGATCCGCTAGATGTAGTGGATTTCCATAACATTTATCCACACACACATCTGATCCTAACGGATTCCGGTGGAATGCAGGAAGAGGCTCCTTCATTCGGAGTGCCTGTTCTTGTTCTTCGTGATACAACGGAAAGACCAGAGGGGATTGAGGCAGGAACACTAGAACTGGTTGGTACAGACGAGGAAAATGTATATGCAAGAACAAAAGCATTATTAACAGATTCAGAACTGTACGCTTCAATGAGCGAAGCAGCAAATCCTTACGGCGATGGACATGCATCCGAGCGTATTGTCAGTGCGATTTTGCACTATTTCGGTAAAAAAAGCGAACGTCCCGAAACTTTTCACAGAAAGTTCAAAAAATAATTTAACCTTTCAATGTCTAGTATAGGCAGTAGAGCGTACAGTATAACTGTACGGTTTATAAGGGTTTGAAAGATTTTCTGATTTTCTTTCAGGATTTTTCAATGTTTCTTACAGCCAGAACAGGTTGTTCTACCGATTGACAAACGCTTAAACCATTCAGTAAGATAATTGGGATTGGACAAACTTGACACATTTTTCATCTTTTTCTCTCGATCTCAGAGGAAAGAGAATATTAACTCATTTTCCATATACAGCGCTTTCTAGGGATGGGTTGTGTCTTATTATGAATCAGGATAAACCGTGGTTGATTGCTTTGAGTATCGGTGGTTCAGGCATCCTGCTGGCTGCTTACATAACGATCGGATACTTTATAGGAAAGTGGCTCATGAATGCTGTGAATGGACCAAGTTTTTGGATTGCTATTGGCTGTCTATCGGGTCTCATTTTAGGTGTTCTAAATATAGCCCTTTTTATTAAGAAGTTTTTGGGGGAACAAAATGAATGATTTGTCTTCCATTGTAAATGCTGTTACAAGAGCGACGTTCTTCCTCTTATCGGGATCACTTCTCGTATGGGTGATATTCCCTGAACAACGTCCTTTGTTTTTAGGCCTCATCATTGGTCTTGCAGCAGGGTTGTTTAACTTTAGATATCTGTATATCAAAATTCATCAGGTTTCAGAGAGTGTAGTAACTCCTGGAAGCAAATATGTGAGTTTTGGTTTCTTGTCACGGATGTGTATCTCTCTTCTGGCGATCATGCTGGCTGTGAGATTCGACCAGATATCAGTGGGTTTTACAGTGATGGGTCTTTTCACGGTACAGATTTTGGCAATTCCAATTAGTATTTTGGTGAACGCTAGATCAAGAAAATAACATTACTATGGGGAAAGGGGTGAATAAATCAATATGCATGACTCACCGATTATCGAACTCGGAGGATTGAACATTGACCTTTCCGCTGTTTTAATGCTTACAGTGACGGTGCTATTCGTGTTCATACTTGTTCGTTTGTGTGTTCGGAATCTATCTGTAGAGAATCCTTCTAAAGTACAGAATTTTATGGAATGGGTCGTTGAATTCGTCCAGAACATTGTGGCAAGTGCCATGCCTTTAAGTAAAGGTAAGCCTTACATAACTTTGGGGTTAACACTGATTCTGTTTATTTTCGTATCCAACATGCTTGGTTTGCCGTTCTCTATTATCTCGGAACATGATGAGCCAGCAAGTGTATTCGGACACGTAATTGAAGCGACCAGAAGTCTTGGTAATGGAGAACATTCAGAAATTCTATGGTGGAAATCTCCTACCGCAGATATTTCGATCACCGCAGGGCTTGCGATCATTATCTTCATTCTGATGAATTATCTTGGATTGAGATACAACCGTAAGCATTACCTGAAACACTACATCGAACCGTTTCCTGTGTTTCTGCCGCTGAACATTATTGAGAACTTGGCGAAGCCGATCGCCCTTGCGATTCGTTTGTTTGCCAATATTTTTGCGGGAGAGATTCTGATCTCTACCATTCTCAAGATGGGATGGTATGGTATTCCAGCCATGATGGCATGGCAAGGATTCAGTATTTTCGTAGGAGCATTGCAAGCCTTTATCTTCACAATCTTGTCGATGGTGTACATCGCTCAGACGACAATTCACGAAGAATATTAGATATCTTTTCCACAATAATAGTAACTCCACAACTGTTTGTAAGCAGAAGGAGATTATTATATTAAGTTAGGTTAACAAAAAAATGTATATATATTTCGAGGAGGAAATTTAAAAATGGAAATGTTAGCAGCAGCTATCGCAGTAGGTTTGGGTGCACTTGGTGCAGGTCTTGGTAACGGTATGATCGTAAGTAGAACAGTTGAGTCTATCGCTCGTCAACCAGAAGCTCGTGGGCCATTGCAAACAACTATGTTTATCGGTGTAGGTATCGTAGAGGTAGTACCTTTGGCAGCTACAGTTATCGCGTTCTTGATTATGTTTTCATAATATCAGAAGTAACGGTTTGGCGGGGAGGGCGATGCCATCCGCGCCTTCGTTTTTGTTACGATACAGGAATGAACGGAAAGGAGTGACGTGAGTGCACATTTTATGGGAAAACATTGCTATTACCATTGTTGCGTTCTTGATCCTTTATTGGCTTTTGTCCAAGTATGCATTTAACAAATTGTTCGCTATTATGGAGCAGCGTCGTGAGCTAGTTGCTTCCCAGCTTAATGAAGCAAAACAAACTCGTGAACAGGCTACCCAATATGTTGAAGAGCAAAAAGCAGCTTTGCAAGAAGCGCGTAATGAAGCTCAAAGTATTATTGAACAATCTCGCAAAACTAGTGTAAACCAAACAGAGCAAATGCTGAATGAAGCAAAACAAGAAGCAGAGCGTCTGAAACTGGAAGCTGTTCGTGCGATTGAGAGTGAGAAGAATAAAGCGGTTGAATCCCTCCGCAGTGAACTTGGAGCGGTATCTGTACAGATCGCATCCAAGATTTTGGATAAAGAAGTTAAGCAAGACAACGTTCAGGAAGAGCTTGTTGAAAAGTATCTGAATGAAGTAGGAGGCAGACCATGAGTAGGGATTCGGTAGTCGCCAAGAGATATGCAAAAGCGTTGTTTGAAGTGGCGATCAAAAATCAATCCGTACTGGAAGTCGAAGCCGAGCTTCACGCGGTTGCAACCTCTATTACAGGAGATCGCGACATCGTTAAATTTATCTCTTCTCCAAACGTCAGTGTTGCTTCGAAACTGAGCGTTGTAGACAGCAGTCTGCAAGGCAAAGTATCGGAGCCAGTCTTAAATACAATTAAACTGCTTATCGAACGTAACCGAATCCATGTACTGGAATCCGTCGTGGAAAGTTACATTAAATTCGAATCAGATTCACTTGGAATGGTTAATGCGCGTGTGTATTCGACATATGAGCTTAGCCAGGAAGAGAAAGATACAGTTGCTAAAGATTTTAGTGCTCGTATTGGTAAACAAGTTCGCATTGAAAATGTGATTGATAAAAGCTTGATTGGCGGACTTAAAGTTGCCATCGGCGATACAATTTATGACGGAAGTCTGGCAGGCCAGCTGAAACGTCTAGAACAGTCTTTTACAAGACGAGTAAAGTAGTGAGGGGTGAGGACGCTTGAGTATCAGACCTGAAGAAATTAGTACTATCATTAAAAATCAGATCGAACAATACAAAACGGACATCGAAGTCAGCGAAGTTGGTTCTGTAATCGAAGTCGGTGACGGGATTGCCCGTGTTTATGGACTCGAGAACGTAATGTCCGGTGAGCTCGTAGAGTTTTCTACAGGCGTTTTGGGCCTAGCGCTTAACGTTGAAGAAAGCAACGTAGGTATCGTTATCATGGGACCTTACACAGACATTCGTGAAGGAGACCAAGTAAAACGTACAGGACAAATCATGCAAGTTCCGGTAGGGGAAGCTTTGATCGGCCGTGTCGTTAATGCAATGGGACAACCCGTTGATGGCAAGGGTCCGCTTGCAACAGATGAATTCCGCCCGGTAGAGAACCAAGCACCTGGTGTTATGGCCCGTAAATCGGTTCATGAGCCAATGCAAACAGGAATCAAAGCGATTGACGCAATGGTACCAATCGGCCGCGGACAACGTGAGCTTATTATCGGTGACCGTCAAACAGGTAAAACAGCGATTGCAATTGATGCGATCCTTAACCAAAAAGGCAGCGGAATGAAATGTATCTACGTTGCTATTGGACAAAAACAATCCACGGTTGCACAAGTAGTTGAAACACTTCGCCGTAATGGTGCAATGGAGTATACAACGGTTGTAACTGCATCTGCTTCTGAGCCTTCACCACTTCTCTACATAGCTCCTTATGCTGGTTGTGCAATGGGTGAGTACTTTATGTACAAAGGTGAGCATGTGCTCGTAGTGTATGATGACTTGACTAAACAAGCATCTGCATACCGTGAACTTTCCTTGCTGCTTCGTCGTCCTCCGGGTCGGGAAGCTTACCCAGGTGACGTTTTCTATCTGCATTCCCGTTTGCTCGAGCGTGCAGCTAAACTGAATGACGAACTTGGTGGTGGTTCATTAACCGCACTGCCATTTATTGAAACGCAGGCATCTGACGTTTCTGCATACATCCCAACAAACGTAATCTCGATTACCGATGGTCAGATCTTCCTGGAAGCAGACTTGTTTAACTCAGGTCAACGTCCAGCGATCAACGTAGGTATCTCGGTATCCCGTGTTGGTGGTTCCGCTCAGATTAAAGCGATGAAAAAGGTAGCAGGTTCCCTGCGTCTGGATCTAGCCCAATATCGTGAGCTTCAAGCGTTCTCCCAATTCGGATCTGATCTTGATAAATCAACACAAGCTCGTCTGAACCGTGGTGCGCGGATGATGGAAATTCTGAAGCAAGATGTGCATAAACCACTTCCTGTTGAACAACAGGTTGTCAGCTTATATACAGCGACTAAAGGATATCTAGATGAAATCCCAGTAGGTGATGTAACTCGTTTTGAGAGAGAATATCTCTCATTCATGGAAAGCAACCACCCTGAGATTCTTGAATCCATCCGTACAACGAAAGAGCTTACTGCAGATAATGAGGCTGCTCTGAAAAACTCGATCGAGAAATTCAGAAACAGCTTCTCTAAATCATCGAACTAAGCCGTATCGTATTCCATATTAAAGAACCAAAGAAGGGCTGCGCGAACACAACGTACGCCGCAGTCCCTCTTTCTTATATGAAGTAAATGCTTTCGAAGTTAGTTTTGACTTCGTCAAAACTTTAAGGTGGTGAAAACATGGCAAAAGGTATGCGCGAAATCAAGCGTCAAATCAAAAGTGTTCAGAGCACGAAGCAAATTACTAAGGCAATGGAGATGGTTGCTGCCTCCAAGCTTAGAAAAGCGCAGGAGAAAGCAGAAGCTGCAAAACCATATTCCGAGAAGTTGAAGGAAGTGGTAACAAGCATTGCATCCTCTTCCACAGAGGTTACCCATCCCATGCTGGTGACTCGTCCTGTCAAAAAGACAGCTTATCTTGTAATTACTTCAGATCGTGGTCTTGCAGGTGGATACAATGCCAACGTTCTTCGTCAGGTATCCCTGACTCTAAAGGAACGCCACACCTCTAAAGACGAATATGTTCTGTTTGTAATTGGACGGAAGGGCCGTGATTTCTTCAGACGCCGTGAGCAGCCGATTGGTATGGATGTTACAGATCTGTCTGACTCCCCAACCTTTGCTGATATTAAATCCATTGCGAACGAAACCGTTTCTGGATTTGAAGCAGGAAAGTATGATGAGATCTACATCTGTTACAGCCAATTTGTAAATGCAATTACCCAAATTCCGACGGTTGAAAAACTTCTTCCGATGGAAAAACCGGAGAAGAAGCAGACCGAAGCTTCTGCTCAATATGAGTACGAACCTTCAGCAGAGGCAGTACTGGAAGCTCTTTTGCCTCGCTACGCCGAGACTTTGATCTATGGTGCACTTCTGAACGGTAAAGCAAGTGAACTTGGAGCGAAAATGACAGCGATGGGCAGTGCAACGAAAAATGCATCGAAGCTTATTGGCGAATTGTCGCTTACTTATAACAGAGCACGTCAAGCTGCGATTACACAGGAAATCACAGAAATTGTGGCTGGTGCAAACGCGCAATCTTAATCAAGTACGGATAAACAATGAAGCTTTCAGAATAATGCTCTTTCACATTTATGATGAATGAATGATGACAGGAGGTTATTACTGCAATAGCTTGTAGGAGGGAACTGAAGATGAACAAAGGACGCGTTGTCAGCATTACGGGTGCGGTTGTTGACGTTGAGTTCGACCGTGACGGACTTCCCGATATTAATAATGCAGTTACAATCAACACAAAGACAAGCGATGGTAAAGAAATCAACCTTACGCTTGAAGCAGCGAAACATCTAGGCGATAACCGTGTACGCTGTATTGCAATGTCTTCTACAGATGGACTCGTTCGCGGTGCAGAAGCAATCAATACAGGTGCACCTATTTCTGTACCCGTAGGGGAAGCTACTTTGGGCCGAGTATTTAACGTACTAGGTAATCCAATTGACAATGGCGGTGTAATTGAAACGGCTGTTCGTAATCCAATTCACCGTCAAGCGCCTACTTTTGATGAGTTGTCTACACAAGCAGAAATGCTGGAGACAGGAATTAAAGTTATCGACTTGCTAGCTCCATACGCAAAAGGCGGTAAAATTGGTCTTTTCGGCGGTGCGGGTGTAGGTAAAACGGTAACTATTCAAGAACTTATCAACAACATTGCTCAAGAACATGGCGGTATCTCTGTATTTGCCGGTGTTGGTGAGCGTACTCGTGAAGGTAATGACTTGTACCATGAGATGACGGACTCTGGCGTTATTCAAAAGACAGCAATGGTATTCGGCCAAATGAATGAGCCCCCAGGTGCACGTCTTCGCGTAGCCTTGACAGGTCTTACTATGGCTGAGTATTTCCGTGATCAAGAAGGTAAAGACGTTCTTCTCTTCATTGATAACATCTTCCGCTTTACTCAAGCAGGTTCTGAGGTTTCTGCCCTCATGGGACGTATGCCATCAGCGGTAGGTTACCAACCTACGCTTGCAACGGAAATGGGTCAACTTCAAGAACGTATTACTTCTACGAAAACAGGTTCAGTAACTTCCATTCAGGCAATCTATGTTCCTGCAGATGACTACACTGACCCTGCGCCGGCAACTACATTTGCTCACTTGGATGCAACAACGAACCTTGAGCGTAAAATCTCTGAGATGGGTATCTACCCTGCGGTAGATCCACTCGCATCAAGTTCACGTATCCTTACTCCAGAAGTAGTAGGGGAAGAGCATTATAACGTAGCTCAAGGAGTTAAACGTATTCTTGCTCGTTACAACGAACTTCAAGATATCATTGCGATCTTGGGTATGGATGAGCTGAGCGAAGAAGACAAAATGCTCGTAGCACGTGCTCGTAAAATCCAACGTTTCTTATCCCAACCGTTCCACGTAGCAGAAGCATTTAACGGATTCCCGGGTAAATATGTTCCTGTTAAAGATACAGTTCGCAGTTTCAGAGAAATTCTAGATGGTAAGTATGACCATCTTCCAGAAGCAGCATTCCTGTTCGTAGGAACAATTGAAGAAGCGGTAGAAAAAGCAAAATCAATGGAATAGTCCATTAGTCCTAAGGATTAATGACCCAAAGATGAGTTGAACTATCCTTCGGATAGAGTTCAGGAGGGATGACAATGAGTACCTTTTTATTGGAAATTGTAACTCCGGAGCGACTCATCTTCTCTGAACAGGTAAATAGCCTGGTTGTACGCGGAGTGGAAGGTGAACTGGGAATCCTTCCTGGTCACGTTCCCTTCGTAACTCCCTTGCAAATTGCACCTGTGTCCATTAAAACGGATGGAAAGGAACTGAAAATTGCTGTTGCAGGCGGTTTTGTAGAGGTTCGCAAAGAGAAGGTAGTCATTTTGGCTGAGAGTGCTGAACTCGCTTCTGAGATTGATGTAATTCGTGCAAAAGCTGCTCTTGAGCGTGCAGAAACTCGTTTAACATCTAGCGGAAGCAGAGATCAATACGATCACCGTCGTGCTGAAATTGCATTACAAAAAGCAATGAACCGACTTAAAGTATCCGGCAAAAACCTATAGAACAAAGAACCTGACCATTCGTCAGGTTCTTTTTGTTTTTGAGATTATTTCCGAGGAAATGACAGAAAGAATACGGATTAGACATGTTTTTTGTCAAAAGTATAACAATTCAGAGTTAAATTAAGGTTTATGGGTTCCAATGTTGTAAGATTGGTTGACAATAAACACTGATCCGAATATGATTTCACAGTATGTGAAATAAATCATTAACAAAGAAAGACGGAGGCTGGACATGGATCAACTGTTGAATGATCAAGTGAATCAGGCCATTAGCACAAATAGTCTTATAGCTATGATTATCTCACTTTCCTGTATTGCGATTGCTTGGTGGTCCTTACAGCACTTGAAACTCGACTTGATTGTTAAACACCCAAAGAGTGCTCAAGCTAGAATGCTGCAGCTGCTTTTAGCGATAGTGCTGGGACATTTTGTGTCTGATTTCGTGCTCGAATATCTCTCATGGACACAAATGCTTAAATATCTGTTTTAAAGCTTTCTAGGCTGGTTATATCACTCTTAGGCTAGAATACCTTAAGACAGCTTTTGTCGAATAACATTATGTTTTTATGTGAACAATGGAATTAAAGATATTCATTTGATACAATGCAATGTCGGTCGTTTTATACGTTGATCCGTATGGAATGGTAAAAAACAATGTAAAAAGAAAAATCGCTTGTCTCCCATGAACTTTTAATGTTATGATGTAAGTTAGGGGATTAGCGGAATGACTGCTATTTCTTTGTTTTTAATCACAGTTTCAAATGATTTCGAATAGAAATGGTCTTATATGATGGAAATCATGTTTTTAATCACTAACGAATTTAAAAAATGAAAAGTGCAAACTATTCTTTTCTGAAATACGACATCTTGACGAATGTTTAATAATGATGTCGAATTTTCCGACGGGATCGGACGACAAGTGAAAGAGGAAACTCCACTCGTAAGCAGAAAAAGAAAAATAACGCGCGGAGGGAAACAAGATGAGCAAATTTATCGTCCGCGGAGGCAAGAGATTGACCGGAAGTGTCAAAGTCAGCGGCGCTAAAAATTCAGTTCTTCCGATCATCGCCGCCTCTCTCTTAGGGGAAGAAGGAGTAAGCATTATTACAGATGCACCTCCTTTAGACGATGTGATGACAATTAACAAAGTACTGGAATCGCTAGGAGCGGAAGTTACATACCAAAATGAAGTAATCACCGTAGACGCAACGAATCTTACTTCGTGCGAAGCCCCTTACGAATGGGTTACAAAAATGCGGGCGTCTTTCTTGGTTATGGGTCCTCTGCTAACACGTATGGGTTATACAAAAATATCTCTTCCAGGCGGATGTGCGATTGGTACACGCCCGATTGATCAACACCTTAAAGGTTTTGAAGCAATGGGTGCAGAAATCAGCCTAGGACATGGTTATATAGAAGCAAGATCAAATGGAAAACTGCGCGGAGCCAAAATTTATTTGGATGTTGCGAGTGTTGGTGCAACGGAAAACATTATGATGGCTGCTGTACTTGCAGAAGGAACAACGATTCTTGAGAATGCAGCAAAAGAACCGGAAATTGTGGATCTGGCAAACTACCTGAATGGGATGGGTGCAAAAGTACGCGGTGCTGGCACAGGCGTGATTCGCATTGAAGGCGTAGAAAAACTTCACGGTGTAAAACATGCTGTCATTCCAGATCGAATCGAAGCAGGGACATATATGGCTGCTGCAGCGATTACAGGCGGAGACGTTTATGTTGAAGGTGCAATTTCTGATCATCTTGGCCCTGTTATCTCTAAGATGGAAGAAATGGGTGTGAAGATTGTCCCTGACGAAAACGGAGTGCGTGTCATTGCTGACGGTCCTCTAAAAGCTGTGGATATCAAGACGCTCCCTTACCCAGGATTCCCGACAGACATGCAATCACAAATGATGGCATTACTGCTCAAATCCCAAGGTACAAGTGTTGTAACGGAAACGGTATTCGAGAATCGATTTATGCATGTGGATGAGTTCAACCTGATGAATGCAGAGATCAAAGTAGAAGGTCGTTCTTCGATTATTACTGGAGGAGCTAAACTTACCGGAGCCAAAGTAACAGCTACGGACTTGCGTGCAGGTGCTGCTTTGATTCTTGCTGGTTTGATCGCTGACGGCACAACAGAAGTAGGCGGTGTTCATCATATTGACCGCGGTTATGTGCACCTTGCAGAGAAGCTGAACGGTCTTGGAGCAGACATCTATCGTGTATCGGTAGAGGAGCCTAAGCGTGAAGCGAAATCGACAGAATCCGCTGTAACGGAAACAGAAACAGCAAGATTTAAGGTTCAGCCTACTTTAGCGTAAGCTAACAGATAGAATGAAACCCGGTGCAACATTGTGTAAGAAAATTGAAACCAAGCCTTTATGGGCTTGGTAAAGACTGTAGACACACTAGCTTATAACTAGGATGTCTCCAGTCTTTTTTTATTTTATAGCACCTTTTTATAATGCATGGTCTTTGGTCTATTGAAAAGAAGATGGTAGAAGGCGTATCGCTATCTTTATATCTTATTCTTTATATGTTATGAATTTAGAAATAACACATCAATTATGAGATTACAGATCATTAGTAACTACTATAGTGTGGTCTTAATACTAGGCAACCTCTCATTTATATTCTCTTAATTTGGTTCTATCAGAAGCGAGATCTCCATATGTATGACATATAAGGTCTATCTGATCTACCGAGCTAGAGCAGCTATCAAATGAGATGTTGGGAGGAATATAGATGAAGGCAACACGAGGTTCTTCCATGCCTAAAGAAGAGCTTAAGAATAGAAGAGTCCGAATGAAAAGGAAGAAGGTTGTAGCCATTCCTTGGCAAGAGGTAACCGAAACTTCCTACGGCCCAGCGGAGATTTTAATAGAGCGGGATGAGCAGGGAATCTTAAAAGTTAGAAACGTAAAACAAACGTCTCTTACTATAGTAAATGGAGTAGGCAGCAAAGAGCAGCTGGGCGGTGTAAAAGAAAGACGAGAGCGGGGAGAGGCTTCGCTTTCCCCCGCTGCTGAACCCGCTGTGCCTCTTACCGGGCACAGCCAGCCCGTGCATGCACCGCAGCTGCATGCACCAAACCCGGCGGGCGGCACCTACAAAGCCGCCCGTTCCTGGCGCCGCGGCTCCGCACCGCAGCGCCCCCGGCGGCCCGGCCCTGCCGCCGCCCTCGCGGGACTAGCCATTGCGGCACTGCTGATTCCAGCAGTGCTTGCCTGGCCCCGCGAGGACACACCACCGCCGAGCCCTGCGCCGGCGGTGCAAGGGCAGACGGCCCCTGCTGCGCAGAATCCTGCCCTAGCAGAGCCGCCTGCCCTTGTCCCTGACACCACACCGGCACCAAAGCCGGCAGTGGTGTATCCCGAACCGGAGGTGCGCGTTTATCTAACGAAAACGGGCACCATTGATAAGGTGACGATGGAAGAGTACGTCACCGGGGTGGTGGCAGCCGAAATGCCTTCGGACTTCGACATTGAAGCACTCAAGGCGCAGGCCATTGCCGCGCGCACATTTGTAACCAAGCGGATGGCTGCGGGAGATCGCAGCGGCATACCGGCCGAGGGTGCGGACGTGAAGGATACGGTTGAGCATCAGGTCTACATTCCTTACAGCAAGCTCGAAGCTCATTTTAAAGAAGCGGGAAAAGAAAAAGATTGGGCCAAGCTGAAGCAAGCCGTAAGGGAGAGCAAGGATACCATTATGACTTATAAAGGGGAGCCGATCACCGCCGCCTTTTTCTCGACTAGCAATGGATATACCGAGAACTCGGAAGATGTATGGCAGCAAGCTGTACCTTATCTACGAAGTGTCGAAAGTCCATGGGATGCCAAGATTGCTCCAGGTTATGAGGGAAGTGTAACGATGTCCCGAATTGATTTTCTGAATAAACTGAATGTAACCTCCGATGCAATTCCCGTATCTGTTGGCGGCAAGAAGGCAAAGCCTTTTATTCAGGTCCTGTCTAAAACAGCAGGAAATCGGATTAAAGAGATTCAGGTCGGAAAGAAAGTATTTACGGGAATAGAGATAAGAGAGAAGCTCGGGCTGCGTTCTACTGAATTCACGTGGGAGACAAATGGGGATGAGATTACGATTACCACTCACGGATATGGACATGGAGTAGGGATGAGTCAGTATGGAGCTAACGGAATGGCGCAAGAAGGTTATACGGCAACTCAGATTCTAAAACACTACTATAACGGAGTCGCTTTTGGCCAAGCTTCCAAGTTATTATATAAAGGCAAATCATAGTCTTCTTAAAAATCTTGCAAATAAATTTAATAGTACGAGTATAAAAGAGTTGCGCTCGGTAACACTTGTTACTGAGGTGATAGAAAATGAATGAACAAAACAAAAATCAAAACCAAGAAAATGCTCCAAAAACAAGTAATGGAGCACCTGAATCACAATCTTCATCCTGGAAAAAGCTGTTGTCCAAACGGTGGGTATACCCGGCAGCTTACATCGCCGCAGCAGCTATTATACTAACTTTAGTGTGGGCCTACCAGGACGCTAGCATGCAGTCTGCTGTGAAAGAAACGACAAAGCAAGTGTCTGAGAATGGCGAAGCCGTTCCTACCACTGGAGTTTTGGAAGAAGAACCGGTTACAAGTGAAGTAGAAGGCGTGTCTGAGAATCTAGCATGGCCGGTGGCAGTAGCATCGGAAGTGAACGTAGTGAAACCTTTTTATGACGCTGCAGCAACGACAGATGAGAAAGCACTTGCTTTACTAGAGTACGATCAAACCTTTATCGCAAATGCGGGAATTGATTTAGCAAGAGCAGATGACCAAACTTTTGAAGTGAAAGCTGCACTGAGCGGTAAAGTAACTCGTGTAGAACAACATCCGCTGAATGGAATGGTTGTCGAGATCACTCACGACAATGATCTCAAAACGGTATATCAAAGTATTGCTGATGTAAAAGTAAAACAAAATGATGAAGTGAAACAAGGTGACACCATTGCCATCTCAGGCAAGAGTGAACTTGGTAAAGATCTCGGCAACCACGTACACTTTGAAGTGTACGAAGCAGGAAAACCCGTTAATCCAGAGCAATTCCTGAAAAAATAAAATATTTAGGTAAAAACAAAGAAGCAGTGGGACATGCCCGCTGTTTCTTTTGTTATATAGAAAGAATTCATTTTGGGACAAACCTGTGGATAATAAAATGAAAAATAATTGATTGCTGTAAAGCTTGTCACCCCATGAAACTGTGAATATCTAAGCATGCCTCTCATATAATGTACCAAACTATCCACAGTAGGGAGGCGGGAGCGTGCACGATTACATTAAAGAACGGACCATAAAAATCGGACGCTGTATCGTTGAGACGAGGAATACGGTCCGTACCATTGCCAAGGAATTTGGCGTTTCAAAGAGCACGGTGCATAAGGATTTGACCGAACGACTGCCGGAAATCAACCCTGATCTTGCCGATCAGGTAAAACACATTCTTGAGTACCATAAATCGATTCGCCATTTACGAGGAGGCGAGGCAACCAAGATTAAATATAAAAAAACGAACGGAAAAAATCGAGAGGTGCTCGCTTCTGGGAAGTCGTAGTGACCATAAAACTCACGTAGGTCAAAAAGCATACAAATACGTTGAAGACCTCCCCTGAAGTATGATATGTTAAAAGATGGTATAAGCTTAAGCACAAGACTTCTTATCTGCATGATTCGACACAAAATGTAGCTAATAGCGAGCAATGGTTGAAATACATAGGTAAGAAATAAGGAACTATTATACGATCAAAAATATCTCTTTGGGGGCTCTTTTATATGCTAAGCAAGGATATCGGTATTGATCTTGGTACGGCCAATGTGCTCATTCACGTAAAAGGCAGTGGCGTCGTTCTCGACGAACCTTCGGTAGTTGCAATTGAGAGTGGATCGAAGAAAGTGCTTGCTGTGGGAGAAGATGCACGCCGCATGGTCGGCAGAACACCAGGTAACATTATTGCAATTAGACCTTTGCGGGACGGCGTCATTGCTGACTTTGATATTACAGAAGTGATGCTCAAGTATTTTATTAACCGGGTTGGCGGCAAAAATTGGTACAGCCGTCCCCGTATTTTAATTTGTGCACCGACAAATATCACCTCCGTAGAACAGAAAGCCATTCGTGATGCAGCAGAGCGCAGTGGTGCCAAAGAGGTGTTTCTTGAAGAAGAGCCCAAAGCCGCAGCGATTGGAGCGGGCATGGACATTTATGAACCGAGTGGAAATATGGTCATCGATATTGGCGGAGGAACCACCGATGTGGCCGTATTATCTATGGGCGAGATCGTTACAGCTTCTTCTATTAAAATGGCAGGGGACAAGTTTGACAAAGCTATTTTGAAATATATAAAAAATAAGTACAAGCTATTGATCGGAGAGCGGACTTCGGAACATATTAAAGTATCCATTGGAACCGTAAAACTGGGAGGTCAGCAGGAAGAGCTTGATATTCGCGGACGTGATATGGTCAGCGGCTTACCTAAAACCGTGACGATCACTTCAAGTGAAGTGCAAGAGGCACTCGCTGATTCGGTAGCATCCATTGTAGCTTCGGCTAAGTTTGTCCTCGAACAGACGCCGCCGGAATTATCTGCTGATATTATTGATCGAGGTGTGATTTTAACAGGCGGGGGTGCTTTACTTAAAGGACTGGACGAGCTCTTAACGGATGAACTTCGGGTACCCGTACTGGTTGCTGATGATCCGATGCACTGCGTTGTCAAGGGAACGGGACTGATGCTTAATCATTTGGACCGTTCTCTTAAGAAAAAGTTCTAATGCACCGATATAGGTAGTAGTTGTAATAATAAGGAGGGACCTGGTGTGATTCGAGGTCTTTATACGGCAGCTGCAGGAATGGTTGCTCAACAGCGTAAACATGATACGGTAACACAGAATATTGCTAACCTTAATACGAACGGTTACAAACAAGTGGAGAGTCTGGTTCGTTCCTTTCCGGAAATGCAGCTTAGCAGAAGCGGTGACTCCTCTAGTCCCTTCAGTAAGGTGATTGGCAGTTTAAATACAGGCGTATTTGCAGAAGAAAGCATGTCTATGAATGTACAGGGGGATCTTATACCCTCTGATAAAATAACAGATTTTGCACTATATTCAGATCTACGTGTTACAAATCCGAATACAGGCGAAGCCATTCCTTTTGATGCGTCAGGTAAATATATCAGTGATAATGGGGATGTAATTTATAAACCGCAGGCTTATTTTACCGTGCAAGATGAGGAAGGAAACGTAAAATATACCCGGGACGGCAGTTTTCAGGTGGATGCGGAAGGCAGACTGCTAAGTTCAACAGGCTATGAGGTATTGTCAGATAATGGTGAACCTATTCGATTGACAGGCGCCATGAATCAATTTAAAGTGGACGAGCAAGGACAGCTAGTGAATCCTCTTACAGGAAGAGTCACAGGTGAGAGACTTGGTATTACCATCGTGGATGACCCATATCAGCTAGTCAGAGAAGGTAATGGGAATTATGTGCTAAGCTCGGGTCGTGCGGGATCAGCGCGACTGCTTGGAGCAGAAGACCGGGTTCAAGTAAAGCAGGGATTCTTGGAACGTTCAACAGTGGATTCAGCGCAGTCGATGGTTGATTTAACAGCAGCTCTTCGAGCCTATGAAGCCAATCAGAAAGTAATTCAATTTTACGATAAAAGCTTGGAAAAAGCCGTAAATGAAATCGGGCGTGTGTAGAGGTACTACATATTTTTGAAGTTTGGGGGATTATATGAATAATTCAATGATCAGTGCTCTCGTATCCATGACGAGCATGCAGCAGCGACTGGATTTGATCGCAAATAACGTTGCGAATGTAGACACGGCAGGTTACAAGAGCAAACAAGCTTCATTTGAAGATGTACTGACAGGTGTTCAGCAGCAGGCTTCCTCTTTGTCACGGGATGGCAGAGCAACGCCGCTCGGTTTTAATGTAGGCTATGGTGTGAAGATGACATCGATTACTCAAGATATGGCACAAGGGGAACTAAATGAGACAGGAAATCCCACAGATCTGGCTATTGAAGGAAATGCGCTGTTTGCTGTAGAAGTGAATGGTCAAAAAGCATGGACAAGAGCAGGTGATTTCCGTTTTGTACCGGATGAATCGGTTCAGGACCCAAATGCAGCACCGCGTATGAGACTCGTAACGAGTGATGGTTATGCTGTACTCGGCAGAGATAATCAGCCTATTACTGCACCGGCAAATGCTACGGTAGCATTTGATTCGAGCGGTAACTTATTAGTGCGGGAGAGCGGCTCCATGAGTGCAAGAATTGCAGGGCAACTTCAACTCGTTGAACCCATGCGTCCTGAAGGGCTCGTAGCTAGCTCAGACAACTTGTTCAGCTTAATTTCTGGAGCCAGCGAAAACATGGTTTTTGGAGAAAATGCGGCAACTACGGTGCCTGAAGCGACCATTAGGGCAGGTTATTTAGAGAATTCCAATGTAGATCTAACGAGTGAGATGACGCAAATGCTTGAAGTACAGCGCACTTACCAGCTGGCTGCCCGCGCACTGAGTTCAAGTGACACGATGATGAATCTTGCGAATACAATGAGGGCATAGGTGAAGGTTATGACTGAAGAAAAAAAAGTAGAGAAGAAGAAGGGATCTTCACGGAAGATCTTACGCCGGCTTCTGATTCCGCTGCTTTTGTTACTTGCTTTAATCGGAGGTATGTTAGTCGGTTATGTGGTCGTTGGCGGGAGAGATATTGGATCTGCCTTTGATTATCTAACATGGAAACATATATTTGATCTTGTTTTTGCACCTTAATTGGGTAGGCAGAACGTAGTATTGTGGATCGCTTTAGAAACGGAACTCCTGTGAAGCAGGAGTTTTCTTTTTGTTCCCGAAAAATGTATAATGATGGGGGACTTTGCGGTGTATACTGCAAACACAAAAAGGGCTGATTCCCTTAGACCGTCAGTATGAACTGTGCGGCACAAAGGAACAAGCCCCTTATCTTAACCTTCACTACTGCAGTTAATGAAGGATATAATTAGTATGGACGAAGAATAGGTTGTTTATGCATGTAAGGAAGGGGTTTATAAACATATGTTAGATATTAATCAAATTCAAGAAATTATTCCTCACAGACCTCCCTTTTTATTGGTCGATAAGATCGTGGAGATCGAGGAGGGTAAACGAGCAGTTGGAATTAAGAATGTAACCATCAATGAACCCTTCTTCACAGGTCATTTTCCAGGCTATCCGGTAATGCCGGGCGTACTTATTACAGAGGCTCTCGCTCAAGTAGGCGCAGTGGCTATTCTTAAAGTGGAAAGTAACCGAGGTAAGATTGGTTTCCTTGCTGGTCTTGATAATTTCCGATTCCGCGGACAAGTGGTACCAGGTGATACGCTGGAGCTTGAGGTTGAGATCACACGTCTGAAAGGCTCCATTGGAAAAGGGAAAGCAACCGCTCGTGTCGGTGATAAAGTGGTTGCAGAAGGCGAGATTATGTTTGCTCTATCTGATCCGCAATAGGCCGAATGTTACGGAATGAACTGCAATGAATTATCGATTAGCTTACAATCATGAAATAACCACATAGAGAACCATAGTTACATATGGGATAAAGGAGAATGGTGACGACATGTTAAGTGAAACTGCGAAGCAAACATGGGAACAATGGCTTAAGGATCCATCGATTGATGAGGAAACCAAACAGGAGCTAACCGATTTATCTGAAGATACGAATGAACTTGAGGATCGTTTTTACCGGGAGCTTGAATTCGGTACAGGAGGTCTGCGCGGTGTCATTGGAGCAGGCAGTAACCGAATCAACCGTTATACGGTAGGAAAAGCAACACAAGGTTTTGCACGCTACATTAATGAAGCTCATAACGGAGAAGGAAAACCTTCTGTTGTCATCGCTCATGATTCTCGTCATTTTTCACCGGAGTTTGCTCTTGAGGCTGCTTTAGTACTCGCTGCGAACGGTATTGTGGCTAAATTGTTTACATCACTGCGTCCGACACCACAGTTGTCTTATAGTGTACGTCATTTGCAGGCGACAGGTGGAATCGTGATCACAGCAAGTCATAACCCTCCAGAATATAATGGTTACAAAGTATATAATGCTTCAGGCGGACAACTTGTGCCGGATGAAGCAGAACAAGTGATTCAGTATATTCAGAATGTAGCTTCCCTCGCTGATGTGAAAAAGCTTACGCAGGCGGATGCAGAAGCACAAGGACTGCTTGTATGGCTTGGTGATGCGGAAGATGAAGCATTCATTGAAACCGTTGCTGCCGAAAGTTTGAACCGGGACCGGATCGCTGCTGAGTTTAGTAAAGATTTCAATATTGTCTATACACCGCTGCATGGTACAGGAAATATGCCTGTGACAAAAGTGCTGGAGCGTATTGGATTTACGAATGTGCATGTCGTTCCTGAACAAGCAGAGCCGGATGCAAATTTCACTACAGTGAAGTCACCTAATCCAGAAGAACGCGAAGCATTCACACTTGCCATGAAGCTAGGTGAAAAAGTGGATGCAGATATTATTATTGGTACCGATCCGGATGCGGACCGTATGGGTGCAGTTGTAAAAGATAAAGAAGGCAAATATTTTGTGCTCTCAGGTAACCAGTCCGGTGCCATTATGACGAATTATCTCCTCGAACAGCTGAAAGAGCGCGGACAGCTTCCTACGAACGGCGCAGTGGTAAAAACCATTGTAACTAGTGAAATGGGTGCTGTAATTGCGAAACATTACGGTGCGGAAGTGTTTAATACACTAACGGGCTTTAAATATATTGGTGAGAAGATGAATGCCTTTGAAGAGACAGGCAGTCATACTTATCTTTTCGGATACGAAGAAAGCTACGGCTATCTCGCAGGTAATTATGCAAGGGATAAAGATGCAGTACTCGCTGCGATGCTGATTTGTGAAGCGGCTGCTTATTATAAGAGCGTAGGCAAAACCTTGTATGATGTTCTTCAAGAACTGTATGAGCAGTTTGGTTATTTCTTAGAGAACTTGCAATCTCGTACCTTAAAAGGCAAAGATGGCGTAGCACAAATTCAGGCCATTATGACCGAGTGGCGTACTTCTGCTCCAGAAGAAGTTGCTGGAATTAAGGTTCAAGAGATATTGGATTATTCCACAGGTATTGATGATCTTCCTAAAGAGAATGTACTTAAATTCATTCTGGAAGATGGCTCATGGTTCTGCTTGCGCCCTTCAGGTACAGAACCGAAGATTAAAATATACTTTGCCGTTCAAGGCGACAATAATGAAGATGCTCATGCACGAATTCAGCGTCTTACGGATGAAGTTATGGGCCGTATTGATCGCTGATCTAAGAGCTTGTTTGATTTCTTTTTATAAGAAATGGTAAGTTAAATCAGGAGCCTTTCCGCACCGTTACGGGTTGTTTGGCGGAGAGGCTTTTGTGTTGGAAAGAAGACACAGGAATATACAGGAATCGTTTACATGCTGAGTTGCTAAATATTTGCGTGCTGGGCATGATATGGATTGTAAAAGGTATAAAATTTAGGAGGTACACATCGGTGCGTCAAAAATGGCAATATTGGAACACGGTCTCTCGTAAGTGGCTATGGATTATGGTAATTATTGGACTCATCGCTTCCATTCCTGTCATCTACGACCGTGTCACAACGGAATCCAGTTCCAAAAATGTAGAATTGGTATTCGATTATCGGGATCTTGTGGATGTAGCAGCCTATCAGGTTCACCCGCAGGACTTTATTGATGAAAAATTGACAGAACTCAAAAATGCAGGCGTATCAACGATGGCGATGTTTGAGAGTACGCTGGATGAATTCCGTAAATCTCGTCGCATCATGATCTACAGCAGTCTAGATGTAGCGAATATGTCAGGTGAAATTTTACCGGAGAATGAGAATTATACTTATATATTATTTACAAATGAAGAGAATAAAGAAGTCTTAACTCCTATTATTGCGGACACATTCCGCAGACTGGAGATTCCAGTTCGTACATGGACTCATGAGGGTAAAGAAGGTTTGGTGATTGAAACACCTGTAGAAAATGCCAACCTAAAGCCAATGACTCCGGATCCAATTACAATGAGTGATCTAGTGGATCGTGGTTTTAGTATTATGCCTCGGTTAGGTGATTCACTTCCTTACGATCAGCAGTCCGTAGCTCAATTAATGGATATGTTTGAGAGTTTCGGCGTCAAACGAATTCTGTTTGAAGGAGATAAGGTTAAGGGATATAACGATAATGGAGAGCTGAGAAGCTTGTCATCGTTTGCAGAGCTTCTAAATCAGCATGGTATCGGACTTGCTGCAATAGAGAATTTGAAAGTGCCGCAGCATGGTTTCAGTACCCTTGCTTATCTAACAGACTACAATGTCGTTCGTCTTATCTCCCTAAGTGAAAACGATGCGAATCTATCTCCGAAAGTAATTGCAGATCGATTTACACTGGCTACAAAAGATCGTAATATTCGGATGATTTACCTAAACGCAGCACCTTCACGTAGTGCACTGCAAGCAGCAGTGACAGATCCTTTGGATAACTTGCTGGATGCACTTGGGGAAGAAGGAAACGCAGTAGAACGAATGAAAGAGAATGGTTTCACCATAGGACAAGCCGAGCCATTCAAAGTACATGAAACACCAGGTCAAAAATATTTCAAAGCCGTTGTTGTAGTCGCAAGCATTGCAATGATCGCATTAATGGTATCCTACTTCATTCCATTCCTGACGTTGCCAGCCTTTGTGCTAGGAATACTCGGAAGCGGCGGATTATATGTACTTAGACCGTCTCTAATGGAACAAGGTGTCGCTCTACTCGTTGCGATCAGTGCTCCGACGATTGCGATGGTGCTTGCCGTACGCCGTATTAATGCAATGCAGCTGAGAAATTCGAATCTTTCAGTGAGGGATCGTGTGACACAAGCGCTTATCTTATTTGTTCGAACATCGCTGTTGTCCTTCCTTGCTGTTCCGTTCATGATTGCGCTGCTGAATAACATTACGTATGCACTTGTGATTGAACAATTTAGAGGCGTAAGTCTATTGCACTTAGCTCCGATTGCACTTACGGCATTCTATATTCTGTTCTACCGGAAAGCTTTAAGTATGGCTCTGATCCGTAAACTGCTGAATCAGCCGATCACTCTTTTGTGGATACTGGCAGCGGGTATCATAGGTATGGTAGGCTATTACTATCTGACCCGTACAGGGAACTCGGGCAGTGTAACTCCAATTGAAATGGTATTCCGGACATTCTTGGAAGATACCTTTGGCGTACGTCCTCGTAACAAGGAATTTTTACTGGGGCACCCTATGTTTATTTTAGGAGCGTTTATTGCTCTTAAATATCGTAATGGAATTTATTTAATGATTATTGCATCGATTGCTCAGTTGTCTATGGTGGATACGTTCGCTCATATTCATACACCAGCGCATCTTTCCCTTATTCGTGGGGTGTTAGGTCTCGGACTTGGTCTCATCGTTGGATTGATTGCAATTGTGGTGTGGCAAGTTTTGGAAGGATGTTGGAAAAAATGGTCACCACTACTAAGAAGATAGTTATCTCAGGATATTATGGTTTTCATAACAGCGGGGATGAAGCTGTTCTTAAATCGATACTGACTGCATTGGAGTCAGAAAGTCAGCGTACGAACGTGCAGGTAGAACCGATCGTTCTCTCAGGCGATCCAGAGTGGACGCAAAAGACGTATGGTGTTCGTGCTGTGCATCGCATGAAACTTGGCGAGGTCCGCCGGGCCATCAAAGAAAGTGATGGTCTGATTAGCGGAGGAGGGAGTTTGCTGCAAGATGCAACAGGCTGGAAATCCATCCCTTATTACCTTGGCGTTATTAAAATCGCACAGAACATGAAAAAACCAACGTTTATTTATTCCCAGGGGATTGGGCCTGTAAAACGCGGCATTTTCAAAACGATGATTCGCGGTATTTTTAAACACTGTGAATATATTTCGGTTCGTGATGAAGAATCAGCGAAGCTCATTCAGGACTTCGGAATAAGATGGAACGATGTGCACATCGTTCCTGACCCTGTTATGGGACTTCCGCTTCCTGAACTAACGAAGGTGCAACAAGCATCTTACGGGGGAGGAAGTGCAAGAAGAACAACACCGAAGTCAGAACAAGAAGAAGAGCTGCCGGTGATTGGAGTTTCGGTGCGTTTCTGGGAGAAAGATCGTAATGAACTGGACCAGATCGCAGAAGGGCTCAAACAGCTTGCTTCCAAACATAAAGTGCATATTCGTCTGCTTCCCTTCCATTTGCCTTCTGATGATGAAGCGTCTACGTATGTGAAGCAGCGCATAGGGCCTCTACATGGTACAGGCAGTGAAGTAAGCATTTGTTCAAACGTAACAGATCCGCAAATGATGTTGTTAGAAGTATCTCGCTGTGAACTTGTTCTCGGCATGAGGTTACACAGTCTGATCTATGCAGCTTCCCAGCGTGTACCGCTGATTGGTGTATCGTATGATCCGAAGATTGATGCTTTTCTTCATCGACTGGATTCTCAAGCGATCGGCACGACGTCTTCGCTGCAAGCAGGCAAGCTGGCTGAAGAACTTGAGAAGATTCTAACGAACCGTGCGGAATGGCTTGCGACGAGAGAAGATGCAATTGCTTCGCTTAAAGAGCAAGCACAGGAGCCTGCGGTCCATATTTTAAAATTTCTAAGCGGCAAAGGATGAATGAGTCATGAATGAGCATATGGAGCAAGTACAGACAAGGTCTGTACCGACCGTGCCCATCTTTGGAATTCGGTTTTCACGCATGGATATGAATGACACGGTAGCCTATCTTGAAGAAGTCATTCGTACAAGACAGATCCACCAAGTTATCACGGGTAATCCAATTATGGTGATGACGGCGCTGGAAGATCCAAAGTATATGGAGGTCATGAAATCGGCTGAGCTGGTTGTACCGGATGGTACAGGGGTGGTATGGGCAGCGAATTACTGCGGTATCCCTGTTGCGGAACGAGTGGCCGGTTTTGATCTCCTACATGAATTAATGCGGGTTGGAGAAACTTATAGATGGAAAGTGTTCCTTCTGGGTTCTACACCTGAGGTGATTCAAGAGACAGCAAGCAGGTTACAAAAACAGTATCCTGGTGTCGTGATCTGTGGATATCGCGATGGCTTTTTTGATTCGGATCAAGACGATGAAGTAATTGCTGAGATAAGGGAAGCTGCTCCAGACCTACTGTTTGTAGCACGTGCGGTTAATAACCAAGAGCCGTGGATCGGTGAACATAAACATAAATTAGGAGTACCTCTTGTTATGGGCGTCGGCGGCAGTTTTGATGTCATTTCAGGAAAATCAAAGAGAGCACCCGTTCTGTTTCAAAAAATGCGAGCGGAATGGCTCTATCGTTTACTGCGTGAACCGACCCGGGCAAAGAGAATGCTGGCTCTACCACAGTTTGTTGCGAAAGTCGTGCGTGAAAAAGAAAACGTGACAAAATCGGTGTAAATGGAGGAAGAATTGCTAAAATCTTTGATTTTTGCTAGAAAACAGGGATAGTAATTCAAGAATCTAGGGAGTATAATGCATGGAGTTAGTTTTGATAAATTGGGGGTCGAATGAGCACATGTTAATGTTCTATATCTTGGGATTTATCGTAGCTCTTGGACTAGCGGTTCTACTTACTCCGCTTGTAAAGAAGTTCGCGATAAAGGTGGGAGCTGTTGACGTGCCAGATGCACGTAAGGTCCACACCAAGATTATGCCAAGACTTGGCGGTCTCGGGATATTTCTTGCTTTTATGGTCACATTGCTGGCATTACTTCCGTTTGTTTCGGAGTACTTTACTGCTCGAGATAACCGCTTCATCTATGCTTTCATCATTGGAGGAACCATGATTGCCCTCATTGGTGCGATGGATGATAAATTTCAGTTATCGGCCAAAGTTAAATTTTTAGCTCAGATTATTACGGCGTGTGTAGTGGTATTTGCCTTTGATATTCGAATAGATTTTGTTAATATTCCATTTGTTGATGCGTATTCTTCACTGGAACTCTGGATTTCCATTCCGGTAACGATCTTCTGGATTGTGGGCGTAACCAATGCAATCAACCTGATTGATGGACTGGATGGTCTTGCAGCAGGCGTATCTGCGATTGCGATCGGTACCATTGCGGTGATGTCCTTTATCATGGGGAATATCGTAACGGCTATGGTCTGCATGGTTCTGCTTGGCAGCATCATTGGATTCTTGTTCTTTAACTTTCACCCTGCGAAAATCTTTATGGGAGATACAGGGTCGCTGTTCCTCGGATTCAGCCTTGCTATGTTATCTCTGCTTGGATTTAAACAGATTGCAGTCGTAACCTTGATTACACCGCTGATTATTATCGCGGTTCCGCTCTCGGATACACTGTTTGCGATCATTCGTCGTTTCCTTAATAAGAAACCGATCTTTGCACCGGATAAAGGTCACTTGCATCATCGCTTGCGTGATCTTGGGTTCAGTCATCGTCAAACCGTACTCATTATTTACGGAATTGCTGCATTTTTCGGAGTGCTGGCTGTCATCCAGTCTGCTGCTGCGATCCATGAGGCCAACTGGGTAACCTTTGTGGTGATCTGTGTGATGATGTTCTTCCTGCAGATTGGGGCAGAAGTTATTGGTCTGATCGATAAGACAAAACGTCCGGTTCTAAACTTCTTCCACAAGCTTCGAATGAAAGCGGCAGAGGCCAAAACAAAGTCATAATAGATACTCATGTTATACTATGAAACTGCTATTATCTTATTTTCATTATTTCATAAACCTTATTCTCTTTAACGGGAATAAGGTTTTTTTTATGTTTTTGGGTTCATATTTCTACATAGCTGTCCGATATAGAAGGTAATTAAAAATAAAGGAGCGATTTTATGCAGCGCATCAAACGGCCGATGGTATGGCTGCTGTTAGTCTCATTAGTTATCTCATTATTTCCACCAGGTTTGGTAAGTAGGGCGGAGGCAGCTGATAACGTAGCTACCAGTTTCTTTACACCGGATATTGTTTCACTTAAGAATACAGTTAAACTGAAGCTTGAGAGTGGTACAAATCAGATTACTAGAGAGAACGTACATCAGGTGACAGATTCAAACCTCCTTGTTACCGGTACTTATACTAAAGTAACTGGATCTACATTAAGTGCAAAAGTCCAACAACTAACATGGGATCCGACTAATAAAAAGTGGATTCGTGAATCTTCAAAAGTGTCACCAGGTGTGATTCAGTTGGATTTAGATAAACCAGACAATCGCTATTCCTCAACTTTAACTTTGTATCCTGGGATGAATGAAATCACCTTTTCAGGAAATCAAGGAAGTTTAACTCGTTCAGAAACCTTCTATGTTCTTTTTGATCAGGTTCCTTATGTAGAGAGCCTAAAAGTACTTGGACTATCAGAACCCATCATTTTAAATGAAGGGACTCAAGTTGTGGTACCTAAAAAAGAGATCACATTAGAAGGAAAGATTCAGAATGCAACCAAAGCTACCGTTGCCCTGAATGGCGGTACGGCATTATCAACAACTTTATTGTCTGATGGGACATTCTATTCGCCACAACTACAGCTGAATGCTGGAGTAAATAAGATTACATTAGTAATAACAAACGGTTCGGATAAAGTTACGGTTGAGCATTCCCTCTACTACTATGATGAAAATAATCCAATTGTGGCTATGTATTTAGCGAATGGTACCGAAAGCGCACAGAATATGCTCTCCGGTAAACCAACATGGACTGGGACTGAAGGTACAGCAACTATATATGTTCAAGCACTTGTTCCTGATAAAGGTGATTCCGCAGTTAAGAATGTGTTTTTTGACAATGAATTAGTAACTTCAGCAGTATTCTACTCATCTATGTTGCTTGAAGATACTGGGAATTTAAAATTAACTGGGAGTAAAGATATCATTATTCCAGGTAATTCTGAGTCTGAAACATCTTATCGATTAATTACTTTTGCCATTCCTAAGTTCGCTTTTAAGAAACAGGATGAAACAGTCCTTAGAGATCAATCTCATTCTGTTCGTTTAGAATTAGGAAGTGAAACTAATGGAACTTATATAGCTAGTAAGGCAGCTAACTTTACTTATGCAGAGAATCAGACAGTTATAAATCAACTCTATTATCTTAAAGGATATGAGACAAGCAGTACTTCTTATTCTAAAGAGAACTTGAATGAAGTTAAAGTAGATTCAAGTGAGTTCTACATTTCTGTTAAAACGAATTCTAAAGTGAAGAATCCGAAAACATTGGTTGCCAAATATCTTCCGATTGGGGATACCGTTAAATTAACCTATGTTAAATCAATTAGTACTACAGAATATATTTATAAAATAACTGGCTTTCAAAACGGGAACCAAACATTACGTTTTCAATATTCTGATTCCTCCCAATACAAGGATGCTCTAATATCTTTTATTTCAAAAACGTATATTTATGTAGCTAATTTAACTGACGGACAAACGGTCACCATTGACTCGAATTCAGCTGCTAGCCTTTTAATTGAGGGTGAGTATATTGGTTTTGATTTAGCGAATAGTATAAATCAGATTTTTGTCAATGGGGAGAAACAAGCGGGTCTTCCTAGTTTTTATGATAAAGGAAAATTCGAATTTACTCTTGATGTTTCAGCAAAAAATGGACCATTGGTATACGGTGAGAACCGAATTGTTTTTACAGGAACGGTTAATAGTAACAACAATCAAATTCGAGAAATAAGTAAAGAAATACGAATCTATATATTGGATAAGAATGTATCTAATATATCTTCATTCCAGCCTGCTGTAACAAAGGATCGTGTCCGTTTCCCTGATACTTTTGAAGAGTCAGCAGATAAACAGTGGTCTCAAATCTTCAATTTGACACCCGAGTTTATTTATAATAATGAAAAATACACGACAAGTCTGGATACACATGATCTTATAATTCGAGGTAATGGTGCGACAGATATTGACCTGAAGCTTGGTTCCGCTAGTATTTTTAAATTAAACATTCCAGTTAATGTAGAGTCGAGAAACCATAAAAATGAGGATGGATATGATTATTATTATGATTTTTATGGAGATCAAACGGACTTCGCCATCCGAATTAAAGACATACCTCTTACTCAAGCGGGAACATATGTTTACAATCTAGAGCTTACGAATAGCACAGGGGCAAAGACAAGTCAGCAGATCGAGCTAGTGCGTGAAGTAAAGCCATATCGTCTTCTGGCACCTCAAGCAACGGTAGATGGTGCTTATGTAGTAAACAAAAACTTTGTTCGTTTTGATATTGAGGCTAAGGGGGCAAAACAGGTTCTTATCAATAAAGTACCTGCTATCCTTCGCTCTGATCTTGGAGAAGATCGTTTCCTGTTAGACTATGTAGGCTTAAAACAAGATAAAGCCAATACAATCAAGATTGATATTATTACAGGGAGCACAACAATCTCCGATACGATATCTGTATACTATACCGGGACTGTTGGAGTAGATTCTCAGTACATGGCACCTAAAGTGTCTAATAAATACAGTGTATTTAACAAAAGTGTAGAACTTGAATTCCCGAAAGGGACCATTATGCAATCCACAACAGCAAAAGGCATTACAAAATTTTATCCCAATACTCAGTTACTCTTCGGTATAGCGGACTCGAAGGATGGGGTAGTAGAACGTAAAAATGATTACGGCAATATTATTGGATTTCCGAGCACTGGATTGACCGAAGAAGAAACAGGAATACCCAACTGGAGTATCCCTGATGTTTACTTGCAACGATTCAGCAGCGATTTATTGACTCGTAACTTTACGCCTGTATCTAATGTATATTGGATAAATGGAGGTATAGGAGAGCAGGGTGATTTGGGTACTTCGTCATATCTGCCGCCAACGAACGGTTTAGCTCCGTATTCAATTGAAGGACTGTTCGGAGATCCTACAACTTCTTCGGAACGTAAAATCATACCTTCGCAACGAGGAGAGTTAACTATAACTTACAACAATAGCGTTGTTGATGAAGTCGGCTCCACTATTACCGTATATAAATATAACTCTAATCGTGAATGGATTAATGTAGGCGGAGTAGTAGATACAAAAAAACATACGGTTACTGTTCCATTTGATGAGTTTGGCTATTATGTTGTAATGAAGCAAAGCCGCAGCTTTACTGATATTACGAATCATAACTGGGCTAGAAACATCTTGAATGCCATGTATTCTAAAGGTCTTATGAACAACTTGCGAAATGATTTATTCGGGACAGATGATCGAACATCTCGCGGAGAATTTGCCACGCTTCTAGTTAAAGGATTAAATATACCTCTTAACTATAATAATAAGCAGACATTTACAGATGTTAATCCTGGATCAAAAGATCTTACCTGGGATTATGCTCATATTGAAACAGCAACAAGAGCAGGGATCGTTACAGGTCTTACAGAAGGGGTCTTTGGACCAAGCCAGCCCCTTACTAGAGAACAGGCCGCAGTTATGATTGCTCGAGCAATGAAGCTGAAACTTCCTGTTAACGATAGTAAGCTTACTGATAATCTTGCGAAAATGTATGTAGATGCAGGAAGCATTAATACTTATGCTCGTCCCGCAGTATACGCTGTGAATAAAGCTAAAATTATGCAAGGTAATCCAATTACACTGCCTGGACAAACAAAACCCCAGTACAATTTTAGTGCGAATGGTTTCCTAACAAGAGCAGAAGCAGCAAAGATCGCCGTTGAATTATTCAAAAAGACAACAAAATTATTCCCAGCGAACTTAAGCTAATAACGGATGTAATTCGAGAGGTTGACCTTATAATTAGAGGTAACCTCTCGAATTTTTTTGAAGAATTAGTAAGAATATAGTGTGATTAGTTAAATGATAGGTGAATTTTGGGATTGAATTTTTAATGTTTTCTTATTTTGCCCAATATTAAATTAATATATAGTTTTTGTAATTTAATAGATTATGAGATACAATAACGGAAAATACACATTTTTCTAAAGGGTGAAATTATCTAATGAAACCGATTTATTCAAAGGCACAACTTGGTTATATGAAAACGAAGACACAATTCGAGAAACAAGCTGCTATTTTGGAAATGGAAATTGAGAAAACGAAGAAAACTAGAGAAATTACGCAAGAGGTTATGGAAGACCTTGTTATGAAGACAGGTTTCCACGATGCATATAATAATTTGGTTGCTTCCGAGAATGAACTTATCGATTGGTCCCATGTAACGATTAAACACGAGAAAACATACAAAGAGAATAAGGAGCCCATCGAACAAATGTATGCGAACCTGAATACAGATCCTCAGATGAGAGCTCGTATTATTGATCTGGCAATGAAGATTAAGTAATAAGGAAACGAAGAAGATACCCATTGGTGTCTTCTTTTTTTGTTCTGTTTTCTCAGAAAGAAAGAATATTATAGAAAAAAATGATTTTGCATGATATAAAATAGAAAATTATGGTTATGTATTGTTTAGTTCAATACACGCACTAAATCCTTGTTATATGCTGATTCTATTCAAATATAAAGTTTGGTTTCCACTATTTTTAAATTAATGAAATTTTTTTTGCAGAACTCGCAACTTTTTTGAAACTACTGCGTTTAAGATGTATAGCCGAAAACAATGAGGAAGAAAAATGAATTTAATGGAGAAAATTGTCTATTAATTAGAAAAATTTTCTTTACGGCTTGATTACCACATTGTATAATACGAAAGGTAGTATTAGGTAACTACTCTATTTTTCTTTATACTTGGTTTAATTTACAAGTTTCTGTGAAATTTCACAGACATCATTTTATATTGAATACTTGCTCTAACTCTGGGAAGGGGGTGTAACAAATATGAGTACCACGAGCAACCCAATAACTAGCAACAGCAATTATAAAAATAAAAAAACTAATCATGTGATGATTTCAGGAGGAGAAAAAAAGTTTATGAAGAAAATTTTATCCGTGGCTTTGTCTACAGCAATGGCATTCTCAATGTTTGCATCTGTAGCATTCGGTCAAGCAGGTCTTACTGATGTAAATGCACAATACAGTTATTTGAAAGATAAAGGTATTTTCTCTGGATTCCCAGACGGTCAAGCTCACCTTGATAGACAAATGACTCGCGCTGAGTTCGCGAAAGTAATCACAAAAACACTGGGTCTGAAAGAGATCAATGGCGTTTACTCTTTCAAAGACAAAAACTACGGTCCTAAACACTGGGCAGCTCCTTTCGTAGAAGCTGTATCCGCTGCAGGTATTATGGAAGGTAAAAACACAACTAAGAAAATCTTTGACCTTTCTGGTCCTGTATCTGTTCAAGAAATGGCAACTGTACTTGTACGTGCGCTTGATCTTGAAATCCCAACTGAACTTAACAACTCTGCATCTACATGGGCTAAAGGTTATGTTCAAGCAGCAATCAACGCTGGTTTGGTAGATGCGAAAGCTAACTTCCAATCTAATGCTGATCGTGCTCTTCTCGTAGGCGCTGCTTACGCTGTTGATCAAGAAGTAACTCTTCAAGTTAAAGATTCTAAAGTTATTGACTCCACAACAGTTGAAGTAACGATGACAGATGGAACAGTTCTCAAACTACCTGTTAAAGAACTCGTACCTAACACTGAAACTGTAGTTGAATTCAAATATCTAGACAGAGACTTCTCAACAAAAGTAACTTATGTAGTAACTTCAGCTACTAAAGTTGATAAGGTATCTGCTACTAACCTTAAAGAAATTTTAGTAACATTTGATGGCACCGTGAAAGAAGAAGAAGCTGAAAAGATCACTAACTACAAACTAGATGATACTATTTTGAATGCAGCATCTTCTGCTAAGATTCAAGAAGATGGTAAATCTGTATTGATTAGCTTGAATACAGACGGTCCATTCACATTGACTAATCAAAAAGTTCACAAGTTGACTGTAAGTAACTTTACTGGTATTGCTTCTGCATCATTCGATTTCTCAGCATTAGATGTTACTGTTCCTGAAGTTAGTGGTGTTGAAGTCCTTGGTAACAAGGTAATCAATGTGAAATTTAGCGAACCTGTAACAAAAGCATCTGCTGAAAATCGCATCAACTACAAAATTGATGGATATGTAGCAAACGGTGAAATTGCTCTATCTAAAGACGGTAGAACAGCTACTATTACTCTTTACAGTCGTCTTTCTTCTGGGTCACATAAGATTTCCGTGGCTGGAGTTCAGGACTATGCTAAGATGACAATTATCAATTACTTAGACAAAGAATTGACAGTGCTTGAAGATGTAAAAGCGCCTGAATCTTTCACTATCGTGTCCGCAACATTGGATGCAGTAACTGTTAAATTCAATGAAGCCGTAGATCAAGATACTGTGAAGAATACTAACATCTACTGGTCTGATAATGCTGGAACTACTAAATATGGTTCAGCTTCCGTTAGTCCTGATGATTCAACATTCACAACTTACACAATCGAATTTAACACTAAACTACCAGCAAGAGAAACTACTCTCTACGTTGAGTCTGTAAGTGACTTGTTCGGTAACTCTGCTTCGAAATTGAGTTCTGTTGTTAATGCTACAGTAGATACAGTTCGTCCTGAAATCCTATCTTTAGGTGCTTATACAGATGCGAATGGTAACTATGATACTAACTCATCAAGTAAGTTTGATATTAAATTCAACAAAGCAATTGATGCTGCTCAATTCTCACCAGCAAACAGTAACAATCTAGTAGTTAAGAACTCAGATGGTGACATCGTTGCAGTTGCTAATGGTGCTGTTAAAAAAGCGAATGCAACTAACACATTGACTGTTTCACTATCTAACGTTCTTACTGAAGGAAAAACTTATTCAGTAGCAGTTGCAAACGTGGTTGATACTACAGCATTGAGTAATAAAATCATTCCACAGACGTTTACTGTTAAGGTTCCTGAAGTAACTGCTCCAACAGTTACTAATGTGGCTGTAACTGATGTTGCTGAAGGTACTAAGATTCAAGTTGTGTATTCTAACGCTATGACTTTGGATGGTGAATACTCAATTCTTAAATCAGATCGTTACATGATCAAAGTGGGCAGTGGCGCGAGCGCTGCATGGCAGTTGCTTCCTACAGGAACAACATTCCAACCTACTTATGATAGCAAAGCAGTAATCATTACTATACCAAATGATGCTAAGATTAATGGCGCTGTAGTAACGGCTGCTAGTATTACTGGAGTTAAAGCTACTTTAGTGGCTGATCGTACTGGCAATAAACTATCTGGTTTGACTGATGAAATTCTTACAGGTAGTAGTAAGTGGGGAGCTGTAACAGCTAACATTATCGATGCTGATGTAAAAGCAACAGCTACGAATAAAGTTAAAGTTGTGTTTGATCGTCCGCTACAAGTAGTTTATGCTTCAGACTTCCTAGTTAACGGTACTGCAGCTACAGCAGCTTCTTATGAAACTGTTAATGGCAAAGGTGTAGTGACTCTTACAGTAGCTACGTTAAATCCTGCTGTAGTAGCAACTCTAACTACTAAAGCTCAAGCAGATATCAGATCATTAGATGTACTTGGTAACAAGATTGAAACAAGAAGTTCAGCAATTACTATTCAAGATGGAATTGCTCCGTCTCTAGTAGCTACTACACCTGTTATCGCAACAGCTGGAGATACTATTGAAGTTCGTTTCGACGAGAATCTTTCTACATCACTTACACCTGCTCAAGTTGCAGGAAACTTTATTATCAAAACAGGTTTGAATCAAACAACGGTTCTAACACCTGGAGTAGATTATAGTGCAGTTGTTAGTGGTTCAAAAGTTGTAATCACGTTGTTGACTCCTCAATCCAATCTTCAAAAAGTAACTGTAGCAACGAATGATAATGCAGTCTATATCTTTGATGAAAAAGCATATGTTCTTGGTGGTAATTCATATACTAATGCTAACAAAATCAAATTTGCTGCTACTTCAGTTACAAATGTTAATTTGATTGATACTGAAGCAGCTGCTGGAGCAAACGCTGCAGCTAAAGTAACTGCAGCAACAAACGCTGTAGATACAGCTGTAGCTACTCCAACACAAGGTAACGTGGATGCAGCTCAAGCATTAATTAATGCTTTACCAGAAGGTGAAACAAAAGAAGATTTGCAAACACGTCTGAATGTTGTTAAAGGGGCAGTTCAAGCAGCTAAAGCTTTAGCTGATGCAAAGGACGCAGCTAATGTCAAGATTTCTGAGGCTAGTGAATTAGCTGATGAAGCTGTTGTTGGTACTGACCCTGGTGAGTATGACGCAGCTGACATCTTGACTTTCACAAAAGCAATTGCTACAGCTAAAACTGCTGTAACAGATGCTACTACAGTACTTGCAGTTACTAATGCTGTAGGCGCACTTGAAACTGCTACAAGTACTTTCGTAGAATCAGCAGTACCATCAGCTCTATAATAATTACCTCTTTATAAAAATGATCAACCGTTCTCGGTTGATCATTTTTTTTTATAACTAAGAATAACTGATAAACTCAGTTTATCTAAACATAGAGATTATCTGTTTCTTTAAATATTGCCACGGTACTAGCTTTTATGAAAGAGGGAATCGTTGATTTAGGAAAGTTATAGTCATGAATTCGAGTATCATTTCTTATGATTCAGCAACTATAAAATTATTATTAATTAATGTTTATCCATATTATTGTCAGTTGTAGCATTTTTTATACGTGTAATTATGACAACAATGCAAATAATACTCTTGCAAGTACATCATGCAGGAGGCATACATTATACTGAATATAAGATAAATTTAATTAAAGCCATTAATAATCTCTTCATAACCTGTTTTCTATAGCGCTAAAAAACCGAAGGTAGCGTCAAGAATTTTGTGTAAATGAAAATATCCTCTTCTTGTAGAAAGTAGTACTAGTCTTTTGTGGAGAACATCGCCAGTAGTTCAGATCGGGCTTGATCAAAGCCAATATGACAGCGAGTAGCAAATCGCTGGTTGTAGCCTTCAAACTGCGACACCAAGAACTTTTCTAATGCTTCTTCATGTGGAAATTACTCTTTTCGCTTTGTG
The DNA here is from genome assembly GCF_009870785.1 of Paenibacillus sp. An7. Lineage (GTDB taxonomy): Bacteria > Bacillota > Bacilli > Paenibacillales > Paenibacillaceae > Paenibacillus. The sequence goes on from NZ_WTWX01000003.1 coordinate 281,630, forward strand.
TATTTTTTAATCTGTTTGTTAAATGATTCAATGAGATTTGTAGAATAGATGCTCCTCCAAATCGGCTTAGGAAAGCTGTAGAACGTAAAAATATAAGGGTTTTCTCGTAGAGATTTCACCACTCTTGGGTATGCTGATTTCCATTTGTCACAGAAGGTTTCGAGTGCAGCTCTTCCCGATTGTTCATCTTCTGCTCGGTACACTGCTTTGAAATCATTACAGATGCTTGCACGATCAGAAACACGTACTTTATGCGCAATATTACGAGCGACATGAACACAGCAAGATTGGTACTTGGCATGAGGATATACTTGCTGAATTGCATCTACAATGCCTTGTAAACCATCTGAAATAAAGAGCAGAACTTCTTATGTTCCCCGAGCTTTTATATCTTGCAACAATTCATTCCAAAGGTAAGCTGATTCCGTAGGAGCGATGGTATAGGCTAAGACTTCTTTTGAACCGTCTTCTCGGATACCAACTGCTAGATGTACCGCTTCCTTAGAGACCGTCTCACGTTTAACAGCAATGTATGTAGCATCGATATAGACGCAAACATAGCGATCCAGGGGCCTTTTCGTGAATGCTTCTACTTGCTGGGACATGATTTGAGTCATATTTGATACGGTTTGTGATGAGTAATGATGACCGTACATTTTTTCAATGAGATCCGCAATTTCCGTCATTGTTATTCCCTTTTGAAACATGTGAATGACAAAGGATTCGAGCGTGTCATTTGAACGCTTATATGGAGCTACGGTCTGCTGTTTAAACTCCCCATTGCGATCTCGAGGAATGGTAAGCAGGAGGTCACCAAACTCCGTGTGTACTGTACGTGTGTAAGAACCGTTACGAGAATTCCCCGAATTCACTCCGATACGGTCATACTTTTCGTAGTCAAGAAATGCGGTTAATTCGGTTTCTAACAAGTGATTCATTGCCATCTCTAAATGCTTACGAAAAATTTCTGTTACATCCTGTTTCGTAACTAGTGCTTGGACTAAATCTGTTGTTGTAAAATGATTCATAGGGAAGACCTCTCTTTGAATTGGTGTGTGGTAACTCAATTCTACAAGAAAAGGTCTTCCTTTTTCTATTTACACAAAGTATTTTACGCTCTCTTTTGTTTTTTATAAGTAACAATTGTTTGCAAATTAGTAAATTTTAAATTATACATTAGCTCAAATACTGTCATGGAGTATGGGCTATTTCTATTTCAAGGTGGAAATCAAAGATATAAATTGCTACAAAGAAGTAGCATCTAACCATTCAAACCACTACAATGAGAAGTAGAATTGAAACATCTGCCTTTGCCATATTGGCAGCCTAAACGCGAGCATCGCCCACCTAAGGAAGCCAAGAAATCGGCACACACTCCTCCTCTAAGAAGAGATTACATACTGAATGGCTGGCGGAAAGCCGGTAAGATGTTGTTTTTCAATATTCAATTTATCGAAATAATCTTTTTTAAAACGGAAAACAAATAAAGTCTGTCGCTATAGGATTATACTTGTAACTTTCTTGCTATTACTCGCGTCTATATAGTAACTTCATAAAATGTGAACTTTGGAGGTACTACGTGAATCATAAATATAATCAAAAAGCTTTATTAATGATCGCTGCTGCAGCTCTCATTCTTGGACAAGGCACCTCAGTAGGTGCTGAACCCGAAGAAACAAGATCAATACAAACCCTCCAAGATCTACAATCGAACAGTAAGCAGGCACTTACTTCTATCTTGCAAAATGCTTCCATATCTACTCCATCGGAAGTACTATACAATGGACAGGGAGCTCGAACACAAATATTCGGCGCAGGTTCGAATATAGAATCTAATCTTCAAGTCGGCGCTGCTTCAACAGGTAACACTACTTCCAAGACAACTACTAACAAGAAAACCTCAACTACTCAGAGCACCCAATCCACTACGACAAAAACAAACAAAACCCTACATACTCTGTCTAGCCTAAAATCAGTCAAATTAACCTCAAAAAGCGTAGTGAAATTAACCGACCTCAATGTACTTACACAAGAAGACGGCAAGACCATCTCATATACCCTCACCTATCAGAACAATGACAGCAAGAATCTCATGCTCATCGACTACTGGACAAAGGTAAAAACAAAAGGCGGGACGCTGTATTCCCCTAACCTGATTACACGTGATAAGGAGAAGAAAAGTGTTGCTGCAGGTTCTACTCTTGATGTGACATATATCGTAAAAGTAGGAAAGAACGTGAACGTTAGCGATCTTTTATTTCAAATCGTGAAGTGGGATTTCAGTAAGCCAAATTATGAAAGCAACCTGGGACACTTCAATGTGCCGGCATCCTATACCCTATCTACACCTATCAATAAGTCAAAATCTATTCGACTAGGAGACACCCCTGTTAAAGTCAAGGTAACCAAACTAGCAGTACATCCCGTGAATGAATATAACTATGCAGAAGTGACGGTGAATCTGCATAATGTCGGTTACAAAATGCTAGAGAATCCAACAGCGAAATGGGTGCTGAGAACAGCAGGTGGAAGTAATTATCCGCTTATAGCGGAAACGGTAAGTACCGAAGCGGCACCTTTTAACATTCAGCCACAGGAGAACAAGACGATAAAACTGAACGCAACCATTCCTATTGCTGTAAAACTGACAGGAGCAGAGTTAGTACTCGTGGAGGAAGAAGGCGAGGCGAAGACGGTACTGCCTCTAGCCACATTAGAACTGCCTAAAGCAAGTACAACGAAGATCGTTGCGACGGCTCCTTTTAAGGCAAGGGAAGTCGATGTGGACGGTCAAAAACTGCAAACCACGCTTGAAGGAGCAACAGTGAACCAAAGTTATGACAAGAACGATCTATCCATTCGTTTTCATTTGCAAAATACAGGGAAGCAGACGATCACTGTACCTAAGTATGAGTTCGTACTGCTGAGTGGAACGGGCAAATCTTATCCCATTACGACAAAGGCACTTGAGAATGTGACCCTGAAACCGGATGAAGAGAAGACAATTAAGCTGGATATCTCGGTATCCTATGCCGTTGCCCAAGGTGCACTTAAACTGCAAATGAATGTACCTAAAGATCCGGAGAAAAAAGAACCATCTTTTAGCTACCCAGCAGGGGTCTACATCTTACCTACACCATCATCGTTACAGAATACATTAGGATCAGAAACAATCGTGAAAAGTGATAATGGCACGTATGGAGTGACCTGGTCATCTATTCAACGCTTGCCTTGGACAGACGGAGATCTTTTGTCTGCGAAGCTGACCTTGAAGAATACTTCGGTCAAAACGCTGCGCCTTCCTGAACTGCAGGGAGCTTTTACAGTGGATTCCGCAAAAGACACGACAAGTACCAAGCTGATTAAAAGCCAGGCCGCATCCTTGCTCGGTCCAGGTCAGTCAATAGATCTATATCTATTAACGAAAGTACCGACATCTTTAGATATTGCGCAGCTACAAGTATCTTTAGAAGAGAAGGTAGGAGAAGAATCTTTTGAATGGCTGAAGCTGACGAATATTGGGGCCATTCCTGACGTTCCGAAGATTGAAAAAAATAAAGAATTTACTCTCACTACGCTCGGTAAAAAAGTAGAAGTAAAAACCAGAAAAACGGTAGTGTACCCCGGTACGAGTACGGACCTTGTGTATACCGAGCTTGAAGTGACGAATCTCGAAAACCGCCAGACGGAGTTATCTCAGCTTAGCGGGTATTATCAGTCTTCAAGCGGGCTTTATTTTAAAACAAACGTGAAACAAATTGAATATCCAGCAGGTCCCGAAGATAAGAGTATTGTGACCATGTGGGCGAAAATCCCGAAACGTGTCACTGTCTCAGATATGAGACTGATTGTCGGAGAGGGTGTAACGGAAGATAAACTGACTTCCATCAAGGAAGAGCCTACGGGTTATGTTAATGCGGCATCACTCGAAATTGCACCAGAACAGCTCACTGCGCTCACGAAGATTGATCAAGTGGAGCTGTACCCTTATCAGATCAAAACACACACATTTGATGCTTATTTATCTGGCGGAAGCAGCGTAGCGGTTGAATGGTATTATACGTTAACTGTAGATGATGCATACGATCTGCCGGAAAGTGAACATAAGCTCATTGTGGAAATTACAGATGCGACTGGGCGTGTATTCGCGAAGGAACTGGTACCTGCAACAGATCTTAAGATTGGTACGAATCAGCTGCTTTCTTGGGCTATTGATGATCGGGTATTCGAAGATCGCAGAGGAGGAACCTATCAAATCTCAATCTATGATCTATTCCAAGGTGAAAAGTATAAAATAGCAGGTCAATCGATGTACTATAATCCAAACCGAATTCCGGTGGAACTGCCAACAGGTGAGTAGTTTACAAACAACAAACTTTAACTGAAGATAAAGATCGATACAAATGATTATATTAATTTGGTAACTTTTTCTTGTGAACTAGCTTGATACCCTCTATCATTAGAGTTACAGAAACAAAGGTGAAAGATTTGAAGGAGGAAGAACATCATGAAACGCATGTGGAAAGTAGGAATGGCAACCATTGCCGTAGGCGGAGGTATATGGATTGGTTCGATTATGAATATCTCAGCTGAAGGTGCATCTGTTCTATCCCAGCCAGGTACAGCCGATGACCCTGTCGTTACGAAGAGTTATGTAGATCAAGCGATTAAAAATGCAGGACAAGGCAGCGGAGGAAGCACAAATACGGCTCCTTCAGTCCCTTCTACACCAAATACAAGCACACCAAGTACAAGTGCTGGAGATGAACTCAAGATCGTGGTCGTGAAACCAGGACAGCGTCTGATTGCCGGTGCAGGTACTGAGTTTATTGTCCGCAGCGGTAAAGCAGTGATCTACTCTGCAGACAGCAACGGTGTGGCAGATCTAACTCAAGGTGCAGACCTTGGTAATGGAACAGCGATTACAAATAACCACTTATTATCCTTCCCTCGTGAAGGTCGCGGAATTGAAGTCGTGCAAGGGAATAAGTATAACCTAACCGTAATGGTTCGCGGATCTTATAAGCTTCAGTAGTAATCAAGCAGCACTTATAAAAAGGATGTTCTCCCTAATCATCATTAGTATGCGATGTTTCGCTTCATTTTATATATGGAGCGGAACATTTTTTTATTTTCATAAATTGTTCCTCATTATTAGAAAAATCATTCCTTATTTCACCTTATATATAGGAAGAGATTTTTTTGCATTATATGTATCCCCCTGTAGATTTATACTTCAAAGTCCGATTCACTTCATTTTCCCAAAAGTAACAATACTTCACCAGTCTATATTCATCCCAATTGCAGACACTATACCTGCAAGAGGATAAGCAGGAGGTGCAATCATAACATGCCAAGAAATAATCAAAAGCTTGTCCCGGAGAGCCGCCAGATGCTGGATCAGATGAAATATGAGATCGCCGCAGAGTTCGGCATCCAAGTAGGTGGATATACCGGTAAAGATCTGAATGCAGAGTTTGGCGATGAACTGGGATCAATGAGTGGCAGTAGCCGCTCTTACTCCGGATGGGGACATCTGACTTCCCGTGAGAATGGCTCGATTGGTGGAGAAATGACAAAACGATTGGTTCGTTCTGCAGAGCTACTTGCAGCCGGATACAAACTGTGAGGTGAATAAATGATGAGCAGACTCAATAAAATCACCAAAAAAGTTCAGAAATTTTTTAAAAAATTATGGAAATAATCACGTTTGTCATTGATTGACACCGATTGACAAATACGTTAATATGTCGTATGAGGATGTATTGCAACCTTTTCCGTTTCGGGAAAGGTTCATTTTTTGTATAGGATAAAACTGTTAGCATATACCATACAAATCCATATACGTGGGAGGTTGAAACTACTATGTCTGTTAAAGGGCGCCACTTATTCACTTCTGAGTCCGTAACTGAAGGACATCCAGATAAAATTTGTGACCAAATTTCCGACGCCGTTCTTGATGCGTTTCTTGAAGCTGATCCCAATGCGCGTGTTGCATGTGAAGTATCTGTAGCAACGGGACTCGTACTTGTCATCGGAGAAATCAGCTCCTCTGCTGATTATATCGATATTCCGGCAATCGTGCGTAATACGGTAAAAGAAATCGGCTATACTCGTGCAAAATATGGTTTCGACTATCAAACGTCTGCAGTATTAACATCGCTGAACGAGCAATCGAAAGATATCGCGCAAGGCGTTAACGCAGCACTTGAGAATCGTGATCCAGATCAAATGGATAAAGAGACTGAAAATATTGGTGCAGGGGATCAAGGGCTCATGTTCGGTTTTGCAACCAATGAGACTGAAGAACTGATGCCGCTTCCGATTGCTTTGTCTCACCGAATTGCTCGTCGTTTGGCTGAAGTACGTAAGAATGGTACGCTTGAATACCTTCGTCCCGATGGTAAAACACAAGTTACGATAGAATATGATGGGGACAAGCCTGTTCGTGTAGATACGATCGTTGTATCCACACAGCATGCGGAAGAAATCACACTTGAGCAAATTCAAGCTGACATTAAAGAGAAGGTTATCCTTCCTGTAGTACCAGCTAATCTGCTTGATGATGAAACCAAGTACTTCATCAACCCAACAGGTCGTTTCGTTATCGGTGGACCTCAAGGTGATGCAGGTCTTACAGGACGTAAAATTATTGTAGATACGTATGGCGGTTATGCTCGTCATGGCGGCGGTGCTTTCTCCGGTAAGGATCCTACAAAAGTGGACCGTTCTGCAGCGTATGCAGCACGTTATGTGGCTAAAAACCTTGTAGCTGCTGGACTTGCAGACAAAGTAGAAATTCAGCTTGCTTACGCAATTGGGGTAGCAAACCCAGTATCGATCAATGTCGATACATACGGCACTGGTAAAGTTAGTGATGAAAAGCTTGTAGAACTTATTCGCAATAACTTTGATCTTCGCCCAGCGGGTATCATTCGCATGTTAGACCTGCGTCGTCCGATTTACAAACAAACGGCTGCTTACGGACATTTTGGCCGTACCGATTTGGATGTACCTTGGGAACGCGTTGACAAAGTGGAAGCTTTGCAATCTGGGGCAGGCATTTAATAGATCAGAACTTCATTCTATGAAGTTTTTACACATCAAACCTTCGATGATAGTTATCATCGAAGGTTTTTTGATGTTCCGCTTTATTTTTCTCGAGGGAAGATGCCGTATATCCTTCTCCTGGAGAACGAGGATCATAACAAGGGATAAACAAACTCATGAATCTTCAAAAAGGGCGTAACTTTTTCCATTTTTTGCAGTCTATTAAGTAGAGGATAAAAATGTCTTCAGCTCCGTACTCTCCTTACGAGTATCGGGGCTGAATCTATTAGATAACGCAAAACAAGATGGGAGAGTCGCTTTTCTATGGGAACTAACCGAATGCAAAAGGGGAAACAACAAAAGGATAGCAGAAAGAAGAAATGGTTTATTATTACGATCGCAGGCGTTTTGTGGGTCACTCCGGTTCTTGGATCGAGTGGAACCTGGAACATAGGACTTCCTATAACGAGTGTAGCTCAAGCAGCAGTGAGTACAACAAAGCTGTCGGAAGAGATGATTACGTCCGGTGCCAAAATGATAAATTACCAGTTCACCACCACACGCTCTAATGTCAAAACCAATATACTTGCGAACGTCATTGAGGTGGATCTGAATAATCCATATGTCAAACTTGATGTGATGACAGGCAAGGGAGGTACATTTAATAGTAAACAAAGTACAGGCAGCATGGTAAAGGAAACAGGAGCCGTTGCAGGTGTGAATGGAGATTATTTTAACGTAAGCGGTGAACTTGCACCGATCGGTGGACAGATTGCTAGTGGCACACTCATGTCTACTCCGTCCGAGCTAACCGGGATGTATGCGATGACGATAAGCAAGGACGGTAAGCCGATGATTGACGAATATAGCTTTGAAGGTTCTGTCCAGGCATCAAGTGGAGCTACTTATCCTCTCCGTGGTATGAATAAGGAAGATTATTATTTGGAGTCAGGAAGTGTGAAATACAGCCACGCCAATTCGATATACATCTATACCTCGGCATGGACCTCTCCTCAACGCCCGAACGACCCTTCTACAACACCGACTGAAGTGCTTGTACAAAATGGTGTTGTCAAAGAAATATCAGACAAAAGTGCACTAAGTACGTCAATTCCAGCAGATGGGTACATTCTCCGTGCTCATGGGAAAGCAGCCGATTGGTTGGTTGCAAACCTCACAGTAGGACAAGCAGTAAATACGGATTACAAGTTAGTAGCGAAGACAACGGGTCAAAAGGTGAATCCAGATACGCTGCAAATGATGATTGGCGGACACACGATTTTAGTTAACAGCGGGAAAGCAACTTCTTTCTCTCGTGATACATCAAGCATCGGCGGTTATCGCGCTCGGACGGCGGTAGGTTATTCGAAGGATAATCGGTATGCTTATCTGATCGCTATACAGGATAATAGTGCGAGCAGCGGGATGTCCTTAAAAGAAATGCAATCTTTTATGACGAGTATCGGGGTCTGGAAAGGGATGAACCTGGACGGCGGGGGTTCCACTACCATGATTACGAGACCGCTTGGGATGACGGCTACCGGTCTTGCTTTTCCAACAGAATATGGGACTGAACAGCGTGCGGTTGTCAATGGTCTTGGTGTGTTTTCTCTCGCTCCCGCAGGGAAATTGAAGGGACTTACGATTAGCGGATCTTCCTCTCTTCTTGTAGGCCAGGAGGCAGATTACAGCCTTAAAGGTTACGACACGTACTACAACCCTTACGATGTGGGAACAACCTTAGTTACCTGGAGATCAAGCAACAGCAAGGTAATCAGCACAAGCGGCGGTAAGATCAAAGCAGTGGGCGGCGGCACCGCTACACTTACTGCGGTAAGTGGATCAGCAAGCAGCAAGATCAATGTGACGGTAGTAGGCGGAAGCAATCTGACTGCACTCAAAGCCGGTTCAGGTACGGGCTCTCTACAAGCAGGGGCCAGCATCGATATTCCGGTGACGGCTACAACCAAAGATGGACAAACTGTTTCGCTCAGCGCGGATGCACTGAAATGGGAGTTTATTGGCTTTAAAGGCAGTGTGAAGGGAGATAAATTAACGGTTTCTTCTATTAATACAGGGGCAACTGTCGGTTACGCGATTGGTCGTTATGATGGATTCAGTACGGTAGTAGTCCTGTCTGCTGCAGGAGAAAGTATGTGGGAAGATTTCGAGAATGTAAGTTATGGAGTCCAGTTTACAACAAACGCAGCAGGGGTAACAGGAACAGCAGAAGTAGTGAATGGAACTGAGGAAAAAGCTGGATCCAAAGTGCTTCAGCTCAGCTATGATATGACGGGCGGAAGTGGTAAAATGTATGCTTACGCTCAGCTGAATGGAACATCCGGCAAAATGATTGATGCTGCAGCCACGGCTCTATCAGTAGATGTTCTTGGAGATCACAGCCTGAACTGGCTACGGGCAGAACTTACCGATGCGAAGGGAAAAACCGTGTATGTGGATCTGGCAAGAACTATAGACTGGTCGGGATGGAAGAAGCTAAATGTGGACTTAAGTAGTTCGGATATCTCATATCCAGCCAAATTAAAACGGGTTTATGTCGTGAATTTGGACGAAGGACAGGACGAGCGAGCCATGACAGGAACCGTAGCATTTGATAATATAGCATTTACAATGCCATCTCTATCAAGTGAGACCGGTCTGCCTGAGGGAGTCGCCAAGCTTGTATTAGGACAAAAATCGATGTTATTTAACGGTCAAAAGAGAACCATTGATGCAGCGCCCGTACTGAAAAATAATGCTACCTACATTCCTATTAAGCATGTGCTTGATGTGTTTGGGGGACAGGCAACCTGGGATAGTAAAAACCAGCGAGTGACCATACTGCGCGGTGGTAAGTTAATAGATCTGACGGTTGGTCAGAAAGAATTTGTACTGAATGGACAACGTCAAAACGCGAGTGTGGCACCTTATATATCAGGTGGTAGGACTTTAGTCCCTCTAAGGCTTGTTTCTGAACAGCTTGGACTGACTGTAAAATGGGAACAGAAAACGAAGACCGTCACCATCGACTCGTGATATGGTATGATATATCCTGGAAACGTTAGGAATGGAGTCGAAAATACGTGGACTTTCAAGCAGATGCTCTCGATCGCGTTATAAAAAACGCCATGCAGGTCATGGAAAGTAGTAAATATCAAATTTTTGAAATCATGGATTCGTCTCGTACCGAGCTGAAAGCACTGAATCAGGAGGTTCAATCCATCCTGAAAGAGACGGCCGAAACGATTGAAAAGGTAGACCAACTGGAACTCAATTTCCGCAGGTCTCGAATCCGGCTGACTGAAGTCAGCCGCGATTTTGTCCATTTTTCTGAACATGATATCAAGCAAGCCTATGAAAAGGCTACGCAGTTGCAGCTGGATTTGATGATCTACAGAGAAAAAGAAATGTACCTCAAAGCTCGCCGTGATGATTTGCAGAAACGTGCGCGCAGCATCGAGGCATCTGTGGAAAGAGCCGAGACAATTGGTTCACAGATGAATGTTGTTATGGAATATCTGTCTGGTGAATTGGGTCAGGTCACACGGATTATTGAGTCTGCTAAAAACAGGCAAATGATTGGTCTCAAGATCATCTTGGCCCAGGAGGAAGAGCGGAAAAGAATCGCTCGTGAAATTCACGATGGACCCGCACAAATGCTTGCCAACTTAGTGCTTAGGACGGAAATTGTAGAAAGAATGCTGGCTAAGCAGGATTTTAAGATGGTACAAGCCGAAATAGTAGATTTGAAAAAGCAAGTTCGTTCCAGCCTTGGGGAAATGCGAAAAGTTATTTTCAATTTGCGTCCGATGGCCCTGGATGACCTGGGCTTAATTCCCACACTTCGTAAATACGTGCAGGATTTTGAAGAAAAAACCAAAATTCGTTCACTGTTTGAAACTAGAGGGAAAGAACACCGCTTGTCTTCCGCGATGGAGGCAGCGATTTATCGATTAGTGCAAGAAGGTTTGTCGAATGCAGCCAAGCATGCTTATCCAACTTATGTGGTGGTCGAGATTACTTTCCAGGCTCAGCTGGTCAAGATTGTCGTGCAGGATAACGGTCTTGGGTTTAAACCGGAGAAATTAGAGGAGAAAAGTAAGGATCACTCTCATTTTGGACTCATAGGTATGCGGGAAAGGGTAGAACTGCTCGAAGGCCGAATGGAGATTGAATCAGGAGAGAATCAAGGCACTAAGATCGTGATTCATATCCCGACAAACGTGGAGAAGGGAAAGGAGTAACAGGATGGAAAACCAGAACATGAATGAGGCAGATATTAAAGTACTACTAGCTGATGACCATCAGCTGTTTCGTGAAGGATTGAAACGCATACTGAACATGGAGGACGATATTGAGGTTATCGGCGAATGCGGCGATGGAATCCAGGTACTTGAATTCTGTAATCAGATTAAGCCAGATATCGTTCTTATGGACATCAACATGCCGATTGAAAACGGGGTGGAAGCGACAGAAAAGCTGAGAGAGATGTTCCCAGATGTGAAAGTTATTATTTTATCTATTCATGATGATGAAAGTTATGTATTCGAAACGCTTCGTAAAGGAGCAAGCGGATATTTGCTGAAGGACATGGAGGCAGAGTCTCTGATCAATGCAATCCGTTCCGTACACGAAGGGTACGCATTTATTCATCCAAAAGTAACAGGAAAACTAATTATGCAGCTCCGCCGAATGACTTATCTGAATGAAACAGGTACCATGAGTGAAGGCGGCGTCAAAGAAGCAGGCGTGAAGTTTGTGGCTGGAGATAATAATCCACTTACTCGCCGTGAAGCAGAAGTTCTTCGTTTAATGGCAGAAGGTAAGAGCAACAAAATGATTGGTGAGTTCTTGTTCATCAGTGAAAAAACAGTGAAGAACCATGTCAGCAGTATATTGCAGAAGATGGAAGTGGATGACCGGACACAAGCCGTAATTAATTCCATTAAATATGGTTGGGTCACTCTATAACGTAGGATAAACTTTAGCATGAGAAGGAAATTAGGGGTGTACTTTTCGGGGGAAATGCTGAAGTTAGAACGTACAAGCTATCGTAAGCAGCCTTTTGCCGCCCCATAGGCATACATATGGCGCAAGTCGGTTTCTTTGTAATGCAGTTTAAAATGTGACTAAGAGTTTGAGTTATTCGGAGTTATTTGATGCGAATCAGCAGCTAAATAAATAAAACTTTTATAAACGTTCATTGTGTCAACGTCCATATTTACGGCATATATTGTCGTAAAGGGAGGTGCAGTCGCCATGATCGAACATTTGTTATGGATTGCGCTGGTTTATGGCCTATCTGCTGCAACCGTACGTTTTGTTTATCGAACGCTGCAATCAAATCAGAAACAAGCCGAGCAAACACGTTATGTTTTGATTACAAGTAACCATGGATTTATACTGGAGTGGATTATCCGAGCACTGTCTTTAGATGCATCTTTACGAGGAAAAACCCATCATGTTACTGTAGTGGATTATGGCTCAAGCGATGAAACCCTGCTTTTGCTAAATCGGCTGTTTGATATAACTGGAATCGAACTAGATATTATGGCTGGCGACGAATCCTTGTCTTATATGAACGTAAGCGGTATACAGGAACGGGAAGATACAAAATATATTGATCTTCGTCAAGAAGGCGCGCTTCAAGGAATTCCATTCGTAAGCAAACTGTAGATATATTATAAAACGAATGAGCTTTAAAAAAGTTGCGGTATTGTCATTAATATTGTATATATAGAACTTATATGTTATTTTTTTCTATATTATCATTGAGTATGAAGCACATACTTCGGTAGATTTACCGAGGTGTGTGCTTTTTTGCGTGAATCAGGAGGGAAGGCTGTGAAAGTAGCTGTATATTTGGCAAGGGAAGAAGAAGGAGATCCTACCAAATCAGATGAGCTGAATTTATATATATCGATCTGCCCAGAAGCCGATCAGTTATGGTGGGAAGCTAGTAGACAGAAGACGAAGGAGCCTGGGCCTGTCATTTGGATTTCTTCCCAAATGCCTTTTTCTTGGGCATGCCATCTGAGAGAAAGTTTCCGTAAGCAGAGTGCAATGCTTAGAGAGAAGACATCAGTTCAGAGCTGGAGAAGATGGACGGAGTCTATTTTACAAGAGAAGGTATCTCAGGAGCCGGGTAAGGATGGCATGAAGTTACTTCGTGAATGTTTAGATATTAAAATCGTGCCGCTCAGGGGAACTAGTCATGCAGAGGAGTTGATTCATTCCCTTTATGATGATGCAGTAGAGGCCGCGGAGCAGCTGGCAGGCAGACAGCTATTGCTCCCAGAAGCAGAAGCACTGCTAGCCGAGAACGTTCCGAGTATGCAAACCGAATATAAAGCAGCCATCCAGCTTGGATATTTGGCGGGACGGATCACTTATGAAGCAGCTGTAGCTGAACAGCCGACTCATAAGCAGCGGCACCGTTTCGGGCAGTGGCTGGTTCAGGGCCGGCGGGTACCGCTGTACTGCCGGCGCTGCGGTAGTATCGCGGCCGAGCAAACTCCCTGCGCGGCATGCGGCAGTTCGGCATGCGCCTACTGCGAGGCTTGCCTCGCGCTCGGGCGGAGCCGGGCTTGCGCGCTGCTGCTGCAAGGTGCAGCGCCCCGGGCCGTAAAGGGAGCGGCCGGGCGATTTCCCACCGCGGCAGACAGCCGGTGGGGGCTTAGCCCAGCGCAAAGCGTAGCCACAGGCGCGGCGCTTGCGTACTTGGCGGAGCAGCGCCATGCCAGCTCCGCTGCCGCCAAAGGCCGGTTCTTGCTATGGGCCGTAACCGGCGCCGGCAAGACCGAGATGACCTTCCCGCTGCTGGATGCCATTCTCAGCGGCGGGGGGAGCGTGCTCGTAGCCACACCGCGGCGCGATGTGGTATTGGAGCTCGCTCCCCGGGTGGCCCGCGCGTTTCCTGAGGTGACCCGCGCCACCCTCTATGGCGGAAGCAGCGATCGCTGGCGGCGAGGAGAGCTTACCCTCGCCACAACGCACCAGCTGCTTCGCTTCCGCCACGCTTTTGACCTGGTCATCATCGATGAGCTCGATGCCTTCCCATACCACAACGATCCCATGCTCGCTTATGCAGCGGAAGCATGTTGCAAACAGGGCGGCAGCTTTATCTATTTATCTGCCACCCCGCCTAGGGAACTGCAGAAGCAAGCAGCCAGCGGCAAGCTTGCCCATGCGAGAGTGCCGGTTCGTTTTCATCGGCATCCTCTGCCCGTACCGCTGCTGCTGAAAGTCCCTTCTGTTCAGCAGTTATTGAAGCAACACAAACTACCTGCAGAATTACTTAGAAGACTTGCGATTTCCATAGAGCGAGGTGCACAAATTTTTATGTTTGTCACTCGGATCGCTCAGATTGATGCTTTATTACATTTGCTTAGACGTACGCTTCCTGATCTAAGAATCGAAGGAACCTCATCCGTAGACCCGCTGCGTGCAGAGAAGGTCATGGCTTTTCGGGACCGGACGATTCGTTTACTCGTCACCACCACGATTCTCGAACGCGGAGTCACCGTCCCTAAGAGTGATGTGTATATTCTTGATGCCAACAATCGGCTGTTCGATGCAGCTTCTCTTGTGCAGATGGCAGGACGAGCAGGGAGATCGAAAGATGATCCTGCCGGAAACGTCGTTTTTGCCGCACCCGAGCGCAGTCTCGGTCAGAAAGAAGCCGTTAAGCAAATCAAAAGAATGAATACGATCGCAAGGCGGCAGGGTTATCTTTTGGGAGAGGAGACGTAAAGTAGATGATTAGGTGGGAATCTATACATACATTTTTGCATGGGCTCGCTGCACCGCCCGGACAGATCTGTGTCGCATGTGGTAATAGGGGCGCTCTATCTACTGCGCTTCCGGGGCTTTGCCCACGCTGTGTTTCTAGTATTCCGTGGATTCGAAGCATACGCTGTCATCGCTGCGGCAGAGCAATCGGCTGCCCAGACTGTGCAAGAGCGGAGAACCTCCGCCGTTCTTTTGAGATGAACCGAAGTGCAGTAAGATATGACCCTCTCATGCGAGAGTGGCTGGCGGTATACAAATACCGGGGCAAAGAGCGGATGGCTCCACTTCTCGGGACCATGCTGGGTACAGCTTATCGTGCTTTACAGCGTGAAATGTCGCTTTCTCCTCACATGTTATGGCAGGCTCAGGCGGTCACATTTGTTCCGGTGAGTAGAGAGCGATATATAGAGCGGGGGTTTAATCAAGCTGAGAGACTTGCTGAAGTACTCAGTCATGAGGTGCGTCTTCCGGTCCTTCCCATGCTGATGCGTACACAGCATACCGAGAAACAAAGTTATAAGTCTCGTAGAGAGCGGGTAGAATCCATGCGAAACATTTTTGCTGTTCACGAGGATGCTTCGATTTATATGAAGAAGATACTGATGAATCTGCCAAAAAACGAAAAGCACCAACCAATTCACCTCATTCTAGTAGATGATGTTTATACAACGGGTAGTACACTCGAAGCTTGCAGCCAGGAGGTGAAGCAGTGGGGAGAAGAGCGCGGTATCCATTTTAAAATTTATACGCTCACTTGGGCTAGATCCTAGTAAGATTTCGGCAGCGTTTCTCCGATATAGAAATAAACGAGTCAATTCATCGTGTGAGAATAAGCGGATTCGTGCTCTATTTTTCACAGTTATGCAAGCACTGGCTTTCTACTATTTCTTATAACTACCAGAGATGACAAGGCTAAATATCGTAGGTATAATGAGGAAAAGCATTCGGAAATGATCCCTGAAGGAGGCTGAAGAGGATGAATGTAGGTAACTGTCCTCACTGCGGCAAGCTTTACGCGCTAAACGTAATGGGCTGTTGTCCAACTTGTCTCAGAGAAATCGAACAGCAATATGTTGACTGTGCCGAATATTTACGCAAACATCGGGGCGCGAACATCCAAGAACTGTCCGATGAGACAGGTGTTTCAATTAAGCAGATTACTCGTTTTATTAAGGAAGGCCGGATCTCTGTAGTGGATGCGCCGAATCTTATGTTGCCTTGTGAAGTATGCGGTACTTTTATTCGTGAAGGACATATGTGCGAAAGCTGTCGTTCGCGTTTGACCAAGGATTTAAGCAATGCAGCCCGGGAGGTTAGTCAGGGGGAAGGACGTTCTCTAGGAGCAGGAGCCTATCGTGCAATCGACAAATCTGGACGTTCCTAGGAGACAGGTCTTAATTCGCTGTAACACTATAAACAATGTTTCAACCTCTACCGATAACTTTAGTAAAGATTATCGGTTTTTTTATTTTAGATGACTTGATGATACAATAGATCATTCCGATATAAGGGAAAGGGCAGGTGCTTCGTATATGAAAATTAATGAATCCGGTCGCATTGGAGCAATTCATTCTTATTCCAAAAACATAGAGTCTGCTCAGCAGACCGAAGGAAAGAAAACAAACCGCAAGGATGAGCTTACGATCTCTCCAGAGGCGATGGAAATGCTTCAAAAACAAGAACAAGTCCATAACAGTGAACGCACACAGCGTATTCAGGAACTGAAACAACAAGTTGCTTCAGGTACCTATAGAGTCGATACAGATCAGCTTGCCGAGAAGATGATGCCGTATTTTAAATCAAGTTCCGAGAAGTAGGAGAGAGTTATGTCCCTAAATCAATTAATTGATGCCATGTATGAACTTGAGACAACGCATCGTGAGATGCTTCGTACAGCAGAAGTGAAAAAAGAATCCATTATTAAGAACGATACGGATACATTAATCCGTTTGTTAAACCAAGAGTCAGTCCTATTGAAGCGCATTCAAAGCCAGGAAGTCATGAAAAATGAAGCGATTGTCTCCTTCTTACTCGAGCGTGGAATTAAGTCCAAATTAAATCTGACCATTACGGAAATCTCTCGTCTCGTATTTGATGTAGAGGATAAGGAAAGATTACAACAAGCTCAAATGGCGCTAAGCACAACCTTATTACAGCTCAAAGAAGTGAATGAAATTAATCAAAAATTGCTAGAACAGTCACTTGCATTTATTGATTATTCATTGGATGTGCTGATCGATAAGCCCACACAGGAGCCGGTGTATAAACATCCAGATCAACGCCAGGGAGCGGTAGGTCAATTCGGATATTTCGACTCACGAGCTTAAGTTAGGAGGAGTAACACAATGGTTTCCACTTTTCATTCGATAGAGACTGCAAAACGCAGTTTGTTTACACAAACGGCAGCACTGAATACAACAGGTCACAACATATCCAATGCCAATACAGAGGGTTACACGAGACAAACGGTAAAAATGACCGCTTCTTCTCCCATGGATCCGCTTGCTTATTTAAGATCTACCAACCCGGGCCAACTTGGTTCAGGGGTGGAGTTCTCAGCCATAGAACGAATCCGTCAAGGGTTTCTCGACAGTCAGTTCCGCAGCGAGAATTCAAGTCTCGGGAATTGGGAGATTCAATATGATGCACTGGATAAAATTCAGGGAATCATGACGGAACCTTCCGATACCGGTCTTCAGACCGTATTAGATAAGTTCTGGTCTTCCTGGTCTGATCTAAGTAAAGATCCCGAGAACCTCACAGCCCGTAATATTGTTAAAGAATCCGCACTTGCTCTGACCGATGCGATGAACCTTATGAGCAAGCAGCTAGATGGATTAAATCAAGACCTTACCGCAAACATCGGTGTTAAGGCACAAGAAATGCAAACGTATCTTACGTCTATTGCCGATTTGAATAATACGATTTCAAGAATTGAAGCTTTGGGCGATAACGCAAATGATCTTCGTGATCAGCGTGATCTCCTGACCGATAAGTTATCCAGAATTGCGAACGTAACCGTGACGGAGAATGAACAAGGATACAACATTTCCATTGGTGGAACGAATCTAGTGAATGGTACGGCAGTTACAGAAGTGACGAGCGCTCTCCTTACGGACGCTTATGCATCTGGGGATCTTAAGGGCGGCGAAGTGTATGGAATGGTCGTTTCGAGAGACAGCTTTGTTACGAGCTATCAGAATGATCTGAATCAACTGGCAAATACCATTGCGAATGGCGATGTTACGATTACTTTACCTGCCGGTTCCTCTGTGCGGGAAGGTACGGTAGCAGATCAAGATACCGTGATTACAGTGAATGGAGCAGAGTCTACCGTTTTGGCAGGACAAGCATTTCCCGCGGGAGCGGTTCTCAAGAATGAGACACCTTTAACGGTGAAGGGCCTCAACGGACTTCATGAGCTTGGATTTTCATTAGATGGCTCTGCAAGTGCCGGCATTCCTTTTTTCACAGGCGCAGATGGCGGACCGATTACGGCAGGCAACATTACGCTTAATAAAGAAATTCAGCTCAACCCAAATAAAATCGCTTCCTCCTTACGCCTTGATTCTTCAGGTAATGCAGTGAAAGGGAATAATACTCTAGCCTCTCTCATGGGAAGTCTGAAAGGCACTTCCTTTACTACACCAGGTGGAACAGATAAGACGACACTTAATGATTTATATAAATCGATGGTTGGAGAACTTGGGGTTCAGACCCAGGAAGCTTATCGTAAAATGACGAACTCTGCTTCTTTGGTGACTCAGGTGGAGAACTCTCGGCAATCGGTGAGCGGAGTATCGCTGGATGAAGAGATGAGCAACATGATTAAGTTCCAGCATGCCTATAGTGCAGCTGCTAGATTTATGACGACGTTTGATGAGCTGTTAGAGAAATTAATTAACGGAACCGGGACGGTAGGAAGATAGTAGGAAGATAAGGCAGGCAGGAGGGTAATACGATGATCCGAGTAACCTCAAATATGATGAGCAACCAGCTCATGATGAACATTAACCGTAACGCGAAGCAGCTCAATGATACGCAGCTTCAAATGTCCACGGGAATGAAGATTAACAAGCCATCAGATGACCCAGTAGGTATTACATATGCATTACGATACCGTACAGAATTAAATTCAAATGCGGAATATCAGAGCAATGTGGATTCGGCCATTTCCTGGCTGGATTACTCAGATACCGTTGTATCACAGACCAATGAAGTTTTGCAGAGAATGCGGGAACTAACGGTTACGGCATCAAGCGGAACCAACCCACAAAGTGCCCTGGAAAGTATTCGTCTTGAAGTGAATCAGCTGAAAGAGCAGTTTGTCGATATTGGTAATAGCCAGCTTAACGGGAAATATATCTTTAACGGTGAAGGCTATAATCAGAAGCCATATGATTTTGCAAAAAATGCTGAGAACGTATCAGATACTTCTGGATTTACAAAAGACATGATTGATAGCGGAAATGTGACTTATGCTGTCGGCAGTGGGATACAACTCGCTATTAATGTGAGCGGTAATGATGTAATGGGATCTGCAGATGAGACAGACAATGTATTTGCAATAGCAGATCGTTTGAGTAAAGCGCTGGAAGCGGGAGACTTTGATGCGATCTCTGCTGAACTAGCTCAGATGGATACTCGCGTAGAGAAATTAACGGCTACACATGCGGGTATTGGCGCAAAGATGAATAGAATTGAACTAATGCAAAATAGACTCGGTGATATGGAATATAACTTAACGAGTCTGCAAGCGAAAACAGAAGATGCGGATTACGCTGAGCTGGCTATTCGTTCGCAGATTCAAGAAAATATCTATAATGCAACGTTATCTGTTGGTGCAAAAATTATCTCCTCTTCCTTAGTGGACTTTCTTAGATAAGTAAGACGAGAGGAGGCTTCAATTATCATGAGCGCAATTCCTATGCTTCAGATTAGGCAACAGAATGGACGTATTGGCATTGATGCAGATCTAGGACAGTATTCCATAAGACAACCGAAGGCAGATCTTCAGATCAAGAGCAACCCAGCAACCCTTCAAATCGATCAGCATCAGCCTGAGCTTGTTGTCGATTCGTCGCGTGCGAATGCAGCAATTACCGGGGGAACGCATTTAGAAATGACCCAGCGGTTATATTCAAATGTTAAGCAAATTTTCCTTGAGGGGATTGCCAAACGAGTTGAGCAGGGTAACCGGATGACGGATTTTCATAAGCCGGGGAATACAATTGCTGAGGTATATGGAAAAGAGCAAGCTCTCCCGACTATAGGGGAACATAGAGGCGAAGCCTCCATAGATAATGTGGATATACACTTTAATGTTCGAAAGACAGACATCGAGATTGAAAGAGGTTCCGTAGATATCGATGTAAAAGTAAACAAACCGGAGATAGACTACCAGCGGGGCAAGCTGCAGATCTATATGATGCAGTATCCGTCTATCCAATTTATTCCCCCTGAAGTAGATCAGACGGTGTAACATAGAAGCTATAGAGAGGCGACCGCCCAATCTGTAGCTTTTTTTATATAAATTGGTAATAATAGTAGACTCACAAGGATAAAGGAGAGATTACATTGATCATTGAATCCGCCTCTTGGGGCAGTATCGAAGTAGAGGACGATCAAATATTTCATTTTAATAGAGGAATTCCTGGATTTGAAGAAGAGAAAGAGTTTGCCATCCTACCTTATGAAGATAGTCCCTTTAGTATGATGCAATCCCTAAGTGAGCCAAGTCTATCCTTTCTCTTAGCGGACCCATTTCTATTCGAGCCGGGTTATGAATTTGAATTACCGGATCACGATACCATGGAACTGGGGATTAAAGAGAAGGTGCTCGTACGCTGTATTGTAACCCTTCAAGCATCGATTGAGGAATCAAGCATCAATTTGTTAGCCCCCATTGTCATGAATCCAGAGACTGCTGAGGCGAAACAGATCGTGCTGCAACAATCCGGTTACCAGACACGGCATGCCATCAAGGAACTATCTGCAGCCAGAACCCTTTTTGCAAAGGATGGTGAATAAAGATGCTAGTACTATCCAGGAAAAAGGGAGAGTCCATCGTGATCGATGATCATATTGAAATTACGGTACTAGGAGTAGAAGGAGATACCGTTCGGATCGGTATTGCTGCTCCTGCGGAAGTCGACATTTTTCGTAAAGAGGTTCATCTCGCGATACAGGAAGCGAATAAACAATCTGCTGCTTCAACGAAGGATCATATTGAGGCTTTAATGGCACAATTTCAGCAGTCAGTGAAAAATGAAAAATAATAGAAAAACTTTTTGCTTTTGCTATAAATAATGAAGTGATTGTAGTCGATATATGTTGTAGGCGCTGAGGGCAAGGGCGGCCGACCTTTCGCCCGAGGCGTTCCACAAGGACGTGGATATCAACTTATTTCAGGGAGGAAATTATAACATGATTATCAATCACAATATCGCGGCATTGAACACTCACCGTCAGTTGTCTACCAACACTGCTAACACAAGCAAGAACATCGAGAAATTGTCTTCCGGTCTTCGTATCAACCGTGCAGGTGACGATGCAGCTGGTCTAGCAATCTCTGAAAAAATGCGCGGTCAGATTCGCGGATTAGATATGGCTTCTAAAAACGGACAAGATGGTATTTCAATGATTCAAACCGCTGAAGGCGCTTTGAGCGAAACTCATAGCATTCTGCAACGTATGCGTGAATTGGCTGTTCAATCAGGTAATGATACAAATACTGCTGGTGACCGTAATGAAATACAAAAAGAAGTTGACCAACTTTCTCAAGAAATTACTCGTATTTCAAACAATACCGAGTTCAATACTCAAAACCTTCTAAATGGTGGAATCACTAGTGGTGGTACTGGAGAAGTGAAGTTCCAAATCGGTGCAAATGCTAGCCAAAACCTAGGAATTAACATCAAAGCAATGGATGCTTCAACACTTGGCGTTGCAAGAAGTGTTACTACACCGACAATTGCATCAAGTACAGATGTTACAAAAGCAGAACTAGGACCGGTAGTTGGGACAGGTGCTGTAGCAGGTGCAACGTTAACTCTATCAGCCGCTGTAGGAGCAGCTAACACCTCGTGGGGTGTTAACTCAGGTGGAGCCACTGGTTTAACTTTAACCTCTACTGCTCAATCATCTGAATACAATGATTACAAACTTGTTACAACTGCTTCTGCCACAGCTGGGACTGTAACATCTTCAATAGACGCAACCAATAAAACGATAACGATAAACTTTGGAACTGATATTGATACGGTCGATGCTACTGCAGCTCAAGTACAGTCTGCACTTGATGCAAGTGGAATTAAATTAACTGCTGCAGGTGCTACAACTGCCTTAACTCCTAGTGCAGGTGCAGCAGCTACCACTGCTGGTTTAGCAGCTGATGAAGTTAGACTAACACTAGCTGATGGTGCAGGTGCAGGTAATGTACCTGATGAAAGTATTATCGTTAAGAGCAACGCTACTACTGCTTCATTCACTGATGCTACAAAGTTTAAAGGTGTTAATTTAACATTGGATGGTAGTTTGACTGGAGCTACAGCAGCAGTTATCAATCTGACACAAACAAATTCAACTGCCGCAACATTCACAAATGGTGTTAAGACTGCAGATGCAACAGTAGCCGGTGGAATCGATGTTTCTTCACAAGCTAAAGCTAATACAGCAATCACAGCAATTAACACTGCCATTGAAACTGTATCAGCAGAACGATCTAAACTGGGTGCTGTTCAAAACCGTCTTGAGCACACAATCAACAACTTGAATACTTCTTCCGAGAACCTAACTGCTGCTGAATCTCGTGTACGTGACGTAGATATGGCAAAAGAAATGATGGAACAAACGAAGAACAACATCCTTGCTCAAGCTGCACAAGCTATGCTTGCACAAGCTAATCAACAACCACAAGGTGTACTTCAATTGCTTCGTTAATATTAATGCATTACAAGGGGATCCTAGACTATCTAGGGTCTCTTTTTTTAATCTCTCTAAAGAACGAGTTTTGTTTGTCCGATATAAATAGTAAATCAAAGTGGAGGTTATTCAGTAATGAATGTACAATTCTTAGTATCTGCAGGCTCCACAACAAGTACACAACAGAATGTAATAGATATAAAATTAACTTATATTTCGAAGGATCAAGTGGGTAGTAATGAACTTCAGCCAATAGACGTCAAAGGTACTGAAGAGCATTTTATTCGAAATATTGAGCGAGCAATGAAAGTACTGGAAGGACCTCAGACGACATTGGATATTAGCATTCATGAAAAAACACATGACATTATGGTCAAGGTGCTTAATAAGGAAACGGGGGAACTGATAAGAGAGATTCCACCAGAGAAGATTCTTGATTTAGTAGCAGAGATGATGGATACTGCAGGTTTACTGATAGATAAGAAAATATAAGGAGGTAAATTAAGTGAGGATTAATGGCTTCTCAGGCATGGATATTGATTCAATGGTCACATCCTTGATGACGGCGAGTAAGGCTCCTTTGGATAAATTAACTCAGCAAAAGCAAGTTTTAAATTGGCAACGTGATAGTTACAGAGAATTAAACAGTAAATTGTTCGATTTCAAGAATAAATTGTCAACCTACAATAAATCTACTGAATTAAATACCCAAAAGGCTGTTGCAACAGGGAATAACAATGCAGTTAAAGCAGAGGCCTCTGCCAATGCCCAGAATATACCGATGAAAGTAAGTGTAGTGAGTTTAGCAAAGCAAGCCTCGGTAGAAACAGGTGGGGTGGCTCCTGACAAGGATATTAAAACAACTTCTTCACTTAAGGAAATAAGTGGTGATACAGAATTCAAAAAATATTCGATTATTATAGATAGGGGATCGATTGATACTCCACTTCCTAAAAAATTTGAGTTTGATCCTAATACTACAATTTCTACCGTTATTTCTACAATTAATTCAGATCCAGAAGCTAATGCAATAGCAAGTTTTGATGAGATAACAGGAAAATTGAAGATTTCTTCTAAAACTTTTGGAGAAGCAGCCAATATAAAAGTTGAAGATGCTAGTTCGGGAAATTCTTTATTGAAACTTTTCGGAACCAATAATTCTCTCGAAGATAAAGGGGAGAACGCTGAAGTAGTTATTAATGGCAGAAAGTACAATCCGACTACTAATTCATTAGTAGTTAATGGGATTAGTTTAACTTTCTTAAATGTTACAAAACTTCAATCTTCCTATACAGAAACTGATGGACTTATTGATCAAAAAGGTGATATAGATGCTGTTGAAATCTCTCTTCAAACTGATACTGAGAAAGCTCTATCTACCATTAAAAGTTTTATTGAACAATATAATACTTTAATGAGCTATATGAACACCATGGCAAGTGAGGAAAGATACAGAGATTACGTTCCCCTAACAGATGAACAAAAAAAAGAACTGACAGATAAAGATATTGAACTCTGGGAAGCAAAAGCAAAGAGTGGTCTCTTAAAGAATGATGAAATTTTAAAGTCAACAGCATCTTCTATGCGTGAGAATATTACTGGAAAATTGTCTGCACTTAGCTCTCTTGGGATCACAACCGGGCAATATTACGAAAATGGGAAATTATACTTGGATGAAAATAAGTTTCAACAAGCAATGCAATCTAATCCACAACAACTAATCGATGTTTTTCAGGGAGTTGGCAGCTCTGCAGGAATATTCAGTAAAATGTCTGAAACCATCAATGGGTCCCTTGATAAACTTGTTAACAAGGCTGGAACGAGTAAATTTTCAGGTGATTTGAACAGTATCTTTAAAGAGGAAAGTATTATGGGGCGCCAGCTTAAAGATTACAATAAGCGCATCGATGTGCTCCAATTAAAACTTACAAATCTCGAAACGAGATACTATAAGCAATTTTCAGCAATGGAAACAGCAATGAATAAATATAATTCCCAGTCCTCAAGTCTATCAAGTTATTTCTCATAATATATCTAAGAAGGTGGAAATATAATGTTAGCAAATCCATATGAAAAGTATCGTCAGTCTTCTGTCCAAACCTCGAATCCTGCACAATTAGTAATCATGCTCTATGATGGGGCAATACGCTTTATCCGTGCTTCGGTGGAAGGGTTAGAGGATACGGACTTTGAAAAAGCTAATCTTAATTTAGGCAAGGCTCAGACAATTATAAGTGAGCTGATGGTAACTTTAGATCGGAAATATGAGGTTTCTAACGGGCTTTATTCCTTGTATGAATATATGAATTATCTTCTCATTCAAGCTAATATAAAAAAGTCCCAGGAACCGGCACAGGAAGCGATGAACATGTTAATTGATCTTCGGGACACATGGCTTAGTGCGAGTAAACTAGCGGTAACAAAGGCGACACATGAAGCAGCTAATTGACGAACTGGAGTTAAAGACCTCCGAATTACTAGATATCCTAGATCATGCAGATTATGAGGAAATAGAACAATTTGTTGAGGACCGGCAGGTACTTGTAGATTCTATCTTAGTTGAAGTGATTCAACACAAGATGGATCAAGAGGATGAGCAGCGGCTAAAAGTACTTCTAAGTCATGACCAAGTTATCGTTGGGAAAATAGTCAGCTTAAAAGCGGAAGCTCAAGAATGGCTTCAGCAGCGCAAAAGAATCAAAGCACAGCGCAGTGCTTACGAAAATCCCTATAGTGCGGATAGCTTGTTGATGGATCGTAGAAAATAAAAGATGCGGAAAGATAACGAATTGTTATTCAATAATACTTAAGTCATAATGGTTAGCTCGTTATCCATTGAATTAAAAACTGAATTTCTCAAAATGCTTATATTCATTCTTTACACAAGTGAAAGAAGAACTAATTCCCTCCAAAATTATTAACATTGATATGTTATATTTTTGCAGGTAATCATTTTCTTTTCCAATTGACAATGGATAAGTTTGGATGTTATAGTCTGAATTGTGAGCTACGCTCACTTCATTTGAAGACGAAGGGAATGTTCGTGCATGCAAGGTAAAGTTAAATGGTTTAACGCAGAAAAAGGTTATGGTTTTATCGAAACTGAGGATGGCGGCGATGTATTCGTTCACTTTTCCGCAATTCAATCCGAAGGATTCAAAACTTTGGAAGAAGGTCAATCCGTAGAATTCGAGATCGTTGAAGGCGCGCGTGGACCACAAGCAGCTAACGTAATTAAATTATAATCATCCGGCATAGTCCGACCTACATATACGGTTAGATGGTTAACAATTGTATAGTAGTTAGCTTCAAACCTTGAGACTTCGGTCTCGAGGTTTTTTATGTTTTATTAGGAAGAATTAACTCTAGTTATAACCGATTGCAACCCTTTTCAAACGAACTTAATAAAATTGTCACATCTCTTTTCGTATGAACAAAGAAACCGCTTTAATTTTTTACTTTACCATATCATTCATGCTATAATCGAGATGTAAAGGAAAAGGAGGACTGCCCTATGAATTTGAGTATTCGAGGACAACAAATCGAGGTTACTGATGCTTTGAAAGATTACGTAGATAAGAAGCTGAATAAACTGGAAAAGTATTTCGACGAACCTCTTACCTCTGATGGCAATGTTACGCTAAGTGTTAATCGGGGCCTGCACACCGTAGAGGTAACCATTCCTATGAAAGGTCTTGTACTTCGCGCAGAAGATGAAAGCAATGATATGTATGGTTCCATCGATGCTGTAGTAGACAAGCTTGAACGTCAGATTCGCAAGCACAAAACAAAGATCAATCGTAAATTCCGCCAAGAAGGCAATCTGAAGACTCTCTTTGTTGATAATGTGCCTGCTAGTGCATCTCCTACAACCGATGATGAACTGGATATGGATATTGATGATTTTGAAGTGGTGCGTACGAAACGTTTCTTACTCAAACCGATGGATGTGGAAGAAGCGATTCTGCAGATGAACATGATCGGCCATAATTTCTTCGTATTCTCCAACATTGAGAATAATGAAGTGAACGTCGTTTACAAACGTAAGGACGGTAAATATGGTTTAATTGAGAAAGAATAGGACCCTTCCACTCGGAAGTGAAGGATATCTGATATTTTCTTTATGAATTATTTAAGTTTTGAATGAGAATATTATAATATGATGATAGTGAAGGGCCTCCAATTCTGCGGAAAGGGGGTCCTTTTTGATTTCCAGTAATTGCATACAGATGAAGCGAAACTTATTAGGCAGGACCTGCGTCTAATATATACACGGGGTGAGAGTCCGCTTTTTGCCATAAAACTCGTAAGATCGATGGTAAATCAAGTAAAATAAAGGGTTCTCCGTGTTGCGACAGTCTTTACAAACTGTTACAATTTAGGCAAAACCATTTTTCAATTGAAGCCCGAGTTTGGGTTTAATTTATAATGGATATGTTTCTATATATATGATTTTAATAACATCAGCTTGTGCATGTAAGAACTGTTAATGTATTTCACATTGGAGTTTTCTAACACTACCCTTAGTATGCCGAGCTTGATTATATTATTCGTTTGCACGAAAGGGGTTAACCATGCTAGGACTAGTGAAGAAGATCTTCGGCGACACCAATGAGCGTGATGTCAAACGTCTGATGAAGACGGTCGATGTAATTAATAAAATGGAACCGGAATTTACCGCGCTTTCCGACGCTCAGCTGCAAGGTAAAACGGAGGAATTCCGTTCTCGTATTGAAAAGGGAGCTACGCTCGACGAACTATTGCCTGAAGCTTTTGCTACGGTGCGTGAAGCATCTAAACGGGTCCTGAACAAGCGTCATTATGATGTACAGCTGATCGGTGGTATTGCCCTTCATGAAGGCCGTATTGCAGAGATGAAGACAGGGGAAGGTAAGACCCTCGTAGGTACTCTTCCTGTGTATCTGAATGCATTGTTAGGTAAAGGGGTCCATGTTGTTACTGTCAACGATTATCTTGCTCAGCGGGATAGCCAAGAGATGGGACAGATCTATGAATTCCTAGGCATGAGTGTTGGGATTAACCTCAACGGTATGGATCACGCGGCAAAACAGGCAGCTTATGCTTGCGATATTACGTACGGTACGAACAATGAATTCGGATTTGATTATCTCCGCGATAATATGGTCCTTTATAAAGAGCAAATGGTACAGCGCCCGCTTTACTACTGTATTATTGACGAAGTCGATTCCATCTTGGTCGATGAAGCTCGTACACCGCTAATCATTTCAGGACAAGCTCAAAAATCGACTGAACTTTATTTTGCAGCAGATCGTTTTGTGAAACGTCTCGTTGCAGAAGAAGATTATACGGTAGATATTAAAGTGAAATCCGTGGCCCTTACCGAAGCAGGGGTTGCAAAAGCAGAACGTGCTTTTGGCATTGAGAACTTGTATGACCAAGCAAACGTAACACTGAATCACCACATCGTGCAGGCTCTCAAAGCGAATGTAATCATGCGCCGTGATGTGGATTATGTAGTAACCGATGATGAAGTTGTCATCGTTGATGAATTTACCGGACGCCTGATGGCCGGACGTCGTTATAGTGATGGTCTTCACCAAGCGATTGAAGCAAAAGAGGCAATTCAGGTTCAGAACGAGAGCATGACACTTGCAACGATTACATTCCAGAACTATTTCCGGATGTACAAGAAGCTGGCAGGTATGACGGGTACGGCGAAGACAGAGGAAGAAGAGTTCAAGAAAATTTATGGTCTTGAAGTACTCCAAGTACCAACTAACCGTCCGAATCAGCGTGATGATATGGCGGATATTGTGTACAAGAGTGTGGAAGGCAAGTTTAAAGCAGTCGTGAATGAGATCGTAGAACGTCATGCGAAGAACCAGCCGGTACTCGTAGGTACGATTTCCATCGAGAACTCTGAACTTCTCTCCGAAATGCTCAAACGCAAAGGTGTGAAGCATCAGGTACTGAATGCGAAGTACCATGCAGAAGAAGCACAGATTATCTCCGGCGCTGGCCAAGCGGGTGCAGTTACGATTGCAACGAACATGGCTGGACGGGGTACAGATATTATTTTGGGTGATGGCGTAGCTGAGCTAGGCGGCCTTCATATCATTGGTACGGAACGTCACGAATCTCGCCGGATCGATAACCAGCTGCGCGGTCGTGCAGGACGTCAAGGTGATCCAGGTTCAACACAGTTCTATCTCTCTCTTGGAGATGAGCTGATGAAGCGTTTTGGTGCAGATAATGTACTGAACATGATGGAGCGCCTTGGATTTGAAGAAGATCAACCTATTGAGAGTAAAATGATTACACGTGCTGTAGAATCTGCTCAGAAACGGGTAGAGGGCAATAACTTT
Organism: Paenibacillus sp. An7; assembly: GCF_009870785.1. GTDB lineage: Bacteria > Bacillota > Bacilli > Paenibacillales > Paenibacillaceae > Paenibacillus. The sequence continues at coordinate 310,741 of NZ_WTWX01000003.1, forward strand.
GATATGCGTAAAGTCGTACTCCAGTACGATGATGTTATGAATCAGCAGCGTGAAGTTATCTATAAACAGCGCCGTGAAGTGCTCGAGTCCGAGAACATCAAAACCATTGTCATGGAGATGATTCGCGGAACCATTCAGCGTAATGTGGAAGCACACTGTGTAGACGACATTCCCGAGAACTGGGAACTGCAAGAAGTGGCAGACTATATCAACAGCAAAATGCTTGAAGAAGGCGCCATTACACGTGACGATCTATGGGGCAAAGAAGTCGGTGAGATTGTCGAATTTATCTTCGATAAAGTTCAGAAGAAATATGACGAGCGAGAAGAACGAATCGGAGAAGATATGGTTCGTGAATTCGAGAAAGTTATCGTGCTTCGTTCTGTAGATAGTAAATGGATGGATCACATCGATGCGATGGATCAACTCCGTCAAGGGATTCACCTTAGAGCATACGGCGGTACCGATCCGCTTCGCGAATACCAGTTCGAAGGTTTTGCAATGTTCCATGAGATGATTGCCACCATCCAGGAAGAAGTTGCGACCTATGTCATGAGAGCTCAAATCGAGAGCAACCAGGAACGTCAAGCAGTAGTTGATGAGAACAAAATTTCTACCAGCGGCGAACCTGCGGAGAAACGTCCTGTGAAAGTGGATGACCAGATCGGACGTAACGATCCTTGTCCATGCGGCAGTGGTAAGAAGTACAAACAATGCCATGGACAAAATTAATCATCAGGCCATACAATAACATAAACATGTAACAACCTATATGGCTCCTTGGAGCTTGCCAGTATAACCTGGCAGGCTCTGATGGGGCTTTATCTACAGTAAAGAGAGGAATTTGCAGTATGATCGATCCGTCCGTAAAACAAGATTTGCGCGAAATCAGCAAGAAATTAACCAACCTTAGGGGGTCTCTTTGACTTAGACCTGAAGAATGAAATGATTGCTAACTTTGAAGAGAAAATGTCTGCTCCTGATTTCTGGGACGATAGTGATAAAGCACAGGCCCTTATTGCCGAGATGAACGCGGTAAAAGGTTCCGTGGACGATTATTTGAAGTTACAACAAGAATATGACGATGCCACGATGATGATTGAACTTGCCGATGAAGAGGGCGATGAAGATGTCGCTGCTGAAGTAGGAGAGGCCATCAAATCGCTTGTGAATAAGCTGGATGAGTTCGAACTACAGTTACTTCTCGATCAGCCTTATGACAAAATGAATGCAATTCTTGAACTTCACCCAGGGGCAGGCGGAACGGAATCCCAGGATTGGGGCGAGATGCTGCTTCGGATGTATACACGTTGGGCCGAGAAACATGGCTTCAAAGTGGAAGTGCTCGACTATCTAGCGGGAGATGAGGCAGGCATAAAAAGTGTGACCCTCTCCATCAAAGGATATAATGCCTACGGTTATCTAAAAGCGGAAAAAGGAGTACACCGACTGGTTCGGATCTCACCTTTTGATTCTTCTGGCCGTAGACACACTTCTTTTGTATCTTGCGATGTGGTACCGGAAATTACGGAAGATGTGGAAGTTGATATCCGAACGGAAGATCTGAAGATTGATACGTACCGGGCAAGTGGCGCCGGTGGTCAGCATATCAATACGACGGATTCCGCTGTTCGGATTACCCATCTACCGTCAGGTGTAGTCGTAACGTGTCAGAATGAACGTTCTCAGATCAAGAACCGTGAGCGTGCGATGACGATGCTTCGTTCCAAACTCTATGAACGTAAAATAGAAGAACAAAGAAAACATCTGGATGAAATCCGAGGAGAACAGTCGGAAATTGCATGGGGTAGCCAGATTCGCTCCTACGTGTTCCATCCCTATAGTATGGTAAAGGATCACCGTACAAGTGTGGAGTCAGGGAACGTAGGCGCTGTAATGGATGGCGAACTTGATCCGTTTATTGATGGATACCTCCGCAAGCAAATTAAGGTGGAGTCTGAATAATTTATAGGGAATTCCTACATGGTAAAGGGGAAGTATAACCATGTAGGAATTTTTTTGCTGGTTGAAATAGGGGATACACCGTTCATACTTACACATTTTCATCCTTGTAGTATGAATTAAGAAATAAATATAACGTGATTATTATTGTAAGGGGAGAATAGAACGTAATGCAGCAAGCACAACAACCCAAAAACAAAAGATGGAACTCCATCATTCCGATTGATGGACCGCTAAGAATGACATTTGATACATTTCTGATTATTTTTGGATCGTTTGTCATGGCAATTGCCTTTAATTTATTCCTTGTTCCCAATCAGATTGCATCAGGCGGTGTATCGGGAATATCCATTCTCGTGCAGGAAGCATTAGGCGTTGAACCTGCGTATACCCAGTGGGCGCTAAATATCCCTCTGTTTATTGCCGGCTATCTCATTCTAGGCAGACAATATGGAGTTCGTTCCTTGCTCGGAAGTTTTATGCTTCCCTTCTTTGTCTATCTGACGGATACATGGGCAGTTCCGACAAGCAATCCGCTTTTGGCATCCATTTTCGGCGGGATCGGAGTCGGTCTGGGGATTGGGATTGTATACCGGGGCCGCGGTTCAACGGGTGGTCTTACGATTCTCGCACAGATCATTCAGAAATTTAGCGGTTTACGTCTTTCTTTATGTGTCATGCTGCTTGACGGAACCGTCATTATTCTGGCGGGATGGGTATTGTCACTGGAGAACTCTTTGTTCGCTTTAATCAGCTTGTATGTCACAGGTAAAGTAATTGATTCCGTTGAAATGGGCTTTGGCACCTCTAAAGTGGCTTATATTATTTCGGAACAAACAGAGTCCATTTCAAAAGCAATTCTCGATGATCTGGACCGCGGTCTAACGAAACTCTCTGCACAAGGCGGGTATACAGATGATGATCGGACGGTGCTGATGGTCGTCGTTGCACAAAATGAAATTACTCGTTTAAAAGCCCTTGTACGTTCGGTTGACCCGAATGCCTTTGTGACGATTACGAATGCACATGAAGTATTAGGTGAAGGATTTACGAGAGCTTAAACAGCTGAATATATTGTATAAACAACTTGGAAATACGGTAGGAAACGGCTAGTTGCTTAGATGAACTGAAAAAATGGACAGACCTTCATCGGTCTGTCCATTTTTGTATTTATACTTTTAGTATCATCTTACAAGATAGGTGATAGCAATCTGGAGATGGATTCCTTAAAGCGAATCCAGAGGGAGCGCTGCTTGTAATGTTCCTCTGTCAGCTCGGCTGAGAGCTGTAAGTCTTTTTCGAAAGCATCGGTCAGTTGCTGTGCAATATCAGCATCATAGATAAAAGCATTGATTTCAAAGTTCAGACGAGAGCTGCGCACATCGAAATTAGCCGAACCAATCGTTGCTATTTTATTATCGACGACAATCATTTTGGTATGGAGGAATCCATTGTCATAAACAAAGATTTTCGCGCCCACTTTAATCAGTTCACCAACATAGGAAGTGGTTGCCCAGTATACAAACATATGGTCCGGTTTATTCGGAATCATGATGCGCACATCAATCCCTGATAAACAAGCGATACGGACTGCATCGAGCATACTAGCATCCGGGATAAAATACGGGGTCTGAATCAGGATTGATTTTTTGGCACCCGAGATCATTTTTATGTACCCGTTCTTGATATGTTCGATTTCAGCATCAGGTCCGCTGGTAACGATCTGCATCCCTACATGGCCTGTTTTCTCTGGTTCAGGAAAGTGTGCAGGTACAAACGTAATGTCATGATACCGAGAAGCTTCGTTCCAGTCCATGATAAAGCGAGCTTGAAGTGTCGCAACCGCTGTTCCTTGAATTCGCAGATGCGTGTCACGCCAGTATCCAAATTTTTTGTCGAGACCAAGATACTCATCCCCCACATTAAATCCACCTGTATATCCAATCTGTCCATCAATAATGACGAGTTTTCGGTGATTTCGGTAGTTCAGCCTAAGGTTAATGGGACTTAGTTTGGATGGGAAAAACACTTCTACTTTTCCTCCAGCTTCAGTCAGTTCCTTAAAGAAACGTTTTCTCAGTGTTCTAGAACCAAGCGCATCATAAAGAACTCGTACATAAATACCTTCCTTAGCCTTCTTAATCAGTGCATCCCGAATTTGTTTCCCAAGTCCATCAGAACGATAGATGTAGTACTGAATGTGAATATGGTCTTTCGCGTTATGAATATCTTTCAGCAGTTTATCAAACTTCTGATGACCGTCTACAAAGATATCGACCTTGTTATCTTCGGTGAATAGAGCTCCATTTTGTATAAGATGCATATAGATGAAGTCTTTGTACTCTAAAGTGTCTGGTTTGCGAAACGGGAAATCTTTTTCCTGCAAAAGATGAATTTGATCAATGACCATCTGGTCGATATTAAGTTTAGCGCGTTCCTTCCATTGAAAGAGGCGATAGCGAGTGAGGTTCTGACCAAGCAGCAGGTAGAGAATAAATCCGAGAATCGGAATAAAGGTGAGCACAAGCAGCCAAGCCCACGTTGAGGTAGCGTCCTTTCGTTCCAAGAAAACAACAGCTGCCGCCAGCAGCATATTGATCACCAGAATGATAATAGAGCTGATGTGATTAATATCCAAAGCGATAGCTCCTTTAAATATGATATAGAGATTTATTTAAACCCTATTATGCATCATAACACTCTGTTGGAAACATCGGGAATAGATATTTCCTTTTTCACCGAATCTCTGGGTGCTAAATAATAATGAATGATTTCATTTGTATAGAATAATGTATAAAGTATTGTATTTATATAAACATCAATGTATAATAATGCACATCGATGAATAAAAAAAGTATATTTTAGCGTTATCAACCTATAAAATGGATTACATACATAGAAAATAGACTATTCATGAGATGGAGGCAACCCCAATGACTCAGAAATTGAAAGTTGCAATCGTAGGTTCTACTGGATATGGCGGTGTGGAACTTATACGATTTTTATATCAGCATCCCCATGTAGAGATTACTTCTGTCATTTCGTCTTCGACAAGCGGTGTGTCGATCGCTGAAGGGTTTCCTCATCTGACAGGGATTGTAGACCAGAAGCTGGATGGTTTTGATATCGTGAAGATGGCAGAAGAGGTAGATCTCGTATTCACAGCAACTCCGTCGGGAGTAAGTACGAAGCTGGTTCCTCGGCTAATTGATGCAGGTTTAAAAGTGATTGATCTTTCGGGTGATTTTAGACTGACAGATGGTGCGGAATACGAAGCATGGTATAAACATAGTCCGGCAGAAGATATTTATTTGGATCAGGCGGTATATGGTCTAAGCGAAATCTATGGAGAGAACGCGGCAGGTGCTTCCTTTATATCTAATCCAGGATGTTATCCAACGGCGACGCTGCTCGGACTGATTCCCGCAATCAAGGCAGGGCTGATCGACCACCGCGGTATTATCATTGATGCGAAGTCGGGTGTATCCGGTGCTGGGAGAGGAACGAGTTTATCTTCCCATTACGCAGAGATGAATGAGAATTTTAAAGCCTACAAAGTGAATAAGCATCAGCATATTCCTGAGATTGAACAGGTCCTTAGCGACCAAGCAGGAGAGCCGGTTACCGTTACGTTTACGACACATCTGGTTCCGATGACAAGAGGAATTATGAGTACAATGTACGCTCCGCTGAAAGGCGAATATACTGATCAAGATTTTATAGATGTTTATAAGCAGTATTATGAGAACCGGTCTTTTGTACGAATTCGTGAAAAGGGGATTTGGCCGGCTACAAAGGAAGTATTCGCATCCAATTATTGTGACATTGGTTTTGCAGTAGATGAACGAACAGGCCGGGTTACGATTATATCCGTCATTGACAACATCGTAAAAGGCGCTGCAGGCCAAGCGATACAGAATTTGAACTTGATGATGGGCTGGGATGAACAGACCGGACTGAATTTTTTACCAGTATACCCGTAATTTGAATGAGATAGCCGTATTGCAGTCGATTTTATTTACCTGGATGGAAGTGGGGAGAGGTTATGGCACAGGTTGCATATCAAGCGTTTCAAGTTATACCGGAAGGATCGATCGTATCACCGCAAGGTTTCGCGGCAGGGGGACTGCATTGTGGACTCAAAAAGACAGAGCGTAATGACCTCGGTGTCATTACCTGTGAAGTTCTAGCAGATGCAGCGGCAGTGTATACGACGAATGTATTTCAAGCTGCACCGCTTCAAGTTACCAGAGAGAGTATGCAGAACGGTAAACTGCAGGCAATTGTTGTAAACAGCGGAAATGCGAATGCCGTAACAGGTCAGCAAGGTGAAAAAGATGCTTATGCCATGCGGCTCGCAACGGCAAGAGAGCTGGGTATTGCAGTAGAGAATGTAGCCGTGGCATCGACAGGCGTGATCGGTGAGCTGCTTAACATGGAAAAAGTGCATGCCGGGATTAAAGGATTACCTGCAAGAGTAGGTTCAGGAAAACAAGAAGCAAGTGATTTTTCCCAAGCCATACTGACAACGGATCTGGTGAAGAAGGAAATCTGCGTTCGTACTTATATAGATGGAAAAGAAGTGATGATAGCGGGAGCTGCGAAAGGTTCCGGGATGATTCATCCGAATATGGCAACCATGCTGGCCTTTGTTACATGCGATGCACAAGTGGATCAGGCTGCGCTTCAAGGTCTGCTCGGAAAATCAACCGATGCTACATTTAACATGATTACCGTAGATGGTGACACAAGTACAAATGACATGCTTATTGCGATGGCAAGCGGGCTTGCAGGTAATGAAACTTTGCATCCGGGACATAAAGATTGGGAGAACTTCGCAGCAGCATTCAATTATGTGTGTGAAGTGCTTGCTAAGGCGATTGCAAGAGACGGAGAAGGAGCGACCAAACTCGTTGAAGTTAATATCGCGGGTGCGGTATCCGATGATTCAGCAAGAGCGATTGCGAAGACAGTCATTGGTTCGAGTCTCGTGAAATCGGCGATGTTTGGAGCGGATGCGAATTGGGGACGAATCATTGCTGCTGTAGGTCGTGCAGGAGAACCCGTTCAGCCCGATCAGGTGGATGTGAAGCTTGGATCTATTTTAGTGTTATCGGGGTCACGTCCGGTTGCTTTTGATGAAGAAGAAGCTCTGCGTTATCTGCAAGGAGATTCGGTTCAGATCCATGTGGATTTGCATGGGGGAAACGGGAACGCAACCGCGTGGGGCTGTGACCTGACTTATGATTATGTTCGAATTAATGCGGCCTACCGGACGTAAGAGAGGGCTGTCCGCTACTTTTGCTACGAGGAAGGGGATAGAGGCATGACGATAACACAAGACACTTTGAAAAAGAAGGACGAGGCTCATAAAGATCTCAGCACCTTTGTAATGAAATGCGGAGGCAGTACACTTGCTGCGCTTCCGGATGCTTTTTTTAAAGACCTGCAGAAGCTCCAAGCAGAAGGGCTGCAACCTGTCATTGTTCATGGCGGCGGACCTGCAATATCGGAGAACCTGGCCAAGCTCGGCATTGAGGCTGAATTTGTGAATGGACTTCGTAAAACGACAGAGCCCGTACTTGATGTTGTAGAGATGGTCCTTGCTGGCAGCATTAATAAGCAGATCGTACGGCGAATCGAGTCTTCTGGTGGTAAAGCACTGGGCCTCTCGGGGGTAGATGGTGGACTCATTCAGGCGAAACCCGTCAGTAATCATGCAGAAGTAGGTCATGTAGGAGATGTGACCCGAATAGAAGCTTCTATTATTCAAGGGATACTGGAGATGGGATATATGCCGATCCTTGCTCCGATTGGAATAGATGGGGCGGGACAGCGCTATAACATCAACGCAGACACAGCGGCAGGGGCAGTTGCTTCACACCTCGGGGCTAGCCGATTAATTGTCGTTACTGATGTGCCGGGAATTATGAAGAATGTGAACGGTGTGAAAAAAGTGCTGGGTACCGTAGCGGTGCAAGAGATACAAGATATGATCCAGACCGGCGAAATTTATGGTGGTATGATACCCAAAGTAAAAGCAGCTATTGAATGTATTCAGGGGAAAGTGAAGGAAGTTATTATCGTCGATGGAAGTGAGCCAAGCGTGCTCAGCAGAGTACTTCAAGGTGAAGTGATCGGCACTCGAATTGTACGGATGTAAGATGTAATTCATAAGACTTCTAAAAAAGTAAGTAGACGCAGTATACGCGTATTCATGGATAGGAGAGTGAAATTAATTGACGATTACCAATTCATCTCAGCAATCTGTACAGGAATCACAAACGAAGCAGCAGACGATAGCAACAGTGACTCCAGAGGGTTCCCTTTTTCCAACTTATGCTCGTTATCCGGTAAGCCTTGTCAAAGGAAAAGGAAGTTATTTATGGGATGACAAGGGAAATCGATATCTTGATTTCATGAGCGGACTCGCCGTTACGAACCTGGGTCATGCACCAGACAGAGTTATTGCCAAAGTAAAAGATCAGCTGGACGAATTATGGCATGTATCGAATCTGTTTCATATCCCTGCTCAAGAGAAAGCGGCTGCGCTGCTGACGGCGAATACTTGTGCAGATGCTGTATTTTTCTGCAACAGTGGTGCTGAGGCGAACGAAGCAGCTATTAAACTGGCGAGAAGATATCAGCAAAAAGTGCTGGGTAACGATCGTTATGAAATTATCACTTTCAAGCAATCTTTTCACGGACGCACATTAGCTACACTGACAGCAACGGGTCAAGACAAGGTAAAAGAAGGATTTCTTCCTCTTCCTGAGGGATTTGTTCACGTACCTCTACACGATATTCCGGCGCTGAAAGAAGCGATTGGGCCGCATACAGCAGCCATTATGCTTGAGATGATTCAGGCAGAGGGCGGCATTCACATCGTAGAACCTGCTTTCTTGGCAGAAGTGAAAGCACTGTGTGAAGAACATGGACTGCTGCTCATTATGGATGAAGTTCAGACAGGAATGGGCCGGACTGGGAAATTGTTCGGGCACGAACATTACGGCATTGAACCGGATATTTTCACTGTAGCCAAAGGGATCGCGAGCGGCTTCCCTGTAGGAGCGATGCTTGGTAAAGGGTACCTGCGTGAAGCGTTCACAGCGGGTAGTCATGCTACGACTTTTGGAGGAACTCCACTTGCTATGTCTGCCGTTCTCGCTACAGTGGAGACCATTCTTGAAGATAATCTTCCCGCTCGCGCTGCGGAGATGGGTGCTTATCTAATGGAGTCTCTGCGTACAAAGCTGATCGATCAAGATTTTGTTACTGAAATTCGGGGACAAGGATTGATTGTCGGTATTGAGTGTAAAGAAGCCGTGGGTGAGATTGTCCTCGCAGGACAGAAAAAAGGATTCTTGTTTGTTACAGCAGGACCAAACGTCATCCGTTTCCTTCCGAATCTATATGTTACCAAAGAAGAGATCGATACCGCGGTATCGCTGATTGCAATATTGATTGAAGAGCATGTCGCTGCCAAAGCACCCTTAGGAGGAGAATAGTATGGCAATTACCAAGCTTAATTTACACGGACGGGACTTTATTGAATTTACAGATTACACAAAGGAAGAGATTGAGTATCTTCTGGATCTGGCCATTGATATCAAGAAGAAACAGAAAAACGGTGAGGTTTATCAGCCGCTGAAGGGTAAAACGATTGGTCTTATTTTTGAGAAGTCTTCCACACGTACTCGTGTATCCTTTGAAGTAGGGATGTTTCAGCTCGGAGGGCATGCGTTGTTTCTTAGTAAAAATGATATCCAGCTTGGTCGCGGCGAGACGATCAGTGATACAGCCCAGGTGCTGTCCCGCTACCTCGATGGAATTATGATTCGGACATTTGCACACAGCAATATAACGGAGCTGGCGAAGTATGCAGATATCCCTGTTATTAATGGACTGAGCGATGATGCACATCCATGTCAGGTATTGGCTGACTTCCAGACGGTACTAGAGCATAAGGGCAAACTGAAAGGTCTCAAGATGGCATATGTCGGTGACGGCAACAACATGGCGCATTCCTTAATGCTCGGAGCGACCAAGCTGGGTGTTCATGTATCCGTGGCAAGTCCGAAAGGATATGAGCCGTCTGCAGCTATTGTGGATCAGGCAAAGAGCATTGCTACAGAGACAGGTGCTGAGGTAGTTGTTACGCATAGCGCTCAGGAAGCCGTACAAAATGCAGATATTATTTACACCGATGTGTGGGCAAGTATGGGATTTGAAGAGGAGCAAAAAGAGCGTGAAGCGGCTTTTGCTGACTATCAGGTAAACGAAGAACTTGTAAAAGGAGCAAAACCAGATTATATCTTCCTGCACTGTCTGCCAGCGCACCGTGGCGAAGAAGTGAGCGAGGGAGTTATTGACGGTCCGAACTCCGCTATTTTTGATCAAGCAGAGAATCGCCTGCATGCACAAAAAGCATTAATGGCCGCATTAATGGGTTAGAGCCTTTCGAGCAGGCGATGTTCTACTAATGAATATAGTAACTTACTTTTTTCTTATAAAATGACAAAATAAATCGCGTTTGATGTTAGAATATGGAATAGACATGGTAGAGTAGCTGATAGAGAGGTCAATCAGTGTACATGGCCCTTTGCAATGAGTAATATGTTTTAGCTCTTATTTTGTTCTTTAGCTTTTTGCTTTACCTTTTTACTCTTTAATCTTTATAGTTTTTGTGTTCCAGGGTCTTAACACAGTGAGCGAGTGATAACAAAGCAGCCTGTGCTCAGGGGTTCATTTTTTTAAATGTCGGAGATTATGCACTACTGCTCAGGGTGAAGTTATTGAATGATGAACGACTTTTGGCTTTGCGAAGCAAAACAACCGGAGAGAATCAGTCAATAACGAGCTCTCCGCATCAGTCAATAACGATCCCGTCCAATAACGATCCCGCTGCATCAGTCATAACGATCCCGTTCATAACGATCGCCCAGCCACCGCATAACGAGGAGGAAACAACATGGCAAAAGAGAAAATCGTATTAGCCTATTCCGGCGGACTAGATACATCCGTCATTCTAAAATGGTTGAAAGAAACATATGACGCAGAAATTATTGCTTTTACCGCAGATATCGGACAAAAAGACGAACTTGATGGCTTAGAGGAAAAAGCACTCGCTACGGGAGCTTCCAAAGTATACATTGACGATCTTCGCGAAGAGTTTGCAAAAGACTTCATCTACCCGATGTTCCAAGCAGGAGCGATGTACGAAGGACAATATCTACTCGGTACCAGTATCGCTCGTCCCCTGATTGCAAAACGTATGGTGGATATCGCTATTGCTGAAGGAGCAACTGCTATTGCTCACGGAGCAACGGGAAAAGGTAACGACCAAGTTCGCTTTGAACTGAATGCGGCAGCACTTACACCGGATATTGCAGTTATTGCTCCATGGCGTCTAGAAGAGTTCCGGAATCAGTTCCCTGGACGTGCAGAGATGATTGCCTATGCTGAAAAACATGGAATCCCTGTAACCGCATCTGCAGCAAAACCATACTCTACCGACCGTAACTTACTACATATCAGTTATGAAAGTGGTGTTCTTGAAGATCCTTGGTTTGATGCAACGACTCCTGAGAACAAAGAAATGTACTTACTGAGTAATGATCCTGAAGATGCACCGAATGAAGCAGAATATCTGGAGCTTGAATTTTATAAAGGTGACTGTGTTGCTTTGAATGGTGAGAAGCTTAGTCCACTGGAAGTAATGGAGAAACTGAATGAACTGGGCGGCAAACATGGTATTGGCCGTGTGGATATGGTGGAGAACCGCTTTGTCGGCATGAAGAGCCGCGGCGTGTATGAAACACCAGGAGGAACCATTCTATTCACAGCACATCGCAAAATGGAGTCCATCACAATGGACCGTGAAGTGATGAACCTGCGCGACAGTCTGATTACTCGCTACAGCACGCTTGTATATAACGGATTCTGGTTTGCTCCAGAGCGTCTTGCTCTTCAAGCACTCGTCACAGAGAGTCAGAAGAACGTAACCGGAACGGTTCGTGTGAAGTTATACAAAGGAAATGTGATTGGCGCGGGAGTGAAAAGCCCAGTTAGCTTATATAATCCTGACATTGCTACGATGGAAGCAGATCCAACACAAGCGTACGATCAAGGAGATGCTACCGGTTTTATCCGTCTGAATGCACTCAGACTAAAAGTGGGTTCTGGAGTAGCTAAGAATCAATAATAGAAGCTATAAAGTGTAAGGAGACGAAAGACCGTTCCTTGATAAGTAATAGGAGCGGTCTTTGTCCATGAGAGGTGAAAGGGAGGCAGCGACATGAGTAAACTATGGGGCGGGCGTTTCACGAAACAAACGAATCATCTGGTAGAAGAATATACCGCATCGATTAACTTTGACAAAGCACTAGCAGAAGAGGACATTCAGGGCAGTCTGGCTCATGTGAGTATGCTAGGGAAGTGCGGCATTTTACCTCAGGAAGATGTGGAGACAATTAAAGAAGGACTGCAGACGGTACTCGGTAAAATTCGTGCAGGCGAGATTGAATTTTCCGTATCGGATGAAGATATTCACATGAATATTGAGAAGAACTTAATTGAGCAGATTGGCCCAGTAGGCGGCAAATTACATACAGGTCGTAGTCGGAACGATCAGGTAGCAACGGATATGCATCTATACTTGCGTGCCCGGGTTATTGAAATTGTAGGAATGATCCATACGCTGCAGGAAGCACTTATTTCGCAAGCGAGAGATAACGTGGATACCATTGTGCCAGGATATACTCATTTGCAAAGAGCGCAGCCGATCCTGTTTGCTCATCATCTAATGGCCTATGTGTCGATGTTCCAGCGGGATGCAGAGAGACTGATGGACAGTTATAAACGAATCAATGTTCTTCCGCTTGGTGCAGGAGCGCTTGCAGGTACAACGTTTCCTATTGATCGTCATTTTGTAGCAGAGCAGCTGCAATTTGACCGTGTATACGAGAATAGTCTTGATGCAGTAAGCGATCGTGATTTTATCGTTGAGTTCCTGGCAGATGCCTCCCTGATCATGATGCACTTGTCCCGTCTTAGTGAAGAACTCGTGCTGTGGAGCAGTACAGAGTTTAGTTTCGTAGAACTGGATGATGCCTTCTGTACGGGAAGCAGCATTATGCCGCAGAAGAAAAACCCAGATGTACCGGAACTTGTTCGCGGTAAAACAGGCCGTGTTTATGGAAATCTCATAGGTCTGCTTACGGTTCTTAAATCCTTGCCGCTTGCTTATAACAAAGATATGCAGGAGGATAAGGAAGGCATGTTCGATACGGTAGCGACACTCGAAGGGGCCTTGCAGTTGTTTGCTCCAATGATTGCTACGATGAAGGTAAACAAAGATCGTATGCGTGAAGCAGTGAATAAAGATTTCTCTAATGCGACAGATATCGCAGATTTCCTTGTTAACAAAGGGCTCCCGTTCCGTCAGGCACACGAAGTTATTGGCAAAACGGTTCTTTATTGTATTCAGAACGGCAAATATTTGCTGGATCTGTCTCTAGATGAATTTACCCAATTCTCAGAGCTGTTTGATGAGGAGATTTATGCCGTACTTCAGCCGGAAGCAGTCGTGAATGCACGGAATGTTTACGGAGGGACTGCCTCTGAACAAGTATGCGATGCGATCAAACGGAGTGAAGCAATCATACGGCTCACAGATCAGTGGCTTGTTGAGCATGCAGAAGCGTAAGTATAACTGATGTAAACCTAACTCTCTCGAAAAATAGTTCTGACTCACTGACTATTTCATTAGAGTGAGCTATAGGCAAATATCAAAGTTAAAGAGCAGCCCGGTGGCTGCTCTTTTTTATACATCACTATGGATAGCTAAAAATATAAGCTATCAGAAAGCTACTAAGAGATAACTAAACTACAACTAAAAGACAGTTAGTTTGTCCCTAAATAATAAGGCAGACTTAGAGAGGAAGCCACTTCAGCACATCCTGAATTCTAGCATCCCAATAACCCCATTCATGCTCGCCAGGGCCTTCTATATAAGTGAAATCCAGCCCTGTTTGTTCCGCGGCGGAGCGGAAACGAAGATTATCCTCATATAAAAAGTCTTCTGTTCCGCAACATTGGAACAGCTTCGGTTTAGGGCCATCCTTTTGTTCACATTGTTTTAATAGCCACATCAAATCGTTCTCGGAATCGGTCACATGGTCACCGAAAATTCGTGTGAATTCGTTATTTGCTTGGGCAATATCATTTTTCCGTTCTAGATGACTTGCCATATCGAGTGCTCCTGACAGGCTTGCTGCAGCAGCATAGGACTCAGGCTTGCTCAAGGCAATCTTCATTGCACCATATCCGCCCATAGATAGTCCGGCTACAAAGTTATCTTCACGTGCTGCAGATAGAGGGAAGAAAGAACGAGCTAAAGTGGGAACTTCTTCTGATATGTACTTAAAATAAGCGCTTCCTTCTGCCATATCGGTATAGAAGCTGCGATGTGCGTTAGGCATAACGACAGCAATTCCGTAAGCTGATGCATAACGTTCAATGGCAGTACGGCGAAGCCAAATCGAATCATCGTCAGATAGACCATGAAGAAGATAAAGTGTTTGATGAAGCCCATTGCTTTGTTTGGTATCGACACCAATCTGTGTAGCGGTTTGCTGAGGTAAAATAACGTGCATCGTCGTATTCAACCCGAGTACTTCTGAATAGAAATGACATTGCATAAGAGCCATAATCCCGAATCCCTCCCTGTGTAAGATAAAGCATCTTTGATACTCCTCTAGTATAACGAAAGTCGGTGGATCATCGCCACTAAATAAAGTATCGAAAAGACTCCATCCACAGGTGTGAACGGCAGAATGGAGAAGTAAAAAGAAAGTCATTCACAATGTTATACCCAATTTGTGCATAACATTGTGTTATTCACAGACCCATCTCAAAATGATATTAGTAATTTCATGTTTATGCACAATTCTATGCACATTACCCACAGTCAATCCTATTTTTTCACGAATTCAATACCAATTTGTGAATAGAAAACAAAAAAACAATGGATTTCCAAAAAGTTATCAACAGGTTGGTAACTAAATAATAAATCTATTTCTCTACATGAATTTCTTTAAATAAAGGGAAAACAAGCGTCCTATCAATAAAAACAGAGAAACGAACGAAACATCCATTTACAGCGTAACAATGTTATGTTACATTGTCTTCAGGGGGTTAGGATTACATGACTGAAGACTTAATATCTAAGAAAGAACTTTTGGAACAGACGGGAATATCATACGGTCAACTCTATCGATGGAAGCGGAAAAACCTAATACCAGAGGATTGGTTTATACGTAAATCTTCTTTTACAGGACAGGAGACTTTTTTTCCTAGGGAAAGCATCTTAACACGAATTGACCGAATAAAAAACATGAAAGATGAACTTTCTTTGGATGAATTGGCCGATGTGTTCTCCCCTTCCGTGAGTAACAAGGTGCTTACTCGGGTAGAAATGGAGCAAAAACATCTAGTAACACCGATTTCAATACATCTTTTTTTAGAAAGTGGGAGTGAGAAGGAGAAACAAACTTTTTCTTTTGAGGAAATGTTGTGTATCTATGTTTTGGATCAGGCTCTTGCCAGTGGGCAGATGAATCGGGAAGAAGGAATTTTGCTTGTACAGACGTTCCAAACCTATTACAGCAAGTTTCAGGATAAAGGTTGTGACATCATTTTGACTCGAAAAATGGGAATCCCCCTTTTTACAATGATAACTACGGGAAGCGAAGTTTATTTTGACACAGGTGTTAAGGAAGTTCTGCGTTTATCTCTAGGTACTTATTTAGAGCAGTTGAAAGTTAAATTGAGTGATTAGAAAATAGAGAAACCCGGACGTATGCAACATAACAGCCCGGGTTATTATTGTGCGTGCAATGATGCAGCGCTCTTTTTCTATTGAAATCTTAGCCAGCGTCTTCCGTACGAACTCCATCTTCCACGGGAGGAGTGTCCGAAGAGGGCGGCGATGGAGGCGGTTCTTTCTCCTGTGCAGCACGGTTTACAGCAAGAACTCGGTCTTGCGGCCGGTAAGTGTCTTTAGATATCAATTTACGAGAGACGACTTCTCCGTTTACTTTCTTGATCTGATAAGAGGCAACAACATATCCGGTTGACCCGGCCTGACGCACCATCTCGCTTCCTGGAGAAAGAGAATGATCTGATACATAGGTGAGCGGAGCTGGAAGGGTTTTGAGAAGTTCGGTATCGAGTTCGTAACTTACATTCTCCGGAAAAGTCCCGAAGAAGGAAACATTCAGTTCGCGGTCTTTTACCTCTGCTTTAATAAGAAGGTACTTATCTGTCGTGTTTTTAAAACGGAAATTAATGTACCCTGATGCAAAGGTTGCATCAAGACCCTTAGGAAGGTAACTAACAGGAAGTGAATGATTTCTTCTCTCGACAATCTCTAGCCCCGTTCGCAGGGCTGCATTATATAGTGTGCTGGATACTTGGCATATACCTCCCCCGACACCGGGTACTAACTGACCTTTTACAATGACGGGCGCTTCCTGAAATCCACTCTCCTTTTCTGCCTTCTCGACAATACTGCCATAATCAAAAATATCCCCTGGTTTTAAAATAAGCCCGTTTAACGCGCTGGCTGCAGCGCTGACATTATGTGTTCTTCCTTCTCCGCTTGATCTAAGAGACGTCACCACTTCAATGATCTTCCTTTCAATCCCTTCTTCTTTTAGAGAAGCAATGGTAACGGGGGGCTTCAACTCTTGGAGGGGAAGGTCGATAACTATACTAGGCGGTTCTTTATCTTTCTTATTAAGTATTGAAAAATGGTCAGGTACGATTTGAGATATAATCGTATTCATTTGATCCCACTTAATCCGCTGTACATTTCGTTCGGGTGTATAAACGACTTCGTCGTTTGGTGTGATTTTCCGAACTGCATTTACGGGATTTCCGAATTGCTTTTCTTCCCAAGCTGGAGTGAGTTTTTGTTTAAGGTGATCAGGAACTATGTCCACTTCTAGCTCCCATTCCTTAGTGAAATGCCAGCGCTGAACCACTCTTTGGACAAGACCGCCTTCCGAAAGCGTACGCAAAGCTTGTTTGAATTGATCGGCTTTGTACGTCACTCCAGCATCAGCCAGTGTTAGTTTCGTATTGGAAATAGGAGTGTTCTTGGACGTTACTCCGAGCGGAAGGTTTTCAAGTGATGTGAGTTTCTGTTCTAACTCTCGCAGTATTGTATCCTTATCCTGCCCTCCTACAGACCACCCGGATAAATGAACTCCTGGGGGGATTTTGGACTGGTGAGCGTACATGTATAGCCAGCCAAAGATAAAAGCGAATAGGAGAAAAAGAAATACACAAACCATGAACGAAATGTGAACTTTTTTCATATAGAACTCCTCTCAGACTTCTGTTTTCCCGGTGTTAGGAACACTCGTTCAATATATCCGGAAGGAAAGGAAATCTTTCGGCTACTCAAAAGGTAACAAATTTGTTACAATGAGAGACATCTTGATGAAAATCGAGAGATTTTAAAGGAAATCATTGGAAAGTGTCGAAATGAGCAAAAGAAGCTACTAATGCAACGGGAAGTGATGATGTGATTGAGTTACAAGACGTGTGGAAGACCTATCCGAATGGTGCGCATGCGCTTCAAGGCGTTTCGGTGAAGATCGACCGCAATGAATTTGTTTATATCGTCGGCCCCTCTGGAGCGGGCAAATCGACTTTTATGAAATTAATTTACAGAGAAGAAGTACCGACTAAAGGTCAAATATCAGTGAACGGATTTAATATTGGAAAGTTGAAACATCGTAAGATTCCTTATGTCAGACGCAATATCGGGGTGGTCTTTCAAGATTTCAGACTCCTGCCCAAGATGACGGCATATGAGAATGTTGCTTTTGCTATGGAGGTTATTGAAGCTCCTAAGAAGCATATCAAGAAACGTGTAATGGAAGTTCTCGATCTAGTAGGTCTGAAGGAAAAGGCAGACCGCGAGCCGGCACAACTCTCCGGCGGTGAGCAGCAGCGGATTGCAATTGCTAGAGCCATTGTGAATAATCCTTCTGTTATTATTGCGGATGAGCCTACCGGCAACCTGGATCCCGAGACGTCGTGGGGAATTATGCAGCTTCTTGATGAAATTAATTTTCGGGGAACGACCATTGTAATGGCTACGCATAACCGTGACATCGTGAACAAGATGAGAAAACGGGTTATTGCGATCGAAAAAGGCCATATCGTTAGAGACGAGCTGAGAGGGGAATACGGCTATGAATTTTAGCACCTTCTTGCGCCATTTGCGGGAAGGATTCAAGAGTATTTTCCGCAACGGCTGGATGTCTATAGCATCCATAACGTCTATTGTTGTTTCTCTATTGATTTTAGGAGTGTTCGTTCTCTTGGTCGTGAATGTCAATACGATAGCCGATAATGCGGACAGCCAGGTAGAGATCAGTACGTACCTGCAGCTGAATGTAGATGAGGAGCTTCGTACAACATTACAAGAAGAAATTGCAGCGATGCCAGAGGTAAGTTCGATTAAGTTGGTTCCTAAAGACCAAGGATTGGCTGAATTTAAAGAAAAGCTTGGTGAAGATCAACAGGAACTTTTGGAAGGCTTTGATGTAGATAACAACCCGCTTCCAGACACCATTCGAGTTGAGCTTATTGATCCGAGTACCGTTGATTTTGTAGCGGAGAAGATTGAAGCTCTGAATGAGAAATATCCTGAGAAGCCTATTATGAAAGTTAATTTTGGTGAAGAGACGGTAGAGACGTTGTTCAAGATTACACGTCTGATCCGGACAATCGGTTTTGTATTTGTTGCCGGACTTGCACTAATGTCTATGTTCCTGATTTCCAACACGATTCGCGTGACGATCCTGGCAAGACGCCGGGAGATTGGAATTATGAAGCTAGTTGGTGCCACGAATGCATTCATTCGTTGGCCATTTTTTGTGGAAGGTGCACTGATCGGTCTTATCGGTTCACTTGTTACGATCGGGATTTTGTTTGCTGGTTACAACCAGCTGCTTATTACCGTACAGGAAGATATTATTATTAAAATGCTGAACCTAGTACCTTTATCTAGTCTATGGGTTTGGCTTGGAGGCTCACTCCTCATCATGGGAGTACTCGTTGGCGTTCTAGGCAGCACATTGTCTATTCGTAAGTCACTAAAAGTTTAATTGATAATTACATTTATGAGGGCTGTCCTGGTTTAGGGGCAGCTGCTCATCACAACAAGAAAATAATGCGATGAAATATATAATTTGAAATGAAGGATGGGGAAGACAACTTGAAAAAGACGGCTACTGCACTTGCGATGAGTTTACTCACCGCTGCAATCCTATCACCTAGTTATGGCTATGCTGCTTCTAGCTTGAATGATATCGATAATGAAATTAAACAGCTTGAGGAACAATCACAGTCTGCCAAAGCAAAACAAGAAGCGGCTGCAAAGAAAAAAGAAGAAGCTGAACATAACAAGCAAAAAACAGAAGAGTATTTGAATAAAATAATCGAACAGATTAATATTGTAAGTAATGAACTCATTAACATTTCTTATAAGATTGAGTTAACAGAGGAAAATTTACGACTTACCAAAAAAGAGTTGAAAGAAGCGGAAGAACGGATTGCAGCCCGTGAGCAATTGCTAGAATCGCGTGTGCGTTTGATGTATACCGATGGATCGGTGTCTTACCTTGATGTATTACTTTCATCTACTAGTTTTGCAGATTTCCTTCAACGTGCAGATTCACTCAAGATGATTGTCGATCAAGATCAGAATCTATTAGAAGAACATAAGAAAGACAAAGAATTGGTTGTTCAGAAGAAGCAAGAGCTTGAAGAACAATACCAAGAACATAAGCAGTTATACGCAGATAAGAAAGAACGCAAGGCGGAACTTGATGCAAAAGAAGTGGAAAAGCAGCAACTTATCGCTCAGTATGATGGGGAGATCGAATCCCAGGAAGAACTGAGTGAAGAACAAGACCGCATGCTAGTTGAAATTGCGAGCAAACGTTCATCTTTGCTTCAAGAGAAGAATAAACTAAAAGCAGAACAAGCTGCGGCAGCAGCGAGAGCCAAAGCAGCAGCAGAAGAAGCTGCTCGTAAAAAAGCACAACAGCAAGTTTCTTCCTCCAGCTCCAGCTCTAGCTCAAGTAGTTCCAGCAGTTCTTCGAGCAGCAGCTCTAGCAGCAGTACTTCCAGCGGCAGTGGAGTTTTTGGGATGCCTATTTCAGGAGCCTATATTTCATCAGGTTATGGTCCGCGGGTGCATCCTATCACTGGTGTAGTAGGTAAAATGCACGCTGGTATCGACTATGCAGCGCCAGAAGGAACGACAATTATGGCAGCTGAGAGTGGAGTAGTTATCGTGGCTGAATGGACAAGTGGTTACGGCAATACCGTCATAGTTGATCATGGAGATGGTCTGTGGACGTTGTACGGACATATCCGTAATGGTGGAATCAAGGTTAAAGAAGGCGACAGTGTAACACGCGGTCAAAAAATAGCAGAAGTCGGTTCAACAGGGAATTCAACAGGGAATCACTTGCACTTTGAAGTACGGGTGAACGGTAGTCATACCAATCCACTGAATTATTTGTAAAACTCGGCATACTTAGGGCATATTCCGTACAAGCTTATCATATACTCTTGCTGGTAGATCAGGGTGAATTGTAAGTCAGACGGAATAGAAAGGGCGGTGACGCTCATGATGAAGAAGCGTTCTGCTTTCATGCTGGTTATCATTGGCCTACTAGGCGGGTGTTTGCTGACACTGGCATTTGTAAACTTTCAATCTCTGAATAGTCAGGGTGGAGAAGGTTTACTTGCTAGTGTAACCGGAAGCAGTCAGAAGAATGATCTTTCGAAAATCGAAACAACGCTTGGTCTTATTGAAGAAAACTACTATCAGGATATTGATCGTGCCGAACTGATTGATGGTGCAATTAACGGAATGATGGGAGCGCTCGGTGATCCTTATTCCAGTTATATGGGACAGGAGACAGCAGCGCAGTTTGAAGAATCGATTGAAGGATCCTTTACAGGAATTGGTGCTGAGGTTTCCTCTCAGGATGGAAATGTCATTGTAGTCTCGCCAATTAAAGGATCACCGGCAGAAAAAGCAGGTATACGGTCCAAGGACGTCATTTTATCGGTGAATGGAGAATCTCTTCAAGGACTTGACCTAAATGAGGCTGTTAACAAAATTCGTGGTCCAAAGGGCAGCGAAGCTAAGGTCTCTGTTAAGCGAGCAGGTTCCACAGATCCACTCGAATTTACGATTGTACGAGATGACATTGACCTGGAAACCATATACGCAGAAATGCAGGAAGACGGGGTTGGTATTATTACTATTACCCAATTTTCGCTGAATACTGCAGAACGTTTTGAAGAAGAGCTAGCCAAGCTCGAAGCCCAGAATATGAAAGGCCTTATCATTGATGTAAGAAACAACCCTGGTGGTGTGTTATCTGTTGTCATTGATATTGCAGAACAATTTGTTCCAAAAGGCGAGCTTATTGTTCAGGTAGAAGATAAGAACGGTAATCGGGAAAAGAATGAATCTAAGGGTTCTGCGAAACCTTACCCTGTAAGTCTACTTATGAATAAAGGCAGTGCGAGTGCTTCCGAGATTCTGGCGGGTGCTTTGCAGCAATCCGCAGGAGCAACCCTGCTCGGAGAGAATTCTTTTGGTAAAGGAACAGTTCAGACAAGTTTTGAACGTCAGCTTGGCGATGGAAGCCTAGTGAAAATTACGATAGCAAAATGGCTTACACCGAATGGAGATTGGATTCATGAGAAGGGGATTGAGCCTGATCTTACAGTCAGTCAGCCTGAATACTTCTCGGTAGCTCCGATTAACAGGGATAACTTACCGCTTAAACTTGATTCGAACAGCACGGATGTGAAGAATGCACAAACGATGCTGGAGGGACTTGGATTTAAGACAGACCGTAAAGATGGATATTTTGATGCTAAGACTCAAGCTGCGATTAAGGCATTCCAGACTTCCAAAAAACTTACAGCCAGCGGCATCTTAGATGAGAAAACGGCAGAAGCACTGGAAGCAGCGCTCATCGAGAAGATCAGTGACCCGCAGTACGATACTCAGCTTAAAAAAGCTGTATCTGAAATGAAGAAGGAAATAACCTCAGGTGCGTCGAAATAATACAAGAAAAACAAGAGTGGACATGTAATGTTCAGAAAAGTTTTTCTTAACTGAAATCAGGAATGCAGATAGTTGAATAACTGTCTGATTTCAAGAAGAAGGCTGCTGTTCAGCCTTCTTTTTTTATTGGATTTATGAGTAAACAATTTTATAATACCTTTAGTTACTTTATAAAACGAATTGCATAAGAAGGAGCGTGAACCTATTTGAATGAAGTCATCTCATGGCTTTGGCTGATATTAGATGCAGCGATTGTTTTATTAAGCCAGCCATTTTATTATATTGCCATTATTATCATCGCTCTGTGGTTTCGCAGGCAAGGGATGCTGGAACGAAAATTAATGCATGTGCGTCTTAACGCCTGGCCGTTATTAACGACTCGAACCGTGATTACCGGTGTAATGCTCGGAGTAATCGTCTCTATACTATATGTTTTTCTTGGAATTGAGCTTTCCATTCAAGGCGTCGTGCTGATCTGGGTAACTTCTTTCGTACTCATGCTAGTCCGTGTGCGTTATTTGAATGCGGTGTATGCGATCAGTATTCTTGGACTCATCCAGTGGATCTTAGGGTTCTTTGAGCAGTGGCAGCCTAGCGGCTTTATGGGGAGTGTCATTCGTGAGATTGAACAACTTAGTATTCCTTCCCTGCTTGTACTCTGTGCGGTGCTACACCTGATACATGCTATCGTTATTCGCTTGCAGCGGGGACAAGCTGCATCCCCGGTTTATTTTGAGGGGAAACGCGGGAAATTGGTTGGGGGTTATCAGCTGCAGTACTTAACTCCGATTCCACTCATGATGCTTGTTCCTGCTGGTTTAGGAGCCGGAGCCGATCTTCCTTGGAATCCTGTATTCTTAGAAGAATCAGGAGCGTATTTATTATTCGGACTTCCGCTAATTATCGGTTTTGGTGAGATGACGAAAAGCATGCTTCCAGAGGAGAAGGTTTCCCTAACCTCAAAGCGTATGCTTTTATATGGCGCTTTACTGCTTATTCTGGGACTGTTGTCGATGTGGTGGGGTCCTGCTGCGATTGTTGCGGTACTATTCGCATTTCTTGGACACGAAGCTCTCAGTTGGATTAGTTCATATGAAGAGGAGAATCGAAGCCCGATCTATGTTCATCCAAAGCAAGGCTTGCAGATTCTCGCCGTTCTTCCGGGAAGTCCGGCAGACGAACTGGGATTTATGCCTGGTGAAGTCATCTACAAAGTGAATGGTCAAATGGTTCATTCAGAGGCAGATTTACATCGTTGTCTTCGGATGAATGCGGCTTTTTGTAAGCTGGAAATACGGAATATTAACGGGGAAAGTAAATTTCTACAGCGTGCTCTCTACGAGGGCGAACATCATCAGCTTGGTGCCTTACTAGCCCCTGATCCAGATACGGGTTCAGCAATTAAGGAGAGTCCTGCGTCAATCTATCAGATATTTGGTATGAAGCTTCAGACACAGCGTAAGGTGAATCCGAACCAAGGATTTGCTGAAGCTTTTCGGCAGAACAGCTAACCGTTAATCCGTGATCCGTCATAATAAATAATTTAATAAGTGAAAGACCTCCAAATCTACCGTAAGCAGATTGGAGGTCTTTTTGTTTCATGTAATGTGACGAGTAACTCTTAAAAGGGAATGACTTTTCTGACTTATTCTTGAAGCTGCCGTAGTACGGTAATTTCAACCCGGCGATTCTTTTGTCTGCCTTCTTCCGTGCTGTTGTCCTCAGCAGGGCGAGTATCGGCATAACCTGCATACTGGAAATGATCCGATTCCAAACCTTCCTCATCCATAAAATAACGTAATACGGACAGGGCTCTCGCACCGGATAATTCCCAGTTGTCTTTATAAGTGGAGCTATTAACAATGGGCATGTTATCCGTATGTCCTTCGATGGAAATAGTCATGCCCAAATCTCTGAACAAGCTGGCTAACTGATGTAATACGGGAGAAGATCCATCCATCAGTCTAGCATTACCGCTGCGGAATAAAAAACGTTCGCTCAGCGTAATCGATATCCCTTGCGGCTTGTCCTCTACAAAAATCATTTCTGTCAGATTGTGATCTTCTATGTATCCCTCAATCTGGCTGAGTAATTGCTGGAGTTCTTTCTCCTGAGCTCGAAAAGCTGCTTCATGAGCCGATTCTATTTTTTCAGATTCAGGGTTCTCGTTATTATGATCACCAGACTGCGCTGCACTGCCGACTGAATTCTGTTGTCCGGGAGAAGGCTTATCTCCTGTGATCCCTTCATTGCCCTCCAGAATATGGTTCGAATTTTGGAATGTGGTTTGCAGCGAGTTCGTGATATCTTCATATTTATTGGCATCGAGTCTGCTCATTGCATATAACATGATGAAGAAAATAAGTAAAAGAGTGATTAGATCAGCATAGGTAATCATCCAGCGGTCATGGGAAGCGCCGGGGTTACTTGCTCGCGCCTGTCTTGTACGTATAAGGCGACTGTGCCTATTCCGCTGTCTCATGCGCTTTTTCCTTTCTGTTCATTTCCGGAAACTCATGTAATAGGGCATATGTTTCGAGTTTCTTCCGAACAAGCAAAGCATTCTCCCCATTCTGAACAGATAGTATGCCTTCTAAAAGCATTTCTAGAGTAGAGGTTTCTTCTTCGCTTTTTGCTCTGATTTTGGATGCAATCGGCAGAAAGATAAGATTGGCACTTGCGACGCCATATAAAGTAGCGATAAAAGCAACAGCAATGGATGGACCTAGCTCATTAGGATCTGTCAGGCTTCCAAGAACCTGTACCAATCCCATCACGGTTCCGATGATTCCCATCGTTGGAGCATAGGCACCGGCAGATTCAAAAATTTTGGCGTAATGATCATGCTTCTGTTCTATGGCATCAATTTCGAGCTCCATAATTTGCTGGACCACGGGTTGGTCGGTTCCGTCAACGACCATTTGAATTCCATTTTTTAAAAAATCATTAGAGTGTTCCATTACTTTATGCTCAAGGGCGAGAACCCCTTCTCTTCGGGCAAGCATCGACATTTCCACAATGTCATTTATCCACTTGCTTGCTTCATGATTAGACTTGCGAAATGCCATACGCAAAGCCGCAGGTATCGTCCGGATACGATACATCGGGTAACTAATTAGAATAGCTGCTATGGTTCCCCCAAATACAATAAGTGCTGCTGTAAATTGAAATAATCCTGTAAGTTGCCCTCCTTCCCATAGAAAACCTCCGATAATGGCGACTGCTCCGGCAATGAGACCGATTAGGGTCGCGATATCCATGAATGATTTCGCCTCCTCGTTCGTTACTTACATTTGCATCCATGATCTGAACCGAGTATAATAAACGGGAACAAATATTCCTATTCAAAGAATATTTCCGATACCAGTTTTCTCGGCAAATATCGACATAAATGTAAGATCTATTTTAGACGATGAGGGTGAGGTTGGGCAATGAGTGATATAGTCATGAGCACGAAGACGTTTCAACTCGAGTCGGAATTTCAGCCCCAGGGAGATCAGCCTGCAGCAATTGAAGAGCTGGTCGCAGGTGTGCGTGCAGGTAAGAGGCACCAGACTTTGCTTGGTGCTACGGGTACGGGTAAGACGTTTACGATTGCTCAGACCATAGCGAAGCTGAATAGACCGACGCTTGTTATTGCACATAACAAGACACTTGCAGCACAGCTGGCAAGTGAGTTTAAAGAGTTTTTTCCTAGTAACTCGGTGGATTACTTTGTAAGTTACTACGATTATTATCAACCAGAAGCATATATTCCTTCTTCTGATACGTATATCGAGAAGGATTCAAGTATAAATGAAGAAATAGATAAACTAAGACACTCGGCTACGAGTTCTTTGTTTGAACGGCGCGATGTCATCATCGTAGCAAGTGTGTCCTGTATATACGGTCTCGGTTCCCCGATGGAGTATTCGAATTTACTATTGTCTCTTCGGGTAGGGATGGAGAAGCCGCGTAATGAGATTCTGGCACGGCTTGTAGATATTCAGTACCAACGAAATGATATTAATTTTGTTCGTGGTACTTTTCGTGTTCGCGGGGATGTCGTTGAGATTTTTCCTGCTTCCAAAGATGAGCATGCCATTCGTGTTGAATTGTTTGGAGATGAGATCGAACGAATTACAGAGATCGACGTGCTTACCGGTGAACTGATTGCTGAACGCGATCATGTCGCGATCTTCCCAGCATCTCACTTTGTTACGCATGAGGATACGATGAAGGTTGCGCTTGTCAATATAGAACGTGAACTGGAAGAACGTCTTGAAGTGCTCAAAGAGCAAGGGAAACTTCTCGAAGCACAGCGTCTTGAGCAGCGTACGCGTTATGATATCGAGAT
This sequence comes from Paenibacillus sp. An7, assembly GCF_009870785.1. Lineage (GTDB taxonomy): Bacteria > Bacillota > Bacilli > Paenibacillales > Paenibacillaceae > Paenibacillus. Next base: position 337,218 of record NZ_WTWX01000003.1, read on the forward strand.
GATGAAAGAAGTGGGTTTCTGTTCTGGAATTGAGAACTATTCAGGACCTTTAACTTTCCGAGAAAGAGGAGCGACACCTTATACGCTGCTCGATTATTTTCCAGATGATATGTTAATTGTTGTCGATGAGTCTCATGTAACACTTCCGCAGATTCGCGCCATGTATAATGGTGACCAAGCAAGAAAAACCGTCTTGGTAGAGCACGGGTTCCGGTTACCTTCTGCACTCGACAACAGACCGCTCAAGTTTGAAGAGTTCGAAGAGAAGGCAAAACAGATTATTTATGTGTCTGCAACGCCAGGTCCTTATGAACTGGAGCATACCGAAGGCGAAATGATTCAACAGATTATTCGTCCAACAGGGCTCCTTGATCCAATTATTGAAGTGAGACCAACCAAAGGACAGATTGACGATCTCATTAATGAGATTCGTGACCGGGTTGAGAAGGATGAAAGGGTACTTGTTACCACACTGACGAAGAAGATGTCAGAGGATCTGACCGATTACTTCAAAGAAGTAGGAATTAAGGTTAGATATATGCACTCTGATATTAAGACACTGGAGCGAATGGCTATTCTTAGGGATCTTCGGCTCGGTACATTCCATGTACTTATTGGGATTAACTTGCTGAGAGAGGGTCTTGATTTACCAGAGGTTTCTCTCGTCGCCATCCTTGATGCAGATAAAGAAGGATTCCTACGTTCGGAGCGTTCACTGATTCAGACGATCGGCCGAGCCGCACGTAATAGTGAGGGCCGGGTAATTATGTACGGTGATCGAATTACCGATTCAATGGATAAAGCAATCAAAGAAACGGAACGTCGTAGGGTTACACAGATTGCATACAATGAGAAGCATGGAATCACACCTCAGACGATACGTAAAAAAATACGTGAAGTGATTGAAGCGACGAAAGTTGCTGAATCGAAGAGTGATTACCTGGTTGGCGGCGCAGAGAAAATGTCGAAGCGCGAGCGTCAGTCTCTCATTCAGCGTCTAGAGGCAGAAATGAAAGATGCAGCTAAGAATCTACAGTTTGAGCGAGCGGCAGAACTCCGGGATGCGCTGCTCGAATTAAAGGCAGAATAATAATGAAGAGAACGGCCTTATGGTCGTTCTCTTCTTCAAGAGTACATATAGAGTTTGATCTTTATGTACTCTTCTTTGTTTTCTTATAAAGAAATATCGCTTGAAAATAAAGTTCACAGGCTATACTTGTAGATATACTGTTTAAATAATATAAATGGGACCGAGCCCAGGGGGCAATGGTCCGCTGCTGGAGAAGCGAAGCGACCACCAGCCACCGTCCCTTATAAGGACCGAGCCCAGAGGGCAATGGTCCACTGCTGGAGAAGCGAAGCAATCTCCAGCCATAGTCCCTTACAAGGACCGAGCCCAGAGGGCAATGGTCCGTAGCTGGAGGAGCGAAGCCTCCAGCAATCCAGCGCCTGCAAGCATCCCTGATCTATAACACTCCGATGGGAGTGTTATAGATCAGGGGGATGCGCCCCCATTATACCAAAGTAGCACGATAACAACGCCAACCTCCTCCATACAGCCAGTTTGGGAGTCCAGAGGGAAGTCCTCTGGGGTCCTCCCTGTCAGGGAGGATTTAGGTGGGTGAAGTACGAAGTTCCCCTAAGGAGATGAGCATGTGGCAAGCGAGAATATTGTAATTAAAGGCGCTAGAGCGCATAACCTAAAAAATATAGATGTCACCATTCCGCGTGATAAATTTATCGTACTGACCGGACTTAGCGGTTCCGGTAAATCTTCACTTGCTTTTGATACCATCTATGCAGAAGGACAGCGCCGATATGTAGAGTCGTTGTCTGCCTATGCCCGTCAATTTCTTGGGCAGATGGAAAAACCGGATTTAGATTCTATTGAGGGTTTATCACCTGCGATCTCTATCGATCAGAAAACAACGAGCAGAAACCCGCGTTCTACGGTAGGTACTGTAACGGAAATCTATGACTATTTGCGTCTCCTTTTTGCAAGGATTGGTCATCCGCATTGTCCGGAACACGGAATTGAGATTACCTCCCAAACGGTGGAGCAAATGGTTGACCGGATTATGAATTATCCAGAGAGAACCAGACTTCAAATTTTGGCGCCTGTGATTTCGGGCCGTAAAGGGGAACACAAAAATATTCTAGCGGACATATCAAAACAAGGTTTTGTTCGTGTAAGAATTGATGGAGAGATGAGAGATCTCTCGGAAACGATTGAACTGGAGAAAAATAAAAAGCATACCATTGAAGTGGTTGTAGACCGAATTGTTGTAAAAGAAGATGTACAAGCCCGGCTTGCAGATTCAATAGAAACGGCTCTAAAAATTTCTGGCGGCCAATTGTTGGTCGATATTATTGGACAGGAAGAGCTTCGTTTCAGTTCGAATTTTGCCTGCCCGATTTGTGGTTTCAGTATGGAGGAATTGTCTCCGCGAATGTTTTCATTTAACAGTCCGTTTGGTGCTTGCCCAGACTGTGATGGACTCGGAGTCAAGATGATTGTTGACCCAGAACTGCTTGTACCTGATCCTAGTAAGACCATTGAAAAAGGAGCTTTTGATGCTTGGGCAGGAGGAACCTCCAATTACTATCCTCAGTTCTTACGCTCCGTGTGTGAGCATTATAAGATCCCTATGGATATCCCAGTCAGCGAGCTTCCCGCTGATCAGATGAACAAGCTGCTGCATGGAACGAATGGAGAGAAGATTCGCTTCCGTTATGAGAATGATTTTGGTCAACGAAAAGAGGCTTATGTCGCTTTTGAAGGAATAATTCCAAATCTTGAACGCCGGTATCGCGATACAGCATCCGAAGGGGTTCGGGAGTTTATCGAAGGCTATATGAGTGCAAAGCCCTGCGGAACATGTAAAGGTCATCGGCTCAAAAAAGAAATATTGGCTGTCACGATTAACGATCACAACATGGCTTACGTTACGGAACTCTCGATTGGAGAGGCAGTGAATTTTTTTGACTCATTAACGTTGTCAGAGAAAGAACAATCCATCGCTAAGCTCATTCTAAAAGAAATCAACAGCCGTCTCGGCTTCCTTGTCAATGTAGGTCTCGACTATCTGACGATGAGCCGTGCTGCAGGAACTTTGTCCGGCGGAGAAGCGCAGCGGATTCGTCTTGCAACTCAGATTGGTTCAAGTCTCATGGGCGTATTATACATTCTTGATGAGCCAAGTATTGGTCTACATCAAAGAGATAACGATCGCCTCATTTCTACACTCGCTCATATGCGTGACCTTGGTAATACGCTCATCGTGGTCGAACATGATGAGGACACGATGATGGCAGCCGACCATATTATTGATATTGGCCCAGGTGCCGGGATTCATGGTGGACAAGTCATGTCTCAAGGAACGCCGCAAGAAATTATGGAGGATCCTAACTCCCTGACAGGTAGTTATTTGAGTGGACGCAAGTTCATTCCAGTTCCAGCAGAGAGACGCCAAGGCGATAATCGTTTTCTAGAGATACGCGGTGCGAAGGAGAATAACCTGAAGAACATTAATGTAAAAATACCACTCGGTGTATTTACGGCAGTTACAGGGGTATCCGGCTCTGGTAAGTCTACGCTTGTTAATGAAATTCTGTATAAGACACTAGCGCGTGATCTAAACCGGGCTAAAGTACGTCCAGGTCAACACAAAGAAATCCGCGGACTTGAGCATATTGATAAAGTCATCGATATTGACCAGTCACCGATTGGACGCACACCGCGTTCAAATCCTGCAACGTACACCGGTGTATTTGATGATATCCGTGATCTATTCTCCCAGACGAATGAAGCGAAACTTCGTGGATATAAAAAGGGCCGGTTTAGCTTTAACATAAAAGGTGGACGCTGTGAGGCTTGCCGCGGAGACGGGATTATTAAGATTGAAATGCACTTCTTGCCAGATGTCTACGTTCCATGTGAAGTATGTAAAGGGAAACGATATAACCGCGAGACGCTGGAAGTAAAATATAAATCGAAAAACATTTCTGAAGTACTTGAAATGACAGTAGAAGATGCAACAGAATTTTTCCAAAACATTCCGAAAATTCACCGGAAGATGCAAACCCTTATGGATGTAGGTCTTGGTTATGTTAAGCTGGGTCAACCAGCAACGACCTTATCTGGGGGAGAGGCACAGCGCGTGAAGCTTGCATCCGAACTGTATCGACGCAGTACAGGAAAAACAATGTACATTTTGGATGAACCTACCACAGGACTTCATGTCGATGACATTGATCGCTTGCTAAAAGTGTTACAACGTCTTGTCGATTCTGGCGAGTCGGTACTTGTGATCGAGCATAATCTGGATGTAATTAAGACCGTTGACCACATTATTGACCTGGGTCCTGAGGGAGGAAGCGGTGGAGGAACACTGCTAGGTACAGGAACGCCTGAAGAGATTGTGAATGTCAAAGGATCGTACACAGGGAAATATCTCAAACCGGTTCTTGAACGGGATACAGAGCGCAGTAAAAAGCTTGAACTTCATCACACGTAAATCATAGTAACTAGCAGGAAAGACATTCGTCTTTTCTGCTTTTTTATGCAATTAGAAGACAAGGAGAGGGTAGAGAGAACGGCGAACTGGATTATTTTGAATTATTTGGATGAAAAGGCTTGCGTAACCTGGATTATGAAGATAACATATAAGAAGGTGTAAACGCTTGTACGGTGTACGATAATCGACCTAAGGAGGTGCATTTATGCTGTTAGCAGAAGCTGCAAGTGCAACTACGAAATTTAATGGTTTTGATATTTTTGTCATCTTGTTTACCATCATTATATCGATTGGCTTGGTTCGTTTGGTAAAAGCACCTAAGAAAAACCTATTTGCCATCGGGTTTACGATCGTCAGCCTGCTTGTCTTTTTGATTACAGATTATGCTATGATTAAGAATTGGCTCAGTTGAATCAATTTCTTAGTACCTTTAGTTGCTTTTGATTTAGTTAATTGAATGAAGCCTTATTATTTCAAGAACACTTTCCGTTGAATTATAAGGAAGGTGTTTTTTATTCCCATATTTTAAGTAAGAGAAGATATTCAGTAGTTTCACAGAAATAAGATTTACTATTTACCATACATACCTAATTAGAGATAGATAGAGAACGAAGTAAAGAGGATAGAGAGGAACAGGTGAAAAAATTGAAATCTATATACAGATCAGCTGGCATGGCTGCAGCTGCATGCCTAGTGGCATCCACCTTTGTATTTGCATCTGACGTAAATGCGGCGAGCATATCATTCGATGCGAAGCAAGAAGGGGGCCAAATTTATATTAATTCAAAACAGGTTCTCGCCAAAATAGGCGGTACTGGCAAATACGACAGCAAAACGGGGAAGTACATATATACTGCGAAAGATCAGGTACCAGATGTCATTGATAACGTATCTCCTTCCGTTGTAGGAATTATAGGTCGTGCTGAAGACGGCGAAGAATCAGGAGGATCGGATCGATATAACCTAGCACATGGCACAGGCGTGGTTATTAAATCTAGCGGATGGATTGTAACGAATGCGCACGTGATCGATGGGCTCACTGAAGCTGTAGTTGTTACGTCTGATGGCAAGTCTTATAAGATTGTTAAAAGCTACAGTGATCCTGTTAGTGACATCGCTATTATAAAAATCAATGCAAAATCACTGAAGGCAGCCAAATTCATAAGTTCCACAGAGCAGACTCGTGTAGGAGAAACGGTTATTGCAATTGGAACACCAGTCTCTTTTTCATTGCGAAATTCGGCTACGGTTGGGGTAGTAAGTGGGTTAAACCGTGCAGTCAATGGTTCATACCGGCTTATTCAAAGCGACACGGCGATTAATCCAGGAAACAGCGGCGGTCCGCTCGTGAATCTAAAAGGTGAAGTGGTCGGCATTAATTCCATGAAATTTGCAGCTTTGGGCGTAGAAAATACAGGTTTCTCTATACCAGCAGAAACCGTTAATTATGTAATTAAACATTATTTCACGTATGGAGAGGTTAAACGCGCCAGTTTGGGAGTAGAGCTCGAAGAAAGCTGGTCTGCTATCGTAGGCCTCCCGACAGAAGATCCGCTCACGATTACAAGTGTCCTCACCAAGGAAGCGAAGAAAGCAGGAATGAAAGAGGGGGATGAACTCTACAGTATTGCTGGGAAACGTGTTACTTCGGTGGTCGACATTAACGAACTGCTCAAAAGTTATCTACCCGGACAAAAAGTGAATCTTCTCATGCAGTCGGGCGGAGATATTGTGTCAAGGCAGGTCGTTCTTACTCAAGGCGAAACGGAAGTATATTCCGAAGAAGAGGAATCTGATTTTTAACCGAAGAATGGAGAGAAGATAGATTGAATAATTCAAGATCGGCACAGATCGTGGCTGCTTTTTTGCTTACAGGGGTGCTTGCTTTTGGCGGGGCTGTTCCCATGCTGGCTGAAGCGAGTCATATGGATGAGCTTAGAGTAAAGGCAGGTAGTACGGTTGCGGCTATCAATGGAGAGAAACAGAGCATTAACAAACCTTATATTCAAAAAGGAACGTTGATGGTGCCACTGGGCGTTTTTAAGAAGACGTTTAACAGTCAAATTAAGCTGAGCGGTACGGATGTCGTTAAGATTATGGATGGACCACATACCGTCGCGTTAACTATTGGCAGTTCTACAGCCTGGATCGATGGTAAGAAGGTAGAGATGAGTGCTGTTCCGGAAATGAAACAAGGGGTACTGATGGTGCCGCTGCGTCCTGTTGCAGAAGGTCTTGGAGCGAGTATCCAGAAGAACCCGAGCGGTGAGCTTGTAGTTCGTCTCAAAGGGAATGATAATGAAGACGCCGATCACGAACAATCCGAAGATGGGATTGACGCTGATGTAGGAAAAACGAAAATAGGAAACAGTTACTATGGATGGTCTATGAATTACCCAACAGGACTTGTTGTCGGCAGTTCTTATGATGAAAGTGAAGATTATATCAACTTTATGGATGCCGAAGGTGCCTATTATTTTGAAATTCTTGTGAATGCGGAAGAAGTGAAGCTTGATGCAGATGATATGCTGCAACAGCTGATTCAGGAAGCCAAAAGCATGGGCGAGACAGTAATGGACCGGGAAGCTTATCCAAACGCACCTACGCCTTATGCCCGCATCGTTGCAAAGGATACAGAGGGTGTATTCTGGGAAGTTAGACAATACTATGATAACGGGCGCTTATATGAAATATATTTTTCAGATAACGTAGCAAGCAACTATAAAGATCTCCAAAAATATGCCCCTTTGCTAAACTCATTCAAAACATCATTTAACACGTCAGATCATTCGATAAAAGATTTATCAACGGTAGAAGACGGGATGACAACAGCCTATAACCAGGATTATGGTATCAGGCTCACGGTGCCTGCGGAGTGGAGTAAGGATAATCAAAACATGGTGTATGAGAGTAAAAAGGGAACCCATCTTTCTTTGCAAGTCACTTCTGCCCCCAAGGGTGCTTCGGTCAAAGATTGGAGTGACCAGCTGGCAAAATGGATGAAAGATGTGTTTGTTACTGATGCTTACCGTGAGATTGATTCCTATACAGCGAAAGTGGCAGAGAAGGATGCGCAGATTAACAAGTTTGAGTATAACTTCGGAGATGGATGGACGACAGAATATAACGTGCTGATTCAGGAAAAAGGGTATCGTTATTATCTAGAATACGCGGTTCCGAAAAAAGCAGAAGAAGAGATGGAACGGTTTGATTCCATCTTGAAGTCTCTTGAGATTGATTTTGAGACTGTTACTGAAAATTTTGGGCGTTTGGGCGAAGATCCTTATTTGATCGATAAAACGAAGTCCGTAACACGCTCTTCTAAAAAATATGGATACTCACTGGATATTCCGCGCTTTTGGACACCGCTTCAAGATCAATATGAGCGATCTAAAATATCTTATCAGTTCACGGGTGGATATTTCTCTATTCAGACAAACGAAGAAATCTCAGTGGAAATGGCCGTAAGTCAGATAAAGGAATCCTATATAGAGGCAGGGAAAAGCCGGAAGGATTTTCGCTTAGTGGGAACCGAAAGTATCACCTTTGCAGGACAACCCGCCACATCCTTTACTTATCATGAGATAGAGAATGGAATTCCGCATCAAGGGAAACAAATTCTGTTCGAACATAAAGGAGTTACGTATACCATAACAAGCGTCATGAATGATGCCAATCGTACAGAGGTTCAAAAAAATGCACTGGATCATGCACTGAAATCATTCTCTTTTAATGAATAAGGATAAGTTGTTTCGTAAATTGGGCAGTAGGCGGAGAAATCTGTTCGCTGCTCTTTTTATGTGCACCATGTGAGACTTTACATGTTATTTTATTTATCGGTTTTTTCAGGAAGTGGTAGAGGAAAGAGAGTGGATTTGATACACTATTATAGTTGTTTCATAGATTGGCTACACTAATCGTATGGAGTAAGGATGAATACAAGGTTTCGGTTTTATATTGCAACCCGTGATTTATGCGGGTTTAGGAGGATATATGGATATTAAAGCATTAAGAAGAGAAGATGTGGAGCTGCTTGCTCCTGCCGGTGATTGGGATTGCATGCGTTCCGCTGTTGCGAATGGTGCGGATGCGATATTTTTTGGTGTTGAGAAATTTAATGCCCGGGCAAGAGCGAATAATTTCCGTATGGAAGAACTGCCTGAAATTATGGCGTATTTGCACAGCTACGGTGTAAAAGGATTTTTGACATTTAATATATTGGTATTTGAGAACGAGCTTCGTGATGCGAAGGAACTTGTGGACGCTTGTGTAGATGCAGGGGTAGATGCGGTTATCGTTCAGGATCTCGGTCTTGTAAAAATGATCCGCGAGATTTCTCCGGATTTCCCGATTCACGGGTCAACACAGATGACCATTACCTCGCCTGAAGCGGTTGAATTCACGAAACCTTTTGATATAGAACGTGTCGTACTAGGACGGGAAAATAACCTTAAGCAAATTCAAAAAATTGGAGAGCAAGCACGTTTGCCGATGGAAGTATTCGTGCATGGTGCGCTCTGTGTCTCCTACTCAGGTCAATGTTTGACTTCTGAGATGTGGGGTGGACGTTCCGCAAACCGCGGAGAATGTGCGCAGGCTTGTCGTCTTCCTTATGATCTGATGGTTGATGGAGAGCAAAAACCGATGGGCGACGTAGCTTATCTGCTATCTCCTAAGGACCTTGCTGCGATTGATATTATGCCTGAACTGATTGAAGCAGGAGTAACTTCTTTTAAAATTGAAGGACGTCTTAAAACTCCTGAGTATGTGGCAAACGTAGTCAGCAAATACCGTAAAGCGATTGATGGATATTTTGACGGTATTGAGAATCCTGTAAGTAAAGAAGAAATTCGTGAACTTCAGCAAAGTTTCTCTCGTGGATTTACCCATGGTTTCCTAGAAGGAACGAACAATAAGAAATTAGTTGACGGTACCTTCCCGAAAAGCCGCGGTGTATATCTTGGGCGTGTAGAGAAGATTTTGCGTGATGGAGTTGTATGTAAGATTGAAGCTCCGCTGAAACGTGGAGACGGAATTGTATTTGATGCGGGAGATCCAACACAACGTGAAGAAGGCGGACGTGTATACGATATCCGTAGACAAGGTGTGAAGATTGAAGGCGAAGCTGGCGAAGGATGGATTATTGATATCGTACCTGGCCGCAGTGATGTAGATTTGCGTCGTTTGCATGAAGGAGATCGGATCTGGAAAACCAACGATCCTGCACTCGACAAGCGTCTGCGTCAAAGCTATGAGACGGAAAAACCATATCGGGTCTTCCCTGTACATGTCAGTGTTGTCGGCCGCCCAGGTGGTTTGCTTGAGACGACTTGGACTGATGTGCAAAAAGGGACAACCGTTCATGTGAATTCCGAACTCGAACTGGAGATTGCTAAGAAGCGCCCGATGAACCGTGAATTGCTTGAAGAGCAATTTGGACGTCTTGGCGGTACCGTGTACCAACTGGAGAAACTTGATGTAGAGCTTCACGGGGACGTTATCGTACCCATGCGTGAGCTGAACAGTATTCGCCGCCGTGCGGTGGATATGCTCGTTGGCGAACGTCCGAAACCTCCTGTCTACGTGAAACGTGAAGTGGAAGTATACGGCGATGCGGCTACTCCTGCAGCACCTGTAAAACGCGGCGATGCGGAACTTACCGCACTCTGCCGCAGTCTTCCACAAGTGGAAGCAGCGATTGAAGCAGGAGTTGGCATGATTTATGCCGATTTCGAGTTCATCAAGCAGTTCCCTGCAGCAGTTGAGATGGTACACGCAGCGGGTAAAAAAATCGCACTTGCTACACCGCGTATTCATATGCCAGGCGAGAATGGGTACCATAACAATATCCTGCGTCTGAAGCCTGATGCTGTGCTAGTTCGTAACACAGGTGCGCTATACTTCTACCTTCGTCATCGGATGGAGAATCCAGATGCGGAGCATCCGGAACTGATTGGTGATTTCTCTTTGAACATTGCCAACCACAAAGCAGTTGAGCTATTCGTAGAGTCAGGATGCGATTATGTTACACCATCTTATGACCTGAATATTCAGCAAATGGTCGATCTGCTTGAACGTTCGCAGACAGATAAATTGGAAGTCGTGATCCATCAGCATTTGCCAATGTTCCACACGGAACATTGTGTATATTGCACATTCCTTAGTGAAGGAACTGACTATACCAACTGCGGTCGTCCTTGTGAAGATCACAGTGTGTCATTGCAAGACCGTATTGGTATGTCACATCCGGTTCGTGTTGATGAAGGCTGCCGTAACACGGTGTACAATGCAATCGAACAGTCGGGTGCTGAATACCTGACCAACTTCATGGACCTAGGCGTATCCCGCTACCGTGTCGAGTTCCTGGAAGAAACTCCAGAGCAAGTACATGAAGTCATTGATCTGTATAACCGTGCCCTGCGCGGAGAGATCAGCGGTACACAGGTATGGAAGACTTTAAAAGCAACAAATCAGCTGGGTGTAACTCGCGGTCAGCTCGTGAAATAAATAGTTTTGAGAAAAAAGAAACGGGGTTGTCTTTACTGCATAGTGAAGACAACCCCGTTTTTTATTATGTTTTTTGTCGATATTACGGACGTGGTTTCTGCATATATTGCTTTTAGGGGATGCGCGCAACTAGCAATCCCGGAGTGTTGTATAGAGAGTGCAAGATTGCAATCCTTTTGAGGGGGGAAACCATTGAAAATCATCGACCTGAAATTAGGCGGGGCTTTAATCCTTGAACCGTTAATTTATGGAGATAACAGAGGTTTTTTTATGGAGAGTTATAACAAGCAACTTTTTGAGCGAAACGGACTCCATTTTACGTTTATTCAAGATAATCACTCGTTATCAGCAGAGACCGGAGTACTTCGCGGGATGCATTACCAGCTTCATCCTAAAGCACAAACAAAACTGGTACGTGTTCTTAGCGGAGCGATCTATGATGTGATTCTCGATATTCGGAAAAGTTCACCTACATTCGGAAAGTGGGTAGGAGTGATTTTAAGTGAAGATAATAAGCGTCAATTGCTGGTGCCCAGAGGGTTCGCACATGGTTTTTGTACGCTGGTTCCTAACACACAGGTGATGTACAAAGTAGATGAAAGCTATTCACCTGAGAATGACCGAGGTATATTATGGAGTGATTCTTCTCTAAATATTGATTGGCCGGTATCAAAACCGATATTGTCAGATAAAGATCAGCGCCATCCATTGCTTAAGGACGCAGAAATTTATGAGTAGGGGGTTATTACATCAATGAGAGTATTAGTTACAGGCGGGGCGGGCTTTATTGGCAGTAACTTTATTATATATATGTTGAACAAATATCCGAACTATCAGATAGTAAATATGGATTTTATTACTTATGCCGGCAACTTAGATAATCTTAAATCTATAGAGGATAACACCAACTACACCTTTGTAAGAGCTGACATTGCTGATCCAGTGGCTGTGGATTTAATTTTTCAGCAAGGAGTGGATGTGGTAGTTAACTTTGCAGCTGAATCCCATGTGGATCGAAGTATTTTATCTCCGAATATATTTGTAAGAACAAACGTGTTGGGGACACAAGTTCTGCTTGACGCTGCGAAAAAGTACGAAGTTACCAAATATGTTCAAGTTTCTACAGATGAGGTTTATGGAACGCTAGGAGAAACTGGATTGTTTACAGAAAAAACACCTCTGCAGCCCAATAGTCCTTATTCTGCGAGTAAAGCAGGAGGAGACCTATTAGTTCGGGCATATCACGAAACATTTGATCTCCCTGTAAATATTACACGCTGCTCTAACAACTACGGTCCCTACCAGTTTCCTGAAAAGTTGATCCCGCTTATGATTATCAAAGCGCTGCATGACGAGGCTCTTCCTATCTATGGAGATGGACTTCATATTCGAGATTGGCTTTATGTAGAAGATCATTGCAGTGCTATTGATCTCGTCATTCATCAGGGTAAGGTTGGAGAAGTGTACAACATCGGCGGGAATAATGAACGAACGAATATTCATATTGTCAAAACGATTCTAAAAGAACTGAATAAACCTGAGTCTCTCATGACGTTTGTTGAAGACAGACTGGGTCATGATCGGCGTTATGGTATCGATCCGGCGAAACTTGTTTCTGAACTAGGTTGGAAGCCGAAGTATTCGTTTGAAACAGGGATAAAAGCAACAATAGCCTGGTACTTGTCTAACAAAGAATGGTGGAAAAGAATCCAATCTGGAGAGTATCAACAATAATAATTCTTCACCCTAAAGAGAATATTTGGAGGTGTAGAATGAGAGTAGTCGTTACAGGGGCTGGCGGTCAGCTGGGTACGGATGTATTTAAACTTTTTAGCAGTAATGGACATGAAGTTTTGGGTTGTGATCGAACGAAATTAGATATCACCAATCAAGCAGAGTGTAACCAAGTGATTGATGCGTTTCAACCTGATGCTGTTATTCACTGTGCCGCATATACGGCGGTAGATGCTGCAGAATCTGATGTGGATGGTGCGTACCTCATTAATGCAGTTGGTACCCGAAATATTGCGGTTGCAGCAGAAAAGATCGGAGCGAAATTAGTATACATTAGTACAGACTATGTTTTTGATGGAACATCTACTACTGCCTATAGAGAATATGATAATACAGATCCACAGAGTATTTATGGACAGTCTAAGCGTGCAGGTGAAATTCTTGCTCAGACACTAAACTCACGCTATTTTATTGTACGCACCTCGTGGGTTTACGGAGCACATGGGAATAATTTTGTGAAAACCATGTTGAAGCTGGGTCAAGAGAAGCCGGAACTACAGGTAGTACATGATCAAAAGGGATCGCCAACATATACTGTACATCTTGCAGAGTTTTTGCTTGAACTCGTAGATACAGAATGTTATGGAATTTATCATGCATCCGGTACTGGAGAATGTACATGGTATGAATTCACAAGGGAAATTTTCGAACAAGCAAAAGAAATCCTGAATGTAAAAATAACAGCTAATCTTATACCTTGTAGCACAGAACAGTTTCCTCGCCCTGCACCAAGACCTTCTAACTCGGTTATGGATCATGTCTCAATTAGAACGAATGGTTTCAAGGACTTCCCTCATTGGAAAGATGGACTTTCTGAATTTCTGAATATTTACGACTACTAAGGTAGACTAGAAATAATTAATAAACTTCCTTGTTAGCAGGGAGGTTTTATTTTTATATAAAACTACTTCACCTCACCTTAACACCCCCAACAATTAACTTTGTTCCCCTAAAATACGAACATAAATTGACACTCACTTCCCCCTGACTTAGACTTAGCAGTAGAGGTTTTTCGTATGATTTAAATCTTAGATTTACTCACCTAATCTTAAGTATAAACATGCAGCATGGAGGAATGAACTGTTGAAGGAAATGATCAAGGATTGGAAGCATATTTTCAAGCTGGACCCGGACCGGGAGATGACAGATGATACACTCGATGCCGTTTGTATGTCGGGTTCTGATGCGATTATGATCGGGGGTTCCTCTGGTATTACCTATGAGAATACGGTCGATTTACTATCCCGTGTACGCCGGTACGAGCTTCCTTGTGTGCAAGAGGTGTCTGATTTATCCGCGGTGGTGCCAGGCTTCGACCTTTATATGATCCCAATGGTGCTGAATACAGATCATTCACGCTGGATCACGGGACTTCATCAGGCGGCGATTGAAGAGTATGGCTATATGATTCCCTGGGAACTGCTGGTTCCCGAAGGATACATTGTTCTAAATTCAGACTCCACTGTAGCGAAACTGACAGAAGCACATACGGATCTCGATGAGAGCAGTGTTACGGCCTATGCGCAGGTTGCGGACAAACTGATGAATCTTCCTATTGTTTATGTCGAATACAGCGGTACATTTGGCGATATGACTATCGTGAAGGAAGCCCATCAAGCGATATCTAGTGCACAGTTATTTTATGGCGGCGGTATTTGTGATGAGGTGACAGCAAGGGAAGCTGCCCGGGTTTCAGATACGATTGTCGTTGGCAATATTTTATACAATGATCTGAAGGCTGCGCTCTCGACCGTATCAGCCGTAAAGCCTGTGTAGAGCCGGAATAATGAGTCTATTTGTCTAGACTTTACAAGTTGAGTCTGAATACGAGCTAAGGGTACAATGAATACCTCAGGAACTGATTTTTAATTGTGAAAATAAATCTTAAAGATGATATCTGTATCTATCATCTCTACCCGAATAAAACAAACTTGGTCTTTAGGCCAGTCCATCTTGCCCATTTGACTTCACTGATTTCACGGCTACATAAGTAATAGCCGGTGCATAACCATGAACGTCGGTGGGTCATTTCTATTGACTAGCATGTTCTTCCTTATATCAACACCATATTAATAGAAGAAAGGGGCTTGCATTTATGCAATCCATTGACATACAAGACGCAATTTCGCGCCTTAACCCCCCGCAGCGAGAAGCTGTAGTGACTACCGAAGGACCGCTGCTGATTATGGCCGGAGCAGGAAGTGGTAAGACTCGTGTGCTTACTCACCGAATTGCTTATCTAGTAGCCACCAAGAAGGCAGCACCTTGGAGCATTCTAGCTATTACGTTTACGAATAAAGCAGCACGTGAAATGCAGGACCGTGTATCGAAGCTCGTTGGCGGCTCTCAAGGTCGGGAAATCTGGGTTTCTACATTCCACTCTATGTGTGTACGAATTTTGCGCAAAGATATTGATCGCATTGGTTTTACCGCGAATTTCAGTATCTTGGATTCATCGGATCAATTGTCAGTCATTCGTAACTGTATGAAAGACCTGAATATCGACACGAAGAAATTTGAACCCAAAGCCGTTCAGGCTGCAATGAGCGCAGCGAAGAATGAACTAATTACACCGGCACAATATGAAGCACAAATTGGCGATTATTTTGAGGGAATTGTGGCGAAAGTATACACCAAGTACCAACAACGTCTTAGAGCGAATAATTCGCTTGATTTTGACGATTTGATTATGACTACGATTCAGCTTTTTAAAGAAGTACCCGAGGTTCTCGACTTCTACCAGAAGAAATTCCAATACATTCATGTGGACGAGTACCAGGATACAAACCGTGCGCAGTATATGCTCACCCGTATGCTCGCTGACAAACATCACCGGATTTGCGTCGTAGGGGATAGTGACCAGTCGATTTACCGCTGGCGCGGAGCAGATATCACGAACATTCTGAACTTTGAAAAAGATTATCCAGAAGCTCGCACCATCATGCTGGAGCAGAACTACCGTTCCACTTCGAATATACTAGATGCAGCAAATGCCGTGATTAATCTGAATACTGGCCGTAAACCGAAGAAACTTTGGACCGACAAAACAGGCGGAGAGAAGATTAAAGTTTATCGCGGGGATTCCGAACATGATGAAGGTTATTTTGTAGCTTCGGAAATTAGTAAAAATGTGAAGAACGGGAAATCCTATCAAGCTCATGCGATTTTATATCGTACTAATGCTCAGTCCCGGGTAATTGAGGAAATTCTCATTAAGTCCGATATTCCATACCAAATTGTCGGCGGGATTAAGTTCTATGATCGAAAAGAAATTAAGGATATTCTTGGTTACCTCAAACTTCTCTCTAACCCGGATGATGATATCAGCTTGACGCGGATTATTAATGTACCGAAGAGGGGCATCGGTGATACGACGGTAGCGAAGCTTGCTGCTGCAGCAGGTGAACGAGGAATCTCTATTTTCCGTGTGCTTGAGATTGTTGACGATCTTGGCTTTGCAGGTCGTACACGTAATGCACTAGTAGAATTTTATGATATGATTGCTGCCTTGCATCAGATGGTTGAGTATCTTTCGGTTACCGAACTGACAGAGAAAATTCTCGAAATGAGCCAGTATCGCCTTGAGTTCCAGAACGAGAATACACTTGAATCCAAAGCGCGTCTCGAAAATATTGATGAGTTCCTGTCTGTAACGATGGAGTTTGAGAAAAATAATGAGGACAAGTCTCTTGTCTCTTTCCTGACAGACCTTGCTCTCATTGCGGATATTGACAGCATGAACGATGATGAAGAGGAACAGGCGGATGCGGTTGTCCTGATGACGATGCACAGTGCAAAAGGTCTTGAATTCCCTGTTGTGTTTGTCATTGGTATGGAAGAAGGGGTGTTCCCGCACAGCAGAGCCTTTATGGACGAAGAGGAATTAGAGGAAGAACGTCGTTTGGCTTATGTAGGGATTACACGTGCAGAGCAGCAGTTATTCTTGACCTGTGCTCGGATGCGTACCTTATTTGGTCGTACGACAGCTAACCCGCCTTCCCGCTTCCTGGATGAAATTCCAGAAGAACTCAAAGAGGATACCAATATTGCACGTGACCGCTATCGCCGCGGAACTGGGAATAATACAGGTGGTTCCTACAGCGGAAGAGGGTTTAGCAGCACGGGAACAGGAAGTAACTTTGGGGGCGGAGCACGTAAGGACCTTAGTCTTGGCGGATCGACCGCTTCTGCTGCCTCACGTGTAACAGTTACAACGGGTTCAGGAGGTTCTCAGGCATCCGCTGCAGGAGCATCCAAGGATTTTGCGGCAGGCGATAAGGTGCAGCATGGTAAGTGGGGTATAGGAACGATTGTTTCTATTAAAGGTACAGGCAACGACACAGAGCTTCAGATTGCCTTCCCTGCACCCGTTGGACTCAAACGTTTGCTTGCGGGATTCGCACCTATTACGAAAGTGGAGTCTTAATGTTAGAAAAAGTCTCCGTTGTTCTGTAGTAAGATGGTATTCTTCTGCAGACTGAAATACAGCTAAGGAAAACATAAATATACGCTTATATTTTGAATCAAGGCCACAGCCAGCATGAGTGAAAAGGATAGGTTTTACAATAGGTTCGACACAAAAAAACTTATAAACTAACTATTTCCGTTTCATTTTTGCTGGCAGGCCTTACATATTAATTCACGGAGGGATTGCCCTGCATGGATCCAATGCATCGATTAGAAGAGCTCGTAAAAGAGCTGAATCACTATAACTACCACTACTATACCCTCGACAATCCGCTAATCAGCGATAAAGAATATGATGTGCTGTATGATGAACTTGTTACGCTCGAACAAGAAGGAGGGATCATCCTTCCTGATTCTCCTACTCAGCGTGTGGGCGGGGAGATCCTCAAAGGATTTAAACCTCATAAGCACTTATCTCCTTTGTGGAGTTTAGATAAAGCCCAAAATATAGAACAGTTGCGAAGCTGGAACGGAAGAGTACAGCGTCTGGTACAGGACTATAATACGAAGAATCCAGACAATCCGCTTCCGACTCCAGAATATGCGATCGAACTCAAATTTGATGGACTTACGCTTAACCTCACCTATACGGACGGTAAGTTAGTTCAGGCTTCTACACGCGGGAACGGTGTGACGGGAGAGGGAATCTTAGCGCAGGTTAAGACAATCAAATCTGTTCCATTAACAATTCCGTATTCAGACGGCACGATAGAGGTTCAAGGCGAAGGTATTATGAACTTATCGGTGCTGAGTAAATATAACGAAACAGCAGCTGAACCGCTCAAAAATGCCCGAAATGCAGCAGCAGGAGCCCTGCGCAATCTTAATCCTAAGGTGACTTCAGAACGCAAACTAAGTGCCTTCTTTTATAATGTTGGATACTCGGATGAGATCCGATTCTCTAGCCACGAAGAGATGATGCAATTTCTAAGGGATAATCATTTCAAAGTGAATCCATATATCAGCTACTTCACTGAATTTGATGATGTAATGGAGCGTCTAGCCGAAATTCAGGAAAACCGAGATAAGCTGGATTATTTAATTGACGGAGCTGTCATAAAGTTGACGAATATGCGGATGCGTGAGGTTTTAGGTTATACGGATAAGTTCCCGAGATGGGCAGTTGCGTATAAATTTGAGGCGGAAGAGACCACAACCGTCCTGAACGCTGTAAGCTGGAATGTCGGTCGAACGGGAAAAGTAACTCCACTTGCCCGTGTTGAACCTGTTGAACTAGCAGGGGTAACCGTTTCAAACTGTACACTGAACAATGTAGGGGATATTGAACGGAAAAATCTTAAGTATGCACTCGGTACTCGTGTCTTTATCCGTAGATCAAATGATGTCATTCCTGAGATTCTCGGAAAAGTCACGGATGAAGCAGACGGTGAAGAGATCGTGTTCCCTGTGGATTGTCCAGCTTGCGGTTATCCGCTTGAAGAGCGGGGGGCACATCTGTTTTGTAATAACAAATCAAACTGTAAACCGCAGATTGTAGCTCGTATCTCCCATTTTGCTTCACGGGATGCCATGGACATCGAGACGTTTAGCGATAAAACAGCCATTCAACTGTATGACGAGGTGGGACTAAAAGAACCAGCAGATCTATACTCTCTCACTTACGAAGATATCATTGGACTCTCTCGCTTTGGAGAGAAAAAAGCGAATAATCTGCTGCAAGCGATTGAAGACAGTAAGGGCAGAGATCTGGCTTCTTTCTTATATGCACTTGGGATACCGAACACAGGGAAGTCGACAACTAGAATGCTGGCAGAACATTACCGCGATCTTCATCGTATTATGGATGCTTCGGTAGAAGAGCTTGTAGAACTCCCTGATGTTGGGCAGATTGTTGCGGAGAGTATCGTGACCTTCTTCCAGGATCCTTTTGTTAGAGCTAGTATCGAAAAGATGCTCTCGCTTGGAGTAGAAGCCAAAGCTCCAGAAGAACCTCAAGCAGTCGTTACCGATTCTTTCTTCAGTGGTAAAACAGTCGTTCTTACAGGTACGCTTCATAAACTGACACGTGATGAGGCTACAGAACGGCTTGAAGCACTTGGTGCAAAAGTAACGGGAAGTGTATCTAAGAAAACGGATCTCGTAATTGCAGGGGAAAAAGCAGGCAGTAAGCTTGCTAAAGCCCAGCAGCTAGGTATTGATACAATTGAAGATGAAGATGAGCTTATTAGACTGCTTCAGCTATAGGTAAAGTAACAGAAAAACAGGAGTCGTATGTAATTAGATGTGACTCCTGTTTTAGTTATATAAGTACTTAATAAGGAAGGTGTTAAGTTAGATACCTATCTTATTATGATTTTTTTAAAAAAGGCTTGTCAAAATTATTTTATCATGATATATTATTTCTTGTCGCTTCGAGCGATACTGTTACGAGTTAGAGAAGCTAACTAAGTAACATGTTAAAACAAAATGTCGAAAAAAGTAGTTGACAACGAAATGATCGACATGTTATACTGAAAATCCAGTTGCGAACAGTTAACTGGAACAACAAGTTCTTTGAAAACTGAACAAATGGATGATGAACGTCTTTCTTAATAGAAGGACGATAAACTATAAGAGGACGTTAAGTTCTCGTCAGCATTTTCTAAATGAGCATATCGCTCTTTTCAATAACTTTATTGGAGAGTTTGATCCTGGCTCAGGACGAACGCTGGCGGCGTGCCTAATACATGCAAGTCGAGCGGAGTCAATGAGAAGCTTGCTTCTCTGAGACTTAGCGGCGGACGGGTGAGTAACACGTAGGCAACCTGCCCATAAGACTGGGATAACTACCGGAAACGGTAGCTAATACCGGATAGGTTCTTCTCTCGCATGAGAGAAGAAAGAAAGACGGAGCAATCTGTCACTTATGGATGGGCCTG
>NZ_WTWX01000039.1 GCF_009870785.1 Paenibacillus sp. An7
GTGGATCGTGTGAACAAACAACAAAGAGCGAAAGCCTCATAAAATTTAAAATGTACTACGATTGCAATGGAGTAGTCTGCAATTCTTTAAGTCAATGCATTATGAAATTGATTCAATTAATTTACTAATAATAAATTAGGCGCTTTTGTTTATTGCTACCCATTCATTACATATTAAGTCGCCTTCTTTAAGGAGTTCCCCTTTGCTTATTGTCCGTTATCGTAGAAACTAGATCGTAATTTTTTTAGTGCTAACTTTAACTGGATTTTAATTCATTAATATAGATTCATATAATTCAAGATCACTTCAGCAAAGTCCTCATTCTCTTGTTGCGCTATATATAATTCGTTCTTCATGAAATGCCTTTTTTAGAATCATATGGATCTGTATTTGCGAAGATTCTCCTGCTGTAACATATAAGTAAATTAAATTAGTGGAAAGTAATCAAAAAATCGATGAAATTCTATAGATAATAATATGTAGAGGGAAGGTCTATAAATCATAATACATACGTGTACGTATACGTGTACGTACACGTATGTATTATGTTATACTTATATCAGAAATTTTTAATAAATAGGGAGGCTATTTAGTGGCAACTGTTATTTCTTTTGGCATTCAAAAAGGTGGATCAAGTAAAACAACAACTTCTGGTATAGTTGCTCATATACTAAGTGCGGAATATGGAAAGAAAGTATTGGCTGTTGATTTAGATTCGCAAGGGAACTTGACCGAATTATTGACACAAGAGGATATATACGTTTTCCATGAAAGAACTGTTTTTGAAGCTTTACAAGAACAAGACGCTCGCAAATATATACATAAAGTAACTGATCGTCTTGATCTTTTAAGTGCTGAAGACCATCTAGCTCGTTTTCCTTCTTGGCTGTATGGGTCTTATAGAGGTAATAGGTCCCTCGTTTTAAAGCAAACTTTAGAAAGTGTTCAAGATGATTATGATTATATAATTATCGATACACCTCCAGCTTTAGGGGATCAAACAATCAATGCATTAGCTGCTTCTGATGCAGTAGTGGCTATGTTTGAAGCGAGTAAATTTTGTTATTCAGCTTTAGGTAGGTTTCTAGAAACCTGCGTTCACGTTCAGGAACTCGCAAACGAAAATTTAAAGGTAGCTGGTATTCTTCGCTCCTTAATTGATTCTAGAAGAACAGATAATAAGGCTTTGATCGAGCTTGTGGAAGAGGAATATGAGGATCTTTGTTTTGAAACGATTATGACCCGAACTGCTGCTATTGGGAGATTGTCAATCAATGGATTTACAAATAATCCTGAATTAAAAACTGGTTTAAATCAGTATCGCTTATTTGTAGAGGAGCTGATCAATCGTGTCTGATTCAAAAATGGAACAGCTTAAAAATAAAATTAGAAGACCAGTAAGCAATGCAGTCCATTCAGAACTTATTGATACTACTAACACAGCGAGAGAACTTTTAAGTAAAAGCAAAAGTAAAGGGACAGTTAAGAAAAAGGAAAAATTCGATGACTTATACACGAGAGAGACTGTATGGTTTAAGAACGATATAAAAAAGATCCTAGATGAGCTTAGTATTGAGGGTGGACGAGGTACAAAGACACGTATTCTTAATGAAGCTTTAGATTTATACTTTAAGAATTTGTGAAATTATGTCTAATAAAGAAATAACTTTATATCTATTATAAAATAGGAGCGGACAAGGGTTAAGTCTGCTCCTATCATTTAAGAAATCGATTCTCTATTAAAGCCGTTTTGTTTCAAATGAGTTTGATTTCTATCTCTTAAAGATAACAACTACATCCAATTTAACGATGTTTCTATAAAAAATTTACAATGTCTTTTTGTGTCATTAATTATTTCAATTATTTATTCTCCTTCAAAATCAAATCGATTAACGATTCCTTTCATAGAATAGACCTCCTATTATTTTTAACATTATACCCTGGATTACTTAGTATTGTAGTGTTTTTCCTGTTTCCTTTACAGCAGTGCAATTCTTAAAGTATAGACACGAACAATTTTTGAGAGTGCTCCTGTGTTCTTTGTGTTGTTAGAGATTCCTTTTTTTGATATGGGATCTGCTCTTCGACTGTTTTTCTTCTTGTTTCGTTACTGAGTATACTCCCCTTCACTAATAGATGATTTAACCATTGATTGCTTTCTTTAACCGAAGCGTACTACATGGTATAGATACGTAACGATACATAACTATACTTTTGACAGTGTTAAAACTCTAAACAAGGTAAAAATTAGAATTTTTAGCTGTATATTCAAAGATATAACTGATATAATTCAATATGAAACCAAAAGTATAGATACGTATCTATACATAAGGAGGAGAAAATGAAAAAGTCAGTTGATATAGGTTTTGGGTATGTTAAATGGACGGATAGCGAACAGCAGGTGCTAAAGCGTCAGGCCCTCGTTACAGAAATTCCACTGGGGGCGCTAGACTCAAGAAGCGAGCTAGATACCATAATCGTAGACGGCGTAGAGTACATAATTGGTAAACATGAATTTGTGCACTTAAATGTGGTGCCTGCATCAAGTACACGTAACAGGGTTGAGGATTTAGAGTATAAAATATTGTTCCTTTACCCCTTAGCTGTGCAGGCATCGGGTGAGGATCTTAAAACTGACATAGTAACCGGTCTGCCTATTCAAACCATGGAGGACGAAGCTCCTTTACTGGTAGATCTATTCTCTGATAAAGAATTTGATATTGAGTTCAGAGGATCAAAATTTAAGATATCTATTGACGATGTAATCGTTATGCCACAGGGTTACGCAGCTAATTTGTATTTACTTTCTTCAAATCCAACTTTGAAAAAAGAAAATGTTCTTGTAGCAGATGTTGGCTTCCAAACTGTGAACTATGTATATATGCAAAAAGGAAATGTATTTAATGAACTAGCTGACACACATCCAAGTTTGGGTATTGGTTCGGCTTATGATGAAATAGGCAAGATCATTAACAGACGTACTAGAGGTGTTAAGAATTACACGAAGTATGATGTTGATTCTGCACTGGATCATGGCGTAACCATTATCAATAAAAATTCGCAAGAAGAGAAACTATACTTTGCAGAAGATGAAGAAGTGCTACATGTGCTAGATAAGCAGGCAAGAAATATTTGGGCTGACATTAAGCGGAAATATATTGATAGAGGACATTTGATTGATAAAGTGGTTTTCCTCGGCGGTTCTTCTGAACGGATGGAAAACCAATTAAAAGAAAATAGTTTAAGAAAGACATTATTCCCTGAATCACCGCAAGATTTGCAGGTGCTCGGGTATGATATGTACGCTAGGAGCACAATAAGCTAATGGCAACAAAACAAAAAATAACGATATACTTCCCTGAGACGGAAGAAAGTGAACTATGGGAAGCTATTCAGCGACTTCCTAAAGGTGTTAGAGGCATGATTTTACGTGATATTATCCGCAAAGAGTTACTAGGTGATGATCCGAAATTCAATTTGTCTTCAGCATCACCTTCTGCAAAACTAGCTGAAAAACCAAAACCGATAATGGATGAAGAAGCTGCATTAAGTATTCCAATATTTAAGAAAAGAGGATAACGGGCATGAGTGTAAAGAGATAAAGATAATGCTTTTTCTTTATTCGATGCCTAAATGTTTGCTAAAAGGGGAGTTTCAGATCGTTTTAAAACGGCTTATTTAGATTTTCTATGGCGTCATACTTTCATAGTGCTATCTACAATCTCCAAATATACATCAAAAAGGTCTATGACCGCTGAGACATCGGATTGAAAATTGCTATTACGAAGTTTTGGGATTGGATGAGGTCATCGCGATGGGCTAAATAGTACTAAGATTTAGAAACTCGTTATCTTCTGTTTTAGAGAAGATAACGAGTTTTGAATTGTACTTATAGAAATTTAAATAGTTAGTTTAGTGTTCTTCATTTTACGGCAGATACAACGATTAATAACATTGGATTGAAGTTCTAACGTACTATGACCGTTAATTCCTCTGTTCTCATTTCACCTGCGGCATTGTATAATATTGCTTCATATTTATAGATCCCCGGTACTTTTCCTGTAATATCCGTAACTGCTGATTGGGCTTGAGGCGTTTGAACCTGCAAGTTTTGTGTGTCTACCAAAACTCCATTCTCGTACAGTTCATATTTAGAGGCATTCGTACCCCACCACATATTCATGCTGATATTATAGTTTCCATCTGCGTCCCAGTTATCATGTGATAGAGTACCCTTGCCCGGGGAGGCATCTGTGACTACTACAGTTAGAGGCGTACTTGCGGTTGTCCCCAGTGAATTGATCAGCTCACCCGTATATACATACGTGCCATTTTGCTTGCCGGATATGTCAATCCGAACGGACTGGGCAGAAGGTGATTGATCGGATAAAGGAACTTCTTTGATCAATACCCCGTTCTCATACAGCTTGAATTGAGTCCCATTATTACCCCACCAGAGGTTCATTGTAATGGTATAATCTCCGTCCATGAGACCCGTATCATAGCCGTTATCATGGGATAGCTCAGGAGTTCCTGGTGCACTGCTAGCGATCGGCGTTATCTGGCTGAGCCAAGTTGCCCATCTGCTTAAAGCTTGTGTTTGTTCTGCAGTAAACGTCTTATCTTGGCCAGCAATCACTTCATTATTATATTTCTCCAGTAACTGGCGTGATTTGGTTCCATTATGGACTGCTGCCGCTTGCTCAGCCTCCTCCAGGTAACTTATGATCCGTACCGCAACCTCTTCAGCATTTGGATCTTCTGACTCTACAGCAAACGCTTGTGTCAATTCAGCTAGGCTGCGGAAGGTAGCTGTTACACCAAAGTTAAAAAAGGCGCTCTGCTCTCTACCTGCCAAGTCGGATACCGTAACAGCTACTTGATTCAAGCCCGGATCCAACGTATAAGCTGGTACGTTCTTTAACAAGCCGCCTGGCTCTGCGACGCCAGAGACTGTATCAGAAGCAGTATAGCTAATTTCCACTTGTTGATTAATCGTATATTCCGGTTGGCCTTGAATTTCAATAACCGGTGGTGCGAGATCAATTGGTACTGCCAGTGTTTTTTCCGCTTCTTTGTTCCCAGCGTGGTCGACGCTCCAGTAGGTTATTGCATGATTCCCTTCATCGCTTAAAGTAACTTGTGTACCTTCTGTTATGTCTCCTCCATCGACCTGATAGTAGGTCGCAGAGACTCCGGAGTTATCATCTACAGCCGAGAATATTACTTGTACTGCTGAAGTATACCAGCCGTTGTGTGAATCTCCCTCCAAAGTAGCCGTAGTATGCGGTCCTTCCTTATCTGAAGACTCTTCCTCGAGCTTGATAAAGGTAGACAAAGGTATATTCAGCTTTTTAACAAGTCGTGCTACGAGTTCAGATACCTTAATCGCACCGTTCATCTGTAAATGCGTATTGTCTTCCGTTGTACCTACCCACATGAAAATTGATTTGGTCCCTTCCGGGCCAAGTTCCTGGAAATGTTCCCAACTGGCCTGGTTAAGATCAATTAGAAGCGTTCCGGTTTCCTGCGCCGTTTCCTTCATCGCCTTCACGTATTCAGGAAAGCTCTTATTCAGAGTATCTCCAGTAAAATCACGTCTATTTACAGGAGTGACCAGAACCGGAATGGCTCCTCTTTGATTGGCACCATTAATGTAATTTTTCAAATACACCTTAAACTGTTCGGGTGTAAGATAACGCTCTGGACGGGACGGCGTAGAGTCATTATGCGACCACTGCATGAAAAGATAGTCGCCTTCGTGAATGTCCAGAAGAATATTGTTGAGATAACCACCTACAAGGAAAGTTTTACTACTTAGACCGCCGACTGCCCGGTTATCGATACTAATCTCATTTAGATCAAAGTATCTACCTAATGTTTCTCCCCAGCCAGCTTGCGGACGATAGCTCTCTGCGTAATTTGCCACTGTGGAATCGCTCGCTAGATAAATGATTGGTTTATTACTGGCACCATTATCAGGCAGACGCTCAAGTTTTAGCGCATTGATCTTTGGTGAATTTCCGGAGAAGTCGAAATTGAAGACTCCATCGATTAGAGCGATGTCATACGTAATTTCTTTGAATTCCTTTTTAGGGATCGTTGTGAGAGGCAGCTTTGTCATTTGCTCTACAACTACGTTTGTATTGGTCGATTCTTCTGCATCCCCGATGGTCATCGTTACTCGGTAATTAGCCGGCTCCATCTCTACTAGAAAGGAGGTGCCGTTTACCCGGATGAAATCCTCTGTCAGAGCATCTCCGGTTTTTCTGTTTTCATCTTCGGTTAGTACGGTATCAGCAAAGCCATAGCGGTTTTCTTCAATATATGCTCTTTTAGCATCTACTTTGATGTATCCATCGGCAACATCGCCGGAACCAAAATCAAATTTGTACTCGCTTACATTTTCAGTTGGCGTGCTTGTCAGTGAATCTCTTGCGACAGTCAGCATGTTAATCGTATGGTTAATTTGAGCCTGAGTGGCCTCCGTACCCAATATTGCCTCGGCAGCTGTCAAAGCTCGCTTTAGTACGGCTTTCGATAATTCTGTATATGATGACAGATCCAGTGATTTGATTTCATCATATAGAGCAATCAAGACAGTCTGATCGGTTTGTTCCGGAGGAAGCTGAGTGCCTTCAATCCGTATGTTGTCGATTTGGGTAGTCCAGTTTAAAGTACCTGATCCACTTTTTCTTGTACCTAGGAAACGAATGGATCTAACATTGTCTGCATATACACCCGGGCTTAGCGGAATGTTTTCAATGGTCTGTGTAATAGTCGAGTCCTTCAGACTTTTCAAAGTCAGATCCATTGTCTTATTGGCAAAATTAATAGATGCATCTACATTTAACCACTGGTTCTTTGGAATCACTGTGGCCTTACCACCTTCAGGTATAGCTGTAAATCCAGTACCATAATCAGCTGTATAGGGGCCGACAAAATAGTGGATATGCTCACTGCTGTTTTTAGCAACCAACGTAAAAAGATTGTTATCGCTTGAATCCTGGACAGTGAGATGTCCTTCTGACGGGTAGTTAATTACATTACCGGAATGCCAGTCAAAGTTTACATTAACGATGTCGCCGTTAACCGCATCAAATAGTCGGAATGCTTTTGCGCGGTGGCCTGAGCCACCCCCACTAATGGACAGCACTTTATTTCCGTCCTGTTCAACAATGGTTCCCGCCAGTGTTCCTGCAATGCCTGCTGCATTTACCATTGAATAATTGTACTCGGCTGAGCTGCCTTCAAAGTTTTCTTCATAGCGCTGGATTTCCGGTTCTGGTTCTGGTTCGGATATATTTGGATCTATGATTAGTGAAGAGATACTAAGCTCCATGTCTTTGACCGCTTTCGCAACTAGTCCAGCAATTTTTTGTGCTCCATAGCTGCTGAAATGGGTGTTATCATTTACACCGTTTGGATATTTTGGATATTCACCTGGTTTGGCGTAGAGGAATACTTTCTCTGTAGCTGGATGACCAATTTGATCGTAATACGCAATGCTTAACTTACTTAGATCAATTAATGGCACGTCAAGCTCCTTTGCCACTTCTATGCAAGCCTCTACGTATGCGGGGAAGCTGACATTGAATTCCTGAGTCACGGTATTAAAATCTCTGCGTCCAACCGGAGTAAGCAGTACCGGCGTTGCACCGCGCTGTCTAGCACCCTTCACATAGCGAGCTAGATAGGTCTTATAATCCTCCGGCGATGCATAACGGTCCGGAATCCCTATGCTCGCATCGTTATGACCAAAGGAGATGAAGAAAAAATCCCCTGGCTTAATCCGCTGCAAAATCGTATCCAGACGGCCGTCAACCATAAATGATTTGCTGCTTCTACCGCGGATTGCGTTATTCACGATTACTGCCCCGTTTGAAAAGTATTGGCCGAATTGCTGGCCCCAGCCTTCTTGCGGTGCCTGCATTTCACTGTAAGACTGCATTGTTGAATCACCGGCCATATAAATGGTTGTTGCTGCTCCTGGCGCTTTGTCCGGATACTTCTCAATGATGATGTCCTGCAAGTCTATGGCTGTACCGGTGAAGAGGAAATCGAGCTGTCCATCTACCAGCGCAACGTCATAAGAATATTCCAGTGGTTGTCCTGCTTTTACATTGGTCACGGCCAGCTTTTGGACAAATTCAGATTTGACGCCAATTTTTGAATCTTGCGCATCGCCGCCCAATCTCAGTGTCACTTTATAGTTGGCATTTGCTAGGTCTACGGCGAATGTTGTTCCTGTCGCAACAGAAACCTCGTTTGCTCCTACGGTAATGTTACTTGTATTCATAAAGCCAAAACCAGTTTCTTGTTCGTATAAAGTGTTTTGCACGGCAGTTTTACCCTCAGAGGTTTCTGTACCAAAATCAAAATGATAAACGGGCTCCGTGGCTGATTCCCCGCCGGTTAGTGTCAGATTAGCTTTAGGGAACTCTGTAGATTCTTCTCCAAGATAAAAACCTGTATGAGGCGGCTGATTGTAAGCTACATTTTGCCAAGCTACACCCAGTCGGTAAACGGGATCTTGCATCAGTGTGGGTATCCGGTATGCTGTTGGAATGGTTGTGGTATAGAGTCGGTACTCCGAGCTGTCTTCGCTCCGCAGCAAAATTTCTTCACGCCAATCTCCTAGAATATCCGCCTGAAGCGCCGGGTTTCCTTTAGTATGATTATTGGTCAGTGTCCCAGTCGCCCGGAAGATTTCACTCAGTTTTTTGTTTTGATAGTCCCATTTGTAGATGAGGGGGATACCTTTTGCTGTACTGTTATTCCACTCGTGGTCAAACAGTTCGCGCTGCAGATCTCCATCCCACCAGATAGCAAAGTTAGTGCTTCTTGGAGCATCACTTTGTTCATAAATAACCTCGCCGCTTGCCGAATATACGGAAGTTAATGGATCCATTTTTCCATCAACGATGGTCGATGCCCATGATTCGTATCCAGGATAGTTCGGGTCAATATCAGCTGACATTCCGCGTCCAGTATCTTTTCCTGTGTATTGACCCCAAATGATGTCACCTGTCGCTGCATCACGCATCTCCAGCCCGTATTCGGCACTGCTGCTTTCATGCACACTGACGACCTGGTAGCCATCCAAACTCGGATCGAGTTTGCCCGCATGTATGGCGTCGCCATGTCCTAGTTGGGTACTGTAGAGTAAGGTCCCATCATCGTCAATCGCCAGTGAGCCGAACATGATTTCATCTTTGCCGTCCGCATCCACATCTAGCACACTTAGATTGTGATTGCCCTGTCCTTGATACTGAGTTCCTGCTTTATTTGTGTCGAATGTCCAGCGCTCGACGAGTTTTCCATCAGTAAAATCATAAGCAGTAAGTACGGTACGCGTATAATAACCGCGGCTCATTACTACACTTGGTTTTACACCGTCCAAATAGGCTATGGCGCCGAGGAACCGGTCCACACGATTGCCATAGGTGTCGCCCCAATCACCAACATTCCCTCTTGGCGGATTATAATCAACGGTAGATACAGCAGCTCCCGTCTCACCATTAAAGAGTGTTAAGTATTCAGGCCCTGTCAGAATATATCCGCCTTCATTGCGATAATCCTTCGTTTTGTCGCCGATGACCGTTCCTTGTCCGTCCTTTGTTCCGTCAGCCGTCTTAACAACGACTTCGGCTTTCCCATCACCATCTAGGTCATACACCATTAACTGGGTATAATGCGCTCCAGCGCGGATGTTGACGCCCAAGTCGATTCTCCACAGTTTTGTGCCGTCCAGTTTGATAGCGTCAATATAGACGTTACCGGTATATCCACTTTGTGAATTGTCTCTGGAGTTGCTCGGACTCCAAAGGAAGACAATTTCATATTCACCATCGCCGTCCAAGTCCGCTACGGAAGCGTCGCCCGCGTAGTATGAGTAGATTTCGCCATCTTTGGTCCGCCCGTCAGCAGGTTTATCCAGCTTAATAGGCATATATTCGTTATGCCAAACCGACACTACCTCAGGCTGCATTTCTTCTTTTCCTGCAATGACTGTAGAAATTTGATACTGTGAACTGTCAAAGCCTGTTGTGTCCACATAGTTGGTCACACTACTAATGGGGGATGTGTTCACTTTAGTTCCGTTTTTATAAACATTAAATGCAATATCATTAGGATCCGTATTTAAATACCGCCAGCTCAAGAACACACCATTGTCTATCAGAACTGCAACCAAACCTCGGTTAAGATATTCTGCATGACGAGCAGGCAGGTTGTCTGACGAGTTTGCATACACCGGAGAAGGGGGGATGACTAATGAAATAATCATAAGGAATGCCAAAAAGGATACAAACAGTGATTTTTGGATGGGAATAGTCCTTCGGTCCATCTAATTAACTCCTCCTCTATCTAATAACTTTTTTAGAAATGGGGGGAAGAAATCTTTTGTAAAAGGCAGCCCCATAAAAACATATAAATTTAATCCGCCCTTCCTGATGTCTCATTCAATGAGAATATGAATGAGTTTTATCATGGTACCTTGTAACCGCTTACCAAACATTCGATTATCTACCACCCCCTTTAATGCGCTTATACATACTGAATTGAACTATAAGGCTTTCAGACAATACTAGTTTTATTATTCAATTATGTACTACCTTTTTTGGATAATTAGATCTTGAACCGATAGAGGTTAATATAAATCATTCATTTTGAAGAAAATAATAGTTTCATTAAAGAAGGCTCATTTAATTTCACGGAATACATCGGGGGTCTCTTGTCTTGATTGTTATGTTCCTTAGAATAACCTGAAGTAAATATTTTCAAGGGTGTTGTATTTCATAAAATCTTATTTGACAAATATTTGCTGTTTCCTTCTAGTGATTAGGGGGGCATAGTTAAGATTGGGGAGAAGCCTTCTGTTTTCAAGGTTTTAAAGTGGTGGAACTTCTAAAAAATTGCTGGGCAGATATGCCTGTGCTTAATTAAATTACATCTTATTAAAATATGTAGAGTAAAATCTATCCGAGATGATGATAGTAATTATCATGGAATATTTTACAAGTAGAAGTGTGCCGAACAGTATGATATATTATAAATCCGCCGCTAAGAGAGTGGCATTACAATGAGTTATGATTCAGCGGATAAAGCTAGTTACTGACTCATCAAAGTTGGTTTTTATTACCAGTTGAATATATTGTTTTAACATGATATATTATAAATCCGGTCGGAAAACGCCGGAATGATTTGATCTTTGAAAACTGAACAACGAGTGAGTATTAATATAGAGAACATTATGTTCTCGTCAGCATTTTCTAAATGAGCTTATCGCTCTTTTCAATAAACTTTATTGGAGAGTTTGATCCTGGCTCAGGACGAACGCTGGCGGCGTGCCTAA
>NZ_WTWX01000098.1 GCF_009870785.1 Paenibacillus sp. An7
ACGGTACCAAGTTAGAACCTAGATACGATCAGGGTGGTATCCCAACGTTGCCTCCACACAAGCTGGCGCTCATGCTTCCTAGGCTCCCACCTATCCTGTACAGATCGTACCCAAATCCAATATCAAGCTGCAGTAAAGCTCCATGGGGTCTTTCCGTCTTGTCGCGGGTAACCTGCATCTTCACAGGTATTAAAATTTCACCGGATCTCTCGTTGAGACAGCGCCCAAGTCGTTACGCCATTCGTGCGGGTCAGAATTTACCTGACAAGGAATTTCGCTACCTTAGGACCGTTATAGTTACGGCCGCCGTTTAC
>NZ_WTWX01000040.1 GCF_009870785.1 Paenibacillus sp. An7
ACCCATAAACAAAAACAAAAATCGTTTTAAACGGACATGAGAAGGCCATTTTAAGGCTTGGATTGTGTTTGTTTTTTTAAAATTTCAGATATTCCTTTTTTTATCCCAAAAAAATTATCCTCACACTGGATTATTTAGAATTAATAATAAGTGGTGTGAGACTTCGTGATGATTGCGAAGTATATACCACATAAAATTTTGAGTATGTCATTCGTACAGCACATGAACCCGCCTAATATGTACTTGATAATAGACAGATATAAAAACAAAAAAGGGACACTATAGGAAGAATATCTTCCCGTGCCCCTTGCAAACTATTCTATTAAATTGATGATTTTAAATAATTTTAC
Organism: Paenibacillus sp. An7; assembly: GCF_009870785.1. Taxonomy (GTDB): domain Bacteria; phylum Bacillota; class Bacilli; order Paenibacillales; family Paenibacillaceae; genus Paenibacillus. The sequence goes on from NZ_WTWX01000040.1 coordinate 351, forward strand.
AATATACTATAATCATAGCAAAAAGACGTTCATACTTCAACCAAACTTAGAATTTTATTTTTATATATCAATTCAATGTATTTTCTATTTATTATCCAACTTCCATTGTTGTCGATCGGTTGCGTGTAATGCCTTCTTCCTCTAAAGAGTAGCTTCGTATTCCTTCACTTTCTTATAAAAGGTCGGCTTCTTCATATCGACCATATCCATAAATGCTACTGCTGTAATCTTCCCTGACGTCCACTGCTTATACAGTTTACCCCACTCTTCAGGTAATTCTAACTTAGGTCTTCCCAGATGCTTACCTTTAGCTTTAGCAACTGCAATACCTTCAGCCTGACGTTGTAGAAGAGTCTCACGTTCCTGCTGTGCTATAGATGTGTAAACCTCGATGATAATATTGTTTATCATATCAATCACCCACTCCTGTCCTTCGGGAACGTCCTGCATAGTCGTGGGTAAATCAATAATCTTTACACGAATACCTTCATCCTTAAAGTATTGTAGGTATTGTTTGATCTGTTCCTTGTTTCTTCCTAAACGATCAATAGATTTGATATAGAGGGTATCCCCTTTACGCATAGCCTTCAGCATATTTTGAAAACCTTCACGATCCATATCTTTACCTGAAGCCTTGTCACTATATATGTATTTATCATTCGTTACATATGGCTTTAACGCTTCATACTGTCTGTCCAGGTGTTGTTCTTTAGTTGACACACGAGTGTACCCAAAATTAATTCCCATTGTATCCCGACCACCAATCTATATCTCTTGCTGCCTTCATTATAACCCTTTAGGTATATAAACAACAATTAGTTTATAGACGTTTATAAAGGTTTATATGTCGTATTATATAGACTGAATTACACTGCTTTACTGAGTGTCTATAATGGTGTACCTTTATGTACTGCGAAAAAAATTTAGAAGAATAAAGAGGGCTGCATCAGCAAGCCCTCTTGTATTGCAGAATTGTGCCCGGTTGTAGATTATTAAGATAGTAATACTACTTTTTCTTGGCAAAAACATACTTCTTAAACAAAAGCCTCTCGTTACTTATATTAGAATCATTATTCTCCATGAATGTTCCCGATTCTACTTCCAAACAGTTCTCCGTAACAATTATCTGCATAAGCATCTGTCATACCCGATATATAATCAACCACAATTTTTTTCCCACGATATACCTAGTTCTTTCATATTGCCCCATTTTTTTATCCATTCTCTTGGCATTATCTTTAGAGCTGCTTGATATTCTTTATCTTCTTTATCTTCTTGATCTTCTTGATTACTGAACACGGAAACATTGTGACGCTTCCCACTAAGAAGTGTTATTAATTTAAGAATCTATATTTACGTAATTTTCAAGAAAGTCCTTTGATCGCTTTTCTTCCTTAAGACGTTCTTCTTCAATTAATCTCCTCCATATGTTTGGAGATCCAAATCCATCATGATCCATATATTCCATTTTATGAATTAGTTCTTCTAAGAAATCGTATGAATCTACCTCCAATTCTTCGTTTACTTGTGACGAATAATCATCTAAATCATTAAGTATATATTCATGTCTTTTCACTAGATTCTCTGCCTTTTTAAGTAAAGATTTATCAATACCGAATGCTGTAACAATCAAATCTTTATCTCTAAATGAATAATTAATAGCTATAGAAAACAAACGCATTTGAAGAAGTATACGAACTACTAGAGTGTAGAAATAAGGTTCTTCTAACTCATCTTTAATACCTTTAGAAAGTGTTTTCAATTGTTTGTTAAGCTTCAAATACTGTGAAAAGAACACTGAAGATAATTCTATACGACTTCTTACAGAATTTATATTATTCATTAAAGTTGCTTTTTCCTGACCATAATTAAACTCCTTCCCGCACTTTTTAGCAATCTCAAAACTCATAATCAGATTTTGGTCAGCATATGTCAGTTTCTTGCTTATATCTGCCAATATATTATTGAATAGATCATTCGTATTCTCTTTTGACTGTATATCAAGTTGATCTAAAGCATACATCCCTGGTTCGTCTATAAAATTATTAGGTGTGCTAATGGCATTACTGCATTCAATGTCTATATAATCTACAATTTTAAAAATTAATGGCGAATATAGGTTTTGCAAGCTTTCCTTATTTTGTTTTTCTATATCACGATTACGTGTCAGTTTATGTCCTAAATACTGCCCAGCAAATGCAGCACCAAACGCACCAGATATAGTTAATAAAGGGGTAAGATTATCCATAGAAATACTCCTAATGTTTTTTTGATTTTAGGAAAAGGTCAAACTAGCTTACTCTGTATTATTTTCCTATTCTTTCAGGTTGCAGCATTAAACGTTGTGTATTCACGAAGGGCGCCAGCCGGGTCAGACGGACTTAGCAGTAATGGGTGGTCCGGCTGCTAATAGTACTTCCTAGAAATCCATCTGCCGGACCAAGGGCCGTATGGCCCGAAACGTGAAAATGGTGTCTTCTACTGTCGATGACAACTTGAATATACTCAAACGTTACTTAAATGATTTTACTGTGTATGCGGTTCTTTGCTTTTTAGAAATAAAGTAAGATCCAATTGCTTCATCTACAAAATTAGTAAGACAAATAATATACTCAGATAATTCTTCAACTATTTCACTTATTTCTTCTTTTGACTTGTTACCGAAAATAATATTCATTGATACTTCATCGGCAAAAACTAAATCTAAATCCTTTTTTTATTCTCCAGTATATATTATTCTTGAGAAGAAATCGTCCATTTGTCACTCCTAGCTTATTTTTCGTGAAATTATTCAACCCCTAATTACTGTATTTTCCGAAAGGATACCGTTAATAAAATAATAATCGCTATTTTTTCAACATTATTAAGCTTGAATCCTAACCTTTTTTCACTCTTTATCCCTCTACAAACAACAAAGGATTTACCTTTACACCATTGATAATGATTTCGAAATGTAGATGGTTTCCGGTGCTGCTGCCGGTTGACCCACATCCACCAAGCACAGTTCCTGCAGATACTTGATCCCCAGCACGAGCTTTAATGGAAGACAAATGCGCATAGATAGTAACATAGCCGCCCCCATGATCCACACGTACATACTGACCGTAACCTTCACTTGGATTACTTATATTTTGCCAACCAGCCATAATCACCTTTCCGGCTTTAGATGCAGGTATCGGTTGTCCATAGGAACAAGCAAAATCTACACCCTCATGTGGTTTTCCTACTTCGCCAGTAACGGGATGAGTACGTGGGCCAAATCCGGAAGTAACTTCTCCGTTTACTGGACGACTAAACCCAGCCTTACCCGGTTGCGGAATTATAATATCGTACCCTTCTGTCACGTAAAGCGTAGCGTATTTCATTACTTCTGATACATATTCCTGGCTGTGATTGTATTGATATAGTGCTTTTTCAAAGTTACCAGAAGCCGCTCCGCTCTTTTCCAAGTAATTTGCTGAGGAAAATCGAGTATTAAACCATATTATTGGAATCCGATTAATTAAGCATTTGAATACTGTCTCATTTGAGCAAGGAAAAACACCCAGATTCCCGAAAATTCTGGAACGTTGATTCGATTTCTGTTCCTCACTTACTTTTCCAGCTTAGAACATCTCGCCATCTTCTAACTTCCTCAACCTTTTGAACTCTTTCATTACGTCGATTTAGTCTTTGAAGATAAGCTTCCCGCTCCGTGAGACTCATAGACTTTAGCTTTTGAATCACCTCACTGATACTGATATTTATATCGTATCCATCACCATTAAGTCCCTGTGGCTTGCAACAAGAACTACTTGCAACACCCTCATCCCAAGCACTTTGGAGTTCATATGCAACTCTATCCGCAAGTTCTTCTGTCGGTAACTCCATTAGTGGAGTGTCGAAGATTCCATCACATACAAGAACAAGAAATTGGCCATCTCTAACTACTGATTTATACAAAGTTCCAGCCCCTTGTGAATGATCTTTATTTCCGTCCAACCTGCCAGTCATTCTCCAGGTTCTGATACCATTAAAATTAATATCTGCCCAATTTAACAATCCCATATATTTCATTATTACAAAGCTAATGAATGGTGAAAACAACTCATAACTAACCAATCATTTATTCTGCAAGTTATCATATGCAGTTAGCCGATCTCGATGTTTGTTAAGCAAACTTAATTTAATTTTTAGTCAGGACTCTTATACCTTTATGATTTTAGTCTTTTCACTAATACGAATATACCGTATATATTTTTCGTCATCAGGAGATAATCCTGAACTCTTAAATACTCCCACGAATCTATACCGGCTTATCCCTAAATTGTCCCTATAATGTGCAAACACCGCTCGTTCCTTATTTAAGCTAGAATCTTCTTCTATAAGTGCGATTCTTTGATCTTCTGTTTGATTTTCCTGTGACTCATCGATATATGACCAATCATTGGATAAGAAGTTTAGCCATCCTTTTGCTGCGGACTTAGTATTCCCATCTATAGTAACTGACAGCTTTGGACACCAAACCCACAGTGTTTCCGTTACTCTGAATCCGCTTCTTTGAAACCCCTTATAGGTTTTTCCAAATATATTGTTGGCTATGTCTGTTATATTTTTAAATGATACATCATCATAAATAGAAAGGTACTCTTGCTGTTTAATTTGTTTTAGTTCGTCTGCATAAGACAACCACTCTAAATTTTTACTAGATGCTTTCTCTTGAATGAATGATACGATCTCATTTATTCGATTATCAATCGACTTTATTGACTTAGAAGCATCAATTCTCAAACACACAAAGTCAGATTGTGAATCTTCGTTAACTGCAGCAATAATATCATCCATACGAAGTTTATCGGCTTCTTGATTATTTTGATGGTAGGCTTCATCTACTTCAATTGCAACCTGAAGTTGTGGGAAGTAAAGGTCCATAAGTGCATGTTTACCATTATTACGTTTTACATATTGCTGGCTTACTGGTTTCAGTTCCAAGTTATCAAGCTTGTGCCAGATCGCATTGATAATATAATTTTCATAATCCTTTCGTTTAGTTCGTGATAAAGTTTTAACTAAATAATCGCGTTTCTTCATTCCTAATCACCTTTCAAATTCTTAAAAGTATAACTTTTGTTCTTACGAATTTTTATTAATAATGGTTACGCCTTCCAGTGCAGAATCAACATCATACTTCGTGTAGTTCTTAACACCTCTTGTACGTCTGTTAATGGTCTTGCCAATTTCATCATAGTCTGGTTATGCTACATGGGGTATTCTACTAATCCTCTAACACTTCTTCAATCTCAAGAAGCTTCAAAAACTTCCTTTATTCAAATTGATACTTCACTGTTCGGTAAATTTTTCTCCGTCCGTTGTTCGTCTCTTGTTCGAAAGCGGCGCTTATAACATGCCTTGCACTGCTTGCGCCAGCTCCTCTCTGCAACACTGACCCAATGCGATTTCCCACAAGTCGCACATGCGATCTTAACCCGATCTAAGATCCATTCAAATTTATCTTGATCAAATATGTACTTATTTGCAGCGTCAGCCGGATTGGGCTTCTCCAACTTTGCAGCTTCAACGAGGCACATTTCACATAGCGTCCGTCCGTTGAAATCCTGGAGCTTCACTCGTCTACCACTGAATCCGAAATCAATCCCCTCTATCTTGTCACAACTCAAACAAAATCTTCCTGCTAGAATCAAATCGGTGCGCTCCTTTTCCTTCTGACAGTATAACTCATGCACCGACGTATAAAATCCGACTCGTTCCATTCGATGACCACAGCTATAACAATTCAAATCCTTGATTGGGGACGTGGGGATCTCAAAAGTATAATAACCGTCCTCCCAGTGGGCTATCCGATCTATACTCACCTTATTATGGAACTGGCAGTTCGAACAGATATGAGTAGCGATAATCTCCCGGCAGTCCCTGCAACTACATGGCCTATTCCAATCACAATTAGACAACAATAAAACCTCCTTATGAAATTAGACGGAAGCGCTACCACAGCCTCTATATGTCATCCTACCATCAAAGACCATGGTTAACAAAGCCGCAAATAAACACCGTTCTGTTCGCTGGAAAAACAGCACTGGGAACTTGCTAGAAAACACGATTAAGACCCATCCTTCTGGTAGTTTCTCGCTAATTCTCCAGCAATTTTGTTTCGTGTAGATCACCTTACCTTCATCTCGTTCCTTATAGCATCATTGGAAGAGATCATTAATTATCGACACACTAGCGCTTTAGAACACCACACGAATCCGAGTCTAGAGAGCGCATTCAAAGCACAGCTCACAAACAATACGAATGACTTTCGGGGCTTAATTAGATTTTATGTTTTAGCAATAGACTCGTATTCTTTATGCTTCTTCAGTATCAAATGACTCCCCTGTTCGACATACTTGTTTGATTTGTTAGCTTTAATTGTAATCATCCCTGTGACTATTACACTTGGCACATCATTCTCATTCCACTTTCTATTAAAGATATATCTTGAGACTACCAGTGTGCTTATCAGCTTGTTGTTACTTGATGATCTTCAAGACTAAGTCATAGCACTTCGAAAAATGGATAAATATAATCAGTTCGCAAGATATTTAGTTACCTGATGTGAACCCTTCTTTGACACATACGTTTTACGAATATATTTACGTAAATGATTTGCTTTAGTTAACTACGGTTCTCGAGCTGATAAAGCTACTGATCTAATAAAGTCAGACCATAAACTAAGATGTTTCTTAAATAATCGTAATTAAAACCCACTCATTGTAATAATGTTTTTTCGTCCTTCTCCCTAAAATCAATCTTATTCTACTTAGAATTGTGATTAATTTGCATGCAATGTATGTTTTAAAAAATGAAAAATGTAGCTTAGTAACTGCTAAGCTACATTTTTCATAATGTATATGCTGTATTTTTCTAACTTTCGAGTACTGTAAGTCGTACTCTTTGCATTGAAATAATGGACTCAAGAATATCTTGATATAAGTGTGATTTGTTAAACGCACTTAATACTGACATTTCAAACTCGATGCGATCAGTTTTCTTGAATTCATTCAAGAAGGGTAGCAAGGACCTATTTTGTAGAACTTGAAATTTTGCAATTATATCGGCTTTCTGTTCAGGGCTGATTCTATCAGGATTCAGAATATATGTTGAGGATAAATTATCCTTGTTAATATCAAGCGCACCTAGTCCTCGGCCAAAACCTACTGCTTCAACAAAGAAAGAGCCTAAGAGAGAGTTTAATAAAGCATGTGTTAAATCTAGATCCGTTTTATTTGAAAGTCTACTAAGACCTATTAAGCGCTGATTAATAAAAGCTTCTTGATCTAGTTTTGAATAAAATAATCTTTTATCTGGATTCAAGGTAGTAACAAGTTCAGCACGAGATGAGCTATCCATTTGATACCAGTATTGACCTTTAGCAGCCGATTTTTGTAGTACTTTAGGTAATGGAATTCCGGTTTTATTAGTTTGGTCCTCAAATTTTTTAATCCAATTCAAAGCACCTGTTTTTTTGTTTAATACAAGATCACTTATAGAATCGAAACAACAGAAGGCATCACTATCAGTTGTGGCAACTAAATTATCAATACTTCGAGAGTTTTTAAGTACCCTCTGAATATACTCTGCTTCAATTTGGTGGTTACTTTCAGGGTAAAACATAGGATCCCACCCACGACGCATTCCTCTATTTACTTTAAATACTTTATTTAATGGCAATAAATCTTCTTTGAATTCTAGTAACCAATCTATATTGTGAAATAGTGCATTACGCGAGATATTGAAATTAAGTAGTTCATCAATTGTAGCTTGATCTAAAGAAGATGTATTTAGAATTTCTTTCTTTATATATGTGTTTGCTAAAATATGATTGGACACCTCTTCTAATCGATTTTCGATATTCAACTCTTCTAATGAACAATTTAAAATACCAAATCTAATGTTTTTAGTAGCGTCTTCCACTTCTTTTTTAGTTAGAATAATCATAGTAGTAACTACATCAGCATTAGAGAACCATTTTTTATTCCCACTAATAAGAATATATTCTATATGGTAAAGTTCACGTAATAATTCAAAGAAATCTTTTCCGCTTTTAGTCCCTAACCATGAATTTGATACAATTATACCAAGACGACCTCCTGTATTTAATACATACCATAGATGAGCAACAATATAGATATATAGATCTGCTCTCTGATTAATTTCTATTCCAATTAATTGTTTAATTTTAACTCGAATATTTTCTGCATGTAGCTTATCGTCTTTTGATATGATTTCAAACGGAACAAAAGGTAAGTTAGATACTATAGATTCAAATGACGGTATAGTATCAGAGATAACTTTACCGGTTTCAGAGGATAGATAATTAATCCTTTTATCTTTGATTAGATCAAATACGTTAGATTGAAATAGTTTAACTTGACTGTTAAATGATGAAAAATCGGTCGCAGCGATACTAGTGATCTGTAAGGGTAAGTTAAATTTGTCGGATGCCCAAAAAGTCTCATAAGCAGATGTTGGATTATGTTTTTTCTTTAGCAAAAGAGCTTCTTTAGCTATCGTTCCACTTCCGCTACAAGGATCTAAAGTATGACGACTTGTATCTTTCACAGTAGATTTAACTAACAGTTCAGCAAGAGTCGACGGAGTCGTGTATTGACCAATGATTTCACGTTTGATTCCATCTACAGTATTTTCTAGCATTCTTTGCAATATTTTTTGATCAAAATTATCCATATCCAATTCTTCTAAAAAGGCATTGTAGGACACTAAATCATGCCAAAAATCATCGGAAATATACATATTGTAATCAACTTCATCAAAAATATTTTTGAATTTAGATTCAATACCGATTTTATTGAAGATCTTGTTAGCTTCATGAGGAGTGGTATTTACTGTGATTGATTCCACTTTTTTTGCAGGCGTACAATAACGTTTAATTAAGTGAGAGAAAGTGAATTTTAATATCCAATCTGTAAGAATGTTTTTTGAATAAGCAATGAACATATCTCTTTCATCTTTATGAAATTCATATTCATGAGCTTTCCACCAGCTAGTTAATTTTGCTTCTATTGTACGATCAGTTATTACCTTCTGCTTTAGAATAATAGCTACTTGATTTTTGTTATTATTTATCAATTCTGCAAGAATATTTTCTGATACAACAAGGTCAACAGGAGTAGTATGTAAAATTCCTTCTGTTAAAAAATCATTCAATTGAATAAGTAGAGACTTCAGGAATTTCTTCCAATCTTCTTCGTAGGTTTTCACTTTACTACGGTCTGTTATATGATTTAGATCATTCCATTGTCTTAATTTAATCCATTCGTTTTGATTATTTTTTTTATATAGCACTACTGAATTAAAATTCCAAATTACGGTACTATTCAAACCGAGTTGCTCTGCTTTATATTGGGCATCTTGAATGAATGTTTCATCGGTAATTGAGATGTCAGGGAGCTTTAATTCCCATCCTTGGATAATGTTAGACTTCCCTTTATCTCCATATAGTAGAACATCTGGAAACATTATTTTTCTGCCGTTACCAGAAGAAGCATCTTTATTTCTTATGGTACTTTCGCCACCAGCTTTTTGTATTTTTAATTTCATCGTATTCAATACTACGTTAATTTCACTTATCAAATCTATTGCCCAGCTACGCTCGTTATGTACAATGTTCTTCATATGTGCTCCTTTATATAAATATGGATATTTACTAAATTTCTTACTAAGTATAATATAAAACATAAAAAAGGACGATGATTATGTTAATAGTACCTGAATATGCACAGTGTAATGATAGAACTAAAAAATCTAATACAGGTGGTAGTCACCAGAATATTATGGATCTTTTTAACGATGATTCCTTAAGCAAAGATAATCTTATTGGCCTAAGTTTTGATTTTTTCATTAATTGGAAGGATAATATCGTCAATGGAGAGATATGGATAAAAAGAACAGTGAAATCAGTTGAAATACTAAATGATATCTTTGAGAATATAGGTAACGAAATTAAAAAAATCGACTCCAATCAATACATAAGTAAAATGATTTCTTTTGCCAAAAGTAATAACTTTATTTTAAAATATAAAATCATACCTGAAGTACCATGTAATGAGTGGGTAGAATATGATAGCGGTCAACAATCAGAAGTAGAATGTATAATAGATTTTGAAATTGAACCTAATGTTCATAAAAAAAAGCAAAAATTAAAAGAACTAAGAGAAAAAATTAAAATATTATCAGGAGGTCCAATGACAGTAAGAAAGGGATTGAAATATGGGGGAAGTACTTTGGAATGCTACCTAGCCAAAACTGATACTCCTTGGCCTGGAGATGCGGATATTTTATTATATAATACAAATAAACATACTCAACTTACTTTAGTAGAATTAAAAAAACATACTCTTGTAGATAAAATAGAATTACATACATGTGAACACTATTTTAATGGTAGAGATAAAACAAAATATAACCGACTAATCTTACTAGCAGATTATTTAAAAGTTCCACTATTAGTTTTATATTATTCAACTAGAAAAGAACACAGGGAAATAATTATCGATAAATTAGAAAAAGATCACCAAAAAAAGCTGGGTGTGAAAGTCGTAAAGCGGGATAGCTTTAAAGTGCCAACTAAATCATCTAACAGTGCTATGATAAAACAAATACTTCAATTTTAAATAAGAAATCGAGTAGGAGGCTACCCATTAGAAGAGTAGCCGACCTCTCACACCACCGTA
>NZ_WTWX01000041.1 GCF_009870785.1 Paenibacillus sp. An7
GGGACAATCCGTTTAATATCTTATATTGGCTACTGCTGATAGCTTTTGTATATGTTTTGGTAGGTTTTTTGGGAATGAACTGGTCATAAATCTTCCTTTAATTGAACGTATGAAGCTAACGTAGAAACGTTAGTTCAAGAAAAAAAGCAACCGATCATAAGACCGGTTGCTTTTCCTTTATCACAAATGATGGAATAATTTTTATATAGAATAACTCCATAACTAATTCCACTATAGTTTGGGTTACTATAACCGCAGCAGTTATTACGGCGTACTCGTTGGGTAATGATAAAGCCAATGGTAAGACTACCAAAGAATTTCTTGTACTTGAACTGAACACAACAGCTCGGCTTGCACCAACATCTAGTTTAAATAGTTTCGTTACCATCTTTGAAAAAATAGGCATAAAGATATGAAACAAGAGATAAATTGGTACTACTGCTAAGATCAATTGAAAGTCACTAACCACGTTTTCTATCTGAGAAGCAACTACTACCAGCAGTACTAAAGCCATGAAAGGCACCGGAAGCCATGTAGTGAACTGAAGAACACCTTTTCCTTTCAATCCTCGTTTAGCCCATACTTGAGTTAATATTGCAAGTAGGAGTGGAAGTGCAATTAGAAACAAGAATGCTTCTAGGAAAGGTTCAACCTTTACGATCTGTGCTGTATCTTCACCCATAAACAACCATAGATAAAATGGAAGTAATATCATTTGTAACACAAAAAGTATCGGTGTAGCTGCAAGCATAAGTTTTTCATTTCCACGTCCAAGCTTAGTAAATACAATCACGTAATCAATACAAGGAGTCAATAAAACTAAGTGAATTCCTAGAAGTACATAAGGTGATTGAGGGAATATCATAGTTAAAATCCATACAATGATCGGAACGACAATAAAGTTTGACACCAATAATCCTATTATGAATTTAACATTTGACAATGATTTTTTTAATTCAAGAAAAGGAATTTGTGCAAACATAGTGTATAACAGTATAGCAATGAATGGAGAAATCGCAACTTCAAGTGAAGAACCAAATTGAGGAAGATAGACCCCTGTTAGTCCACCTACAATTAACGTTACAGCGTATATCCATATCTGTTTGTTCTCTAAATTTTCTCTTGTAATCAAAATGGTGCTCCCCTTTTTTTAAGGTAAATTGTAGCATACAAAGAAAGATAAACGAATGAATTACTCAAAACCTTGGTTTCGTAACATTCAGTTCAAAATCTTGTTCACCTTGATCAAGGATAGCAAAAACTGATCTATTTTTTATTGAATTACCGGAAAATAATAGTTTTAAAAAAATCAGCCGCTAACAATCGGCTGATTTTTGGCAGGTTAATACTTTAATTACAAAAAAACAACTCTTTCAAATGTTTGAACTGAACCCCGAATGGTAGACACTTTAAAAAAAAGTGGACTCGATTCGGGGTTTTTCTATTCTCTTTCTAGAAAAGTCCCGTTATACTAACATTACAATTTTAGAACGGAGTATTTTTTATGAGTAAGATTATCTTTAATGAACATCAACAGAGACAACTAGAAGCCAATCCAAACGTTAAAATCGTGACCGACCGCACGATTCAATATACCCCTGACTTCAAACTACAGGCGGTTAAACAAAACCAATCTGGTAAAGGACCCGTAGAAATCTTCACAGAAGCTGGCTTCGATTTGAAGGTGATTGGTATAAAGAAAGCACAAAGCGCCTTAGCTCGTTGGCGTAGAACCTTCCATACCTATGGAGAAAATGGTTTTTTAGAGGAACGCCGAGGAAAAGCGAGTAAGGGACGCCCTAAGAAAGAAAATGCCTCTGCTGAGAAGAAATTAGCTCAAGCGGAAGCACGAATTCGTCTGTTAGAGGCAGAATTGACCCTACTAAAAAAGCTAGACGAGTTGGAAAGGCAGGCGAAGAAGAATCGTCGTTAACAGCCCGAGAGAAATACCAAGTCATCAATGAGACGATTCGGCTGTATCAATTGAAGAATATGGTCCGTTACTTATGTGAAGTAGCTAAAGTGAGTCCGAGCGGCTATTATAAATGGCTTCGAAGTAGCGGAAAACAAGCCCTCCGTGAGGAATCTGATTATCAGGATTACGTCTTTCTAAAAGAGATTTATGATCAGTTCAACGGAAAAATCGGCTATCGTGGTTTGTATATGGAAGTCGCCGAAAAAGCTGGTCAGCCTATGAATCACAAGAAAATCTTGCGTTTAATGCGCAAGTTTCACTTCTTCGCGAAAGTACGAAGAGCGAACCCTTACCGAACATTGACCAAAGCCACGGAAGCTCACCGTCAGGTACCAAACCATTTGAACCGTCAGTTTAATCAGAAGGAACCTGGGAAAGTCTTCTTGACGGACATCACCTACCTACAAATTGGTGGTGGCAAAACGGCTTATTTATCTTGTGTGAAAGATGTGGCGACACGAGAAATTGTCGCTTATGAACTCTCAGCGAGTTTACGAATGGAGATTGTCTATCGAACATTAAGGAAGTTAGAAGATTTTACTCGGAATCGATTGCATCCAGAAGCGATGATTCATTCCGATCAAGGATTTCACTACACCCATCCAGAGTACCAGTCTCAAGTGAAGAGAATGGGATTCCTACAATCCATGTCACGAAAAGGGAACTGCTTAGATAACGCACCAATGGAATCTTTCTTTGGACATATGAAAGACGAAGTTCCTTATAAACAGGCAACCAATATAGGAGAATTAAAACAAATGATTGATGATTACATGGATCACTATAACAACACAAGAAAGCAATGGACATTAAAAAGGATGACTCCGGCAGCATACCGAAGTCATCTCATTGCCGCTTAAATACGAACGTATCCTTTTTTTAAAACTGTCTACTTTATAGGGTTCAGTTCAGTTCTTTGTCTACTTATCTTCTTTTTTCACTTTTAAAAGTCTTAAACTGTTTAGAGTCACGATCAAAGTTGCTCCCATATCCGCAAGAATTGCAAGCCATAGAGTTAGCCATCCAGGTACAATAAGCACTAATGCTAACAACTTAATTCCTAAGGAAAACGCTACGTTTTGTTTGATAATCGCAAGAGTTTTCTTGCTTAAACGAATTGTGTAGGGGAGTTTTCTCAAGTCGTCAGCCATTAATGCAATATCGGCTGTCTCAAGTGCAGTATCCGTACCTGCGCCGCCCATGGCAATACCTACAGTAGAAGCGGCAAGTGCAGGTGCATCATTTACTCCGTCACCAACCATTGCTACGTGTGAATAGCTTTCCCGAAGTTTCTTAATGTAATTTAGCTTGTCTTGGGGTAACAACTCTGCTTTGACTTCGGCTACGCCCAACTGGCTTCCAATTGCATTAGCCGTTGCTTGGTTATCTCCAGTAAGCATAACTGTCTTTTTAACCCCGATAGAATGCAGTTCTTCAATAACCGATTTACTGGAATCGCGTACCGCGTCGGCCACTGCAATCAAGGCAATTACTTCTTGTTGTGTGCCTAGTACCATAACAGTTTTCCCTTGAGTCTGCAGCGTGCTGATTCGCTCGCGTTTCGTATCTATAGATTTAGAGTGTAGTTCCTCAAATAGTTTAGGACTTCCAATAAAGTATAGCTGGCCACCAATGGAAGCTTTTACACCCTTACCTGTAATGGATTGAAAGTCATCAACTGAGTGCGATAGGTCAGCACCTAATTTTTCCGCTTTCCGAACAATTGCAGATGCAAGCGGATGTTGTGAACCTTTTTCAATCAAAGCAGCAATCGAAAGTACTTCACTTTCATTCTGCCCGTTAAATACGGCGATATCTGTTACTTCTGGAAACCCTTTTGTTAAGGTGCCAGTTTTGTCAAAAGCTACAGCTGAAATGCGTCCGGCTTCTTCCAGATGAATACCACCTTTGATCAGAACACCATTCTTTGCAGCGTTGCCGATTGCGGTGACAATTGAAATAGGAGTAGAAATAACCAAAGCACAAGGACATCCTACTACAAGAAGCGATAAACCACGATATATCCAATCTCCCCAGTCAGCACCAAAGAGTGGTGGGACGATGGCGATACCGATGGCGAGCACCATTATTGCAGGTGTGTAATACTTAGCGAAACGGTCCACAAACGCTTGTGAAGGAGCTCGTTCGGCTTGTGCTTCTTCTACAAGGTGAATAATCTTAGAAATAGTAGTATCTTCAACTCGTTTGGTAACTCTGATTTCAAGTAAGCCTTCTTCATTTAGGGTACCTGCAAATACTTCATCATCGATAGTTTTTGTAACAGGAACCGATTCGCCCGTGATTGCCGCTTGATTCAGCGTCGAAGTACCTTTAATGACAATGCCATCCATAGCCAGTTTTTGTCCTGGCTTAACGATCATTACATCTCCAACCTGAATATCATCAACATTCACCATTTTTTCAGAAGAACCACGTCGAATTAAAGCTTCTTTAGGCGCAATGTTCATAAGGGATCGAATAGATTGACGTGCTTTTTGCATCGAGTAGCGTTCTAGAGTCTCGCTTATTGCAAAGAGGACTACAACGACTGCACCTTCGCCCCATTCACCGATAGCAGCAGCCCCAATTATAGCTACTGTCATGAGTGTGTTCATGTCAAACTGCAAACGAAATAGATTCTTAATCCCCTTTTTGAATAAATTATAACCGCCAATAATAATTGCCGCGCTAAATGTTAAAGCAGGAATTAACTCCTCTTCTCCATAGCGAGAAGCGAGAAAATAGCCAGCAGCCATAAACAAAATAGAAAGAATTAAGTTCCAGTTTTCTTTCCAAAAAGGTTCCTTTTTTTCAATAATTCTTTGTCTTTCAGGAGAAATTTTTAAGTTTTCAAATGAACCAGCCTTTTCTAACTCTTCCACGGTGGCATTTCCATAAACGGTTATTTTGGCTGCACCAAAGTTTACCTTTGCATCTGATACGCCAGGAAGATTTTTTACATTATTCTCAAACATACCTGCACAATTTGTACAAGTAAAACCCTGTACACGGTAAACTTGTTTTTCATTGATTTTTTCCTCATGTTGTTGCATGACTCATCAACTCCTTGTATGCATTGAGGCTAATTGAACTAGTTGACGTACATGATCATCTTCTAATGAATAGAAAACTAACTTTCCTTCTTTTCGGTATTTTGCTAAACCAAGTTGCTTTAGTATTCGCAGATGATGCGATGCAGTAGCCAATGAGGACCCAGTAATATTTGCCACGTCACATACGCAAAGTTCTTCTTCACATAAAGAAAATACAATCTTCAATCGTGTTTCATCTGCGAGAGCCTTAAACATTTTTGACATTATCTGAATGTTTTGTTGTTGTAGAGCATGTTGTACTTTACGTACTCTTGTTTCGTCATAACAATAAATCTCACAGCTATCTTTCATGGTACCCCTCCATTAATCAAATGATTGTTTGATTATTATGAGCTTATCATATTATGATTATTCAATCAAACGATCATTTGATTGTTAGAAAATAGTTAAGGGAGGATAACAAAATGTACGATGTATTAGTAATAGGTGCTGGTCAAGCTGGTTTGGCTACTGGTTATTATCTCAAACAGGCCGGTTTAAGATTTTTGATTGTGGAAGCAGCAAACTCAATTGGGGATTCATGGCGACATCGTTACGACTCTCTACACCTTTTTACACCCAGGATATATGATGAATTGCCAGGAATGGAAATGGAAGGAGAGAGGAACGGGCTACCTAGTAAAGATGAGATAGCGGATTATCTTGAGTCTTACGCGAATAACATCGATCTCCCGATCAAATTAAAATGTCCTGCCAAGCGACTTTGGAAAGAAGGGGAAATTTTTAAAATAGAAACATCGGAAGGTACTATTGAGGCACATAACATTATTGTTTCAACTGGTCCTTTCCAGGTTCCAAATATCCCGAAATTTTCTAAACTAATATCAAGAAATGTTACACAGTTGCACTCTTCTGAATATCTTAATCCAAGCCAATTAAGAGAAGGAAACACACTAGTTGTCGGTGGTGGAAACTCTGGTACACAAATAGCAACAGAGATAGCTCAGGATCAAAAGGAAACTAGACCCGTTTACATATCGGTAGCTCGTAATATCTCATTCAAGCCCTTGTATATCTTGAATCAAAGTATTTTTTGGTATTTTGAAACACTAGGGTTTCTTCGCGCAAGCACGCAAGGTCCATTTGGAAGATGGCTGAAAAAGCAGCCCGAGCAAGTATACGGATATGAATTAAAAAAACTAGCTAAAAAAGGAAAAGTGAAGATCTATCCTCGTGCATTGAATGCGAAAAGAGATATAATTATTTTTGAAGATGGAACTGATATTGAAGTGAAAAATATAATATGGGCCACAGGTTTTAAGCGGAACGACGAGTGGATTGACATTCAAGGAGCATTTGATTCACATGGTCAAATTAAGCATTATTCAGGCATGTCTCCGATTAGAGGGTTGTATTATGTCGGGCTCCCTTGGCAAAGTTCTAGGGGTTCAGCTTTATTGGGTTGGGTAAAATATGATGCTCAAAAAATTGTAAGCCATATAAATGTTATAAAATAATATGTTCAACTGATGGGAAACATTAGTTCAGTGAGAAGACAGCTGATTAAAGTGATCAGCTGTTTTTTACTAACGTGTAAGTTCTTAATTAAATGTTAGATGATAAGAGTAGGTGGAAAATTATCAAACCCTTTCTTATCCTTACAGGAAGCCTTGTTCTTCAGGAACATATATGGTTTAGACGCTATGATCTTAAAATATACAACTGAAAAATTCCGCACATAAAATACTTGCAAACTGCAAATAATTAATTTATATTATAATTAACATTTGTAACTTACAAGTATTTCACAACAGCTTATTACGGAAGAGGTGATTTATAATGGATCAAAATTTAAGAGAGCTTTTCCAAGTCTTTAGTCGACGTTTTGGCTTTTTAAATAAAAACTGTTGTCAGGCTGGTGGCCACGATATTTCTCTTGTTCAAAGTCATATTTTATATGAGATTGATCGTCAGCATGAGCCCTCTATGCAACAAGTGGCGGAAACATTAGGAACAGATATCACTACTTTTAGCAGACAAGTACAAACGTTAATTAAAATAAATTTAGTTTCTAAAACACCTGATCCAAAGGATCGAAGAATTTTTATTTTATCACTTACAGAAGAAGGAAAAGAAGTTGCTGAAAATATAGATGGGCAAATGAATCAATATTTGGATGATGTTTTCGCGAATATGAGTCAAGAAGAACAAGAGATGGTTGTACATTCTATTCAATTACTGAACAAAAATATGGAGAAAACCACGAAGTGTTGTACTACCCCTTTAGGGTAATACAATTCAAATAAATACTTGCAATTTGCAACTATATAGGAGTGTAGACATGATTAAAGAAATAATTAGCGAATTTTTTATCATCGCCTTTGAACTATTGGCGCTTTTCGTAGGTATATCATTTGTAGTTAACTTGCTTCAAGGTATTATACCTTACGACAAAATCAACAAATATCTTTCAGGAAAAAACACCTTTTTAGGGGTATTGGCAGCCCTTGTCTTTGCCTTTGTTACACCATTTTGTTCTTGTTCTACCATACCGGTAGTCGTGAACCTATTAAATAAAAAAGTGCGTGTTGGGATTGTCATGGTGTTCTTATTTTCATCTCCTTTATTAGATCCAACTATTATTACACTGATGGCTGCGATGCTTGGTATAAAAGTCGCTATAACATACACCATTATTACTGCCATCTTCTCAGCCCTTGTTGGACTGTTGCTAGAAAAATTCGGTTTTGAAGCAGCAGTAAAAAAAGTGAACATGACTGGATATAAGGAAGGTGAGATGAAATTTAGCTTTAAGGCTGCTGTCACAGAAACGCTAAATCTTATGAAGACCGTTTATCCGTATCTTCTTATTGGTGCTGCAATTGGAGCATTTATTCATGAAGCGGTACCGACAGAATTTATTAGCACATATTTAGGAGGAGATAAGTGGTGGCTTGTTCCAATTGCAGCTGTCATTGGAATTCCATTATATGTGCGTATTGAAACGATGATCCCATTATCTAAAATACTGATCGCAAAAGGAATGGCTTTTCCTCCTGTGATGGCATTGATGATAGGGTCAGTTGGAGCAAGTATTCCAGAAGTAGCATTATTAAATTCCATTTTCCATAAACGATTGGTCGTTGCTTTTGTAGCTTCTGTTATTACGATGGCTACGTTATCAGGATTCTTATTCTACATTATTTAAAGGAGGTGAATCTAATCATGTTTAACTTGTTTAAGAAATCAAAGAAAAACGACGATTGCTGCAGTGTGAAAATTGAAGAGGTAAAAGAGGAAAAGCAATCTTGTTGTAACATAAAAATCGAAGAAGTAAAAGATGAAAAGGATACAGATCTTTCTTCGGATAGCTGCTGCAAGACTACACCTTCATCCTCTAATTAATACAAAAAACAAGGCTCAATATTAGCAGAGCCTTGTTTTTTTATATTCTTTCTTAATTTAAATTTTCAGGGATCATTTTCTCTACAATAACACAGTCAATCCACTGATCTTCTAATTTAGCGTGTTTTTCATAAATACCGACTTCTCTGAATCCACATCGTTCGCACAGTTTTCGGCTTCCCTTATTAAAAGTGAAAATACGAGAAAGTAGTTTCCAGTAACCAGCTTCCTTGGAGACGTTTAATAGCTGGAGTAGGAGGGTGTAACCTACATTTTGTTTTCTAAAATCTTTATGTACATATACTGAAAACTCCCCAATGCCTTGATAACATTCCCTAGAACGATAACTAGATACGGATGCCCAGCCTATAATCTGATGATTTAGTTCTGCTACGAGGATAGGAAATCTTTCACCTTGTGATTGAATCCACTCCATTCGATCTTCTAGCGTTTTAGGGATTGTTTCAAAGGTTGCATTTTTCTCTACGACGAGGGAGTAATTATAAATCTCCATAATTTCTTGTGCGTCTTTTTCAATCGCTGGGCGGACTTGTATTTTCATTTTTTGAACCTCCATCTAGATTCATACTACTAATATAAAACAAAAGCTCATCAAAGTTAGTTTGATGAGCTTAGTTCTTAGTAAAATTATTGATCCAGTGTTTCGCTCCAGTCATGAACGGAGGAACCCTCTAAAAACCTTTCACAGTCCATGGCAGCCATACATCCGGAACCTGCTGCTGTAATAGCTTGACGGTACTTGGAGTCTTGTACATCACCGCAGGCAAACACGCCGGGAATATTGGTTTCTGTCGTTCCTGGATTAACAACAATGTATCCAAGAGGGTCGGTAGTGATCTGCTCACCTAAAAATGAGATGTTTGGATTATGCCCTATAGCTATAAATAAACCGTCAGCTTCGATTATTTCTTCTTGTCCGGTTTCATTATTACGGACCTTTAATCCTCGAATCCCCATGTCTTGGGGAAGTACTTCAATCGGTGTTCGATTTAAAGCAAATGTGATTTTTGAATTTGATTTTGCACGGTCTTGCATAATTTTAGATGCTCTTAATTCATCCCGGCGATGGACTAGTACGACTTCAGAAGCAAAACGAGTTAAGAAGCTAGCTTCTTCCATAGCAGAGTCTCCACCGCCTACTACGATGATTTTCTTATTGCGGAAAAAGAATCCGTCGCAAGTAGCGCAGGTACTAACGCCTCGACCCACATATTCTTGTTCATTAGGAATATCAAGATATCTAGCTGACGCTCCAGTGGAGATAATAACGGATTCTGCCTCAATCTCATCTTGACCTTCAATTTTGATTTTAAATGGTCGTTTGCTAAAGTCCACTTCACTAACGAATCCGGATTTGAACTGAGCGCCAAAACGTTCTGCTTGTTTTCGCATGTTATCCATAAGTTCCGGTCCCATAATTCCATCAGGAAATCCTGGGAAGTTTTCAATTTCGGTAGTCGTGGTTAGCTGGCCTCCAGGCTGAAGTCCTTCAATAACAAGCGGATTCATATTCGCACGAGCCAAATAAATGGCCGCTGTGTATCCTGCTGGTCCTGTCCCAATAATAACTGATTTATACATAAGAATCCTCCTTATAGGGCATATTAGATTAACACTTCGTTTGATTGGTATTAGGTTTTGTGAAGATGCAGCACAATTCCGGAGATAAGATCTTATTGACTTCACTTTCATTTATCCGATAATAACTCCAGGTACCTCTTGTTTCTTTCAGTATAAAGCCGGCATCATGAAGGATCTTAAGGTGATAGGAGAGTTTGGACTGAGGTATATCCA
>NZ_WTWX01000042.1 GCF_009870785.1 Paenibacillus sp. An7
AGTACTTAAAGAAAAAGCAACCGGTCTATTGATCGGTTGCTTACTTTTTCTAGTTCAACTATCGTTTTTCCGTTAGTTGAACTTCTTACAATTAAAATAAAAAGATAAACAGAGAAAAAACAGACCTATAAAGAACATGACTCCACCTATCACAACGTTGGAGACTATATATCCCTCTGTAATAGTTAGAACTGTATTTGTATCTAAACTCCCTCCTACCGACCTTATATACTCACTTGTTGAGTCTTGGGCTTTTTGGACACTATTGGATAGTTTTAAAAATCCAATTAAAGTAAGAATTATTGAAATGACAAATCGACCTATTAAATTAAATAACAATGCTTTCTACGTTGTTATTGAACTATCGTGTCCCGTGTCCCATGAGTTCAAATATCACCTAAATTAATTTCACTCTTTTGATATCTTTATTAAACCAATGGATATAACCACAACGGTGACAAGTCAATATATTCGCTGACCGATTGGCAAAATCGAGGTTTAAAAAACTTAAGAAAGCTGTATTTAACTGAGCATATCCATGTTCGAATTTACCATATTGACAATGAACACAGGAGATATTTATTCCATTTGCTTGATATTGACCTGCCCCCATCGATTCTTTTATATTCTTGGCAAATAGCTTAAAGAACCTTTTCGCCCCATTTGACATAGCTCTAATCCTCCCTGCTTTACCTTTATCTTTATGTAGGCTACCGTAGCACCTGCTCATCAAGAAGTGTATTATTCATCTAGAGTTTCTCCGTTAATCAACTAATGTCCAACCATCTTTATTATTTACTGAGTACAAGTTTCATACCATCATGACTAGCAATAAATCCAAGACGTTCGTAGAACCTATGGGCATCTTTACGTTGTTTATCTGTTGTCAGTTGAACCATCTCGCAACCCATAGTTTTTGCCTGGTTGATAGCAAAGCGAAATAGCTTCTCACCAACACCTTTGCCTCGATAATTCTTGTCAACACGAACACCCTCAATTTGTCCTCGTGTTGCACCTAATCTTGATATGCCATAAGACGGATTGTCAATCCAAGTGCGACACTTCTTCTTCAAATGATTCGTGAGCTGTTTTCCAACCTAAACATTTCCTTGGTCTGCTGTTAATGAGATGGAGAGCATGTTCTAATTCTTCCTCAGTCACTTCTGCAAAGTCCTTTCCCTTTGGGAAGAACTCTCGAAGGAGACCATTTCCATTCTCATTAGAGCCTCGCTGCCATGAGGAATACGGATCTGCAAAATACACCTTCATACCATGCGAATCTTCCAATTCATGAAAGCATGCGAACTCTTTACCACGGTCAACAGTAGCCGTTTGAAAGGTACCGACAGGATACTGTGCAGCAGCTACACCTACAGCGATTTCCATGGATAATGAGGTGCGATCTGGCATTTTAATGGCGGTGTACAGCCTTGTTTTTCGCTCGATACATGTTGCGACACAAGCCTTGCTTTTTCCTCGGCTAGAGACGACCGTGTCCAGTTCCCAGTGACCAAAAGTTTCTCGGGTGCGAATCTGGTTAGGTCGTTGTTTGATAGAAGTACCTACGAGGAAGCGACCTCGTCTTTCTTGAGGTTTCTGTCTTTTTCCTTTATGTCTTAGCTGCTGAACTGTAGTGCGAATCAAACGACCTTCATAAAGCCAACGATAAATTGTTTTGAACGAAACCATGGGCTGGCTTTTCAGACAATAACGCATAGAAATTTGCTCGGGAGACCAGGTTTCATGAAGTCGCCGCTCAATTTCTTTCCCAATGGTCTCCGTCCACTTCCCTCGACGTTTCTGAGCTTGGCGAAGATGATGATAACGATGCTCTGATGCAGCCGCTTGGTAACCATTCGGGTATTGATTTTTCTTCAGTTCCCGACTGGTCGTGGAATGGTGGCGGTTCAATTCGCGAGCAATGGCTCGAGCAGACAGTCCCAGTTGATGTAATGCTTCTAGTTTACTGCGCTCAATTATGCTAAGATGTCTGTAGCTCATGGACTGATTCTCCTGTGTGAATGTTGTTGTGGTGACTCTATTCTACACGAATCAGGCCATGGGCCATTTTTATTTTTTGAGCAAGGTGTCGCACTTCATATTACAATCTGTCAAGTTTAAATCCTCCATTTACTTTTCATAGGGTATTCAGCTCATTCTAGAATTCAAGCCTATTCAACTAATTATCTCTAGAGCCTCTCCCATCTTTTTAATTTTGATAAAATTAAGTCCAGCTGATCGATTCCACAGCTGACGCTAAATCCTCAATCCCTGGAGTTGTGTAAATCATCGTCATTTGAATATTTGGAGTTCCATCTCCCTTAAAGTGCCCCATTAACATAGCCACTTGTTGAAGATCATTACCGGCGCTAATCAAATCATGACCAAAAGTATGCCGCAGGGTATGACATGTTAGATTTTCCAGTCTTGTACGCTTCCTATAATTCTCGATCATATGTTGCACACCGCGGACAGATAATTGCTTCGATCGCTGCGAAACAAAAACATACGGACTCGTATCATCTCGATCATCAAAATAACTTTGCAGTGCAGAACGAACTTCACTGTTTAGTGGTACTTCCCGATCTTTATCTCCCTTTCCTCGAACATATACGCTGCCGGATCTTACACTCATCGTCACTTCTTTTTTCAGAAGATCACAAAGTTCATGAACCCGAAGGCCTGCCCTAAGCATTAGAAGCACAATCGCATAATCGCGTTTGCTATTTTGCCCACGTACTTCCCTCAGCAATGCATTCTGTTCATTTCGGCTCAGCCACTTTGGCGTCCGTCTTGCCGCCGGCGGTTTTTTGATTGGTCCCACCGGATTATCTTGAATCAGTCCTTGCTCCGCAAAAAAACGAAATATTGCATTGAGGTGCACAAACGTGAGCTGCATTGTACTCGGCTTTGCTGGCTGTCCTCCTCTGCCTCCATAAAGAAGCATATATCGTTTATAATCGGCAATATCTTTTTGCGTGGCCGTCCCGGCATCAGACAGATCTGAATCGGTTTCTTTCAACCACTTTTCAAACTTATTCCAGGTAGATATGTAATTTGAAATGGTTCGCTCGGATACTCCGGACTGTCGTAGCTGCTTTTTAAATAATCCGAACATAGTAGACATTTTTGTGGCTCCTTCATTTCACATCTATAGAAGATGACGAGTTTTTTTAAGCTTAGCAAACGGTGCAATGCGGGTTTGCTTATCTCATTTTATCACAACTCGTCATCTTCTGTATAGAGAAGATGACGAGTGTAGTTTTATATCTTCTAGCCTTGCCTTAACTATAGAAAAAGAACCTTGGCAGCATTGATACCAAAGTTCTTAAAATATGGAGCAACTAAAACGTTAAAAAATTTTTCTTACATATTATATATTCAATCCCTTTAGCGTAACGAAGGATTCAATGCTAATTGCCGTACTTTCTTACCAACAGCAAGTGCTAGCTCCAACCAACGTCCTTCATCGTACTTAATAAAATCCTTCTGTCCATCGTAATATCAGAATTATCCAGCATCCTAAAACAAATGCGTATTCATAGCACTTAGAGAAGTCTAATCCTCAATTCTTTTCGAAAGGAAGCTGACACCAATATAATATTGGAATCAGAAGGTCAGCTATTCACATAATTCAGCTTTTTATGGTGTAGTTCATATACATGCTGGCAATGGCTTGATACGGAATCATCATGGGTAACAATAATAAGTGTCATTCCTTTATGATGTAGCTCATCAAATATTGTTAAAATGGATTCCTCTGTTTTTTCATCCAATGAACCTGTTGGTTCATCTGCAAGAAGTATAGATGGTTCTTTTACAATAGCACGTGCGATCGCGACTCGCTGGCGTTCACCACCTGATAGTGTCAAAATATTTCTTTTCATTGTATGTTGAATTTCCAAATCGCACATTACTTCTTCAACTCTACTTTTTATCTCTTTCTTAGGCATTCTAATGTATTGTAAAGGAAGCGCAATATTATCAAAAACATTTCTATCATCGAGTAAATGAAAATTTTGTGTTACAAAAGCAACATTCTTTCTACGATATTCTGCCCTTTCATTTACAGTGAGTTTTGAGATATTAGTACCATCAAACATCATTTCTCCTTCTTCAAAAGAAATCAACCCTCCTAAGATATTTAATAATGTCGACTTACCGCAACCACTCTTACCCTTAATAGCAATTGATTCACCTTTAAAGACCTTAAGGTTTAAATTTTCTAATATTTTCTCGCGATTTTTTCCATTTTTAAAACTTTTATTTATTCTTGAGAGTTCTAGTAACATACTATTATATTCCACCTTCATCTTCATTGTTTATATAATCTGTCATTGGGTTTAATAGAAGCTTACGAGCAGGCATGATACAAATTATTATACTCATAGTTATGCAAAGGATTAACAATATAAATTGCGTTTTCATTTCTCCGATATTTAGTATTTTATCAAGAATTATGAAATTAGTTAAATATGCAGCGAGTAGAATAGTACTAATCTCTATCCATAACATCTTTACTATTCTCCATTTCGTTGCACCATTTAGATAATGTATTGCAAATGAGGATAATCTCCTCTTTTGTTGTAATAATAAAATTATAATGATAACTATTAAATTTAATAAAAAGGTAGAAACAAATATTGACTGGATCAATATTTTATTTTCTTGCAACACTGTCATTAATCCTCGGTATTTTTGAAAATGGGGATTTAAACCTATAAAAGAATAACCTCCGAAAGAAGAATTTTTAGAAATTGCCTCCACTCTTTGCATCATAATTTGGTTTTGGGATGGACTATTGTCCGTTACGATATATCCATTAACCATAGCGAAATAGCTTATTTGTTGGAATAATTCATCAGTTTCAGATGTTGGATCCTCGTAATCTCTATATGGGAGAATTATGTATTTGTCAAGGTAAAACTCTGTATTGTCGTTAAAAAAAAGCTTGCTATTCTCCTTTAGAAATCCAATTATTTTTACAGTAAAAGTTTTACTATAAAAATTTATAGTTGTTTCATCTCCAACACTATATACATCTTGATAAGCGGAACCCAGCAAAACAGGCAATATAGTATTATCTTTAAATTCATTTTCATCCCATATAGTTCCTTTTTCTACAGACAAACCAAAATAATCCATTGCCTGTTTGTTCATTTGAAACGATTTTACTGCTGTATATGGTGTTCCATCTATATTTTCCTGATACTTTTTACTCCCCTGCTCATAGCCTTCAATAAATTCTTCAGGTATCCCCGTATCTTTTAGTAAAATATGATGATTAAACATTGCTAAATATTGAAAATCATTTGTATTGTTAAGCTGATTGTAATATGTTTTTAAGCGATTTAAATAATCAGATTGACTAACAAAGTTCGCATATTCATCACCATCATAATAACCATCAAGCAACTGATAAATAGCTTTTCCTTCATAAATCTTATGAAGATTGTTACTTTCATAATCCAACTGTCCTTCAAACGCTATAAATGTCCCCAAAATAACAAAGAACAACGTAAGTTGGAGATACAGAGTCAGGCTTAAAAATTTATGTTTTTTAAAATAAAACTTAAGTTCCCTAACAGTCACTTTGTAACTACACCTCGATTAGAATTATTTGACCATAAAAAAACACCTAAAAAGGTCCAGGCACTAGTAAGGAAAAGAATTATTATCAATATCATTTGATTAAATGAAATAGTAGATTCAAATCCAAAAATTAAAAATATGATGACAGTTAATGCTCCTGAAACAACTACATTCAACAAAATTTTCAAGAATAAATGGATATTTATTCTTTTTTTTGGAATTCCTAATAAAAATAAAACATATATTGTTTTCTTCTCTTTTTCATACCAATATCTTATGAAGGTTATGATACTGATCAACATAAGAAGATAAAACTCAAAAATTAATAATTGATAGATAAATGGGATATTAGCTGTTCTAGATAGCCCTTTTTGTGCGCTTTTAATAGGAGAAATGGTTGGATCTTTCTCAATAAGACTATTGGTTATATCCGTAACAATCGACTTATTATCACTATCTATAATAATTTTAGTGTTATCATCTATCTGATTTTTAATGGGATTATTAAGCAAAATAAGATAATCTATTGAACTTGCGAATGAAGCTCCCATTATACCACTCACTTCATAGTTTTCTCCTTGAAAAGAGATATACTTTTTACCTTTAACTTCCTCAATATATTTTTGCATTTCTTTCCCAACAACTGCTTTATTTTCAACATCATTTTTCGTAAAGAAACTACCCGATACTATTGGAGGAGACCAGTTTCCTTTATTTTCAAGTAACAAACGATATGAATTGTTATATTCTAAAAAAACTCTATAATTTGATTTTGAAATTTGTTTTATTAATTCACTATTATCCTTCTTAGTGATTAAAACCGCATGGTGATTAGTGTATAACTCATTAGATAATTCGTGGTATTTTTCTTGTTTGCCTGTATAGGTTAAGAAACAATAACATAGTGAATATAGGCAAATGAAAATGAAGATAAATGCGATATCTTTTCTTCTGATTGTGAACATTTACTTTCCTCATTTCACAGTAATAAAGGTAGAGGCTACTTCACATGATAAAGTAGCCTCTATTTTCTGAAACATATGGATTTAATACGTCTTGTATAAATTTGAATATTGATTATCGAGCCTTAAAGAACACTTTTCACTACTAACTCACACTATGTAGCTAATAAGAAAAAGTAATTAATGTCCCCAATATGTTCTTGCTTCAATGTTTTCTAAGTAAGGACTGTACCATGGGGATGTCGCTGTAGTGCCATTTTTTCCCCACTGTCTACCACTTGTCGTTTTAACGGTACCATTGGTTAATTCCATTTGAGCCGTTGTATAATGGTAAACATCCACCCATACAGTATCTCCTTTCGCTGCATACCTCCATGTTGGATCTCCACCAGGGTTAGTATTTTCTTTTAAACGTTTTCCAACGTGTGAATCAGGTGTGCTAGACGCTAGAGTACTTATACCATCTTCGGATTGTGAATTAACATAGTAACCCCCAGATTCACTCCAACCTCCAGAAGCATGTTCTGACGTAGCAGAAGCAAAACTAGGAATTGCACCTACTAAAAGTGAAAGACTTAACACAGAAGTACCTAGAATCGTTTTGATGCTTTTTTTCATTTTTTAAACCTCCAATATTTTTGTTTTATAACAGAATTTACCTACAAAACCTAGATTACATTAAAACACATTATATTAAAATAGAAACAAAGTCCTTACTTTTGTCGAAGTATGCTTAAAATTAATGTCGAAGTTTAGCTACAAAAATAAGAAATCACTAGATTGTTAAGCTCGATACGACGAATTAAATGAAATTCCTTATTCATTTTACTTTTTTTCAAATTATTCAACAAAAAAACCTTTTTTGTTTATAGGAGGCATTCTTAAATGCCGTTGATCCTACGTATGCTGTCATTTAAGTAGATAATAACAGTTATGGTCATCCGACAAGTAATATTTTAAAGAGACTCCTCAACAAAAACATCAAATTTATCGTAACAATCTTCAAGAAACGATCTTTACATCAGATGGAACTAACATTAAATCATCAGTTAGTGAGTGGGAGTATACTTCAACAACTAAACAAGAAGAAACTACCAGTCAAAATCCTGATTCACATCTACTAAAAAAACTACAGTAACAACAAACAATACAAACACTATGACTGAAACAACTACGAATGTTTCTTATAAAAACTGCATCGAAGTAAAAGCAGCAGGCAAAGCACCCCTATACGAAGGTAATCCAAGTTATGATACGAAACTTGACAGAGACAAAGATGGTGTAGCATGTGAAAAATAATGGGAGGTCTTATCAATGAAAGGGATCGTAGATCTGTATGAAGGAGATTACACAGTAATTGAGATAGATGTCCAGACACACGATGTTGCTAAATCAATAGTCGATGCATCTGTCAAAGTAGGAGAGGTTGTCACTTTTGTTAATGGAGTGTGGAAGGCCAACATTAAGGAAACAGAGCAACGTGAGCAGCATATTAAGAAGCTCATGAACGACGTCTGGGAAGATTGAAATAAAGAAGCTTTAACTTTTACTACAAGTTTCTTTCAGATGATAGGAGCAGCTTGCCACCGGCTAACTGCTCCTTTTTTATACTCCTTTATAAAAATAGGAACTCGGTATAATTTAGAAGTAGCCTATCTCACATGATGTTAGATCAGCTCGATTCTAAACCATTTAGGATAAGTATATCCTATGAATATTAATTAATAGCAATAAGGAATTTGTGTTGGCCAACATAAATCGAAATTACAACAGGCTTCCGAGATCATCGGCAACCTGTTCAACTTCACAATATATCATCGAACTCAGCTAGTTCAGGTTCCGTAGCATACGATTTTCCTGCAGCCACACCAATGTTATATGCCGACTGCTTATCGAATTCTTGTTCTCTTAATACAATGCTAGGATCCCTAAGGAGATTTAGCGATTGTACAAGATGTGGCCCTTTAAAAACTGCGACTATCACAATGATCCCTATAATAAGCAATAAATTAATGGATTTTCTCATATTTTCTTGTTTCACCCCTTGTTATTTTATCGGGTGTTTAGATTAAATATTTCAGATTGGGATTTCTTATTTAACATTAAAAAAAAGTATATCCCCATCGTCGTCTTTTTCCCCGTTTTCTATAAAACCAAGTGACGTATAAAGTTTCTTTGCTATCTTATTTTCCTCTCCATAGACAATTACTATTTTCGAAGCATCCCCATGCGGCAAAGTCTTAATTAACTCAATTGCCCTTACTATTGCTTCTTTACCATATCCATTTTGTTGATATTTTTTATCTATCATAAATCTATAAATGTCATAGTAATTTTCGTTCTGATTCATTTGTGAAATTACATATGACATCGTTATAAATCCAACCATCATGTCACTATGATAAATAGCATACGGCATTGGAATAAAACTACTATTATTTGTTTTAACTACAAATAATTCGGCTAGCGTATATATATTCGAGGCAAGGAATTTTTGTTGATCTTCCTCCACCCTAAGATTGATACATTCATTAAAGTTATCAAATGTAATTTTTCTCAACTCTATCATCACTTTTCCTCCTTATATAGATATTAGGGAATTGTATGTACAACGACGAGGTTTATATATAACTCCATATGTAAGTATTCGAGAAATCATTAAACTAACCTGCCCGTTAGCTTAACGAAAAATGGAGCAGCTGCCCACCGGCAAACTGCTCCATGCTGTTATTGACCTAACGTTTTATCGTTAGTTCAATGCCTCGCTCTTTCCTATATGACCCAATCATCCATTCGATAATATATTTTCATCTATTGGTTAAACTGAAATTTGTTACTTGTGTTCTTTCCATTGACATTCAGTAAATTTCAT
>NZ_WTWX01000099.1 GCF_009870785.1 Paenibacillus sp. An7
AATTAATATATATTAACAAATCGCTTCTAATAAAAGTATAATAAAACTAGCAATAAATAGAATATTATTACATACAAAAGATAGAAAGTTATTTATCTCAGAAGGATAGCCCGTTAACTGTGTTTTTTTGTGAATTATTATAAAATAATATTGTGCTAATATAAATTTACAGAAGCTGACTATAATGGACTAACAATACTCTTATCTTCGTTCAACTAACGGTAAAACGTTAACCTAACCGGTGTAAAGCATCTAGGTTATACTTAGAAAACAGGGAACAATTTCATTTTCATTAGGAGGT
>NZ_WTWX01000100.1 GCF_009870785.1 Paenibacillus sp. An7
TAATCAGTAGGTTGGGGGTTCAAGTCCTCTCGCCGGCACCAGTTTTATTATGGAGAATTAGCAAAGTGGCCCAAACGCATCAGACTGTAAATCTGATTTCTTAAGGGTTCGGTGGTTCGAAATCATCCTTTAACAGTTTCTTAGGGGCATAGTTTAAAGGTAGAACAGCGGTCTCCAAAACCGTTAGTGTGGGTTCAATTCCTGCTGCCCCTGCCATAATCTTGTTTGTTTCAGTAAAAAGTAAGATGGCGGTCGTGGCGAAGGGGTTAACGCACCGGTCTGTGGCTCCGGCATTCGTGG
>NZ_WTWX01000101.1 GCF_009870785.1 Paenibacillus sp. An7
CCTTCATCGGCTCCTAGCGCCTAGGCATCCTCCGTGTGCTCTTAATAGCTTAACCTTTGGTTATCTATTAACTTCACTTGTTTTGACACAAGTTCAGCTTAAAGGATATTTCTAAAATCGCAAAATTGTTTCGTTTATCTAGTTTTCAAGGAACAAAATAGAGAGTTGAACTCTCAAAACTGAACAACGAGTGAGTAACAGGCCTAAACCTGATTTTAGTTTTTGAATGTTTCCGCTCTCCGGAAACGATTCTCCATAGAAAGGAGGTGATCCAGCCGCACCTTCCGATACGGCTA
>NZ_WTWX01000043.1 GCF_009870785.1 Paenibacillus sp. An7
GTCGTGGATCGTGTGAACAAACAACAAAGAGCGAAAGCCTCATAAAATTTAAAATATACTACGATTGCATTGGAGTAGTCTACAATTCTTTAAGTCAATGCATTATGAAATTGATTCAACTTCAATAAAAATAAAAATTGAACCACCATTATTTACTAACTTGTTTGCGACAGGTAGATATCTTCGTTTAAGCCTGAATTTACACTGAATATATATAAACAATTACCTTTACATCCAAAAAAATACATTATAGAATTACTAACAATGATTTTACAGGGGGATAGTACTATGCTTATTGACAAAAAGGGGTTGCTAAATATCATTTTTACGTCCGAGTGTGTCATAGGTTTAATTGCAGATGGCATGTATGTTAGTAAAGGAAAAATGCTTGAGTACATTACAACTAAGAGAGTATCTATATTGCTTCAGAATTATTTATCGGGGCATTTTTACATACTTGAGGGATCCATCTTGGAAAGTGTTGATTATGACCTAATAGACGACATACTTTATGTTTACTTAATGGAAATTAACGAAATAGAGATGTCCCAAGATAATTATCTTTTTAGATCGTATGTATATTATGGAGTTGTGGGAAGAGATGATAAGTTAATATACGAAGATTCTAATGGACTTCTTATCTTATCTAGATTACTTAACTTTATAACCATGCAGACAATTAATAAAGCAAATATTGTGTTTGACATTGTTGATGATGAACTTGATTTAGATACTGGTATGGATGACGCGTATTATTATGTGGATAGGAACGAATATGAAGTTGATGAAGAAGATTGGGAAGATCATATAGAATATATAGAAAATCACGATTAATTAAATTAAAATATGATTTCAGTTTATAATCTGAGTTCTTAACAAAAAGTTTCTGAACACAACACTTCTTCAAATATTCATAAGCTATTGCCATACTAGGACAATCGGTCGGGAATAGTTGCGGTAGAGAACTTCAGTGACAAAAGTAAAACAGTCTACCCGAGAGTAGTGCAGTGTCTGAGAGAATCCTCTATAATTCTCATTCACAACCCTTTTATTGGTTTCACCGAATCTTCACGAATATTAAAATTATACACAAAACGATGAGAAAAACCTTACATGAAGATGCACATGAATGGTCTGGGCCCTTGATGCTACAACGAACGTTTCGCTACTCACAGTGATATTGGTTTTGAATAAGCATGTGTTGATCTACAAAGTTAAAATAATTTCTCAAAAGAAGATCATTTTCAATTGCACAAAATTCTTGAAGACCTCCTGTTTGATGAATTTTAGTAATACATACTTATGTTAAGCTACTAACTGGTACGAAAGAAGAAAGGAAGATACAATGAATATCATTCGCCCTTAAAATAATTGTTTGATTAATTACTGATAAATATAGTATACAGTCTGACAATTCGACCAATACAGCGTCGCAAGATAAACAAACGGCTGTAGTTTCAACATTTCATCAAATTAATAGTTACTGGCACTATACGCCATTATCTGAAGAAAATACATGTTCAATTGTAAATGTAGGTATTGCTGGATATATTACCGTTTTGAAGTTTGCGTTTTTATACTGTATGCTATCGAGTTTTCTGACTCATTTGGATAGATGGAATATACAAATTTATCCAAGTACAATATGATAACGCTAGTAAACTTAAAAATTCGCTGAGGATGTGAAATTGTGACTCATTGGACTGATGCTGAAAATTTAGCAATTTATATGTTTTTAAATAAGTATCCTTATAAGACAGATGAGGAAATAGCGAAGGAAATTTTTGAAAACAGCTTTCTTAAGAATGAAATATTCCCCACCAGATTAAATATGAATACAATAAAACTCCATGTACATCTGTTACGGAAGCCAGAGTACTTTGATAGATTAGTAGTTCCAGATTATAAAAATAGAGATAAAGATAGCTCCGTCTAAAGGGGTATCTTTTGTAATAATGTATAATTCAACGAGTGAATAGTTAATCACATAAAAAAACGAGTCCCAAAGAAGAGGACTCGTTTTTTGGTTGACGAATTGTAATATGAAGTGCGACAGATTTGAGCATATAATAATCTGATCTGTCGTTGTTTTGCACGTGCTTATCAATTGTTACATGTAATTAATGATTAATGATATGAACGATTAATTCTATAGAATTTAACGATGCGATACACTCTTAGCACCTGAACTGGGTCTATCACCGTGTGTGTATCTCATAGCAGCTGAGTTACGTTTACGTCTTCCAAAGCTGTCATATTAGAGTCATCTGTCGGTGGATGGATTGTCAACAGTGAATCAAACAACTTTTTTAAGGGCTGCATAGCATACTGTTCGCCTAATGTTCCATGGATCGGATACTCATGTCGTAAAATTCCAGTTCTAGGTAGCGAAGACTATGGAAGTCCCAACTAATTTATGTTTAACTGCGTCAAATTGAGTAAATAAAGGGAGAATAGAATGAAATTCTATTTAGCACTATTTACATGTTTAATTTTTGTTTTGACAGGTTGTGGAAATAGTCCTTCAACAAATAGCACTGTTGAAGAGGAGGAATCACATATGAACGAAATGGAACAGGAATCATCTCAACAGGAAATTAGAGGAATTGTTGTGGATAAAAGTGATTCTGATATGATTATTGCAACAAAGCTAACAAAGGATCAAATTGAAAATAAAACCCCAGAAGAATTAATAGGCTATGATACAGATATGTATCAGTTTTCGTTGTCTGAAATTTCTACTAAGGCGAATATTGGTGATATTGTAAATGTAACCACCACTGGAAAATATAAATTGACCAAAATTGCTAAAACAGAGGTAACAAATATTGAGGTAGTTGAATAAAAATACAGTGAGAACATTGCTTTTATTTAACGTTCAATCCTTGAACCTTGTTGGAATGATGTCAGACGAGTAGAACATGAATACTTGCAGACAATACTTGCAGAGTCATACTGATCAAATAATACATATGTACAAAATCCTAATTTTGTGTAAATGTATTAAATGACGAACCTCGTTGTATTAATTACTCCTTCTTCGTCAAATTCCATTAGTACAAGTATGTCCATTTATTTTTGGGATTTACCTTCTTTCTATAGTAAATTAAAGCTCTTTGTTGCACCTTTACTCAACACTCCCGTCAAACTTTAAACAAAAAGACCGCCAGCTTGTTAAAGACTGACGGTTAAATAAGGTTGTAAATGAATTAGAGACAGTGGGTCAAATGTAAATATATCCAGACCCGGTGCTTAATGGGGCCATGTTCTTGTCCCCCGACATCTACTCTACTACGGTAATTACGAAGGCGAAGGTTCGAGGAAAATCAGATTAATTAAATTGTTGTCGGTTAACTGTTTCTAAAATTCCCTTTGTCCAGTAGTCGTTAGACCATACATACTCAGCGCGAGGTATACTGTCAACTAGATATTTATCGGCCCAAGTCCGAAAATCACCGCTGTTTCTTCTAATAAAGTAATCAAAGAGTGCAACGATCATTACCTCTTTTTCAAAGGTACGACTGTTCACCGGAGCAAATATTTCTTTTAAATAATATTGATTTCCGTATTGATATTGTCTTGCTAGTTTACAGCTGTAAGATTCTTTTCTGGTTACATGATATGCCAATTTTAACCAATTACTCGCAGCACTGACTTTCTTAATAACCCCATCCTCATTAAGTTCTTTAACAACCACTACTTCGAAAAATGACCTAAACTTGTCTTTATACAGAGAATAATGTTCAACGATGATAGGTCCAAAATATTTATTGTAGAAATCTTTTGAAAGGCCAAAATTTTGACTAGATAAACGCCCCATCGCCGTCGCAAAAACATGAACATCCCCAGCAAAATTTTCACGTGTATTCCCCGACTCTGTAAGAGCCAAATAAAATAATTCAGATTTAAATTGATTAACCATACGTAACAATGGAAGGGAAGAAATCAATTGTTCAAGATTATCTAATACAAGCGGACTTAATTGTCCGACTTCTTTTAATTTTTCTTTATAGGTGTTATTTGTGATAGCAGGGAAAATTTTATCAAACTCATTCTCCTCAAAGGCTCTCTCAAATACACGATTTATTTGGTCACGATATTTTTGAAACTCCTTAGGTAGTCGAACCGTTTCATTAAATCCAGCTAAGTATTCCTTATATTTATGATTCTTTGCGATATAACTGGCACAGTCCTCCACTGCATCTAACTGACCAATATCTTGCGTTAATAATTCGTTAGAATTTCCTTTAGCGTAAAATATATGATCCCAGATACCCTTATCACGAGATAATAATTCAATTACTTTCTTCTTGTCAGCACTACCTTGAGAGAAACTTTGTTTTAAAATGCTTAACTCTTGCCGAATATCTGTTAGTAAAGCTTTTTCAGCTTCGGGCTTATTCCCTTTAAGATCTGTATCAATCATTATGCCATGCTCAAAACAGAATTCGAAAAGATCTTTCAGATCTTCATCTGCAATAGTAGGTTTAGTATTTTCAGGTGCTTCTTCTGTTTCTGAAGCATTTGCCGAGTTATCCCATGAAATTAGACATTCATATAGAACACTTATCGTATTTCCTTCTAGAAGATTAGAAATTCGTGAAATAAAGTTTTCATAATAATTTGTAAGATCGATATAATCACTTAAAATTTCAGGTGAAAGAATTGTGTTTCTAGAAGGTAAATAACTAAGTAATGAGCTTAAGCATGTATTAATTGCACATACGAAGTTAAATGTATTAGTGTCAAGATAACTCGAGCTGATAAGGAAGCAATTATAGATAGCTTCACTTTGACTATTCAACCGATCAATCCGTCCATATCTCTGCTCTAAGGCGGATGGGTACGCTGAGATATGATAATTTACGATATGATTATATCCAGGCAGATTTATGCCTTGCTCAGCAATTTGGTAAGTTAATATCAATACTGTAGGTAAGCCATTCAATTTAGCAAAATCAGCAAGTTCCTGTGGGTTACGTCCTGTAACAATATAAAAGGTTGGTATAGATGTTAAGTCCTCTTTAGACTCGATAAAACCAGCTTTTTCGAGATATCTTCCAATGACATCAGCCTCTTTTTCCACGTATCTTGTGAAAATTACAAAACGGTTATCTTGGCATTTGTTATATAAAGCACGTAAATTTTCTACCAGAACTTCGTTTTTGTTGTCATATGATTTATACTCCCAAGTTAGCGTTTCATAACGTTTTGCGTGAATCTTCTTATACCCTTCTGTTTGAAGGGATTTTATCGTGTCTTTGAAGTATCTTGTTACCGGAAACTTAACATCAAATTGGCTACAGATTAATTCGTGAGGATCCTTATCTGATGTTTGTAATTCAGAAATCCAACTAACGTCGACTACCTTCTTTATTAGTGCTTCTGCAATGCGTGGATATACTTTCAGATCAGAGAAATATTGTTTAATTGGTGTAGCTGTGAGAAATACAACTTTCTTGGCAGAGATGTTTTGGACCAAGTTGCGATAACGTAGTGTTTCATCATTCAAGAATAAATGAGCCTCGTCAATAATCACTAATCCAAAGTTTCTTTTGTTCTTGAATTTTGAAGGATGGTTATTTACTACTTCTACTCTATGTTTGTATTCTTCAAAAGGTAATTTATCAAACCACTCACCTATAAACTGTCCTTTAGGTTTAAGAGTACTTGTTCGAGCAAGAGCATTTGTTGTTATTACTAAAACATTTTCATTTGGATTGCGTTCTAAAAAGTCAAGTGCCATGATTCCACTACTAATTGTTTTCCCACTACCAACTTCATCAAATATATAGACAACGTCATGATTGAAGCTATTTAACCGCTCTGTATTTGAGAATTGAAGTGGATATAAATCCACTACATTTGGGTTAATCTTTTTAATCCAATTACTCTCGGTTGCTAAGGTCAAAGCGTTTCCCTCCTTGAATGAATTTGCTTTTTAGAGTTGTCAATCTGGTATACTCTTTCAATAATATCGGCATAAACAAAGAACCTTGAAAGGCGTAAAAGCCAATCAAGGTAATTTTTTATGGTCTCCACTATATTATTCTCTAATATGATCAAGCGTTGACGAAGATTGCTACTTAAAAAGTACAAATAGTAATAGGATATCCGTTATTTATACAGATATATAAGCCCCTCCTAAAATACATATTAATTAAAATCATAATTTCTCGTAATTAAAAACGACTGAAGATACCTATTAGTTTAGCTTCTCGATTTAAATCCTTAGGTGGCACTACGGAAGGAAGCTCCCTTGTCTTTACCAGAGTATGTCCATTCATTGCGTAACAAATTAAAATATTTATTCTACTCTCATACTGTAGTAGCATCTACAATCCTGCACGATTCATTCAGCACCGATTGGGGATAAAAGAAAGACCTTGAGTCACTATCCATCAAGGTCTCGCCAATTATTTAATCCATATTGTTATAATGCAATAGTAGCTTAGATACTACTTCATCGGGTATTATATTACCAAAATTTAATGATACCAAATCAGAGATGGCAGTATCAATTGTTAAACAAGATTCGCTTTTGTAACTACTTACTTCCTCACTTAAACCTGCAATACAGATACCATAGCTTCTTTCTCCCCAAATCGCCCACTTCATTGTAGGTGAAAGCCAAACAACAACTTCTGAATTAAACACTATTGCATCAGCCGGGCTTTCCTCAGGACTTGACTCAATCATTTTCCAGTATTCATCAGCTGTTGCATCCCTTGTAAGGATACCATAATTGTAACGTGAAAACTCTTTATAAAAATAATCTACCGGATGTGGATCCAATACAGCTAAGAGAATAAATGGGTCATTTGATAGATTAATAAGTCGGTCAAGTTCTTGCCAAAAGGTATAACTCATTGCTTTATCAAAGTCAAATACACATGTTTTTTGAAAAGGCATATTAAAAATTTGCTCTGGTAAACGTTTTTCACAGTGAAATGCACTTTTAACCAAATTTACTGCTTCTTTAAATTGCTCTTTATCCGAAATTAGTTTGCTCATTTAGGTGACCCCAATCTAATCTTAGTAGTGACCTCTGAAGCTCCCTTTGCCCAAAACTCTGCGGTCTGTTGCCCCTGATTCGACGTGTCACGAACAGTATATCTAGCTCCATCTTTAGAATAAATAGAAACTTTACCATCTTTACTAACTGCCTTTTTCCAACCATCATTCAAAAGACTTTTCTCGAATTCTTTTCTCGTAACGTTAGTTGAAATATTTTTCACACTATTCCCTACCGTTTTCTGCATTCCATGATGTAGCTAGTGTAGTAGTTATTGCAATAGGAATGAGCGCTTTAGAAATTTCACGCATAATAATAACCAATAATATTGCCCAAGTTGGTCTATCCTCTGGCTTATTCTTTCTAACTGTATCTACTATCTCGGCCTTAACATGTGAATATCCATTTGTAATTACATTCTTAAATTTATGTCTGTACTGGTACTTCTTCAGAGAGTAATCTCTGTAAAGTTTCATTATTCTCATAGTTTGATAAGGTATACTCCACTCTGTTTAGTAGATCACTGTAATCAGGTAAGTTTCCAATCGTCTCTAATGCAGGTAAAGCAAATTTAATGGAATTGATATTATGCGATAAATCGCTTACCATACTATTCAAATCACGGGTGATCGGATTAATAGATTGATTGTTCCATATTTCAGTCGCTTTCAATGCTGCTTGATATCCTTCTGAATTGTATATCGATACTATTCTTTGTTGCGTCTCTAAGTAAGGTGCCAGAAACTTATTTTGTCTCTCAAGATATTCATTCATTCGTTGATGTTGCTCAGAGTTAAAGAAATTATTATCTACCAATACTACACCCCTTTTTAATATTATTTAGTTAGGTAGATTATAATGTAATAATTTTCATTTATATATATATAGTATTTAAGAGTAAATAATAGGTTAGTGTATACTACATATTGTGTTACTTTGAACATGTGGACTATTATGGAACATTGATGAGTAGATATTTGAGTTAGATATAGTTTGGTATAGGTGAATGTTATATCATGCTGGATGTGTATAGATAAACATAGGTAAGGACTATAAGCCCCTACAATAAAGATAGTGATTCCATCATAATGCTCTCACCTCCTTGCCTGTAAGTGAGAGCCTAACCCCAACTGTTAAATACTTGTCTAACGATCAAACACACTGCACCGCAAAATTCATCTAAATATTTATACAGAAAAAGACCTCCTGAAAAGGAAGTCTTCTACGATAACAACGCTGTTATTTTTATAACAGTACATTCATTATATAATGTCTCTATGATTTTTACCATTGCGCAATGATTGCCGCTACCGTTTGGACTGTCAACATTAAACCAGACAACTTTTTTTAAAGAATGCCGCTTTTGTTTTTGTACTGAATTGGGGTCACGTATCCTAATGTGCCATAAATGCGATGCTTGTTGAACCAATTCACATAATCATATAGTTCCAGCTCTAGAAAGTGAAGACTTTGAAAATTCATTTGGTTTACAAATTCCGTTTTCATCACTTTGTAGG
>NZ_WTWX01000044.1 GCF_009870785.1 Paenibacillus sp. An7
TCTATGCCTAAAAAACCTTGTTACAGCAAGGGGTTAGAATTATGAAATTGATTCAGCTATAACATATTATTAGACAAAAATTGGCCTTAGATAAAATCCAGTTATGTAAAGCTTTTTATTCTGGAATATAGCGAATGTTGTGTTGCAGTTCTTTAAAGATAGACTGGCGAGTCGTTTCCGAAGGACAGACCTACTCCATCCCGCCTATCTAAAAAGAAATTTTAGGTGAAGTACTGGGTATTTTAAGCTTAAACTTTGTTCAAATAGGATAGACGGCATTACCGAAGGGGTTTTATTGTCACGGTTTTTCAATCCACGTGCGACACTTTTTTTCAAATCATTTCGTGAGCTGTTTTTCATCATAAACATTTCCTTGGTATATTGTTAATGAGTTAGAGGTCATATTCTAATTCTTCTTCGGTCACCTCTACAAATTCTACGCTGTCATAAGGATTACAAATCTGCGAAATACACCTTCATACCCTTGTAATTCTTCCAATTCATGAAAGCATGCGAACTCTTCACCAAGAGCAGCAGTAGCTGTTTGGAATAAAGTTCAATCTGGCATTTTAACAGCAGTATACAGCCTTATTTTTCATTCTAACCTGTTCACTTGTTTTAACAGTGAATTCAAATCCGAATTTCTTGAACTTTGTACCTCCTCTGATATTGATGCAGCTTAAGTATAATGTCATGAGCTTAATCAGATGGCCATAGTCTAAAGATAAAATTTATGATTATTATGTTAGCTTACGTAGTCAATTATCTCTAATTTGTGATCTAATTTCAATTAATAAAGTTACAAATAAAGGTTTTTATAGTAAAATAGTTACAATATACATGAAAGGGGTTCATTATTTGTTCATTGCTATTATAACAATATTAAGTTTAGCGTTTTTGGGATCACTTTTTAAAGAAGACAACACGAGCAAGAAAGAACAAAACAAATCTGAACAAACCAGATCTTCCATTAATACAAAATTCGAACCAGTAGAAAATCATGGATTATCAGACGATGCTTTGGCAGAAGTAATGCTTAATATTCCTGAAGCGAGAAACAGAAAATTCGTAACAACTGATGGAAATGTTGTTGGAAAGTTTCTTCATTACGAAATCACTTGGATAAGAAAAAACCAGCAGGGGGTCAATAGATACTCTTCGATAAATGAACTACTTAAAAAAGAAATTATACCAAGAGAAACATATGATGAGTTAAAAAAAATAAATGATTCGATGGTTGATTTGAGAAAATATTTTGGGTTAAAAATAGATCCTGAGATTTATAGAATAATTCCCGTGGATACTTTTGAAATGCCAATAGAAAACTTCGCTGTGAATAATACTGTTTCAAATAACATACCAGCAAAAAACGAAGTGGAGTTACTTACAGACGGTGAAGGTGATTGTACTGTTAAGATGATTTATGATCGAGACAAAGAAAAGATGAAATATGGATATACTGTAACACCAGGAGATGAAACTGATCATCAATTACCTATAAAAGATATAATTTCGCCAATCATAGTAAAGAAAAATGTCTCAATATGGGACCCTTTAGATTTATCAGTTATAGACAATATTATTAACTCTCTTACAATTAGTTTGAAATACTCTAACAATCAATATAAAGGGCACTCTGACATCTTGAAGGAATTGGAAGATGTCACATCTATTATGTTGTCATATATGAAAGGCAACTTTTCAAAAACAGAGGTATTAATGGATAATAACAGGGCCTATTGGTGGACTTTTATGGGTCTTATTGGAACCTCATTTCTATATTCTGCTATTTATACAAGTGAAATGAAGTTATATGAAGATTCTAATGGGTGGTTAGTTTTGGCGTTAATGACTAGCGATGATATTGATTTTATGAATAAGTGTTACCATCTATATTTAAATAATTTAATAAAGCAAGGAAAAGAAAAATCCTCTGTAAACCTATCTTATTTTCACGAGAACTTAAGTGATGCAAATACGAGAGCGAAGGCGATAATTAACTTTGTAGGTATGCGAAATACGAATTATGCATAGACGGGATGAAGCCTTTTATACAAAAGAGATTCAATCCACAAAGTAGAGTTTACATCCAGAGCAGCTGAAGGACTTTCTTTCACAGTCGCAGGTACTGCTGCCGTTGAATGAAATAGCTGTAAACTTCAGTTGCGTATTTATCTATTCGGTAATCGGGACAAGAACTTCGTACTGATAAAACAAAAAAACCGCTAATTAGCGGTTTTCGAAATTCATTTTTTCACAATTCATTTTTTGTACGGCTCCATTTATTTTGTTACATCTCTAGGATATATCAAGACTGTATCGAAATATAATTTCTCTCGATAATATTCAAACTCATCTTTATCCAAAGCTGTATATTTCTCATCTTTTAAATCATTTAAAGTCATATTGTCTTCTCTCCAAAGCTTAAGACCCAGTTGTGGAAAATTGAACAAAGTACCATCCATATAGTCAGGGTCTTTTACACACGGAGCGATCTCACTTAATTTTGGCACTAGCTCTTCAACTGTTGTCCTGAAAAGTTCAATATCGTATCCAGCAAGGACTGCTAAGATATTTCGTCCATTAACTAACTCTATCTCCCTTAACCTATTTCCGTAATAACTAAAATTATGGTGTATAGATGATGGCAGCTCTTGAGTTATAATTTCCACTTCATCTCTAGTCATACCAAGCTCTAGTTCGCCAATACTTTCTCCAACTTTGATGTCAATATGATACATTCTTTTATTCCTTTCTAGAAACATAACTGAATGACTCTGATTTATATTATTATATTTCCTTCACATTATTGAACTATCCTGTTCATTAGCTAAAAGAAAAAGCAACCGGTCTTTTGAGCGGCTGCTTACTTGTTCTTATTGAGCTATCGTTTTTTCGTTAGTTGAACACACTACTCCCAGTAAGGAGTACCACTAAAGAGAAATTCTTCTTTATTTACATATAACTTAAATTCCCGACTTGCTAATTTACTAATGTGACTGGGTAACCACTCATTAGAGTCAGGCAACCCAAGCCAAAAATTCATTGTTTCGAGTTGGGCTGCTACAAAGAAGCCTTCCAATTGTTGGACATAGTTATGAGGCAGGTCGAATTGTTTTGCGTATGATTCTAGCAACTGCCTTCTGAACGCTGGGTGGATATAGGAAAGTGTCCAACCTAAATCGAATAAATAATATCCGAACCCACAAGCCCCAAAATCAATGGCTCTAGCTTCTTGTTCATGAAACACAAAATTACTTGGAATCAAATCTGCGTGAATTATCCCCCAATTTCCAGGTGTTCTTTCTATGTCGTTCATCATTAAAATTGCACTCTCTCCGGCCAATCGCAAAATTTCCACATCATTTTTATTGAGTTCACCACCGTTAGCAACCTGTTTAAGCTTTTCTAATGATTGTGAAATTCTAGAATTATCAAAGGACGGCCGAGTAAATGATGACGGAATCTTCCAAAAAGACGATTGTTTATGAAGCTTCCCGATCAAATCGCCTACACACTCGGCATCATTGACTGTTGGAACAAATTGTTTTTGCTCACCATCTACCCATTTTACCAATGTACAGTTCATATCAGCTATCTTAGTAACATATTCACCAATGTTATTTTTTATAGGTGATGGCAACACCAGATCAGTATCATTTGTTAATGATTCCAGCCAAATCATTTCTGAATGGATGACTTTTTCCTCAGACCAAATACTTTCCATCGAATCATTTTTTGATAGATGTATTCGCAAACTATAGCAGTTACTTTCCTTATCTGTAACTTTATAGATGGTGTTTGCATTTTGGCCAATATGAGCTATTGATTGATAAGTAATTGAATAACAAGTTAATGCTTTTATTGCAACATCCTGAGTATTTAGCACGGTATCTTCCTTCCCTTGAAACAACCGAATAAGGACATCGTACCATAATAATTTTCTAATAGTTTGGGAGAGAACTCTTATATTTATATCTTATCCATCACTTTGTGTAATTAAGGTAACCTGCCGGTTCGTATTATGAGGTCAACCAGTTCTTTCTGGTTGACCCTTTTTTCATTAGCTTTAAGAATTAAGGTAGCCGGGTCGAACGTACCTGCCGGTGGGACTTGATCCCGAGTGCAATCATGTTCACCCCTACTTGTCATGACCATGATTGAAGCTGGTTGGGACATTGATCCCGTATAACAAGCGATGCTATGGAGCGACAAGAGGAAATCACAGGGGCTACCGGTAAATCTAAATTAGGAAGGTGCATTTAAATGAATCCAGTGATTGGCCTGGATATTTCTAAAAATGAAAGCCATGGACAAGCCTTTTTAGAGCGAGGTAAACCGTACAGAGGGACGTTTAAATTCGAACATACCCAAGAAGGGCTGGCGAAGTTACTTCAAATTATTCAGGATGTTGAACATGCTGCTGGACTACGTCCAATGCTACTTCTCGAAGCTACCGGGCATTATCAGAGTCCCGTTGTTCAGTTTTTAGAGGAGCATCATTATTTGTATATTGTCATTAATCCGCTCATCTCAAATCGGCTTAGAAAGTCCAACCTTCGAAAGGTGAAGACAGATGCTGCTGATGCCTATTTGCTCGGAGAGTTGTACTATAAAGAGGAATTTGAGCCCTATAAAAAAAGAGGTGTTCAGCTGCTTAATTTGCGTTATCTAACAAGACAATATGAGTCTCTTTCAAAGATGTGTGTACAGATTAAACTGCAGTTTCAAGCTGTTCTTGATCAAGTTTTCCCTACGTACAAAGGTGTTTTCGGGGACATCTATTCTAACATTTCACTTCGATTTCTAAATGAGTTTCCGACTTCATATTTGGTGTTGCAGTCGGATGAAGAAATGCCTAAGTCTA
The DNA here is from genome assembly GCF_009870785.1 of Paenibacillus sp. An7. GTDB lineage: Bacteria > Bacillota > Bacilli > Paenibacillales > Paenibacillaceae > Paenibacillus. The sequence goes on from NZ_WTWX01000044.1 coordinate 4,868, forward strand.
AATTCAAAGAACTACTCTCCTCAAAACGAGGAAGGTCAGAGAATTGGATCTGTGTGCGAGTTAAGCGTCTACTACATGCGGCAAAACAAAACCCTTTTCAACAGAATATGTATTCTAGTCACTTGGTTAACCTGAGAGTTTTGATTTCGCTCATCCTTCAGTACCAAGAGCATCTGTCTCAATTAAAAACAACATTGATGCTCTCGCTGAAGAAATTGAAGAATATGATTTAATCCAGTCGATTCCCGGCATTGGTCCTAAAATTGCGGCAACAATTTTATCTGAAATTGGAGAAGTCGACCGTTTTGATCATCCCAAGAAACTAGTAGCCTTTTCAGGCATTGATCCAAGTGTTTTCTCATCTGGAAAGTTTACGGCAACACGAAATCGAATTACCAAACGTGGTTCCAGGCAACTTCGTTATGCGCTAGTTATGGCCGTCCAGTGTGGACTTATTCGTTCTCGTAATGTGCGACTTAAAGATTTTTATGATCGCAAAAGAGCAGAAGGAAAGCCACATAAAGTAGCATTAGTCGCATGTGCAAATAAGCTAGTTCATTGGCTTTATGTCATCCTGAAAAGTAAAAAATCTTTCCGTACTGCCTAACTATTTTCACTTTGGTATAACCTTCCAAAACAAAAGGGATTGGAGGGTTATTTGGGATGCTTATTTTTAATATACCACATGACTTAAGTTCATTTTACTGGTAATCTTGACAAGCTATTAGCTGGTATTGCATAAGTAAGGGAGCAGCCTGCCAACTGGCAAGCTGCTCCCTGCTGTGTTCAGCTATCGTTTTTTCGTTAGCTTCATACGTACAATTAAAGGAAGGATTCATGACCAGTTCATTCCCAAAAAACCTACCAAGACATATACAAAAGCTATCAGCAGTAGCCAATATAAGATATTAAACGGATTGTCCCTAAGGTTTAGTAGGGCTCTTATCCACTTCAGAGGAGCTCTCATAAATTAAACCTCCTACTTTCTTGCTTTCTTGGCTGCAGAAATCGTAAATCGGTTTTAAAATATATACTCCTTTCTTGAACTAACGTTTATCGTTAGAATTCCTGTAAAACGAAAAATTTGGAGTTTGAATAGAAAGAGCGCCTCTGTACGATGGGAGTACGCAACGGGTCAAAAGCCCTTAAAATCCACATCAGGAGGTCGCTCTAACATGAAGTTTAAAGCACAAGAAAAACAAAATCAACTCATTGAAAACATTACCGTTCATCATCTGGTGGTCGGTGTAGATATCGCTCAGGAAGTCCATGTTGCCCGGGCTGTGAGCTTTCGAGGAATTGCACTTGGCACACCCCTAAAATTCGTCAATCATTTAGAAGGTTTCAATTTTCTCAAACGTTGGATCCAAGATTTATTGAAATCCTATAAGCTTCAGAAAGTCATTGTTGGTATGGAGCCTACGGGTACATTATTGGCTTAGCCTGGCTCGCTGGCTGGATTCGCAAGGTATTGAGACTGTGCTTGTAAATCCCCATCTTGTTAAAAAGAACAAAGAAAACCGGGACAATACGCCATCGAAAAGCGATCATAAAGACGCGCTGGTCATCGCAGATATAATGAAAAATGGATACTACTCTCCCGTTCGATTTCTTGCAGAATCTTACGAAGAACTCCGTATTCTTATGGCGAATCGAGAAACCGTGACCAAACGTCTCAACAGTGCGGTAAATCAGATTCATCGCTGGGTAGATATTGTCTTTCCTGAACTGCGTCAGGTATTTAAGATTCTTACTTGCACCAGTGCTATCGCTACACTTCGGCTCTTCCCATTACCCAAAGAAATTAGCCGGTTATCCACTGAACAAGTTCTGGCTGGCTGGAAGCAATTCGTGAAACGTCATGCTGGTGTCAAACGTGCAGAGCAACTTATTGCACTTGCGAAATGCAGTGTAGGTGCCACGCAAGCACTTCACGCCCACAAACTTCATCTACAGCAACTCTTAGAAGAATATGACTTGGCTCAGCGCCAACTTGAACAGATTGAGCAGGAACTCCACATGATATTGGGGCGTATTCCTTATGCTCGTAAACTGCTCGAAATCCCAGGTGTAAATGCAACCAGCTTAGCTGGCATTCTTGGTGAGGCTGGTGATCTAAGCGGTTATGCACATGGAAATGCTCTACTACGTCACGCCGGTATGAACTTAGCTGAAGCAAGTTCTGGGAAGTGGCGAGGGAAGATGGTACTTAGCAAACGTGGTCGACCCCGTTTGCGTCGTTTCCTCTATCTCGTGACCATGTGTATGGTGATGACCAACTCAGAATTTCGGGCTCTGCACCAATACAACGTGAAGGAGAAGAAGGTTAAGAAGATGAAATCGATTATGAAATTGATTGGGAAAGTTGCACGTAATGCTTGTCTCTCTTGCTAAAAATGGCAATACTTACGACTCAACTAGAATTTTCT
>NZ_WTWX01000102.1 GCF_009870785.1 Paenibacillus sp. An7
TTGGGGGGTTCCACACGTACCCATCCCGAACACGACCGTTAAGCCCTCCAGCGCCAATGGTACTTGGACCGCAGGGTCCTGGGAGAGTAGGACGCCGCCAAGCAATTAACCTTTTAGGTTATATTTTTACTGAATCATTTATTTAACGATGAGGGGCCATAGCTCAGCTGGGAGAGCGCCTGCCTTGCAAGCAGGAGGTCAGCGGTTCGATCCCGCTTGGCTCCATAAATTTTCCCTGATAGCTCAGTTGGTAGAGCACTCGACTGTTAATCGAGTTGTCACAGGT
>NZ_WTWX01000103.1 GCF_009870785.1 Paenibacillus sp. An7
TCTAAATTCAAAGAACTACTCTCCTCAAAACGAGGAAGGTCAGAGAATTGGATCTCTGTCCGAGTTAAACGTCTACTACATGCGGCAAAACAAAACCCTTTTCAACAGAATATGTACTCTAGTCACTTGATTAACCTGAGAGTTTTGATTTCGCTCATTCTTCAGTACCAAGAGCATCTATCTCAATTGGAAAAGAACATAGATGCTCTCGCTGAAGAAATTGAAGAGTATGATTTAATCCAGTCGATTCCCGGTATTGGTCCTAAAATTGCGGCAACAATTT
>NZ_WTWX01000045.1:0-5806 GCF_009870785.1 Paenibacillus sp. An7
AGAAATCCTGCGAATTCATGAGCCAGAGTGAGTTATTTAAATCATTTCGAGGGAGATTTATTGAATCGATCAATTAATACACTTTGACAGACTAAGAATTTTTAAGACGGGAAAAATCAGCTAAGTACGGATGAATAAATTCTATTTCTAATTTTTCATATACTGCAAAAATATAATTAGTGATTTCGTTCCGTCATTGTTGTCCTTAGTGAGTAAACCAAAGCTAATTGATATCAACAGAAGCACCTAAACGCCACTTTTTGTTGTGGATTCGTAAAATGGAAGCTAGATCTAGCATCGCTAAAATAAGGTCAAAGGATGTTCTCGATCCAATTAATATCAATCTTGCTGGGAAAACAGACTCTAATGTCAAACAAACCTTGTCACAGTTGGAATCTTTGATAGATTAACCAGAATCTCCTCCTTTACAATAATCAATTAAATATATACGCTCTCAATTTTCTTTTTGTGATTTATACAATTTAAAATAATATAAAAAAAGAAACGACATTGAAAAATCAGATGCCGTTGCTCCTCTATATCAAATACTGATTGTTTTCCTACCGTTGTTTCTATACTTAAGACTACAGACTACAAATACACCAAAAAGGTTTTGTTTGTTTTTATAATGAGTTATGAAACTTAATCGAATAACATAAGAAGCTAAATAAACTAATAGGTTCCATATTTATCTATATCGTTTATTAATGTTATACTAAATTTCATTAAATAAGAATTTAACGCAATTTCGTTTTTAATCGATTTTTAAGGTGGTGGGCTGATGGATTATGCAGAAGTCTTTGAGCAATATGACCATGAAATTAGGCTTTTTATTGTATATATGAAAGATCGTGAATATTCGAAAGAAACTCAGAAAGGTTACCTACATGATGTAAAACACTTTTTAATAAGTTTGGATGGAAAGTCTGTAAAAGAGGTAACTGATATCGATGTCATGTATTATCTGACTGAGGTCCGTGAAAAAGGTGCTGGCCCGCGTTACCGTAACCGTTGTCTATCAGCGATTCGGCTGTTCTATAAAGTGATGGTAAAGTTTAAAGTTGCTGTGAGCAATCCAGCAGTGGAAATCGAAAAAGCAAAAGTGGAGAAAAATCGGCAGCCTACGTATCTTCAAAAGGAAGCTCTAGATGCGTGTTTAGAACTTGTCCATGGTAGACACATTATCCGTGATATAACCATCATTGCTCTTATGGCTTATGCGGGACTCCGAGTAAGTGAAATTGTGAAACTAAACGTTACGGATTTTGATAAAGATAATTCTAGGATTGCAGTTTTAGGAAAAGGAGATAAATGGAGATACATTCCCCTTCCAATTGAATTAAATCAGTTATTACAAGCCTATTTAGCAAGCCGCTTAGAACCTTGGTACAGTAAAGAAACTGCATTTTTTATATCACAGCGCCGGGGTAGAATCAGTAAGCGTATGGTGCAAACGATCGCCGAAAAAACTTTCACAACATTATTGGAACAATATCCTCAATTTGCTGGAAAGAGGCTTTCTGCCCACAAACTAAGACATTCATTCGCAACTAGTTTAATGCAAAACGGTACAGATTTACGTACTGTTCAAGAGCTTCTAGGTCACGAAGATATCTCTACCACTCAAATTTACACACATGTAACTGATGAAGTTAAAGAGCTTGCAATGAGTAAGATTCATCCTGCTATTCCCTTATTATTAGAATCTGTTAAATGTTAATGTTGAAAATTATTAAAATTAATTTCAAGATAGAAAAATTTATGATTTTTATAAAAGGTGTGAGTGATTTTGCGTTTCTTTTTAACTTTTTTATATTTTGTTATTAGTTGCACGATCTTAGCATTTGTAGACGCTGTTTGGGCACTAGGTTACGCACCAAAATCGTTTATTAAGATTTTTCTTTTCGGTCTGGTCCCTTTCGCTTTATTGTGGAAATTTAAAAAAGCGGAATTGCTCGGTCTATTTAAGTTTTCGAAGAGTTCTTTTAGAAAATCCTTGAGCTACGGGGGACTTGTGTACGGGATCATCGTAGGTGGATATTTTTTATTAAAGCCTTTCATCGATTTTTCTAATATCACAACCAGTTTAAATGATTCGGTTGGAGTAAGTGCATCTAATTTTATAATAGTAGCTTTGTACATTTCGTTGATTAATTCGTTTTTAGAAGAGTTTTTCTTTCGAGGATTCGGGACCGTATTCTTCAATGTAAGCAACAGGTGGTTAACATACATAACAAGCGCCACCTTATTTGCTCTCTATCATGTAGCGATGATGATTGGTTGGTATGACTGGTGGATCTTTGTATTAGCTATAATCGGATTGTTTGTTTCTGGTATTGTATTTCACTTATTAAACCAAGCATCGCATTCTTTATATACTTCTTGGTTTGTACATATGTGTAGTAACTTGGGTATTAATACCGTAGGGTTAATCCTTTTTGGCATTTTATAATAATTCGCGCGAAAAAATCAGCATCCCCTTCAATAGTGGTTATTTAAAAAATGGAATACAGAGATTTAATTCTCAACATTAATCTTTAACAGAGCCCATTATTATTTAAAAATTGAAATAGCCACGTTTGATTGAATAATCAAACGTGGCTATTTTTCAGCTGCTTTTACATTATTATTCTATTAAAGTTTTTTTAAGAATATGCCTATTTTATTCGTAAAATTTAAAGTGGTTATATGAACTATCTAAATTTAATAACCTTGACAAAAAGATAGCTCAGTTTTGATTTTAGTGAATAATAGAATAGTTTTTGTTTGTTCTTATACATCGAGGTTTAATATTGGATCGTATATGTATAAAACAATAACTCTTTGAACATACTTTTAATAAGACCGTCTAGATTAAATTTCACCATAACAGACAGCTGCTATTTCGTAACTAATTAAACAGATAGACTCGATGTCGTATATGAGATTATTGGATCTATTATTTTATTATGAAATTAAGCTGCTAAATTTATAAATGCATCATAATGAAGTCATTAAAAATTATTTCGAACTGATAACTTGAACTCTTAAGAAATCAATGAAAATTTTCTTCCATAACCTCTTCAATCCATTCTAAATCTGTAAGCACTTCGTACACATCTTTTTTCACTATTATCTTTTCCTTGTTATCATAATCAATACTTAAAAGAAATCGCCCGTCAAATTCAGTAAGAACGAGGTACATTAAGTCTCCAATCTCCTTCAATATTCCACGATGGTCTTTGAAATTTGCTTCTCTAAAACATGTGAGGTTGTAACTATAAAGTGTACTAATAACCAGTTCATGGTCCCATACACCTTCATAAACAAAAAAATAACCTTCTTCAGTTATCTTGTTCGTCACTGAGATAAGAAAATGATTACTTTCTCCAACAAGAAGTACGTACATTGTAATTTCAACCTGAATACCGCCATACTTCATAAAAGTAACAGTAGAAGTTCTTCCTACTTCTCCAATTAACAGTCTCTGAATAGAATCAGAGTATCTTTGTATCTCGATAAGCATATCAGACTTTTTTCCATCAAAATTCAGTATTTTTTTCATAATATAAATTTCTCCTTTAGAAGCACGCTCAGTTAGAAACACTTCCTACTATTATATATCGGTTCATACGATCATATTTGACTAGTCTTTGAAAAAGAAAATTCAACTCATATTTCTTTTAGAAGCTAAATTAAAAATGTTTATAACGATTACACGTACGTACACGTATACGTATACGTACGTGTAAATTATTTGAATAAAATATGAGTTGAATCTCTCATTGGTTCTACTCATATCAATATTGCTTCACTCTTTTTGACCTAACATCTGACAACAAACTTTATCCTGTTATCTATGCCTAGCTATGGTAGTGATATAACCAGTCAAAATTCCAGCACACGACCTTTTGATCAGTGTTCTGATGGAGAGGGGCTTTTTCCGTTACCATTTCTAAACAAATTGGTTGTGAATAGAGGTATGATTTATAGCTAAAAAGCGAATTATTGACTATGTTGATTCTACTTGAGCATTTTGGACACGTACATGTAAGAGATTGATCAGATAATTATTTGATCTCTTACACGTGAATTATCTTTTTGTGCTTCCTTGTACGAAGAGGGAGCTAGGTTACACACATTCCCAGCAATAAATTCATAGTTGTATCGTCCATAACAATAGCTTGCTTATGTATCTATAGCTAGCTTAATTTAGATCACGTACGTATACGTATACGTACGTGTAAAATATATAAACGGAGAGGACTTTCGTTAAGTGATAACTAGAGAACAGTTAACTAGTAGGTAGGTTTTTTATAACGTCCTGCTAATAACTGAACCTAATTTCATAGCTGTATCATCTATGACAAAAAACTCAGCCAATATATGTCCCTTTCTATAATAATGATCTAGTTCAGTTCTTCTAATCCTGCACGTACGTATACGTACGTGTTAGTTTTTTTCAAAAATATTAATGGAAACATCTTTGTCGGTTCTCATCAATATCAATTAGAGCAGATGTCACTTCCCTGATAATATTAGAGAACAGTTAGAACAGTTAACTAATGGGTAGTCCTTTTAGCTTCTATAGCTACCATGGCTGCTTTCTGAATCTTGCTATATCTAACCAGTGAAAATAAACCAGCTTTTGGTGTTATCTCTATAAGTCCCTAGCTGTAGTAAGCATGTAATTCAGTCGATCTGCTACTACACGTACGTATACGTGTACGTACGTGTGATTTATTTGAAGGATGTTATTATAATTTCTTCATTTGATCTGCTCAATTATTTCTCTTGATCACCCTAGAGAGCAGTTTACTAGTGGGTAGTACTTATAGCTTCTATGGCTACCACATCTGCTATCTGAATCTTGCTATATTTTTTGAATTAAATAGCAATGATGTCGCGATATGACCTTTGAACTGCTCGATGCAAACCTTCATACCGTATCGTCCATGACAACAAACCCAGTTCCTATGATAATGATGATCTAATTTAGTTTATCTTCTAATACACGTACGTATACGTATACGTGTACGTACGTGTAGATTATTTTAAGGCTATAGTGGAACCTCCTCTTGGTTCTGATCTTATCAGTATTGCTTAGAGCAGGTATCACTTCGCCTGATTACCTAGAGAACAGTTAACTAGTGGTAATCCTTATAGCCTCTGTAGCGTCCACAGCTGTTATCTAAATCATACAGCAATGATATCGTGATATGACCCTTCGAACTGCTCGATCGTTTATTCTGCAAACATTCATAATCGTATCGTATGACAACAAACTCAGCTCTTGAGTTTATTCCCTATGTTAATGATCTAATTTACTTCATCTTCAACTACACGTACGTATACGTATACGTACGTGTAAATCATTTCAAGGAGATGAGTAGAATACTCTTCGTTGGTTCTGCTCTCATCAATATTGCCTAGAGTAAGTATTACTTCTCCTGATTTACCTAGAGAACAGCTACTAGTAGATAGTTTCTATAGCCTCTATAGCGTCCACAGCTGCTTTCTGAATCATACTAAGCAATGTGTCGTGATATGACCCTTTGAACCGCTCGATCGTTACTCTGTAAACATTCATTAGATTGATTTATCGTCCATGACAACAAACTCAGTTCATGTATCTATCCCTATGATAATGGCCTAATTCTGTTCATCTTCTACAACACGTACGTATACGTGTACGTACGTGTAAATTATTTCAAGGATTAGAGCAGAATTCTCTTCGTGCTGCTCTAATCAATATTGATGAGAGCAAGTATCACTTCTCCTGATTTACCTAGAGAACAGCTACTAGTAGATAGTTTCTATAGCCTCT
>NZ_WTWX01000045.1:5906-6653 GCF_009870785.1 Paenibacillus sp. An7
ATAGTGTCCTAAGCTAGTATCAGATTTACACTTTCATGGTTATATCGTCTATAAAAACCAACCCAGCTCTTAGATTTATCCCTAGCTATGATAGTGATCCAATCCAGTTCAGTTTCTATTACACGTACGTATACGTGTACGTACGTGTAATTTATTTCAGGGATATCAATAGAATGCTCGTCGTTGGTTCTGCTCTCATCAATATTGCTTAGAGCACCTATCACTTCTCTTGATACATAGAGAACAGTTAACTAGTGGGTAGTCCTTTTAGTCTCTAAAGCGACCACAGCTGCTATTTGAATCTTGCTATATTGCTAACAATGTGTCGCGATATGACCCTTTGAACTGCTCGATCGTTTACTCTTTAAACATTCATTAGTTTTATCGTCCATGACAACATGCTCAGTTCATGTGTCTATCCCTATGATAATGATCTAATTCTGTTCATCTTTAACAACACGTACGTACACGTGTACGTACGTGTAAATTACTTGTATAGAATTCTCTTCGTTGTTCTGCTCTCATCAATATTGCTTAGAGCAGCTATCACTTCTCTTCATTACCTAGAGAACAGTTAACTAGTGGGTAGTTTCTATAGCCTCTATAGCGACCACAGTTGCTATCTGAATCATATTCGATTGTTTAAATTGATTAGCTTGATTAGAAATTATGGTTTTTGAAATATTCGGCATCTATTACTATACAAACACACGGTGTACATGACTACAAACTTAACTTAGTACACGT
>NZ_WTWX01000104.1 GCF_009870785.1 Paenibacillus sp. An7
GTGAAGTGGCTAAAGTAAGTCCTAGTGGCTATTACAAGTGGCTTCAAAACGGAGAGAAACGAGCCCTCAGTGAAGAATCAGACTATCAAGATTATCTCTTTCTAAAAGAAATTTATGATCAAGCCAATGGGAAAATTGGTTATCGTGGTTTGTATATGGAAGTGGCTGAAAAAGCCGGGCGGCCCATGAATCATAAAAAAATCTTACGTTTAATGCGTAAGTTTCACTTCTTTGCCAAAGTACGAAGAGCAAATCCTTATCGAACGTTAGCCA